>CAWAFZ010000015.1:0-556894 GCA_963781635.1 uncultured Acidobacteriaceae bacterium
TCACCTCGGCGCCTTGCGCCTGCGCTTGCAGGGAGTGCTGCGGCGCGTGCCGCCGGATCAGACCGCGAACATTTCCATACTCGGTGACAACCACATCGCCGCTTCGCAGGCCTTCATCAAGCGTGATAAATTCGCTGGTGGAATACGATTTCGCAGCGACCACGGGAAACACGGTTAGACTGCCGTGCCGGATCGGCTCAAGCACTTTATATCCTGAAGCAATCGGCGTTTCGCCAGCATGCACCGGCTGAAGGTTTACCGAGACCAACCCTGCGACGATCACGAACAAACTCGTCGCCAGAAGCATCTTCGACTTCATGTTCGACTGCGTTTTCGATTTCATCAGGGCTCCTCCCTAGACGAGGCAGCCCAGGCAAGACGGCCCAGGCAAGGCGGCACACCCCGGCCCAGGAGGACATTTCCGGGGCGCGCCGTCTGTCTCGACTCCCCGCAAGAACGAAAAAGAAGATAGGGCTTGCGGCCTAAATTCACATTGGCCGCGTCTAAGGAACTAGTAACATCGAGAGGAGTACTCATCGCAAGCTCGTCTTCACTTCTTTGTATGTGCGCCACGAACCCAATCTCCGCTGCAGTGCAATCGGCCGTCTCCGAGCTATCGGCGGAGTTGCACGCGGCAAGCGCAGGCGCGAAGATCGGTCTCACAGAGGAAGCCTTCGCCGCGATTCTCTGTGACATTGCGGGCAAATATCTGCCTGATAACGCTACCCGCGCCGAGGCTCGCACTTTCTTGCTGACATTGCGCGTGGAAGAGCTTGCGTTGGCGCGGGCTTGCGCTGCGGGCCACAACTCCGCGTGGGAAGTGTTTCTGACTCGCTATCGAGAAAAACTTTATCAGTCTGCGTTGCGCATCGCCCGTGAGGATTCCGCTGCCCGCGACCTCGCCGATACGCTCTACGCCGAACTCTATGGCACAAATACACGCGACGGTGAGCGCGCCTCGAAGTTGGCGTCATTTACCGGACGCGGCTCGCTCGAAGGCTGGCTGCGTACCGTGCTGGCGCAGGAGTTCGTGAATCGCTATCGCCGCACGAAGCGATTGGTGAGCCTCGACGAAGAGAGCGAAGAGGGACTGCAGTTCGCCGCGCCTGAGCCGGAACCGCTTCCCGCCGCCGACCAGCGGCTGGAATCCGCCACCAGCGCCGCTTTAGGCGCGCTTTCGGGGGAAGACCGCATGGTGTTGGCCTCCTATTATCTAGACGGGCGCACGCTGGCGGAAATCGCGCGCATGCTGGGCGTGCATGAATCCACCATCAGCCGTAAAGTGGATAAACTGGCCAAATCGCTGCGCAAGAAGATTGTTGCCGGCATGCAGCAGCAAGGCATGGACCGCCGCCAGGCCGAGGAAGCCCTTGAGGTAGACGTGCGTGATTTGCAGGTGGATATTCGCCGCAGCCTGGCGCAAGAATCGCCAGCGGCTGCGTTCACTGATAAGAGAGTAGAGAAAAGAACCCCGGCGAAACCGGGAGTGGGGTCAAATTCTTGAGGCGGAGTGAAGTTCGAAGCTGGTAGTGAGATGGAGAACGTTCCAAAATTCGTGTGGCAGCGATTGCAGGCGCCCGCGGCGGAGGCGCATCCCGACGCGAATCTGCTCGCGGCCTTCGCCGAGCAGATGCTGCCGGAATCAGAGCGTGCTTCGGTGGTCAGCCATCTTGCCAAGTGCGGAGAGTGCCGTGAGGTGGTGGCGCTGGCTCTACCTGCCACAGAGGCTACGACTGTAATTGCGGTGAAGGGCGTTGGCAGGGGATGGTTGAGCTTGCCTACTCTTCGTTGGGGAGTCGTCGCGGCCGGGCTTATCGTTCTTACTTCGATCGGAATTCTGCAATACAAGCAGCATCAACCTCGAGAGGGCCGCGTCGCTTCGCTCGAGACGGGAGATCGGCAATCGGAAAACGTGGCCATCCCGGCAGCACAGACGCCGCAGGTCTCTATGGTTCCGGAAGCACCGAGTCCGCAAGCGTCCCCACAAACAGTTGTAGTAAAGAAGGAAGCGGAAGGGCGTAGACCCACCGCTGGCAGTTTAGGCCGGATCTTGTCCAGGGATCGCAAGGGCATGGCTGCCGGCTTCGCCGGTGGCATTGGAGCTGGCAGGGGTTCGGGCGTGGGCAGATCAGCCAGCGTGGAGACCTCCCCTGCTTCAGGCGATTCGAACGCGCCAGTCTCCGGAAACGCTTTTGCCGCTGCTGCCGCGAGGCCGACCGCACCCCGGCCAATGACGGTGCCACGGGCTTCGGAAAGTATTACGGTTGAAGTGCAAACGCAGTCGGGAGTTGTCGGGGCCAATGCCGAACAAGCCCCGTTTCCCGATCAGCTCGCTCAAAATTCAACCCAAAATAGCTTGCCGTTGAATGGCCGCAACGTGACCAATTTGGATGTGGTTAAAGCGAAGGATCCAGTCCCGGCGCAAGGCGCGGCCGGTGCTGTAGCTGCGCCGCTACAGACCGAACCTGCTCTGATGCTAGGAGCGCTGCCGCGCTGGTCTGTTAGCTCTAATGGCGTTCTGCAATGTTCGTTCGACGCCGGGAGAACATGGCAGGATGTGGACGTAACGGCCGCACTGGCCGCCAAAGGCTTGGCGATGACTGTGGCGGCTGAGGGAGATAGTGGTTCCTCGGATGTCGACGCCGATAAAAGCAAAAAGAAGCAGTTAGCGACGCGAGCGACTCCGGTTTTTCGTGCGGTTTCGGCGATTGGCTCTGAAGTGTGGGCGGGTGGCTCAGGTGCGATGCTCTACCATTCAACAGACGCGGGAGCTCACTGGACTAGCGTGCTGCCGACCTCAGCCGGAGGCGGGCTCACTGGCGATATCAACAGCATTCTGTTTTCCGATCCGCAACACGGCAGGATTGCGACTTCCACCGGCGAAGTCTGGGTTACCGACAACGATGGCCAATCCTGGCAGAAGCAATAGTTTCTACGGCCTTTTCTGCACCAAACCGTATTAGCTTCGCGCTAATTCCATTACCAAAGTGATGTTTACAGGCTAAGACTCAACTCTTAGTATCCAGTACGTGGTGAGGCAGTTCAGGGGGAGGGCTGCCGAGCGTCCTTGACTGGCAAGTCCGGGGCGCTTTTTTATTGAAGATCAGGCTTGGGCTATTTGGCTCCCCGGCAGGCGGCACAGTAGCCGCCGATTTCCAAACGCGAAACCACGATGCGGAAGTTGCAATCCTTCTCTACCTGTCCTTTCAACTTCTCGAAAATGTCGCTCACAAATTCCATGATCTTGCCACAGCGCAGGCACGCCATGTGGATGTGGTCGCGATTCAGCCTGCGTTCGTAGTAGTGGCCTTCGCCGTGGATGTGCATCAGGTCGAGTTCGTCGATCAGCCCGTGGCGCTTGAGCAATTGCAGGGTTCGGTAGACGGTGCTGCGATCCACGCGAGCATCGAGTTTTTGGGCCTTGCGCAGTAGTTGGGCCGCGTCCAGATGTTTGTTGGCGGTCTCCATCACGCGCAGAATCGCGCGCCGCTGCTGGGTCATGCGGATTCCACGATCTTCGAAGTGGGCCTGCAGGCGGCCCGGCATCTCTGTTTGAGGCAGGGGCATCGAATCGCTCCTTCGCTGTCGCAACTGGTCGCAATTGGATTGCGACGAAATTTTCCGCCGGAACTGGACAGAGCGGCTCGGGTTCCGGCATGATTCTCAAATCTACTTCCAGATGCGACTGGGTTGCAACTGCTAATGATATTAGCGATGACAATCTTAAAGAAGAAGCTTCGGTTAATAGGTGCGACGGCGTCGCATGTAGTTTGGTTGGTCTTGCTAGCCTTCCTTGCCCCTATCGCTCATGCTCAGGAAAGTCCCTACATCGTCACCTACGACCACTATCTGGAAGAGCCCGGAAGCCTGGAGGTGGAGTATTTCTCAACCTTCGGTACGCAGCGCGCCGGCAACGACTTTCATGCCTTCTGGACTGAGTTCGAATACGGCGCCACGGCATGGTGGACGACCGAGGTTTATCTCGACGGCCAGACTACCTTCAACGATAGCACCATCTTTACAGGCTTTCGTTTCGAGAACCGCTTTCGCCTGCTGCAGCTGGAGCACTTCATCAATCCCGTTCTTTACGTTGAGTACGAACAAACCAGCGGCGCCGATAAAATCTTGAAAGAGGTCGAAGGCCACGACGTGGAATCCGACTACGCCGTGCCCAACGCTCTGGCTCGCAAAGAACACGATCACGAATTGGAATCGAAGCTGCTGTTGTCGAAGACTTTCGCGGGATGGAATTTTGCTGAGAACACTATCGCCACCAAGAACCTGACGGGAGGCAATCCCTGGGAGTTCGGTTATGCTATCGGCGCCAGCCGGCCACTGGCTTTGAAAGCTTCTCCGCAGCACTGTAGTCTTTGCGCCGAGAACTTCGTAGCCGGAGCTGAAATGTATGGCGGCCTCGGTGACCGCTACAACTTTGGTTTGCACGATACTTCGCATTATCTCGCGGCGGTCGCAGCCTGGAATCTGCCCTCGGACTGGACTTTCCGCTTGTCGCCTGGCTTTGGCTTGAACGACAATAGCCACCGCTTTTTGCTACGCTGGGGAATTTCGCGCGAGTTTTCAAGCTTCGGCGACGCCGTGGCCCGTCTTTTCGGAGGCCGCAAACCATGACTCTGACTCGGGGCGCAGTCATTGTTTCGATAGTTTCTGCGATGGTGTTTGGCTTGCTTACCTTTGCCGTCGCGGCGCAGCCGGCAGATGCTGACAAGAAAGAAGACTCGGTTTACACGCCACTTACGAAAGCTCCAAAGAAAGCTGTAACGCGCCGCAATCCCCTTGAGGACGATCCCCGGGCCGTGGCCGCAGGCGAAAAACTCTTCGGGCTGCATTGTGCCGAGTGTCATGGCGAAATGGCGCAGGGTGGCCGCAAGGCTCCCAGTTTGCTGGCTGATGCCGTGCAACAGGCCACGCCGGGTGCGCTTTTCTGGATCTTGACCAACGGCGTGGTTCGACGGGGAATGCCGGTCTGGTCGAAACTGCCCGAACCCCAGCGCTGGCAACTCGTCAGCTATATCAAGTCGCTCGTTCCAGCTCCCAAACCGCCCTTGTAACCCCGGGTCGTTTCTGCGACCTTCGCACCCGCCCCTGCATCCAATCGCAGGTGGTACGATAATAAGTTGGCCTCACGTTGGGGTGAACTCTTATGTAGTTATTCATAGAACGCCGGACCCGGCTACGACTGCTCGTTGTTTCCGAAACATGGAGCGTCCGCCGACGACGCGACGTTTCAACGAGGAGAAAGAAATATGGCAGGCAATGGAATCGTCGAAGTTACGGATGCGAACTTCGACCAGGATGTATTGAAATCGGAACAGCCCGTGCTGGTGGATTTTTGGGCGACATGGTGCGGCCCCTGCCGCGCTTTAGCCCCTATCGTGGACGAACTCGCCCACGACTACCAGGGCAAACTCAAGGTCGGCAAGATGGACGTCGACTCCAACAGCTCTACCCCTATGCGCTACAAGGTGACCGGCATCCCCACGCTGCTGGTCTTTAAGGGCGGGCAAGTCGTGGAGCAACTGGTCGGCTACAGGCCCAAGGAAGCGATTGCACAGGCTATTGATAAGCACGTCGGGTAACTTTGCTGTCTGCAATTGACCCCAGCTATTAGGATGTAGTTGGAAGAGCAAATGCCCGTGATTATTCCCGGGCATTTGTGTTTTGAGACGTTCGAATTCTCGAAAATGTTCGTGTGGCGGCAGTTGCCTCGTTGTCCGTAGACTACACCTCGACTGAATCCCCGAACGCCCCGATCTCACGGCATTTCCGGCAGTGAGTACTGAAACTCGTAGGAGTGTTTGCCGGCGTCGATCTTAATCGTCATCGTTCCTGCAAGGCCGGTAAGTTGACCAGTGCCGGAATCAGGCACAACCGTGACGCTCAACTGCGGTACGCCGCGGTTCATGGTGCCACTGTGCTGGAACACGAAGCTGCCGTTGCGGCCCTTCAGTGTTCCGATAACTCGCTCCATCGCGACGTACCCTCCTGAGCCCTTCACGACGGTCGCAGCCGAAGAGAGCATATACCCCTTGCTGGTTGCCTCGAGGTCGCCGTGAAACTGTTTATCGATCGACATTCTTCCCAGGCATGATTCTTCCTGGCCCGAAGTCGCCTCCGGGGTCAGTTTTACCTCAAACGTTCCACTGGCGTGACTGGTCACAACTTTCTCCTTGGTGGGCGTAGCCTGCGTAGCCGACTGGACCTGTGCAGACAGCGAGACCGCGCAACTCATAAAGAGACAGATCGCGGCAAAGCATCGAACTAGGCGAGTGGAAAGATGCATACTTGGTCAGCGATAGGTTGGAACTCTGCGGAGCTTAGTATTTTCGAAGCACGCCGATCACTCTGCCCTGCACTTCCACCGAAGCCGCGGGCACGATGATCGGCTTCATAGTCACATTCGAGGGCTGCAGGCGGATGTTGTCTCCCTCACGATAGAAGCGCTTCAACGTAGCATCGTCGCGGTCGACGACGGCCACTACGATGTCGCCGTTGTGTGCGGTCTTCAACTTCTCCACCAGAACGTAGTCGCCATCGAGAATGGCTTCATCCTGCATGGAATTGCCACGCACCTCCAGCACGAACACTTCCTTCGAGCGGACAAAGTCAGCCAGAGAGATCGTCTGATTGTCTTGCACGGCTTCGATCGGCTGGCCGGCGGCAATGCGCCCCAGGAGCGGCAAAACCAGCCCCGTATTCACGCTCATGGCCTGCTTCAGCCGCCCTTTGGGCGGGCACAGGTCAATCGACCGGCTGCGATTGTAGTCGCGGGTGAGCAATCCTTTTTTCTCGAGATTGGTGATGTGCTTGTGCACCGTGGCCAGCGAATTCAGATCGAGGCCCTCGCCGATCTCTTCAAACGACGGAGAGTATCCATGCTCTGCCACAAAGCGGGAGATGAAGTCGTAGACCTCGCGTTGCCTGCGTGTGATCGCCATGGCCGTAATTTTGGGCGAAGGGAAGGCGAATGTCAAGCGGAATCAGCAGGCCGCCTTCGTTCTCGTCGCGAAAATAACCAAATCATAACTCCAGCCACCACCACACCCAGCACCCAATAAATATGCCGCCGGAAGAGCGCGCCCGTTAGTCCCACGATCTGCGGCCCAAACCACAGCACCAGCAAAGACAGAGTGAGGAAGCGCACGAATCTACCGGCGAAGATCGCGGCTAGAAAGTCGCGGAAACGCATTTCGAAGACCGCCGCTCCCAGCACGAAAATTTTGAATGGCATGGGCGGGGGCAGCATCCCGGGAAACATCAGAGCCCAGAATTCGTGCCGCTCAAAGGAGCGGTGAATGCGCAGAAAGCGCTCTTCTGAAATGCGCTTGCGCAGTACCGCTTCGCCGCCGGCGTATCCGATGAGGTAAAGCGGAATACTGCCCAGCGCCGAGCCGAGCGAGGCCATCACTACATAAAAGAGCAGACGTTTGCGATCCTGGTAAACATACGCCGCCACAATCGCATCCACGGGCATGCCCAGCAGCGCCGAATCCGCGAACGCGATTACGAAGACCCCCCAGATTCCCAGGTGATGCAGCAGCATCCAGATCCAGGCGGTGTAGCGCGCCAGAATGTGTCCAATGGTTTTCAAGGGAGATTCAGTTTACTGGAAAGCGACGAGGGAAGTCCGTGGGGACTACTTTAGGTGTGGGGATACCCGAACCAGGTGGCCGCGACCGAGATCCCTCGCCCCGCTGGTGAAAGCGCGGGGCTTCGGGATGACACCATCTGAGACAGGGCCGAGCCGCCCTGCCTTTGCTTGACCAGGTACGATTTTTCTTACTGGCCTACTCCTGAGATTGCTTCAGGGAATCCAGATTTACTACGAAGTCTTCCTCGGAGGCCTCGCCCGCGAGTTCTGAGGCGGACTCCAGCAGCTTCTTTCGGGTACGCTCGGTTCGCTTCCGGGCGGCAGCCTTGTTCTCGGCGCAAAGAGCATCGAGTTGGGCGTTGGGATTGGGTTGATTGGCGTGGATGCGCATGATGATGCTCCTCTAGGCATGTGCAATATGCCGGCGATCTCGACCGCTTCGCTTGAGGCTTTATTTTGCATGTGGATTGCCGAACGAAGTAGCTCGTGACGGATGCGCCCCTTGGTGCAGCGAGCGCGCTCTCTCGTTCCGGTTTAAAATGCAGCCCGTGGTCAAAATGAAAAGGGGATAGCTATGCGCCGCTTGATCGTCGTGCTTACGTCCGCCATTCTTGACCCTTGTAATCTCGACTAGCCTCCCGGGCGCGGCTCAGGACCAGGATTTCAGCAAAGTGCAAATGAAGGTCACGAAAGTAGCGGGCAACGTCTACATGATCGAGGGCGCCGGGGGAAACATCGGAGCCTCGGTGGGCGACGACGGCATTGTGATAGTCGACGATCAATACGCTCCGCTGGCCGATAAAATTCAGGCCGCGCTCAAGGGCATCACCGACAAACCGGTGCGCTTCATTATTAATACGCATTTCCATCCCGATCACACCGGCAGTAATGCCTATTTCCAGAAGCAGGCGCCGATCATCGCGCAAGACAACGTGCGCAAACGGCTGGAGAGCGGCGGAGGCGGCGGCAATGGCGGCTCCGTCCACATCGATACCCAACCCGCGTCCCACGACGCTTTGCCCATCCTCACCTTTGACCATGACGTCACGGTGCACCTTAATGGAGAAGACATTCGCGCCCTCTATTTTCCCGCAGGACACACCGACGGCGATTCCATTATCTTTTTCCCGCACTCCAACGTCGTCCACATGGGGGACGACTTCGTTACTTACGGTTTTCCCTTTATCGACGTCGAGTCGGGCGGCGGCATAAACGGCATGATCGCTGCGGTCGAAAATGTCATCTCACAACTCCCGGCCGATGCGAAGGTCATCCCGGGGCATGGCCCGATTTCGAGCATCGACGATATGCGGGCCTACGTTGTTATGCTGAAGGGTACGCGTGAAGCGGTGGAGACGGCTTTGAAAGAGGGCAAGACGCTGGATCAAATGAAGCAGGCAAAGCTGCTAGAACCGTGGAAGAAGTATTCCGGAGACATGGTTACGCAGGATGTTTTCCTGGAGACTTTGTACAATTCACTTACCGGGCAGAAGACCGGAAAGTTGATCAAGCACAATTGATGTTCTGGAAAAGATCGCTTTTGCAGGAGCCCATTCTACTTTGCCTCTGACACGCCGTGAATTTGCCCGATCGGCGCTAGCCACCGGCATCGCCGCGGCGATGCCGGGAGTGTTGTTCTCGGGCTGCAGTGTGTCTTCGAATGCCGCGGGCCCGGTGAATTCTTCGCCGGTGAACGGTTCTCCCGCGCTGCAATTCGATTCCGCCACCGAGATTTCTTTCCCGAAGAATTTTTTCTGGGGAGCAGCCACGGCCGCCTACCAGATCGAAGGCGCATGGAAGGCCGATGGCAAGGGCGAATCCATCTGGGACCGCTTCGCGCACACGCCCGGAAAAATTAAAGACGGCAGCAACGGCGACACCGCCTGCGACTCTTATCATCGCTGGAAGCAGGATATCGATCTGGTGCGCACCATGAATCTGAATAGCTATCGCTTTTCGATTTCGTGGCCGCGCATTCAGGCCTCGGGCTCCGGCGCGGCGAACTCGCAGGGCTTGGATTACTACAGCCGCCTGGTCGATGCGCTGCTGCAGGCGAAGGTTCGTCCCTTGGTCACGCTGTATCACTGGGATTTGCCCCATGCTCTCGAAGATAACGGAGGTTGGCCCAACCGCGATACCGCCTCGCGCTTCGCCGACTATGTGTACCTGGTGGGGCGCGCGCTGGGCGACCGGGTTTCCGATTGGGTGCTGCTGAACGAACCCCTGGCCTTTACCTTTAACGGATACCTCGACGGCACCCACGCACCGGGACGCAGCAGCATCATCGACTTTCTGCGCGCCTCACACACCGTGAACCTGGCTCAGGCCGCCGCTTTTCACGCCTTGAAGTCTCATCGCAAGAGCGCGCGCGTGGGAACAGCGTTCAGCATGTCACCCTGCGAGCCGGCCACCAACTCGGAAGAAGATAAGCTGGCCGCGGAGCGCGCGCATGCGATCTACAATTTGTGGTTTCTGGAGCCGGCGCTCAAAGGGCGCTATCCTGAAGCGCTCGCGTTCCTGCCGGAAACTACCATGGGAATTCGGTCCGGCGATTTGGAAAAGATGCAGGCGCCGCTCGATTTCGTCGGCGTCAATCTTTATTACCGGACGATTGCTGTGGCTCCGACCGCGCTTGAAAGAATCTCGCACACGCAGCAGTGGCTATTTCCTGTCAAGCTGAGAGGAGGCGAACAAGGCCCGAAGACCGATATCGGCTGGGAGGTTTGGCCTAAGGCGTTGTATGACATGGTCATGCGCATCAGCCGCGACTTCAACCATCCGCAAATTGAAATTACTGAGAGCGGATGCGCTTATAACGATGGGCCGGACGCAAGCAAAGTGATTCGCGACGGCCGCCGCGTTCAGTATCACCGCGATTACCTGCAGGCGTTGGCGCGCGCGATGGCGGATGGCGCCGACGTGCGCGGCTATCATGCTTGGACTCTGCTCGATAACTTCGAATGGGCGGAAGGTTTCAGCCAGCGCTTCGGCCTGACCTATGTGGATTTCAAAAATCAAAAGCGCACGATTAAAGAATCAGGAAAATGGTACGCGAAAGTAGCATCTGAGAATCGCGTCGTAGGGATTGTGTAGGACCGGGTCTCAGACCCGGTCAGGCCCGAAGGGCCGTTTTTTTCGCTATTGGCGTCCGCCGGTCCGCGCACCTGCTACTCCGGAAGCTTCATGCGATCTTTCTGCTCGGCCAGCTTTTTCTGCAACAAAGGATTCACCAGCGAAACCGGAACCTCCGTATCGCCCACCTTAAATTCAGTCGGCTCGAAGGTCGCATATCCATCTTTCGATCCCATGTGGCCGGAGATCGTTACCCACACATCCTTCCCCCCGATCTCAGTCAGAAAGCGCCCGTGAACCACGTCGCCCTCGTAGGTAACCTGCTGATCCTTGATGTTTGGCTCTCCGCTGCCGATGTTCGCGTCCGGTGAGAGGCCTCCAGCGCCCACAGCTCCGGCTGCTCCCAGCATCTTGGTCAGAGCATTCCCGACTTCATCGGAGTTGGGTTGCCCGCCGACTTTGGTTTGCGGGGCGGCTTGTGAACTCGAAGCAGGCTGCTGATTCTGCGGGGGTGGGGAGAAATAATTTCCGCCGGCGTACGACGTCGGAGCCTGCTGGGCAGCCGTTTCGGGCTGGCCTGCTCTTTGATCGGAGTTCTGAGTCCGGGCAGTGCCGGCCGCAGCCTGCGGTTGCACCACGGTAGCCGGCTTCTTCAACACCAGCACAATCGCGACAACTGCAGCGAGAAGCGTAGCGACACTGATGATGCGGTCCAGCTTAAGTTTCATGGCAGCTCTCCAGCATCATCCTAGCGAGAACCGAAGCAGCGAATCACATTACGTAAGTCACATATGCAATTCGCTAATTATCCTAATTTCTTACTCAACAACTCATTCACCAACTGCGGATTTGCCTGCCCCTTGGACGCTTTCATCACCTGGCCCACGAAAAATCCGAGCACAGTCGTCTTCCCGGCGCGATATTGCTCAAGCTGCTTGGGATTCGCCGCAAGTATTTCGTCGATGATCTTCTCCAGCGCGGAGGTGTCGCTGGACTGCTGCGGCCGGCCTTCTTCTTCGTAGACCTCAGGAAAATCTTTGCCGCGTTCGAAGCTGAGATCGTAAAGATCCTTCAGCATCTTGCCCGAGATGGCGCCGCTCTCAACCAGATCAGCGGAGGCCGCCACGCCTTTCATCGAAACGGGAGACTGCTCGATCTCAAGGTTCTTGGCCTTGAGCCGGCCCATGAGTTCGCTCTGGACTAAGTTAGCTACCCGCTTGGGATTCTTCGCGGCCTTGGCCGCCGCCTCGAACTCATCGGCCAGCGGCCTCGACGCCGTCAGCACGTGCGCGTCGTACTCGGTAATGCTGTAGTCTTTGACGAAGCGCGTTCGGCGCGCCTCCGGCAGCTCGGGCAAGGTCTTCGCGATCTCGGCCTTCCACTTTTCATCGACCACCAGCGGCAGCAAGTCAGGCTCCGGAAAATAGCGGTAATCGTGCGCCTGCTCTTTCGAGCGCATGCTGTAGGTCTTGCCCTCGTGCGCGTTGTAGAGGCGAGTTTCCTGAGTGATCTTGCCGCCGCTTTCAACCACATCAATCTGCCGCGCAATCTCGTAAACCAGCGCCTCGCGAATGAAGCGAAACGAATTCACATTCTTGATTTCGGTTTTCGTTCCCAGTTCTTTCTGCCCGCGCGGGCGAATGCTCACGTTGGCATCGCAGCGCAGCGAGCCTTCTTCCATGTTGCAGTCGCTGACGCCGGTATAAAGAATGATTTCCTTCAATCGCGTCAGGTATTCGTAAGCCTCGTCGGGCGTGGCGATGTCAGGATCACTCACGATCTCGATCAGCGGCACGCCAGTGCGGTTCAAGTCGATGGCAGTCTTCTCGTCGGAGTCGGGAAAGCCCTCATGCAGGCTCTTGCCCGCGTCTTCTTCGAGATGCACGCGGGTAATGCCAATTTTCTTCCTTACCCCGTGAACCTCTGTGCCCTCTGTGTTTAAGGGTCTTAATTCGATGTACCCAAACTCGGCCAAGGGCTTGTCGTACTGCGAAATCTGGTAGCCCTTGGGCAGGTCAGGATAGAAATAATTTTTGCGCGCGAAGATCGACGTCTCGTTGATGCGGCAATTCAGCGCCAGCGCGGCCCGCGTGGCAAATTCGACCGCCTTACGGTTCAGCACCGGCAAAGCTCCCGGCATGCCGAGGCATACGGGACAAACATTCGTATTAGGTAGAGCGCCGAAGCGCGTGGAGCAGGAGCAGAAAATCTTCGACGCGGTCAGAAGCTGGACGTGTACTTCGAGCCCAATAACGGGCTCGTACGTGGCATGCGCGGCGACGGCGGTGTCTGCGGCGGTCGACATATGCCGTGATTATACGATTCCTGCAGGCGCGCGCGGGCGACCCCGTCAGGCATCGGCAGAGCCCTCTTTAGATTGATTCTTAAAGAAAAAACGCTCCGAGAGAGGCCGTCACAACCCCCTGAAATGGTCCGATGAACAACCTGCCACTCGCGGGGAGCGCGCCTTTTCGGTTGACAGGATCCGGGTCTGCGGCTACCATTCGGGCGTTGTCGGGCCCCCGCAGGGCAGCAAGCTGGCTGCCGATCTCCCGTAGCTTCTATTCCTCAGATAAGGAAAAAAATCGCCCGCAGATTTCTTGACCGGAAGTTCCACCTCGTCGGTATCCCGTCAGGTGGGCAGGTCCGATTATCAGGGTCGACGCCGAAGACGATTTGTGGAGGCTTTTATGATTTCCAGAATTCTCAGCAGTTCTTTTCGCGGCTTGAAAATAGGGTCAGGTCTATTCCTGGCAACGCTCCTCCTCGGGGGAATAGGGTTTGCACCATCGTTGACAGCAGAGACGCCGGAAGGCCATGGCGTGGCGTACTCCGGCGCAATACCCTACGAGGGTAGCCTTGAAGATGCTCTGGCTGCGTCCGCCAAGGGCACGACGATCCCCATGGCCAGCTTCAGTTTCAAGGCCACCAAGGACGGAGCGACCCATAAAGATGTGATCGTCGGGAGCAGTCCGTTCGCTAGCACGAAAGGCACGACCACGATCAACGTCCTGCTGATTCCGGTGATCGTCGAGATCGGGTCGACCACTTTTGATCCCACGGTGGACGACGCTTGCATCGTTCCCAGCATCACTCCGCTCGCGGCCTTTCAGCAATCGCCCATACTGCAAAAGGTCGTCTTTGACGGAGGAAGCGGGAGCGGGCACGCCGCCGAAATAAATGGCGTCAACGTCGGCAGCAGTACCTATCCCGATGCCTTTCGAAGGGCGGAGTTCTGGACGAAGTTGGCAGGCACCAAATACCATACCGCCTTTCACGTAACTACGCTGCCGACTTGGACTATCTCTGCCTCAGAAGTCAAAGCGCTAGGCGGCGGCAGCGTCCTCACCAGCAAATGCGCCAAACTCGGGGTCCTGCCCACGGTCAGCTTTCAAAGCTATATCGAAGGTACTGTTATTCCAGGAATTCCCGCCATTACGCCCACCTCTTTCGCGCTGTTTCTGATGAAGGATGTCGTCACCACCACCTCCAGCTCCTTGAACTGCGTGAACGGTTGCGAGATCGGTTATCACTCTGCGTTTGGGACTCCGGTACAAACTTATGCGGTTTCGGAATACGATAGCACCGCGGGTTTTTGGTTTAAGCCTGGAATTACAAATATTTCGATTCTTGCCCACGAAGTAGCCGAGTGGATGGATGACCCTCTGGTCACCAATGCCACGCCCGCATGGGGCAACATCGGGCAGGTCTCCGGCTGCCAGTCCAACTGGGAGCCCGGCGATCCGTTGACCGGCACCGACTTTCCACCCATCACCATGTCGAACGGCCTGACCTACGATCCGCAGGAGTTGGCTTTCTGGTCTTGGTATTACAACGCCAAGACGACGGCTTCAACCGGTGCTGGAGGGAAATTCTCCAGCAATGGAACCTTCGGCGGCCCGTCCAAAGCCTGTCCCCCGGGTGGAACTTACTAGGCGCTGAATGCTTCGCGGCTCGTCACAGGCTGAGGTTGGTCACGGATTTTGCGCTAGGATTCGCGCCACTCTGCGCCCGTTCGCCATCCTTTATGGCTTGCTAGCCATCGGGCTGATTCTGGCCACAGCTGCCCTCGCTGGCGACGAGACCGGCGAGCCCGCACCCGGCTTCCGCGCCAAGACCACGACCGGCGCGCAACTCAATAACGCTTTGGTGAAAGGCAAAGTCGTTCTTTTCGAGTTCTGGACCACCTGGTGCAAGTACTGCGAGGCCGAAGCCGACCTGGTCGACGACATTGCTAAGGAGTTCGCCGACAAAGGCCTGATCGTGCTTGCTGTAGATGTTCTCGAGCCCGATCAGAAAGTTAAGAAATATCTCGCGGACCACCCAAGAGCCGTTCCCATAGTTCTCACCAAAGACACCAACCTTGCCGCGATGTACAGCGCCACCAGTTATCCCATCTACGTAGTGATCGACCGCGACGGCAATATCGCCGGGGAACAACGCGGTGCTGCCGGGGAAGCGAGATTGCGGAGACTGTTGAAACGAGCCGGGTTGGAATCGAAATCAGAATCAGAAGAATAAGAACAAGTACAAACTGTCATCCCGAGCGAAGCGTGGGACCTTGGTGCTTGCTTGAGGTTGCAATGCGGATGGCTCAGGCACAAACAAAAGGTCCCTCACTTCGCTCGGGATGACAACGTTGTTGCCGAGGTTAGGAAACCTCTACTCGTACGCCAGCGCCTCAATCGGATCCTTCTGCGCCGCCTTGTAAGCCGGATAAAGCGCTCCGCACAGCGCCCCCGTGATTGCGATCAGAGTAGTTCGCACCACCCACTCCGTGCTCCAGAAAAGATGCAGCACCGGCCGCTCGATCAGAATCACCCGCTTAGCCACGAGGCTGATGACGATGCCGGCGGCAATCCCCGCGATCGCCAGCAGCGCCGTCTCGCGCAGCACCACATTCACGATGAAGGCCTTTGAGGCGCCCATCGACTTCAGAATGCCGATCTCGCGCGTGCGCTCCATCACCGCCGTGTACATCGACTGGAAGATCACCAGAAAGCCGATGATCACCGAGATTGCAATCACGATGCGGATCGCGGTCTGAAAGCCAGGAAGATTATCCGGCGACATCATCGACAAATATTCCTGCATGGAGCGCACCGCGTAGTTCTCCATGCCCGGAACCTTTTTGATCTCATCGACCACCAAATCGGCATTGGCGGGATTATCGACTTTGACATAGAAAACCGAAGCGCGATTTTCCGCTCCGATCAAATCCTGCATGGTGGTCAGCGGCAAAAATTTCCGCGCTCCCTTGCCGTGCGCGACAATTCCACAAACGCGGAATTGGTGATTGAGAATCTCAATCGAATCGCCGACCTTCACCTTCTTCATCCCGGCAAAGTAATCATCGACAATCACATCGTAAGGACCCTGAAACGGCCCGCCCGAGTGGAAGTTGAACGCCGGCGGAATGCTGTTGTAGCTCGCGAGATCGATGCCATAGATAATTTCGAGAGTCGGTTGGGTTACAAACTCCCAGATTACAGGCGCGGCCACGGCGACGTGAGGCACTTTGTTCAAAATGCCCCCCAACTTCACAGGGATGGGCGCACCCGTAACCCCCACCACGTTCGACGAGCCCGGAGGCTGCACCATCAGATCCGCCCCCACGCCCAACTGACTCTCCTTCGATCCATTCAGTTGACCATAGAAGAAAGAGACGATCAGCAAGATCAATGTAACTTCCAGCGCGATGGCGCTCATACTGATAAACGACCGCATAGGCCGCTGCACCAGGTTGGCGACGATCATTTTGTTGATCATGGATTGGAAAAACACTCAGCATTCAGCACTCAGCATTGAGCCATCCAAACCAGTGCCCGATGCTCTCTGAATGATGAGTGCTAAGTACTGAGTGCTATGAAAACTAATTTCTGCCGCCCGCCGGAGGTATCACCGCGCTCGATTGCGGCTGCGGCTTATCCAAATGCACCACCTCCGCGCCCGGCGGCTGCTGCAGCGCAAACTGTTCATCGGTGAGCGGCTTGTTGATTTCCAGCTTCAGCATGTTCAGCGTGATGTCGTACTCTTCCTGCGGCCGAAAAATCTCGATGCGCGAAGCGAAGTTCACGCCGTCGTAATCTTTATATTCTGCGTACTTCGCGTCGGTCGCCAGTTTGCCATCCTCGTCGTAAATGTACTGGCGGTGCGGTTGCAGGTCGGTGCGGCTGAAAACGATTTTGCGCGCCAGCGCCCAGCCGTTGTCCCTCTTGCGGATGACCACCAGTTCATAATCTTCCTGCAGCACGCGATGACCCTTGGCGTCGTGCAGAATCTCGAAGCCATTTTCGAGCACGGCAATTTCGTTTTCCGGATCGATGTGCCGAATCAGCAGAGCGTCGTAGATATCTTTCGGCCGAATGGTCTCCATCGGCTGATCGGTATCATGCGACTGCACATCGTTGCGACCCACGACAAAGCGATTCTTTGGCGGAATCCAGAGTTTGAACTCCTGCCCGTCGCTCACCATGTCGAAAGCCGTAGTGCGCACGATCGGCAGCAATCCGATCATGTGCAGCATGGCAGGCTTGCGCGCCAGCACGTAGCCGCGAATCTCCTTGTAATCGGTGACATGGCCCTTCTTGACGCCGCCGACGGAGGTATCAATATCCACCGTCGCCTGCAGCGATTGAATCTTATGGGCCTGCTCGTTGATACCGTCGATTAACGCCGATTGCGACGATGCTTTTAGCGGAGCTTTGGAATAGGTTTCTTCGACCGGCCGCGTATGCAATAGGCAGCCCATCGTAGGCAGCACCGCCAGCAGCAGAATCAGGGCCCTGGGAAGCGAGGCACGTCTCATGAAAGATTGGATGTTCTCCAGCACATTTGAGTATATCGCGGCGGAAAGGGTGCACGAACTTACGTGCCGGGGATTGCCTTCTCCGTAACCTCTAAATTCCTATTCATCGCATAAACTAAACAAATCGTGCGCACATTGTTCTGGCTTTTCGTGATCGTAGCTGTCGCCGCCGGAGGCTGGTTAGCCTGGGCGCTTCTCACGCCAACCGCACCTGCAGGACAAGTTTTTGTTATGTTGCGTCCCGGATCTTCGACGCGCCACATCGCCTCTGAGCTCAAGTCGAACGGGATCATCCGCAGCGAGGATGCGTTTATTGTCTGGCGTTATCTTCACCACGCCCGCCCGCTCCAGGCCGGAGAGTATTTATTTGAGAAGCCCGCGAACATGATCGATGTACAAAAGCGCCTCGCACGTGGCGATGTCTACTTTCATACAGTAGTCGTTCCCGAAGGCTTCACGATGTTCGATATTGCGCAGGCCATCGAAGCCGCCGGGCTCGGCCCTGCCGAGAATTTCCTGAAAGTTGCGGAATCGAACACGCTCGTCGCCGACTTGGATCCCTCCGCTCGATCGCTCGAAGGCTATCTTTTTCCCGACACCTATCAATTCAGCCGAATGATGACCATGCAGGAAATGGCTGCGGTGATGGTCAAGCAGTTTCGGCAAATTGCAGATCAGATTGGGCTCATCGATACAAAGCACGGGGCAGCAAATACCATTACCCGAATCCCCTTAGAGGTCCAAACCACCGTCATCATGGCCTCGATCATCGAAAAAGAAACGTCGGTAGCCGAAGAGCGCCCCCTGGTAGCCAGCGTCTACTACAACCGCCTGCAAAAGAAAATTGCGCTCGACGCCGACCCCAGCATCATCTACGCCGAACTCTTAGCCGGAACTTACACGGGCGCGCTGCATCACGAGGACATGCGTTTCAACTCTCCCTACAACACTTACACCCACGCCGGACTACCTCCCGGCCCGATCGGCAATCCCGGTAAGAGCGCTTTGGAAGCGGCCCTGCATCCCGCGCAATCGGACTATTACTATTTCGTCGCCGACGCGGAAGGCCACCACCGCTTCGCCCGCACCATCGAAGAACACAATAACAATGTGGCGGCGTATCGGCGGGCAATGCGAAGCCACTAAGATTAGACCTCGGACCCTAGACCTCGGACATCGCCCATTCAACCCGTCGAATTACAGATGCTATGCACAGGATAGTTTCGACCTTGTGACATCTGACCTTGTCCGATCTTTCCGAGTTGCGCAATCTTCCCAAAGAACCTCCCGGAGATTTGCATGATGCCAGCTTCTTATCAGGATCCCAGAGTCTGGCAGAACGCCATGGACCTAGTGGAACGCGTGTACGGCGAAAGCCAAAATTTTCCGAAGGCTGAAATCTACGGGCTGACGAGCCAGATGCGGTGAGCGGCTGTCTCGATCCCAAGCAATATCGCGGAAGGGAAAGGACGATCTACGGATCGCGACCGATCCCTCTTCTTCTGTCACGCCCGGGGTTCTCTTCTCGAATTAGAAACTCAAATTCTAATTGCTCAGCGACTGAAGTATATGACCCCAGAACGCGCCGAACCTCTAATCAAACTTTCGAATGAATTAGGCAGAATGCTCAACTCCTTGCTTCAGTCGATGAGAAGTCCCGAAAATAGCAATCGGACTGCAGTCCGATAGGAGCCTAACCTTCGCCGGACCTCGAAAGTCTAAGGTCCGGCGTCCGAGGTCCGACGTCTCCCGCATTCCATCCACCCCTGCAGGATCAAAACTGCCGCCATGCGATCCACGGCCTTCGCGCGCTTTTCGATCGAAAGATCCGTCTCTCTCAGCAGCCGATTCGCCTCGGCAGAAGTGAGCCGTTCGTCCCATAGGTGCACCGGGAGCCGAAAGCGCTTGCGCAATTCTTCCGCAAACACCTGCATCTTTTCCGATTGCGTTCCTTCCGCTCCGCTCATGCGCAGCGGCAGTCCGACCACAATTTCTCTAACTTCGTATTCGCGGATCACCTTTTCCAAGGCCGCCAAGTCGGTCCGCTTGTTCCGGCGCTGCAAAGTTTCGATCCCCTGCGCCGTAATGCCTAGCGGATCAGTCACTGCCATTCCAATACGCCGCGACCCAACATCCAAACCAAGCACGCGACCCGCAGGTCTATCGGTCAAACTCACGCTGGGATTATATCCGCCGAATGCGGGCGGGAGTCGTTTTGGCGTCGGACTGGAATGTAGCTAGATGGCCGATACGTGTAACGTGCTTATGAACCTTCACTTACGGGCGAGAACGGATAAATTCGACGCCCGAATCCCATCCCGGTAAACCTCCTCACCGTTCCCAAAAAGGCACCAATCCTTGCTTTTCGACCCTTTTTGGGAGTAATCTATTTACAGTAAAGACAACGCTGTTCCCCACTGAACCCAGCTCCTGCCCGGGTGATTTTTTATGAATGGTGCCGACCTGAATTTTCACATAGGCGACAAGGTCGTCTATCCCAACCACGGCGTCGGCGTCATCGAGCAGATCAGCAGCCGCTCCATCGGCGCTACCGTGGAAAAGTTCTACCTGCTCAACATCAAAGCCAGCAGCCTCAAAGTGATGGTGCCCTGCAACAACGTCGGCAGCGTGGGTATTCGCCGCGTCGTACGCAATGGCGAAGTGCAGAAGATTCTGGATTTTCTCTCCGTCACTGACGATCTCAGCACCTCCGACTGGAAAGACCGTTTCAAAGAGAATTCCGACCGCATGCGCACTGGGTCGCTCTTCGAAGTCGCCGGAGTTCTGAAGAGCCTGATCGCCCTGCACCAAGCCAAACCGCTTTCATTCCGCGAAAAAAAGATGCTGGAGCGCGCCCGCTACCTGCTCGTCAGCGAGCTGGCCATGTCGCGCAACTGTGAAGAGGCCAAGATCGAGGTGCTTCTGGGCGACGCCCTGAGCAAGTGCAAACTCCGCTTCCCCGAAGCCAGCGAATTTGAAGCCTGATCGAAGATACACACTCCAATGTGAGGGACAGCCCTGATCATATGGCGACGGCCGCCTCGGCCGTCCAGCGAGCGCAGCGAGCGAGATTTTGACTTCCCCGCCCAGTGCCCCATAAGATAGCGCCTGCAAAGTCCCCACGCGCCCCACATGCTCGGTCAAACCATCTCCCACTACCGGATCCTGGAAAAGTTGGGCGGCGGAGGCATGGGCGTTGTCTACAAAGCCGAAGACCTCAAACTGCGCAGGTTCGTTGCCCTCAAATTCCTCCCCGATGACGTTGCCAAAGATCATCAGGCGCTCAGCCGCTTTCAGCGCGAGGCGCAGGCCGCATCGGCTCTCAACCATCCCAACATCTGCACCATTTACGAGATCGACGAGCAGAATGGCCTGGCGTTCATCGCGATGGAGTTTCTTGAAGGGCAGACTCTGAAGCATCGCATTGAAGGCCGCGCGCTCGACGTCGAAACCCTGATCACTCTCAGCATCGAGATTGCCGACGCGCTCGACGCCGCCCACAGTAAGGGCATCATCCATCGCGATATCAAGCCGGCCAATATTTTCGTCACCAAGCGTGGGCAGGCCAAGCTCCTCGACTTCGGCCTCGCGAAAGTTTCAGCCGCTCCCAGCGAGCACACGGCCACTGAGGTCACGCCGCAAAGCCTGGTCACCAGCCCCGGCTCGACTATCGGCACCGTGGCCTACATGTCTCCCGAGCAGGTGCGAGCCGAGGAACTCGATGCCCGCACCGATCTCTTTGCCTTCGGTGCCGTCATTTACGAGATGGCGACGGGAAAGATGGCCTTCTCCGGCAATAGCAGCGGCGTGATCTTCGAATCCATTCTCAATCGCATGCCGCCTCCGGTTTCAACCTTGAATCCGCAGCTTCCCGTGAAGCTGGACGAACTCATCACTAAGTCGCTCGAGAAAGAGCGCGACCTGCGCTACCAGACTGCCGCGGAGTTGCGCGGAGATCTCAAGCGCATCAAGCGCGACTTAGACACTTCCCGCGCCCGAGCTAGTTCCACCAGCATTCCGATCATCGCGGAGCCCGCAATTTCAACCGCGGTGGCCCGATCCACACCTCCCGCGACGCCGGCAAAGCGCAGCCTGATTCCATTGTTGGTCGTCGCGGCGATCGCGCTGCTTGTCGGCCTCGCCATTGGCACATTCTTGCTGCAGCGCCCCGTCGAGCCTTCTTTTGCCGCTTATCATCCGCTCACCTTCCGCCGTGGCATCGTGCTCTCCGCCCGCTTTGCCCCGGATGGCAAGACCGTGATCTACAGCGCCGCCTGGGAAGGCAAGCCCGTCGACCTTTACACCACTCGTCCCGAAAGTCCGCAGTCGCAGGAGATGGAACCTCGCGGCGCAAACGTTCTTTCCATTTCCTCCTCCGGCGAAATGGCGCTTGCCCTCGGCAGCCATGCCCGCGATGCTTTTCTTTATTCCGGCACACTGGCCCGCGTACCGCTAGTGGGAGGCGCTCCGCGCGAGATCCTCGAAAACGTGGAATGGGCCGATTGGTCTCCCGACGGCAGCCAACTCGCCGTGGTGCACGAGGTCAACGGCCGCAAGCAACTCGAATTTCCCGTTGGCAAAGTTCTTTACCAAGCCGATGGGTGGATCGGAAATATCCGCGTCGGCCCCAATGCCAGCCTGATCGCCTTCATCGACCATGCCCAGCCGCGCGACGATGGCGGTGTCGTTGCCGTCATTGACATGGCCGGGAAAAAGAAAACTCTTTCCGATGGCTGGGATAGCATTCAGGGCCTGGCCTGGTCGCCCAAAGGAGACGAAATCTGGTTCACCGCAACGCGCACCGGCGGCGATCGTTCGCTCTACGCCGTTAATCTGTCGGGCAACGTTCGGTTATTAGCTCGCGTTCCCGGCGAACTCACCCTGCATGACGTGAACCGCCAGGGCAGCGTTCTGCTCACTCGCGGCAACGACCGCGCGGGTATCATCGGCCTTGCTCCCGGCGAAACCAAAGAGCGCGATCTCTCATGGCTCGACTGGTCCGTCCCAGCGTCGCTTTCCAGTGACGGTCGCGAAGTTCTCTTCAACGAGGCCGGCGAAGGCGGCGGCCCGAAATACGCCGTCTACATTCGCAAAACCGACGGCTCACCCGCCATTCGCCTGGGCGAAGGCAACGCCCTGAGTTTGTCGCCTGATGGCAAATGGGCCCTGGCGCGCCTCAACACAACCCCCTCGCCGCTGATCCTGCTTCCTACCGGAGTGGGAGAAATGAAGCCTCTGCCAGCGGACGGGTTGAATCATGCCGCCGCAGCATGGCTCCCCGACGCCAGGCACATCGTTTTTTCCGGCATTGAAACCGGCCACGGCATTCGCCTGTACCTCGAGTCGATCGACGACGGCAAAGCCAAACCCATCAGCGCCGAAGGCATCGGCGCTACCTTTGCCTTGTCTCCTGTTGGTGACTTGATCGCAGGCACCGGACCCGATCGCAAACTTTATCTCTATCCCGTCTCGGGTGGAGAGCAGCGCCCGGTTCCTGGCGTCGAGCCGGGAGAGACCCCCACAGGCTGGTCCTCCGATGGCCGCGAGCTCTTTGTGATCCGTCGCGGAGAAATTCCCGCCAACGTCTTCCGCATCGACGTAACCTCCGGCAAGCGCACGCTCTGGAAAGCCCTGGAGCCCGCCGACTCCGCCGGCATCGATACCGTCGGCCGCGTGAATCTCTCCGCCGACACTAAAAGCTATATCTACAGCTACGTCCGCACCCTATCCGACCTATACACAGTCGAAGGCCTGAAATAGGCATTTCCCGCTTCATGTGGGGACACCTCACGTGGGGACACCTTCATGTGAGGACAGCCTCATCTGGGGACCGCCGCCTCGGCCGTCCCGCCAAGCGCAGCGAGCTGCACCCCACTCCGGGCGAAGCAGCGCAGAAACCGTGGAAGAGCGGCGCTTCAGCGCCGCGTAAAGCCTCCAAGCTGAGGCGGGCTTCAGCCCCAGAAGGTGAATTCCGCAGGGGCTGGATTCAACCATGCCCTCCCACCGCATTCCCCAAGAGGTTTATAATCCCTCAAAGCTGTACCTCACAGCAGGCCTGATTACAAATGACCGACCAGCTTAGAAAAAAACTGCAGGAAGAAGTCGACGCGCTCGAACACGAACTGGTGCACGAGCTGCCCAAGGAGATCAAGCGCGCCGCCGCTCTCGGCGACCTCAGCGAGAATGCCGAATATCACATGGCCAAGCAGCGCCAGGAGTTCGTCAAGGCGCGCTTCCGCCAGCTCGGCAAGCGTCTAGCCGATCTGTCGTTGACCAACATGAACAACATCCCCAAGGACAAAGTGGGGCTCGGTTCCACGGTCAAGGTCTACGACAGCTTCAAGAACGAAGAGATCGAATACAAGCTGGTGACCAGCGAAGAGTCCGACGTAGGCGCGGGAAAAATCTCGACCACGTCGCCCATCGGCCGCGCTCTGCTGAATAAAAAAGTAGGCGACGAAGCCACGGTGATCACGCCCAACGGCAAGCGCGAACTTGAGATCCTGAGCCTGAGCACGATCCACGACGAGGCCGACTCCGAAAAGGCGGACGCCTGATGGCGCTCCCGGCGTCACCGCCCAAGTCGCCCAATATGAGTTGGACCAGCGCCTTTGGCCGCGCTTGCGGCGTGCTGCTCGATACCATCGTGCGCTGGCTCGCTCTCTCGCGTATCAATCCCAACGTGCTCACCTTCATGGGGCTGGTAGTAAACACGTGGGCCGCAATCCTCTTCGGTTCGGCTACAGCCGCCACGCAAGCAACGCATGTTTTTCTATGCCGGCCTGGTAATCATCTTCTCCGGATTTTTCGATCTCGTCGATGGCCAAGTCGCTCGCGCCACCAACCGCGTCACCCGCTTCGGAGCCTTCTTCGATTCCGTGGTCGACCGCTACAGTGACGCCTCGCAGTTCCTCGGTCTGCTGGTCTTCTACGCCCGCGGCGACCGCTTCTTCTACGTAGTGTTAACCGCATTCGTGATGGTCAGCGCCATCATGGTCAGCTACACCCGCGCCCGCGCCGAATCGCTAATCGGCAGCTGCCGCGTAGGCTTCATGGAGCGCCCCGAGCGTCTAGTGCTGGTAATCATCGGCGCCCTCTTCAACCGCATGGCACCGGTGCTATGGATCATTGCGGTACTTTCGACCATCACGGTGATCCACCGAATGCGCTACACCTGGACCCGCACCCAGGACGCCCCGGCCGCAGCCAAGGCGGGGCAGGCAGCGTAGTTGGTTTGGACGCGATCAACCTCGCAGAAGTGCCGCTTACTCCTTCCGTTTAGCTACCCACGCCCCATCGGAACGCCCTTCCACGCGCATCCTACCCTTGCCGGCATCGCCGTCGATCCAACCGCTCAGGAACGCATTGACCGGGCCCGGAGTTCCTTGCTGGCTTTCCTTCGGCCACTCGCCCGAGAACGAAAGTTCCACGTAGCCGTTCCGCCAAGTGCCGGTTATCGCGCGCCCCTCTCCCAGTGGGCCGGACCACGCTCCGGTCACTTTGTTATCCTCGCGGCACAATTCCATTAATGCGTCCATTCTGCCAGCGTCGCTTGAATATCGTATCTCCCACGAACCGGCTACTTCGGATCCGTTTTTCAGGTTCTCCGGCACGGACGAAATAATCCGCACGTTGGAAAAATAGGCTTCCTCGTCGGTGAAGCTCCACAGTCCGACGCCGCCGTGCAAGTCCTCGCCCTTCAAACCATCCACCACCAGACTCGGCTTCGCCGATCCGTTCAGATAGAGTTTCGCAGCCCGGCCGGCCACCTCGATCCGTACTTTCGTCCAAGTCTCCATCGCCAGTTCCGCATGAGACTCATAGACGGACGGCCATTCCCGGCGCAGGCGATACCATCCGAAGTCCGGCTCCGAAGCATATTGGACTGCATGATTCCGCATCGCCTGATCGGTAGCCCCCGAGTTACCAGGCCGCAGGTAGAACAACTCGTAGTGCGATGCATCGGGCCTGGCGCGAAATGCAATCCCGACAAATCCGGGAAACCTAACTCCCGTGGGCGTTGTGGCCTTCAGCGCAATGTTCGCCTCGATCACTCCATCCTGTAAGTCTGTTCCCGGCAGCAGAGCGAGGCCTGCGTGGTCTTCCCCTTCTATGGTGATCCGGACGCATCCGCGTCCCAGATACTTCACCGCTTCTGTCTTTACCTTTGGCGCAATCAGGCCGGTCGTATCGCGAAGAGGGAAGTTTTGCACCCGCGACGGTGTCTCTGCAAACAGGAAACTGGAGGCCAAAACTATTACAGCTGTGCAATTCAACCAGAGATTCAACATGGTCTTCTGCATCCTTTAAGGTCCCGGGACCTTATTGTTCAAGAAGTTCGAATCGAACATCTCCGACAGCTCACAATCGGTGAGCTTGCCCGGGACGCCGCTGAGCGAACACCCACTTGACCAGTTCCGGTTCGGTGAAAGCCAGTTTGGTTGCGCCATCGTGATCTACCCCGGCATATTCGGTGTAGAGCGGGTGTCCGCCCGCCTTCCGTCGCGCCGCGATGCGATCACGAGATGAGGACACAGGAACAACCTCGTCGGCGTCCCCGTGGAAGTTCCACAATGGCGTTTCAACCGACCCAGTACCATCGTCAGGAGAGACGCCTCCACAACAGATCACTGCTGCGGCGAAGAAATGCGGTCGATTCGCGATCATATTCCATACCCCCGCGCCTCCCATCGAGTTCCCGGCGACATAAATGCGGCGCTCATCGATAGCGAACTCGCGCCGCAACCCGTCGACAATCTCCAGCGCCAATCGCGCCCCGTCCCCGAAGCCCGGTAGCTCCTTTGCCGGCTGTTGCGAAAAATCGTATTTGATCCATCCTCGATCAGTCTGCGGTGCGACGACGTAGCAGGGAAAACGTTCTTGGTTCCCGGGAAGCAACCAGACGCGCGTTCCAAAGATATTGCCGAAAGCCAGCTGTTTGAGGTTGTCGTCGCCCAACCCGCCACCGCCATGCAGATAAACCACCAAAGGCAGTTTCCCGCGAGCTGCCTCCGGCTGGAATAAGCGATAAGGCATCACCCACTCACTCTTGTGCGCGCGCGCCCCGAACTTGTTTTGCAGTCCCTCAGATCGCTTCTTAAAGGCATCAATCAAAGCAATTCTCTCCGGCGACTTAGGGCCCCCGGGTGCGAGCGGAGGAGTGAGATCGTACTTTGCCGCAGCAGCAGAGGCCTGTGCCGCAATCGAAGAGTTGAGCCCCATCTGCGCCGCTGCCAACCACGCTCCGGCTGAGGCCGAACTCAGGAGTCGAACTGCCTCTCGTCGAGTCATCATCTGGTTTGTAACCTCTTGCGCTGCTCGCGACTTATCTGGAGACTCCAGCGTGTAGACGATTCGACCAAAGAATCGATAGCAGGAGTTGGTCCCACTCTTCCACGCTGGAATCCACGTTTGCGCTGGGATGAAGTCAAATTCCTGCGCCTGGTCCCAGCAAGGACTGCCGGGCCAAGGACGGAGCGCCCGCTCTTGAGATTGCCCACGACACACCTGCTATCCTATCCAGTCATTTTCTGAGGAGTTCTTCTTGCCGACTGATCCCGTACTCATAGTTCATGGCGGCGCATGGGCCATGCCCGATGACATGGTTGACGCGCATTTGCTCGGAGTAAGGAATGCTTTGGCGGCAGGCTGGCGCGTGCTCGAGGCCGGAGGCTCGGCGATCGATGCTGTCGAAGAGGCTGTGGTCATCATGGAGGATGACGAGACCTTCGATGCCGGCCGAGGCAGCTTTCTGAATCGAGATGGCAAGGTTCAGCTCGATGCTCTGATCATGGACGGTACCACTTTGCGCGCCGGCGGCGTGGGCTGCGTGGAGCGTGTGCGGAATCCCGTGCGGGCGGCGAGGAAGATCTTGAGTGAGAGTCCGCATGTGTATTTTGTGGGCGAAGGTGCGGAGCGGTTTGCGGCGGAGCATGGCGTGGAGTTGTGCCAGAACGAAGAACTGGTGATTCCGCGCGAGGTGGAGCGGTTACGCGAGTATCAGCGGGAGGCGGCGGAACTGAAGTCGGTGACGCATGGGCACGAACTGTTTGCGCCTGAGATTTCGCACGATACGGTAGGGGCGGTGGCGCTCGATCGCGACGGTAACATTGCAGCCGCCACTTCGACCGGCGGAACTTTGAACAAGGCTCCGGGGCGGCTGGGCGATTCCTCGCTGATCGGCTGCGGTTGCTATGCGGATAATTTGAGCGCGGCGGTTTCGACTACGGGTTGGGGCGAACCGATCATGAAGCTGGTGTTGGCGAAGTGGACAGCCGACCGCGTGCTGGCCGGGAATCTGCCAGAGTGGGCGGCGCAGGAAGCGATGAATTTTCTGCAGCAGAGGTTGAATGGGCATGGCGGCATTATCGTTTTGAACGCGCTGGGACAGGTCGGGATTGCGCACAATACTCCGCGCATGGCCTGGGCTTTGAAGACGGTCAATAAGGAAGACGCCGGGATCGAGCGAGGAAGCTAAGCAATCCTCGACGGGCCGGGTGTGAACAACCTTTATCCTGAAATCTCTGCTTGACTTAAAGCCTTCTCATCGTCATATTGAAACGATTTAATAGGGAAAGGCGCGGCTTATTTCCAACAGTCTGCTTCCCCAGGCCTTAAGGAGTATCTGTATGCGATTAGCGAACCGCCCCCAGTTCCCTCTTTTTGTATCTTCCCTGATCTTGTTGATGGCTTTGCCGGGTTATGCGGTTACGGGTTACGTCCGCGTAAACCAGGTCGGGTATGAAGCTGGGCTCTCGATGCGCGCCTACCTTATGACGACCAGCGCAGTGAGCGGCGTGAGTTATGCGGTTAAGAATTCCGGCGGCGCAACCGTCGCCTCAGGCTCAGCGGGGGCGAAGTTGGGGGCGTGGGGAAGTTTTAGCGTGTATCCCATCGACTTCAATTTGTCGACTGCGGATACTTATACGATCTCGGTGAGCGGCCCGGTCTCGGAGACTTCGCCTGCATTCCGCGTGGATACGCCGGCGAATCTCTACACTACGCCGCTGGCGAACAATCTTTATTTTTACGAGAACGAGCGCGATGGACCAAATTTTATTCCAACTCCGCTGCGCACGGCTGCAGGGCATCTGAACGACGCCAGCGCGACCGTGTATAGCAGCCCGAAGTTCAACAGCAACGATCTCATCCTTGGCATTCTGAGCCCGACCGGCGCGACCATCAATGCGGAAGGCGGATGGTGGGATGCGGGCGATTATCTCAAGTTTGTGCAGACACACAGCTATGTCGTGGCGCTGATGCTAATCGGAGTGCGCGACTTTCCGAACCAGATGGGCAGCTTATCGACTACCTCGAACTTCACGAGAGAGGCGCAGTTCGGGCTGAACTGGCTGCAGCAGATGTGGAACGACTCGACCGAGACGCTTTACTACCAGGTTGGGATCGGGACCGATTTCAAGAGTTACAACTATCTGAGCGATCACGACCTGTGGCGACTGCCGCAGGCCGACGATACTTACGGCGGAACGCAGTCCGTGTATCAGTACATTCGCCACCGGCCGGTGTTTGTGGCCGGAGCGGCAGGAGCGCAGATCAGTCCGAATCTCGCTGGGCGCTTGTCGGCTGACTTCGCCGAGTGCTTTCAGGTGTTCGACGCTACGAATCCCACGCTGGCCAATCAATGCATTCTGGAGGCGGAGCACATCTTTGATCTGGCGAATGCGGCGCCGACTGGAAATTTGCTGACAACTGCGCCTTATGATTTTTATCCAGAGAACGAATGGCGTGACGATTTGGAACTCGGCGCGACCGAACTCTACTTCGCTTTGCAGCGCGGCAATTTGCCGCCGGGTTTGCCGCACACCGATCCGAGTTATTACCTGACGGCGGCGGCGAACTGGGCTTATGCCTACATCCACGGGCCGAATGATTTGACCGACACGCTGAATCTTTATGATGTAAGCGGACTGGCCCACTTCGAGCTTTACCGCGCGATTGCGCTGGCGGGGAATCCGAAAGGGTTAGCGGTCTCACAAACCGATCTGCTGATCGACATCGAGAATCAGATGACGACTTCGATAGCCGAGGCGAAAGATCCGTTCGGCTTCGGCTGGCCTTGGGACAGCTATGACACGATTTCGCACGGAGCCGGACTTTCGGTGATGGCCAATGAGTATTCCTATCTGACCAATAACAGCACTTACGCTACGGATTCGCGGCGATGGCTGGCTAACATATCCGGAGCGAACGCGTGGGGAGTGACGTTCACGGTGGGCGATGGAGACACGTTTCCGGATTGCATGCAGCATCAGGTGGCGAACCTGGCGGGATCGCTCAATGGGCAGCCTCCGGTGCTGAGTGGCGCGGTGGTGGAAGGGCCGAACTCGGCGGCGTCTTCAGGATTGCTGACGAATATGATGACGTGTCCGCCGGGCGGCGGCGATGCCTACAAAAAGTTCAACGGCAATGGCGCGGTCTACAAAGATAATGTGCAATCGTATTCGACCGACGAGCCAGCGATCGATCTCACGGCTACTTCGTTTCTGATGTATGCGTGGGGGATCGCCGGAGGGCCGAGCGGAATGTGGCGGTAGGCACATGACAGAGGCCCAGCGCTAACGCCGTTGGTTGGGTAGTTTCTAGCGTCGCGGCTGGAAGCCTCGCCCTTTCAAGACCAAGTCAACAGCAGCGGGCGAAGCGCCCGTTCCACACAAACCTTACAGCCAGCCCTTGGTTCGGGCGATTCTTGAGGCTTCCACGCGGTTGCTGGCGCCCATTTTGCTGATGGCTTCGGAGAGATAGTTGCGGACTGTCCCTTCCGATAGTCCTAACTCTGAGGCGATGTCGCCGCTCTGCATGCCTTCACCGGCCAGCCTCAGTACTTGCCGTTCGCGGTCGGTTAGCGGGTCCATTTCTGACCAGGCTTCGGTCGCCAGATCGGGATGGATCACGCGCAGTCCCTGCTGCACGCGGCGCACGGCTTCGGCTAGTTCTTCGGCGCGCATGTCTTTCAGAAGATATCCCAGAGCCCCAGCCTCCATGGCGCGGCGCAAGTATCCGGAGCGTGCGAACGTCGTGAGGATGATTACTCTGGTCGGGACGTGGCGGCGTTTTAGCTCGACGGCAGTGTCGAGGCCGGTCATGAGCGGCATTTCGATGTCGGTGATTAGCACGTCGGGTTTGTGAGTGAGAACTGCGTCCAACGCTTCTTTGCCGTTGCGCACCTGCGCGATTACCGAGATGTCGCCTTCGATCTCTAGCAGAGCGGCTAGCGCGCCGAGCACCATGCCCTGATCTTCGGCGAGGACCACACGAATAGTTTTGCGGTTTTCCTTGGCGATGGGATTCAATTCGAACAGCCCTCGGGATTCGGCACAGATTGCTTGAGCGGTAGAGTGATGGTTAGCGTGGTGCCGGAGCGAGAGTTGCGTTGCAGCGTGCCGCCGAGCATCTCAACGCGCTCGCGCATGCCGCGCAGTCCGTTGCCTTCGTTTTGCAGGCTGCCGCGGCCGTCATCTTTGATTTCGAGACGGCAGGAGCCGTTTTGTTGCTCGAGGCGCAGACTGCATGTGTTCGCGCGAGCGTGGCGCACGACGTTGGTGACGGCTTCTCGCACTGCTAGCGTCAGAACGCTCTCGTGCAGCGCGGGCAGGGTTATTTTGGCGGCATGGCATTCTGCCTTTACGCCCGCGGTTTCTAGCGTGGATTTGGCTTGCGCGAGTTCGGCGTCGAGGTTGCGAGTGCGATAGCCGCGAATGGCGTCGCGAACTTCAGAGAGCGCCTGGCGCGAGATTTGTTCGACCTCGCGGATTTCGTTGCCGGCGCGCTGGGGATCGCGGTCCATGAGTTTGCCGGCGAGTTCGGATTTCAGGATGATTACCGAGAGCGTGTGCCCCAACACATCGTGAAGATCGCGGGCGATGCGTTCGCGCTCGGCGACCTTGGCGAGATGCTCGATTTCTTCGTTGGCCATGCGCAGCTTGGCCAAGGCGCGGTTGCGCTGGGCAAAGTAAATATTGCTGCCACCGACAACTACAGATAATCCTCCCGCGTAAAACAGAAACCAGCCGGAGAGGTGAAAGACCTGGGTTTCGATGGCTGCCAAAACCACAATGCCAGCCATCAGGGCCACGGCTTTGCGCTCGGTCTGCACGCAGAAAGGCACGAAGGCGCAGGCAAAAACAAAGAACGTGGAGGCGCCGCCGTTGTAGGGGGCACAGATCAGGCCGAGCGCGACCATTCCAGAGATTAGCCACAGCGCGCGGGGGCGCTCCAGCCAGAAGAGACCGAAATAAAGAAACAGGAAGATGATGGTGGCGACTATGGTGAGCAACCAGATCTTCAGGCCTGAGTGGTCGAGGACCGGTTGAATGAAAAAGAAACAAAGATACGCGAGCCAGATAAAGGGGGCCCAGCCATTCGCCTTTTCGCGAGGCGAGAGAGTTATGTTGCGCTCGAAGTCGGAGGGTCTCCGCCTTTGTTCGGATTCAATCGCTGCGGAATTTGTGCCCTGCTCGCTCATCTAGATGGGTCTCTTCTTCCGGATGGAAGTACGGTCGAGCCTCGCTCGACAGACAGCCGAGGGCGGCTGTCTCCACATGTTTCTGTTAGCGTCTTCTTCATCTATCTTCCTACAGATCTATTGTGCACCTGCGCGTCAATGGCGTCGCGACGGTTATGGCAGCGGGCGCTGGCGATGACCCATACCACGATGGCGGCGGGGATCAGCCAGCCTAACCAATGAGCGCCGCCGTAAAGAGCCAGAATGCCGAAGAGCAGAAGCAGGGTGGTGAAGCCAAGAGTCTCAGATGTTGTATTCATGACCATTCCTCTCTTCATTCCTTACGGACATGCAAAACAAAACGTTTCTGACTTGCTCGACTAGCCGTAGAGCTTGCCCTGATCGCGCTGAAATCCGATGCGCGCTATGCCCAGGCATATCAGGGTGAAAGCGAGCAGCACCTCCCAGTGCGTTGCCGCGGAGTCATGATTGCCTGCGCCCACGACTCCCAACGCCAGTTGTGACAGATGATAGGGTGGAAGCGCCAGCGCGATCTGCCGCACTACTTTGGGCAGGAACATATAGGGCACCCACAGCCCGCTGCAGAATGACATGGGCAGGTAGATCAGGTTGATGACACCGGGCGCAGATTGCGGTCCAGCGAAGTAGCCAATTGCCAATCCGAGAGCTGAGAAAGGAAGTGAGCCGGCTACGAGAGTTCCCATGAGTCTGACTATTTCCGGAAGCGGCATGCGGACTCCGCCGAAAGTGAAACCCAGAATAAGGAGCAGGATAACTACGATTGCGCTGAAGATCATGCTGAGAATTACTTTGGCGATGAAATAGGCGAAGGGAGGCATGGGGCTGGCGCGTTTGACTTGCAGCCATCCCAAGCCGCGATCGGCGGCGAGGCCGGAGGCGGTGCCGAAGAGCGAGGCTCCCATTACGCCGAAGGTGCCGTAGGTGGCGATCAAATACGTCGGCACGCTGGTGCCGCCGATCATCTCTTTGGCATTCAGCACGAGTCCGAAGAGCACGTAGAACATCAGCGGAAAGCTGATCACCGATGCGGTATAGACGCGCAGTCGAAGGTTCTTGAGGAACTCGTATTTCGCTTCTTTCAGGTAGATGGTGAGGGTGTGGCCGGTGGTGCGCTCGAGCGGCGGGTTACCTGAAGCGGCGGCGGCAGTGCTCATCGTAGTTTCCTCGCTTTTCTTCGTAATCGTGAACCGGTGCGGTAGATCAGTTCGCTTGATTTGCGTTTTGGCCGTTGTCCTGAGTGAGAGCCAAGAAAGCTTCTTCCAGACCGGCGCTGGTCACTTCAAGTCCAGAGAGCGTGGAGTCGCAGCTCAAGAGTTCGCGGATCACCGGTTCGGCTTCGCCGGCATTAATCTCGACCGCCTCGCGATCCTCGCGGACAGCGGTAACGCCTGGAATCTGCAGCAGGCTCGCGACGCTTAGAGTGGTAATGCAGCGAATGCGCTTGCCGCTGGTCTGGGCTTTGATTTCCGTGGGCGTGCCTGCGGCGATGATGTCGCCTTGATTGATGACTGCAATGCGGTCAGCGAGGGCGTCGGCCTCCTGCAAATAATGAGTCGTGAGCAGGACAGTTTTTCCGCGGTCGACGAGGCGGCGAATTTCCTCCCAGAGAGTGCGGCGGGCTTCGACGTCGAGTCCGACGGTAGGCTCGTCGAGAAATAGCAGATCGGGATTGCCGCAGATGGCAAGGGCGAACAGAGTTCGCTGCCGCTGCCCGCCAGAGAGCTCGCCGAATTTTCGGTCACGTAATTTTTCCAAACCAGCAGAGGCCAGAACTTCGTCGAGGGGCAGCGGGTTGGGGTAATAGCTGGAGAATAAATCGATGTGCTCGCGAACCTTAAGAGTTTCGGGAACGCGGCCGACCTGCAGCATGGCCCCGGCGCGAATGCGGTTCTGCGGATTCGCGGGGTCTCCACCGAAAACGCGGGCCTTGCCGAAGGTAGGTTGCATCAGTCCTAAAAGTAGCTTTACGGCTGTCGTTTTGCCGGCGCCGTTAGGACCGAGCAGAGCGACGACCTGGCCGGCGCGCACGCTGAAGTTCACGTTTCGCAGGGCGCGGACTCCTCCATAGTTCTTGCTGACGCCTTCGAGGCTGGCCACCACGGTAGCGATATTCGTGGGATTTGCTCTTGCAGCGTTCTCGTCAATCTTTGTGCTTCGCGCTTCTGGCCGAGTTGCGATCATGGAAACCTTCCTGGGGGCTCTTTGACTCCGGGGTGAATGTTGGCTGATTCCCCGGTGAATGCATCATGCTGCAGTGGCTCGGAGCGCACCAGTGCGGTTCATCATGTGGCGAGCGTGACAAATGTCATGGCGGGCGTCGAAGACGGAATGAACGGGGAAAAGGAAGAAAGAGGCCAAAATTCGTGGCTGTAGGGAGGGTTCAGCCGAGTAGGCGAAATGCCCTTGGAAGGGAGTTTTTGCGAATTTCCTGTTTCTCTGTTACGAAATCCGAACAAGAAGTAGTTTCCGGAGGGGCTGCTGGCTATCAAATGCCAAAGGTGGACATTGAGCGCGAGTTAGCAAGTCCCCAGTGTTGACGCGGGTAAGAGGTTGTTCTGAATTCGTAACAAGGATAGGTTCGCAAAAAATTTCCGTCAAATTCATAGTCTGCAAGCGCATTATCCTGCTATTATTCTGGCCACTTGGCAAGTTGTCTCGCGATGGAATGGAGGGGTTCCATGCTCCCAGCCGGCAAGAGTCTTCGTGCTCTCCGTGAAAAACTCGGTTTGACCATGCGCGACATCGAGACTTCGAGTGCGCGCATGGCTGAGAAGTATCGCAACGAGGAATTTTCCATTCCTCCCAGTCGTCTTTCGGATATCGAGACCAAGGGCGTTTTACCCAGTATCTTTCGTCTCTACACCCTAGCTGTAATTTATCGGCGTGATCTGCGGGAAATGCTGGCGTGGTATGGCGTGGACATGAACAACATGGCGGCCGATTTGAGCATGATAGCGCCGCCGAAATCGCATGTTTCGGAAGCGCTCTCTGGCATGGCTTCGGTGCAGATGCCAACCCGCATGGATCCTGGCTTCGACCAGCAACGGACGAGCAATCTGGGGCGCATGGTCGAGCAGTGGGGACTGGTGCCTTTATCTTATCTCGCGCAGTTTGCCCACAGCGATTTTACCTACGGCTACATTGGGGTTCAGGATTTCACTATGTACCCGATTCTTCCGCCGGGCAGTTTCATTCAGGTGGATGAAACCAGGAATAAGGTGGTGGAAGGGGCATGGCGATGCGAATATGAGCGCCCCATCTATTTTGTGGAGACTCGCGATGGCTACACTTGCTGCTGGTGCACCATGCGGCGCGACGACGTAATCCTGCAACCGCATCCCTTGTCGCCGGTGCAGATTCGAGTGCTGCGGCATCCGCAGGAAGCCGAGATCATTGGCCAGGTTGTGGGAGTCGCGATGAAGTTGACGGAGTGGCAGCCTTTTGGTTCTTCTCCAGGCTCGAAAGCGCAACCAGCACTGAATTAAGATGGCGGGCGGACACCGGGTCTTCAGCTGAGGGCAGAAGATCGTTGACCTGCCCGCGCATGTCCTCAACATAAGCCTGCGCGGTTTTTCCGCTGACTTCGCTTGAGCGGTGCAAATCCTCTTCTAAATCTGCGAGTGGAGTCCTAAGCACGCTAGACAAGACTTGGGTGTGAGCCGTTTTCAGGGCACGGGCGGAGGACTCCTCGCCGTGCAGCAGAGACATTCCCCAATGCGAATACCCGCCTTCGCTTCGGCGCAGGGATGCGATGTAGGTTAGTTTCGCGAGCAGCCCGGAAATGGCTGCCAGCGTGGTTTCCCGGAGATCCTGCAGAGCGGATCGAAGCGTCATAGACGTGGTCAACTTCCTGGCAATCCACGGCTGGGAGGGCCTGCACGACAATTTGAATCCTAAAGTATCATTGTTTGCCCTGGCAGCCAAGAGAAAGCAATCGGCAGGCGCGCTGTTTGTATCCAAAACGGTACTTTCTTGCAGCCGCCGTGGTGGAGGGTCTTCTCTCTCTCTCTTCATGTGGCGTTACATAGTTCTGTCGGGGTTGACCCTGTTCCTGTTCTTATTTGGTGGTTACCACGGTTTGAGCTGGGACGGGCGGAACCTCGGAGTCGCTCTTGGTTTCGGCATCGACTTGTGCGAGCACACGGCTGAATGGCCCTGATAGCTAGCGGTCTGCGCGACACCCGTCTCGACTTCCTCCACACGGCGACGTACACATCTGCGTCCTAATCTGGCTTTAGCATTTCCTTTCACTGGTTCGGCAGGCCTCTGCGACCCTTGCAGTTATTTCAGGGACGCAGAATAAGCAGAGGCAGAGTAAGACGACCCTCCCTCCTACATTCGGAAGGCTGTGGCCATCGTGGCTTCTTTGGGGTTGACTTGTTAAAACTGTTTGTTACGAATTCCGAACAAACCAAGGGGCTGAAGTAATGTTTCCGGAGTACCTTGAGGCATGACAGTATCACGGTTCGATTTTCCAATACAAGGAGAAAACAACCGTGAAACGTATGTTACTGGTAGTAGCCGCAGCACTTTTGTTCGTCAACACTTTGGTAGTACCAACCGTTGCTCATGCCGATGGCGGGGCTGGCAATGTCGGCAGCGGCGGCGGTAGGCCGTAGATTTCTGGGCGGCGTTACGAAAACCGAACACGATTCGTGTTGATCTTGCCGTGTGCGGGACGTCGCGATATAGTGCGGAACTACGCCTATGCTGCGGCCGCACTCATTGCTTTGGCACTATCTCTGGCTGGGACCGCAAGTTCTGCAGGCGGCGCTGGCTGTGTTCCTTTGGCGGCGTGGGATCCACAAGCTCTTCCCGTTCTTCCTTGCTTACCTCGCCTTTGGGGCGCTTGAGCAATTTACGCTTTATACGATGGACGTCGTCCCATTGGGAAGCGTTGAGGTCTTCTGGCAGACCTTTTTTGCCGGGGCAATCGTTGAGGGAGCCGTCAAGTTTGGCGTGGTCGGGGAATTGTTTTTTCATCTCCTGCGATCCCGTCCGGCGATAGCCAAGTTGGGCCGTCGCCTGATTAGCGGCACTGGCGCCGTTTTCATGCTGCTGGCTGTAGCTGCTGCGGCTTATACGCCGATCGTCCACCGGCCTCTTATTTCGATTTCCCGTGCTTATATTCTTTTGCAGAGTTCATACGTGGTCGACTGCGGGCTGGCGTTGTTCCTGTTTCTCTTCGCCGCGCATTATAGATTGATTTGGAATCATCGAGCCTTCGGAATTGCCCTCGGCCTCGGCATCGTGTGGTCGGAGCACATGGCTGCGTGGGCTCTTAGCGCCAGCGGGGCTTGGCTCGACAAGAGTTATTTGCTCGATTTCCTCAACATGGCTACGTATCACCTTTGCGTCCTGATTTGGTTTTATTATCTCTTCGTTCCCCAGAAAGTTGCTACTACGTCTGCGGTTTCGTTGCCGGAGAACAATCTCGACATCTGGAACCGGGAATTGGAGCGTCTGCTGCAATAGAAAATGAATCTGGCCATTTTCATCGTCATCGCCGCTGCGGTTGCGCTAGGGATTATTCTGCGCCTGGCTGTCTCGCAAAGCCTGCAGGCCAAGGGAACGACCGACTTGGCTGTTGCCGTCCGTCCCATCGACATTGAAGCGTTTCGCAATTTGATTAATCCTGCCGAGGACGCTTACCTGCGACGCCGCTTGCCGCCGCCTGCGTTCCGCATGGTGCGGCGTGAGCGCTTGCGGGCGATGGCTGCCTACGTACAAGTGGCGGCGGCGAATGCAGCGGTGCTGGTGCGCGTGGGCGAGGCAGCTTTAGCCAGCGGAGATCCGCGCTTTGTCGCCGCAGCGGCGCAACTGGTGAATGATGCGTTGCTGCTGCGGCGCAACGCCACCGTGGCGCTGCTGAGGATCTACGTGGCGTTGGCCTGGCCGAACTCAGGCTTTGCGGCGGTGCGAGTGGTCGACCGCTACGAGCGAGTGAGTGGCATGGCCATGCTGCTGGGGAGATTGCAGAATCCCGGCGCGGCGGTTCGGCTTTAGAGGCGACGAGAAAAATCTTTTTGGGCACGAATGCGCGAGCGAGCTCGGCTAGCGGGCGAGAGCTGACCTCAGGCGCTAAAGCGCAGAGCTTCTCGCCGGACTTGACGGCGCGGCTGAACGCCGTGCTCTTCCCGAACCCTATCCAGAGCCCTATTCGAGCTTCAGCTTTAAAGCCGCGCCCTTTCAGAACCCCCGCCACCCTCAGTGTGACATCGGTCACCGACACGGCGCTGGTGTTTATGCGATCCTGCGCCTCGGCGTCGCCGTGCCTTGATGATCACGCGGGGTAACTGGCGCACCACCCCCTCCGCACTCCTGCCTTGTTTTCGTCCGCCTTTCTGGTGTAAAAACCAGCGGGAACATACCACCCCAGAAAAATTGCATGGTCGGCGCTTGGCCGTTGCGGTTGTTTCTGCCGCCACCCCGATGTGGTGGAGTCAAGGGAGACTCGAATGATCTGCAAGACAATGATCTGCAAGGGAACGATTTGTAACACAGACAAAAACGTTAGGAACTGCAACGCGAAGGTCCTAGCGCTTTCGCTGCTCGTCTTGTCTATTTCCTGTCTCGCCTTCGGCCAGGGCGGTGTCGCTACCGGAGATCTGCACGTCACAGTGAAAGATCCCAAAGGCGACGCGATCGCGAATGCGACGGTCACGGTGAGCGATGTTGCCAAAGGCCTGGAACGCACTGCCACGGGCGATGGGCAAGGCGGCTACACGGCGCGGCTGCTGCCCCCGGCATCCTACACCGTCACGGTAGGAGCGCCGGGTTTTGGCAAAGCCGAGGCCAAGGATGTGAGCGTTACTGTTGGCGGATTGGTTGATCTCCCGGTCGCGCTGGCGGTGGCGAGCGGCAAAGAAATCGTAGAAGTAACTTCGCAAGCTGAGTTGGTGGAAACCTCGCGCACCTCGACCACGGATACGATTGGACAGCGCCGCATCGATAATTTGCCGATCAACGGCCGCAACTACATCAATTTCACGCTGACCGATTCGCAAGTCGTACGCGATAATTCGCCGTTTCTGGGCGCCGCGCCTACTTCCGGACTCAACATCAGCGGGCAGCGGGCGCGCTCGAATCTGGTGAATGTGGACGGGGCCGACGCCACCGATAATTCGACCAACGGCGTGCGCTCCACGGTTTCGCAAGAGGGAGTGCAGGAGTTCCAGATCATCACGAACGGTTATGCGCCGGAATATGGGCGCGCCTCCGGTGGCGTGGTGAATATCATTACTCGGTCGGGATCAAATGATTTTCACGGCGATATCTTTGGCTATCTGCGCAATCGAAACTTCCAGGCGGTGAACCCGTTCAGCACGGTTTCGAATCCGGCTTACACGCGGGTTCAGGCAGGGGCGGCTTTCGGCGGGCCGATCAAGAAGGATAAGACTTACTATTATTTCTCCTACGAGATTACGCGGCGGCACGAGACCGGATTCTCCAGTATCGGACAGAATAACTTCGGGCTCATTCCATTCAATACCGCGCAGGTGGGATTGCCATTCGGAACGATTCAGGTAACTCCGGAGCAGGCGGGTTTCTTCACGAATCCGGCGACGCTTGCGGCCGAAGCCGATCCCGCGTTTCTAACCGGCGTAGAACAATATGCGGTGCTGGTCGGTGCGTCCTCGGGACAGGCAATTCAAGGCGTTTGGCCCACCCAATTGGTTCAAGGCGCGACTAGAGGCTTGCTTAGCACATGGGCCGGCTTTCCGACCACGTGCACGCCCGGAAGCGCTTGTGCCCCGGTGCCGGCTTCTTACACGACATTGGCGTCGCAGGTGGGAAACTTTCCAGTCTTCGAGGGAACCAGTCTGTACTCGCTGCGCCTCGATCACAACATCAGCAACAATAACCGCCTCACTTTGCGAGTGAACGTGAGTCCCAGCACCGTTACAGGCCTTGAGGGCAGCGGAGAAGACCAGCCTTTCGGCCAGAACGCATATTCGCGCACTTCGGAGCAGACATACCGTGATGTCACCGGCGTGGTGAAGGACACCTGGACGCTCGGCACCAACAAGGTGAACGAATTCACCTTTCAATATTCGCGCCGCGGACTTTCTTATTTCTACAACACGCAGATTCCCTCCGGGGCCAATCCGGCGGTAAATATCCCGGGTTTCGCCTACATTGGCCGTGAGCCTTATTCCTACATTCAGCGCGTCGAAAAGCGCTATCAATTCACCGACAACTTTTCCTGGACCATCGGACGTCACAATACCAAGTTCGGCGCCGACCTGAACTACTTGCCGCTGACGGCGACTTTCACCGTCAACTACGGCGGTAATTACGACTTCGGAAGTTTCTCTGCCGCGCAGTTGGGATTTGTCTCACCAATTCCCACCGATCCCTTTCCGGTGCTTTCCGCGGTGCAAGCCTACGGTGCCGGCCTGCCGGGAGACTTTGTGCAGGGCTTAGGCAACCCCAATGACTCTTTCCACAACATTCCGATTGCAGCCTTCTGGCAGGACTCCTGGCGGGTGAGCCCGAAGCTGACTTTGAATTACGGTGCCCGCTATGACATTGAGATTCCTCCCACGCTCAGGCCCATTACGCCGCTGGCGCAAGCTGGATATAACTTCCTGGATCTGCAGAAGGGGATTCAAACCGGCAAGACCCACATCCAGCCTCGCGTAGGGCTGGCGTGGGATCCTAAGGGAGACGGAAAGACAGTGGTGCGCGCATCTTATGGCACATTTTACGACCATCCGCTGCTCGCGCTGTATTTTCTGGGAGACGCATCGGACGGCTCTACGGGCGGCCAGTTGGCATTTGGCGGAACAGGATTTTGCAACGGTGACGGAAATCCCTCGAATCTGAATGCGTTTACGATCTTTCAGGGCCTGGTGAACCAGCCCGGTTGCACGCCGAGCTTGTCTCCGACCGCAAACGCCAACCTTGGTTATCTGCCGAACCAGCAGAGGTTCCAGGCAGTGAACTTTCCTCAATCGGAATTCCTCAATCAGAACTACCTGAATCCGGCGACGTTTTTTCCGCTGGTTTCTCAGCCCTTCGGTTATCCGCAGGCCAAGAACTTCGTCTACGCTTATGCGCAGCAGGCCAACTTCAGCATCGAACGCGACTTGGGTAGGGGTTTTGATTTCAATCTGGCCTACAATTTCAATGGAGGACGCCATCTGAACCATCCCATCAACGCCAATGCCCAGCGCGGCGATCTGCTAGTAGCTAATTTGCTGGCCGCGCAGGGAGATCCGACCTCGAACTCAGCATTCGGACCCCTGGCCGTGGGCAGCGGGGCCGCGCCCTGCGGCATTAGTCCCACCAGTCATAAACCCTGGGTGTCGGCAGCGCTCACCAACTTTTTCCGGCCCGGCGGTTTGAACGCGTCGATCGCCGACGCGTTGCTCGCGTCCGGCAGTCCCCTTGCCGCGGGTTGCGTCACCACAGTGTATCCGCTTGTTCTGCAATCTTTGAACGCGCAGGGATACAGCACCGCGGGATTCAACACTGCCTGCAATCCCGCGACTCTGGCCGGTTGTATCCCGTTCGGCGACATGGATGCCAATTACTCGAATGGCAGCTCGGTCTACCACGGACTCAGCGCCAACCTGCGCAAGCGCTTCGGGAGTCACTACGAATTCCTGGCTTCTTACACCTGGTCGCATGCCATCGACGACTCTACCGACTTGCAGTCCACGCTTACGCCCCAGGACAGTTATTATCCCAGCCTGGATCGTTCCAATTCGCTGTTTGATCAGCGCCAGCGCTTCGTATTCAGTGGCGTCTATCAGAGCGGCAAGCTGAGTGGCAGCGGCTTTGTCAGCAAGTTCTTCAGCGATTGGACGGTTGCCCCGTTGCTCGATATCAACACCGGGCGGCCGTTTAACATCATCACCGGGAACGGCGACAATTTACAGGAGTCGGCGCTCACGGGGCGCCCGAACACTTTCGTGAATCCGGCTTGCACGGCACAGGGCTTTCCAGCGGTGCCCTCGAAGTTTTCTCCAACCGGCGTTTTTCAAGAGCCTTGTCTCGCGGACTTTAACGGCACGCTGCTGTCACTCGATGGCAACCTGGGCCGCAACGCCGGCCACACTCCCTATACCCTGTTCAACGACATCCGCTTCGCCAAGCGCATCTATTTCACCGAGCGCTACAACATGGAGTTGATTGCCGACATGTTTAATCTGGCGAACAAGTACAACGTTTCGGCAGTCAGCCCGTTGTTTACGAATGCGGGCCAGGCCACGGCCGCCTTTGATCCTCGGCAGTTTCAATTTGCGATGAAGTTGTACTGGTGAGGCGTTGGCGCAGGGAGTTCGGGTCTTAGGCTTCGGGCCTGAGGTCCGTGGTCCGGCGCCTGCCTTCGGCGTCCAGGCGCAGTGTTAGACTGTAGTTTCATCCATCCTTGGCGCTTGCCGGAGTTCGTCTCTCCATGTCACAACCTTACACGCCTACGTCGCGGACCCGTTTGGTCCGCGAGGCCGAGCGTGCGGTCTACGATCGCGAGGCCGCTTATCGCATTCTCGATGAGGGCTTTCTTTGCCATGTTGGATTTGTCGTCGATGGCCAGCCCTTTGTAATCCCCACGTCTTACGGGCGCAAAGAGGACAACCTATACATTCACGGTTCTGCTGCCAGCCGCATGCTGCGGCAGATGAAGGAAGCGGTGCCGGTCTGCATCACAGTAACTTTGCTCGACGGTCTGGTGTTGGCGCGCTCGATTTTCAATCACTCCATGAATTACCGTTCGGTGGTAGTGCTGGGGAAGGCGACACTTGTGGATGATCCCGCAGAGAAGATCGAAGCGTTGCGGCGGCTCTCGGAGCACATCATTACCGGCCGCTGGGCGGACTCTCGGCAACCGAATGAGCGCGAGCTCAAGCAGACTTCGGTATTGCGCGTGCCCATCGAAGAATTCTCGGCCAAGGTGCGGATGGGGCCGCCTATCGATGACGAAGACGACTATTCTTTTCCTACATGGGCGGGAGTGATTCCGCTGGAGACGAAAGCGGGCACGCCAATCCCGGACCCACGCCTTGATGCCAGCATGTCCGTGCCACCGTATGCGCGGAAATATTCGCGTAGAAGGTAACTCCATCTTGTTGCAAATGTTGGTAAAGACGCTTATCCTTACAGTAAGGAGTATGGGCAAGGATGAGCCATTTCAGCACTATCAGCAGCAAGGGTCAGCTCACCGTCCCGCAAGAAATTCGTAAGCGCCTCGGACTGCAAACCGGGGACCGCGTCGAGTTCGTGGTAGAGGAAAACCGCACCGTGATCCGGCCAGCGAGATCCGAAGGGAATCCATTCGAAAAGTACATCGGGATATTGGGTCCATTTCCTGGCGGCGAAGAGGGAATCAAAGCTTGGATTGACGATATGCGAAGCGATAAAGACTAGAAATTAATGAGGACTGCGCTTGACACTAATATCCTGTCAATATTTTGGTCGGACGAGCCGACGGCGCTCCTAATTGCGGGTCAGTTGTCGAACGCGCGTGCCGAGGGAGCGCTCGTGGTCTGCGCACCAGTCTTCGTCGAGCTTTCGGCAATTCCCACAGGCAATGCGCAGCGCGTTGAAAAATTGCTTAGGGAGATGAATGTCGCACTCGATTTCGAGCTTGCAGAAGATGTCTGGAGGCTGGCTGCAACCAGCTTCGCGGCTTATGCCGCGCGCCGTCGCCGCTCCAGCGGAGGCTCGGCAAAGCGATTACCCGCGGACTTCATCATCGCCTCGCATGCGCTGCTGCAAGCCGACCGGCTGATGACCCGCGATGCCAATCGCTACGCCCTGGACTTTCCTAACCTGCGGCTGATTTGAGGAATATGGAGAGAGCCCTCCTCGGCGGTCTACTTTGATGTGGCCAGTCCGAAAGCCACGCAGAGCGGACCTTCGGCCCGTGGACAGCCGAGGGCGGCTGTCCCCACATTAATTCCAACTATCTCTCTATTCTTCACGGAATCAGCAGCAGCTTGCCAGCGATCTTTCTTGCTTCCATGTCACGGTGGGCTTGCGGCGCATCAGCCAACGGATAGGTTTTTGCGATACGCAGTTTTAGCTTGCCGTCGGCGATCATGCTAAATAGGGCGCTGGTGCGGGCCAGTAGTTCCTCGCGAGTGGCTGTGAAGTGAGCTAGCGTGGTGCGGGCCATGTAGAGAGAACCTTTTTCCGAGAGCTTCGCGGGATCGACCGGGAGCACGGGTCCGCTCGACATGCCATAGAGCACGAGCATGCCCCGCAGCCGCATAACGTTCAGATTTTTCTCGAAGGTCGCTTTGCCCACGCCGTCGTAGACGACTTCGACGCCTTTGCCATCCGTGAGGCGCTTCACCTCGGGTTCGAAATCCTGCTGGGTGAAAACGATCACTTCATCGGCGCCTGCCTCGCGCGCCAGTCGGGCTTTCTCTTCGCTCGAAACCGTGCCAATTACCCGCGCACCGATCGCGCGTGCCATCTGCACCAGCAATAGCCCGACTCCGCCCGCGGCGGCGTGCACCAGAGCCGTTTCGCCCGCCTTCAGCTTGTGCGCGTCAGTCACTAGATAATGCGCGGTCAGGCCATGCACCATCGCCGCTGCTGCCTGCTCATCGCTGATCGCCGCCGGTACCGGCACTAGATGTTCTTCGGGAGAGACCACCGAACTCCGCATAGGAACCTAACACTCCGCTCCAGGCCACACGGTCGCCCACTTCACCAACTTCACCTGCTCGCCCACCGCCTCACCACGCCTGCGCCTTCCTGCCCAGGGATGAACGGCAGCGGGGTACGGAACCTGCCGTCGCGGAAGTAGCCATCAGCTGCGTTCACTCCCGCAACCGAGACTTTCACTACCGCTTCGGCCGATTTCGCTGGCCGAACCGGAACCTCCTCCAGTTCCATCACCTCCGGCCCGCCTGTGTGGTGTACGCGGATTGCTTTCATTGGTTTTCAAGCATCGCATCGCGGAAAACCTCGTCCCGCGTACCCTGGTTAGGGGATGAGCAAGCAACTTCCCGGTCGTTTTCCGTCCTTCCAAGTCGCGATGCGCCCGCTGCGCCTCAGCCAGAGGATAGGTATGCTCGATTCGCAGCTTGAGTTTTCCGGCAGCGATCATAGCAAACACCGCACTCGACCGCTCCACCAACTCCTCGCGCGTAGCAATATAGTTCACTAGCGTAGGCCGGGTCACGTACAGCGATCCCTTTTGCGACAAGGCAATCAGATCGAACGGTGGCACCGCTCCGCTCGACCCGCCGAACAACACCATCATTCCGCGAAGCCGCAGAACGTTCAATCCCTTCTCAAATGTTGTCTTGCCCACCGAATCATAGACAACATCCACGCCCTTGCCCCCGGTCAGTCGCTTGGTTTCAGCTTCGAAGTCTACCTGGGTGTAAAGAATCACCTCATCTGCGCCTGCTTCGCGCGCAAGCTTCGCCTTCTCCTCGGTGGAGACCGTCGCGATCACGCGCACCCCGATGTTGTGCGCCATCTGCACCAGGAGCAATCCCACGCCGCCCGCTGCGGCATGAACCAGCGCCGCCTCACCATGCTTCAGAGGATAAGTGCTGTGCGAAAATATTGCGCCGTCATGCCCTGCAGCATCGCCGCGGCGGCCTGCTGATCACTCACACCAGGCGGGATCGGCACCAGTCGTTCCGCGGGCACTGCCTCGTACTCTGCGTAAGAGCCCTGAAGGCCGCTCCACGCTACGCGGTCTCCCACTTTGAACGACTTTACATCCGCGCCGATGGCGCTTACAACTCCCGCGCCTTCTTGCCCCAAGCACAAACGGCAGCGGGGACTTGTATCGCCCCTCGCGGAAGTAGACATCGATAAAATTCACGCCGGAGGCAGCCAGCTTCACCACGGCCTCATTCGCCTTCGGCTGCGGCACCGGAATTTCAACGACTTCCATCACTTCCGGCCCGCCGACTTGCTTTACTTGAATAGCTTTCATGGTCTCGATTGTGCCACGGAGCTTCAAGGTTCGGTAGCACAACCGTCGCGATGCTTCGCTAGCGGTTCTTGCTTGTGGAGTGCAGCACCGAGGTCTTAAGCCGCTCCATCGACGTGCATGTCGGCATTGGGTGCAAAAGATTCAAAGCGATACCGAGGAAACCACAACTAATTTTGACCATTCCGGTGTTAGGGTATAAGTTCGTGGGCCGATCAATTTAGGAGAATTCCTCATGCCAGAAAGAACCCACAGAATCTTGCCAACCATGCGCGCCTTGACCCGCTCATTTCACTTTTTTGTGCTTCCTGTCTTCGGACTGTCGTGCTTGCCGCTCTCGTTCATCTCATCTGGCACCCCAGCTTGCATGCGGCTGCGTTTTTCGTGTCTCGGTAGCTGCCCTGGTCGCGGTATTGAAAATTCGACTTTATGCGCTCAAGGTGCAGGATCGCGTAATTCGTCTGGAAGAACGTCTGCGGCTGGCATTGCTGTTGCCCGAACCATTGCGCTCCCGTATTCCGGAATTAACGGAGCGCCAACTCATCGCGTTGCGCTTTGCCTCTGACGCCGAATTGCCAGGACTGGCCGAGCGCACGCTGGCGGAAAATCTTTCCCCGGCGGATATCAAAAAGGCGATTCAGAGTTGGCGTGCGGACTACTGGCGAGTCTAGGAATTTTAGTTATTTAGTAATTGGGTGATTAGGCGCCTTGGAACCTGGGCTTTACATATTCAGATCGCGATTACAAAACTACAAGATTGCTTTTTCCAACCTTTGCGACCCGTCCCCGTCTGAAACATGAGCTTCGGTAACCTTTGTGCCGGTTCCAAAAGTAATGGCCTTAGTTCCCTTCGGGCGTTGACCCCGGTCTTACCGCAGGGTACGATTTTTGATAGAATTCGCCCGACTTTAACATCGGTCTGGTTTAGCGGAGGACATTCCGGCTCATCGCCTAAAGCGTCTTGCTAAAGAACTATGCGAGTTGCAAAACTCCAGCTGCGGACAGTGACACTGGCGGTTATGGCTTTGGTGGCGTCCGCCTGCCAGACCGCTCAGAAGCCAGTCACTTTGCTGCCCGCTGGAAATGCTCCCGCTTTAACCACGGCTAAGCCAGTTTCGTCTGACGTGCCGGCTCGGCAATATTCGAAGGTCTTCCCGCCGGAAGTGAAAACTCCAAACCAAGTGCAGCCCGAAGCTTGGCCTCGGACAAATCGCTTTCCACGCCGCCAGTTCCTGATCCGGTTGCCGATCTCATTCGCAAGGTCGAAAACAATTATCATGCAGGATTGGCCGATTACCAGGCGGGGCGTACTGACGTGGCCAAACAGGAGTTTGACAGCGCTTTCAACGCAATGCTGGAAAGCAAGCTCGATATTCGCTCCGATGAGCGCCTGCAGAAGGAATTCGATCGCATCGTTGAAGGCGTGAACCATCTGGATCTTGGGCGACGCCACCGGGGATGCCGAATCGCAGAAGGCTGAGCCAGCTCCGATCGACGAGACCAATGGATGACTCCCGCGACGGATCCAACCATAAGAGCCAAAGCGCAGGCAGAGATCAAATCTACTCACTCCGACTTGCCGCTGATGCTTACGGACCAAGTCACGGGTTACATCAGCTATTTTTCCAATCGCGGACGCGGAATCTTTGAGCGCGCCTATGCCCGCTCCGGCCGCTACCACGACATGATGGTTTCGATCCTAACGGAGGAAGGCGTTCCGCAGGATTTGATTTATCTGGCGCAGGCCGAATCCGGATTTCAGCCGACGGCGGTTTCCCGCGCCGGCGCGCGCGGCATCTGGCAATTTATGGCTGGTCGCGGCCAAGGCTATGGCCTGCATCACAGCCAGTGGGCGGATGATCGGCAGGATCCCGAAAAATCCACGCGCGCTGCCGCCCGTCACCTGAGAGATCTCTATGCTCAGTTCGGCGACTGGTATCTTGCTATGGCCGCTTATAACTCCGGCCCTGGCACGGTGCAGGCCGCCGTTAAGCGCACAGGCTACGCCGACTTCTGGGAACTCTATCGCCGCAACGTTCTCCCTAAAGAGACCCGCAATTATGTTCCCATCATCCTGGCCATGACTATCATGACCAAGAATCTGTCGCAGTACGGTTTTGATGATGTCTCGATGGATGAGCCGGTGGCCTTCGACAAAGTGATGGTCAATTATCCGGTGGATTTACGCCTGGTGGCTGATTGCGTCGATGCAACTCCGGCCGAATTGCAGCAATTAAATCCCAGCCTGCTGCGGCGAAGCACGCCAAAAGAAGGCGCCTTCGAACTGCATCTGCCCGCGGGAACGAAAGCCCAATATCAGACTTCTATCGCAGCTATTCCCACTGGGATGCGGCTGTGGTGGCGCTATCCGACGGTGCATTCGGGAGAGACGCTGGCTTCACTGGCGCGAACTTACCATACGACTCCCAAATCGATCGTCGACGTGAACCATCTGGACGGCGCGGAACTTGAGGCCGATGCTAAAGTGATTATTCCGATTGCGCCGAGCAAGCACCCGCTGAGCGATACTGCCACTTACGCCCGCCGCATCACGCGTTACAAGGTTCGCAGGGGAGACACGGTAGAAACCGTGGCGGAGAACTTCGGCATCTCTGCGCAGACCATCCGGCGCTGGAACGGCTTACGCGGTGACAGCCTGCATGGACGAAAGATTCTTGCCCTGCACCTGCCGGTGACGCCCAGCAGCGAGGTGGCGTCGACGGCGTCGAGCAAGCCCGTGAGTCGCGCCCGCAAGACCACACAAATCACCAGCGCGAAATTACCGGCGGGAGTGGCAGGGAATAAGTCGACAAAGAGTGTTGTCGAAGATCCGGCAGAAGGAGCCGATCAAGACGCTGCCCAAGCGAATGTGCTCCACCACAAGGTGAAGTCTGGAGAGACTCTCTATTCCATTGCCACCACCTACAAAACCACCGTTGCTGCGCTCAAGCGTACGAACGGCAACGTCAACACGTTGCATCCCGGCATGGTCCTCGTCGTCGAATCCCCACGCTAGGTTCCAATTCGGCACTTTCATCCGAACCCGACGAATAAGTCCTTTTCCAGACTGGCGTCTGTGGCGTAGAATCCCGTCCGGTAGTCGACTGAGCAAATCATGCAGTATATAAAGGAGCTTTCATGCGGTTTCGTAACCCACTACGCCCACTTCTTATCCTTGCATTGTCCGTATTCCTAGCGCTGCCCGCCTTCGCGGCAGACGGTGCCGCTACCTTCAAAGCCAAGTGTGCCGCTTGTCACGGCGCCGACGGCGGGGGAAAGATGGGCCCCTCGCTGAAAACCACCACCCTCAGTGCCGCCGAGATTGCCGACCTTCTTACCAAGGGCAACGATGCCAAGAAACCACCCCACAAGAAAGCCGTCAGCGGTCTCACCGCCGACGATGCCAAGGCCGTCGCCGATTATGTGAAGACCCTGAAATAGATTTCGTTCTCAAGAAACGTACTTCTGGCGCTCCGCAGATATCCTCCGCGGAGCGTTTTTTCGTTGAGATGCCGGCTGACTACACCGCGAATCGAGCTCTGCTCGGTGGACAGCCGAGGGGGCTGTCTCCACATTGAGCTAAACACTCCCAGCCTCGCGCGGGCACTACAGAAATTACCTTAAGACTTCTTTTCACCTCCCATTCATATTCCGTTAAGCGCCTGTTCATTGCGCCCTGCTAATTCTCTTCCAGCATACTCCGGCAGCACCGCGAAACAGGAGGAGCACGGCGGGTTCTCCCACGACGACACGAATGTCGTTCTGCTGCTTTCCTTCCCGACCTTCCAGCCCAGGACGGTGAGCGCCGGGGTGGGCACCGCCCAGGTGGCGCCTACCATTCTTCGCGCCCTAGGTATCAATCCTTCCGCTCTGGAGGCCGTCCGTGCAGAGGGAACGCCCGTACTTCCGGCGGTTCCGTTCAAGTAGACCAGCCCTAAGCCGAGTTAACGGTGACAGCGGACGCTCCTGCGGGGGCGTTCGCTGATTGGAGCCTTTCCGCCTAAGTAGCGACCACAGCAGGGCGTGCGAGCCCTCAATCAAAGCTGGAGCTGCCATCCGGGCCCGGCTTCCAAAATCCGTGGCTAATGGATCGCGAGAATCTTCTTCCATTCCTACGCCACGTGTGTTAACAGGATAAGCGGGGACTGCGTGATCGTGGTCCTTGCGGTCTGCACCAAACGTCGTGCTATAATCGCCCGCCGTTCCAGCACAAAGTTTCTGTTGGTCTTTTAATTTCTCGTGTCGTGCCGCCTTGCGCATGCTTGCGCCAGGCGGCCAAATCAGATCAGGAGGAGCAATGAGGTTCAACGATCCCACCCTATACGCGCGTGATGAAGAAGAAGAATTCGGCGACAGCGGCGCTTACAGCGAGTCGCTCGAAGAAGATTTTGAAGAGGAAGAAGAAGAGGAAGAAGAAGCCGGAGTGCCAGAGCCGGAGATGAGCGAACCGGTCGCGCCCCCGCCGCCTCCCGCACCCAAGCCCGCCTCGAAGGGCGGTGGTGGTCCCAAGAAGCCTGCTGCCAAGAAGAAAGCTCCGGCTAAAAAACCAGCGAAAAAAGCACCTAAACGGCCGGCTAAGAAGAAAGCCGCGAAGAAGCCAGCAAAAAAGAAGGCCAGCAAGCCGGCCAAGAAGGCCAAGAAAAAAGCTAAGAAGGGCCGCCGTTAGCTTTAGAAATCTCGGAGCAAGTTAGAAAAATGTTCAATCAGACCGCGGTCCCGTGGCTGCGGTCTTTTCGCGTTCTATCAATTCATTCCACGAAGCGAAATGAGTCGCGGGCCTGTTCCAGGCGGCTGTGCACTTCGTCCAAATCTTCTTTCGTAAACTCAACGATGTCGCCATCGAAAGCTCCTTCATTTGCGTTCGCCATTCTAATGCTCAGTTGATAGCATTTGTTTTCGTGAAAGGCTCGGTACAATTGACCACTGACGCCTTGGCTCATCCCGGCCTCGCCGACTTCGAAGACTTTGAACTTGATCTGGTTGATGGTCTCTATTCCGGTGCTCTTTTTCCACTCGGGGAGCCAATCCTGCGGCCCACTCAAGCACTCTTTGTCGCTCCGGACTCCCGATATTGTCGCCACCGAGAAGGCAGCCGCTTCAAAAGTGGGAGCATCCGCGAATTTTTCCCGAGGATAGGCAATACAGACGACAGTTTCGCTGCCCGCACTTGCGTCGTCATCACAAACTGGAAAGTATGCATTGCAGGAAGGCTGCGCCCAGTAATACCCATCTCCGGTTCCTTGCTCCTTTTTTTCGCAGGGAACCAAGAGACTTGCGTACTGAAAGGTGAATTCGGCGCCGAAAAAGGTTTTTAACGCATTCTCAGCCTCAGCAGGCTTCTGGTAAGCCTCGCAGGGATAAGCGGTAGCCTCGTCAGCGAACCGCATTCTCTGTTGGATCGGATAGACGGTTTCTCCCTGTCCAGCGACGCGAGTTCGGACGATGCCCGCTTGCACCACTACGGCGGGGGAATGTGCGTGCCGAGCAAAGTCTAAGATCGCTTTATTGCTCAAATGGTAAGGGCCGATCACCACTGACTGCCCTGGCAGGATCGTACCTTCACGGTACGGCGCCATATGCACTTCGCTGCGTGGCACTCCGGCTTCTCTTACGCCGCAGCCTTCCGGAATAAACAGGACCCAGCCGAACTGAAATCCGGTGATGGGCTCCTGGCCCGTGTTTCTAAGGGTGATCTCGCTGAGTTCGTCCTCCGCGGTGGATTTCTGGCCCGCCCATTGGAGGCTCCGGTCCAGCATCGTGACAAACTTTACTTTCGGTTGGATTTCGACGTTCGCCTGTTGTTGTGCACGCGAGCCGACGAAGCAGCTGATTAGGGAAAGCAGGATGAGGGGGGTACGTAGGCTGAAGGTGAAGATTCCCGCCTTTAGCGGCCCGTGGTACAGAGAACCGTACGTCATCGCTGGCACCTCGGTCTCAGGAAAGCACCTCTGAATCCAAAGGAAGGGGCCGTCGCATCAGGGGATTGCCCAGAATCAACGACGGCCCATTGTCGGTAAAGATACACAGCGTGTGTTTTGGCGAACAATCGCCGCTCGGCGCTGGCTACTTCTTTCCTTCCACTGCCGCTCGGCATTTGCTATACAACTCAAGCAACTGGGCTGCGTACTCGTCAGGCTTGGACGCCGATCCCGAGCCTTGAAAACCCACGCCGGACGAAGTAGTTCGCCCGTAACCTGTGGTCATCGCCACAAATTTCATCAGATCAAGGGCAATATCTTCGTTGCGCCGCGCGCTCCCGTGAGAGCCCGTACCTTCCTCCATGATTCCTTCTCCTTTACCGGAAATATAAGAAAGTTCTTCGTCGAATTCGTCTTCTTCATCTTGCAGGTAGCGGTTATTCATACTGCGAAGTGCTCCGCCAAAGATGATAGCAGGGCGAGGCAGGCAGCGTCGTGCGGGTAAGCAGCTTGGAAGATTGTGTTTCCTGGCTATCGGCGGCGATCAGTCAACGACGGGCAAACGAAAATCCACCCGCGCGGTGCGGCGTAGCCGGATCATCAACCATAACGAGGCCGCAAAGAGAAAGGGCGACGAATAAAATCCGGGCGCCGGGCGGGAAAATGTAACTGCGGCTACGGTGTGTCCCAGAATTGTGAATAGCGTGTGGCTCAGGCCGTTCAGAAGCATGACGATGGCAAAAATCCATGCCGGCGGACGCAGGCCTTGCATTCCGCGGGCAGCCACCGGAGTCAAGCAAAACAGCAGCGCGCAAGCTACGACCAACAAAACCAGCCACTCGTGAAACTCGAAGGGCCGCGCGGGGAACCAGTTCCAGCGCTGGCGCAAAATGATCACGGTGGGGTTGTACACGGCGAGAAAACCTGTGGTGGCCTCGTCCAAAATGTGCAGGGCGAAGGCCAGGCAAAGCCCGAACCAGGCACTGCCAAACCCTGCCGCAGAAAGCGCAGATGGGGGTTCCCGCATGAAGGACGTCGTCCCCTGAATTTTCAATTACAGACGAGACGTTGGCAATCGAAATCCCCGCCGGGCTAACGCACGGATGGAGATAAAGAATCTGTTACGACGCGCGCCCTAGCGGGGTATTTCACTCATCAGCGCCAGTAAATTTTCTTCGGAATCGCGAAAGAAAGTCATCCAGAGGTCATGCGTGGGCATTTTCGCGATCACGTGCGGCTCGTCCTCGAAGTGCACGCCATTTTCTTTCAGCTTCACGAATGCCGCCTGAATATCGGGCACGGCAAAATAAAGTACCGAACTGGGATGATCAAACTCTGGTTTCTCAGCGTGGTCCAACATCAGCCGCACGCCGCCACAATCGAAAAATGCCAAACTCGGCGGGGCCTTGAATAGCAGCTTCAGACCCAGCTTCTGTTCGTAGAACGCTGCGGCCCGCTCCACATCCTTGGCGTTGATAGCGACCTGTCCCAGTCGGGTAATTCCGATCCCGGTTGCGGTTGTGCTCATGTTCTTCGTTTTCGCAGTCAGATTGAAGATGGCAGATTGAAAGCCGAATGTTAGCACGAACCTGTCAGCGATCAGCCGCCGGCGATCGCCCCTAGAATAACCAGCGGCTCTCGGCCCGAGGCGACTTCAGCTGGGAGCGGAGCGTCGGGCGATTCGTTGGAGAGATCCTGCTCGCAGGCGAAGAAGCGCAGGAATGGGCGGCGTTGTTGCGTATCGTGGTCGCGGATCGTGCCGCGCAGCATCGGATATCGCTCCTCGAGCCTGTCCATCGCTGAGCGTAGAGTGACAGGAGTTCCAACCTCGATCGAGAACTCGCTGTCCACCCCGGCCAAGGTTCGCAGATGCTGTGGAAGGATGATTTTGATTGTGTTAGTACTCACCTCACAAACCTCCCCCAAGAGACTACGCTGGCCAAAGGCTCCAAGCTTCTACAGTAAATCCTGTACCCAAATCAGCAATCGTCCGGATAGTACTAGGCTCGGCTTTCCTCCATCTTAACCGCTGGCGATATTGTCGCCGAAAACGACTCAATCAGGCTGGCGCAGAGGTGTGCCGAACATGTATCGATACAGGCCACTTGTGCTCGGCCGGGACGGAGACCGCTTGGCAGCAACCAATTCCGATTCAATCTCCTCGTCGAAGTCGGAAAGCGACCTGCGCGTGAGCAGCGGTTGCGCCGGCCTGGATAATATTCTAAACGGCGGCTTCCCTAGTGGGCGGCTCTATCTCATCGAAGGCGACCCCGGCGCCGGCAAGACTACGCTGGCGATGCAATTCGCGCGCGAGGGGGTAAAGCAGGGCGAAAGTGCTCTTTATATCACGCTTTCGGAGTCGCGCGACGATTTAAATCATGCGGCCGGGTCGCATGGACTCTCGCTCGATGCCATTGAAATTGTGGAGTTGTTACCGAACGAAAACGATCTTCTTCCCGAACAGCAATACACCGTCTTTCATCCGGCCGAAGTGGAACTCAATGACCGCATGCAGCGAATCGTTAAAGAAGTTCAGCGGATGCGGCCCGATCGACTGGTGATCGATGCGCTTAGCGAACTGCGCATGTTGGCCAAAGACCCGTTGCGCTACCGCCGCCAGATTTTGTCGCTCAAAGATTTTATGGCTGACCAGCAATGCACCGTTTTTCTACTGGACGACCGCAGTTCGCGCGATCCCGACCTGCAGCTGCACAGCATAGTGCATGGTGTAATCAGCATGGACAAAGTGCCGCGCGAATATGGCAAGACGCGCCGCCAAATAGAGATCGTGAAGCTGCGCGGTACGCCCTATCGCGAAGGTTTTCACGATTACGCGATCGCGACCGGCGGAGTGGTGGTGTTTCCGCGCCTCGTGGCCGCGGACTCGAGGACGGACGCGCCGCCCGAGGTCGTGTCCAGCGGCATCGCGGAACTCGATGCCTTAACCGGGGGCGGACTTGATCGCGGTACAAGCACACTTCTGATTGGTCCGGCCGGCTGCGGTAAGACCAGTATCGCCGCGCAGTGGGTGGCGACCGCTGCGAGTCGCGGAGAAAGCTGTGCGGTGTTTACCTTCGAAGAGGCGCCACGCACGCTGATGACGAGGGCTACGGGCCTGGGCATAGATCTTCGTTCCCACGTTGCGTCCGGAAAAGTGGTGATCCAACGGGTCGATCCGGCGGAGTTGACTCCCGGAGAACTGGTGGCCAACGTGCAAAATTTGGTCGAGAACGAGGATGCCCGCCTCGTTGTGATTGACAGCCTCAATGGATATCTGCAGTCGATGCCTGGCGAGCAGTTTCTCGCCGTGCATCTTCATGAGCTTCTGGCTTACCTTGGCAATCGCGGCGTACTTACGTTGATGGTTCTGGCGCAGGCCGGCACTATTGGCATGCCGCTGCAGAGTGCGGTCGATGTGAGCTATTTGGCGGACAACATTCTTCTGCTGCGTTACTTTGAATCGCAAGGCGAAGTCCGGCAGGCAATCTCGACGATCAAGCGGCGCAGCGGGAATCACGAGCACACCATTCGGGAGCTCAAGCTCGGCCCTGATCGGATTCATATCGGGCGGCCTTTGCACGATTTTCAGGGAGTACTGACAGGTACGCCAACATTTCTCGGGGGATTCAAATCGAATTGAACTGATGGCAACGCTGCTTCATTCCGACTACCGCGTACTGGTGCTGGCTCCTTTTGGCAAGGATGCCCTGCTGATGCGCGAAGTTTTGGAAGGTTCGGGAATTCCGGTAGGTGTGGTCGGCCACGTTTGCGAGATTGCTCGCTGCATAGGCGGTGGCGCAGGAGCGGCGGTGGTGGCCGAGGAAGCGCTCGACGAAGAGAGGATCGAAACGCTCGGTCGGGCGGTTGCGGCTCAGCCGGCATGGTCTGATTTTCCCATCATCGTGCTCACCGGAGGCGGCGCTACAACTCCGTATACGGAGATGATGGTGCGCTCGCGCACGCCCATGGGCAACATTAATCTGATCGAGCGGCCGGTGCGTCCGGCAACGCTGATCAGCTGCGCCCGAACGGCGATCCGATCGCGGCTGCGGCAGTATGAAATCCGCGACCATCTCGAGGTGCGGCAGCAGGCGGAAGAAGAATTGCGTCGCGCCCACGACGAACTCGAAACCCTGGTGGAAAAGCGGACGATGGCCCTGCGAAAACTCTCCGCCAAGCTGATGCGGGTGCAGGACGAGGAACGTCGCCGCATTGCCCGCGAACTGCACGACGGCCTTGGCCAGTGGCTGGCGGCGGCGCAGATCAATGTCGATATGGCCTTGACCCATACTGCCGGACGGCCTTCGCCCATGCTGCAGGAGACGCGGAAAATTATCGACCATGCCGTGTCCAGCATTCGCACCATGTCTTACTTGCTGCATCCGCCATTGCTGGACGAGGCGGGCTTTGAAGCCGCGGCGCATTGGTTCATCGACGGCTTCGCCAAGCGCACGGCGATGACCATTAAGACAAACTTTACCAAGCCCGACGCGCCTTCCGACGGAATCAGGAAGGCGGCTCGAATGCCGGAGCTCGTCGAGTTGGCTCTGTTTCGAGCCTTGCAGGAAGGCCTAATCAACGCGCACCGGCATTCCGCGAGTCCCACTGTCGAAGTGAATTTTCAGCGATGTCCTGATCGCGCCATTCTTGAGGTGAAAGATTTTGGCCGGGGATTGCCGCAATCCGTGATGGAACGCTTTCATCGAACTGGAGCTGGCTCGGGAGTCGGGCTGGCGGGGATTCGCGAACGCATGAAAGAACTTGGCGGCGATTTCACGATTTGTTCGACGCCGGCGGGAACGACTCTGCGCTCGGCCGTGCCGTTGTTCGAGGAGACCACTGCCGCAAGCGCTGAGCACGTCGACCCACTCAGAGATATGCAGCGCATCAGCACGAAGGTGAATTGAGTCGGGCAGAGGGCATAGCAGGCTCAGTGCTCCTCATCGACCGCACGCTCCAGCTTACGGAGATCGGGTAATGTCCTAAACTTGCTTTGATTGTATTTTTGGACTGGTGTAGGCTGTTCGTAGGAGACTGACATGGACGCCGCCATATTTGTAGCCATATTTTTTCCCCTTTTTGTGGCCATTGTCCTCTCTTTCTCGACAGAATGGAGAGCAGAGCAGGACAAGGCGCGCGCGCGCCGTATCACTGACGCTAGGATGAATGCAAGACTCCTGAGACTCGACATCTGAGAGTTCCTAAAGGCTCTCCTCAAGCATTCCCCAACAATTCATTCAAAGTCCATATGTGATCGGTAATGCCAGCTTCGACGGCGGGCGAAACGCGAATGCTCTGGTGGACGCGACAGAAGTTGTAATAGGCAAAGTATAGAGCGCAAGCGAACTTGAGATTGTCCAGCTTTTTCGAGTAGGCATTCGTTAGGCGCGCTTTTTCTCTTCGATCTTCACGCGCTCATTCAGCCACCCTACAAACCATCGCGTCAGTAGAAATCTACGGTCCAATCGTAGACAAGTATTCTGCATGGCTGTTGAGCCAATCCTTTGCGTCGAGTGGGTAATTTCGAAGTTCGATTATCATGCCTGCCTTTTTCACAGGCCCATGTTCAGTTGACCTTGCTTATCTCTCCGCTACACCGGACAATGGCTGAGTACCTCACAAATGTATTCGCGCTTTGATAACTCGCGGGGGCTCAAGATTTTACCCCTAACTGACTGCAGCCCAGAGATCAAATCGCGAAATCCCGCTAACTCTCACATAACAAGACGAGGGAGGGGGGATAGGGATGCCCCCGGCCATTCGCCCCCCGCCATTCATATCATGGCGCCAACGACTGCGCACACGCGCTGGCAGAGGCCGCGAAGCTGGGGCGGATAGTAGCCGTTGCGCCGGGTATGCGAATTTGCGCCCAAATTATCCTAGCGTCTGCACCTCTACCGAGAGCACGGCCGGTAGATCTCTCACGATAGGCGCCCACGAGTCGCCGGCATCGGCTGAGGCGTAGACCTGTCCGCCGCTGGTGCCGAAATAGATGCCGCAATCGTCGAGCGAGTCGACGGCCATGGCATCGCGCAGAACGTTGACGTAGCAATCGCGTTGCGGCAGGCCTTTGGTGAGCGGTTCCCACTCGTTGCCGCCGCTGCGGCTGCGGAAGACGCGCAGCTTGCCCTCGTGCACGTAGTGCTCGGAGTCGCTCTTGATCGGAACTACATAGATGGTTTCGGGCTCATGGGAATGCACGTCGATGACGAAGCCGAAATCGGTGGGCAGATTACCGCTGATTTTCTCCCAGGAGTCGCCGGCGTTGTCGCTGCGCATCACGTCCCAGTGCTTTTGCATGAAGAGCACTCCGGGGCGCGCGGGATTCATGGCGATGTGGTGAACGCAGTGGCCGACTTCGGCGTTCGGGTCTGGAATGTACTTCGAATGGAGGCCGCGATTGATGGGCTTCCAGCTCTGGCCGGCATCGTCGGTGCGGAAGGCGCCTGCGGCCGAGATGGCGATCCACATGCGCCGCGGGTTGCTGGGATCGAGAATAATCGTATGCAGGCACATACCGCCGGCGCCGGGTTGCCACTGTGGGCCGGTGCCATGGCCGCGCAGGCCGGGAAGCTCGTGCCAGTTCTCGCCGCCGTCAGTGGAGCGGAAGATGGCGGCATCCTCCACTCCAGCGTAAACCGTGTTCGGATCGGTGAGCGAAGGCTCCATGTGCCACACGCGTTTGAACTCCCAGGGATGCTGCGTGCCGTCATACCACTGGTGCGTGGTGAGTTGCTTGCCGGTCGCGGCAGAGGCGTCGTAAACAAACTTGTTGCTGGCAGATTTGGGAGGACCGGGCTCGGGAACTTCCCCGGCCGGCGTTCCGGGCTGATGCCAGGTCTTACCACCGTCGTCGGAGCGCTGGATCAACTGCCCAAACCAGCCGCTGGTTTGCGATGCATAGAGGCGATCGGGATCGGCGGGTGAGCCCTTGAGATGGTAGATTTCCCAGCCCGCGAAGTGCGGGCCGCTAACCTCCCAGCGGTCGCGTTTTCCATCTGAAGTGAGAATGAAAGCGCCTTTGCGCGTGCCTACGAGAACTCTTACCTTGCTCAATGCTTTCTCCTGTTCTTTTTTTCTCTTTTGCCCAGCATTCGATTCCGGTCAAGGATCATGGTCAGGCTTTTTGGTAGTAGAGAACAATTACCCCTGAGGCGAACTGTCTCGTGTTCGTGAGTTTCAATCGGATTTCTTCTCTTAGGCCGGGAAACAAACGTTTCCCACTCCCAATCAGAATGGGATTAAGGATAACTCTATATTCGTCGATCAGGCCTTGGCTCAATAATGATGCAGCTAGATGCGCGCTGCCGAGGATTACAAGGTCCTTGCCGGGAAGATGCTTCAGCCGCGAGATTTCTTCCGCGGCATTGCCGCTCACCAGTTTCGAGTTGTTCCACTCCGCACTTTTCAGAGTTTTGGAAAAGACAACCTTGGGCAAGCTGTTCATCTGGTCGGCGATTTCATCGCGCGGGGCGGTCGGCCAATAACCCGCCATAAGTTGGTACGTGGCTGCGCCGAAGAGCAAAGTATCGGCCTCGCGAAGCATGTCTTTCGCGTAGGAGAAGAATTCATCATCGACGACATGCCAATCTAATTCGTGGTTGGGGCCTTCGTAGAAGCCATCCAACGAGACTAGATTAGAAACGATTACTCTTCGCATTTGGCGGAGTACCTATGTTCTCGGTTGCAGGTATTAACTAAGATGCTTGAGGCGCTTGGGCTTCTGATAGAGCACAAGGCGCCGCAAGCACATCGATCGATGCGGACGCCATTGGATCGGCGTCAAGCCGCCTTCGCGGTCTGACTGCGCATCTGCTTCATGAATCCGCGCATGGCCGCGATGTGGCCGGGCGAGCGTTTTTCTATCCAGGTTTCATAGCGCTGCGCGCCTTTCTCCAGATGCCCGAGGAAATGTTTGTTTTGAAATTTCTCTCGCATTCCCGGCACCACTGGCTTCGCGGCCTCCCAGACACCGAAGAACTCACCCGTGGTCTCGAAGAAGAGGTCTTCGTGAAGCAAGCCGTAGTTGAGCAGGGCGCAGGCCTGGTCCCAGTAGGTGAGCACCATCATGGCGAATGTTCCGCCTTCGGTTCCCGGGGCCGCGATGCGCATGGCGTCATCCAAGTTCTCGACTATGTAATTCTTGAAGAACCAATCGCGAGCCTGGCGCAATCGGAGTTCGCGACGCTGCTCATAGAGTTGTAAATGAAGTTGTGCTTGTTCGTGGGTGGGTTTTGTGTCCATGATCGTCGTCTCCTTGTTTTATTATGGTTTTTTTTAATCGGTTGAGGTTCCATTGCTCTTTCTGTCGGCCGGTCTTTGAATTCCTTATTCCTTTTGCCAATTCTTCTTCACTCAGGTTTCACCCAAGCCCGCGATAATCTTTCTGCCGTGGCAACTCTACGCCTTGAAATCGGCCTTCAATGCGCGTCGAGAGCAGCCGTTCCGTCAGACCAGTGAGCGACCGGAATCAGAAACAAAGTTAGCCGGTCCAGAGTGTCCTTAACTCCGATTACCGGAGATCCCGGCGAGTCTGCGCCCCAAGCTGACGGATCTGCCAGTGGAAGGAAAAACATCAGGTGAGGATGCCAGTGTCCGTCGCGATCGTTTAAGTACCCTTGTCTGGACATCATGTAGCACATCGCTCCAGATTCGGGCGTCAACAATTCCTTGCTGTCGAAAGCGGCTTTGACGGCCTCGGACATCTGATCTTTGGATCGCGAAGCCAATATCACTTCGGTTTTCTTGCGAGTGAGTGGAATTTGGGATCGCGCACCCGACGTATTGAAACAGATCGGGGCACGCAGTTTGGGATTCCAAAAATCAGGATCGTCGGTTCCAGCGGTCCACGATCGCCACACCAGGCACACGAAACCGTTCTTGCCGTTGACTGCGGTTTCGTAACCATGTTGCCCCAGTACCATGATCTCGGCATCCTGCGAGATGGATTCCGGAGCAGCGCTCCGCGCCAGGGTTATCTCGGCTTTTTGATCCATCAGGTATTGGTCAAGCGGGGCCATGCTCGGATACGGTGCTTTGGCGTCTTGCGCTTGCGCTCGCCACGCTGCGCCTAGCAGGACGACGAGCGCGAAGCTTCTCAATGCTGTCCTGGGAGCTGTTCTTCCCTTCGCCGTTCTTCCCTTCATTGACTTCTCCTGAGACGGCAACAGTATCCACATTTCACTTGTAAAATGCAAGTGATACTTTTAGGATGAAAAGGTGCAACGAAAGACAGGTCCGAAACGACGGTCGGAGTGCCCTCTGAACGCTTCGGTCGAGATGCTGGGCGACCGCTGGTCGCTGCTAATCATTCGCGACATGATGCTGCGCGGGGCGCGTAGCTACAAGGAATTCAGGGAGTGTTATGAAGGCATTGCTACGAACATATTGGCGGATCGACTGCGCAGGCTAGTGGATTACGGAATCATTCGCACCGAACCTGATCCAACCGACGGGCGGAAGCTCATTTACTTGCTGACGGCAAAAGGCATCGACTTGGCGCCAGTGCTGACCGAAATGGTGTTGTGGGCGGCCGCACATGAAGATACTGGGAATCAACAACTGGTGGAGCTGATGCGTGCGGATAAAGAGAAGTTTTTGTCCGGGATCCGGCAGCGATGGGCCGGGCTCTGCCGCTCGGAGTCGAGTCGGGTAACATAGTTCGGTGGCGAAGCGAGATATAAAGCCAGCGAGGAAGCTTATAGCGGGAAATTCTCGATCGAGGTCGAAAATCCCTCAGGGGCTGAAGCCCGCAGCATTAATGAACGGTGGCGGCGCGGCTGGAAGCCGCGCCCTTTCAAAGACGCTGGGCCACGACGTTCGCCAGACCGTTTCTGCAATCGCCATCCTTCGCGCCGCGCTTCAAAGCAAATTCCCCTGGTTAGTGCATGGATTCTCCACTCGAGGGGGTGGGTTTTCGCAGTCCTACGGCAAGCATGAGCTGAATCTGGGATTCACCACACATGATTCTAAAGCCGCTGTGGCACGTAACCGCGCCGCATTTCAGGGTGAGCTCGGCGTCGCTGGGTGGCCTTTAATCACGCTACGCCAAATTCACTCCGACATCATCCGGGTGGTCGACTCGCCCTCGGAATCGCACTTGGTGGGCGACGGACTCATCACGGCGACTCCAGAATTGCTGCTTGCGATTCAGACCGCCGACTGCCTACCGATAATTCTGGTCGATTCAAAGCGTCGGGCAGTGGGAGTTTTTCACGCGGGCTGGCGCGGCACCGTTAAACGCATCGTCGAAAAAGGAGTGGGAGAGATGCGGCGCTGCTTCGGCAGTCGGGCGCGGGATCTCAAGGCGGCGATCGGTCCGGGTATACACGCGTGCTGTTATGAAGTGGGTGTCGAGGTCCGCGAGAAGTTTGAATCGCAGTTTGGTTATGCGGCGAAGCTGTTTCACGTGGTGGAAGAGAGCGATCCGGTGCGGGAAAAATATCCCATGCTGTTTCTCTCAGCGCGGGCGCCCGGCCACAGCGAGTTACCAAAAAAGATTTTTCTCGATCTGGTGGAAGCAAATCGGCAGCAGTTGTTAGGCGTGGGTGTACCGGCGAAGAGCATCGAAGCTTCGCCGCTGTGTACGAACTGCCGCACGGATTTGCTGTTTTCCTATCGCGCGGAAAGAGGAAAAACTGGGCGGATGATGGGAGTGGCTGGAATTAGGAACTAAAAGTCAAAAGTCAGAAGTCGAAATGCCAGAGGTGAGAACGAACAGTCTTACCCCTTTGCATTCTGACTTCTGACTCTCGCGTTTCTATGCTGGTGTGGAGGGGGTTGGCGGCGTGGCCTGTGGCGGCGCAGGTGGCGCGTCCGCGACACCCTCGTTCACGAGATCCTTCAGCTCTTTGCTGGGCTTGAAGAATGGAATCTTCTTGGCAGGGACTTCGACCTTTTCCCCAGTTTTGGGATTGCGGCCCGTGCGGGGCTTACGCTGGCGAGTGCGGAAGCTGCCGAAGCCGCGAATCTCGATTTTGTCGCCCGCGCGCAGGGAGCGAACTACGCTGTCGAAAATGGTTTCCACAATTACTTCGCTGTCTTTGCGGGTAAGTTCCGCGAGATGCGAGACTTCGTCGATTAGGTCGGCTTTTGTCATAGTGCGTTTTCGCTCCTGCGCCGCCGTGGTGGAGTCGCCGCGGAGTACGGCAGAACTCCAGTTCCACTCGGCTCCCATAACCTTCTCAAATTTCAGGGGTTGTGTGCAAGTCACGGGTTTGAGGCTGAAGCTCTTTTGGAATCCCGTCGAGATTTCCCCCTTCTAAATCGGTTGCGCCTTCTGTGCCACTCGTTTGCGATCCAGCGCGTAGGCAATCGCGCTGAAGAGCAGCGGCGCGACGATCCAGCCGACCGGGAGCTGAGTGGGCTTGGGAGGCACCGTCATAAACAGCTGCATCCAGGTCAACAAGGTGACCACCCCCACGAAAATCGGCATGCCATAACGGCTAAAGGGGGACGCGTCGGATCCGGCAACCCGCAAATAAATCGCGACGCCAAGAATAGCCATGAGAGTTTCGATCGGTAGCTCCAGCGGCAAGTGGTTCCACAGGGCAAGCCCGATCTTCGGCGAATTTTCGCCCACTAGCGGGAGACCGGCGACGTGCACGACCGCATCGAGAACGAAATGGGAAACGACGACTACTGCCACGACGAGCAAAACCCGAGTGCGATCCGAACCGACGAGTCTGGAGATCAGAAATCCCGTAATCGCCGCCCAGAGCAGGACCAAAAGCAGTCCGTGCGAATAAGGGAAGGTGAACAGCAAGTAGCGCCGGGCTGCGTAATCGATAGGCACGGTGGCGTGCTCCAGACCCACCAGCGCGAAGATGCCCAGCAGAAAATCGCACAGAAGGGCGGCAAAAACCAGCCAACCCACGTTCAAACGTGGAGCAGCTTTGACTGCGCCTAAGGCGACGGCTACGTGTCCAATCCCCAATTCTTTGTTTTCCCTATGTGAAAATTGCGCCTTCACTTCCACAGGTAGTAGAAGCCAACGTGCTGCTCCAGCATCTTCTCGGTGTTCGGGAGATATTGCGAAATATCGCCGAGCATGAGATCCAGCAACGTCTTGCGATCTTTTTCTGGATGCACCAGAGTGGGCTCGCCGGAAATGTTGACCGATTTGGCCGTGTCCTTTACAGCAGCCTGAAAGTCGCCGATGTTATCAATCAACTTCATGGAGAGAGCTTGTTCTCCAGTCCACACTTTGCCGTTGGCGATGGCTTTAACATCGTCGAACTTCATGCCCCGCCCGTCAGCTACGGCTTGGACGAACTGCCCAAACATGTTATCGATGAGCGACTGCATGTAAGCCTGCTCGGCGGGGGTGAGGTCGCGGGCGGGATTGCCGGTGTCTTTGAATTCTCCGGTCTTGAATACGACATTCTTCAGCTTGGCCCATTTAAGAAGATCGCCATAGTTCACCCATTCGGCGATGACGCCGATTGAGCCCACGATGCTTCCATTATCGGCATAGATTTTATTGGAGGCGGATGCGATGTAATAGGCGCCGCTGGCGCCCACTGTCTCGATGGAAACTACAACCTGCTTCTTCTTATCCTGGCGGATGCGCTTGACTTCACGATAAATCTCTTCAGAAGCGGCCACTCCGCCGCCCGGCGAGTTCACGTGCAGAATGATGGCCTTGATCGAAGAGTCGTCCCCGAACTTCTTAAGCTGGCCCACTACCGGTTCGGGAGAGATAATCACGCCATCGAGATCAACCACCCCAATGCGGTCGCCGAAGCCACTGAAACTACTCTCGCTGCTGCCGGCGTGCAGCGATAAGTAGACCAGGGAAAATACGGCCAGGACGAAGAGGAAGAAGGCTCCTCCGCCGATGAGAATCCAGAGCAAGGTGCGGGAGCGTCGTTCGGGCATGGGGAAATTTTAGCACCGGGTAACCAAAGTGGTGCAAGAGCGGGGCTGAGAAGCAAAACTAAAGGCTCAGTTTAAAGTGCAAATCAAGGGGAGAATTTGTGGCTACTCGACCCGGATCGCCCGTCCCGCGCGGCTTTTGAGAGGGTTAGTGAAAATGGGTTAGTGCATTTGGGGACTTGCATCGGCATTTAAGATTTTTCGTAGGCGATGGCGCCAGATAGCCGAGCTATCCCCTCCCCAGCTTGGCAGCGTGATCTCCAGGAGGATAATGATGCGTCGAATCACATTGCTTGTAGTCTGTACCTTAGCTCTGGCACTTTGTGCAGGGGTAGCGGCGGCACAAGAACCGCCCGATACTCTGAAAGTAGATTATTTTGCGAACGCCAATACCGGTGGCGCTCCTGATGCAACTCTGCGCCTGACGAATCCAGGCACGGCGGGTGGCTCTCTTTGCGCGGCCATCTACGTGTTTGATTCATCTCAGGAACTCACAGAATGCTGCAGCTGCTACCTTAGCCCGGATGGTCTGCGTACACTCTCGGTGAACACAGACGTAACCGGCAATCCGTTGACTGGGACGATCCTAAACACCGGGTTGATCAAGATCATTTCGACCCCGACCAAGGGCGGGACTTGCCCGGTTCTTCCGCTGAGCATCACACCTACGGCGGGAATTCGCGCTTGGGCAACTCACATCCAAGACAGCGCATTCACAATCACTGAGACGGCCTCCCAGGATGCCACTCTTAGCGCCGCCGAAGTTAAGCGTCTTAACGGCGAGTGCTATGGGGTGCAGCTCGACGGCAGCAAGAAGGGCGTCTGCACTTGCGGAACCGGCGACTAGTTAGCGGCTTTAGGTTCGAGCAAATAAGTTAAAACGCTTTCCCGCGTTGGCATGTTCAAGCTTGGCCTCCGCGGGAGGCGTTTTGCTTTTAACCTTTCCATAGCTTCAGCGACTTCTTCCAGTCTCAATCTTCTACAAGTGGCCCCCGCCTTGGGAAGGATCGGAATTCTTTCCTGGGCTTACGATCAGGCGAAGAGCGCCCGGTGCAACACTCATTTCCGCTGGGGTCTGGCAGACATATTCGCCATCGGCATAGATCTCTAGCGGAGTCTCTGTTTCGATTCGAAGCCGCGGCGCACGGAGACAAGTCACTTCGCGGAGCCGCAAATGGCGACCGAAGTAGACCGTCGGGAACATGCAGGCCAGTTTGAAGGGATCGATCTCGCCGATCACGCAGACATCGAGTTGACCGTCATCCATCTGGGCGCGGGGGGCGATTTTCATGCCTCCGCCGTAGGTTGAGGTGTTGGCAAAGGCTGCGAGAAGAGTCGGTTGGTTGCTGGCCGGAGTCCAGTTGGAAGAGTTTCCGGGGGTCGATATGGTCATTCGTTGCCGGCCGAAGGTAAAGATTGTAGGAGCGAGGGTCAGGGCATAGCCTCCGTGACCCCGGAGCCAGCGCGGCAGGCCCCCGGCGCGGCGAGCTACAGCGCTATCGAGACCGACTCCCGCCACGCTGCAGAAGAAGTTAGAAGTACCTGGTACCGGGTTGCGAGCAATTCCTTCAACCTGCTCACTGGTGGCGGCTCCGAGTGGGGTCACCACCCCTAAGTCGATGGTGCGGACGCTGCTGTTCCCTGCAGTTTTCCCGGCGGTTTGTTCAGAAGTCTGGGCGGCAAAGCGGCGCCAGGCTGCGAGCGCATCGCCAATGCGGCTCAGTCCCAGGGCGCGGGCAAAGTCGTTCCCGCTGCCTGCTGGAACAATCAAAACCGGCAGCCCGAGCTTTACCAGTTGGCTGAGATGACGATGGATGGTGCCGTCGCCACCGAAGAGCAGGATTACATCGGCCTGATCCGCAGTAGTGGGCAGGCCGATTCGCCAGTCGGCCGCTCCCGCGGCCTGAAATGGACTGAGGTTTTTCTGGGTACATCCCAGCCCGAGGATGGCCGCGGCGCGCATGTGCGCGGTTGAGAGTAACAGAGGTTGAGGCTAAGGTGCGCCGGAAAGTCGGCTGGGCTTGTCCGAATGGCCGAGGGCGGGCCTTCCTGAAACGGGTCGGTTCCGACTATGGTAACGCTGCGACATCTTCCCAAGCGCAAAATCAGTGGCATCATAGAGGTCACACGCCCGATTCTTAGGAGGTGCGGCATGAGACTGCGACGGCTGATTTGTTCGGGGGCTACAGCAGTTGGGCTGACTTTGACAGGTTGCGGAGGATCGCAGCCGAGCACAAAGATTGTCAGCGCGGCCGCGCCTTCGATTCTGACTCAGCCGGCGAACCAGACCGTTGCTGTCGGGCCAGACGGCCACCTTCTCAGTGACGGCGACGGGAACGGCTCCTTTGAGTTACCAGTGGCAGAAGGGCACAACCGCAATCTCGGGAGCGACTTCGGCCAGCTATACCACTCCTGCTACTACGAGCGTCCGACAATGGCTCGCAATTCAGCGTGGTGGTCAGCAACTGCAGTCGGAAGCGCAACCAGCAACGCGGCCACGCTTACGGTGAATGCCGCGCTGCCTGCCACTACCGACATGCTGACTTACCACAACGACATCGCCCGCACCGGGCAGAACCTGACGGAAACCACGCTGACCACGAGCAACGTCACCTCGGCGAAGTTTGGCAAGATGGGCTTTTATCCGGTCGACGGCCTGGTGGATGCCGAACCGCTCTATGCGTCAAAGCGTCGCCGTTCCGGGAATGGCACACATAATGTGTTGATCGTTGCCACCGAGCACGGTTCGGTCTATGCCTTCGACGCGGATTCCGGCGCGACGATCTGGCAGGTTTCCACGTTGGGGTCAGGCGAAACAACATCGGACGATCACGGCTGCGGCCAGGTAACTCCCGAGATCGGTGTGACTTCTACGCCGGTGATCGATCGCACGCAGGGTCCGAACGGCGCGGTTTACGTGGTGGCGATGTCGAAAGACGGATCGGGCAACTACCACCAGCGCCTGCACGCACTCGATCTCGCGCTGGGGACGGAATTGTTCAGCGGCCCGGTCGAGATTCAGGCGACCTATCCGGGAACCGGCGACAACAGCAGCAACGGCACAGTGTGGTCTTCGATCCGGGGCAATACAAAGAGCGCTCCGCGCTGCTGCTGCTCAATGGCGTGATCTACACCGGCTGGGCGTCGCACTGCGACGCCCGGCCCTATACGGGCTGGATCATGGGTTACAGCGAAACCACGTTGGCGCAGACGAGCGTGCTGAATGTGACGCCGAACGGGAACGAAGGCGCGATCTGGATGGCGGGAGCGGGGCTTGCCGCCGATAGTTCGGGCAACATTTATTTTCTCGATGCCAACGGCGACTTCGATACAAATTTGAACGCCAGCGGATTTCCCAGCGACGGCGATTATGGCAACGCCTTCATGAAACTTTCAACCTCCGGCAATCAGCTTGCGGTGGCGGATTACTTCGAAATGGATAACGGAGTGGCGGAGAGCGACAGCGACATCGACCTGGGGTCCGGCGGAACGATTGTGCTGCCCGATCTGAGTGACGGCTCTGGCAACACCTGGCATCTGGCGGTTGGGGCTGGCAAGGACAGCAATCTTTACCTGGTGAATCGCGACTCCATGGGCAAGTTCAGCTCCAACAACAGCAACCTTTATCAGGAACTCGCGGGAGCGTTGCCGGGCGGGGTTTGGGCGATGCCGGCGTATTTCAACAACACGATTTATTACGGCTCGGTGGGGAGCCCTATCCAAGCTTTCACGATTACGAACGCGATGCTGTCGGCGACCGCGACGGCACAAACCGCTAACAGTTTTGGATATCCGGGAGCGACGCCCAGCGTTTCGGCTAACGGCACGAGCAACGGAATCGTTTGGGCGGTCGAGAATAGCAACCCGGCGGTGCTACACGCTTATAGCGCCGTGAATCTCACCGAGCTTTACAACAGCAATCAGGCCAGCGGCAACCGCGATCAGTTCGGCGCCGGGAACAAGTTCATCACTCCGATGATCGTGAATGGGAAGGTGTTTGTGGGCACTCCGAACGGCGTGGCCGTGTTCGGGCTGCTGCCGTGAGCTCTGTCAGGGTAGGATTTGCACGCGCTTTATTCGGTGGCCTAAACGAACATCAATAGTCAGGGGAGGAACACCGGCGAGAAAAACCGGATTTTTGACCGTCTCATTGTTGAACTTCACCGAGCCCGCTTTTCTTTTGTTGCCTCCTTCAGTGACCGAAGAAACAAAACCGGCCTTGAAGAGAAGCTTATCCACCTTGATCGACGATCCGGGTAGCGGGTTGAGCTCCCCAACGTCTGTGATTGAAACATCTACCGTTTCAATTGAATCTGGCGCTTCACTCTTCTGAAACTGCTTCGCCCAATCCTCCCCAGCCTTAGCAGCCGCTTCCTCTGAGTGAAAATCAGCCACGATTCTCCGGGCCAGATCTTTCTTGGCCTGCATCGGATGCTCCTCTCGCTTCATCTTCTCGATCTCGGCCAGCGAAACATCGGTCAGCAGCTCGTAGTACCTCCACATCATTTCGTCCGAGATGCTCATCAGTTTGCCGTACATTTCCAGCGGTGGCTCGTGAATGCCGATGGCGTTGTTCAGCGACTTCGACATTTTCTGCACGCCGTCGAGGCCTTCTAAAATCGGCGTGGTCAGCACCACCTGCGAGTCCTGGCCGTATGCGCGTTGCAGTTCGCGGCCTACCAGCAGGTTGAATTTCTGATCGGTGCCGCCGAGTTCCACGTCGGCTTCGAGGGCGACCGAGTCGTAGCCTTGCACCAGCGGGTAGAGCAACTCGTGCACGGAGATCGGCTTCTCGTCCTGAAAGCGCTTGTGAAAATCTTCGCGCTCGAGTAGCTGCGAGACCGTGTACTTTGCCGTCAGGCGAACGAAATCGTCGGCGCTGAACGCGCCCATCCAGCGGCGGTTGAAGTCGACGACCGTTTTCTGTGGATCAAGAATCTTGAAGACCTGCGCTTTGTAAGTTTCGGAGTTCTCTTCGATCTGTTCGCGGGTGAGCGGCGGACGCGTGGCGGAGCGGCCGGTGGGGTCTCCGATCATGCCGGTGAAATCGCCGATTAAGAAGATTGCGGTGTGTCCCAGATCCTGAAAGTGTTTGAGCTTGCGCAGAACCACGGTGTGACCGAGGTGCAAGTCGGGCGCGGTTGGATCCATGCCGAGTTTCACGCGCAGCGGTTTGCCGGTGGCGAGTGACTTCTCCAGCTTGGCGCGGAGATCGGACTCGCGGATGATTTCAGCCGAGCCCTTCTTGAGATACGTGAGTTGTTCGTCGACCGATTTGAAGGGTGACATGGGGAAAGGACATTATAAGGAACCCCGCCCGGAAAGGCAGTGAGGCAGGGCAAGACTGAGAAGTAAAATGAGCCGTCGCGGGTTACGAGAAGATCAAAAAGAAACGAAAAAACTCTCAATCGAGAAAGCGAGGGAGACCCCCAATGTCAAAGAAATGCAAGCACCTGAATCAGATCAAGGTTACAACCACCGACACTCACGTCTGCGAAGAATGCGTAAAGCTCGGCGACACCTGGGTTCACCTGCGCATGTGCATGTCCTGCGGCAACGTGGGCTGTTGCGATTCGTCGAAGAACAAACACGCTACCAAACATTTTCATGCCAGCAAGCATCCGGTGATGCGGTCGATTGAGCCTGGAGAAGACTGGATCTGGTGCTACGTGGATGAAATGATTGCGGGCGAAGTCGCCGCTTAGAGTTTTTTTCTCCGGCTTCTCGATTCGGCGAGAAGTCCACGGTTAGAGACACATAACTCAGATTCGTCGCGAACCAGGCGCAGCGGCCATTCCATAGGACTAGAATCGAAGAGGCGAGAAATCGTTCCGGCGCTGCAACGGAGGCCGGGTTTCTTGTCATCTGAGAAACGAGGTCAATACTATGAGCTTTGGACGTTATGAATCTTCTGAGGGCAGTCATGCGGCAACGGCAATCACCTTCCTGCTGATTGGATTGGGAGCGGGAGCGCTGGTGGCGCTGGCACTGGCTCCGAAAACCGGCAAGCAGTTCCGGCGCGACCTGAAACGCGGCTACGAAGATGCCCGCGAGACCATGCAGGACTGGACGGAAGAGGCGAAAGACCGGGTTCGCGACGCCAGGGAACGAGTGCGTGATGTGGCGGAGCGCGGCGCCGACCTGGCCAACGATCTTCGCGAGAGAGTGGAACCTCTGCGCAAGGCCGTTAATCGCGGCTAGGAGTGTAGACTTCACTGTCGGGCAGTTGGACCGGCCGTTCAGCAATAATAGTCACTTGGATTCACTGGAAGATCGCCGCGAAGAATCTCTTTACTCGGTGCAGGAAGGGATGGCGCTCGGCTTTCGGTTCAGCTACCGCGGATGTGGCCCCTGATGCCGGGGGAGTTACTTGTGCTGCGAGATAGACTGGATCCGTTGACGATTGCTTTACTGGAAGCGCGGCTGCCTCGACCGTAGGAGCAGGTGTTGCAGGTTTGCGAGCGTGGAAAACAAAAGGCGCTTCTACCTGCACTTGAACCGCATTCGGCTGTGAAGGCGGCAGGGGCTGTGTCTCAGGTCCGTTAGAGAGTGACGCGCTCGTTTGATCAGTCTTACCCTCTGCAGGCGAAGTGGCGTTTCCCTCTAAGTTTTCTGCCCGCATGGTGCCAACCGGCGGCGGGCAACCGCATTCGAGCGGAATATTCGTATCCACTTTATCTATTTGCCCCGACCTGAAAACTGCCTGCTCAGTCGGCTTTACCTGGTAAACGCGATCTCCCATCAACTCGGAAACGATCGCCGAAGAAGTATTTCCCATCAGCGTTCGCACGCAAGTGTTGCCGTGGGAGTCGGCGCTGATAGCGTAGTGAAATTCTCCTGGGCCCGCGAACATGATGCGGAAGTCTGGAGTGAGCACCGTATCGGCCGAAGCGTCGAGGGTATAGTGGGTTTCGAGCGCGCCGGTGCTGAGGCCGAGCATCAGATCATGAGTTTTCTTGGCAGGGGTGACGGAGACGGTGGTTCCGGGACAGACGCGAACTTCTCCGCCTCTGGAGAGCTGTAGGATTGCGGTCTCGCTGCTCGCAGTGATGGATGAACCCGCTGCCATCCGGCTGCCGCCGAATACAACTTCTCCCAAGCCGCGAAACTCAGGCCCAACTGCGGCTGCGGGAAGCAACGCCGGTGCGGTCGCAGGTTGGAAGGGAGATTTTCTTGTTACTGCAGTAGCATCCCCGGCTGTCTTCAGGCGCACCATCAGGCGGTTGCCGGCTTCGTCCCAGGTAAAAGCGCAGGGAGCGAGCAAGTCGAGAACGATCCGCATGATCGGAGGATCTTTTTGAAACTGCTCAGCGCGAATCGTGAGGATATTGTTCTGCAAAACGGGAATGCGTTTTTGTTTTGTTCCCATCCTCGCATTGGATAGATCGATTACCAGGCGCGGGGGCGAATTCAAGGACTGAATTGCAGGCACCACCGGGCTGGTGGAAAGCACTTCCAGTGCCGGAATCCCGTGGTCTTGAATCACGCGCACGCTGGTGACGAGGGCATACTCTGATTTCGAAGAGTTCGGCTTCTGAATGTCAGCGTCTTGCGACACGAGCCGCGCTGCGACTAGTAGCAGCAAAATCCCTGCAGTTCGGATGGGGGCACTTTGAAGACAAGGTCGCGGCAAGGAGATCCCCTGAGAAAAGTTAAGCCTATGAAAAGAACCTTATCACTTGCAAGGCAGGCGGAGAAGTAGCAGAGGGCGAGTGTGGAAGAAATCAGAGGCATGGGCGAATATCCGGAACGAAAAGAGCGCGATTCACTGAACTCGCGTCAGGCGCACGGATAGGCCCCGATATCTCTATTTCAGCTTTCAGCTTTCGGAAAGAAATTCGTATTCTTCAATGACGGCGGCCACGGCCATTTTGCCTTCGTCGTGGCTATCCTCCACTCGTACCACGCGCCCCTTGCATTGCACGCGAATGCTTTCGGTAAGCGTAATTTCCGGGGGAAGCGTGAGTGTGAAGCCGATGGGTGATCCGCTCTCGATGGGTGAGTCCAGGTAAAAGGAAATACCGCGAGCACTGACGTCGCGGATTTGAGCGGCTTCGGTGAGATTCGTATCTTCACCGCGCGCAACGGAAACGGGGATCCGAAGCGCAAAACGACGTGCAGCCCTTTTTTCCTGCTGGGCTTCTGTCATGTGTTACTCCAGGCTAATAAAGTGGCGTCAGACCTATGCTCTAACCTGTGATAGAGGATGAAGGCAAATGGCATGCCTCGTCAATACCACCCTTGGGGATGCACATGGCCCATTCCGGTGAGATCGAGAAGATGCGTGCCGCGTAAAATAGCTTTGAGAGAATTATGCGACTTCGAGGTTCGCCGTTATGCTTTGAGGCAGAGATGTAAACTAAGAACTTGGGGGTCGCGTGGTTTTTGTTCTCGACAATTACGATTCGTTTACTTACAACCTGGTTCAGTATTTCGGCGAACTTGGCGCCACAGTTGAGGTTCGACGGAACGATCAGCTGACGGTTGCGGACGTTGAGGCGATGCAACCGGAGCGCATCGTGATCTCGCCCGGTCCCTGCACGCCGCAGGATGCGGGCATCAGCATCGATCTCATACGCCATTTCGCCGGCAAAGTGCCGATACTGGGCGTCTGCCTTGGGCATCAGGCCATTGGCGCGGCTTTTGGCGGGCATGTGGTTCGGGCTCCTCACCTTATGCACGGCAAAACCAGCGCCGTGGTGCACGATAACAAGAGCATCTTCCAAGGCCTTCCCATGCCCATGACGGCGACTCGTTATCACTCGCTGATTGTGGAGGAAAAGGATCTGCCGGCCGAACTTGAGGTCAGCGCTTGGACCACAGAGAAAGACGGAAGCCGCACCATCATGGGCCTCCGCCACCGGAAATTTGCAGTTGAGGGAGTGCAGTTTCATCCCGAGAGCGTGCTGACCGATGCAGGGAAGAAGCTGGTTGAAAATTTTCTGTACGAGCCAAGTGGCCACTGATCACTGGCGGCTACTTCTTGCCATCTCTACCGCCCGCAACAGCGCCTGCGCCTTATTCATGCTCTCCTCGAATTCGCGCGCAGGCTCGGAATCGGCGACGATGCCAGCTCCCGCCTGCAGATACGCGTGCTTGCCTTGCATGAGCATAGTGCGAATGCCGATGCAGGAGTCGAGATTTCCGGCGAAATCGGCGTAGAGCACTGATCCGCCGTAGATGCCACGGCGCACCGGTTCTAGTTCTTCGATGATTTGCATGGCGCGGACCTTGGGCGCGCCGCTCAGCGTGCCTGCCGGAAAACAGGCGGCAAAGGCGTCGAGGGCATCAAGATCCTTGCGCAGCGTGCCTTCTAGGGCAGAAACCAGGTGCATGACGTGGGAGTAGCGCTCCACATACATCAGGTCCTTTACTTTGACCGAGCCGTATTCGCTGACCCGGCCTAGGTCGTTGCGGCCGAGGTCGACCAGCATGACGTGCTCGGCGCGTTCTTTTTCGTCGTTGCGCATCTGCTGTTCGAGGCGCAGGTCTTCGGCCTCATCGCGACCACGCGGATGAGTGCCAGCGATGGGACGGTATTCCAGCTTTCGTCCGGTTACACGCACCAGCATCTCGGGGGAAGATCCGAGAATCTGCGTCTCTCCCTGCCGCAGAAAGTAAAGATAGGGAGAAGGATTGACTTGTCGCAGAGCGCGGTAAAGGTTGAATGGAGTCACTTCGGGCAGGAAGTCCAGGCGCTGCGAGAGAACAACCTGAAAAATATCTCCCGCGGCAATGTATTCCTTGCAGCGCTCCACGCTGCGCAGAAACGCGGCGCGGCTGGTTCCGGCATGAATCTTGAGCTTTCGAGGTTTTGACTTCCCCGACTTACGCCATACGGCCGGACGTAATCCCGCGGCCAGCTTTCTTTCGAGAGCGGCGATATCGCGCACGGCGCGGTCGTAAGCGCGGCGCGGACTTTCGCGCGAGACATCGGCCGCGGCCACGATGTGAATCTGATGGCGCAGGTGATCGAAGGCGAGCAGCCGGTCGAAGAACATGAGTTCAGCATCGGGGAGTAAGAGATCGTCTTTGGCGCGCTCGCCGATTTTTTCCAACTGCCGCACCGAATCATAGGAGAAATAACCGACCGCTCCAGCGCTGAACGGCGGCAGGCCTGGAACAGCCGCGGGACGATGCTCGCGCAACAACAATTTCAAGAAATGAAAGGCGCTGCCTTCGTGCTGCTCGCGATGACGTCCGCGCTCAATCTCGATCGAGTTCCCGCGCGCCCGCAACCTCATGTAGGGCCGCGCTCCGAGGAAAGTGTAGCGGCCGATCTGCTCGCCGCGCTCGATCGATTCGAGCAGGAACGCATGGGGTTCGTTTTCCGCAATCGAGAGAAAAGCCGAGACCGGCGTGAGCAGATCGGCGCTTACAGACTTCATCACCGGCACAAGCGTAGCTGAACGCGCCAGGCGCGAGAATTCTTTGTAATGAGGGACAGGCATGCGAGATTGGCCGGCAGGTTCGTGCCCGCGGCTCTCGCGGCCCATTATAGGGGAGCCATCAGCGACCTTCTCCATAACTTAGCATGCGCCCTACGAAAATTCGCCATCTCTGTGAAGTTTTGCAGAACAGCCGAAGCCTGCTTTACTTGGGGGTGCGACTAGTCGTTCCCGTCGAATCGGGAAAAATGCGTCGGGAACCAATCCGGCAATTGACGCAACGCATTGCCGCATCCGAAGATACAGATATAAACAAACGGGCCCTCGTGCGGTTACGAGCCTATGCGCATTAAGTTCTGGGGCGTGCGCGGTTCCACGCCCACCCCACAACCCGAGAACATGCGCTACGGAGGGAATACCTCCTGTGTCGAGGTGCGCTTCGGAGATCGCATCTACGTCTTCGATTGCGGCACCGGCTTTCGCGTGCTAGGCCATCAATTGCAGAGCGAATTCGGCGATCGTCCCTTCTCCGCTCACGTTTTTGTCTCGCACTTTCATTGGGACCATATTCAGGGCATGCCGTTTTTCCGGCCTTTGTATGCGAATGCCGAGAATCGATTTCTCTTTCAGTGTTCCAGCCGGACGCGCAGCCTGAAACAAGTGATGGAAGAGCAGATGGCAGCGCCATACTTTCCTGTGCGGCTGGACGCGATGAAAGCCAGGCGTGATTTCTATGACATCGGGAACGGGCGAGTCACGGTGGAAGAAGGAGTCGAGCTGAAAACTGCCTGGTTAAACCATCCGCAGGGATGCATGGGATTTCGTTTGGAAACTAAGGACGGAATTCTGGTTTACGCCACCGACAACGAACCGGGCGATGCCACGTTCGACAAAGCCGTGCGCAAACTGGCAGAAGGCGCTGACGTGCTCATCTACGACGCGCAGTATTTGCCTGAAGAATACGAAGCGCGTCGCCGCGGTTGGGGACACAGCCACTGGCGCGAAGCTGTAAACGTGGTGATGGAGAGCGGAGCGAAAGAGTTGGTGCTATTCCATCACGATCCCGACCACACTGATGCCATCATCGACAAGGTAGTGCACGAAGCCCGCAATTACTATCCCAAGGTGCGGGCTGCGGCCGAGGGGATGGAGATGAATTTAGAAGCCAGGAAGCGTTAACTTGCTCCGCCCGTTACTCCTCATTTCACCACGAACGAAACATTGCTCGTGAGAGTGCTTCCTCCCGAAGTCGTCACCGTGACTTTGCCCGAAGTTGCCCCGGACGGCACCGTAGCTGTGATTTCGGTGGCCGAGACTACAGTGAACGTTGCGGAAGTGCCGTTGAAGTTTACAGCCGTGGCGCCCGTCAAGCCGTTGCCGAGAATTCTGACGTTCGTTCCTGCTTTTCCAATCGTGGGGATGGTTTCGATAAAAGGAGCCAGGCCCGTGGTCAGCCCGAAAATAGTTCCAAAGCTTGTGGGTCCGCCACCGTAAGCGGTTCCGTACAGATTTCCATTAGTGGCCTGAAACAGCGCGGCGTAGGGTTCGTCGCCATCGTTGCAATCGGTCTGGGCGCAAAAGTTGTAAAGCGTCTTCAGCTTGCCGCTGGGTGAGATCCGAAAGAGTGTGCCGCCGCCATTTGCGCCGTAACTTGAGGTGCCGCCATAAAAATTTCCGTCTGTGGCCTGAACGAGACTTGCGTCCGGGAAGCCGCCGTCAGGGCAGTTAGTTTGCGCGCAGAAGCTGTATAGCGTTACAAGCGTGCCGACAGGCGGGATCTTGAACACCGTGCCAAAATCGTATGCCCCACCGTCGTCCGCCACTCCGTAGAAGTTTCCATCGCTTGCGATCACCAGTTGGCCTTGGGGATGAGCGCCATCGGGGCAGTTCGTAGCGACGCAAAAGCTGTAGATCGTGGTAAACGCGCCTGTGGAGGTTAGGCTGTAGAAGACGCCGCATCCGGTTCCGCACTGGGGTCCGCCGCTGCCGGTGCCACCGAAGTTAGTGAGGCCGTAAAACAATCCGTTCTTGGCCTGCACGACACCGCTGGGATCGGAGGTGCACGTATCAGTGCTGCAGAATTGGTAAACAGTGGTCAACACGCCCTTCGGAGTGATTTTGAAGACGGTGCCGCAGCCGGTAGGCTTTTCCAGGTCGCCATAGCAGGGGCCCGCGAGTCCGCCATACCAGGTCGTACCGTAAAAGTTTCCATCGGTGCCTTGGACCAGGGTAGAGTTCGGCAGCGCACCATCGGCGCAGTTGGCCAGGCTACAGAAGTTGTAGAGTGTGGTGAACTTCCCGGTGGGAGTAAGTCTGAAGACGGTTCCACAGCTTCCGACTTGTTCACCATCGCAATCGATGTTGGAGTTGCTGCCGCCTTCCAAGGTTACGCCATAAAAGTTCCCGTCGGTGCCGAGCACCAGTCCGTTGGGACTGAGTCCGTCGGTACAATTTGGCTGCGAACAGAAAGTGTAAACAGTCGACACCTTTCCGGTTGGCGTTACTCTGACCACAGAGCCGCCGTTGCCATAGGTTCCGGATGTGAACTTAAGAATTCCGTACAGATTTCCGTCCAAGCCTTGAATGAGCGGCGCGCTGGAACCGCCGTTGGGATCCAATACCTTGAAGGTTTGAGCGGAAGCAGTGACGGCTACCGCCAGGGATACTACAAGCGGAAGAATGGAACGGGAAAGATGAAATTGCCGGGTAGGAGCGATTGCTGGCATGGTGAATACCTCAGAGATAATATTTCGGAGGGGCGCACTGGCACCGACATCACTCGCCGGGTAGCTTGCAGCCGGGAAGCAATCCGCCTGCAGTCGGCCGTCCAGCCGAATACAAGCCGCTCGCGCCCCGCATTCTTGCCCACCTCTTATTGCCTGTCAAGCTGAAATAATTTGCATGTTGGGCGGGAATCCATAGGGCGGGCGGTCTCCCTCGGCTATTCCGATTTGGCATAGCATCTTTCGCTAATTACGCCATCGGTACCCAACTCCTTGCTTCCCTACCATCCCGGCTCATATACTCTGAACGTTTGCCCGTTCGCCCCCGGGAACTCATCCCGGCACCGGCCGACATCTCGAATTGCAATTTCCGGAGAAACTTTTATGACCACGATGACCACCGCGCCGCATGTCGATAAAGAAACCAATCCTTGGGAGTCGCAACGGGCGCGATTTGATCTGGCGGCGCAGAAGCTCAATCTCGATGACGGCTTGTGGCGGGTGCTGCGCTCTCCCAACCGCGAGTTGACGGTCTACATCCCGGTGCAGATGGATGACGGCCGTCTCGAAGTATTCACCGGTTACCGGGTGCAGCACTCGATTGCGCGCGGACCGGCTAAAGGCGGCATTCGCTATGCCCCTGACGTCACCCTCGATGAAGTGCGCGCGCTGGCGAGCTGGATGACCTGGAAGTGCGCCGTGGTGAATATTCCCTTCGGCGGAGCCAAGGGCGGAGTGATCTGCGATCCGCACAAGATGTCGATGGGCGAGATCGAGCGCATGACCCGCCGCTACACCTCCGAGCTCATCGAATTCATCGGTCCAGAAAAAGACGTTCCCGCACCCGACGTAAACACCAACGAACAAATCATGGCCTGGATGATGGATACATATTCCATGCACATGCGGCAGACGGTTACGGCAGTAGTAACGGGTAAACCGATCAACATCGGTGGCTCGCGCGGGCGTCGCGAGGCCACCGGCCGCGGCGTGATGGTGGTATGTGATGAGGCCATCAAGAAACTCGGCCTATCGCGCACGAGCAGCCGCGTGGTGGTGCAGGGCTTCGGCAACGTGGGCTCGAACGCCGCGCAGCTCATGTATCAGGGCGGATACAAAATCGTCGGCATCGCCGAAGTGGGTGGCGGACTCTACAACAAGAACGGTATGGACTTGAACGCGCTCGTCGAGTTCCGGCAGAAGAATGGAACCGTGCACGGTTTCCCAGGGGCGGAAGCTTATGATGCTTCTGACTTGCTCACGACAGAATGCGAAATTTTGATTCCAGCCGCTACTGAGAATGTCATTACTTCCCGCAATGTCGATCAAGTGAAATGCCGAATTCTTGCGGAAGGCGCCAACGGGCCGACGACGTCGGTTGCCGACGATGTTTTGAGCGACAAGGGCGTGTTCGTAATTCCCGACATTCTGGCTAATGCCGGCGGTGTGACTACCTCGTACTTTGAATGGGTGCAGGACCGGCAGGGTTACTTCTGGAAAGAGTCGGTCGTCAACGAGCAACTGGAAGAGATCATGATCTCGTCGTTTGGCGATGTAGTGCGATATGCCGAAACGCACAAAGTGAACAATCGCATTGCGGCCTATATGCTGGCTATCGACCGGGTGGCCTATACGATTCGGCAGCGTGGCATTTACGCCTGAGGAGGCTGCATGAGTTTGAAAATCAAGAGTTGGCTGGCGCGGTCGTTGTGTGCGCTTTTTGTCATCTGCATGTTACAGGGGGAGGTGCCTTCCCTGGTGGCCGCAAACGCTGTTCCGGAAGCGGGGGCGGCAGATAAGCTGGATATCAATACCGCAACGGCTGATCAACTCAAGGCTCTCCTCGGCATTGGTGACGCTTATTCGCAGAAAATTATCGCGGGGCGTCCCTACCGCACCAAGCTGGACCTGGTCCATAAGAAGATTATTCCGCAGGCTACTTACGACAAAATCAAAGATCAGATCATTGCAAAACAGCCCAAAGCCGGAGCAACGACGGCGCCTAAGTAATCTTCACGGTGGAATCTACCGAACCCGGTACTATCGCGTTCTTTCCCCGATTGCGTTCCCTTCCGTCGTGGAGGATAATCGAAAATGCGTCGGTGATTTTTCCGGAAGCGCTCCTCGTCGCGGTGAATGGTGCAGTGAACCTGCCGAATTCCATCACGTTGATCCGCATCTGCAGCATTCCTCTGCTGATCTGGATTCTTTCATCCAATCGCTTCAGCAGCGAGCATGGGGCTAAAGAGCTGCTGGCATCGGCAATTTTCATCGCCGCTTCCATGACCGACGGCATAGACGGTTACCTTGCTCGCAAGCGTGGGCAGATCACGACCATGGGTATTCTTTTAGATCCCATGGCCGACAAACTTCTCATCGCAGCCGCCTTCGTGTTGCTGGTGCAATTCAACCCCAGCCTGGTTCCAGCTTGGATCGCGATAATCATCATCGGCCGTGAATTTCTGGTAAGTGGACTGCGCTCGATTGCCGCGTCCGGTGGTTTCACGATTGAGGCTAGCGATCTGGGCAAATTTAAAATGGTGGTGCAGATCGTTTCCGTGGTGGCGGTGATTCTCGATCATCGCTGGAAGGAATGGCCGGTCTACGGAAACTTCATCTTTCCGATTCATTGGATCGCCTACCTGGCGATCTGGTTTGTGGTTTGCGTGTCTCTGGTTTCGGCCATCGACTATTTCGTAGCTTTCTGGTCGAAGATCGATCGCCGGGTTTCGAAGCGGCGCCGCCGCGCTTTCGTGCTTAGCCGCCGGACGAAACCGCAGACGCCGCCGGCAAATGCCGATGTCGCCCGCTCAACCTAATTCGACGCCCGCCGTGGAGTCTTCATCGGCTAATCCATCGAACCAGACTCAACCCGTAGACTCTGCCAGGCAGAAATCCCTATCCCAAGAGTTTTCACCCCCAGAGCAGGCCCTTTTGCTGCGCTTGGCGCATGATTCAATTTCTTCAGCTCTGGATCGCAGGGAGATTTCGCTGGATGCGCCCACTGCGCACCTTGCCGAGCACCGGGGCGCGTTTACTTCGCTCTATCTGCAAGGTGAGTTGCGGGGATGCGTTGGCTATGTCCAGCCGGCCTGCACCGTTTACCGAGCTGTGGCGGAAACCGCACGGGCCGCGGCCTTCAGCGACAACCGCTTCCTGCCCGTGAGCGAGCAGGAAGCTCCTCTACTGGAAATCGAGCTCAGCATTCTTTCGCGGCCGGAAGCGATTCGAGCAGAAGAAATTCAAATAGGACGTCACGGTCTGCTCATCACCGGGGGTGGACGTCGTGGTCTGCTGCTGCCTCAGGTGCCCGTAGAGCGAGGTTGGGACGCGACCACTTTCCTGGAGCAGACTTGCCGTAAGGCAGGATTGCCGATTGATGCCTGGCGCCGGGGAGCGAGTATCGAAGCCTTTACGGCCGAAATTTTCAGCGATAAGAAGTCGCCCACTCCCGACAAAGGCCATGCTGGGTAAGCCAAGGCACGGGTATCCTTGCTCGACTAATGTTTGCGCAACTCGCGTACGATTGTGCCGATGTCGTTTTCCTGAAAGAGGCGAATGGCGGCGATCCCGGCGGCACCAGCTCGGATGCAAGAATCGGCATTTTGCAGCGTAATACCTCCAAGGGCGAGCACTGGAATGTTCGCGCGGCAGGCTTGGCGAAGGGCGTCGAGGCCCGCAGGGACAGTTCCGGGAAAATCTTTCTTTTCGAATACAGGGGCGAAGACGGCGAAACTGGCGCCGTTTGCCGCGGCTTGAGTTACCTCTTCGGGAAGGTGACAGGAAACCGCGATGATCGGAGTCGATGTCAGAGGCTGGCTACGCTTACAAGCCAGTCGAACTTCAGCGGGCGATACATCGTGCGAGGTAAGGTGAACCCCTTGAGCGCCGACAGCCAACGTCACGTCGGTGCGGGAATTGATTAGTAACGCAGTTCTCAGATCTCGGTTCTCAGCTCTCAGTTTACGAACGATACTCATGGCTTCGCGGGTCAGCGTTTCCAATTCGCGGACCGGCAAGTCTTTTTCGCGGATCTGAATGTAATCGACTCCTTCGCTTGCCGTTTCTTCGATCTTGTTCAGCAGACTGCGACGGCGGGCGGGTTCGTCTGCGGCCAGAGGCTTTCGGTCCGTGATGTAATAGAGGAGAGTGCTATCCGCCATCAGGAGTTCAGGCTCCTAAAATCTTCAACACAGAGGGCACTAAGGTACACGGGGCAACCCTTTAAATCCTCTAGCTTCACTTTGTTCTACGGCCTGGTTTTCGCGATTTCCGGCATCACTTCCTGCTCTTTTTCTTTCTTGGGTGAGCCTCCGAGGTGGTACTCGGTGAGACCGTCGCGCAGAAAGCTGAATGCGTCCTCCGGCGTATCGACAAATTTAAACAGATCCAGATCCTTGGGAGAGATCGTGCCCGCGTCGACGAAGGCCTGGAAGTTCATGATGCGGTGCCAGTATTCGCTGCCGTAAATCACGACCAGAATTTTCTTGGCCAGCTTATCGGTCTGGGCGAGGGTCAGGATTTCAAAAAGCTCGTCGATGGTGCCGAAGCCGCCGGGAAAGATCACCAGCGCCTTGGCAAGATACGCAAACCAGAACTTACGCATGAAGAAATAATGGAACTCGAAATTGAGCGCGGGCGTGATGTAGGAATTGGGATTCTGTTCGAAGGGCAAATTAATGTTGAGGCCGATGGTCTTTGCCTCCGGCCTCGTGAGCGCCCAGGTTCGCAGCTTCCATGATGCCGGGGCCACCGCCGGTGGTCACCACGAAGCGGCGGCGGCGCGCGGGAATCTGAATGGACCACTCGGTGAGCAGAAAAGCCAGGCGGCGCGCGTCCTCGTAATAACGCGCCATGTCCACGGCGGCCATGGGCGCGCTTCAGGTTCTATTGTTCTGTGTCGGCAGCCGCGGCTTCCTGGCGGTTCTTTTCCACGGTCGAGAGCTGGTCTTTCGCCGCAACTCTGTCCTTGGAAGCGAGCCGAGCCGAAGAAAACGACGGTGTCCTGGATCTGCTCGCGGCGAAAGCGGGCAAGCGGTTCCTGATATTCCGCGAGGATGCGAAGGATGCGGCCATCGGGGCTGTCCAGAAACGGTTGGTTCGCGGTAGGCAAGCGGTGCGGGATTCAGCTTTTCGGTCATCGGAATGTCAGTTCTCTGTCGGGCTGATAAGAGTGGTCTGCCTAATCTTTCGGCAGGTCACTTGTGTTCGTGGTAGTGGAGGGCTTCCCAGAAGCCAATCCAGATGTCGAGTAATCCCAGGCCACTGCACAGCCCGCGAAAAAAGCCGCTCGAAACCAGCGTGACGAAGCCCGGGGAACGACAGCAAAAGATAGTTGTCGGTCCACTCCGGGGTCCAGGGCAGGATCACGAGCAGAACACCCGCCACCGCGCAAATCAAAACGAAAAGAAAGACGGAAGTGCGGTGCAGCCAGAGTTGCAAGCTGCTGGGCGGATGCGGCGCCATTGCCGGGGGCGGAGGATCGAGCACCGCAGTGCGCGGTATCGGCTTGCGGCGGAGCTCGGTGGCGAGGCGGGCGCTTTTTCGAGCCGGCACGTTGGGACTCGGTCATTGGGCGCTCCATGCCGCCGAGGCTGTGCTGGAACGACGGAACGATCCTTCGCGCACACTGGTTGCGGCTCGGGAACAAGCGCAAAGTGATGGGACAAAACCCATCGGGCTATTCTACGACTTCAGGGGCTTAATGCGCTCGGCGACGTCGCGATAATCGATGTTGCGGCCGTAAACCTCCATGAAATGCTTCAGGGCGGCAGGGCCTGTCGCCTGCGCAGTTTCATAGGCGGCGGCGAGCTCGTAGTGGAGCGCGGTGCGCGTCTCTTCGTCGATGCCGGGCAGCGTGAAGAGCCTTCTCGTACCAGCGAATGGCGGCCTCGGGAAAGCCCTTGTCGAGGAAGCACTGGGCCAGCCAGGTGTAGGTCTGCATGACTTGCGGGAAGGGATGTCCGCGATCGACGGCCTGGCAGGTCTTTTGTAATTCGCCAATGGCTTCGTCGAGCAGTCCCATTTCGCGGAAGGCGATGCCGAGATTGTAATGGGTTTCAGGATCTTCGTCGGCTGCCGAGGACCGCCGGCTTCGAGATCGTGTTTGATCTCGCCGAACATCTCGGCGAGATCCACGCCAGCGTCCTCGCCAAAAGGAGAAGCCTTCGCGCCGGCTGCCGCTGGACGGCGGAATGCACGGGACGGACTTTGCGGTGGCGCGATCCGGAACCTTCAGTGCGCCGCCGGTGAAGCCGTAGGCGGCAGCTGCCGCCGGCAGCCAGCTGCGAGCCACGACCGGCGGCAGCGACTGGAGCCACAGACATCGCGGGTACGGCAGGCTGCGGGAACGGCAGCCGCTGCTGCGCTTCGTCAGCCGGCGCGGGCTCGCGTTTCGGCGACCGGAGCTCCCTTAAGGAAATCATCACCCAATGAAGCTTCAAGATCGGCGACAAACTCGCCCATAGCCTCGGTTCACGCACGCCGAAGACAGTCGGTGCTGCATTCCCGATCGGCTCAAGTTCGGGTTGAGTACTCGCGTTGAGGCATATGCCACTGCAGGCTCGGCTCACGGAGCCTGGCTGGAACTGTGTCCCAGCCGATTAAGGCTCGGCTTCCTGCGAGACCGCTGTCGGCAGAAAACCATCACCCAGGGAAGATTCGAGATCGGCCACAACTCGTGCAGCACGCTGGGTTGCAGGCTTAGGCGCGGCAGGCTCGCTGCCGCAGGAGCAGCCAGTTCGATTCTGGCACGGCTCGTGCTCGTGCGGCAGCAGCTTCGACAGACGCGACTCGGCCGGGACTCTCTTCGGCAGCTGGAGCTTCTTCAACGTGGAATTCAGCGCTGTCAACCTCAGGCTCGTCGATGGCGAATTCAGCAGATGCTTCGACAGTGATTACTTCTTCCGCTGGCGCAGGGCTGGCTGCGAAGCGGCCTCGATTTCGGCTTCGAAGCGCGGCCAAGATGGCTTCGTCGTCAGCTGAGAGTCTGAAGCTTTTCGAAAGCTGCCGAAGCCTGCTCGGGCATGCCATGCTCAAGGTAGAAACGGATTTCTTCGACGGCTTCGGTGGTCTTTGCCGGATCGTCGAGCCTCATCGGCCGGCAGCTTATGCTCGCGGCAACCGGCTGCTCCGTGCTTCCCGGCCTCATTCGGCCGCGGCCGCAGGATCGTCGGTTTCGATAGTGAGGGTGTCGTCCCACTCGGAGGACAGATCGATCTCCGCTGCAGCGGCGGAAGCTTCGGCGACGGCTGAGATCTGGCTCGAACTTGCGGGCTCTCGCTGCTTCTGCCTGAATGTCGGTGCGCTTCGGATCGCTGACGATGGCGAATTCGCATCTTCCGCGGCTCCGGCGGAGCTCGCACGGCCAGGGAACCGAGGCTGCCGCCGGCAGCCGAAATCTCTTCAGGAGCTCCGAGGCAGACGGCGCTGCTCGACGACGGAGTCAGTGCGAACCACGAGCGCCGAGCGCGTCTTCGTAGCGGCCGGCGAGTTCGCCGTAACGCGTAGCTTCTTCGGGATATCCCGCTTCGGAGTAGATGTTCTGCAGAGTGCGGCAGCAGACGCCAGCTTCGGCGAAACGCGCGGCGCGCGTGTGCAGAGCGGCCAGGCGCTGGTTCAGGCGCAAGTCGTCGGGCGCCTGCGGCAGGGCAGCCATCAGCGGCCCCAAAGCTTTGGCCGGCATGTTGTAGGAAATAAAAAGTTCGGCATCGGTGAGCGCGGAGCGAACTGCCAGCGCGACCGCATCGGAATAGTGCTGATGGATCGACGGAGCTGTAGCTTCGAGTTCATCGACGATGACGGCCGCTTCTTCCGCCGAAATCAGCGTGGCGCCGGAATCGCCGCCGATCTGGCTGACCACCTGCTGATAATTGCTCATGTGCAGGGGATTGCCCGGCTCCATGGTGGTGAGCTTCTGATAAAGATCGCGAGCGCGGGGCAGATCGCCGGACTGCACCGAGGCGTGAGCCAGCAACTCGATGACTTCGCGTGATGTGAGTGGTCTCTCCCGCTTTCTGGAAGAGATCGAGAAGTTTTTCGAGCGAAGCGGGATTGTCCCGCACATGCCCGATGATGGAATGCAGGTTCTTCAGAACTTTGTCGGAATCTTCGGCCAGCAGGCGCTCGGCATGCTGGTCATAAACCTGAAGCGCGTTCTCATACTGCCCGGCCTGCATCAGCGCATCGGCGAAAGTCGAGATGGCGGGCAGGTCGTTGTGCACCGTCAGCAGCTTGCTGGCAAGCGTGCCGGCATCGGAGAGCCGGCCGGTCTTCAGATAGGCCTTGAGCAGATCGCGAAGAGCCGTCGGGATTGGAATCGAGATCGGAGACTTTCTGCAGCGATTCGATGGCCGCTTCGGCGTCGCCGGCTTCGAGCAGATTGCGCCCCTGCATACAGCAGCGCGTAGCTGTTGCCGGGGTCGAGCGTGAGCATGCGCTGCAGAACTTCTTCCGCGCCGCTCAGCGAGCCCTTGGCACGCAGCGTCTCGGCGGCTGCGGAGAAAATCTGCCAGGCATCATCTTTTTTGCCGAGGCGAACGTAAACTTCCGCCAGCCGGACGCGCATGGCAGTGTTTTCCGGATCCATCTCCAGAATCTTCTGGAAGATGCGGACGGCATTGTCTAGCTCTCCGGCTTTCAGGAATTCATCGGCAACCTGCAGGTATTGCGCGCGGGCATCGTTGAAGAGTCCCTGCTGGGTGTAGAGTTCGGCCAGCTTCAGCACGCTCTCGAGCGAGGGCTTGAGCTTGCTGATTTTCTTGTACATGGCGATGGCTTTGACCGTGAAACCCTGGTTGGCATAGGCATCGCCTACGGTCTTGAAACATTCGGTGGCTTTGTCCGGGTCGCCCAGGCGGGAGTAGAGATCGCCGACGGTATTGGTGACGGTGAGATCCTTGGGATCGGCCTTGAGGACTTTTTCGTACTCAGCGATGGCATTTTGCATCTTGCCCTGCTGGACATACTTCTCCGCAGCGCTGAGAACCTTTTGTTTGTTGAACCCGAAACCGAACGCCATAAGAGTCAGAACTCCGGACCCGCAGTGACTTAAAAATCAGAAACCAGAAAGCTCGAACCCGAGAAAGCTTGTCCGAAGTAATCTAGCGACGATGCCTGAAGTATTGACCAGGACACATCACGTGGCCAAATTCCTGTGAGAGACATGGCCGGTCGGACAAGGGCAATTGTACGGCTGGAGGGATGGAATCGCATGGTTACCAAGGGTTACCAAAAGGGAGTGTACGAACGGGTTACCATGGAAATCACTGGGTAAACCTGCAATTAGCATACGCTTTGCTCGTTTTTCAGATGACGAAAGCGCTTGGCCCCAATGAATTTGCGCGTGCGGCCCTAATATAAAGACGCTATGGGTAGTTATGGTGCAACCGCGTAATCTTCCGGCTGCCGTATAGTGACGCGACCTTATTGCGACGGAAAGGCAATCGAGATTATGACCTGGATTCGAACCATTCCTCTATCCGAGGCTGACCACAAGCTGCGTCAGGCGATTGAGGGCCAGCGGGCGTTGTATCCCAAGGAATATGCCGATCCGGTCCATCCGGATGAGTCGGGAGGCTCGTCCATAGTAGGTTCGCACACGCTCATTCCCGAGGCGCTCTACCACGCCTTCGGCACATTCGGAGCGCTCATGTCGCCGGAGTTGCCGCTAAGTCGCCGGCAGCAGGAAGTGATCGCGACCATGGTCTCCGTGACCAACCGGTGCGTGTATTGAATCGAGTCACACGCAGAGTTTCTGCGTAGGGTTACGCTGGATGCAGAGTTGGTCGCGGCGCTGGAAAAGGATTACAGCACCGCCCCCATTACGCCGCAGGAGCGGGTGATGGTCGACTACGTAGTGAAGCTGACGAAGGACGCGACGAAAGTGTGGAAGGACGATATCGAAGGGCTGCGGGCTGCCGGATTTGATGATCGCGGTATCCTGCAGATCACGCTGATCGCCTCGTGGTTTAACTACATCAATCGCGTGGCGGATGCGCTGGGTGTGGGTCGGGAGTGAAATCTCGGGGTTCGTGATTCTGTTCGTAGGAGAAAGCCCCTTGTGGAGCCGTTAACTATCCTTCCGGTAGAGGAGGTCCCGCATCACTCGTCTCCGCTCCTCGTTCGCTTCTTTTAGAGTCTTGCGCTCAACAGCGTCCATGCCCGGCTTCTTTCTGGACGTAGATTGTTCCTCTACGCTGCACGCCGGGCAGCGGTTGGCAAAGCCGGGCTTACCCGGCTTCAGCTCGAATTCTTCTGAGCAGATGGCGCAGACTTTGATAGGAAAAGCCATGCTGCAATTATGATACAACCCACCCATATCCTTACAACTCCATGCCCGAATCGTTAGCGCAGTTTTTCCTCGAGCATTTTCGAGCGCACCGCGATGAGCGCGCCTACGGGCGGCATCGCGGCTACCGCATGGAGTGGTTCACGTACGGACAGATCTTCGAGATGGCGGTCGGATTTTCGGGCGAACTGGAATCGCGGGGAATCGCGAAAGGCGACCGGGTCCTGCTGTGGGGAGAAAACTGCGCGGAGTGGGTCGCGGCTTTTTTGGGATGCGCATTGCGGGGGATGGTTGTCGTGCCTATGGATGACGGTGCGTCTGCGGATTTTGTCGGGCGCGTGGCGCGTCAGGTGGAGGCGCGACTTTGGGTTTGTTCGCGGAAGCATGCGGGTAGTGTGGGATCAGTTCCTGTAATAGCTTTCGACCAAGTCAAAATCCCCGCCCAAGCCGAGCTTGGACGGGGCACCCGTGGCGTACCCGATGCTGCAATCGGGCAGGATCACATTTTGCAGATCGTATTTACTTCGGGCACCACTGCTGAACCCAAGGGAGTGGTTATCACGCATGGCAATGTACTAGCTAACATTGGTCCTTTAGAGAAAGAAATGCAGCCGTACTTGAAATATGAGCGCTGGGTGCATCCTGTGCGCTTTCTGAGTCTCCTGCCGCTGAGCCATGTATTCGGGCAATTTCTGGGGATGTTTCTTCCACCGCTATTGGGCGGGACCGTGATTTTCCAGGAGGAAATGAAGCCCTCCGAAATCACCAGCACGATCCGACGGGAACGCGTTTCGGTACTGGTTACTGTGCCCAGAGTTTTGCAGTCGCTGAAGCAGAAGATCGAACGTGATCTCGAAAGTACAGGAAGGCTTGAAGATTTTCAACGACGCTTCAGTTCGGCCGAGGGCCAGCACTTCCTGCACCGCTGGTGGACTTTTCGCGATATTCATCGGCAGTTCGGCTGGAAGTTCTGGGCGTTCATTTGCGGCGGGGCGGCGCTAGACGCCGAGACTGAGAAGTTCTGGGGACGCCTGGGCTACGCCGCCATTCAGGGCTACGGATTGACCGAGACGACTTCGCTGATCAGCGTGAATCATCCTTTCAAGTTGGGGAAAGGATCGATCGGTAAAGTGCTGCCTGGTAGGGAAGTAAAGCTGGCGGAAGATGGCGAGATTCTGATTCGCGGGGGCGGCGTGGCGGCGGGCTACTGGCAGGGAAATCGCCAAAAGCAGGTGTCAGACGAGCAAGGTTGGTATCGCACTGGGGATGTCGGCGCTCTGGATGAGGCCGGGAATCTTTATTTCAAGGGTCGCAAGAAAGAAGTGATCGTCACGCCAGCCGGGCTGAATATTTATCCCGACGATCTGGAAGCTGCGTTACGGCGACAGCCAGAGGTTAAGGATTGCGTGGTCGTGGGGATCGAGCGCGGAGGAAATGCTGAGCCGTGCGCCGTCGTGATTCTGCGTGACGACGCCAACATTGCAGAGACCGTTGAAGCCGCAAACCAGCAGTTGGCGGAATTTCAGCGCATGCGGATGTGGGTGCAATGGCCGCAACAAGACTTTCCCCGCACCAGCACGCAGAAGCCGCGACGCAATGTAATTGCCGAATTCGCGGCCCAGCATGTCGTGCGAACTGGCGACATTGCCGTCAGTAACAATCCAGTTCTCGACTTGATCGGCCGAATCACTGGACGAAATGTAGCTGTAGTCAGCGGAAATTCGTCACGCGATGCAGATCTTTCCTCTGACCTCGGACTCAGCTCACTGGATCGCGTCGAGCTGATCGGCGCTCTCGAAGACCGTTATCAGATCGATCTCAGCGAAACCCAATTCAGTGCGGCGCGCACGATTGGAGACGTAGAAAACATCTTGCGTGGCGGCGTCGCCGAGCGCACCCAATATCATTATCCGGCTTGGACCCTGCGCTGGCCGGTTGCGTGGCTACGCTGGCTGGCACATTATTTGTTGATGCGGCCCGCGATAATTTTGCTGGGCTGGCCGCGTATTGAGGGATGCGAAAATCTTCGCGACTGCAGAGGGCCGGTGCTAGTGGTCTGCAATCACATCGCTGGCGTCGATGTGGGATTCGTGCAGACGGCGCTCCCCCCGCGCTTCCGCTACCGAATCGCAACTGCCACCGGCGGCGAAGCGCTGGAAGCATTGCGCACGCCGCCTCCCGGCAGAAGTTTTTTTGGCAAAATCTACGATCGCGTGCAGTGGGCGCTCGGCGTCTCTCTGCTGAATTTGTTTCCTTTGCCTCGCGAAGCTGGCTTCCGGCAGAGCTTTGCGTACGCGGGTCAAGCCGTGGATCGCGGCTACAGCGTGCTGGTGTTTCCCGAAGGACGTCATACGGTTGATGGAAAGATCAGTGCCTTCCGCGCAGGGATCGGTTTACTGGCCATTAATCTGGGCATCCTCGTCGTGCCCATGCGGATTGTGGGACTGTTTGAAGTGAAGCATACGGGCAAGAAGTTCGCCGCACCGTGGAAAATCACGGTGCGCATCGGAAAACCTATGAAGTTCGAATCGGGCACCGAGCCAGCACAGATTGCCCGCGAGTTGCAGAGCGCAGTGGAATCCCTTTAAGCCGCCGCGCTCGCAAAGCGAGAACGAAAAAAGCGCCGGGATTCGATTTTCGGATCCCGGCGCTATAGTTTTCGCAGTTCGTCCGCGCCGCCAGCGATCACGGGCGGAACGGCTCAATCCTTACTGCAGTGTGACCTTCACTGCTTTCGAAGGAATTCCGTTCGCTACCACAACGATCGAGCTCGGACCCGTTTCGGCGGCTGCGGGTACGTCGAAGGTGGTGGACACGGTCGTGGTTCCGGTGGCAATTCCCATCGTGCTGTGATCATGGGTGCGAGCATAGAAAACATGCTTGGTTGCCGTGTTGGTGATGCGCACGATCGGGAAGTTGGTGGCCATCTGGGCATCGTCTCCGTAGGCGGTGCCAGCAGAGAGGCCGTTAAACTGAGTTCCACTGATGGTGTAGGAGTCGCCCCGGGTTAGAGTGCTCGGAACCGATGTGATGGTCGGTCTCCAGGCCGGGTTGATCGTGCCCTTCGACTCATAAAGCTCGACGTCGATAGCCTTGGCCGCAGTGCCACTGGCTGCAACGAGCCACATCACTTGTCCCGTAGGAAGAAGCAAAGTGCGTCCTTGCCAAGATTGATACTTCGTGCCCAAGGCCGTTGAAGGCGCCGCCACGAAGGTGTTGCCTGGGTATGTGAACTCGAAGAAGGATCCGGTGCCACTGAAAACGCCGGGGCTGGTGTAGACGAGGACATTGCCATCCGGCAGTATGCTCGAAGGAGCATCTGCCATGTCGTTACCGCCTGGGTAATCGGGCCCCTTGGCCCATGTACCGGTTGAGGAACTGTAGATCGACGTGTGAGTAGTTGCGCCAAAGGCAACCACACTGCCATCAGGACGCTGCATGAGAGGGCCCATCTCGGGGACGATACCCAGACCGCCGCTATTGGGCAACGGCTGGAGTGTGCTGCCCGCGCTGCTCCAGACCTTAGTCGACGTATTGTAGATCTCGGAGTTAGTGCCGTCCTCGGTGTCAACAAGTATTACGTTGCCATCGGGCAAAAGGGCAAAGCCTTCTTCGGAGAAACCGTCGGCTTTCCCTGTGCCCTCGGCGGTCCAGGTCAATGTGGTCGCATCGAAGTAGACTTGCAACTTGGCTGGCTCACCTCCCTGTCCCATCATGAAAGTTCCGTCCGGCAGAATCACCGCCGGTGAGTCGCCGATCGTCTTCCATCCGGTGGGTGGATTGACCGGAGTCCAGACATTGGTGGTCGGATCATAAATTGAGCCCAGATTGGTTTCGTCTTGATTCAGATTGTTGTACTCCCCGCCTTCGACCAGTACGCGGCCGTCGCCCAGTACGGCAGAGGCGAAGTAGAGCGGGGCGTATCCCTTCTGCATGGGGGCTAGCGCGCTCCAGGTGCCGTTGACATAGCTTCCAGTAATGTCAGGCGTCAGCCGCCACCAGTTGGAACTGTCGTACTGGTGCATCATAACCGTGCCGTCGGTCAGCAGAAGGGCGGTGTCGGTGTTGACGGTAGGTTGATTCTTAAGCTTCGTCCATTTTGAGGTAAGCGGATCCTGGGCGCTGGCGATACTTAGCCATGCCAGTAGAGTGAGCGCGATTGCGAGGGTACGGGGAGCCTTCATGTTTCCTCTCATTCCTGTTTTTATTGAGTCTTGTTTTGTGAAGCGGACGTGGCGTTCCCACAGTGCACAGCCGCAGGGGGATCTCGGCTTGCATTTCCGCCACGAATCTCAAAACCGCCGAATTATAACCCGTTTCAGGAATTCCGCAGCCACTTGAGCTGAAGATTTGACATTTAATTTATTGGAATGAAATTCAGACCGCTAAACTTTGCAAGATCTTGCACACTATCGATGCAGAGTTAGCACGTCTTAAGGTTCTACAGGGCAAATTATAGAAATCAGAATAGGCGGCTCCCCTTACTACTCGTCTATCACTGTCTCTTCCCGGTCGGGATCCGATTCGAGTTTGACTTCTGGTAAGTTCGCGTCCCGTAGCGTGCGATTGAACGCCGGAAGATCTGTGGACCGGAACGCGTCCCAACGTTTCATTCCATCCAGCACATCGCGTTCGACGACCGCGATGGATTCAGTCTGCGAACTAGTGGGCTGGGCGTCGGCCTGCCACACTTGGCCATACAGAGAGGCCGCTTGTCCATTGACTCGCGTAAGAGTGACTTCGTCCGTAGGAGGCGCGGCGAAGCTGGGAGGCGCTCCCAGCACCGCGGTTAATTTCTTTTCGAATGCCTGCAGCGAAGCTAAGGTCGATCCGTTCAGTTGCTCAGCTAGTTTTTGCAGAGACTCACGAATCGCCTGTGCCTGGCGTAATGCCGCCGAAGTTTTTGTCATAAGAGATGCCAGCTGCATCTCGGAATGAAACTTCTTCTCCAGTGCCGCCTCGGGAATCTTTACGCGCGGATCCATTTTGACGGTGAACTTTGTTTCATAGCTCTTGCCGTTGGCAGTGAGGCGTGCCGTATAGCGGCCCGGCAAGGCTGACGGCCCGAGAGGCGAGCGTGGTGTATCTCCGGGAATCGCGGCAATGGGATATTCGTGTCGCACGGCGTCGGGTGCCGGATAGTGAAGGTCCCAGACCCACCGGTGCATGCCGGCGTCAGCGGAGAGAGAATGGAAAGGGCGAAGCCAGTAGAGCGGAATTAGTTGTTTCGCCAGCGCCGCTTCTGTTACGTCAGGTCGATCAGCGCTGGAAAATTTGCGCACGAGCTGGCCGCGATCGTCCAGGATTTCCAGAGCTACAGGGGAGGAAGAATTTTGCGCGAGATAGTAGTCGATGATCGCTCCATCTGGCGGATTGGCCGCCGCCGGTTCGTCGGGTGGAAGCGGCGTGTCTGTGTAAGTATCGCGCTGAACGCGAAACGCCGGCGAGGGAGTGAAAAGATGAGTGTCGGCGCAGCGACTCGGCGAGCTTCGCGTAGCGGTGCGATGTCATCGAGAATCCAGAATGAGCGGCCGTGCGTGGCTACGATCAGGTCGTCCTCGTGAATCCAAAGATCGCGCATCGAGGTATGCGGCAGATTCAACTGCAGAGATTGCCAGCGGTCGCCGTCATCGAACGAAACCCAGACTGAATTCTCAGTGCCGGCAAATAATAAGCCTTTGCGCACTGGATCTTCGCGTACCGTATCGACGGGGCCGATATCAGGAAGCCCGGTGGTAATCAGCTTCCACGTTTTGCCGCCATCGTGAGTGCGATAAATATATGGATGCTCGTCGTTGATGCGGAAGCGGCTCACCGAGGCGTAGGCGGAATCATCATCGAAATGCGAGGCGCTGATCTGCGTGACTTTGCTCCAAGGCGTGAGTTCCGGCGGAGTGATGTTGTTCCACTTCTTGCCGCCGTCGCGAGTCTGCCAGATCAGGCCGTCATCGGTTCCAGCCCAGAGTGTGTTGATATTCTTGAAAGAGGGAGCGAGCGCATAAATCGCGCCGCGCTGCTGCTGCTCGGCGTTCTTGGGAACGAGGTTGCCGACGCTGGCCGGCACTCCGGGTTTCGCGCGCGTGAGATCGGGACTGATGGTCTGCCAGGAGTTTCCGCCATCGGTGGTTTTGAAGAGCACATTGCTGGCGAAGTAAAGAATGTGCGGGTCGAGGGGCGAGAACATGAGCGGTTCGGTGCGGTCGGTGCGATATTTCGCGTTTCGCAGAGGTATCGGCGTAACGTTCTGCACCTCGCCCGTCGACCAATGAAACTTCGATACTTCGGTTCGGCCGCCGCCGTAAACGATGTCGGGGTCGAGCGGATCAGGGGCGACGTAGCCATATTCGATCACGCCCACGGGATGCCAGTCGCGAAATGTGATCGCCGCCATCGTTGCCGCGGCTGTTAAATGCAAACCGAGCCACTCTCTTGCTGGCCGCCGCAAACCTTGTAGGGAAAAGTGTTGGTCACAATGGCGTGATAAAGCTGTGCGGTGGGCTGGTTATACCAGGAACTCCAACTGGCTCCGCCGTTCACGGTCACGATCGCTCCTTGATCGCTCACGAGCAGAATAATGTTGGGATCGTTGGGATTGATCCAAAGATTCTGGTAGTCGTCGCCACCGGGTGCGCCGCGAAATCCCGACCAGGTTTTGCCGCCATCAGTCGATCGCATGGTTACGGTGCTGGCGCTATAGACGATGTCGGCATTCTTCGAATCCACTCGCGGAATGGCAAGATCGCCCCCGCCGATGCGCCCTGAGGGCCGCGGATCATCGGTGATCTTGCAGCCAGTTCTCGCCCGCATCGTCAGAGCGATAGAAGGCGAGCTTGCCCGAACTCATTGCGACTGTAGCGTAGAGACGTCGCGAGTCGGTGGGGGCGATCGCAACATCGATCTGCGAGAGATCTTTTGGCAGACCGTTGGTTAGAGGATGCCAAGTGTTTCCGCCATCGGTGGACTTGAACAGTCCGCCGTTCAGTTCCGTTGAATCCGTTGTTGTCCTCCCACGGCCCCTCGCGAGCTTCCCACATGGATGCGTAAATCACGTCGGGATTCAAGGGATCAATCTCCACGTCGGAGGCTCCCGTGTTTTCGTCTTTGTAGATCACTTTCTGCCAAGTCTGGCCGCCGTCCGTCGAACGATACAAGCCACGTTCTTCGTTCGGGCCATAGGGATGGCCGAGCACGGCGGCGAAAACTCGATTGGGATCGCGCGGGTCAATCGCTAGCGCGGGGATTTGAAAGCCGTCGCGCAGCCCGAGATGCGTCCAGGTTTTTCCAGCGTCCGTCGATTTATAGATTCCATTGCCTACTGAGAGATCGGGACGATGCAGGCCTTCGCCGCTGCGCGACATAAATGATATTGGGATCTGAAGAAGCAACCGCAATGGCGCCGATCGACTGCGACGATTCGTGGTCGAAGATAGGGTTCCAGGTGCGGCCATAATCGTTCGACTTCCACACTCCGCCATTGACCTGGCCCATGTAGAAGACATTCGGCTGATTTGGTACGCCAGTGGTGGCGCGAGTGCGGCCTCCGCGAAAGGGGCCAATCATGCGCCAGTGGAGCTCCTGATAAGCATTTTCTGGAACTTGTTGAGCTTGGATGTATTTGAATGGGAAGAAAAGGAAGAATATAAAGATGAAGACGAATGCACGACGGACAGCCTGGCATTGTGTCAACGGGGCCCCCTGCACTAAAAGACTCCACAGCATAAACTAAAATGAGCGCTCGGGGTTGGACGTTGGGAAAGCTGAACCGCGGGTCATATTGGAGCGATTTGCTGAAGAGTTGCTAAGCAATTTCGGCCAACGTGCGCTCCAGGCCGCCGTCATTCGGTGCGGGAGTAGCACCTGTCTGACTGGCGACCCAGGCGCCAACCCGGTTTGCATTCTCGTTAATTACCTTAAGCTCTGTTCTGCGCAGGTATCCGTGCACCAGTGCCGCGGTGAAGGCGTCGCCGGCACCGACGGTATCGGCGACTCGTACCTTGAAGCCGGGATGTTCAACACATTCGTCGGCCGACACCAGCAAGCTGCCGCCATTCCCCCGAGTTACACAGACCAGTTTCAGATCATACAGAGTAAGAAGGTGCCGCGCGGAGTCTTCTTCGCTTCGATGGTTGAGTTCGAACAAATGCATGATTCTCGGTAGCTCTTCGTGGTTAAGCTTGATCACGTTGGCAAGCTTTATCGATTCTGTAAGCACCTGTTTGGTAAAGAAGTTCTGCCTGAGGTTGATGTCAAAAACCCGGGTTGCGTCTTTCCTCAAGGCCTTTAGAAATTCACGAATCGTCGAATGGCTGCGCTCCGCGCGTTGCGCCAGCGACCCGTAGCAGACGGCATCAGCCTGTTGCGCGAGTCGCTGCCATTGCGGTGTCCAATCCAGAAAATCCCACGCAACCGATTCGGAAATTTGAAAGCAGGGCTGGCCCGCCCGGTCCACTTGCACCATCACCGTTCCTGTGGGGTGGTCCGCGTCCCGCTGAATGAATTCCGTAGGCAGAGAGAGTTCTCTCAGGCGGTGGATCGCCTCATCACCTAGAGCGTCCTGGCCGAGTCGGCTGGCTGGAATTCCCTCATCCCCGAGCAGCGAGGTGATGTAAGCGAAGTTGGCGGGCGCGCCGCCCAGTTGCTTCCCGGCGGGAAATAGATCCCAAAGCAATTCGCCAAGTCCGACCACAAGGTATTTGCTCATCTGCGACACGCCCTGCGCGGAGAGTTGCGGGAACCGGCAAAGTGGCGGAGAATCGTGAGGCAAGTCTTCGCATCGAGGCAGACGGAGTTCTCTGAAAAAACGGTCCACGTTGACCTTCACATGATTCATCCTCTTTTATTCCAAGAGCTGGATAAAACTCTTCGCTCTGCTTCTGGCGCTGGCTTCACAGGATAGCGCAAATCTGCCCTTCGGGGCGTGGCATCGGGCTTCGGAAACCCCTATCATTTCGCCGCAAGGGAAAGGATGGGAATCGGCGGGCACATTTAACCCTTCGGTGATTCTCCGCAACGGCAAAATCGTAATGCTCTACCGCGCGCAAGATTTGAGCGGCACTTCGCGCCTGGGTTACGCCGAAAGCGCCGATGGTATCCACTTCACCCGCCGCGCTGAGCCTGTATTTTCTCCGGAAACAGATTACGAAAAGGATGGCGGCGTTGAAGACCCGCGGCTGGTGCAGTTCGGCGACACTTACTATCTCACGTATACCGGCTACAACAAGCAAGATGCGCAACTGTGTTTGGCGACCTCGATCGATCTTATCCACTGGGAGCGCAAGGGAGTGGTTCTTCCCGCCTACAAAGGCCGCTGGAATGTGCGCTGGACAAAGTCAGGGGCAATCGTGCCGGAGAGAATTGGCGGCAAGTATTGGATGTACTTTCTCGGTACGGCCGCTGACAACAACGATCAGGTGGGACTGGCCTCTTCGACCGATTTGTTGCATTGGACGGAAGCGAGCGATGCGCCTGTGCTGCCGGTGCGCGCGGGCAAGTTCGATTCGCGCGTGGCCGAACCCGGGCCAGCGCCGATCCTTACGCCGAAGGGAATCGTTCTGATTTACAACGGCGCCGACGACAAACTTGTGTATCGGACCGGCGTGGCGACTTTCGACCGCAACGATCCCCGAGTCTTGATAAGTCGAACCGATGTTCCCATCTTCGCTCCTGAAAAAACATGGGAGAAAGTTGGGCAGGTTCCAAACGTGGTATTCGTAGAAGGAGTGCTGCGGCAGGAGAAAGAGAAACGATATCTGTTTTACTACGGAGGCGCGGACGCAAACGTGGGCGTAGCCGAAGCTGCCGCGCTTCCGTGAGAGAGATATGCTGCGACATCAGATCGAGGTCTCCGTATGAATAAGAGCGTTTCGAGAATGCTTGCATTTCTAATAGGCGCTTGCCTTTCAGGTTCGAGTGCCGTTGCACAAATTGCATCTCATGCCAAGGACGCGGAGGGTCATGAATGGTGGCAGCACGCCGTGTTCTATGAGATATATCCTCGCAGTTTTGCCGACAGCAACAATGACGGCGTCGGCGATCTGAAGGGCATTGCTTCGAAACTCGATTATTTGAAAGACCTTGGCGTGGACGCTATCTGGATTTCCCCCTGCTTTCCGTCGCCGCAGGTTGACTTCGGCTATGACGTTTCTGACTATGAAAACATCGACCCCATGTACGGGACGCTGGCGGATTTCGACGCGCTCGCCATCGAGGCCAAGAAGCGCGACATTCACATCATCCTCGATCTTGTAGTCAACCATACCTCGGATCAGCACAAGTGGTTTCTGGATTCGAAATCGTCACGCAACTCAAAGTATCGCGACTGGTATATCTGGCGAGACGGAAAAGGACCGGGCCAACCCCCCAATAATTGGGTTTCCATCTTCGGCGGATCAGCATGGAAGTTCGATCCCACCACAAGGCAGTACTACTATCACTATCTTCTATCCGGAGCAGCCGGACCTCAACTGGCGCAATCCCGCGGTGAAGGACGCGATGTTCGATGTGACGCGTTGGTGGTACAAGCGCGGCGTGTCGGGCTTTCGCCTGGACGCAGTTGACACGCTCTTCGAAGACCCAAACCTGACGGACAATCCGATAGCCAAGCCCGGCAAGAACGCCTTCGGTGATCCGTTCCTTGAGAACAAATACAACACCAAGTTGCCCGAGGTGCACGATATTTTGCGCGGGTTGCGCCAAGTAGCGGACGAACACAACGCCGTGCTGATCGGCGAGACTTGGACGACGGACGTCGCTGAACTCGACCGCTACTACGGCGAAGGCAACAATGAGCTGCAGTTGCCCATGGATTTTCTTTTCACCATGGTGAACAAGCTGTCGCCGGCAGAATTTCGCAAGCAGATTGCCGCGGTGAATGAGGCCTCGGGATGGCCTACGTTTGTGATCAGCAATCACGACATTGTGCGCTCCTATGATCGCTACGGAGACGGCAAACACAATGACGAGATTGCGAAATTGATGGCCGCGCTCTATCTAACGCTGCGCGGCACTCCAATCATGTACTACGGGGAAGAGATTGGGATGAAGACCACCCCACCCATACGCAAGGAAGAGGTCCAGGATCCCATCGGGCGTAAAGGATGGCCGAAAGAAAAAGGCCGCGACGGCGAGCGTACGCCCATGCAGTGGGACAGCAGCGAGAATGCGGGATTCACCAAGGGCAAGCCGTGGCTGCCGGTTCCCGCAACCTACAAGACGCATAACGTGGCGGATGAATCCAAGGATCCGAATTCCGTGCTGCAGTTCTACAAAAACGTGCTCAAGCTGCGACATACAAACCGCGCCCTGCTCGACGGGAATTACACAGCGATCAATGCAAGCCATACGAACGTACTCTCTTACTTGCGCGTCTACAAAGATCAGGGAGTGGTTGTTGCGCTGAATATGTCAGCCACGCCGCAAAAGGTGAACCTGGAGTTGAAGCGCAACGGCTTCACTTCCGCGAAGACCCTGCTGGCAACTGGAAAATCAAATGTCGAGGGTAGAGTGGTTTCAATCGAGCCCTATGGAGTTTTCATCGGCGAAGTTGCAAAGTAACGCGATACTTCAAACGTGCTCCCAAGACTTGGCGCGAGAGATGGCCTCATTCCAACGCTCGCGCATGTTCTTCACTTGAGAAAGTGGCAGGTGCGGTTCGAAAAGCCGTTCTTCTCGGGGCAAGTCGGAGATTGCCTGCGCGCTCTTCCAGAAGCCAGTGCTTAGGCCAGCCAAATACGCGGCTCCCAGAGCAGTGGTTTCCGTAATCGAAGGCCGCACCACGGGTACACCCAGGACATCCGCTTGAAATTGCATAAGGGCATCGTTGGCCGAGGCGCCACCATCCACGCGCAATTCCTTGAGCGGAGCGCCAGCATCGGTTTGCACCGCGTCCATCAGATCTGCAACCTGAAACGCGATACTCTCCAGCGCAGCACGGGCGATGTGTCCTGCGGTGCTGCCTCGCGTGAGTCCGAAGATGGCGCCGCGGGCAAACGAATCCCAGTGTGGTGCGCCCAACCCTACGAACGCCGGGACGAAATACACTCCGCCATTATCCGAGACTGAACTCGCCAGCGGCTCCACGTCCGACGAAGTGCGAATAATTCCCAACCCATCTCTCAGCCACTGCACCACAGCTCCGCCGACGAATACGCTGCCTTCGATTGCATAGTCGGTTTGGCCGCCGATTTTCCAGGCCACGGTTGTGAGCAGGCGATGCCTCGATGCGATCGCGCGATTGCCTGTGCTCTGCAGCATGAAGCAGCCAGTGCCGTAAGTGTTCTTCGTCAGTCCGGGCGTGGTGCATCGTTGCCCAAAAAGCGCAGCCTGCTGATCGCCTGCAATCCCCGCGATCTGGATTCCATTGAGTCCCGCCACGGTGCTCACTTCTCCATATACTTCACTGGAAGGCCGAACTTCGGGCAACATCGACGCGGGGATTCCGAAAAGATGGAGAAGTTCTTGATCCCAGCTTCCGGAATGAAGGTTGAAAAGCATAGTGCGCGAGGCGTTGCTGGCGTCGGTGATGTGCACGAGTCCGCCAGTCAGCTTCCACACCAGCCAGCTATCTACTGTACCGAATGCCAGGCGGCCAGCTTCGGCGAGTCGCCGCGCATCGGGAACGTTTTCCAGGATCCAGCAAATCTTGCTCCCGGAAAAATAGGCATCGATCAACAAACCGGTGCGCTCTTGAATTAAAGCTTCGTGGCCTTGCGATTTAAGCTGCTGGCAAAACGCGGCGGTGCGGCGGTCCTGCCAGACGATCGCATTGTGAATAGGCTTGCCAGTGGTCCGATCCCAGACGATAGTAGTCTCGCGCTGGTTGGTAATGCCGATTGCGGCGATGTCGCCGGGCTGCGCTTGGGCCCGATCAAAAGCTTCTAATGCAACCGCAATCTGAGAGACGGCAATTTCTTCCGGATCGTGCTCCACCCATCCGGGCTCGGGAAAGATCTGCTTGAACTCGCGCTGCGCCACCCCCCGGACCGCTCCGCGATCGTCAAACAAGAGTGCTCTGGAACTGGTTGTGCCCTGATCGAGAGAGAGAATATATTCCAAGAAATCTCCTATTTCTGTAACGCTCTTAGGAGCCGGACCGAACTGCGCGCAGAAACGGTCGAATGCCGAAATCGTAAACAGCCGCACCTATCAGTCCACCTAGAAGCGGCCCGATTACCGGCACCCACCATACGCGAGCTCCATCAGTGAGGCCGTTGTTCTTGAATCCAGCGACGGCCGTGAAGAGGCGCGGGCCAAAGTCGCGCGCGGGATTAATCGCATAGCCGTGCATGCCGCCGAAGCTCATTCCGATCGCCACGACTATGAGTCCAATCATCAACGGCACAAGATTAGCGCCGGGAGGCATATTGATTTCGTCGGTGATCGCCAGTACCAAAAGCAGCAGCAGCGCTGTGCCGATGACCTGGTCAAGAAAACCAGCTTGCAGCACCGTCGGAAAAGCAGGGAAGGTGGTAAACACGCCCGCGGTTCTTTCCAGTTGCGGGTCGACCAGGCGAAACGCCGGCAAGTAATTCTTGTAGACGAGCGCGGCTGCCAGAAAAGCGCCGGCGGTCTGCGCGAATGTGTACGGTAGGACTTTGCTCCAGGGAAACCCGCGGAACACCGCAAGCGTGAGCGTAACCGCCGGGTTCAGATGGCCTCCGGAAACCTTTCCCGATACGTAGATTCCCATGGTGACCGCGAGACCCCAACCTAGAGTGATGTTGGTGTAGCCTCCGTGCACGGTGGCCCCGGGATCATTGGAGGGAAAAAGAACGACCATGGCAACTACACCCGTGCCGAAGAGCATGAGGACGAAAGTTCCCAGGAACTCGGCAATCATCTCGGCCACCAGGGTGGGCTTGTTGAACATTCGACGCTTGCTCCCGCGCGCTTTGCTAAGGCTTTTGGAACCGACAGTAGTCTAGCAAGGATTTGCCCGGTGCACGTTTCATTGAGGCAACAGGAGCCTGTCTCTGAATCCGCCCGTTACTGAAAATGTGAGCTAAGGCCTTTTCCCCTTGACAACCTAGCCACCTCTTGTAAGATATTAGAATATTTATTCATGCTATTGAATAAATATTCATTATGAATAAGGCGTTGCGACAGAGAGCCGTGCTGGAGACGCTAAAGCAAGGTCCGGTTGCCAGCCAGGAAGATTTGCAAAAGGCGCTGCGCAAGCGGGGGTTCAAGGTGGGGCAGGCGACGCTGTCGCGGGATATTCATGATCTGAACCTGAGCAAGACGGCGACTGGCTATGCGCTGCCTCAGAGTGAGGGCTCATCGGGTCTGGCCTTGCCTCCGGTGCAGCGCCTAGTTCGTGAGTTCGTCCTGGAGGTGCGGCCCGCGCAGAACTTGCTGGTCGTCAAAACTATCGTTGGCAGCGCTCAACCGGTGGCCGCGGCGTTGGACGAGCAGGAATGGGAGGGTGTGCTGGGAACGATCGGTGGGGATGACACGATTCTGATTGTTTGCCGCGACAAAGACGCAGCGAAGAAAGTTGCGGCGAGGGTTGAGGAGATGTTGGGCTGATGCCTGGAAAACTAAAAAGCGCAGTGTTGGGAGCGAGCGGTTATTCCGGTCTGGAATTGACGCGCCTGCTCGATCGCCATCCCCGCTTGGAAAAGCCCATGCTGCTACGCCGCGAGCAAGGCACTGATGGAGCCCAGGACTTGGCTGAAGTGTTCCCTGAATTATCCGGCAACGGCGGTTATCCGCTGCGACCTTTCTCTTGGCCGGAGCTAAAACGCCAGGGCGTCGAATTGCTATTTCTGGCGACGCCCCACGAAGCATCGCGTTCGCTGGTTCCGGAGGCGATTGCGCAAGGGTTGCGTGTGATCGACCTCAGCGGGGCCTGGCGTTTGAAGCACGAGCAGCATTGCGCCATCTATTCGTTTCAGGACGTGAACGCCGTTACAGCAGCCGAATTAACCGCAATGGCAGTGTACGGCCTTACCGAACTGAACTGCGACCGCATTACGAATGCGCAATTAGTGGCGAATCCCGGTTGTTACGCGACTTCGGTGATTCTGGCTTTGGCGCCGCTGCTCAACGCCGGTCTCATCGACCGCGGGCGCGGAATTATCTCTGATTCGAAGTCGGGAGTGTCGGGAGCGGGCAAAGCGCCAACGTCGCGCACTCATTTCGTTTCCGTTGCTGACAATTTTTCCGCCTACGCCGTATTCAATCATCGGCATCTGGGAGAGATGGTCGAGCAGTTGGGACTCAGCAATACAGAGCTCACCTTCACCCCACACCTGCTGCCGATCCCGCGAGGCATTCTGTCGACGATTTACGTTCACCTGAACCAGGCGATGATGCCTGCGCAGATCGAGTCCTGCCTGCGCGATTTCTATGCTGGCAAACATTGGGTGAGAGTGTTTGCTACTCCGAAGCTCCCGGAATTGTATTTCTCTTTGCATACCAACTACTGCGACCTGGGTTTTTGCCTGGCGGAAGATAGCCGGCGATTGGTGCTGGTTTCGTGCGTAGACAATCTGCTCAAAGGCGCAGCCGGGCAAGCCGTTCAGAACATGAATGTCATGTACGAGTGGGAAGAGCGGGAGGGACTGCAGTGACGATCGTGGTGAAAATCGGTGGAGCGGCAATCGAAGATGCAGCCACGCTGCGCAAGTGCGCACGGTCGATTGCGGAGTTGGCGCAGGATGGCCACCGCGTCGCTGTGGTGCACGGCGGTGGCAGCGCACTGACTCGCATGCTCGAACGTCTGGGGAAGAAAAGCGAATTTGTCGACGGCCTGCGCGTTACCGATGCCGAGACTCGCGACACTGCCTTGATGGTGCTCGGCGGCATCATCAACAAGAAGCTGGTAGCCGCGATTCAGTTGGAAGGAATGCCCGCGATCGGATTTTGCGGCGGTGATGGCATGACTTTCCGCGCGCGCAAGAAATTCGTCCACGGCTGCGACCTCGGCTTTGTCGGAGAAATTTGTTTCGCAGAGCCTTGCTGGATTGAAGCTCTGTGGCAGCAGGGAGGGATCCCGGTGCTGGCTTCTCTTGCCCTCGGTGCCGACGGCGAATATTACAACGTGAATGCCGATGAGATGGCGGCCTCCTGTGCCGCCGCATGTCACGCCAACACGCTGATCTTTCTCACCGACGTGCCCGGGGTGCGCGATGCCGCCGGCAGCGTAATGCCCTGGCTTAGCACCAAGCAGGCCGCCGAACTCGCGGCCGGTTCCATCATCAGCGGCGGTATGTTGCCTAAGTTGCACGCTTGCGGCCAGGCCCTGAAGCAAGGCGTCGGGCGTGTGAGAATTCTGCCCGCGACCGAGGCGGAAGTCTTGCCGCAATTTTATTTAACAAAATTGTCGTGCGGTACGGAGGTCACGTTTTCATGAGTCAATCAGGCGCTGTGCGCCCTCGGTTTAAATCGCGATTGGCAGCTACTCAAGTGTCTAAGAAGGAGTCAACGTTGAATAGTCATGCACAAGGCAGAGTAGCGGCCGCTCCCGAGAGAGTTCCGCAAGTATTTTGGTGTCCGGACGTGGTCTCGACTCGCGATCTCGGCCCCGCTGGCGTTGCCGCAGTCCTAGACTTGGCAGCGATCATGAAATCGCGCCCGACTGATTTTCGTCGGACACTCGCGGGCAGGCAGATCGTGATGTTCTTCGAGAAAGCCTCCTTGCGCACGCGCCTCACCTTCGAAGCGGGAATGGTGAGCTTGGGCGGCACGGTGATGTTCGTCGATCAAACTCACGAACCGATCGACGCTCGCGAAAAATTGTGCGACGTGGCCCACAATCTTGAACGCTGGGTCGATCTCATCGTGCTGCGCACGTACTCGCAGAAAACCATCGAAGGCATGGCGGAACACGCTTCCGTTCCGGTGATCAACGCGCTCAGTGATCTGGAACATCCCTGCCAGGCTCTCGCCGACTATCTCACGCTCACGGAGCGATTCGGAGATGTGAAGAACCGCTGCCTCGCCTATGTCGGTGACGGCAACAACGTAGCGCATTCCTTGCTCCTCACCTGCGCTTGCGTGGGTTCCTCGATCCGTGTCGCGACGCCGAAGGGTTACGAACCGAATCCACTGATCGTAGCCGCGGCGTGCGAAATTGCAGAAGAAACCGGTGCCAAGATTCAATTGCTTACCGATCCCCATGAAGCCGTCACCGACGCCGACGCGATTTATACTGACGCCTGGGCCAGCATGGGTCAAGAGCGGGAAGCGGAGAAGCGCGCGAAGATTTTTCCGCCGTACCAAGTCAACTCGAAGCTCATAGCGGAAGCCGCGCCCCACGCCGTATTCATGCACTGCCTCCCGGCGCATCGCGGACTGGAAGTGACCGACGAAGTGATGGATTCACCCCAGTCGGTGATCTTCGAGCAGGCGGAAAACCGTCTGCACGTGCAGAAGGCAATTCTTTATTTATTATTGGGTGGCGGCGATCGCCTGCCAGCCAGGAGTGCTCATGCCTGAAAAAGTTGTGCTCGCATACTCAGGAGGACTCGACACCTCCATCATTATTCCGTGGCTCAAAGAAAATTACTCTTACAGCGTGATCGCGATGGTCGGTGATGTGGGCCAGGGCGATGACATTGAAGCCGTGGTCGAGAAGGCGTACGCCACGGGCGCAAGCAAGGTGATCGTGGAGGATCTCCGCGAGGAATTTCTGACCGGATATGTTTTCCCCGCTTTGCGAGCCGGCGCGGTCTACGAGCACAAATATCTGCTGGGCACTTCATTGGCGCGTCCCGTGATCGCAAAGCATCAGGTTGAAGTCGCGTTGCGCGAGGGCGCGACGGCCGTGGCTCACGGCTGCACGGGCAAAGGAAATGACCAGGTTCGCTTTGAGTTGACCTACCAGGCGCTCGCCCCGGAGTTGAAGGTCATCGCACCCTGGCGGGAGTGGTCGCTAAAGTCGCGCGAGGATTGTCTCGATTACGCCCAGCAGCACGGAATTCCAGTTGCCGCGAGCCGCGAAAAGATTCACAGCCGCGACCGCAATCTCTGGCACCTGAGCCACGAAGGCGGAGAATTGGAAGATGCCGCGAACGCTCCACTGCCCACCACCTGGCAGATGACTCGCTCGCCCCAGGAAGCGCCCGACAAGGAAGAACAGATCACCATCGGCTTCGAGAAAGGCACTCCCATCGCAGTAAACGGGATGAAACTCGATCCCGTGTCGCTGGTCGAACTGCTGAATGAAGTCGGCGCGCGCAACGCCATCGGCAGAGTTGATCTCGTCGAAAATCGTTTCGTCGGCATGAAGTCACGCGGTTGTTATGAAACTCCGGGAGGAACGCTGCTGATCGCCGCCCATCGCGAACTCGAAGCGCTCTGCCTGGAGCGCGAGGTCGCGCACTTCAAAGAACACGTAGGACTGAAGTACGCCGAGCTTGTCTACTTCGGCTTGTGGTTTACGCCGCTGCGCGAGGCTCTGGATGCCTTTGTCGACAGCACGCAGCAAGAAATGACTGGCAGCGTCACACTGTCTTTGTATAAGGGCAATATTTCCGTCGTCAGCCGTCAATCGGAGCACTCGCTTTATCGGACCGATCTCTCGTCTTTCACAATGGGCGATAGTTACGATCAGAAAGATGCGGAAGGCTTCATTCGCATTCTCGGTCTTCCCTCGCGCACCAGGGCGCGCGCCCGCTCGGAGGTCGTGCGATGAAGATGTGGTCGGGCCGCTTCCGGCAGCCGCAAGATCCGCGATTCGAACGCTGGCAGCGATCCTTTGATTTCGATCGGCGCCTCTTGAATTACGAGCTGGCAGCGAGCGGGGCTCATGCGCGTGCGCTGAAAAACGCGGGAGTTCTCTCCGCCGATGAACTCATCAGCGTTCTCGAAGGTCTGCAGCAGATTGGCGAAACGGCCTCTGCCTCGAAGGGACCGGTCGAGGACGACGAAGCGGAAGACGTGCATCATTACGTGGAAAAGCAGCTGGTCGCCAGGATCGGCGAAGTCGGATACAAACTGCATAGCGGCCGCAGCCGCAACGAGCAAATCGCTACCGATCTGCGCCTCTACGTGAGAGGGGCAATCGACGAACTACGAAACCAATTGGCCGATGTCTGCGAGGTTTTCGCTGGTCGCGCCGAGCAAGCAGGCAACGCCGCCATGCCTGCCTACACTCACTTGCAACATGCCGAACCAGTGCTCGTTGCTCATTGGCTGCTGGCTTACGTAGAAATGTTCTTGCGCGACGCTGACCGCCTTGTCGACTGCCGCAAGCGGCTCAACGTTTGCCCACTGGGATCGGGGGCAGTGGCTGGCGCAACTGTTCCGCTCGATCGCGCTTTCCTTGCGGCAGAACTTGATTTCGCTAATCCCACGGCAAACAGCATCGACGCCACCAGTGATCGCGATTTCGCCCTCGAATTCGTGAACGTGCTTTCGATGATGGTTTTGCATTTGAGCCGCTGGGCGGAGGAGATGATTCTTTTCTCGGCGCAGGAATTCGGCTTCGTGCAATTGCCCGAAGCTTACTCCACCGGCAGCAGCGCTATGCCGCAAAAGAAAAATCCAGATCTACTGGAACTGGTTCGCGGAAAGGCCGGCCGCCTGCTCGGCTGCTCGACCGCGCTCACCATAACCTTGAAGGGCTTGCCGTTGGCTTATAACAAAGACCTGCAGGAAACGCAGGAGCCGCTCTTCGACGCCACCGACACCATGATGGCACTTTTGCCGCTGGTCGCGGGATGGACGAGAGCGGTGGAGTTCGACGAGGCCCGCATGAACGAAGCTGCGCAATCGGGGTACATGAATGCTTGGGCCGCAGCGACTTACTTAGTCAACCGCGGCGTGGCTTCGCGCCTCGCACACGAACAGATCGGCAAGGCCGTGAAGCTGTGCCTGGAAAAGAATTGCCAGTTGCAAGACTTGACGCTCGATGAACTGCGTACTTTCAGTCCGGCATTCGACCAGGATTTTCACGAATGCTTGAAATTGGCCTCCGTGCTGGCGATCCATGATGTGGTTGGTGGGACAGCGCCAGCCCGCGTGCGGCAAGGGATAGCCGCGGCCAGAATGAAAATCGTGACCGTGCGGGAGGAGTTGCATGCGCACGCGTAAGGCGATCCTGCCCGATGCCCAGCACATCCACGACTTGATCTCGGCCTACTCCGGCGACGGCACTCTCTTGCCTCGCACGTTGGCGGAAATCTGCGAGAACGTTCGCGACTTTGTAGTTCTCGAACATGAGGGCCGCATTATCGGCTGTGGCGCGTTGCACCTCTACGGTACCCACTTAGCGGAGATTCGATCCATCACAGTGGGTCCGCGCGCCCAAGGTCAAGGCGGAGGCAGCCGCCTGATGAAAGCTCTTATGGCTGAAGCCAAGCGCCATCGCGTGGATTGCATCTGCCTGTTTACGCGCGCTCCCGAGTTTTTTGCGCGCCAGGGCTTTGAGATCGCTCGCCGCGAAGATCTCCCCGACAAAATTCACAAAGATTGCCACGTTTGCCCGCGCTATTACAAATGCGACGAAGTCGCCATGGTGCGCGGCAAGCTTCCCACCTTCGCGATCTTGCCCGAGCCCCCGAACTGGCTGGTGAAGATTCAGGCATTGCAGCAGTAAATCGTTCGAGCCGTTCGCACCAATTTTCTGGAGTCGACTAAGCTTCTCCCGGTTTCCAAAGAGGAATGATTATCTGCCGCTGGCAGTGCTATGATTCCGGGGTAATCGAGACCGGAAATCATCTCTATGGCAATCGCGACTCCGAGCCGTTCTACCGCTGTTTCTCCTGAATCCTCCGCTTCCTACACTGGACCTCTGGCGATCGTGACCACATTATTCTTTATGTGGGGCTTTCTTACCTGCCTGAATGACATTCTGGTCCCGCACCTGAAACCGATCTTCGATCTGAATTACGCCCAAATCATGCTCATTCAGTTTGCGTTTTTTGGCGCGTACTTTCTTTTCTCCATTCCCTCGGCGAAGATCATTGACTGGATCGGTTACCAGCGGTCGATGGTGGTGGGCTTGCTAACCATGGGAGTGGGCGCGTTTCTTTTCGTCCCGGCGGCGAGCGTGCCGTCGTATCCTCTGTTCCTGATCGCGCTCATCGTGCTAGCGGCCGGGATTACTTGTTTGCAAGTGGCCGCCAATCCTTACGTGACGGTACTGGGCAAACCCCAGACCGCGTCCAGTCGTCTGAATCTGACCCAGGCCTTCAACTCTCTGGGAACCTTCCTCGCTCCCTTCTTCGGGGGCCTTCTGATTCTAAGTGCAGCGCCGAAGACTATGGAGGAAATAAGGGCACTGGCGCCCGGCGCGCTGCAGGCCTATCGTTTGCACGAGGCGGCTACGGTCAAGATGCCGTACGTTGGTTTGGGTATCGCGCTGGTTCTGCTGGCCATCGCGATCGGCAGCTTCAAGTTGCCGAAGATTCCGCAGGCGCAGCACAGAGTCGGAGAAAAGGTAAACGATTCGATCTGGAATCATCCCAACTTGATTCTCGGGGCGATTGGGATATTTGTTTATGTCGGCGCAGAAGTTTCCATCGGGAGCTTTCTAGTGAATTACTTCAGCCAGCCAGAGATCGGCGGCCTCACGGAGAAAGTCGCAGCCAGCTTCGTTGCTTTTTACTGGGGCGGAGCGATGGTCGGCCGTTTCATCGGCTCTGGACTTTTGCAGAAGATGAATACCGGCAGGCTGCTTGGCATTTGTTCCGTGTGCGCCGCTTCCCTGGTTGCGATTTCTATGCTAAGTACCGGTCACTTCGCCATGTGGAGCATCATCCTGGTCGGCTTTTTTAACTCCATCATGTTCCCCAGCATTTTCACCCTGGGAGTGGCCGAGCTCGGTCCGCTTACCGGAGATGGTTCCGGAGTCATGATCATGGCAATCGTTGGCGGAGCCTTGATCCCGCTGGCGCAAGGCGCGATTGCCGATCGCATCGGAATTCATCACGCCTTTTTCCTGCCCGTGATCTGCTATCTCTATATTCTGTACTTCGCATTGAGCGGTTCGAAGCCCAACAGCGAACGGGCCAGCCGGGCTTAGATCCACGGTAAGGAATCTCGGTTGGCTTGGGAAGGGATTAAGCACGACAGGCAAGACACAGCTCCGTCTGCGATTAGGTTGCCTCTTAAGAAGTACTCGAATTTACGCGGGAACCTGAACCGAGATCAGCTCGGGATTGCAGCGGGAATTCTGGATTGTCTTAACCGCATCTTCGGCAGTGAGCCTGCCCATAGCCAGCGCCAGTTTGAGGTTGGTGGTGGTTTGAATCGGAGTGCGGTCGATGCGTTGTACATACTCCGGGGCGCGAGCGCCGCCACGGTTCACTTTAACCAGAAATTTCGTGTTTTTCATGGGTTTCCTTCTTGCCTCAGGATGACTAGCTAAGCACAACGCAAGACACGCGGCATAATGCTCAAGCCACCGCTCTAATAGAGACCTTTTGGAGATGGGGTCGATTTGCTATCGAAAGTCTGAAAAGACAGATTGAATCGAGTATGAAGAGATCTCCAGCTCAAATACAATTTTAGGCCCGTTTAGCGCCCTTGTCAACCTTGAGGGGGTAGTATAGCCGATGGTAATGCTGAGTATCCATGGATATTCGCAACGAAAGCGGTGTACCCCGATCCGATTCAGCGTCCAAACTCACTGCTGCAATATCTGTCCAGGTTGCGGATGGACCTGCTCATCTTTGATTTGATTCGCATCCCAGCCGCCGCCGAGAGCTTTAACCAGGTAGACCGCGCTCACCATCTGCTGGCCGAGGAGCTGCGTCTCCAGTCGCTGGCTGGTCAGCAAAGTGGTCTGAGCGGTGATCACGTCGAGATAGCTGGTAACTCCGCCAATATATCGATTGTTGGCAATCTCTAGCGAGCGACGCGCGTCTTCCACAGCGGCACCTTGCGTGGACAACGCCTGCGCAAGCGTGCTGAGATTGCTGATTCCATCTTCTGCCTGCTGAAATGCCGTGAGCACAGCCTGCCGATAGTTGGCGATGGACTGCTCGTAAGCGACGCGGGCGGCGGCCAGATTCGCGCGGTTCCTTCCACCTTCGACCAACGGCTCGAGCGCATCCGCACCGATCGACCAGAATAGGCTGGGAGCATTCAAGAGCGGAGCGATCTCGCGGCTTTGCCAGCCTCCTCCGCCGCTCAGCGTAATGTGAGGATAGAATGCCGTGCGCGCGATCCCCACTTCTGCGTTCTGATAAGCCATCTGCCGTTCCGCCGTTGCAATATCAGGACGGCGCTCCAGCACGTCGGAAGGCACTCCAAGCGGAATCGGTGGAGGTGTGGCCTGCAAAGGCGCCACCGGCACGGCAAAGCCAGAGGCTGCCTTCCCCACCAGCACTGCGATGGCGTGCTCATACTGCGCGCGCGATTGCTGCACCAGCGACAGCTGCGATAATGTCGAGTCCAGCAAGGCGGCTTGTTGCGCAACCTCCAACCCGCTCGCGATTCCGCCCTGGTGCCTGTTGTTGACGAGATCCAGACCTTTACGCTGATAACCAACCGATTCCTGCACCACCCGGAATTCGGCATCGAGCTCGCGCAGCGAAAAGTAGTCTGCGGCCAGCTCCGCAGTCAGCACCAGCTGCACGTTCTGCAAATCCGCGGCCGAGGACTGGAGAGAAGCATTCGCAGCTTCAACGTTGCGCCGCACCCGGCCAAAGAGATCGACCTCGTAATTAAGATTGAACGGAACCGTGTAGACGCTCTGGGTATAGGGCGTAATGGGTTGCGCCACCCCATTCACAATCACGGGCTGCGATCCATTCAAGGGACGATTGCCAGATCCGCGTTCGCGCACCGCGCCGGGATCGGTAGAAACCTGCGGAAAGAAATCTGCGGTTGCGACGCGCGCCAGGGAACGCGCCTGATCTAAACGATCGCGCGCCGCAGCCAGGGACTGATTCGCTTGAAGCAGTTCTTGCTCGTAGGCATCCAGCGCGGGATCGTGAAAGATCTGCCACCACGCGCCTTTGGGGATTGAGTCCTTGGGCGCAGCTTGTTCCCACGGCGGTTGCGTTTTCCACGCATCGGGAGCCGGCACGGCAGCCGATGGGCGGCTATAGCGAGGACCTACCGTACAGCCCATTGAAGACAGTATGGACTGGGCTACAAATATAACGATCAAGAGCGCTAGCAGACGGGACGCGGTTGAACCTTCGATGAAACTTCTCTTCACGAAGCGCCGCCTTTTTGCTGGCCCGGTGGCGGGTTCGGTTGTTGTTGGTCGGGCTGAGGTTGCGCCACGTTAACCTGCTGCCCCTCCTCCAGAGAATCGGGGGGATTGATAACAATCCGATCTCCGGGCGATACGCCGCCCAGAATCTCAAGCGTCGCACCGTAGTCGCGTCCAATATTGATCGGTCGCAGTTGCACTTTGTTATCGGAACTGACCACGGCGAGTCGCGGGCCTTCAGCGCGGAACAGCATGGCGTTCACCGGAACCGTGACTTTGTTTACATCTGATCCGACGGCGAAATGCACTTCTCCGAACGAACCGGGCAACAATCGTCCGTCCTTGTTGGGAACATCAACTTCAGTTAGCAAAGTTCGCGTATTGGGATCGATAGCCTCTGCGGTGCGCGCCACCTTGCCTATGAATTTTTGTCCGGGGAACTCCTGCAAAGTCACAGCGGTGTTGGAGCCAACTTTTATATAGGGTGCGTAAGCCTGCGGAACGCTAGTGTAAACGCGCAGTGGGTCAACTCGCGCCAGATCAAATAATTCCCGTCCCGTAGCGCCCGCGCCCGCATTGATCAGAGCGCCAGGATCCACATTGCGGCGGGTCAGTACACCAGAGAACGGAGCGAAAACATCTTTGAAGCCCTCCAGTTGTTCGAGGCGCCGCACATTCGCGTCGGCGGATGCCAGATTCGCCTGTGCCTGTTTGTATCCGCTTTCCTGCTGGTCGGCTTCCTGCGCGGAAACGGAGTCGGTCTTGCGCAAGTTCTCCCAGCGCTCGGCGCTGATTTTTGCTAACTCCAGCTGCGCCAAAATTTGTTGACGCGCGGCGCGCGTCTGATTCAACTCCTGGTCCACTTCGGGTGTATCGATTTTCGCCAGCAATTCACCCTTGCTAACGCGGCTGCCAATATCCTTGTACCACCGCACCAGATAGCCGTTCGTTCGCGCATAAATCGGCGATTCTTCATAGGCGAGAAGCGATCCCGGCAGCACCAATTCCTCGTCAGGGTTTTCGCTGAGCGGATGAACTACCGCGACCGTGGGCACAGTCTCGCGCTCCGTCTCCTTAGCCAGAGCTCGATCATGGCTGAGCCGATCTAACAGAGTCGCGCCCCCTGCCACCAGAAGAACTAACAGCAGCACACCCACAATCATCAACGCTTTGCGCGACGGAGCAGGTGGAAGCTCGGGGGGTGGCTGTATCCCCGGAGGTTGATGCCGCGCGCGCCGCTCGATTTCCTCAATTTCTTCGTCAAGTTGCACGCGCGAACTCAACGCACGATGCTCTTCGCCCTGTTTCGGAACGTCGCGTCCGGATTCGGACGGCTGCGCATCGCGTGGTTGCTTAAACTCAGCCTCACTCATGCTTGAACTCCAGTTCCACAAAACCCGTTCTTCACTGCCGCTTGCCCCAATAATCAGTCCAGCCGAAAAAAGCGATTCACCACGACGTTGCTTCGCGGTTGAGAGTTTTTGTTCGGTTAATATCTCTCCATTTGACGCGCACGCTTTGCCTCGAGCCTGCTATGGAAGATCGAAAACACGCTCGGCACAAAAAATAAAGTTGCGGCCGTCGCGAATAGAAGCCCACCGATCACTGCCCGGCCCAGAGGCGCGTTCTGTTCGCCACCTTCACCGAAACCCAGCGCCATCGGCACCATGCCGATGATCATAGCCAACGCGGTCATCAGCACCGGGCGCACGCGAGTGTATCCGGCAGCAACCGCGGCACGCATCGCGGGGACGCCCTCATCTAGTTGTTCGCGCGCGAAGCTCACCATCAGAATGGAATTGGCCGTAGCCACCCCCATGCACATCACCGCGCCGGTCAGCGAGGGAACGCTCAACGTGGTTCGCGTCAACAGCAAGAACCAGCAGATACCGGCCAGCGCTCCCGGGAGTGCCGCGATGATGATGAACGGATCCAGCCACGACTGAAAGTTAATCACGATCAGTAAATAGACGAGCAGAATAGCTCCCGCCAACCCAATGGCCAAACCGAAGAATGACGACCGCATCGTCGCGACTTGTCCGCGCACCACAATGTGAGTGCCACGCGGTAACTTGCCGTCAAAAGTTTTCAGCACTTTGTCGGTCGCCGCGGCCACTGCCCCAAGATCGCGATCCTGCGTGCTGGCGTAGACATCGATTACGGGCTGCACATTGTAGTGGTTTACCGTCGCGGCCCGTGTAATCGGATATAACTGCACCAGATTTCCCATCAACTGCGGTCCCTGCTGCGAAGTCACGGGAATATCCATCAGGTCCTGCATGTTGGTTATGCGGTATTGTGGCGCCTGCACTGCAACCTGATAGGTGACCGCGTTTTTCGGATTCAACCAAAAATTGGGCGATGTCTGAAAGCTTCCACTCAGCGAAACCAGCACGCTTTGCGCCACATCGCGCGCCGTCAGTCCAACTTGCGTCACTCGCGTGCGATCTATATCCATGTGGAGTGTTGGGAAAGATAGCAATTGTTGCACGTGAACGTCGGCGGTGCCCGGTATGTGCCGCATCTTGTTGGCGATCTGTTGTGCGATCGCATAGCTGCTCGCGGCGTCCGTGCCCACAATCTGCACGTCAAGCGGCGCCGGCAAACCAAAGTTAAGAATCTGAGTAACGATATCAGCAGGCTGAAAGAAAAACTCTACGCCGGGAAAACGCTGCGGAAGCACTTCGCGCAGATGCCGTGTCAGCCCCGCGGTGGGTGGATGATGCTCGGGGTCGAGAGCAATCAAAATTTCAGCATCGCTGGTGCCGATAGTTCCAGAAGAGCTATAGGACTGATTGATGCCAGAGTTAGGCAGCCCGATGTTATCGAGGATTGTCTGCACTTGGCCGCTGGGAATCTCATCGCGCAGGGCTGCCTCAACCTCATCGCAAAGGCGCGCCGTTTCCTCCACGCGCAAGCCGGGACGCGCGCGAACATGTAGTCGCAACAAGCCCGCATCCACTTGCGGGAAGAAATCTTGCCCAAGGAATGGCAGCAGCCCAAGTGACAGGATGCAAAACGCCAAAAAGCAAATCACGAAAATGCCACGATGCTCGAGGGTGGTCTCCAGCAACTGTTCGTAGGCCCGGCGGAAGTCTTCAAACTTCCGCTCGAACCCGCGCTGGAAGCGGCCCAGAGTCGACTTGGGCGCCTCTGCGCGATGCTCGTGCCCGCGCATAATGTACATAACCAGCGTCGGAATGAGAGTTCGCGAAAGCAGGTAACTGGCCAGCATGGCGAAGCTCACCGCTTCTGCCAGGGGGACAAATAGAAATTTAGCCACGCCCGTCAGGAAGAACATGGGCACGAACACGATGCAAATGCTGAGAGTCGAGACGAATGCGGGTACGGCAATCTGTTGTGCGCCATCCAGAATGGCCTGCTTCATCTCTTTGCCCAAGGCAAGGTTGCGCTCAATGTTCTCAATCTCCACCGTGGCATCGTCCACCAGGATGCCGACGGCGAGCGCCAATCCTCCCAGCGTCATGATGTTGATGGTTTGTCCAATCGCGCCCAGAATAATGATGGAAACAAAGATTGAGAGCGGAATCGAAATGGAGATAACAATGGTTGGCCGCCAATCCCCCAGAAAAAGCAGAATCATTACGGCCGTGAGGGCCGCTGCAATCAGTCCTTCCCGCAGCACACCCTGAATCGAGGCGCGCACAAATAAAGATTGATCGAAAAGTGCTGTTACCTTCAGCTCTGGCGGCAACGACTGCGCGGCCTGCTGCACAATGTTCTTTATCCCAGCCACAATTTGCAGCGTAGAGGCGTTTCCATTCTTGTAGATCGACATCAGCGCGCCGCGGTTTCCATCCTGGCGCACGATATTGGTTTGTGGTGCGAATCCGTCTCGAATGTGCGCCACATCACGCATGTAGAGCGTTGACCCGTTGGCGGTTTTAACAGGAAGATCGTTCAACTCCCCAATAGTCTGAGGGGTGCCATTCATCTCAACGTTGTATTCCAGCGGACCGAGTTTGACGGTCCCGCTCGGCAGGATCAGATTTTGCGCATTGACCGCGTTGACGATATCAGTTGGCTGCAGCCCATACGACTGAAGTTTCGGCAAATCAAGATCGACTTGAATCTGGCGAATCTTGCCTCCGTAGGGGTACGGTGTCGCAGCTCCCGGAACGGTCGCCAGAAAATTCCGCAAAAAATTCTGCCCCAGATCGAAGAGTTGCTGCTCCGGCAAAGTCTTGCTGCTCAAACCGAGCTGGACGATCGGTGTAGTAGATGCGCTGTAGGAAATGATCAACGGAGGCGTGGTTCCGGGAGGAAGGCCGCGTACCGTGGTCTGTGCGATGGCAGTGATCTGCGCGATTGCTCCCTGTACGTTTGTCCCGGGCCGAAAGAAAATCTTGATGACGCCCAGGCCGTAGACCGACTGGGATTCCATGTGTTCGATGTCGTTGACAGTAGTGGTGATTCCGCGCTCGGAGTTCGACACAATGCGGTCCGCCATATCTTGCGGCGAGAGACCGGTATAGAACCACACCACGGAAACTACGGGTATGTCGATGCTAGGAAAGATGTCAACCGGCGTGCGAAAGAGCGTCACAAAAAACAGAATGATGATGACGAGCGCCATCACCACAAATGTGTAGGGACGACGAAGAGCTAGCGCTACAATCCACATCGGTTCGGCACCGCTTCAAGAAGTCGAGAATGAACAATAAACGGGGTTTACCTGCGTGGCGCGAAGAGAACCCCAGCTGTAGAATTTAGATTCGATACTCCCCGTATCGGATTCTAAAGCTTGATCCCGATTATATGGTAAGGTGGGGGCATGCGCCAGAAGTCTCCGGCTAAAAGTAACGGCGACTACCGCGGAAAGAAGCGCGCGCCGGGGCGTCCGCGCAGTGAAGAGGCTCGCTCAGCCATACTGCGCAGCACTTTGCAATTGCTCGGCAAGAATGGTTTTTCTGACTTAACGATTGAAGATATCTCGGCTCACGCCGGAGTGGGCAAGACCACGGTTTACCGCTGGTGGCCAAATAAGGCCGCGCTAATCGCCGACGCTTTCGCCAGCAGCACTACTCAGAAGCTTCATTTTCCTGACACCGGATCCCTGCGGACCGACATGAGCCAGCAAATGTGCCAACTCGTAAGAGTTTTTCGTAGCCGTCGCGGGCGCATTGTATCCGCCATCCTCGCCGCAGGCCAGAGCGATCGGGAGGTCATTGCCGCTTTCCGAGAACGATTCTTAAAGCCCCGCCGGCGCGAAGCTTATGCCACTCTGCGCCGCGGAATTGCGCGGGGCGAATTGCGGAAGGGAATGGATTTGGATTTGCTCCTCGATTCACTCTATGGGCCTATCTACATGAGATTTCTTATACGCCACGATAGTTTGACCCCGGGCTTCGTGAACCATCTTTGTGAATTAGTGCTCGGCGGTGCGCTTCCGCGCCGATGAGTTAGGGTTGTCGTTGGCGCCGGATTAAGGTCGGAAACGAGATTTTGTTTCCCAGACTCGTAATTCACTCGCAACCTTACTCAGAAAGTGCTAATCCATTTCGCGAAACTGTCTTTCCTGCGCCCGCATCCCCGCGCCGGAAGGGGCCGCCGACCCTGCCCTGGTCTTCTGCCACCTCTCTTCTTCCAGCACAACGATAGTTTCCAGTTTCTTCTTCTTCAACCCCGCGTTGATGCCGGGCAAATCCTTCTGAGTCAGCTTCTGGAAATCATCGATCACATCTTGCAGTTCATGACGCAGTGATTCGTTGCGAGCGACCTGGTAATCCGTAGGCTTCCCGTCGTATCCCGTCACCGCGCCGTACAGCTGCCCGATATGTTCACGGATGCGTTCTTCGCCGGTCACCATGCCGCCTTCCTTGGTGGCGACGATCTTCGAGCGCAAGGCGTCGCAATCCGCAGCCAGCTTTTGCAACTGTTTGCGCAGCGGATCTTTCTCGGCTAACTTGGCGGCGCGAGCGTGGGCGGCGTCACGCACACCCTCGATCGCTTCCACTCCATACGTCATGTGCTCCAGCAACTTGTAAACTTTCATGGAGAGATCGAATTCCGCCTTGCGCTCGTCGATCGAATATTTCGCCCGCGGATCGATGGCAACAGTTAATTGCTCGGTGTAACTCTGATCTCCCTTGGTAAGTTTCACCGTGTAGATCCCGGGCAAAACGCGCGGCCCCTGGGCCGCTTCAAACAGCGCACTGGCCGCGGGAGCAACCGCCGGCGGCTTCACTCTCATGCCCCAGCCGGCACGATTCAACCCGCGATGTTTGCTGCCTGCGACCGTATCGACAAGCTTTCCGTCCTGATCGAAAATCTCGATCTTCAAGTCGCCAAAAATATGGCGGCCTTTCTGGTAATAGGTAATTTGCGCATCGGCCGGCCGGTTGCGACCGCGGAAAGTTTCATCCCCTGCCGCCCAGCCTCCGCTTACATCGAAATATTGAATCGATGGCCGTCCGGGAAGCAACGTTGCTTCTTTGGTCATGACATCCGGAGTGAGAGCGCGCAGCGGCGAGATGTCATCAATAATCCAGATGCCGCGGCCATGCGTCGCCAGCACGAGATCTGACTCGCGCGGCTGCACTACGATGTCATCCACCGGCGCTGCGGGAAAGTTCGATCCCTTATACTGCGCCCAGCGCTGCCCTCCATCGACAGAGATCCACAACCCGAACTCGGTGCCGACGAAAAGCACGTTGCGATTGACGATGTCTTCTTTAATCACATGCGCAAAGCCGCGGACGCCGCTCTCCTGCGCCGGAAGCGCTGTCCATGTCTGCCCGTAGTCCGTGGTCTTATAAACGTAAGGTGTGATATCTCCGAAAGTGTGCCGGTCAAACGTAGCGTACGCGGTGCTCTCGTCGAAGCGGCTAGCCTCGATAGTCGTGACCCAAGAATTCTTTTCCAGACCTTTTATGTTCCCGACGACATTCGTCCAAGTCTTCGCTCCATCGCGCGTGATCTGCACATTTCCGTCGTCCGTGCCCACCCAGATGATCTGCCCATTCTTCGGCGATTCCGAAATCGAATAGATGGTCGTGTACATTTCCGCGGAAGAGTTATCGATGGTCACGCCGCCGGATTCTTCCTGCTTCTGTTTTTCCGGATCGTTAGTAGTGAGATCGGGAGAGATGCGATCCCATGACTGCCCATGATCGCGCGAGCGGAATAAAAACTGCGCGCCGATGTAGATAGTCCCTTTTTCATTCGGGCTCATGTGAATCGGCGTATTCCAATTAAAGCGCAGCTTGCCCTCACCGTAATTCGGCCAGGGATGAATGTCGCGAATCTCGTGCGTATAGCGATTCACGCGCCCAATCTCGCCGCCCTGCGCTTCGGCGTAAAGATAGTCAGGATCGGAAGTATCCTCAAACATCCAGAAGCCGTCTCCGCCGAACATGTTTTCCCATTGCGCGTTCGTGATGCCGCCCGGATAGGATGAATCGCCGACCCACGAGCTGTTGTCCTGCAAGCCGCCATAGACGTGGTACGGATCCGCGTTGTCGGTGCTCACGTGATAGAACTGCGAGACCGGCAAATTCACTTGATGCTTCCAGCGATTGCCGCCGTCTTCGCTGCGCCACAGTCCGCCGTCGTCACCGGCGATCACGATATTCGTATTCTTAGGGTTGATCCACACATCATGAAAGTCGCCGTGGTCTTCACCCGATACCACATTGAAGGTTTTTCCCCCATCATTGCTGAGCAGAAGAATTAGATCAGGCTTGAAGATTTTGTTTTCGTCTTTCGGATCTACGATCAGGTTTCCAAAATAGAATGGGCGCCACACCATGTAGTTGCTGGCATCAAGCTTCGTCCAATTCGCACCCGCGTCATCGGAGCGGTAAAGCCCGCGCCCCTTTTCCGCTTCGATATTGGCGTACACCACTTGCGGCTTCGACGGCGCTACTTGGACTGCGATGCGGCCGTAGGGCTTCGGCGGCAGTCCCTTGGCATTATCCTGGCTGATTTCATTCCAGTGCGCGCCGCCGTCGGTGGACTTGAATATCCCGCTGCCCGGACCTCCCGAACGAAACGTCCAACCCTGTCGCCGGAAATCCCACATAGCCGCGTAAATCGTCTTCGGCTCCTGTTTGCTACGCGCGATCATCGCGCATCCGCTCGATCCGTTTACACCTGCCAAAACCTTCTTCCACGTCCTTCCGCCATCTGTTGTCTGGAAAACTCCGCGCTCATCGTTATCGTTCCACAAATGTCCAGTCGCGCAGGCCAGCACGTCATTACTGTCAGTGGGATTCACCAGAATCTTGGCAATGTGCTCGCTGTCCTTTAGTCCAACGTTGCTCCAGTTCTCGCCGCCGTCGGTGGATTTGTAAACACCGTCGCCCACCGACACGCTGTTGCGCAGCCAGCCTTCGCCGGTCCCAACCCACACCGTTTTCGAGTTCGAGGGATCAATCGCCACGGCGCCGATCGACTGCACATCTTCCCGATCGAACACAGGCTTGTAGGTCGTGCCGCCATTCACCGATTTCCAAACTCCGCCGCTGGCCGCGCCTACGAATACCGTAATGCGGCCATCCTCTTCCACCGCGTCCACCGCGGCAATCCGCCCGCTCATCGCAGCCGAGCCGATGTTGCGCGCCGGCAACCCGGAAACCGTCGCTGCATCAAAGCGGTAAGGCGCCTGCGCCGCAGCCGGCAAAGACATGTAAATAGAAGCTCCGAACAGCACTGCCACCACCCAACCACCAGGAGCGGATGCTTTCATGTTTGACGAGTCCTTTTCCATGTAATGGATTTTGTTGTCGCGTTCATTCGAGCGCAGAAAGAAGCGCATCTAGACTGGCACGATTAGTGAATCCCAACTATCCCGGATTTCTTTTCTTCAGTTTTCAATGATGCAGGCAAGGCGAAATCCGCCGGATTGATGGTCACATTCGCCTCAAGTTTCTGTACCGTGGCGGTCTGATCTTCAGGATGGCTTTTCGTTCCCTGCGAAATCGAGAAGGGATACATCACACCGTTCACCGGCTTGTACGAACCCAGGCTGATCACGCGATCCCGCACCGAGCCCCGGATGAATTGCTGAATTTCCTTGCGAATCTCAATGTAAGTGTCGGGGTCGAGATAGTCATAAATGATGTCGCTATTCTTCAGCGTGATTTTCAAGCGCAGCGCGTCATCGCCATCCACCGAATCGTGGCCCAGATATTCCACCGTGCTGCCCTTCTCTTTGTAATCCACCAGTGGCCCATCAAAGTCGGCGTCCAGCAAGAGGTCGCGCAGATCGTCCTCGCCCAGCAACTCCGGATCTTTCTTCCCACCGAAGGGCTGAATCTGCCAGCCTGTGCTGCCGTCGTAAGCCTGCACCGCGGTCATCCCCTGCAGAGTCAAGGTTTCGCGGACCAAATTCGGCCGCTCGTTTTCCTGCCCCAATGTCGCACTGAAGCCTCCTCCGCCTTCGAACTTCCCGGTCATACGAAGGGTCTTGATGGCTCTCATTTTCTCCAATCCACCCCTCGCTTCGATGTTTTTGGCAATCAGTTCGTCGGCTGTTTGGGAAAACGAAAACGCACCGAAACAGCCGACAGCAACCAGCAATCTCAAGGCATGACGCATCGAGCAGGCTCCTATGGGTGAGAAATAAAGAATGGACGCACAGAACCGAAAACGAGAAACAGTACTCTACCCGTTAGTAGACGCGTAATTCAAGTCTTGGTGAGCAGCCAATCAACTGCAGCCCAATGCTAACCAAATAGAAAAGCCGCCCTCGCGGACGGCATTGCAATGGGTCGGTCCAACTTGCTAGTGGGCAAACGAAAAGTTCAGCCCCGTGGTCAGAATCAAATCATTCTTCTTCGCACCCTCGGGCGGGTTGGAAACGTAGATATCGCTGAATTGGTTCTGCCATCCCAGCCACTTGCTGATTTTTGTGACGGTACCGAAGTCGAAGGTTCCACGATATTCCCCGGAATAGCCACTCGACAAATCAGGATAGAAATAAAACTTTTCCGTGACCACGGTGGTCTTTCCCAGCTTGTGCATCCCCTCTTCGCCCAAAGTGAGTGCGGCGAATTTATTGGTTACGCCATAAGAGACAAAGGTAGGAGGAACAGTGGCCGGTGTAACCAAAGGACCGTTTGAATAAGTTTCGTGCGTGGAGTTAAGCCCAGCGAAGAAATCGAGCGTAGTACTATCCGATTTGATCGCATGATAGCCCAGACCGCCGCCGAAGACACCGCGCAGATCCAGGTTTTGCAAGACGTTACTCATAAAATCTGTGCCCACGAAGACGAATGCCCGAGCATTTAGATTGTGATCGTAGCGCACTCCCGCAGTAATCAGATTGGCCACGGTGCTGGGAGAGGCTAGGTCGTTGTTGGTGTAAATCGAAGTTAGATAGACAGTGAGTTTGTCGTTTTCGGTGGGATGCACGGCGTTGACAGCCAAGGCCAAATTGCTGGTCTGGCTATTGCCGCGCGCGATAGAAAAGCCCACATTCGCCCCGCCATTCCATCCATGCAGCAACCCGGGATGCAACGACTTTTCGTATGCGGTTTGCTCGGCGTCGTTGCGGATCAGCACTACGCTGCTGGCTGGAACTTCCACGGTTCCGGAGCTCTTGGTGGCGACTTCGATTTTCCCGTCGCTGGAGGTGACCGGGCCGACCACCGTCTTTTTGTCCGCGGTGCTGATGTGCAACTCCTTATCGGTAGTGATCTGCTTGATGGCCGCGAACTGCAGCGTGACATCGCCTGCAAACTCGGTGTGCAGCACCAGAGTTTTGCCATCCGACTTTACGACTGTGCCGGTCAGGCGATCCCCATTGTTCAGAGTAATCTGATCCGCGAAAACCGCCGATGCCAACAACAGGACCGAAGCTAAGAACATCAACTCGACTTTACGCAAAGCGGCCTGACCTCCAGAGTGTAGAGTTAATATTTGTAATTCAACTGCAAGACGAGATTAGAAGTCCGGGATTTCTCAGGAACGGGACGCAAAACAGGCTACAGCAAGACCGTCAAGCTAAGAAGATGCTCTCGCGAAGCTCGACTGGGAGCGTCGTGCGGACTTCGTACTTCTAGCCCTTGGATTCGGGAGTTTTGTTCTGCTCGGTGGATGCTTGCGCCGGAGGATTATCCTTCATGCCTTCTTTAAGGGCACGGATCCCCTCGCCCAGTCCCTTGCCCAGTTCCGGCAACTTCTTGGGACCGAATACCAGGAGGGCGATAGCAAAAATCACCAGCAGATGCATGGGTTGGAACAAGCCTTCAAACATAGAACCTCCGAGGGACAACACTACACCTATACGCTACCGGACGTGCAGTGGGAAGTCAAACCTCCCTGCCACAACATCTTAGCTTGGGGTCTTAGCTCCCCTCGCTACAGATACGATGCCATTGCAGCGATATAGGTGCTGTGATTTTGATCACAGGGTTGGGTGACCGACTTCAGCGGTCAGAAACGGATGCGGCATGCCAGTGTGTTACCTCGGTGATCTTACTCTAGACCGCCATCCGAGCTAATGTGGTTGGGCGGTTTTGAGCACCAAACCGCGCACCAGTCGCGCTATTAGCGCCATCCAGCGAACCTAAAAGTCAGCGGAGATTCGAGTGAAGCGCCACGGTCGGTCAGTCCTTGTGCTTTTTTTTGCGGCAGCTCTGGCCGCTCCTGCTTCGGAGGCTAAACAACTTGACGCCGCGCAGCTGGCAGCTTGGCTTGCGGCCGGAGTGTCCAACAGTCGCCTGGTTCGCATCGCGCAGGAGCGCGGCATCGCCATCACTCTCAGCGAGAAGCAGCTCGGTCAACTCACCGCTGCCGGCGCCGACAAGAACTTACTGGCTGCGCTTTCAACTCTGAAGCCATCCCTGGCAGGCGTGGAAAGCTCCGAAATTCCCGTGTCCCTTGTGCGAGCTGCGGTGGAAGCCCGTAACCAGCACTTTCACCAAGCTGAAGTTGAATTGCGCCAAGCGATAGAGTCCGATCCGCAAAATGCCGCGCTGCACTTCGCCCTCGGCTCCATGCTTCGGCAGCAGGAGCGTTGGGATGATGCTTTCGATGAGATTTCACTCTCCGCCAAGCTCATGCCCGATTTCCCCGAGAATCACAGTGCACTGGCTTACATTTTCTATCGCATCGATGATCCGCCGAACGCGATTGCAGAAGCCCGAACCGCCCTCAGCATGGATCCGCAGAATGCCGAGGCGTATCAATTTCTGGGCCTCGCTTTATTCGCCAGCGAACAATATGCCGCGGCGGTTCACGCCTTCAACGAGTCGCTGGCCCACGATTCTGGAAATCCCGATACGTATTACGACCTGGGCATCAGCCTGCACGCCGCGGGAAATTCGTCCGCAGCCATCGCCGCCTACCGTCAGGCGATTCACTTGAATACAAAACTCTGGGAAGCGCATTCCAATCTGGCCCTAGTGCTTCATGAGCAAAGCAAGCTGGATGAGGCCATTGCCGAATACCGCGAAGCCAAGCAACTTGCGCCGGAGGAAGCCTCGGTTCGCAATAACCTGGGCAATACTTACTGCGATAAGGGCGACTTCGACGCCGCCATCCTTGAGCTACGCGAGCTGTACCGCCAGCATCCCGAATGGGAGCAAGGCCACGGTTGCCTCGCCCGCGCGTACATGTCGAAAAAAGAATACGGCAGCGCCATCGGCGAACTGCAGTTGGCCATTCGTCAGAACCCTAGCAGTTCCGCTGAACACCGCGTTCTTGGCGAAGCTTTGTTGCTCGATGACAAGATTGAAGAGGGCGTGCGCGAATTGCGGTTGGCGGTCACACTCAATCCGGATTCCGACGTGGCTCACCATTCCCTAGGCACGGCCCTGTTTCAACAGCAACAAATCCCTGCGGCGGAGAAAGAGTTTCGCGAAGCGCTCCGCCTCAATTCATCTCCAGACAATCATTACTCGCTCGCTGCCTGTCTGATGAGTATGGATCGCTACGAAGAAGCCTTGTCAGAACTGGAGATCGCATCGCGACTCGATCCCGAGCGCAAGCTCTACCGCGCTCGCCGCGACGAACTATTGAAGGTCTTGAAAGAAACCAATTCGCGGTAGCCGGGCGGACAATGCGGGGGGCTGTACTCCCGATATCTTCGGCCCGACCATCGTAGTACCTACACTAGAGAGGCATCCGCCAACGCTAGAGCGGCGAGAAGCAGAATTAGAAAGAAACACGCGATCCTGGAGAATAGCGAATGCAGTCCACGCAATCCACACAAGCCGCAGCCGTTAAACCCGCCATGTCTGCTCCGCCCGAAGTTGACGTTCGGCACGAGGTAAGAAACAATCTGCGCAATTCCGTTCGCCGCGACCCCGCTGCCGCGCGCAAGGCTTTGGGCTTCGGATTGCCCTGCGCCAATTGTCATCTCTATTACCCTGCCAACGTCGATGTTTGCCCCACATGTAACAGTCAGGAACGTGTTTCTCCCAATATCGCGCCCGTCAAGCCCAAAGTGCAGGCAGCAGCCGAGCACGCGCCGGACACCGCCGTTATCGAACAGGAGCGAGAGGCGTTCTTGAAAGAGTTTAAGTCGCAACTCTTCGCTGCCCACGCCGAGGTTGCTGCTTCACCCTTGATTTGCACCTTGGCCGAGCACCACCTCGAGGGCGCCGAGGCCGCCTCCATCTGCAAAGCCTGTTACGACCGCCTGCAGGAACGTGTGGATGTATGCGAAGCAGCTTTGCACATCGATCTGCAGGAGGCGGCGCAAATCGTCTATGACGCGGTATGGGCCGATTCGTCGGATCCCAGCAAAACCTACTCTAATGCGGCCGGCGCGCTACTCACGGAATTACGCAAGCGCTCCGGGGTTTCGAGTCTGCTGGGTCCGTTTCACCCGCTGACGGATTGATTACTCGGGCTTCACCGCGACCCATTTCTTACCGGCGTATAGCTTGTAGCCAGCGCCGTCTTCCATCAGCTTCAAGGGCACGGGTCGTTTCAACTCCGCATCCGTTTGGTGTGCGGTGCTCAAGGCATCGTCGTTGGCCACGTTCATCACCACGAATTTATCGGCCGCGAAACCGAATCCGTACTCTCCGGGAGCGAGTTCGGCGCCACCGATGTTCAGCTTCGATTCCGTAATCAACATGCCCTGATACTTCTGCTGAATCGCGCTCGAATATCCAGAAGCATCGACCAGGGCAAAGAGCGTCATCTTGCCGGCGGCGGTTTGAAAGCCGGCAGCGTTGCGCAATTGGGTTGGAGCTTTCTGCCCGGCGAAGAAAAACTCCGCTGGCACAGCCTTTTTGAGCTCGTCACCGCTGAGCAAGTGTTGCGTCGCCTTTTGAGCCAGGCTTACCGTCAAAAGTGCCGCTACGAACAAACCAACTGCGATAAAGCGTCTCTTCTGCAAAAGTTCCTCCTAAGTTGCATAAATGAGAAAGACAAATGTAGTCCTTTGCGGCACCAATTGCCACTTCCGCAAAGCAAACCCGCGGCTGCCGGCGCGCGCTCAGGGGAGCGTGATACTGACTGACAACTGCTTTCTCACTTTGCCCGCAAGATTCGGATAGTTCACGAGTCGAATCAGCTTTACTTTGTGTCTACTATGACTACTACGAACACGACTTTCCCGATGATGACTGCCAATGCCATACTCGCAGAAGAAGGTTCCCGCGAAATGGCTGGTGCCGGCTCCAACTCGACTGGGCGAGAGCAGTCGCGGCTTGACCCAGACGCGCGCTGGCGGGCTGTGGTGGAGCGCGACTCAGCTCACGACGGGAAGTTTGTCTTCGCCGTCGCCAGCACCGGAGTGTATTGCCGGCCTTCGTGCGCGGCACGCCGGCCGCGGCGAGAGAACGTCACCTTCTTTACACGCCCCGAACAGGCGGAGAAAGCCGGCTTCCGCGCTTGCCTGCGCTGCCGTCCGAGAATGCTGAGCGGCCATCCGCAATCCGATTCGGCCAAAGAGATCTGCCGTTACATCGAGCAGCATCTCGACGAACCGATCACGCTCGAGCACCTGGGCAAGGTCTTCCGGCAAAGCCCATTTCATTTGCAGCGCCGCTTCAAGGCAGCGCTCGGGATTACTCCGCGCGAGTATGCCGACTCCTGCCGTCTGCGCTCGCTCAAGCGCAACCTGCAGGCCGGCGACAACGTGACCCGTGCGATGTACGACGCGGGTTACGGATCGAGCAGCCGCCTCTATGAAAAGACCGCGTCGCAACTGGGCATGACGCCTGACAAGTATCGCCGGGGCGCCATCGCTGCTGCGATTCGCTACACCTGCGCGGACTCGCCGCTGGGACGCATGCTGATTGCGGCCACGGAGCGCGGCATCTGCTCGATTCAGTTCGCGCGCTCCGATGGAGAGTTGCTCGAAGGCTTGAAGCGCGAATTCCCCTTCGCCACCCGCAAGCGGGACGAAGGTGGACTGCAGGCGTGGGTAGCAGCCTTGCTCGCGAAGATGAGTGGCGCGGAGTTGAACGCCGCGCTGCCTTTGGATATCCGCGCAACTGTGTTTCAGCGGCGCGTGTGGACTTACTTGCAGTCCATTCCGTTCGGATCGACGCGGTCTTATGGCGAAGTCGCGAAGGCGATCGGCCAGCCCACTGCCAGCCGGGCCGTGGCGCGGGCCTGCGCGACGAATCCCGTGGCGGTGGCGATTCCTTGCCATCGCGTGGTGCGCGAAGATGGCAACATCAGCGGCTACCGCTGGGGCGTCGAGCGCAAGAAAGCGCTGCTGGAGATGGAGCGGGGGTAGTAGCGCGGGGCTTTGGGCTTCGGCTCTCGGGCTTTGACTTTTGGCGTTAGGCTTTCCGGCTTACGCCACACTTGGTCGCTCCCTTGGCATCCACCTGCCACAGGGTGCGTGACGAAAATTATTTGATGCTTCGCCACTAAAATATCTGGAATCAGCCACTTGCGTCTTTCTTGGCCTGGCGTCGCGCGGCTAGAATATCGGAAACAAACGACTTAGCCGCAAAATATTACAGACAAAAGACTTAGGTCGATTGCCTTCGCGATAAGTGCCATGGAATCAATGGCCTCGTTGCAAAATATGGCAATCGTTGGACTTATATCTCGTTGCTATTCTTATGTCAAAGAGCTAATGCGTATAGAGATAGGGTTGCAGGTTTTAGAATCGAAGTCAAGGAAATTGCGGTTTGCATTTGGTGTCTGGCCACAAGAGAGCTCGGCCCGGAGAATGGCCTGTCGCGCCTTGCCCACTTCTCGCAAAAGACGCGAGAAATGGGGCACCCGGCTGCATGGGATTGTACTCATGGGACTGGGCCTCCGGGGGACGCTCCACATTCTCTAAAGTCAGGCCGAATATGGCCGAAGGTTCCTTTGAGGGACTACGAACGCGGCAGTGGAAGCCATTGCATCGATCAGCGCGGTGATCAATCAGGTCAACGATATCTCGAGCACGATCGCCACCGCGGTCGAGGAGCAGAATGCGACCACGAACGAGATGTCGCGCAACGTCAGCGAAGCGGCGCAGGGCAGCGGCGAGATCACGAGCAACATTGCGGGAGTGGCGCAGGCGGCGGAGAGCACCTCGCGGGGAGCGACGGACACACAGCGGGCGGCGCAGCAATTGGTGGAGATGTCCACACTGTTGCGCCGTCTGGTCGAGCAGTTCAAGACGGACGCAGATCAGCGTGGGAGCGTTCGATCAACTGCGGCTTCCAGTTCTCTCGATTTTGCCCGGGTCAAGTCGGCCCATCTCAGCTGGCGGCTGAAGCTTCGCAACTTTCTGGACGGGCGGGAGGAAATCACGGCGGAACGGCTGGCATCCCACCGCGACTGTGAACTGGGTAAATGGCTGTACACCGACGGGGTCGCCTCTTACAGCCACTTCGCTGGATTCCCCGAGCTTGAGGAGAAGCACAAGCGCATGCACGGTCTAGTGCGAGAAGTGGTTGATCTGAGACACGCGGGGAAAGTCGACCAGGCCGAGCAACGGTTCCTGGTGGTTAGCCAGACCGGCGAGGAAGTCGTCGCTCTGCTTACAAGGTTAGAAGCTCAGGTCACCCAGTCCCGGCCCCAGGGCCGGGCCACGGCCGCCGGATCCTAGCGCCCACCTTCCGTCCGCGCGCACCTACTCTAAACCTCACGGTCGCCGAGGAACGCCTCTGCGGGCCACTACTGCCCAGTTCACGAAAGCCAGAGCGATCGTCGCGATCAGGATCAAGGACTGGCCAAAGTCCACGCGGGTTACGAGAATCGCACAAAGAATCATGCCCACTGCGGCGAAGAGATTTCCTGCAGGCAGGTGAAACATTGCTTTGGCATCTTCCGGCTGCTTGCGGCGCAAGATGGGCAGGGCGGCGCAACCTACGGCGTAGTAGAGGAGGCGGGCCACGGCGGAGAGAGTTACGTTCCATTTGAAGTCGCCGATTAGAGCCAATCCCCAGACCATCGCCGCGAAGACCAGGATGGAAACGTATGGGGTATGAAAGCGGCTGTGCACGGCGGCGAAGGCTTTGGGAAAGTCTCCTTGCTCGGCTAAGGCGAAGGGGACGCGGGGCATGGCTAGGATTTTCGCGCTGAGATATCCGTAGAAAGAAATCAGCGCGCCGATGGCCACCAGAGCCGCGCCCACTGGGCCGACCCCGATGCGTGCTACGTCGGCCAGAGGACGCTGGCTGTGCGCGGCGTCGGGGAGAACTCCGATGACTACCCATTGGATCAGCGCGTAGAGTACGGTGCAGACCGCGAGAGCCGTGAAGAGCGCGAAGGGAGCGTCGCGGCGGGGATCTTTGGCTTCGCTCATGGGAGCTAGCGCGGTTTCGAAGCCGCCGTAAGCGAAGACCAGGAGCAGCATCGCTTTCAGCCACTGGCTTGTGCCGGACGTTGCCACAGATGCGGTTGCGATGCTCCAGTGGTGGCGCTGAAGGACGGACAACCCTAGAACGATCACTCCGATTAGCGGGATGATTTTGGCGGCGGTAAAGAAGCTGCTGATCTGGGCCCCGGCGCGCACACCGCGAATGTTGACGAAGGTTAGGAAGCCTACCAACGCGGTGAGAATTAAAGCGCGGGGCAGCGGATCTTTGGCGTGGGGGAAGAACTCTCCGAGATAAATCACAAACAGGTTGGCGTTGGCGGCGGGAGCTGCTACCTGGCCGAGCCAGAGCATCCAGGCGGTTTGAATGCCCATGAAGCGTCCGAAGGCGACGCGGGCGTAGAGATACGGGCCTCCGGCCTGATGAAAGCGCGAGGCTACTTCGGCGAAGCAGGCGATAATGATGGTCATTCCCGCCCCGGCCCCCAGGACTGCATATGGACTGTAGCTGCCTATAAGAGCGGCGACGGTGGAGGGCAGGCCGAAGATTCCGCTGCCGATGATGGAGTTGATTACCAGCGCGACGAGGCTCCAGCGGCCGATGGCGCGGACTAACTGGTTGGGCTGCGAGAGTTCGGTCATCGCGCGGTTTTATCACAAACAGATATTCGGACAACAGTATGACTTGAGGCGCCGCGGCTGGTGTCGGGTGATTTGCTTTGGGCGCGGGGCTTCGCCCTCGCTTGGACGGCCGAGGCGGCCGTCACCACATGGCCTGTGAATGCCACATGGTCTGTGTTGGCACGGTTCTTCTGGCTTTCCTCTTCTGCCTTACAATGCTGCGAGAAATCTGAATCGGTTTGCACTCCGTATCTGTTGGGTGAAGGCAAATCGTCGAGGAGCCATGCCATGTCCAACAACAGCATGAGCCAACCGCACAGCGTTTTCATTACCGGCGGGAGCGGGTACATGGGACGGAAGTTGATTCCGCTGCTGCTGGGGCGCGGACACGAGGTGCGGGCGCTGGTGCGTCCGGAGTCAGAGAAGAAATTGCCGGCGGGGTGCATCGCGGTAATGGGAGATGCGCTCGACGGAAGCAGTTACGCGGATAAAATCGCGCCGGCGGACACGTTCGTGCAGTTGGTGGGGGTGGCGCATCCTAGTCCGGCAAAGGCTGCTGAGTTTCGCAAAGTCGATCTGGTTGCCGGGTTGGGGGCAGTGGCGGCGGCGAAGGCCGGCATTCGGCATTTTGTTTATCTGAGCGTGGCCCATCCCGCACCAATGATGCAGGCATACATCGCGGTGCGAGCGGAATGCGAAGCTGCGATCGAGCAGGCGGGATTGAACGCGACGATTCTGCGGCCGTGGTACGTGCTGGGTCCGGGACACCGGTGGCCCTACGCTTTGCTTCCTATATATAAAATCGCCGAACTCCTGCCGCCTACTCGCGACGGGGCGCGGCGGTTGGGGCTGGTGACGTTGGAGCAAATGACGACTGCACTGTTGGGGGCGGTGGAAAATCCTGCGCGCGGCACGAAGGTGGTGGAGGTGCCCGCGATCCGATCAGCGGCGGCTTGAAACCCTTGCTGGGAGCGGCATTCGGCGTGTGTGCGCGCCGGTAACGCAGAATTAGACCAAAGTAATTGCTGGAATTACCAAAGCGCATGATCGTGGGACATCTATCCGCTCGCCGCTGCCGATGAGATGTTCAAGCGTCGCGCAGATCGTTGCTGATTCCGTCGTAACCCTGCGCGATCGTGACTCCGAACAATGGGAAGCGATAGCCAGATGGACGACCTGCATACCCGGATGGTGCGAGTGACCGAAGACCTGCGCGTGATTCAGCGCGAGTTGAATTGCGCGGCCATGCAGGCGCCGAGCGATCCGGAGTTGATGGAGGCGATGAGCGCGCTGCCGGAGACCGAAGCCATCCAGGTACTGTGCAAGTCGCTCGACCAGATGCGGCATTTTCTTTGGTTCTATACGCAGGTGATGAGCAACGATCCGGAGCTGGGGGATAAGCTGCGCCAGTCCAACGGATCGAAGACAGTGGAGGACGGCAAGGTCGATACATCTTTTCTAGACCGGCTCTCCCGAGCCGATGAGGCCGTGTTGCTGCGCTACATGGCCGAAGCTAAAGAGCGCAAGCCGAACTAGGTCCGCTAGTTCGTGCGTCCGCGAATGAAGGTCTGACGTAATTCTCCGCCGGGACTAAGAACTACGAAGTTTGCTTCTGCGCCTTGGGCAATCTCTCCTGAGGCGAGGCCTGCGGCTCGCGCGGGGTTCAGCGTGGCGGCGCGGACGGCGTCTTGGAGACTCCAGTCGGAAAATTGGGTGATGTTGCGGACTGCGCGGTCCATGGTTAGGACGCTGCCTGCCAGTTTTCCATCCATCGTGCAGCGTCCGTTTTTTACTTCGACTTGCAATGGGCCGAGTTGGTAAGTGCCGTCGGGCATGCCCGCGGCGGCCGTGGCGTCGGTGATAAGGACGGCGCCGTCGATGCCCTTGGCATTCAGAAAAAGCTGGACGACTTCAGGAGCCACGTGAATTCCGTCGGCGATGATGTCGGCGGTGATCCGCTTGTCAGTGAGGACTTCGCCGAGGATGCCGGGGTCGCGGTGATCGAGGGGACGCATGGCGTTGAAGGTGTGGGTGGCGTGGCGGGCCCCGGCCTGGACTCCGGCGCGGGCGGCTTCGAGTACAGCGTCAGAGTGGCCGATGCTTACGCAGATTTTGCGGCGAGCAGCTTCGGCGATGACCTCGAGCGCGCCGGGAAGTTCGGGAGCGATGGTCAGCATGCGGACGTGGCCGCGTGCGGCTTGCCAGAGGAGATCGAAGACTTCCACGGTGGGCTCGACGAGGTATTCCGGAGGATGCACGCCGCGGCGCTTGTGGCTGAGAAACGGTCCCTCGAGATGGATGCCGAGCGGTGCTGCATCGCTGTTGCCCGAAGTCTGTGCGGCTTCGATGACGTCGGCGAGGCGCGCCAACGCGGCGCAGGTCTGGTCGAGAGGCGCGGCGACGCTGGTGGGAAAGTATCCGGTGACTCCATGAGTGGTGAGAAACTTGTGGAGGCGTGGTAGTTCGGCAGGCGCGGCTCGCATAACGTCGAGGCCGGCGCCGCCGTGCATGTGAATGTCGATGAAACCGGGGGCCAGGATTGCGCCGGGAACGTCTGTGGTCAGGTCGAGCACCTTCGCTGAGCTTGGGATCTCGCGCTCTGCGCGCGACGATAGTTCGGAGATGCGACCTTCTTGGATAAAGAGAAGAGGATCGCGAATCTCTTGCTGCGGCGTGTAGAGACGATCAGCGCAGAAAACGATCATATTGCGGACGATCATACCGCACGATAGTGTTGCGCGAAATGTATCGTACGAGCGTGAGGCCCCATAAACTCTGCGATGTTATAATCGTTCTGCCTATCGAGTAGTGATCGCGCGGGTGGATGGCGTTCCCTGTTGCCGCTCGCAGCGCCTGTCGGGGAGTGGCTCAGCCTGGTAGAGCACCTGGTTCGGGACCAGGGGGTCGGAGGTTCAAATCCTCTCTCCCCGACCAATCTTTCAAGCACTTAAATTGCACTTCTGGTTTTTCCGTCAACATCCATGGTGTCGAAACTGTAGACGGTGCATGCGTCGCTGATTTTTATGAGGATTTCCATTCAGACTTACAAGTGCGACGACACTATTCGCGATCTTGAGTATTTCGCCGATTCGTCTCGAAAATGCCAGATTATCGGGATGCGGCCGGCGACTTGAGGTGACTCCGAATGATCTCGACGATCCCATCCAGGTCAAGCGCCGGCCCTCGCTGAACCGCAACCGGCATCTCGTCTGCTCCGGAAACTTCACACTCGAAAGCGTAACGACCGGGCATCTGCTGAAAAGTAGAGACATAGACGAGTCGCGCAGGATCTTTCAAGGATGCAACTCCGATCGCGTGGAGATCTGCGTCCCAATGGTCGACCACCTGGTAGTTCTCCCAGCCGAGTTTGTCGGACAATCCACTCAGAAACGTCCAGATGGAGGAGTGCTTGTGCAAAGACGCTATCGTCATTTGATGAATCTTCCGTCGGTGAGCAACTTCCGCACGGTGCTGCCGCCGGTAAGCAGAGCATCTTTGACCGTTACCTTTAGAAACTCCGCGGGGAACACAGACTTGATTCTTGCCTGGCGGAAGCCGCCGATGAAGGCCTCGACTGTAATGTCGAGATGGGACAGAAGCTGTTTCGTGGTCGGGCTTTCGAAGTTGAGGCCGACTCTCTTCGCGAATTTCTGGAGAGCTCCGGCATCGATCTGGGTCGCGGCAACGGCTTCCTTCTCTTCGGCTCCCACCCCAATACGATAGAGTCCTACTCGCAGGATCGCGCCCTTGAAGTCGCCTTCGATGGTCGACATGATGGCGGAGCCAAGAAGACATTCTTCACAAGCAAGCGAAGCCCAGTCAAGAGCTCGGTGGGCTAGACGCCAGCCCCTCTTGAGAAGACCTGGATGTTCTTCCTCTGGTTCAGGTGCGAGACCTGTGTCTCCGTAGAAGGCAAACCATGCTCCTTTTTTCAACGCGGGATTGTGGATCTTGACACTGAACAGATAAGTTCCGGCGCCTACTTTTTTCTTCTCCTCTCGAGGATCGTTCTTGTAGGTCGGCTCACCCTGCGTGAGATCTAGTTCCCAGCCCTGGTCGACAAGAGACTTGGCCTTATATTTGCCCTTGGAGTCCGCTTCTTTGCGGAGTTCTTCCTCCCAATAGCTAGTTGCCAGATCGATATCCTCGGCCCGGGTCACGCGTTTATGCTCTGCCGGTGGCCCGTTCTCGGGCACCTGGCGTTGTACTACCTCGGCGGTTGCAGCAGATTGCTGTACGACATGCGTCAGTTCGTGGGCGAGCAGATGTCTTCCTACCTCGGTTCCGGGTGAATACCCTCCAGATCCAAATACGACATCTGATCCCACCGTGTAGGCCAGAGCATTGAGTTGCCGAGCTGACTCCCCGGCAGCGGCATCGGAATGGACTCGGACGTTTGAAAATTCCTGCCCAAAGCGAGGCTCGAAGTAGGCTCGCGTGGCTGGATCGAGTGGCCTGCCAGGCGAGCGTAACGCACGTTCGATCATGCTCGTTGCACCATCCCGCATCCTTGGCTGTTCGAGGGAATCGGGTTGGAGTGGGCTGCCTTCAACGTTGCGCCTGGAATATCTGCGATTGATCTGCAATGGCGCTGGCGGTATGGAAAGGTCGGGACTCGGAGTCCGCAATATCTCATCGGCGATGCGGTCGGCTTCAGATTCCAGGGGATCGTTGACACTCCCCACAACAAGCTTTGCCTGGATGGGTAGATAGAATGGCCAAGCAGGGAGGAGCGCCTGATGGATCTCATGATCAACGCCTGCAGCGAAGGTTGGGACGTTTGCGAAACACCACGAATGCGGACGCGTTCGTTCCTTCCCGGGCAGCGCCTCCCTTTCATCGGAAGGTGGAGTCGCGGACCGAATGAGATTCTGGCTATCGTTCGAAGAGGAAGACTGTTTCTTCGCCGAGGACACGAGGCTGCGCGATGAGGCTAAAAGGGAAGGCGCTTGCGGCGGGGTTGACCTGGGCTTTGTCGTAAGCGGAGCAAACATGCTGCGTACTCCTCTGAAGACGTGACCGAAGATGTCAAGTATTTGACGACCTTCCATTTTATATTAATTTCGGCGGTGAGATTATGCCCTCGCCCTCGCGGGTGCTGGGAAAATTTTCGGGCACGGGGTGTTGCGCCGGACAGTCTACAATTTGCGGACATCCTATGACTCGTCATGTAGTTGCGTGTTAGCACTCCCCCTTGCTTAACGTCGGTAAGTTCGCGTGTATTCTATGGTTTGACACTTGAGAAGAATGAGAGATTTTGCACGAATTTCCCAAGAGGCCGTCAACGTGCAACGGTGTTTTGCACGGAGTCGAAGAATTCGCTCGAACAACATCATGGGGTCAAAAGTCAGTCATAATGGATAATTCACGAGTTCCTGCGCGACCACATGGAAACTTCCTTGGCGACTGAAGTCTCTTCACCTCCGCGTCTTAAGCGATCGCTTACGCTTTGGGACCTAATCCTCTATGGAATTATTGTCATTCAACCAACCGCGCCCATGCCGGCTTACGGGGTTTTTAGCGACGCTGGCCATGGACACGTGGTCACTTCCATCCTGATTGCGATGGTTGCCATGGTTTTCACGGCGATGAGCTATGGCCGCATGGCGCGTGTCTATCCCAGCGCTGGTTCAGCCTACACGTATGTGGGTCGCGAGCTGCATCCTTCGCTCGGCTACGTCACGGGCTGGAGCATGACCATGGATTACATCCTCAATCCATTGATCTGCACGATATGGTGCGCCAAGGCGATGGCCGATCTGCTGAGCGGGACTCGTTTTCAGATTCCTTATCCCGGCTTGTTGTGGCCCACATTTTTCGCGGTTTTGTTCACCGCGCTTAACCTGCGCGGCGTCCAAACCTCAGCCCGCATCAATAAGACTCTGTGCGCGATTATGGGAGCGGTTATTCTGGCGTTTTTCTGGTACACGATTCGATACATATTTCATCTGCCGCAATATCCGGAAGCCTATTTTCTGCGTCCGTTCTACAACCCCCAAACCTTTACGATTAACCGCGTCTTTCATGGCACATCCGTTGCGGTACTCACGTATATAGGTTTCGATGGCATTTCCACGCTGTCGGAAGAAGTGGACAATCCGAAGCGAAATATTTTTCTGGCGACGGTGCTGGTCTGCGTGGTTACGGGCTTTCTGGCTGCGGCAGAGGTCTATGGCGCTCAGTTGTTGAGCCTCGTGCATTTCGGCAGGGATTTTGGCGTGTTCTCCGAATTCGGAGATGAGAACGTGTTCAGCCACGTCGCAGGTATTGCGGGCGGCGTGCTTATGACGAAGGCAATCAGCATAACTCTGCTGGTCGCAACCGTCGGCTCTGGCATGGGATCGCAATTGGGCGCGGCTCGCCTGCTTTACGGCATGGGCCGCAGCAACGCCATTCCGAAGAAGTTTTTCGGTGCGATCCATCCAAAGACCCGAATTCCCGCAAACAACGTGATCTTTGTGGGACTGATAGCACTGGTTGGGGCGTTTCTCATCAGCTATGACAACGGCGCCGAGTTGCTCAATTTTGGCGCTCTGATCGCGTTCATGGGCGTCAATCTGGCATCGCTCACTCACTATTACATTCGCGGCGAGGATCGGACCTTAGGGCAATTAATCCCACCCGTGCTGGGCTTCTTGATTTGCCTGTTCATTTGGATTCATCTATCCAAGCTGGCGATGGTCGTCGGCTCGATTTGGATGATTGCCGGCATCGGGTACGGAGCCTGGAAGACGCGCGGCTTCCAGAGCGATTTGGTGAATTTTGATGTGCCGCCGGAAGAATCGTAGACTCTCGCGAGCGTAACCGGAAAGCCTCGATACACCTCGGGCTTTCAACGCTGGTCGAATTTGAGCCCGAAACATCGGGCGGCTAAGCTTTCTCGGGCCCGGTCAGAGCGACGGAAGCTTCAGTAGTGAGCAGCAGGAACGTAAATGTCTCCTGCAGGTACAACTGAACAGCCTTGTCCGAGTGGCTCAAATATCCGATGGAAACGTCCTGGCCGATGTGCAGATCGAAATCGCCGCCGCGCGTGGTCAGAACAAAAGCGCCGTTAATGGCTGGGGCCCAGACAATCTTGTCGTCGACCAACCGCTTTACATGCTGGAGAACTGGGTATCCCTGATCGCTAGTCTCAGCAAGGGCGGTATACGCGTCGGCGCCAAGAAGCACGGAGTAAGGGCCGTTGACGCCGACGAGCCTCAATTGGCTGAGACTTTCAGCAATGGCTCGCGGATATTCCCGCACGTCAGCGGGAAGAGCGATTTTCGGGTTGCTCGTCCCTTGGCGGATGCCCACGATCCCGGCCGCATCATAGCCTTCGAAAACAGCGCCATCCTCGGCAAAAGCAATCTGGCGCGCCGCGTCTTTGGCGGGCTGCCAATCGGAGTCGTTTGCGCCGCGCTCCACGTCATCGATAGTACCGCGATCCAGTTCAAACGGTACCCGTAGTTCTACCAACGGCCTCACCTCGCGCTGCCCGGCCAGGACTCCATCTCGCGGGGCCGCTATCAGCTGCAAGTGGCCGGTGCCCACTGCGGAGAGAGCCGTGCCTTCCGGTCCATGAACGTCAACCACGCGCCGTCCGGCAAGGTATCTTTTGAACGTGCGCGCGGTTTCCTCTTCGATCTGCGCCCACGCCGCATCGGAAATGGGTGCGAGTTCGCGATGCAGGTTATTCATGAGAGAGTTCTCCTTTGAGGGACCCGATATTTAGCGAACCATCTTTGTTCTGTGCGACGTTTTGAGCGCCGGATTCGGTAGATTCGGCCTTTGCCGACTCCACAGGACTGCTCGTGGCTACGGGGGCGTCTTCGCTCACACCGTCCAGAAATGTCGCAGAGGGAACGAAAAACAGGTTCCCCGTGACTGCACGGCTGAAATCAAGCAGGCGATCATAGTTGCCGGGTGGCCGGCCAATGAACATGTTGTCAAGCATCGTCTCAATGGTGCGGGGCGAACGGCTGTATCCGATAAAGTACGTCCCAAATTCACCCTGACCAACTCGTCCGAAAGGCATGTTGTCCCGCAATATCTTGACCTCTTTTCCGTCCTCGACAATTGTGGTCAGAGCATTGTGGGCAGAGCTTGGCTTAACCGAATCATCCAATTCGATGTCCGAAAGTTTCTTGCGGCCAATAATTTTTTCCTGTTCCTCAGTAGACAACGCGTTCCATCGGTCCAGATCGTGGAAATATTTCTGCACGATGACGTAGCTGCCGCCAGCGAAGGCCGCATCTTCCTCTCCAATAAGGACAGCAGCGCTTGCCTCATCGCCTCGCGGGTTCTCCGTTCCGTCGACAAAACCGATCAGATCGCGGTCGTCGAAGTAACGGAACCCATGCACTTCATCTGCAGGCGTGGTTGCGTCCCCGATCCGCGCCATGATCTGGGTCGCAAGCTCAAAACACAAATCCATGCGTTTTGCGCGGATGTGAAAAAGCAGGTCCCCGGGCGTGGAAACCGCATGACGTGTCCCAGCACGAATCTCCCGAAAGGTGTGAAGCTCCGCTGGCCGTGGCGCGCCGAAGAGTGCATCCCAGGCGGTGGACCCGAATCCCACGACGCAAGAGAGCTGTGCTTCGATGTCTCGAAACTCAACCGCTCGGACCAAGGCAGCGAGGTCGCCGCAGAATGAACGGATGGTCGCAGCGTGTTCGGCGCCCTCTTTTATTGTCACAACCAGAAAGATTGCGGCGCGAGTAAGTTGAGCGGCCACCATCTGCGCAACCCTGCGCATCTCGTTGGAGGATTCTTGCGCGTCGACTCGATGTGATGCCATTCGGTCTCGTCCTCGTCGCTGGCAGATTTCCCTTTGCGGCAGATTGGCTGCCCGCACCCGATCAACTCGGCTAATAACATAGCAAAGCGAGTTCCGCTTTGCCACGCACGTTGACGTTCCTAGGATACGGGCTGTGTTCGGCGCGCGCGCGCTTCCTGATTACTGTTTCGTCAATGCTGCGAGGTTGTCAGGCGAGCCGTTGAAGTTGTCGAGATCTACGTTCCCGTTCACTCCGTTCACATTTCCCTTCTCCGTGTTCTGCCAGAAAGTCCAGGTGGCCCAGGCGGAAGGAAATTGAGGCTGCTTCACTCCATAGTGGGCGATCCACAGCGGAGAATTGGAGAGTTGCTGAACGCCATCTCCCAACATAGGCTCAATAAAGTTTTGGCGCGTGTAAATTACCGGCTGTAGTCCTAAGGCTGTTTCGACCGCGCTCAGCCAGTTCTGGATCATAGGTAGACGCTGGCCGGGTGGAACATCTTTCCACGCGTCATGCTTTTTATTTCCCTTGAGAAACGCCTCTTCCAGATCGAGAGCCGGCGGCAGGTCGCCCGGTTGCAGCGATCCGACGGTGTTGATGAAATTCGTCGCTTGCTCCTGCCACGGTGTGGCGGGCCAAAAATAATGATAGGCGCCACGTCTTAGGCCGGCGGTGCTTATGCCTGTCCAGTTGACGGCAAATTGCGCGTCGGTTTGCTGGGCGCCGATGGTGGCGCGCGCGAAAGCGAAGGAGATGCCGGCTTCGGAAACAGCACTCCAGTTCACGTGGCCCTGATGGGTTGAGACATCGATTCCCCGGACAAATCCATCTGCCACGGTGTGACCTCCTCATTGCCGGCATCGCAGCGCCTGAAGGCGCGATTCGCCAGGTTTGGGTCCGGCGAAGTCAAGAGTATTCTTCCGGCCGTCTGTGGTGTCAAGAGCGATTGCGTCCGGCCTACACTCAAATGATCTGGCAGGGGTGCCAGTTGGAGCGTGACTTCTGTGCCGGGTAACTGCACTCCGACCACCACTTCGGTAATCTTCTGTTAGTAACCTTTGCGGCAGATACTCATTGCAGATTATGAGCACCCTCCCCCAACCTCATCTGCAGTGGCGCATGCCCCGGGCACAGCTTCACGGCCAAACTCCGGCGGTGCTGCGTTTCGCCAATGGGCAGCGCGCGGCGGCTAAACTTCACGTGATTTCGCTGACCGGCGGTTTGCTGTCGGTTTCACAGTCGGTGGTGCAAGGATCGCAAGTCAAGGTGATGTTCTTGACTGAAGGCGGGACCGTGCTGGGCGCGGCCGAGATGTTGCGTCCGGTCACGGATGCGATGCAACCGTTCCGCTTCGTGGGGCTTGCAGCTGCCGATCAGCGGCGTTTGAAAACGCTGATCTGGGAGCACTCCAGCGAGAACAAATCCGAGCAGGATTGGATCGAAAAGTTGCGGGCGGCGTCGATTCAGCGGCATCAACCGCGTCCGTGGCGGCTGAAAGCGGCAGGAGCGCTCGGCCTTCTTACGATTGGCCTGGCCACGGCGGCATACCTGCTGCACTTCGGCTTACTCAAGTAAATCGCGGACTTGCCTGCGGCAGATGGCTGGCTTGCAGTGGGTCTGCCGATTTGACGTATGTGATTTGAGGGTGCGACCTCGCAGATGGATCCCATCAATACTCGCCGCTGGCCTCGTTACCACGTATACCTGCCCGTTGTGATCGCCGCCAAGATCGGAGGCACAAACCTGGCAGTGCCGGGATTGGTTTGTGAGCTGAGCCGATCGGGGCTGGAAGTCTACGGTGGCGTGAACCTGCAGCCTGGAGATCCGATGGAGGTGGAGTTTCGGACCAGGGAGAGGATCAGGATTGCCGGGGTGGTTCGGAATCGCTCGGGATTTTGCTTTGGGCTGGAATTCCGCGCAGTGCGGCGAAAAGCCGGGCCGGAGCCCGAGGAGCTGGAGTCGCTAATCCGGCAGCGGCATGAAGCATACCTGCGCGAGGCTCGAGAAAAAATTAAGCAAGGTCGGGAGATGGTGTTAGAAATGCGGAAATGCCGGAACAAGATTGAATTGCTTTCTTTTACCGTAGAAGATTGGCTGTCGAAGAGTTAGCAGCCGTTACCTAGTACCTAGTACCCCGCACAAGCGAGAAAACCCCACTTCTCGCAAAATCGGCTAGAAGTGGGGCACCCTGCTTCTTTGTTTCTTTCCGACAAGACTTACTCGACATCGGTGAACAGGAAGGCCATGCCTTTCTTATTTTCGCCCAGGGCTCCCGTCACCACTGTGCCGTTGTTGATGGAGACGCGGCCCCCTACAAGGTCATACTTTGCACCTGGCGACACATCCAGTTCAGCGGTTTGGGTCATGTCGGTCCAGCCATTGGCGGGTTCGTCGAACTCATAAACTGCGCCTTCTCCTACATCCGAGCCCACCGTCTGATTGGGGGCGCCCACGACGATCTGGCTGCCGCTGATAGAGACGGATCTTCCAAAATAGCCTTCCCGGGATCCGTCCGAGGAGGTCAGCTTGGCTGTTTGGGTCGCATTCGCCCAACCGGCGAAAGGCTCGACAAAGACGTAGGCCGCGCCCTGTTGGAGTTTAGAGCCAGGTGTGGCTAAAGGCGCCCCGGCTACGACGGTGTTGCCGCTGACCGAGACAAAGTTTCCCAAACGGTCGCCGAGCTTTGAATCCGAGCCAGTCAGCGTGGCAGTCTGTGTCATGCTGACCCAGCTGGAACCGGGCTGCTCGAATAAGTAAACAATGCCTGCCGAAGCGATTTTTCCAGGAACCGGGCTGGGCGCTCCCGCCACCACAGTATTGGCGTCGATGCCGACTGAATATCCCAATTGACCCCATTTGACGCCGCCAGCAGCTGTTAGCTTGGCGGTCTCAGTGGCGTTAACCCAACCTGCGAAAGGCTCCACGAACAGATAGGCCGCACCCTGGTCTTTGACTGTGCCGACGGTAGCTTGCGGCGCACCCGCTACGACTGTGCCGCCGCTGATGGAGACAGAACGGCCAAGAAGGTCTCCGGATTTGCTGTCAGAACCGGTCAATTTGGCGGTCTCCGTCATGTCCGTCCAGCCACCGGATGGCTCTACGAATACGTACACTGCTCCTCGGCTCTTGCTGTCGCCGTGGGCTCCGACTGCGATGGTGTTGCCGTCGATGCTGACTGCGAAGCCGAACTGATTGTTGACGGCTCCATCCGAGGCGGTCAGCTTAGCGGTTTGGGTCATATTCGCCCAGCCATTGACCGGCATGGTGAAGACATAGGCTGCGCCTGTGAAGCCGCATCCTGAACACCCCGGCGCGCCCGCGACAACCGTGTTGCCGCTGACCGAAACGGACGCTCCTACTTCTTCTTTGTTGGTGGCATCGGACGCGGTTAACTCCGCGGACTGTACGAAGGGATCGATGACTACCGGATAGCGAGCCTGGGCATCGTTGGTCTTCAAGAATAGCTGAGCGTCTTTTATCTCCAGCCAGGTGGGCAAGGTGCGGCCGTTGGCGTCGCGAGCCGAGAGGCCGGCGTAACGCAACTGGGCGCGACCTTTGTGGTCGTTCAGGGTCAAGCCGGTTTTACCGGTATCGACCACTGCAGCGAGACTGCCGTCGAGCGCGAGCGCTATGGTTAACGGTTGGCCGTTAGACGCGCCTGGGCGGTTCTGTACGGTAAATCCCTGTTCGAGTCCGACCGGACCATTCACATACCATTCTGTAAGAGCGCCGCGCTGGTACTGGACGCGGTTGGAGTTTGCGGTGGGCGTGGCTTCGGCAGCGGGCTTTAGGGCGTCACCGTATCCGAAGGCGCGGAGGGCGATTCGCCAGGATTCGCGGCCTCGCCGCAGTTCGACCGCTCGATCAGTGAAACTGACAGCCAGTTTCTGCCGCGAATTGCTAGTCTCGACGCTACCTCGCCGGGCGCGAGTTTGGTAGCCGGGGAGGTCGCGACCTAAAGCGGCGGAGATGCTCGACTGCGCTTCGGGCGGGAGACTGGCCACGGTCGTAATGGTTCCTTGATTCTTAGTGACACGGGCCAGGGACGCGGTTGACCCAACGGCTAGCGGGCTGTTGCCGGAAATTCGTTTGGAACCGTTCATCACAAAAACTCCCGAAACAGCGAGGATTCCGGCAGAGATTGAGACAAAGGCCTTCCATCCTAAAGTTGGTTGCGAGTTGGAAATCGGGGACGATGTTGCAGGGTTCATATTGGGGCAATTTCTCCAGCTTGAAGGGTGTCATAAACAAGAGGGCTTAACAATCACCCGAAGCGACTAATCCCGGGAGGTTTGGTGAGATGCCCCTACCGGGTCGCGCGTTTGCCAGAAAATGCCGCGATTTAACAGATGGGAGAAGTCTTTGAGCCACGAGTAAATCTGGAGGCCAGCCGTGCCATTCTTACCAGCCGATAGAGAGGAAATAGCTGCTTTGGCAGATGAATAGCTTCCCACTCGCCGGGTCCGGGGGTGAAAGTGAGGCGGCCGAGGAAACGCAAGCGGTCCTTTCGACGCTCACGCAGGCGCATCATCAAATGGAAGTAGGATAGCTTCTGTTCCTCGTAAGAAATTCCGCTAACTACTGCGGGTGCGATTTCTTGGGCCAAAGAATGGGCCGTTAGATCTTGCTCGATTGAATGCTGAAGTGGCGCGGGAATTTCCATTTCCAGAAAATGATTTGCTAACAACATAGTGATATGGAGAATCCTCTCGATACCGTTGGCCCGCGCGCGGCTTTGGATCCCGCTCCAATTCAGGTCTTCGTGCTTCAGGATTTGCGCGATGTCGCACAGCCAGATGAGCCGTCCCCAGACGTGTTTGGCAGAGTGCACGGCGAGCACCAGCAGCAGATCGTCGGGAGAGGGAGTTTTCACCCGGCGTCCGGCGAAGGTTATGCCGGTTGCGCGCTCGAAGAGAGCGGACATATCGAAGTCAACCGCATAGAAGCGCGGTTGCAAGGCCCACTGCAACTCGAGCAGATTGCGGCCAGCGGGATGATCGAAGGTGCACTCGTATCCGGAGGCGATGTATGCGGCTTCGGCGTCTTCTGGAATGAGGAGACGCGGCGTGTAGCCGAGGTCGCGAATTGCGTTCTTGATGCGCGAGACATCTTTTGCGCGCACGAACAAGTCCAAGTCGCCAGACTGCCGCATCGCCATGTCGTCGTAGTAAACCTCAGAGAGCACTAAGCCCTTGTAGGGAATGGCTTCGATTCCGAGGTCTGCGAGACAGTCGAGAATCCTGAATAGTTCGCGCGTCAGAAAAAGTGATTTGTGAATATTTGTCTGGTGACGCTGGCGCAGCGAGGTTAGAACTCCTGGCGGAGTGACGTCGCTCACGGGAACGAGATTTTGAAACAGCAGTGAGGATGTGCCGTGGTGATTGGCGAGTTGCAGGAGGGCATCCCAATTGACGGACGTTTCGAGAAGGTGGCGGAGGCGCTCTTGATTCGCGGGCTGAGGATGCGGGCCACAAGCGGAGCGAAGAATATCCCATTCCCGATGGAGTGGAGTCGAGGGCGTGGGGCGGTTCAGCGATGAGCTGGACATGAGCAGACGATGAGCAAAATTCTTTGGCCGAGCCATGGTAACAGGGGAACACACAGGACTCGAAAGGCAGGTCGGAGCGTTGAAAGGTGCGTTCGCAGGCAGCAAGGGATGGTTACCTAAGTTACTTCAGTTTATGAATTCTTAAGGTCGGGAAGAGTCGCGATTCTGGCACACTGACAAGTTGGGTATTAAAGCCAGACATTGATTGAAAGTGTGCGGACGATGGAAATTCTGACACCTAAGTCGACTCGCCGCAGTACGCGGGTGAGAGTGGAACTTCCTATAACGATCACAAGTATGGATCGCAAGAATGCGTTTTCTGGGGAGTGCCATGCGCTGCTGATAAGTCCTCAAGGTTGCGGATTGCGTGCCTCGCAGGCGTTGCCGCTCGAGACGCCAGTGCTATTGAATGATCTGCCCGGGGGCAGAAGCGCTTCGGGCCGCGTGGCGAGTTGTCTGCCCCTGGGCACCGACGGCAAATATTTTCTTATTGGAGTGGCTCTGTATAATCCCGGAAATGTTTGGGGAATTCCGAATCCGCCAAGCGATTGGGATTGCGTTTCGGAGTCGCAGAGCGAATCTGCGCAGGGCCCTGCCGCGGCGAAGAATGGCAAGAATGTCTGGCCCTACAATTTAGCCCCCGGCCATGGCGAGGCGCATGCCGGGCGAAAGTAATTGGGTTTTTATCTGCGAGTCCCTTTTTTGAGCAACTCGTGCTTTCGTAACCTCGTGAAACGTTTTTCGCGGTGCCATACTTGTTTCACCATGTCGCAGACCTCAGAAACAGCCGCGGCGGCTGCAACGGCCAACACCCCGAAGCATAGGCCGGATCGTCCGTTTCGAGTGAAGCTGCGGGGATCGATACTTGCGTTGATTCGATTGCCAAATCGGCGCGAGGTGCGAACCAATCTGCATCAGCTTTCGAGCACCGGCGGGCTAGTGCAACTGGAGACGCCGCTCGACGAGAAGTTAGAAGTCGAGTTGATCTTTCACGTGAGCGAGTCGACGGTTCGCGAAAAAGTGCAGATGCTCTTTCCCATGTGGGCGACAAAGGGATGGCTGCAGCCTTTCCGTTTCGTCGACATGCCGGATGAAAGAAAGGCTGGCCTGGAAAGTGATTTGAACGCCCTGGTGCGGCGGCTGCGCGAGCCGGCCTCGTAGCGTTCAAGTTTTCGTACGGAAAAGTTCACCCCTCCATGGGCGAACTGAGATTTCCAGAAAAAGCTTCGATCGGTCAGGGAGTGGTTGTCGACGTTGTCCCAGAGTGGGACAAGAGCAAGGGAAATCAGCCTCCTATCGCGTTCACTGCACTGTTAACCGCCGTACAATTTGAAGTTGACGAACTCTTACCTCCCAGGACTTCCAATGCTGCGACGCCTGCTCCGGCCGCTCCGGCCAATCGCCTTGCGTTCCCGAAGCTATCTCGATCGGCAGTTCCTTGTTCGGTTGATTCGGAGGCACAGCGATCAGCAGTTCTTCACACGCCTCATTCGGAAGACGGATAATTTTGGCACACAGAAGTGGCTAGGAAATCCGGTCTGGCAAAACCTCTTCGACCTGTGGACGATTCAAGAAACTCTGTGCGAGCTCCGGCCTTCGTTGCTTATCGAATGCGGCACCAATCGCGGGGGATCCTCCTACTTTTTCGCCACCGTTTTCGATCTCATGGATCACGGAAGGGTAGTCACTATCGATCTCGAAAAGATGCATGAACTGTCGCATAGGCGCGTCACCTATCTGCTGGGAAGCTCGGTGGGTTCCAGGGTTATCGATGAAGTAGCTCGCGAGGCGGCGGCAACTTCCGGCCCCGTCATGGTGCTGCTGGATAGCGACCACAGCGCAGAGCACGTTCGGCGGGAGATGGAGGCGTACAACCGCTTCGTGACGCCGGGGAGTTTTCTGATGGTGCAGGACGGAGTGATCGACACGCTGCCGCTGTTTGCCGGCGGCCGCCCCGGTCCGTTAAAGGCAATTGAGTCTTTTCTAAAGGTCCATCCGGAATTCGAGGTCGATACGCAACGCTGCGCGCGCTACTTGATTACACATTGTCCTAAAGGCTGGCTGCGCCGGAATCGATGACCCAATGAAAGAAAACTTCTTGTTTTTTTGCACCTTCGTAGAACTTCTTTTTGGGTCGAGGGTTTGATTCAAACGAAGCCAAGCGGCTTCCCGGTTGAGATCTCAGCAGTGAGTTGTGAACCGCTCCCGCGCAGTCCCGCTGCGTAGACGAGCAGTTCATCCCCCAAGTCAGCGCCACAACCTTCACAATTTAAGGAGACTGTATGAAACTTCGCACACGTGTCTTTGCGCAAGTAGCAGCGCTATGCTTTGTACTGGCCGCCTACGGCTTCGCCGCCGATGACGCTTACCTCTACATTGTGCATGGCATTCCCGGGCGGGATGTTGCCGCCAATCTCAGTCCCAGTCTTCCGATCGATATTCTGATCGAAGGCGTTTGCCAGTCGCGGGGACTGTCGTTTGGCAGCACCGACGGACCGCTCGCCTTCACACCCGGAACCTATAGCGTGCAGATCAGCGAAGCCAACACGCTCGCTCCCTGTACTAACACTCCACTCATTGAAACGTCAGTGACTCTATCCGCCGATGCCACCGTGTCGGCCGTGGCTGCGGTTAACACCGGCAAACCCGGTGTGCTGATATTCACCGACGACCTGGAGGCGGTGACTGCGGGGGACGCGCGATTCGTTCTTGCGAACGCTGCGGATGCCGCCGAGTTGCAGGCGACGCTCACGCAGGTGGGCGTGACTAAACCAAAGAGCTACACCGTGACCGCCGATCCGGCCAAGGAAACAGCGATCAACGTACCGGCCGGCACTTATACGGTGCAGGTTGTGCTCAGCCGCAGCACGACTGTGTTGGCATCGGACACGATCAATTTGCCCGAGCAGTCCGCGACTTTCGGCTATGCCGCGGGCGAAACCAGCAACGGCTCGCTCGGGCTGGTCAACAAAACTGTCCTGGGAGTTTTCTAGTTGGTCTTTCGCTGTTTAGCGAGACTGGGGTGAATTGGGCCGCGCTTGGGCGGCCCCGTTTTATTTGCGGCAGAGTCTCGGCGGTCAAACGCGCAGAATCATTACTTCGGTGGCTTTTATCAGAGCGGCGGCAGTTTGCCCGGGCTTGAGTTGCATCTCGCGTGCCGAGCGCGAGGTGATCACTGAGGTGATCTTCTGGCCTCCAATGGAAATTTCTACTTCCGCCATGAGTCCGCTGATACGAACCGCTTCGATTCTTCCCACCAACTGATTGCGCCCACTTACATGGCGAATTACGTCGGCACGTTCCTTTTGAGTTCGGCCGCGTGTGCGGAAGAGCAGCCGATCGATTTCCGCCTGCGGAATGCGGTGGTGTCCGCCCGCCGTCTGAAGGCTACGAATCTTCTTCTTATAAATCCACTGCTTGATGGTGGGAAAGCTGATGCCGAGCTGCAAGGCCGCGTCTCGAAGATGCAGCAGTTCGACATTCTTCAGCGCTGATTTGCCGGTTTTCCGCATCGGAGCGAAATCCTACAGTCAACGCAGGGCGCGGTCAATACTCGGAATGGCCGTGACGAGGAGTTCGAATCCATTGCAATACCTGATATCTGCATAGCCGCATAAACAATCAGAAGGTGAAACGACCACCGACCGTCGGCGCACAGTTGTTGTCGTAGTTATAGGGAACGCCGGGTTTATGAGGAATGGCGATGGCCAGACCTCCGCTCACCCATGAATACGCGATTCCGGCAAAGGCGTCGAAGCGTTTAGAGAAGTGATGGTCCGCATAGAGCGATCCCTCGTTGAGGGTGCCGGCGCAGGAGCTACGGAAACCGGCTGAGGGCGAGCAGGTCGGCGGACTGCGGAAGTCGTTCTGCCGCTGTTGATACCAGGCCAAAGTGAAGTCGGTTTTGCTGCGGTAGGTGTACTTCGCGCCGGTCCACCAGATGTTCACCAACTTCTCAGTATCGAGATTGTTGTCTTCGACGCCGCTCATGAGATAACCGCCCTGGTCCGAGGCGCCGACGCCCAACGGGTTCGACGGATTATTCTGCCAAATGTATTCGTAGCCGGCAAAAAACTTGACCGGGTCCCACGTATATTTGGCAGCGACCATAATGGCGCGGTTGTCGGTCACGATGCCATATACAGTGTTGTGCGTGTCGATCAGATTGGCACCCCCGGTGATGGGGTTTGTATTGATGCTGTCGGTGCTCGACTGATATGACGCCGTTGGACTCTGAGGCCCTAGCAAGGGGTTCAATACGCTGATCGCCTGGTTGTACTGTTGGAAGACGAGGTCGGCGGAGAACTTGCCGGTGGCTCCGCCCAGGTCGAATCCATAGGCGTTGTTGTGCGCATGCTCCGGCGTGCAGTTGGCGGCAGTCCAGGTGGAGGAGGCCGAGTAGCATCCGGCAGAACCATCGGCGAATTTATACATCGCGCCGAAATATACCGGGCCATAGGCGATGCGATACTTCAGCGCATCGTCCCAACGGGAGTCCTCAGTGTCGCCGCCGCCAGCCATCGTGCCGTTATAACCGATGTAGGAAAAGGCATAGGCGCCGCCAGTCGGATCGTAAAGCAGCATCGCATCGGTGCCAAGAGCACGCTGACGACCGAAGGTCAGCGTGCCGAAATGCGTGGACGCCACACCGGCATAGTATTCGTCGTTGAAGGGTTGGCCGGCGCGCGCGCCGTCGATGGCTATCGAATAGCTGGCTCTGGGAAGACCGTTGTTGATGGTGTCGGTGGCCGACGCGTTGGCGAGCAGGCCGGATTGCGGATCGATGCCAGTGGAAGCATTGAACACAACGGACCAGCCGGGCCGAAACTCTTCCTTGCCCCTGATGCCCACTCCCGTCTGCTGCAGGTTGTTCGGGGCGACGAGGAATCGATGTTGATAGCCGTTTCGGTTCACCAGCGATTCGCCTTCGTAGTTGTATCCATTTTCCGGTAAGCCGTGGCTGACCCAGCCGACCCCGACGTCATAAGCACCGTACACCGTGATGCCGTGCCAGGTTAGCGCGCAATCGGTGGTGGCAAACTCGTGGCCGCTCGTGCACGGGTCGGGGGCGCTCTGAGCAAGAGTCAAGGGCGACGAAAGTAAGAAACTAAACACTGCGATAGACAAGTAAGCCTTGCGCATTTCGACCTTTAAAAATCATGGCGTTGGGGACGGAAGCGGAAGTGTACATGACATACGATTCTACTGTCCAGAAGTGTACGGTAATAGTCTTTTGCAATGAGCCTATTGGCTAACTTATGCGGACGCTATTAACTTGGCCGAGAACTTCGTTGTCGCTGCGATTGCGTCCCGATGCGGAAGAAGGGCAAATTCGAAGGGAATTCAGATTTGTTTGCAGCGCGATGATCGTCATTGCCGACAAACAGTTTGAATGACAAACAACCGGTTTAGAAGCCTATGACGATGCCGGCGGACAAGCGTGCGTTTCTCTCGCGGGTGGCCAGACCTTGCAGCAGGTTGGGACCGAGGGCGTTGTTGTAAAAATTAGTCAGATTAAGGCTGGTATGGAACCAGTCCACTTGGCCGCGAAGAGCGACGTGGCTGACGATTTTGTAATCGATGCCGCCTCCCAGTGCGATGGCGAAGTCGGTATAAGTTGTCTTAGTAATCGAGACGGGAGTGGGAAGACCCGTAAGAGTGGCGGCATCCAGGGTGTCGCGATCGTAACCGACCAACGCATGGACGAAGGGCGTCAATCTGCTCTTGGTCCGGTAGGAGAGGACCGGGCCGAATAAGAACGAGTATGCCGTGAGATCGGGAGCGCCTGACACTTTGACGGCGCTTGTGCCCGTAATGGGCTTGCCGGAGCGTCCGCCGAAGTCGGCGACCACTCCGACCCAGCGGTTGAAATTGTATTGTCCTTGGGCATTCCAGCCCTGGAAATTTTGTCCTACCGCAAAAGCGTTGGAGGGTTCGCGCAGGCTTACATCCAGAGTTATGCCCGTCAACTTGCCGGCATCGGCATGCACAAATGAATAGCCTCCGAATACCTCTACCTTCGGCGTTGAGTCTTGAGCTACGGCGAACGAGCTGATAAGAAATATGGCGAACACTGCGACCGCGAAACGAGACATTTCCAAGGTTCTCCCTACTCTCTCCCTCGAATTAAGAAGACTCCTTTAAAGATAACCTAGTTCACGGTGAAGGAGCCTTTCAGCCGAATGTCGCTGGATGAAGATCCAACCAGCACATCGAACTGGCCGGGCTCCGTGACCCAGGCTTTCTTTGCGGTGCTGTAGAAAGCCATGGGTTGCGGGGTCAAGGGAGAAATGCGACGTTTTTGGTTTCTCCGGGAGCCAGGTTATCCGACGAAAGCCTTTCAGTTCCTGGATGGGGCGATCCACACTCGAGTGTCCATCGTGAACATAGAGTTCGACGACTTCCGCGCCTGCGCGTGGTCCACTGTTGCGCACCTGCAGGCTCACTTCTACCGGTCTGCGCGGCGAGGCTCGGCTCTGGCGAAACCTTCAGATCACTGTAGTCGAATTTTGTGTAGGAAAGGCCGTAGCCGAAGGGGAAGAGAGGGTCTACATTGTGCTTGTCGAAATACCTGTAGCCCACATAAATACCTTCGGCATATCGACCGGTTAGGTTCTCGCCGGGATAATGTCCGTAAGCCGGAGAATCTTCCCACCGCTTCACGAAGGAAACGGGAAGCTTTCCCGAGGGGTTGGCGTCGCCGAACAAAATATCTGCGATGGCGTTTCCGCCTTCCTGTCCGCCGTACCACATATCCACAATGGCGGGAACTTTTTCGATCCACCTGCTCATGATGACCGGACCGCCGGCGTTGATGACGACCACGGTGTTTTTGTTTACTTTGGCTACGGCTTCAATGAGTTCGTCTTGCCCGGCGGGCAAGTCGAGCGACTTGATATCGAAATCTTCCGATTCCAGCTTGGGCGATCTGCCGACCACGACGATCGCGGCGTCGGCTTTCGCTACGGCTTCGACCGCTTCTTTTCTGAGCTTCTCGCGTTCGGCCGGACTTTCTTTGCCCGGGTCGTCGCCTTCCATGTTGACGCCCAATGCATAACTCACTTGCACGAGATTGCCGACACGATCCTGAATGCCTTTCAGCGGAGCGATGGAATATTTCGGAGTAACAATGGAACTGCCGCCGCCACCGGTTCTGAGCTACCGCCGCGTTGGGACCGATGACCGCTAAGGAGTGGATTTTCGACGGCGTCGAGCGGCAGCACATCGCCGGAATTCTTGAGCAGAACGATGCTTTCGGTTGCGGCCTTGCGCGCTAAGGCGCGTTGCTCCGGCGTATCGATTTCGCCGCCGGTTGAGTGCGGGTTGTCGAATTGACCGCTGATAAACATCACGCGCAGCATGCTGCCTACATTGTCATCAATTGTGGCGGTAGAGATTTTGCCCGCCTATATTTCAGGAAGAACTTTCTCGGGCACCAGCCATCCGCCGCCGTTGCCCGCGGCTTGCGTTGTCGGGCTGTTTCAACCAGTCCTTCATGGGTTCGCCGCCGGGCATTTCCAGATCCATGCCGGCATTGACCGTGCCGACGGTGCTGTAGGTGCTGCCCCAATCGGAGACCACGAAGTCCTCAAAGCCCCACTGCTTTTGCAGGACGTCTTTCAACAGCCAGCGATTTTCTGCGCAGTAAGTTCCGTTGAGGCGGTTGTAGGCCGACATCAGCGACCACACCTTGGCTTCCTGCACGGCGGCTTTGAAGGCGGGAAAGTAAATTTCCTGCAGGGCGCGATCATCGACCTCGGCATTGATGCGATGGCGTTCGAACTCCTGATTGTTGGCGGCAAAGTGTTTGACTGTGGCGATCACGCCTTCGCTCTGCACGCCTCTGATATAGGCCACCGCCAGGCGAGAGGTGAGATAGGGATCTTCGCCATAAGCCTCGAAGTTTCTTCCCCAGAGAGGAGTGCGATTGATGTTCACCGTGGGGCCGAGGATCATGTCGCGTCCAAGAGCCTTCTCTTCCTGGCCAATGGCGTGACCCTGGTTTTCGAGGAGATCGGTATCCCAGGTCGCGCCCATGGCAATACCCGCCGGAAAAGCGGTGGTGTGAACTTCTACCTTGGCGGTGGTGGCGTCGGCACCGTGGAAGGACCGGCCCATGATCTGATGCCGGCGGGACCATCGGTCATCTTGAGCGAAGGGATGCCGAGGCGTTCATTGGGGACGCTCTGCATCCAGTTTTCGCCGCTCAGCATTGCGACTTTTTCCTCCAGTGTCATACGGCCGAGCAGATCTTGGACGCGTTGCTCAGCGGGCAAGCTACTGTTCTTGTAGGGAGGGATCTCGGAGGCACTCTGACTTTGGGAGAGTGCCGGTAGAGTCACAAAAAGAATGCAAAACAGCGAAAATAAACGCTTCATTTTATTCGCCTCGGAATCTTCCATCCGCCGCCGGCGAATGGGAGTCTATTTCTGCCAGTCTGAGCTGAGGACCGTCGAGCATTCTACTCTCTGGCGAGGCTGTGCGGGGTCAGCGGCACTGCGTAAGGTTCGGAAACAAAGTCGGAGTCTTTGATCTGCTCGAAAATATCAGAAACGACTAATGTCTCCGACTGCTCATAGGGCGGCTCAGGTACATCCAGAAAATCCCGTAAGTGCCGATATCGCAAGGGGGAGTCTGTGGTTCTCAGAGATGGCGCGCACGACGGGTTTTTGATCTGCGGTTAACGGGCAGGAAGTGCCGCCATGAATTCGAGAAGGCAAAGAGGTTCATGAGCCTGATGCACGATGAGATGGTTTACAGCGCCAAGATGAAAGGAACGGGGGTGACGAAATGCCGGACATCGAGGTGCTGAACACAGCGGAGTTGCTGAGCCGACTGGAAGGGGACGAAGAATTGCTGGCGGAGTTGATCAATATCTTTCTAGCCGATTCCGCGGAAATGCTGCTGTGTCTGTCCGACGCCTTAAGCCGCCAGGATGCGGCAGGACTGGAACGGGCGGCCCACAAAGTGAAAGGCAGTGTAAGTATTTTTTGCAGCCGGACCCCCACGCAGACCGCGCAGGTGTTGGAAACAATGGGCCGCGATCATGATCTGAGCCACGCCAGAGAAATTTTTGCGCAACTCGAGCAGCAGGTAGAGATGCTGACGAAGGCCATGATCAAATCGAAAGGAACAGCATGTCCAAAGTCCTGATCGCGGATGACGATCGAATATCATGCAAAATGCTCAGCAGCCTCCTGGCCAAGTGGGGGTACGAGGCTGAAGTTGTTTACAGGGGGGATGATGCGCTGCACAAACTGCTGAAGCCGGAAGCGCCGCGATTGGCGATTCTAGACTGGATGATGCCCGGTTTGGACGGCATCGAGGTGATTCGGAAATTGCGAGCGAATCGGATCGAATCCTACACCTACGTTTTGCTGCTAACCTCAAAGGAGCAGAAAGAAGACCTTCTCCGCGGGCTGGATGCTGGAGCCGACGACTATTTAAAGAAACCCTTTGACGCGCAGGAGTTGCGAGCCAGGCTGCGAATCGGTGGCCGGATCCTCGAATTGGAGAGGCGATTGGTAGGCGCTCTGGAAAGTGCCGAATACAAAGCAACTCACGATTTTCTGAGCGGGGTTTACAACCGGCCAGCGATCACAGAGTTGCTCAACCGGGAGGCTGCGAGATGTAAACGTTCCGGCCAGAAGATGACGGTGATGATGATTGATGTGGATCATTTTAAAGTTATCAACGATACCTATGGGCACCGTGCGGGCGATGAAGTCATCAAGGAACTTACTCGCCGGATAAGTTCGGAGTTGAGAACTTACGACGCGGTGGGACGGCTAGGCGGAGAAGAGTTTCTAATTCTAACTCCGAACTGTGGACTGACCGAGGCCACGGGAGTCGCGGAACGCCTACGGCAGTGCGTAGCGAATAAGGAGATGGTGGTTGGAGAGTCGGCCATCCCGGTGACAGTTAGTATCGGGGTGAGCGGGGTGGCGGAGAACCTTGCCGGCGTGAAGGCGGGTATCGAGACCGCGGATTTAGCCTTGTACGCAGCGAAGAAGAACGGACGCAACCGGGTGGAGTGTTATGTCCCGCCGGAGGCGGCGCCCGCGGATTCGCTGCCGGAGGAAGAAGCAGTAGCGGCGCCAGGCGAAGCGAGGGCTGCGGCATGCCCAAAATCCTGATTGCGGATGACGATCGCGCGTCGTGCAAGTTACCCGCAAAATTGGTAACCAAGTGCGGAGACAGTTCGCGCAAAGCCTCGTGGCCTTTGTATGCTGTCTTGGCCTGGTAAGCTAACCCTACGCGCCCGACATTCCGCAGCGAGCGACCCATTCGTCCCCTCGTCGCAAGCGTATTGATTGGGTGAAATCCACCACCGCCTGGCTGAAATTAACCGGTGTAAGTCAATCAAAAGAACGGAACTCTTTCCCATCCTCAGGGTTCAATCTAGTGACAGGAGTTCTGGGGACAATATGAAAACCAAATTATCTAAAACGCTTCTTACCGCGGTATTGACGAGCGCAATGGCGCTCGGGGCTGGCACTTCCTTGAGGGCGCAGGATCAGTCGATGGACAAGCCCTCAGCGGGTGTGAGCGCGCAGGTCGATCAGGCGCCGCCGCCAGAGCAGACCGCGCCTCCGAATGTCACGCCCGAGCAGGATGTCGCGCCTCCGAATGTCACGCCTCCATCACCGCGAGATCAAGATAGATATCAAGACCAGGCGCCCCCGCCCCCAACGGCGCCGGATCAACGGCAGTACTCGTCGTTGCCTCCGGAGCAGTTGCATAAGCTGGTAGCTCCGATTGCGTTGTATCCCGATTCGCTCGTGGCGCAGATACTGGCCGCGTCAGAGTATCCAACGCAGATTGTAGAGGCAGACCGGATGGTAAAAGAGAACCCGGATCTGAAGGGACGGGATTTGGCCGAGGAAACCGACCAGCAGGATTGGGATCCAAGCGTGAAGGCTCTCGTAGAGTTTCCTACCGTGCTGGCGAACCTGGACCGGGATTTGTCGTGGACCTCTGAGCTGGGCGAAGCTTATCAGAACCAGCCCGACGACGTCATGCAGGCGGTCCAGTACATGCGTCACAGGGCTTACAACGCGGGCAATCTGCGCAATACGCCGCAAGAGCGCGTGTATGAGCAGGGACCGGATGTAGATATCCAGCCGGCTGATCCGAATGTGGTGTATGTGCCCATCTACAATCCGGCGTATGTATACGGATATCCCGTAGGCCTGTGGCCTGGGTTCTATCCTTGGTGGGGATTTGGCGGCCCGTACATCTCGTTCGGAATTGGCTTCCCGGTCTGGCCGTTCTTCGGCTTCGGCTGGGGATGGCATGGATGGGGAATCGGTTGGGGCTTCCACGGTGGAGTCTTCTTCGGCGGCCACCCTTGGGCCTTCCGCGGCCGAGGGTTTTATAACCACGCCGCCTTTGTGCACGGAAATTATCGAGGATTCTCTTCCGCACGTGGCGGATTCGGAGCGCACTCATTTGCAAATCGCGGTACGCACGGGTTTGGCTCAGCCGCAGGTCACGGGTATGCAGGACACGGATATGCAGGCACATCTCGTGGCTTCGCGGGGGCGTCGCACGGCTTCGCCGGCAGCAATCGCGGTGCAACCGTTAATCGGGGAGCTGAAGGTAACCGAGCCTACGCAGGCAACCGGGGATTCTCCGGCGGTCAACGAGCTTTCGCTGGACGCCAATCAAGCGCGCCGCGCGCTGGTGGTTTCAGCGGCAGCCGCGGCGGTCAGTCGCGCGGATTCTCTTCGCATGGAGGCTTCGGCGGTTCGCACGGTGGCGGACACTTTAGCGGTGGACATGCCAGCAGTGGGCACAGCAGCGGTGGAGGACACGGTGGCGGCGGACACGGCGGAAAGCGCTAAGTGTTCCGCATAGTAGTCACCGCTCCAGCCCAAATCGAAGGCCCCGCTTTCACGAGCGGGGCTTTCTTGCTTGGACAAAATTGGTGGTGGCCGGTTCTATTTGTTCTGTCATTACTAGCCATTTACAGCCGCGCGGCCAGCACGTAACGAGGAACCAAATCTACGACCGCTGACATTTCACCCAAAATGCGCCAATCCTTAAGAAGTTCTAAATTTTCTCGTCGCGCCCCGCCCAGTAGGGCTCACGGAGTATGCGCTTGAGAGTTTTTCCCGCACTGCTGCGGGGAAACTCCTCCATGATCCTGACTGCGCTGACACGTTGGTTCTTGGCATCAACGCGCTCATTGATCCAATCTCGGAGTTCCTCCGCACTTAGGGAGTCCGGTTCGTTGAGAATCACCGCGGCGAGTGGAGTCTCACCCCACTTGTCGCTGGGAACGCCGAATACTGCAACTTCACGAACGGCTGGGTGCTGAACGATGACTTCCTCAATGTCCTTAGGAAATACGTTGGTGCCGCCGCTGATGATCATGTCTTTTTTTCTGTCCACGAGATACAGAAATCCGTCTTCATCGACGTATCCAAGGTCTCCGGTGTGCAGCCAGCCGTCGACAATCGCCTGCTCAGTGAGATCAGGCCTTTTGTAATACCCGGGCATCAGGGCGGGACCACGGCCGACAATTTCCCCGATCTCTCCTGGAGCAGCTTCCTGGCCATGCACGTTGACGATTCGCATCTCAAAAAAAGGTTGCGGCGGACCCACCGAGGTTGGCTTCGACGCGTAATGATTCTTGTCAAGAACCGTCATGAAGCCTTCGGTCAGCCCGTAAAGTTCATAGAACCTGCCGGGCAGGCAGCGATTCAGCTTCTCCTTATGCTGCAAGTGCAGCGGAGCGCCGACCGTACCAATCATTTCGAGTGAGTCAAGCGCGCGTGGCGAAAAGTGCGGCGAGCCGAGGAGCGCCACAATTTGCGAGGGGACCATCATGACGTGGGTCACCTTTTCGCGTTCCACCGTTTCTACAAAAGTTCGCGGGTCAAAGCTCTTGTGCAGAATGTACGTTGCTCCCAGATACATTGCGGGCATTAGGGTGAGAAAAGAGCCGTTGAAAACAATCGAGCCCGAGTGGAGCACTACGCTCTCGGGCCTCATTCGGAATGTCGAAGCAAAGAGCATGCAGTACAGAGCGCGGATGGAATGCGTAAGCACAATTCCCTTGGGAGAGCCGGTCGTGCCGCTGCTGTAAATGATGTTGTAGGGATCGGTATCGAGCACATCAATGCGCTGGGGTTCAGCCTCGCTAGCTTCGCGCGTTAGTTGATCAAGGCTTCGGAATCCTGGGACGCGCGATGAGCCTGCGAGGATCAAGCGTTCGTCCGGAACGTTCTCCAGTTCAGATCTGATGGATGTAAGAATCTCGGCAAAATCGGGATTTGCGATGATCGTTTCCGTATCGGAATCCTGAATCAGTGAAGCTAACGCCTTTCCCCGAAGGAGCGGACTGAGCGGGACAACCACCACAGCTATCTTGGCGGCAGCCCAGTAGGTATCGAGCAGTTCCAGACAATTGGGCAGAATGGTTGCGACCTTGTCTCCCTTTTTTATACCGAGACTCAAGAGCGCATTGGCCAGCCGGTTCACTCGTGCGTTGAATTCGCGAAAGCCTAAGCGGCGGTTTTCAACCACGACGGCGGTGTGGTTCGGACGATAACGGGCGTGGGCGGGAAGAAGCGCGCCAATGTTCATTGTGTCGTCTCACTCGATTTTTGCAGCGACAAGGAAGCTGCAGCCTGCGGGGCGGACTCGCAGAAGAAACGCCACATTTCCGCGCTGGCATTGGGCCCTTTAGGGTCACCGTGCTTGCTAGGTTTAGGCGAGCCCGACCACGCGTGGCCAAGGCCCTCGATCAGCCATTTTTCCATCAACAGACGGGAATCAGCTTCCGCGTAGCTGTGTTTTTTGTAGGCATAGCCGTCTGGCACTTTTCCGTCAATAATTTTCTCGGTCAGATAAAACCCGGTGTCGCCATCCTCCGCTGCCAAATATGAGTTGGTCCTGTCCCACTGAGTGATGACCTGATGGGCATTGATCGGACTTACCCGTTTATCTGCGGTGCCGTGAAACACAATCACAGGCATGCGTCGCCTTTTGGTTCGTGCGATGCCAATGCGCATGACTTCGAATGCAAGTTGCCCTTGCCGGGCAGGATCGGGTCCGCCGTGTTTCATTGCGGAAAACCCCTCCGAGGCGGTGGTGGCGGCCTTGAATTCTGCTCCGGCAAATACGGCAATGCCTGCGAAAACATCCGGATAGGTCGCACCGAGAATGGATGCCATCGCGCCTCCCGCCGATACGCCTGCAACGTAGACGCGTTCTGGATCGACATTGTATGTGGAGCGAATCTGAGCGACGATAGCTGCCATGATCGATGGTTCACCGGTGTCACGGGACTGGTGCTCGGGGCGAAACCAATTCCAGCATCGCAGCAGATTGGCGCGGCGAGACTGCTCCGGATATACAACCAGAAATCCGTTGGCTTCGGCGACGTCATTCATTCCAGAGATCTCACACATATGCGCCGCCCCGTGTGAACAACCGTGCAACAACATGAGCAACGGCCAGGAGCGTCCATCTTCCGGCCCTGCAGGCATCCAGAGCCTGAAATTCCGGGAACCGCCCGCAGCGTGAGCGTTCCCCGCTATCCATTTCGCTTCTGACACGCAGTAAGCCCTCGCTCGTTCAGCTTGTATTCGTTACTTCGCACGAGGCCGGCTGGCCACTTCACTGATCAGATCTGCGATTCGTGACGCTCCGTACTCACCCAGTGCGATTGTGTAATGGGTGGTGCCGGGAAACTTGTGGTCCTCCATGTGAGGAACGTGAGCGCGGAATTCGGGCACCAGCGCGTCCGAAAACAGTGGAGGTTGTCCGGGCGTAAATCCGTTCTCCGCTCGCAGCCACAGAGTTGGAACGCGAATGGAGTTCAGCCGCTCATTGATGGCGTCGCGCAGAAAACCTTCACCCAAATCCGCGACCACCGCTCTTTCTGCCGCTTTCGGTTGTACCGGCGAGTCGCCTCCGACTTCGTAATCCAGAAAAGCTTCAACCCAGGGGCTCCATTCCGCGGGAGGAAAATGCGGCTGACTTCGCCAGAATTCCCGGTAGGCCTCGCGTGAAGGATAGCTTTGGCGCAACTGCGCGATTCGTAGCGCGAGCGCTGGATTTGCCCCCTGCCCAGGAGAATTCGTAACCGGCGCTTCGAGCGCATAGCCTCCATCGATCAGGACAAGGCCGGAGACAAGGCCTGGCTCCTGGGCAGCCAACGCGGTCGCCACGTAAGCCCCCATTGAGTGACCCACGATGATACTTGGCCCCAACTCCATGGCATGCATCGCCGCAGCCACATCGCGAGCGTGTTGCACCAAGCCGTATGGACCCTCGGGTTTACCGGAATCCCCGCGGCCTCTGAGATCGAGCCCAAACAGCGCAAATCGGCCCGCCAATCGTTCCGCAATACCAATAAAGTTAACGTGCGAAGCGGTCAGGCCGTGCAGAGCAACTACGGGCGCGCCGCGGCCCGGCCAGTAACCGAAAGCGAGTTCCACCCCGTCGCCTGGCACACGGCCCTGCGCCCAACGAGTGACCCTGAAGACGTTTTTGTTGGGAGTCATGGCCTACATTCTAATCAACGGCGTCCGGCAAATCTGCTCAGCGCAAAAGCGAGTCACTCACGTCGTTTCAGGGCCGAGAATTACTCCCATTCAGTCAAAGGGCCCGCCGCGGATGATGATTACTTTCTCGTTCAGCCGCGAGGCACGCTAAAAATTCACTTTTAGCGCAAACTGAATCACGCGTGGTCCGGTGCTGGTTTCTACGATCTGTCCTACGTTGGCCGCGGCCAAAACGTTGATTGGATTCTGAAAGCTCACGAGATTAAACGCGTTGAAAAACTCGCTCCGGAATTCAAGCTTGGTACGCTCCGTGACGGGGAAGTATTTGATGATCGAGATGTCGACGTTCTCCTGATTGGGACCGCGAAGGATGTTGCGCCCCGAATCGCCGAAGCCTCCCGCCGCGGTCGCCGGCGCGGGCGCAAAACAAGCGGTATTGAAGTACTTAAGCAAACGGGACTGCATGCTGCCGCCCAGAACCGGATCGCACCCCGGAACAAAGTTGGCTCGGGCTTGCACAAAGGCAGTGTCGTTGGTAAAAACCGAAAATGGCGTGCCGCTCTGCAAGGTCAGGATGCTGGCCAGCTCCCATCCATTGACTGCCTGCCGGGCAAAACCGGAAGTACCCTGGTACAACTTCGGCAGATCATAGATGCCGCTGAATACGAATCGCTCGCGACGGTCAAAATCGGAAGTGGCGTAGTTATTCAAGAAGCCGGGAGCCTGATTTCCGGGAACTACCGTGACGTCGCTTGTTCCCGTGGGGTCGCCGGAATAATCATCCAGCGAATGGCTCCAGGTGTATGACGCGAGCAATGTCAGCCCATGAGAGAATCGCTTGGTCACGCTGGCCTGCAGAGAGTTGTAGCTCGAATTCGACGAACTCTGCATGGTATGGACACCAAAGCCCTGGACCGCCAGACTGGACAATCCCGGATAATAAGCGCCGGCAGGGCCCAACGCAGTCTGAATGAGAGCCTGGTTCTGATCCACAAGCCGATACAACTTACGCCCGGTCGACCCGACGTAACTTAGATCCAACATCCAGTTATTGGCGAGTTCGCTCTGCACTCCCAGGCTATATTGCTGGATGTATGGTGTCCGGAAGTCGTGAAGATCCGGGTAGATGCCGTTGGCCGAAACCAGTGCGGCAGTGGCCGGAAAGAGAAGACTCGCCGCCCGGGGCAGCAGCGCCGGCGGCCCTCCAAAGGGAAAGAGCGCTCGGTTGTTGAAAGCCAGCGGAAAAGCGCTCGGCTGAGGAACCTGCACGAACGGATCGGAGATTGGCGTCAAGAACGCCTGGGCCAGCGTGTAGTAGGGAAAGTCGAGAATCTGGTTGTTAAGCAGCCGGGAATTTGCCCGGTCATAGTAAATCCCATAGCCACCACGCACCACCAGACGGTTATCGGAGCGAGGTTGCCAGGCAAAGCCGATTCGCGGCGCGAAGTTTTTCTTCTCGGAAGGCACGAGCGACGGTTGCACTTCGGGCACGCCCGGCAGAGGATTCTTGGCGTTCGATGCCTGCACAAACCCTCCGGTGATGGCCACCCCGCCACCGAACAGCGCGGGGATCGGGACGGTTGTGATCCGGGTCGGATCGAAGCCAACGAAGCGCCCATCAGCCTCGGTGAAAGGACCAAAGAAATCGTAACGGATGCCCAGCGTGAGGGTAAGCCGCTCTGAAATACGCCAGTCGTCACTGGCAAATCCGTTCCAGTCACGTGCCCGAACATCGCGGTTGTTAACGCCGGAGCCCATGATCGTGAGCCCAGCCGTATCCGCGAAGCCTCCAAGAAAATCGGCGAACGGGTTGCCGGAAAACCCTAGAAAGAACATCTGGCCCCGGGTGTAGAGATTGAAAGTTTCGTTCAGGTCGTGATGCTTGTATTCCATGCCGAATTTCAGACTGTGGCGACCCTTCTGCCAAGTCAAAGTGTCGCCGGCGGTGTAGGTTTTCTCGACCCCAGCGTTGTCGGCGAACGGGTTGGCTCCCACGTCGAAATAGTTCGCAACCGACATTTCCGGCATACCGGCGAAAAGATTGCTCAGCGGCGACGAGACTCCCACCTGGGCCGACGTGAACGGTTCCTGCGGTTGGGACCCCGTGGTGATCACGCTGTACCCAAAGCGGGCATCATTCACCAAGTGAGAGTTGAGAACATCGGTATCGTCGATCGCGAGCACTCGTTGATTGAGATTCGCGGTGCCACCGAAGCCTGGAACCGGAAGAGCGTTGGCCAGTCCGAACAAATCAAATAAGCCTTGCGTAGCAGGATTGTTCGCGTCGAAGAACTTGCCGGAGAGCCGGTTGTTGGTGGAGAGTTGGTAATCCAGATTCGTGTTGAACTGATCTTCGCGGAATCTCGAGATCGCTACCACGGGGACCGAGACGGGTGCGTTCGAGGCACTGGGGTGCGGCGCTGACGGTATCACATACGAGCCGTTCGGCAGGTTCGCCTGAAGAAGAAACTGCGCGGTAGGACTCAAGCATGCGGGCAGACATAATGTGGTTGGGCTGACTGGGTTAGCGAAAGACGCTGCCAGCGCATCGATGGCTGCCGTGGAACGGTCGTTTGAGAGGTTCCCGGGAACCAGAACGCTCCCAACGGAATTCAGCAACGAAGTACCATTTACTTCTCGACTGCCCTGATAGGAGACGAAAAACCACATCCGGTCCTTTATTACCGGCCCGCCCAGCGTACCGCCGAACTGGTTGCGCTGGTATGGAGGACGCGAAACGCCCGCCGCATTAAGGAAGTAATTGTTCGCATTGAGCACGGTGTTGCGGAAGAACTCGTACGCATTTCCATGCAGTTGATTCGTCCCTGATTTTGTCACTGCTGCCACGACACCGCCGGCGACACGGCCCTGGGAAGCATCGTACTGGCTGGTCTGAACAATGAATTCCTGCAGAGTATCGGTGGCGGGCACTGCCAAATTGGGGGTGGAGCCCGTGCCGATGGAGTTAGCGTCGGCTCCGTTGATGACGATCGAGTTTGAGGTTGAGCGGTTCCCGTTGACATATATCGGCGCGGCGCCCCGTCCAAGTTCGGCGGAGTTCTGAACCGGACCGGAGGTGCCGGTTGTGAGCGTTAGCAATTGTTGAAAATTTCTGGTGGGCAGCGGTAATTGGCGGATCTGCTCCTGCTCGATTACCGTGCCCCGGGCAGCGTCTTGGGTTTGGACCAACTCGGGCTGAACCTGCACTTCGACGACAGCCTTTTGCGAAGCAACTTCGAGACGAATGTCGAGATTCGTTGTCTCGGTGATGCGAACGACTACGCCGTTTGCTGTTGCTTTGCCAAACCCAGCCTTTTCTGCGTCGAGATGATAGGTCCCAGGAGGCACTAGCGAAAAGGCATAATGGCCACTCGTATCGCTGGAGCTCTCGCGCTGCACTCCCGCCGCACTGGTCAGGGTGATCCTGGCTTCGCTGATGACGGCGCCGCTCGGATCTTTTACAACTCCCGTGACCTGCCCGGTTGTCGGAGTTTGCGCCGACATGAGACTGGCCAACAAGAAAAATCCTGCCAAAATGCAAACTGGAACCGCGCTCCGTAATCGCATGCTGTTCTCCTTATCTGTCCCCATCCAATTCATTGGCCTTTTATTACGCGCCCTCCGGTGTAGAGAAGAACGAGTTGCTCGATAGCTTCTTCGTCGCTCATTCCCAAGTGCCGTTTCGCCCCAAAAAGTTCCTCGGCCAGGAAGTACGTGAAAAACTGCAAGTAAATTGCGGTATAGGCGAGAGAGGGATCCACTCCGTCCGGAAATTTGACCTTCGATTCGCGAATCATGGCATTGGCATAGGTTCGCAGACCTCCAGCGATCTCGCGAAAGCTGTGAATGAAGTGCTTGTGGCGGAACTCGACCACATCGATGTACATCAGGCGCCAGTAATCCAGGTTTTCCGAGACCACCCTTCCGATCGCGCGTGCCAGATTCTTGAGTGAATCCGGATCCAGCGATGCCATCAGGGGAATAAGTTCCTTCTGACGAATGGCTTCCATCTTTCGGCCCAAGTGATGAACCAGGTCGATGAAGATGTCTTCTTTGGTGTCGTAATAGATGTAAAGCTTGCCCATTGATACTCCTGCCTTCTTCGCGATTTCGCGGACCGTAGTGCCATGAAAGCCCTTTCTGGTAAAGAGTTGCAGGGCGGCACGCTCGATCTTGAGCTTATTGACCTCGATGGTTCGGTTGAGGAGCTTAGGCATTTATGTCCGGACTATCAATGCAAAGCGAGCGCTCGCTCTTTTTGAGTCACATGGCTTTTACATCGATTGAACGGACCATGTCAAGAAAATTCGGATAGTTTTCTTATCTGGAATCAAACTATAAGCGGAGATGAGTAGTCTTTCTTTGGCCCTTAACCTGGATTGCGGGCTAACCCAAAGTTATTTTGGGCGAGGAGTCGGCATGTGGGAAGTTTGTGGCAGGCAAAAGAGTGCTACCTGATCCCGGCGGATTGGAACTGGGACGACCGGGATCGAGCTGCCACACTTCGATTCGGCTGAGAGCGAAAGCTAAACGCTTTCCCACGGGGTCTGTTTGCACTATTTCGACAAGGCGTTTTCGAAGGGTATTCGATCCCTGTGGCGCAAGAGAGACATCTCCTTCCGTCCCTACGGGCGTCGCTCCTAGAATGCGTTCTGAACGGGCTGAAGAACGGCGCAACCGTTCAAGAAGGACCAATAGCCCCCAAAACAGCCACCTAGGTTGAAGTTATCGAAGGGCCCCTTCTTTATTTGCCAACTAAGTTGTTAATAATGTGTTATATACAACAAGATCGGGCCCGTAGCTCAGCGGTTAGAGCAGTGGACTCATAATCCATTGGTCCAAGGTTCAAATCCTTGCGGGCCCACCAATCTCATACCGACTAACATCAATAAAAATAGCCGAGGCGTTTAATTCGGAGCTGGCAGAAGACTGCCCACACCCAGCAAAAGTTTCTCGGCGGCTTCTCCCGGATCCTGGGTGGCGAAGTTCTCGTCCAGGATGAAAAGAGACGCCTCCGGGGCGATCACCTGGAGCGCCTGGCGAATTGGTTTGCCGTGGACGGACTGGATTTTCGAAGATACCACCACTAGTTTGGCTTTGGTTGCCTTGAGCAGAATCTGCGCGTCGTCGATGGTGGTGCTGGTGATGGTGTTGTAACCGGCGCTGCACAGCACTTCGCGCAGGAAAGTGCAGACGTCGGTCGAGGTGTAGACGCAGAGTATGGTGGGCCGGGCGTCGCCGGTTTTTCCTCTCGAATATCTCGAACCCAGGTATGCGGCGGTGATCGCTTCTTCGACCGAAGTGTAGATTTCAAACTGCGACAGCAGGCTGGTGAGTTGCAGAACCTTGTGAATCTTTGGGGGCACACCGCTGAGCTTTACGTCGCCACCTTTGGAGCGCGCGGCCTGCGTCAGACGCACCAGAGCGCCGAGGCCACTGCTGTCGACGAACTCGACTGTGTCGAGTTGCAACACCACATCGCCATACTTCTCGATGGAGTCTCCGACCGAAGAGTGCAGGGTGAAGACTTCATTACCGGCCACTATGCGTCCGTGGCATTGCATGACTAACACATCGCCGACCGGGCGGCTTTCCAGGCGCAGTTGCATTCCGCCTCCTCAGGCTATTTCTGGTCGCGACCGCTAAGAAGCGCTGCGGTCATCCCCGCTTGGTGTGCGAATGTTACGTTGGGGAAAGCGACAAGTCAACAATGGCGGGAGGTTGGTAGTGGATGAAATGTGCGTTGATAATTTCAGCCACTACCGGGAGGTTTGTAGTGATGCATTTTGGCATCACTACCCGGAGCTTCGGTGTGGCTCGAGCATCACAGACCGATTCCCTGGTGAGCAGCCAGTTTGCCGAGATGTTCTCTGCAATGGGACAATACCGACATGCACAAATATTTATCCGCAGCGGTAAACCTATTGGCGGCTGGGGCGTTGCTGGCAGGGAATGTCCTGGCACAGCAGACTCCGGCGGCGCCGAGTTCAGAGACCGCGCCCGCTTCGGGCACGACAGCCAAAGCTCCAACGACCAAGAAGCCGGCTACAGCGACCAAGAGCGCCGCTGCTCCGCTTGCCCTCAAAACGCAAAAAGACAAATTCAGCTATGCCCTCGGAATGAATACTGGCAAGAGGATGGCGGAAGGCCTGAAAAAGCAGGACGTGCCCTACGACCCAGCGCTGCTCACTCGAGGGCTGAAAGATGGCTTGGCCGGTGGCAAGACGCTGCTCACCGATGCTGAGGCGCAGACAGTGCTGACCGACATGCAGAAGGAAATGCGCGACAAGCAGCAAGCGAAGATGCAAGCGGAGGGAGCCGCGAACAAGAAGGAAGGAGAAGCTTTTCTGGCCGCTAATAAGGGAAAAGAAGGCGTAGTCACGCTCCCCAGCGGACTGGAATACAAGATTCTGAAAGAGGGCACGGGGCCGAAGCCGACGGCCAGCGATTCGGTGGTTTGCAACTACCGTGGCACACTGATTAATGGGACCGAGTTTGACAGTTCCTACAAACGCGGGCAGCCTGCGACCTTCCCTGTAAGCGGCGTCATTAAAGGATGGACGGAGGGGCTGCAGTTAATGCCTGTAGGTTCGAAATGGCAACTCTTCGTTCCGTCGGATCTGGCCTACGGCGAGCGCGGAGCAGGTGCAGATATTGGCCCCGACGCAACTCTGATTTTCGAAGTAGAACTGCTTTCGATCGAAGACAAGAGCAAAGACAAAGACAAAGACAAAGATAAAGATAAAGAAAAGAATCCAGGGCAGAAGTAAAGCCCCACAGAATTGGCTGAACGAGAACTTTCCCAGCGGTTCCTGCTTTAGGAGCAGGGCCGCTTTCTTTTTCGCTTATCGGTACTCGCTAGCTCGATTAACCACTTTGAGGCGGACGCAGTTCACTTCATTGACAGGGCGTGAACGCCGGAGTAGCGTGAGCAGATTACTCCGAGCCATTCGGAATCGAACTTAATGATCAGGAGGCCGGCCATGTTGTGCAGATTTGTCTGCGCAGCGGTGATGTTGTGTCTGGCATCGGGTTGCTTTGCGCAAGATCCCACCAAGGTGGAACCCAAACACTACAAATTGGATTTTGAAAATGATCGCGTACAAGTGGTATCGGTGCATTACGGTCCGCATGAGAAGTCGGAGATGCACGATCATCCAGGCGGCGTAGTGGTCGTGGTAACGGGTGGACACTTGCGCTTCACCGACTCGACTGGCAAAGTGCACGAAACATTCGCCAAACCGGGCGAGGCGCGCTGGTTTCCGGCGGTGAAGCATAAAGTGGAGAATTTGGGGGATGAGGCTTACAACGCCGTGTATGTGGGCATCAAGGGTAAGGTATCTGGGGCTATCGCCAACCCCGAAAAAGAATCGCCTGTGAGCGCCGGTCAATTGGCTGAGTTGCTGGCTGGGTACTCTGGGGCGATTTCGAAACCTTGAACTGCTGGATTTCCCCTCGCAGTTCCCATCGCTCTATTCTTCTGTTCCTCTGTGTTGGAGATTTTTGGACTGGCAAAACCTTTAACACAGAGGCTACCGAGGTACACAGAGTAAGCCGGCTTCTCGGTCTGACGCTGCTTCTGAAATGCAATCCCGTGTAATAATATTTTCGTGAAAACTCTTTAGTGTAAGGATGGTTATGGAGCACACGGTTTTCTGCGTAAAATTGAAGAGAAATATGCCCGGGTTGGACGAGCCTCCATTCGACAATGAACTCGGACGCAAGGTTTACGACAACGTCTCCCAGGAAGCCTGGCGGATGTGGACGGAGCATTGCAAAATGCTGCTGAACGAATACCGGCTGAACCCGGCGCGGCGCGAGGATCAGGAGGTGATCGTCAAGCAGTTGGATCAGTTCTTCTTTGGAGAGGGTTCAGCAGTGCCGAAGGAGTACGTTCCCCCGACGCAAAAGTGATATGACGGCAGCGGCAAAATTCGCTCTAGTGAATGCCGCCATCGTGGGGATGATGGTAAAGCTTGCAGTTGTAGATCACACTCCAGCGAAGACACTCGCTATCACCGCTGTGGTTAGCTTCATCCTGCTTAACCTCGTCTTGTTCTACGGCATTCGCTTGGCCGCCAAGAGAAAAAATTCAAAGTAGCGGCGGCCGTCCAAAATTCGGCAGCTTTTATTTCGAAGAACAATTCAATAGCCAATGGCGACCGCGAAAAAGAGCAACATCCCTCCGGATAATCTGGAACTGTACGAGAAGCTGATCGCAAGCAATCCGAAAATCGAACGCAAGGGCGCTGTTCATCCTTACACCTCTTTGAACGGCCACATGTTCAGCTATCTGGACCAGAGCGGTACCATGGGTTTAAGGCTGCCTGAAGAGGAGGTCGAGGCGTTTCTGAAAAAGTATAAGACCACTTTATTTAAATCGTATGGAGTGGTGAAAAAAGATTATGTGACAGTTCCGGATGCATTATTGAGCAAAACCAAAGAACTGCTGAAGTATTTAGACATTAGCTACGAATACGTGAAAACGCTGAAACCGAAATAATCGAACAGCCGATTCAATCCCAAAAAGAGCCAGCGTTTTCCTAGAGCATTCACACTGTTGCAATACTTGCCGCCGCTAAGGCTAATCCCGCCAGCAAGTTACCGTATTGGTTACCACTGCACTAATATTGATGCACATTTCATCACTCCGTAACATTCCATTGCTACAACTTAAATATGGATCTGCCCGTGTACAACACGCTGATCCTTTCCGACCTGCACCTCGGTGCAGAGACCAGTCGTGCGCGCGAAGCGACCCGTGTGCTGAAGGAAAACCGTTTTCAGCGGCTGATCCTGCTGGGCGACATTTTCGCTGACCTTAACTTCGCCCGCCTCACAAAGGACCACTGGAAATTTCTCGGCTATATCCGCAAGCTTTCGAATCCTAAGCGGCAGGTGGAAGTGGTGTGGGTGGAAGGCAATCACGACCATGGACTGACCAACATCATGTCGCACCTGGTGGGGGTGCGCGTGTACCAGCACTACGACTGGCAATACAACGGACTCAACCACATCGCCATTCACGGCCATCAGTTCGATGGCTTCCAAGTAAGCAATGTGCGGCTGAACCGCTGGGGAACGTCGCTTTATCTGCAACTGCAGAAACTCGATTTCAAAAGCAAGCCGGTAGCGCGGCTGATCGACCGCCTGAACACGCGCTGGTTGCGTATGTCGTCGAAGGTTTCGGCGGGGGCTCTGCACTACGCGCGGCAGCACGATGCCAATCGCATTTTCTGCGGCCACACGCACCACGCCATGCACGTCGAGCAGGACGGAATTGACTATTACAACGCGGGAGGCTGGGTCGATTCCCGGCTGACGTACCTGACCGTTGACGAACAGGGGGTTCGCATCCATGAATATAACGAACATGAACACGCTGAGCGAGCTGACGATCGTGATTCCAGCCAAGAACGAAGCGAAGCTGATTCCTCGTTTGCTGATTTCGCTGACGAATCAGGATTACTCGAAGATGTCGAGTACGAGGGTGTTGGTCGCTGACGCGAACTCAACCGACGGCACTGGGGAAATTGTTCTCGGTTTCCGCGACCGCTTGAACGTGAGCGTGATTCGCGGCGGAATGCCTTCTGTCGGCCGCAACCTGGGCGCAGCACAGGCGGAGAGCGACTACGTTCTTTTTCTCGATGCCGACATCGAACTGGGGCATCCGTCGGTGGTGCGCCGCGCGGTTGAGCTCGCGCAACGAAAACATCTTCATTGTGTGACTACGAACATTATTTGCCGCGACGGCAGCTGGATCGACAAATTGTTTTATGCGGGCAACGATTTCTTTCAGTACCTTTCGCGCCTGCACCATCCCTTTGCGACCGGGATGTTCATGCTGTTCGATACGAAAAAGTTTCATGAGTTGGGTGGCTTTCACGAGCAAGTCGCGTTTGCGGAAGATTATCTGCTGAGCCAGCAGGTGGCACGGAGTCGATTCGGCATCGTGCGCGGCGGTGTCTACACCACGAATCGCCGCTTCCAGAAGATGGGACATCTGCGCGTAGGCTGGCTGTTCCTATGGACTGCCATGAACTACTGGAACGAAAAATTCTTCCTGCGCGATCACAAATACTGGCAGGCGGAACCCGACTCGCGACCGCAAGTGTAGTTTGCGACTGCTCCTGCCTGGTGCAGAACTATTCCGGTTTTCTTCGTGGCCACCAAAAACAGGATCCGGCCAACCAGCCGGATCCTGTGTAATTTCCGCCCTTAATCAGATTCAATCCGGCGAAAGCGCTTCAGAAGCGCAAGACAATACCCGTCGAAATGCGCACATTGTCTTGCGTAGTACCGAAGAATCGAGTCTGCACATAATCGCCCTGGAAGCGCCACGCTAATAGCGGGATGAGTTTGTAATCGAGTCCGCCGCCGACCGCGGTTGCGAACGACGTATCGGAACCGGCATCACCAGCGTTGACGTGCGCACCTCCGAACAGCAATTGCGCGAAGGGACGAAACTTTCCAGCTGGAAACGAGACCCGCGGCCCAAATAGATAATTGCGCTCGGCGATGTTCGTGCTGACAGGGCCGCATGGAATAGGTGACGCGGGGCACTCTATAAGAAGTTTCTGCGAGCCATAATGGCTGTCAAAATCAGCCACAAACCCGAGAAAGGGAATGATCCGGCCTTCGAGCGAGGCCTCAAAGCCGTTCGTATTGACGCGATCGATGCTTGAGAGATTCGTATTGTAATAAGAATAGCCAAAGAAAACATTGCCCGCGGGCACTTGAGCGCTAGCCAACCCGGCAAACAAAATTAGCGCTAAACCTACGAATAAAACCCTACGCATAAATATCCTCGCTTTCCTCTCAAAAAAGAACCCCAGATCCTCTGGAAAGTTTTTCGATGCGCCCTACACGGGCTTGGTTTACAAGCAATCGCTGAGAACAATCGCGAGGGGGGCAGTCAGGAAAAAAGATTGGGTGCGAACGAACGGTTCAGAGATTCGAACTGGCTGAAACGGCGTTGCGCAGAAGCGGGGCTCTCTTCAGAAGCGCCACACCAGTCCGGCGGAACCGCGAATATCGTTCTGGTTGGCGCTGAGCAAGTGGAAGTGATAGTAGTCGAATTGCAGGCGCCAGGAAAAACTCTTGAGAAAGAGCAGTTTGAATTTTCGATCCACACCACCGCCCACATCGTAGCCCACTGGAATATGCGACGAACCGTCCGATCGATTGTCTTGTGCGCCGCCCATGGCCTGCACGAAGGGGCGCCACTTTCCGTAGTTCATCGAAAGCCGCGGTCCGAGAAACAGATCGTATTGTTGAATTCCTTTGCGGTAGAATCCGCTGCCATCGAGCACGACGCCAACATGAACCAGGCGAGTAAAGGGGAATGCTTCAACCGAGGCATTCCATCCGCGGAAGGTGTAGCGATTTACGACGTCGACGGAATCGGCCTCGGAAACTCCGACGTACACGTTGCCGCTCGGAATGAGCTGGGCTCTCGATGAAGTGGCGCACAGCGTGAAGCTCACAAAGGCCAAGACCAAAGCTGCGGTTTTTGACACGAAAATAATTCCTCCCCGGCAATGATGCCAGCAGCAAATTCTACCTGAATGTGTGAAGACCGTTAGATGCAGTGTAATGCAGCGCTAAGATGCCCGCGTGCCAAAATTGTGCGCAGTTCTGGTTTGGCACTGTTTTACGAAGATTTAATCTGCTTTTGTTGATTCCAAAACCCTCCCATTGGCGTCTATCTATTAGGATGGGACTCTCGAATCCCACTCGCCGACATAATTACCAAACATAAATCGCGGCCGCGTTCGTCCGCTGCACAGCGACAAAAATCAAAGGAGTCGAAGTTGAAGCTAAGTTTGGAAACTCGAAATCATGGCGACGTGATGATCGTTTACTGTGAGGGCCGCATTGTCTATAGGGATGAAGCTGCCGCGCTATCGCAGGCGGTGAGCGATGCGCTCAACCATCGAGGCAAAGTGGTTCTCGATCTCAGTGCTGTGAGTTCCATCGATAGCGCGGGCATCGGCGAGTTGGTGCTGCTGCACGCCCGCGCTCAAGCGAGAAAAGCTGACCTGAAGTGCGCCAGCCCGAGTCCTCTGGTGCAAGAGTTGCTCGACCTTACGAACATGAACTCCGTTTTGAAGATTCACCCCAGTCTGCACGAGGCATTGGCAGCATTTCAGGCGGAGGAGATCTGTGCCGACTGCTGACCGAAGGCGGGCTTCGCCTTTCGGGCTTCGGTGTTTCAAGAAGCAATGCTCTTGTTTGATTCTAAGAGCCGAAGCAGACACTCGAAATTATTAGGTGCTGAGGCCGAAGCCCGACAGCCGAAGCCCCGATCCTAACTCTCGCGCTGAAAGCGGTAACGGCCACCTTGCTTGAGCGAGACGGCTTCGGCGACTTTCAGGAATGCACGGGCGGCGTGTGATAGTCCAGCTTCTTTGCGATACACGAGGCGCAACTTGCGTTGCACGTGCAGCTCGCGAACCGGAATCCTAACCAGTTCGCCGCGCGCCACTTCGGTTTCCACGCTTATGCCGGGCATCAGCGCGACGCCGCTTCCGAGGGCGACGAATTGTTTAATGGCTTGCAGAGTGGGCAACTCAAGATCCATGTGCAGCGGGGTTTTGTGTTTTTGGAAGCTCTGTAGAACCTTCTCGCGATAGGGCGAGGAGACAATATGCGCGACGAACGACTCCGCCCCCAGTTGCTGGATGCTTACCTGCTTCGCCCCAGCCAGGGCGTGCTTGGGAGGCACTACCAGCACCAACTCATCGAGATAAGCCACTACTGAATGCAGGCGCGGCTCTTCGGGCTTGTACGAAAGCACACCTAGCTCGGCGCTGTGCTGCAAGACTTGGTCTGGAATGCGGCTGCCGAGCGCGCGCTGCACCGTGATCTTGATCATGGGATGCAGGCGGCGAAACTCCGCCAACACCGGCAGCAGGTAAAGCGAAGTAAATTCATTGGCTGCGATCTCGAGCTTGCCCTTATGAAGCTCCCGCAATTCGGCCAGAGATTCATGCGCGTCGCGGCGCAGGTTCAGCAACTTTTCCGCATACTCGTACAGTACATGGCCGGCGTCGGTGAGAACCCCTTCCCGAGACGACCGATCAAAAAGGCTCTCGCCTAGTTCGTCCTCGAGTTTGCGGATGGTCTGGCTGACCGCAGACTGTGTGCGAAAGAGCTTTTCCGCCGCGCGCGAGAAGCGGCGTTCTCGCGCTACCGCGAGAAAGACTTCCAGTTGCGAAAGCTCCATTCGTAGTCCTTAATATAAAGTTGCCAATACATTAGCCGATCTTATCATAGAATAGTTACTAATGATTCGTGCATAATTATAAGCATTGCTATAGGCCGAGGCGAGCCGTAGCATAGAGAAGATACAAGGCAAGAAGATACAGGGCAAGCGTCCTCACGATTTTCAAGCTTATAGCGCAGGGGAAGAAGGCGAATGGCTACGGAGCAAGTCCGCGTTACGGTTTTCGACACCACTCTCCGCGATGGAGAGCAGTCGCCGGGCTGCAGCATGAACCATCAGGAAAAGCTGCGCCTGGCGCATCAACTCGACCGCCTCGGAGTTGACGTCATCGAGGCCGGTTTCCCCATTGCCTCTGACGGCGACTTTGAAGCGGTGAAGGCGATTGCTGCAGTCATTCGCAGACCTATCATCGCCGGCCTGGCTCGCGCCTGCCGTCCAGACATTGAGCGCGCATGGGAGGCTTTGCAAGACGCCGCGAAGCCGCGAATCCATGTCTTCCTCGCCACGTCCGACATTCACCTGCAATACAAGCTGCGAATCACCCGGGAGCAATGCCTGGCCCAGGCACGCGAAGCGGTTGCTTTCGCGAAGTCGCTTTGCTCAGACGTAGAGTTTTCTCCTGAAGACGCCACGCGTACTGAGCCTGATTTTCTGTGCCAGGTGCTCGAAGTTGTGGTGGAAGCGGGCGCCACTACGCTCAACATTCCGGATACGGTCGGCTATACGGTCCCTTCTGAGTTCGGCGAACTGATTGCGACCATTCGTCGTCGAGTGAAGGGAATCGAGAATGTAACCATCTCCGCGCACTGCCATAACGATCTGGGAATGGCTGTCGCCAATACGATGGCAGCGATCGCGGCCGGAGCGCGCCAGGTCGAGTGCACCATTAATGGCATCGGAGAGCGCGCGGGCAATGCGGCACTGGAAGAGATTGTGATGGCGATGCGGGTTCGCCGCGATCGCTATCCCTACGAAACCGGCGTGGCGGGTGAATACCTTTTCCTGGCGAGCCAGATGTTGAGCGACATCACCGGCGTACCAGTGCAGCCCAACAAAGCCGTCACCGGACGCAACGCCTTCGCGCACGAGGCCGGCATTCATCAGGATGGCGTTCTAAAAAATCCGTTGACTTACGAGATTATGACGCCGCAGTCGGTCGGCGTTCCGGACTCAAAGCTGGTGCTGGGCAAGCATTCCGGACGGCACGCGTTAGCGATCCGTTGCGAACAACTGGGTTATCAATTTGACCGCCGGGCGCTCGACGACATTTATCGGCGTTTTGTCCGGCTCGCCGACAAGATCAAGAAAGTGGAAGATCATCACCTGCTGGAATTGATTCGCGACACGCACAAGCCTGCGGCGTCGGCGACTCCGCTGTTTGAGCCGCTTCCAGCGCAAGCCGCCGCGGTTGCCAATGCCGCCGCTCAGGAATCGCAGCGTCCGTTTCCGCTAGCTCCGCAGCCTAATGCCTTCGGCTTGCCGCTGCCAGTACCTGCCGATCCGCACCACGATCAGGAAGATTATCTTTGGGGCGTGTAGCCTAGGCCACGATGACCAAGGTGCAGGACACCCGCGTTTTCTTCGAGGGTAGCCAGCCCATCTTGCGCGTAGAGGATATGAACGTCAGCCTCCACTTCTATGTGGACCTCCTGGGCTTCAAAAACGTGTCTTGGGGCAACGACGACTTCACCAGCGTGAACCGCGACCGCGCTGGCATTTACCTTTGCAAGGGAGGTCAGGGCGCGGGCAAGGCATGGATCTGGATCGGGGTGGAAGACGTTGAGAAACTACAGGACGAATTCAAAGCTCGTGGAGTAACGATTCGCATGCCGCCGACGAATTACCCGTGGGCCCTTGAGATGCACGTCGAAGATCCCGACGGCAACGTGATTCGATTTGGATCAGAGCCAAAGTGAATTTCCCCTTCCAATCCTGACGCGCTAGACTGATTCCCCATGCTCCTCAAATTAACCATTCTTCCCGGCGACGGCATCGGCCCGGAAGTCACCGAGCAGGCCGTGCTGGTTCTGCAGACCGTTGCCGATGCATTCAGCCACCAGCTTCAACTTCAGAGGAAGAACATCGGTGGCGCGGCCCTTGCCGCTGTCGAAGATCCTTTGCCTGCCGATACGATTCAGGCCTGCCTCACTTCCTCTGCGGTTTTGCTGGGAGCTGTCGGAAGTCCGGCCTTCGATCATTATCCCAATCATCTTCGCCCCGAGGCCGGACTTCTGCGCCTGCGCCGCGAGCTCGGTGCATACGCCAACCTGCGGCCAGCTATTTGTTTTCCAGCGCTGGAAGAGAGTTCTCCACTCCGTGCCGAACTGGTCCGCGGTACTGACATTATGATCGTGCGCGAACTGTTGGGGGGACTCTACTTCGGCGAACCGCGGTCGGTCGCAGGCCCGCCCGGCTCGCGCGTTGCGGTTAATACGATGACCTACGATGAGCCGGACATCGAGCGTATTGCGCGGGTTGCCTTCGAGCTCGCGATGAAGCGGCGAAAGAAAGTTTTGTCCGTCGATAAAGCGAACGTTCTCGAGTGCTCGCGCTTGTGGCGCGAGGTGGTGACGCGGTGCGCCAAAGATTATCCCGGCGTGCAGCTTTCTCACATGTACGTGGACTCGGCGGCGATGTCGCTGGTGCAGCGGCCCAGGGATTTCGACGTCGTGCTCACGGAAAATATGTTCGGCGACATTCTTTCTGATCAGGCGGGCGGGGTGGTCGGCTCGCTGGGACTGCTGGCTTCGGCTAGCATCGGCGGCCCTGTCGGCATCTATGAGCCGGTGCATGGCTCCGCGCCCGATATTGCCGGCAAAGGCGTCGCGAATCCTCTGGGTGCGATTCTCTCCGCTGCTTTACTACTGCGGCATTCTTTTAAATTAGAGCGTGAGGCTACCTCCATCGAGCGTGCGGTTGGAGCGGTGCTGGATAAGGGGGCTCGCACCGCCGATCTCGCTTGCTCCGGGCAGAGTTCGCTTTCGACTTCGGCGATGGGACGGCGCGTGGTTGAGGCAGTACAGACTTCTTCTGGAGCAAAATGAAAATGAGTCTAATACCGCGGGCTATTCGAGAAACTCACACTCTCGGCGCAGGTCTTCCGGGCACAGTCTCGACCGGTTGCACCGTAACCGGCGCACCACGCTCGTATTTGCCGGTAAGGTCGTACCAGCGGACGCGGAGCATCTCCTGGAACATGTGCGCGCCGTCGATGAGGGGATGAATGCGAGTTCCTCCACTGTGACCCCACAGTACGGGAACCTCAGCTACGCGGAAGGCGAACTTGCGCGCCAGGAAAAGTATCTCGGGATCGAAGCCCCAGCGCTCGATGCGCTGCAGGGGCAGAATGGTTTGCGCGGCGCGGCGAGTGAAGGCCTTGAATCCGCACTGCGTGTCTGCGAATTGCAGTCCCAGAATCATCCGCAATAGCAGATTGAAGATTCTGCCAAAAAGCTGGCGATGCAGCGACTGGCGCTGCGTCTGCAGTTCGACTTTCAACCAGCGCGAGCCGATGGCAATATCGGCGCCCGCTGCCAGCGCCTGCAACAGCTTCGGCATCTCTTCGATAGGAGAGGATAAATCGGCGTCGCTGAAAACGATGATTTCGCCGCGCGCGTTCAGGATGCCGTTGCGAACGCTGTAACCTTTACCCCGGTTTCCCGGATTCTCAATGAGACGTACCACTGGATCACTTTGGACAAACTCGCGCACGATCTCCGCGGTATTGTCGCGCGAACCGTCGTTGACTACGATGACTTCCGCATCCCAGTCCTGCTGCCGAACGTAGGCCCGCACCTTCTCCAGAGTCGCACTCAAGCGCGCGCTTTCGTTGTATGCCGGAATGACGATGCTGTAAGTCATGCTTGCCAAGTCGCTTATCAATCTCACCGAACAGTGCGCGCGATGCGAACTGCGTCGCTATCACTCCAACGCATTGGAATTGACTAAGATGTCTTCTCCGGCTTAGCCGTTGCCGGAAAAACGCCTGCGCCATTGTACGTCCGGCTGGCCGCTGGAGAAAGCTAAGAGCGCTTGAAGGGTAACCCGAGGCAATCAGGCGACTCTGCGCTGTTGCTGCAGCATGTGGAGGAATTCGTTCACCAATTCACCATCCAGGAGGCCCTGGCGAGCCTTCTCCAGCATGGTTTGCGCGGATTGCTCGTGCCCAAAGGCGGGCTTGTAGGAGCGAGCCGTGCGTAGCGCATCGTATACGTCCACGACCTGCAAAACCCGCGGCAGCAGCGGGATCTCGCCTGCGCGCAAACCGTCGGGATAACCTGAGCCGTCAACATGCTCGTGGTGATGGCGAATGATCGGCAACACCAACCGCAGCGACTTCAGAGGCTTGCAGATGCTCTCGCCGGTCACCGGATGCCGCTTCATGATCTCCCACTCCTCTGGTGACAGGTCGCCGCCATTCTTCAAAATCTCGTCGGGCACAGCGATCTTGCCCAGGTCGTGCAAATAACCTCCGCGGCGCAGCGCGACGATGGAATCTTCGTCGAGGCCGAGGTGCCGTCCGAGGTCCGCCCCATACGAGGCAAGGCGCTCGCAATGCCCTTCGGTATAAGGATCGCGGCCCTCGACAATCATTCCCAACGTGCACAGCACGGAGTCGACTGTTTCAAGTTCGTCGGTGAATTCTTTCACCCGCAGCAGGGACGTTACCCGTGCAGTTAGCTCTTCGGCGAGGACGGGCTTGTTTAAGAAATCATCCGCACCGGCTTCGATGCCGCGCAGTTTTTCAGTTCCGTCAGTCAAGCCCGTGATCAGCACGAAGGGGATCAAGCGCGTCGCGGGGTCTGCCTTCAGTTCGCGGCACAATTCGTAGCCTGACTTTCCGGGAGGCATGCGAACGTCTGACAAAATCAGGTCGGGAGGTTGACGCCGGACTTCCTCCTGGGCTTGCTCGGCATCGGGGGCCGTCACCACCTCATAGCCGCGCATGGAGAGCAACTGCTTCATCAGGCCCGCAATGCTGGGGTGGTCATCGACCACCAGAATCCGGGGAACGTGACTCGCTTTTGAAAAGTCGCTCATCGGTTGCAACTTCTGATTTTACCGCAACCGCTAAAAGTACCGAGCTTGAGGGATGAGGTGAAATCGGAAGATGCGAATTGTTGTAAGTTTACTTTCGCGATAATACTCTCATTGTTACCTATCTGGATGAAAAATAAATTCACGGATCGAATAGGCTAAATTCCGTGTAATCATCGGGATGCCGATCTGCGGTCCGTGCTGAGCGCGGTAAAATCTTTGGTTGCAATGGCTTGCGGGTAAAATATCGGAAAGAAAGGGGTTAGTGCAGAAGGGGAAATAGCTCTGGATCCGATGTTGTATCTCTTCCAGCTAATCATCATAAGCCCATTATAACATCATGCTAGGTTCTTCCGGACGCGGCGGTCGCCGTTTGAGCTTGCGGGAGAGTGAGTTAGGGCGGCGAAAATTATTTTGCTTGACGGCGAAGCTTATCTCGCCCAAAGGCTCCGTCAAACCCGTGCTGCGGGTTCGCCTTCGCTGCTATACTCGCCCGGTTAACCTTCCCTGGGCCCAGTAACGCATCAGAGGTTGTCCGTGAAGAAATGGGTCGTCACGATTCTGGCCGCGTTGTCCGCATTGGCATTGGCGCTCACGGCGCACTGGTGGGCACCGTGGATTCTGTCGTTTGCGACAGAGAACAAGGACGACGTTGAACACCTCAACACCCTCGCCGAATTAGTTTCCAAGCTGGTGATGTGGCCGCTAACGGCCCTCCTCTTTATTGTTGGGCTGTGGCAGAGAAAGAAGGACAACGATGAAGAACTAGCGTCGAAGGTCAACATTCAAACCGGAGGCGTAAGCGCACATGGCAACGCCTGTGTGACCGGTGACGTGGTAACAGGAAACAAGAAGGTTGTCGAAGGGGATGAAATCGTTGGCGACAAGAACATCGTCCACGACGGCGATGTGGTCAAAGGCGACAAGTATGTCAATTACCACACCGCTCAGCCGGTTCTTTCCTCACCGCACCAGCTCCCACCCCCGCCCGCCGACTTCACCGGACGCACTGCCGAACTCGCCGAACTGCACGCCGCGATCGAAAAAGGGGGCGTCCACATCTCCGGACTCCAGGGCCAGGGAGGAGTCGGTAAGACCGCGCTCGCCCTAAAACTGGCCACCGAACTCGCCCCTAAGTACCCCGACGCCCAAATCTACCTCGACCTCAAAGGTGTCAGCGAAAAACCCCTCACCGCCGCCGATGCCATGTCCCACGTCCTCCGCACCTTCCATCCCGAAGCCAAGCTCCCCGAAAAGGAAGAAGAACTCCGTGCCCTGTATCTGTCCGTCCTCCACGACAAGCACGCCCTGCTGCTCATGGACAACGCCAAGGACGCCGCGCAAATGAAGCCGCTAATTCCGCCGCCCGGGTGCAGCCTCCTTGTGACATCCCGCCAACACTTCGCGCTGCCCGGTCTCCGAGCAAAGAATCTGGAGACCCTTCCGCCGCCAGACGCGAAGAATTTTCTTCTCCGCATCGCACCCCGCATCGATGGAGATGCCGACGCCATCGCGAAGCTCTGCGGCTATTTGCCCCAAGCCCTGCGATTGGCCGCGTCGGCCATCGCCGTGCGCGTGAACCTTGAGCCGCAGGACTATGCGAAGCAACTTGCGGACGAGAAAAAACGCCTGGAACTGCTGGCCGGCGACGACGAGAGCGTCACGGCTTCAATTATCCTGAGTTACAACCTGCTCGACGCTGAAACCCAAAAGCGCTGGCGCATGTTAGCCGTCTTCCCCGATACGTTCGACTTCGCCGCCGCCGCTGCCGTCTGGGAGATCAATCCAGACGCTGCTAGAGACAAGCTCAGCAGCCTCTGGCAGTATTCCATGCTCGAATGGAACGACGCGACCAAACGCTACCGCCTGCACGACCTCATGCGGGGTTTCGCCGTCGAAAAGCTGAATGACGAGGAGGGCACAGCTGCCGCGTTGAGCCATGCCCGGCACTATCTCGAAGTAATTCGCAGCGCTGACGATCTTTATGAGCGGGGCGGGGAATCGATGATGCGCGGGCTGGCCTTGTTTGATTTGGAGCTGGGCAATATTGAGGCGGGACAGTCTTGGGCTGCCGCTCACGCCGAATCGGACCGCGAGGCCGCTAGGTTGTGCAGCGAGTATCCCGACCGGGGCACCTACACTCTTCTTCTCCGGCAACATCCTCGGGAGAGCATTCGGTGGCGCGAATCGGCGTTGGCCGCAGCGCGCAAATTGAAGCTCCGCGGGACCGAGGGAGCTCATCTCGGCAACTTGGGCAACGCACACTATGCGCTGGGCGAATACCGCCGCGCCATCGAGTATCACGAACAGCACTTAGACATGGCCCGCGAAATCGGCGACCAGAAGGGCGAAGGAAACGCGCTGGGCAACCTGGGTAACGCCTACGAGTCGCTGGGCGAGTATCGACGCGCCATCGAATACTACGAGCAACATCTGGCCATTGCCCTCGGAATCGGCGACCGGGCAAGCGAAGGCGGCGCGCTGGGTAACCTAGGCATCGCTTACAAGAATCTGGGCGAGCACCTCCGCGCTATTGAATACCACGAGCAACATCTGGCAATTGCTCGCGAGATCGGCAACCGGGCGGGCGAAGGCGCCGCGTTGGGCAATCTCGGTATCGCATACGCCCGATTGGGCGAGACCCGCCTCGCCACCGAGTATTACGAGAAGCAACTGGGGATCGCCCGAGACATCGGCGACCACGGCGGCGAAGGGAACGCCCTGTACAACATGAGCGTAGGGATGTACAAGCTCGGCGACCGCATAATGGCCATCGAACACGCCGAGGCCGCACTCAAAATATACGACGAAATCGAGCATCCCAACGCCGCGCAGGCTAGAAAACAACTCGACATCTGGAGAAACGGCTGATCAGCAACGTCAGTGATGCCGCAAGCGAGTGCAGAGATCCTTCGGCCCGCAAAGAACGCGGTCCTTCAGGATGACAACACTCGTAACCCTGGTCCGCTTCAGGCCACTCAAAAACAAAAGCCACCATCCCTTGCGGGCTGGTGGCTGCGAAATGTTGCCGGACTACGCTTCTTTGCCAACCACCCGGACGCACTTCTCGATCACGTCGATGGCGACGTCAGCTTCCGCTTTAGTCACCACCAGTGGCGGGCAAATGCGGATTGTGCTGGGGCCGCAGCCTAAGAACAGGATGCCATGTTCGAAGGCCAGTTCGATGATCTGGTCGCGCTCGGCAGCGCCGTATTCTTTTGTGGTTTTGTCTTTCACGATGTCGACGCCGATCATCAGGCCGCGGCCGCGCACGTCGCCTACGAGCTTCAGCTTCGCGGGCCAGTCCGCCATGCGCTTCAGCATGTGCGCGCCTACTTCGGCGGAGTGATCGAGCAGATGCTCTTTTTCGATCACATCGAGCGTTGCCAGCGCTGCGGCGACGCACACCGGATTGCCGCCGAAAGTTGAGGCGTGCGAGCCGGGAACCCAGTCCATCAACTCGGAGCGCGTCATGGTGACGCCGAGCGGCATGCCGGAGGCGATGCCTTTGGCCATGCAAACCATGTCCGGCTCGACGCCGGTGTGCTCGACGGCAAACCACTTGCCGGTGCGGCCGATGCCGCTCTGCACTTCATCCACGACCAGCAGGATGCCGTGACGATCGCAGATGCGGCGCAGCTCTTGCATGAAGATGGTGGGCGCGACTACGTATCCGCCTTCGCCCTGTACCGGCTCGACGAAGATTGCGGCTACTTCCTCGGGAGGCAGCGTGGTCTTGAAGAGCTTCTCTTCGATGAAGCGGGCGCAGCCGAGCGCGAAGGCGTCAGCATCTTGCTGACCGGCCACGCAGCCACGATAGACATCGGGATAGCGCACGTGCGTGACGCCCGGCACGAGCGGAGCGAAGCGGCGGCGCTGTTGCGGCTTCGAGGCGGTGAGCGAGAGCGCGCCCATGGTGCGTCCATGAAAAGCGCCGAAGAAAGCGATGATGTTCTGCCTGTTCGTGTGATACCTGGCTAGCTTGAGAGCGCACTCGATGGCCTCGGCGCCGGAGTTGCCGTAGTAAATCTTGTGCGGGCCGGGCATGGGCGCGATCTTCGAGAGGCGCTCGGCGAGTTCCACCATGTTCTCGTAATAAAAATCCGTGCCCGACATGTGGATCAGCTCGCCGGCCTGCTTCTGAATGGCGGCGACCACTTCGGGATGGCAGTGGCCGGTGGAGGTGACGGCGATGCCGGCGGAGAAGTCATAGAACTCGTTGCCGTCGACATCGGTGATGACGATGCCGCGTCCGCTCTTGGCTACCAGCGGATAGCTGCGCGTGTAGGACGGCGAAATGTATTTCTCGTCGTTGACGAGGGCGCGCTTGGCGTTGGGACCGGGAAGGGCCGTTTTGATCTTGGGTCCAGCGGTGGCGGTCTTCTTTACGGGCGGGGTCATGGTTTCGGTGGTCATGGAATCCTCCTTTGAGGCAGCGGCCAGCGGTTAGTGGCCAGTTGTCGGTGAACGGCACTCGGCTCGCGCGGCTCTGGTTTGAGCGCACAAAAAACCGGGACGATCAAGGCAGGAGGATTTGCTAGTCGCTACCGAAGAGGCTGGGACGCAGGCGAGACGGCAGAACAGCCCGATAGCGCCGCGGACATAACATCCTTGGACAAACCAGGCACTGCAGCCGGCACTCGGACAGACGCGAGTTGGGCTGATTCGAATTGGAAACGTTGTGCAGCATCGCGGGCGACCGACATCACTGAATTATTATAGCTTGAGGCGGGGCGCGACGTAACCCCCTGTTTTGCTGGGAAGTAACATGTTTTGGGGTTGCTGTCTGGACAGTTGCTCGCAAATAACGAGCCGGGCTTCGCCCGGCGACAGCCGGGGGCTGTTTCCACATAGCGCTTTGACATCCTTCCTGTGGGCCCCACAATTCTCATCATTTTTGACTTCTAACACAGCGGGTCGTAGCATGGCTGCACTCTTTGGGGCGGGGTTCAACCTTTGCTGGAACAGAACATTTCGCATTACCGGATTCTCGAGAAGCTCGGTGGCGGCGGCATGGGAGTGGTGTACAAGGCCGAAGACACGCGGCTGGGGCGCTTTGTCGCGCTGAAGTTTCTTCCTGAAGATCTGGCGCAGGACCGGCTGGCGCTGGAGCGGTTTCGGCGCGAGGCCAAGGCGGCTTCGGCGTTGAACCATCCGAATATTTGTACGATTTATGACATCGGCGAGGAGAACGGGCGGGCGTTTCTCGTCATGGAGTTTCTGGACGGATCCACGCTCAAGCACCTGATCGGAACCAAGCCGATGGAGGTCGAGACGATTCTCGATCTTGGGATCGAGATCGGCGATGCGCTGGATGCGGCGCATACCGAAGGCATTGTGCATCGCGACATTAAGCCGGCGAATATTTTTGTGACCAAGCGCGGGCACGCCAAGATTCTGGATTTCGGACTGGCCAAGGTGAAAGCGAATCCGGCTTCGTCAGCGCACGTAGCCGATGTAACAGCGCCGACGAACATCGCGGTTGACGAGCATTTGACCAGCCCCGGCTCGACGCTGGGAACGGTGGCGTACATGTCTCCGGAGCAGGCCAAGGGGAAGGAACTCGATTCGCGCACCGATCTTTTTTCGTTTGGTGTTGTGCTTTACGAGATGGCGACGGGCACGCTGCCGTTTCGGGGAGAGACTTCGGCCCTGATTTTTCAGGCGATTCTGGATCGGGCTCCGGTGTCGCCGATTCGACTGAATCCCGATCTGCCGGCGAAGCTCGAAGACGTGATCAACAAAGCGATCGAGAAAGATCGCAACCTGCGCTACCAGCATGCGGCCGATATTCGTGCCGACTTGTCGCGCTTGAAGCGCGATACGGGCAGCGGGCGTGCGGTAGCCGCGCAGTCGGATGATTTGCCGGCCGCGCCGGAAGTTGGGGCGCAGGCTGGCGGTTCGGGTTCGAGTGGGAGGATCTCGTCGCGAGTTGTGGCGGCGCAGACGTCTTCCGCGCGAGCGTCTTCTGCTCAAACATCTGCAGCGCAAGCTTCGGCGAGTCCTGCCGCGGTTGCTGCATCTGGCTCGAGGATAAGCGCGGCTGGTGGTCCAAGCAGGATTCTCAAGATTGCGATCCCAGTGGTTGTGGTTATTGTGGCTTTGGTGGCGGGTTTATTTTATTTTCGCTCGCGATCGGGCCGCACGCTGACTGGACAAGACACGATCGTGATCGCCGACTTCGCCAATACTACGGGCGATCCTGTATTTGATGGCACGCTGAAGCAGGCGCTGGCGGTGGATTTGGAGCAATCTCCGTTTCTGCGCGTGTTGACCGGGGCGCGGGTGCGCCAGACTTTGAAATTCATGGGGCGTTCGCCAGACGAGCGCCTGACTAGCGATCTGGCTCGGGAGTTGTGTTTACGCTCGGGTAGCAAGGCGATGCTGGCGGGCTCGGTCGCCAGCCTGGGTAGTCAGTATGTGATTACTTTGAACGCCATCAATTGCGCGACCGGAGATTCGTTGGCCCAGGAGCAGGCCGAGGCCGGCAGCAAAGAGCAGGTGCTGGGCGCGCTGGGCAGCGCGGCTACCAAGTTGCGCGGCAGGCTGGGAGAGTCACTGGCCTCGGTGCAGAAGTTCGATGTTCCGATTGAGCAGGTTACTACTTCGTCGCTCGAAGCGTTGAAGGCGTTTTCCATGGGGAATGCGGAGTTTGATCAGGGATTAGAGCGGGAGTCGCTGCCATTTTATAAACGAGCCGTGGAGCTGGACCCGAACTTTGCCTGGGTCTACGCCCGCATGGGAACGGTTTATTCGAATGGCAACGAATTCGAGAAGGCGAAGGAGAACACGCAAAAGGCGTACGAACTGCGCGACCGGGTTAGCGAGCAGGAAAAGCTCTACATCACCGAGCACTATTATCAAACGGTGACAGGGGAAGCGGATAAAGAGATTGAAGCGCTGGAGCTTTATAAGCGGACTTATCCCAGCGATTCGACGCCCTATAACAATCTCGCGGTGTCGTATGCGCTGATTGGAGATTTTGAGAAGGCGGCGGCGGCGGCGCGAGATTGCCTGCCGGTCGATCCCAACTCCAACAATTGCTACAGCGTTCTGGAGAGCGCTTACGTTTCCTTGAACCGCTTCGATGAGGCGCGGCAAGTGACGGAGCAGGCGTTGGTGAAGTTCCCGTCGTCGGAAACGATTCACTCCGGCGCTTATTTGATTGCGCTGACCACGGGAAGAGCGGCGGACGCTCAGCGCGAACGCGATTGGTCCAGGGGCAAACCGGGAGAATATCGTTTCGTCTCGACGGAAGGGCAGATGGCGGCGCAGGCCGGGAAGCTGCATCAGGCGCGGGAGCTATCCCAGAAGGCCTTCGAGATGCAAAAGAATCTGGGTGAGGAGGAAGCGGCGCAAACCGAACTGGGTGGGCGAGCCGTGATTGAGGCCGACTTTGGCGACTGCGGCGATGCGCGGCAGGATGCCGCACTACTGGCGGCGAAGCCGGGCCGTTTGGCGGCCGAGTTGGCGGGAGATGCCTACGCTACCTGTGGAGACGCGGCCAAAACCGAGGCGATGGCGAGCTACTTGAGTAAGAACTACCCCACGCAGACGTATGCGCAGAAGATCGGCCTTCCGCAGATTCGGGCGCGGCTGGATTTGCAGCGTGGCGACGGAGCGAAGGCAATCGAAGAACTGCACGCGACCGAGCCTTATGATTTTGGATGGATTGGCTCCGGCCTGCCGGCATACCTGCGCGGCCTGGCGTATTTGAAGGCAAAGCAGGGCGCGCAGGCGGCGGCGGAGTTCCAAAAATTGGTCGAACACAAGGGAACGATGGCGCTATCACCTTATCTGGCGCTGGCTAAGCTGGGGCTGGGACGGGCGGCGGCTTTGCAGGGTGATGCGGCGAAGGCTCGGCTGGCATATCAGGACTTCTTTGCTATGTGGAAGGATGGGGATGCCGATGTGCCTGTGTTGGAGGAAGCTAAAGCGGAGTACGAGAAGGTGAAGTAGGTTGTGCTCGCGGAGAAAGCTTCGAGCTTCGCTCGAAAGACAGCCGAGGGCGGCTGTCTCCACATAGGATCAGCTGTCTACACGTTAGAATGCGTAGAATCCATTCCTTGTTTCACTCGTCTGATATCTTTTAAGTCTCCTTTCCTTTCCATGTCTATGGCACAGCGCTCACGTCCGTGGCAGGTGATCCTTGCCTTTGGGCTGGTGTATTTGTTTTGGGGTTCGACTTATCTAGCCATCGACATTGCGGTGCAGAGCATTCCTCCGGCGCTGATGTGCGGGTTGCGATTTTCGATTGCGGGCGTGGTGATGCTGGGTGCGTGCGCGCTGACCGCGCATAAAATCTGGTACTCGGCGCGGCAGATCGCACTGTCGGCGGTGGTTGGAATTCTGCTTTTAATGGGCGGTAACCTGACGCTGTCGTGGGCGGAGGTAACGGTGCCGTCGGGGCTGGCGGCGCTGATCATCGCGATTACGCCGCTGTGGTTTCTGGTGCTGGACTCGCTGCTGCTCGGCCATCACCACATTTCGTGGCGAGGTAAAGCCGGGCTGGGGTTGGGGATGGTGGGGCTGTTTGTTTTGTTCTGGCCGGAGTTGCACGCGACCTCGTCTTTGGGACGGAGCGAGTTGTGGCGTTCGCTGGCGCTGCTGGGGGGATCGTTCTCGTGGGCGCTGGGATCGGTGCTATCGAAGCGTTGGCAGTCGGGCATGGACGTGTTCAGCGCGACGGGATGGCAGGTGACGGCCGCCGGCGCGGCAAACCTCTTATTTGCCCTGGCTGCTGGAGATTTCTCGCGGGTAGCATGGACGACGCGCGGCGTCAGCGCCGTGCTCTATCTGGTGGTGTGCGGATCGTGGATCGGATATACGGCCTACATCTGGCTGCTGGAACATGTGCCGACGTCGAAGGTGTCGACGTATGCGTATGTGAATCCGGTGGTCGCGGTGTTTCTGGGCTGGCTGGTTCTGCATGAGCGAGTGGACCGCTTCATTGCGATGGGAAGCGCGATCGTGGTGCTTTCGGTAATTCTGGTGACTAGCGCGAAGGTCAAGGAGAAAGCTGTCGCGGAGGAATTACCGGCAGTGGAAGCGGCTGGGTAGCAACTCGATCCTCAACGAAGAGCTACTGCTGTCGTCGAGGTGTGTTGGTCCAGCATGAACAGAAAGCTGGTGTTCCCCGTTAGAGCGGGGATTTGACTGCAAACGCTTTTAACGACAGTTGTCTCTGGGCGAAACCTTTGCGCGGTGGCCCTTCGATTCGCGTGCGGACTATTGCACAGTGAGAGTAACGGAGCCCGTGGCCGTGGTGCTGCCTGACGTGCCTGTGACAGTCACGACGTAAGTGCCCGGCGTGGTGCCGGGACTGCTGTTGCCGGAGTTGCCGCCGGGGGGCTGGCCCAACCGAGCATTTCGTCCGAGCTAGCGTGAACAGGATGCCCCACCCGTGGCGGTTTCACGGGTGGGCCGATCGGCTCATAAGGTTTTGCGGATGTGCTAATAGCAACTTGCAGTAATCAAGTGGAGTATCCAGCGCCAGAATAACGGTGCAGGTTTGTCGGCATTGAAACGATGTAACAGTGAACATGCTAGGGAGAGTTGGCAGCAGCCACCCGTGAAACTGCCATGGGTGGGGCATCCCGTGTCGTGTCGGAGGACGGCTGGGCCAGCTTTCTTACTCGAACGATCAAGAGACCCAGTTTGAAGGGTGGGAGCCATGCGGTTCCGTTTCCCAATCCGGACCACCCCTCTTTAATACCAGCGCTCCGTAGATGTTTGGAATTGACGCATGTCTTCAGAGTACCAATACTAAATACTACAGTGGTGTTGGGACGCGCTAACGCAAAATCCTGAATGCAGAACTGGATCAAATGAGGCAAACTTGGCTCTGAGGCTCAGGAAGCCTCCCATCATTGTTCTGGGGGCGCCTCGGTCGGGTACCAGCATGTTGACGCGCATGCTCGAAGCTTTGGGTGTGTTCGTGGGCTGGCGAACGGACAGCAACCACGAGTCCAGGTTTTTCCTGCGAATCAATGAATGGTTACTCAGCCAAAGCGGCGGCTCGTGGAGTGAGCCCAGTCCGATCCATTACTTGCTTCAGAATCCTGAACTTCGTTCCCGAACTACCAACTACATTGCGAGCCGCCTGTTGGAATCTCCGCGTGCCATTTCGTATTTAGGTATGGCGAAATACCTTCACTATCGGTCCATATACAGATTGGAGAAGCCGTGGGGATGGAAGGACCCGCGGAACACATTCACGCTTCCCATTTGGCTCGATTTGTTTCCTGGCGCCAAGATCATCTATATCCAGCGGCGAGGTGACGATGTCGCCGCTAGCCTGCGAAGGTTTGTGCGCATGGTCCACTGGCGATCCAAACTGTATGAAAGCTTGGGACCTCTGCAATGGATTCGCCCCAAGAGCGGCCCCTTCCGCCATCCGCGGTGTGACCAAACTGAGGGGTGCTACTCTTTGTGGCAGGAGTATGTGAGCCACACCGCCATCACCCTGTCCTCTCTGCGGGAACGCCCCCTGAAGTTGCAGTACGAGAGCATTCAGGTAGACCCACTCTCATGTGCGACCGAACTGGCGCGCTTTTGCGAATTGGAGGTCACCATTAAGCGGATACAGAGCGTCGCTGCTATGGTCAACGGACCAGTCTGCCCTGAAATCGACGGCTCAGACACTATTGTTTTGCCCACTGCCATGGCTCCCGCGGCGGAATCGGAGACCTGGCCGTCACGGAATCTCAGAGACGCCATCCGTCTTCGAGACTTGGTATCTGATCCGCCGAAACGAGAGTGAAAACGTTCCGGACGAGTACGTGCGAATGATAAATCGCGAGTTCACTCGCTGATCCAGCGGGCGGGTTTTGAGTGGAGTTGGTTCGCCACGTTTTTTCTAGCCGAGTCGCCACTGTCTCCTCGTTAGGATGACAACCTTCTTTTTGCGCCGCATGGCGTTCCGTTGCTTCTTCATTTCGCGGCTTCTTCGTCGTCCTCTTCGGCAGTCGACAGATCTACGGAGTGGCCGCGAATCACGTAGGTCCGCTTGGTCGACGGATTGGCTTCGAAGGTTACGCGAGCAGGAGATCGCTGCCAGTCCGCTAACCTGCAGGCTGAATCTGGAATCTGCTCCTGCTGAGTTTCGACTAAGAATTTTGCCTCCCCTGTCAGCCACTTCACTACCGGCTTACGGCGATTGATTTCGGCGACCACCGCATAAATCTGCTTGCCGTCATCGGAGACGCCGCAGTAAGCGGCATAGTCACGGTACCAACTCACAACCGAATAGGAGGCGTCGAAGTCCGGCAGGTTCAGGGCGGACACCCGGCCCGTGACGCGGTCCACCAGTAGCCATCCGCCGCGCTGCCATAGCCAGTGCGGCGGGATGGCGGCTTCCTGGGGAAGGCTGTCGTTGACGCGAAAGACGCGGCGGATTACGAATAGGCGATCGGTGACGTCATGCGCCGGGCCAAAGGTGAATTCCCGCACGCGCGAATCGACCAGCAGCGGGCGCACTTTTAAGGTGGTCGACTTTTCTTCGGCGACGCTGTCACCGAGCGACAGCCACGGGACCGTAATCCATTTCCCGAAAGTGATGACGTGCTGCTGGGAAGCGGCTGAGGCGCTCGCGGTGCAAAGCGCAACAGTGAGGACGAGAGAAATCCCGAAAAGGACCTGACGAGATTTCAGCTGGCGTGACTGCAGTTTGGTAAAAGTGGGCATGGGCGAGCATAGGCAGCAACAATCACGATCTGCAAGGTTAGATCTCACAAAAACGTCAGTGCGAGTTTCATCGCGGGAAAGGGAAGGGACGTGACTCACGTCACCTACGAGTGTGACCTTTTCCATAGGATGGCCCGTGGTCTGCTGGGTAATATGCGTTCAGAACAGCCTTTGAGAGCTGCCCGGAACGCTCGGCCGCTCCGTTCCACGTTGAAAGAAGGCTTTGGGGATAGTGTATGCCCGATAGTACGGCTACAACCTGGTATCACAGTAACAGCTATAACGCTGAGGCGGCATGCGAGCATTGCGGGGGGATCATCCGGCATGAGCGTTGGTGCATCACGCGCGATCCGGTGGTTTATTACGCGTACGAGATCGTGGCGGAGCCGGGCAAATTGTCGATTGGAGACTCGCTTATTTTGCATGCGCTGGGGGTCAGATGGGGCGCCAATCAGTGCCAGGGAAAGTGCAAGACTGAGAGCAACCTGGCGGTCGCCGGACCGGCCTGAGGTTGGCTCAGGCTCGTTGGAGCCGCGCTATTTCACTTCGCGCTGGCGCGCGCATCGAGCTTGCCCTGAGTCTGTCGAAGGGAGTGCCCGCCCACACGACTAGTTCCCGCTTTGGGAGATGCGCGTAATTGTGGCGTCTATTTGTTAAGCCGTCACATCTATTCAACTGCTTCGCGGGATAGAGTTCGTTAGAGGACTCTCGTGATGCCTTTGCTCGGGTTTTTTTCTGGCGAAGCTACGCGGGCGGCGTTGCGCATCCTAGACTGGGCAGCGGAGCGAACTTTGCCCGCGGAAGATAAGCCAGCACACCAGCGCATGGGTCGCCGGGGCGAGGAAGCAGCATATTTCCATCTTAGAAAACTCGGCTACACCATGGTGGCGCGTAACTTTCGCTCGCCGCGCTGCCGGGGAGAAATTGACTTGATTGGGTGGGAGAAAGATGTCCTTTGCTTTGTCGAGGTTAAGACGCGGGGCACGCTGGATGTGAAGCCCGGGGAAGCTGCGGTCGACCGGCACAAGCGCCGGGAGGTAGCCTTAGTCGCACGGGAGTACTTGCGGGGTTTTCCACTTTCGTGCCAGTGGCGGTTCGATGTGGTCAGCGTATACTATGTGCATTCGAAAGCCAGCCAGCCGCAGATTGAAGTGTTTCGGAATTCCTCCCTGTCGGCTTAGAATAGAAAATCCGTGGGTTGGGTTTGGAAACGATTACATAGAAGTAACGATTTAAGGGATAAGAGGTCTGGCGAGTGCCTGAGCTGAGAAAAGATCCAATCGTTGGCCGGTGGGTAATTATATCGACCGATCGTGCGAAGCGTCCTACCGATTTCGCACGAGAAAATGTGAAGTTAAAGGGCGGATTCTGCCCATTTTGCTACGGAAATGAGAGCAAGACGCCGCCCGAGATTCAGGCTTACCGACCGGCATCGAATGGGGGTCCGGTTTCGCAGAAGGATACGCCGGGATGGACGGTGCGAGTGGTGCCGAACAAATTTCCCGCCTTGGGAATTGAAGGCACGCTGAACCGGCAGGCCGAGGGCATGTTCGACCGCATGAACGGCATTGGGGCGCACGAAGTGATTATCGAGACGCCCGATCACAATGCCAGCCTGGCGACCCTGCCTCCGAAGCGGATTGAAGATGTGTTGTGGACCTTTCGCGACCGCATCCTTGATCTGAAGAAAGACCGGCGCTTCAAATATATCCTGCTGTTCAAGAATCATGGCGAGGCCGCCGGAGCTTCTCTGGAACATGCGCACTCGCAACTGATCGCATTGCCAATCTTGCCGATCAATGTGGTGCAAGAGTTGGAAGGCGCGAAGCAGTATTTTCTATATAAAGAGCGTTGCGTGTTCTGCGACATCATCCGGCAGGAACTTGAAAACGGCAGCCGCGTCGTTGCCGAGAACGAAAACTTCCTGACCATCGCTCCTTACGCGCCTCGTTTCCCGTTCGAGACCTGGATTCTGCCCAAGCAGCATGAGTCGGCATTCGAAAATTCTTCCTCGCACATGTTTGAGAACCTGGCCAAGGCGCTCAAAACTTTGCTGAGCAAGGCTGACCGCGTGTTGGACAATCCTCCGTACAATCTGGTGATCCATACTTCTCCGGCGCAGGATCCTACAAACGACCACTATCACTGGCACATGGAGTTCATGCCGAAGCTGACCAAGACGGCAGGATTCGAGTGGGGTACGGGTTTCTACATCAACCCGACGCCGCCGGAAGAAGCGGCTAAGTTTCTGCGGGAAGCGAGCGTGGAGGAAGCGGTTCCGGTAACGGTGTAGCGGCGATAACTGTCAGCTTTCTTGTTGCATCACGGGCACGGCTTTTGCGGCGTGCCTTTTGCATTTGGGGCTAAACACTGTGATTCGCAGGTCGACTGTTTACGCTAACTGCGCTAGTTCCTGACCTAACACCGTGGGATTGCTGGCGAAGGAGATGCCGGTTTCGAGATCGACTACTCGGTCGCGGACTAGTTGGGCGATCTCTGCGTCGAAGTGCTGCATGCCGTCGGAGGCAGCGGCCTTCATGGCATCGAGCAGGGTTTTGCCTTCACGCTCGCCTTTTTCGATGCACTCGCGGGTGCGAGCATCGGCTTTGAGAATTTCGGCGACAGGAACCCGTCCGCTGCGATCGGTTTTCGGTAGAAGACGCTGGCAGATGATATAGCGGAATGATTTCGCCAGGCGCTCGCGGACGTTCGGCTGTTCCGCAGCGGAAAATGAGCTGACGATGCGCTCCACCGTCTTTGGGGCGTCCATAGTGTTCATGCTGGAGAGTACCAGGTGGCCAGTCTCAGCGGCCTCTAGAACGATCTCGATGGTCTCCCGATCCCGCATCTCCCCCACCAGAATCACCTTCGGAGCCTGGCGCAAGGCTGAGCGCAGGGCGTGAGCGAAGCTGGGGGTGTCGCTGTGCAGTTCGCGCTGGTGGATGGTCGAACATTTATGGCTATGCAAGAACTCGATGGGATCTTCAATGGTGATGATGTGGTAATGCTTCTCGCGATTGATGCAGTCGAGCAACACTGCCAAGGTGGATGACTTGCCGGAGCCTGCCGCGCCGGTGACAAGGACTATACCGTCGCGCAACTTTGCCACATCTGCGAGGTGCGAGGGGAGACGTAGCGTGGCGAGATCGGGAATCGAAGTGGAAATGACGCGCATCACTACGGCACAACTGCCGCGTTGGATGAAGACGTTGACACGAAATCGTGCGACTCCGTGCAGACTATAAGAGATGTCGCAGGATCCGTGCTCGCGCAGGGTGGCGACGGCTTGCTGGTTGTCGCCGATCAGGTCGGCAGCGATGCGGCGGGTGTCATCGGCGGTCAGGAGCGCTAGTCCTGGGACCTCGACCGCGATCAGTTGCCCGTAAACCTGCACTTGCGGCGGGCGGCCGGGAGAGAAGATGAGGTCGCTGATTTTTCCGGCAGCCGGCAGCATCGCGGCCAGCAGAGCCGAGGTCGCTATTTTGCCGGTGCCGGAATAGCCTTCGAGAGAGACAGAAATTGCCGAGATGCCAGGCGCAGCCATTCATCCTCACTCAGAATCTTGTTTAGGGAATTGCGCGCCACAGATAGGGAGGTCTTAATTAGCCTCGAACCATTGTTTAGACTTTACCCCGGCGCGGGCAGAAACGTAAGGGCAGTAAAGTACATAGCCATTGGTAACGTTCGCCGCACGAAACGAGAAGGGTGAAACCGCGAATGAAAAGGGCGGCCTGATCGGGTCGCCCTGGTTCTTTTCGCTGTGCGCCAAGGCCGAAGCTAATTTGTTTTCTTTGGCGGAGCCTTCTTCTTGGTACCGAATCCCGTCTCTACGGGGGCGCCGATGCTGGCCAGCATTTGCTTGGCTACGTCGGCATAGGGGCCCGTGGGCTGGAGTTCGAGATATTTGTTGAAGGCCTCAGCCGTTCCTGCCGGCGCCACCATTTTGTCGCCCTGCAGAGTGGCTTTTCCGATCAGGTTCACGCCTTTCTGGTAGTAAGCATCGGCACGGTTGGGGTCGGCGGCGATCGACTTGTCAAAGGCCGCGATGGCGTCGTCGGCCTTGCCGGCATTGGTGAGGACGGCTCCACTATTGTAATAGTACTGTGCGGCGGCGGTCGGGTCGGTTTGTGCCGCCTGTTGATAGGTCTTTACCGCATCATCGATTTTTCCGGCGCGGGCATAGGCCTCGGCCAGATTATTGTAATAGGCAGCTAGAGTCTTGGCCGCGGCGGCGGGATCCTTTTCGTTGGTTGCGGACTGCTTTAACTGCACTGCTTTCTGATAGGCATCCACCGCAGAATCGAGGCGCTTCTGCTTTTCCTCGCGATCGGTTTGCTTGGTTGCGGACATGCGGTAGGCGTCGCCGAGCTTGAACCAGATCAGATCACGGGTTGCATCCATCTGGTTCGCGGCATTCAGGTCGGCAATAGCGGTTTCGTAGTCGCCCGCTTCGGACGCAGTCTTAGCCGCTGCTAACTTTTCGTTGAGGGACTTGACCGTAGTCACTTCTTTGGTCTGCTTGGCTTCGGCTTCCTGCTTCTGCTTGAGTTGCTCCGGAGTCAGGCCCTGACCTTTGGCGACTCCCTCCGCTTCTTTTTTCAAATCGAAGTCTACAGTGTTTTCGTCCACCTGGACCGTGTAACCGTTGATATGAAACAACTCCTTGTTGGCTTTAAGGTCATCGGCATTTTGGTAGAGCGTGATTTTATATTTGCCGGAGGTGATGCCTAGAGAGAAATACTCGCCCTTCTTGTTGGTCTTGAGCGTGTATTTCTGACCATTGTCTACGTTTACCAACTGCACCACGCCATCCACAATAGGATTGCCCTGTATGTCTTTGCAGACGCCCTTGATGGTTCCGGAAGCCTGAGCAAAAATTTGTGGCGCACAACATACCAGCATCAAGAAAACCAAGGCGTATATTACGGAATATTTCTTCATCATAGCCTCCCGGCTCGAAACGAATCGACTGATCATTGCTGTTTACTTAAAAATCTAAACCCATAAGTGTAGTGATTTCTTGCCAGTCCAGCATCACAATTCGACAGGTTGCTTCGTAGATGCATACGGAATGGGATCCTGAACTCCCACCGCTGCGAACGCCTTCAGCCGCAACACGCAACTGTCGCATACGCCGCAGGCCCGATCCTGCTGGCTGTAACAGGACCACGTTAAATCGAATGGCGCTCCAAGTTCAAGACCGAGGCGGACGATCTTCGCCTTGCGCATGCCGATCAGGGGGGTGACGATTTCGATTGAGCCCTCTTTCGTGCCCAATTGGATGACGCGATTGAAAGCTTCGTAGTAAGCGGGACGGCAATCAGGATAGCCGGAGCTGTCTTGCTCGACGGCGCCAATAAAAATCTTCGAGGCTCCCAACACCTCGGCCCAGCTCACTGCGGCAGCGAGGAAATGCGCATTACGAAAGGGGACGTAAGTGACCGGGATCTCTCGACCAATGGCACTGGCGGCCGGCACCTCGATTTTCTCATCGGTGAGGGCGGAGCCTCCTATGGCGCGAAACACTTCATTGCGCAGCAGGAGCTTGTCAAGAATGCTGAGGCGCTGGCAAATGGCAAGGAAAGATTGCCGCTCGCGCTCTTCGGTGCGCTGGCCGTAACTGACGTGCAGAGCAGCGGCCTGATATTCGCGGACGGCCAGTGCGGCGCATACGCAAGAATCCATGCCTCCGCTAAGCAGCACGATTGCGCGCTGGGCCGGGCTATTCATGGATTGCCCTTTTCGCTGGAGTTAGCCAAATTCTTAAACACCTTTCACTGCGGGGTCCCAGATGAACTTGTGCAATTGCAATCCGAGACGCGCGGGAACATTGTCTGCGAGCATCCACTCGGCCAACTCCTGGGGATCGAGCAGGCAATGCGAGGTGTCGCGCGCGCCAGTGGCCTCTTTGCGGAAGGCGGGCGAGAATAGCACAGCGTTCACGTGCTCCGCCAGAGAGTGACGAGCGACAAAGTCGCGGGCGAATTCATAGTCTTTCCGGCCGCTCAGGACGAACTTTATCTCATCTTGCGCGCTCAACCACTTCAGATTATCGAGACTAAAAGCGTTGCCTTCGCCCGACTCCGGACACTTCACATCGACGATCTTGATGACGCCTGCGGGAACCCGCACCAGCGGCCGCTCTCCGCTGGTTTCGAGCAGCACGCGATAGCCACGGTCGAGCAGGCGCTGCATCAGCGGCAGCAGTTCGCGTTCCTGCAGCAGGGGCTCGCCGCCGGTAATCTCCACTAACCCACCGTCGGGACTCAGGCGCTGCACCTTATCCCATACTTCCTGCGAAGTCATTCTCTGCCCACCCTGGAATGTGTACTCGCTGTCGCACCAGGAGCAACGCAGATTGCATCCTGTAAGGCGCACGAATACGCAGGGCAGACCCGCGTGGGTTGATTCTCCTTGCAGCGACTTGTAGATTTCGGTGATCTGCATTTGTGAGTTGCGCCGGCGTCGCGGGTGGGACGCCGGCTCGACAGCCGCCGAGACCCTTCGGCCCCGCTCAGGGCAGGCTGGCGGCGCTACTGTTCCGAGTACTTCGCCGTCGTGGTGTCGGTTTCGAACACGGTGACATCCTTCACTCGCACGCGGCCGTTCGTCACGCTTTTCAACCTGGTGTTCGACTCGTCATAAAAATACTTGGCAAGATTTTCCGCTGAGGGATTAATTACGGTAAACGGCTCAATGTCATTGATCATCTGGTGGTCGAGCCGTTCGATAACGTGCTTCATCACCTCGCGCAAGTCCTTGAAATCGAGGAGCAGACCGGCCTTGTCCAACTCAGCGCCGGCGAGCGTGACCCGGATCTTATAGTTGTGGCCGTGCGGATTCTCGCACTTGCCTTTGTAATTGCGCAGGTAATGGCCTGCCGCAAAGGTATCGTCAACTGTGACTTCGAACATGCGTTCCTCGGCGGTCCAGTGTCAAACTGCCCTAGACCGCGCTCTTAGCGTAACTACAGTCATTGTACCTCGCGACTACAGCCTATCTGCGAGAGAGGGGACGTCCTCGCCGGACTGCGTTTTGGAGTGGGTGGGCCATTGGCTGTCCGGCTGCGCTACAATCTACCATTCGCCTCGCTACTGGGGTTCGACCCGCGCCTGCGGGATTATAGCGAGGCCAGTGAGGGCAAAACTTTATTATGAACGTCCTTTTGCTTTCCATGCCCGATTCTTTCGAGCATATGCCGCCTGCCGCGATTCGCATGCCTAATGGAGCGCTCACGTCGCTGGCAGGAAATGTCGATCTGCACCATCGCGTGGCGGTGGCTGATTTGATTCTGGTGCAGCGCGAGGTTCGCGAAACTGTAACCAAGCTGGTTCGCGAGTTGAAGCCAGAGGTGATCGGCCTGTCGATCATGACATTTCAGCGTCGGACTGCAGGTCGCATCATCGACCTGGTGCGGGGTCTGCAGCCTGGAGTGAAGGTCGTGGTCGGTGGCTACGATCCCAGCCTCGCTCCAGAAGCCTACGAAAATATGGGCGTGGATTACCTTGTGCGGAGTGAGGGCGAAGTCACGTTCCGCGAATTGCTGCGTGCGCTTGAACGAGGAAGCGGTTTTGAGCAGATCTGCGGCCTTTCTTTTTCAAATGGTAACGGTTGGGTGCATAATCCGGGGCGTGCGCCGCACAAGCTGGAAGATAGCGAGATTCGGCCGCCGAAACGCGATGCGCGCGTGCTCCAGGGCTACACCATGCTGGGCCGGCAGGTCGACGTGATTGAGACTTCACGCGGCTGCACCTACGATTGCAGCTTCTGCTCGATCATCGAAATGCGCGGGCGCAATTTTTTTACCTACTCGTTCGATCGCGTGCTGGCCGATATTCGCGACGCGAGAGATCACGGCGCGCGAACGATTTTTTTAGTCGACGACAATATCACGCTGAATGTGAAACGCTTTGAGGCTCTGTGCGAGGCCATCATTGCCGCCGGGTTGAACACACTGGATTACTTTGTGCAGGGAATGACTTCGGCAATCGCGAATCACGGCGAAAGCCTTGCGCCATTGATGCGAAGGGCGGGGTTCCGCTATGTTTTTCTCGGCATTGAAAACATTCTGGAAAACGATTTGGCCTTTTTGAAGGCTTCTTCTAAGAACACCGAACGGGCAAACGGGCGAGAGGTTGGCAATGCAACGCTCAAGGCCATTGATTACCTGCACCGGAATCAGATGTACGTGGTGGGCGGATTGATTGTAGGCAGCCCCGGCGACACGCGCGAATCGATCGAAGCTAACCTGGAATTTGCGCGACGTTATGTAGATTGGCCTTACATTCAACATCCCACCCCTTACCCGCGCACGCCCATGACGAAAGAGTTTCGCGATCAGGGCCTGATCATGAATGAACGGCTGGAGGAATACGACGGCACAACAGCAGTGGTACGCACAGAACATCTGCCGGCTGAAGAAGTGGAATTTATGCGCTGGAAAGCGGAGCGTTGGATGAAGGTTCAACATATTCCTGTGGCGCTGAAGCACGACCCCGGATTCGTGCTGTTCAAGGGATGGAAGATGTTATTGCATACTTTTCGCGGGAGTTCGGTCCGCTCGATGCTGGGACTGGAAGAGGATAAAAAAGTGTTTGAGCGGTATCGGGAGATTCGGCGGATGGAGCGGGAGTACGTGTGAGGCCGGGGTCAGATTAGATAGAGATAAATTGCGTGCAGCCGAGATCGGGTGCTAGCTTGCAGATCGGAACGCGGACAATCAGAAGCGCCGATGCCGAAGGTAACGACTAGAGGACGGGATCACGATTCCTAAGCAGATTCGTAGGTTACTCCGGCTTCGTGCTGGTGATCTCGTTGACTTTGTGGAAGTTGAAAAAGGGCAGGTCGTTATGGGGGCCGCAAGCAAACGTCCGCGGCGAGAGAGAGAATCTCGGAATCGCAAGGTCCGTCTCTAATCTCCCGAGCCGAAAAACTCTTCGACTACGCGCATATCAGTCGTCTTCTTGTAATTTGGCAGGCTCTCGATAAACACTCGCCCATACTGCTTCTTGAGAATGCGGTTATCGAGCAACACCAGCAGGCCGCGATCGTGCAGCGAGCGAATGAGGCGACCGAAGCCTTGTTTCAGGGTGATCACCGCTGCCGGTACCTGATACTGGAAAAAAGCGTTGCCGCCGTCCGCGTCAATTGCCTTCACTCGCGCCGCTACCACGGGATCGCTGGGGACGGCAAAGGGCAAGCGATCGATGATCACACAACTCAGTTGCTCGCCCTGCACGTCCACGCCTTGCCAGAATGACGAAGTTGCAAATAGCACCGCATTCGGCGTCAGGCGGAACTCTTCGAGCAGTGCACTCTTCGGAGCATCGCCCTGCCGCAGCATAGGATAGTCCAGTTCAACGAGCAGGCGCTGATAGATGTCGTTCATCTGCGCGTAGCTGGTGAAGAGCACGAAGGCGCGCCCGCGTGTGATGGTCAGGAGCTTGCGAATTCGCTCCGCTGCTTGCGCGGCAAATTGCGGCGCACGCGCATCGGGCAAGTCCGGAGGGACGTAAAACAATGCCTGGTTTTCATAGTCGAAGTGCGACGGCAGCACCGACTCGCGGGCGTGCTCGAAGCCCAGTCGCTGTCGGATGTACTCAAAGCCTCCGCCCACGGCTAGAGTTGCCGACGTCAGTACAGCGCATTCAAGTTTCGACCACAAGCACTCGCGCAGGATCGGACCGACGTCGATGGGCGTGGCTTGCAGAAAAACGTTTTGCCTTCCGCGAGAGCTTGCCCCAGGGGCTAAAGCCCCGTTCCCAGAAAACCCATTTTCGGCACCCCTCGGCGCGCTTCGCTTGCTCGGGGCAGGCTGAGAATCAAAGCCGTGCCCTTCCCGGGTGTTTCCGCGGTTCCCCCCCGGCCGCCTCTGCGCTCGATCCAGAAAACGGTGTTGCGGTCGTCTGATTCCATGGCGAAGCGAAGTTGCACCTGCAGTTCCTGCGCGCGCCTGACGAAATTGAAAATCTCTTCCGGCTTCTGCGGCAAGCCTTCCAGTTCGCCTGCCAATCGGGTCAGCGCTTGATTGAGTGCGAGGAACTCGTCTCCGTTTTCTTCCAGAAACTCACGGCGGGATTCGAACGCGAAGCGTCCTTCTCCCGGCGGAAGCAGCGAAAAGAAAAACTGCGACCGCTCGCGCAGACTTCCCAGAGCTCCCGTGAGCGAGGCGGAAAGCATGTGGTTATGTTGCAGCGAGCTTTCGACGTCGCGTGCCAAATCTTCTACTCGCAGGTTGCTCACGGAAATTCCAAAGTAGTTCCCGGCAACATCTTCGAGTTCGTGGGCTTCATCGAAAATCACCGCTGCCGCTTCCGGCAGAATGCCCGCATCGGGCGCGCCTTCCGCCTGCAGTTTGATCGCAAGGTCGGCAAAGAAGAGATGATGATTCACGATGACGATGTCGCTCTCCATGCCGCGGCGGCGCATTTCGGTGATGAAGCAGCGCTCCCACTCGCTGCATTTCTGGCCGATGCAGGCATCGGCACGAGCATCGAGTTTGTACCAGAGCGCGCTGGTCTCGGGAAGCTCGGCCAGTTCGGCGCGATCGCCGGTCGCGGTGGTTTTTTCCCACGCGGCAATCGCCGCGATATTGCTCGATCTCCTCCAAACCGCTGAGCACGGGTTGGCCGGTAAGATCGTAGAGTTTTTTGCGGCACAGATAATTGTTGCGGCCTTTCATGTAGCAAACGGAAAGCCGCCGGGTCGAACTTTCGTCGCCCGAAGCCGACCTCGCCGAACAAAGCGCTGCTCCAGAAAAGGGATGTCTTTGTAGAAAAGTTGTTCCTGCAGATTCTTCGTGCCGGTGGAGATGATCACGCGCTTGCCCGAGCGAATCACGGGCAGCAGATACGCCAACGTCTTTCCTGTGCCCGTGCCGGCCTCCACAATCAGATGCCGCTTTTCTTCCAGCGCCTGCTCGACGGCCTGCGCCATCTGCAACTGACCGCGCCGGAATTCGTATGCGGGATGCGTGCGCGCGAGCAGTCCTCCGGGCGCGAAGAATTGATGCAGGGAAGCATCTTTGCTGTTGGCAGTCGGGCGCGGAGACGAGATGGAGGACGCGGGTTGGGAACTTAAAGCCACGAGAGTCTCTATAATACGAGTTCCAGGCGGCGGAAGTGCGGCTTCTGCGACTCAAGTATCGTCGGAGCGCCGTTTCCACACTAAGACCTTCATTTAAGACTGATTTTGACTCAACCCACTTACAACTCGACCAGCACTCTCGCCACCACCGCAGCCGGCGTTCCCACGCTTGCCATCGTGGGCCGGCCTAACGTGGGCAAGTCCACGCTGTTCAACCGCATCGTCGGGTCGCGCCGCGCGATTGTCGGCGACGAGCCTGGCATCACGCGCGACCGCCTCTACGGCGATGCGGAGTGGCGCGGGCGCCGCATGCGCATCATCGACACCGGCGGCATTATTCCGGAAGACAAAGATTTTATTCCGTCGGAGATTTTCCGGCAGGCCCGAGTTGCGTTCGAGGAAGCTGCGGCGATCATCATGGTCGTCGACGGACGTTCCGCGCTCGCTGGCCCCGATCTTGAACTGGTTCGCCTGCTGCGCAAGACCGGACCGCCCGCTCTTTCTCGCAGTCAACAAGGCTGACACCGAGAAGCAGGCGCACATCGTCGACGAGTTCCATCGCCTCGGGATTAAGCAGATGTTTCCGATCTCTGCCGAGCACGGGCGCGGGATCGACGATTTGCTGGACGCTGTGTTGGAGGTCTTGCCGCCTCCGCTGAAGACTCAACCACAGAGGACACGGAGGGCACAGAGGAACCACAGAAAGAGACAAATCAGCTACCAGACGGATCGATCGACGAGCCTGAGCCCGTCTACGAGACCAAGGTTGCAATCATCGGGCATCCCAACGTCGGCAAGTCTACGCTGCTGAATTGCCTTACGGCTTCCGATCGCGCGATCGTCTCGCCCATCCCCGGCACCACGCGTGATGCAGTCGATGAAATTGTCGAGCGCAATGGCCGCCGCTTTCGCTTCATCGATACGGCCGGCATCCGGCGCAAGGGCAAGACTCATTTGATGGCGGAGAAACTTTCCGTGGTGATGGCGCGCAAGCATCTGGAAGGTGCCGACATTGCGCTGCTGGTGATCGACGCGACCGAAGGCGTGAGCCAGCTCGACGCCGCGATCGCCGGCTACGCGCACGAGAGCGGGCGCTCGATGATCATCGTGGTCAACAAGTGGGATCTCGTCACCGGCGGCGCGCTGAAACCGGGCAGGCCATCGAAGGCCATGCGCATGCGCGAAAGCAAGCGTCCCGGCGACCGCGAGGCTTACGAGGAGCGATCTGCGCTACGATCTCAAGTTTCTGAACTACGCGCCCATCGTTTTTATTTCAGCGAACACCGGCAAAGGCACGGAGAGAATATTTCCGCTGCTCGAACAGGTCGCCACCGAGCGGCGCAAGCGCATCTCGACGTCGGCGATGAACCGCTTCATTGAGACTGTAGATTTCGAGCGCGCCTCGGTCCCCATGCGCTCGCGCGTGAAGATTCTTTACATGACGCAGGCCTCGGTGGCACCGCCGACGTTTGTGCTCTTCACCAATCGCGCCGTGAAACTGCATTTTTCCTATCAGCGATTCTTGGAGAATCAGATCCGGCAAGCCTTCGGGTTTTTGGGGACGCCGATTTGGATTAAGAACGGGCGCAGGAATTAGACTCGGCGCTAGCGCTGTCTAGAGACCTCACTCCCCCGCCAGCCTCTCGATCCATCGTCAGCAGCCCCACCCGCTGCACGCCGGCGTGATGCGCCACGTCGATCACGTCGGCCACATATTGGAAGTCGACGTCGGCATCGCCGCGCACGAAGACTACTTTCTCGGCGCGCTTCAAATAGATTTCCGCCAGCCGCGTTTCCAGATCTTCCCAACGCACGTCGTCCTGATTGATCTTCACCGTTGGCGGCTGATCTTCTTTCGTCCACACCACCTGAATGACGACCGTGCGCGGTTGTGAAATGTTCTGCGTCTGCTTCTGGATCCGGTTGCGGAATTTGCGCGGTCTCGCCCTGCTCCTTGTCCATCGAGACCACGACCATGAAGACGATGATCAGCGTCAGCAGCACATCGATCAGCGGCGTGACGTTAATCTCGGGACCGCGCGCACCACCGCCTGCCATTGAGAATGACATCGGAAACTCCTCCGCTCATCTTTGGCACGCGCGTGTCTGCAACATCAGACACCTCGTGGATGCGAGAGTTCCGAGCTGGACAGGCGGGCAGCGGTTCCGCGCCTTCGCAATCCAGAAGGCCGACTGGAGTGCCTCGCGGAAGTTATCCGATCGGCTCGGGGGCAGAGGGCAATGGCGGCGGCTGTTGAGGAGGAGGCGGCGGTGCTGGAATGGCATTCAGCGCCGGCGAAGCGGCGGGGTAAAGAACGGCGCTCAGCGCAGGATAGCGCGCCGCGAAGAAATAAATCGAATATGCGGGGAAGAACACAATGAACGGCACCGAAAGCAGCGAGACCAGGAACAAGAAGATCGAGATCAGAATGCTTCCCACAACCACGGCGAGCGTGATCGTGTAAGCGTTCCAGGTCAAGCCCGCGCTTTTTCCGGTGATGATCGCGATGACACTCAATCCAACCGTGGGTATCGCAATGATCAGCCCTAAAATCAACGTTGCGATGCCGACCATGATGCCGGCGCCGATGGCCATTACGATTTTCATGCCGATGTAGCCGGCATAGGCACCCTTTTCCGACTGAATCATGGGCCACAGGCGGCGCCAGCCCTCCATCGCGCTGATTTCTTCGAGCGCCATTTGAGGGATCACAAAGTCCTTGGTCAAAACGAAAATCACCCCGGTGATCAGAGCAAAGAGCATCACCACAAAAAAGACAAGGACCCCGCCTAAAATCAAAGGCAGCAAGTGCGTTTTTGGTTGTGTGAACCATCCTGCCGCAAAAGCAAACGCCGCAGGAATGCCGATTAGCAGCGCCATACCCGCCAGGGTAAACAGCGCATATAGCAGCTTCCACACAAAATAGCGCCATCCCGGTCCCTGCCTGTGGTTCCAGCCGTCGCGAATGTGGCACTCGCGCGCCAGCACGCTATCGAAGAGGATGAAGCGCATCACGCTGCTGATATACATCAGAATGATTCCTATCACTAACGCGGCGACAACAATCACCGCGACCAGGGCAGCAACGAGCGCGAGATTAATTCCGGCCAGTCCGGGATGCCAGGATGGAGCTGAACCTCCTGTGTGGCGAGGGAAACCGGAATTGAAGTTGAAATTGCCGCCGGAGCCGAGTTCACCGGCCAGTAATCCGACGAAGGCGAGCTTCACCCATTGGCCCAAGCGAAAGGGTTTGAAGAGTTGCTGCTTGGTATGCTCGACGGCTAGTGAAATTGTGTCGACAGCGGAGATTGGCAAAGCGCACCTCGTTGCAAACGCTCAGGAGCAAGGTACTGCGAAATGCTACTCGGATCAATTTAAAAAGTCGAAAGTGAGAGGCTAAGAATCAGCTGCAAAAACACGACTCGTCTTGCCGGGGGATCTCTCTGACATCCTATTCATAGCGCAGCGCCTCCACTGGATCGAGCTTTGACGCTCGCAGCGCTGGGACCAGGCCGCTGATCACGCCGACTACGAGCAGCACAAAGCTTGAGAGCAATACCGTCATGAGGGAGATTTTCAGATGAATATCGCCCTGGCCGGAGTCGTCTTCGAAGAGCGGACCCATCATGGGCAAAGAGCCTACGGCGGCGGCAATTGCGTAGGACAAAGCCACACCGATGGCGCCGCCCAGCAGCATGATCAGCAAGGTCTCGGCCAGGAATTGCAAAGTGATGTGACGCTTGCGCGCGCCCAAAGCGCGCCGCAAGCCGATCTCGCGAATGCGTTCATCCACCGAAACCAACATGATATTCATGACGCCCACGCCACCGATTCCCAAGGTCAGCGTTCCGATAAAAGCCAGCAGCACCTGCAAGCCGATGGTCAGGGCATCGATCACCGGCCGGAATTCATCGCGCCCGAACATCTGGAAAGCCTTGGGATCGGTCGGCGAAAATTGCTGTCTGGTGGCAACGGCTGCCAGCACCTCTGCCATCGCCTTTTTTTCGAATTGGGGAGCGATCGGCGCGAACACCAGCACTTGCGCATATCGCGTGTTCCACAAATCGCCGGCGGCGGAATACGGAATCCAGGCCGAGTCATCGTCGCTGCTGAAATAATTGCTGAGCTGAATTTTTCGGGCCATCACGCCGATAACTGTGAAGCGCACGCCACCCACTTCCACTTGCTCGCCCACGGCGGGGCGACCGCTGAAGAGTTGTTCCTTGATGCGCCCCCCGAGAAAGATGACGCGGCGCCGTTCCAGTTCATCGGCGGAATCCAGCCAACGGCCCTCCGAGGGAACTTCGTTGCGCATCTCACCATACTCCGGGACAAACACCTCGGACCGCGCGCAGTTCCCACTATGCGGTCGCCATAAGCTATACCCGGCCGCTTTACCGTTTCCAGGCACACGTGTTTTACCAGCGGGGCCGTGGCTTTTACCATGTCGACGTCAGCTTGTTCGAGAATTACTTTCTTGCCGGCGCGCTGTCCGCCCGGCTGCTCGCTTGTCTGCTGCGGCCAGCAAATAACCACGCTCTTCCCGAAGGCGTCGAAGCCATGGACGAGAACGCTGCGAAAACTGTTGCCATATGCAATCAGCAAGGTAACGGTTGCAATTCCCCACACGATGCCGAGCATGGTGAGGAAGCTGCGTGTCAGGTTGCGCTTCAAAGCGATCCAGGCTTCGAGGATGATCTCAATCAGCATAAACAATTTAGTAATTGGGAAATTTTGTAATTTGGTAATTGAAAAACTAGGATGATCGCCACGCTGTCTTAAAATTACTCAATTACTAAATTCCCCAATTTTTCAATTTTTTTGTCAGCCTCCCGCCTCATAACGCAAGGCCTCAATGGGATCGATGGATGCCGCTCTGCGCGCAGGATAGAGTGCCGCGGCAACCGCAATTGTTCCCAGCAATCCGGTCGCTACTAAGCCTGAAGTCCAGTCGGGAATCAGGCCCGCAAAAAAGTCGGGCATAGGCAAAAGATTCACAAGCGCGCAAAAACCGAAAGCAACGCCCAAGCCGATGGCTCCGCTGAGCAAAGCGATAATCAGCGCTTCAATGAAGAACTGCCGCAAAATTGTTGCCGCAGGCGCGCCCAACGCTTTGCGTACGCCGATCTCACGAGTGCGCTCGCGCACTGCTACCAGCATCACGTTCATCACGCCGATCCCGCCCAGCAGCAGCGTCACGATGCCTACGGCGCCCAAGAAATATTTCATTCCATCTGTCATCTGGCGGAATGCCTTGGCCTCCTGCACCGTATCCCAGATCGGACAGGCCTCTTTGTCATGGGGATCGTAGCGATGCATGCGCGCGAGAGCGACGCGGACTTCATGCTTGCAGGCCTCATGTTGCTCAACCGACTTCGGCGTCACCAGCAGCTGATCGAACGTCGTGGCCGTGCCTGGAGGCTTATCGGGAAAATCCCGTCGCATGGCCGAGAAGGGGACGAAGACCTTGTTCACATCCCAACCGTCGTAGCTGGAATCCTGTTTCTTTTTCGCCATTACTCCGATCACTACGTAAGGAAAGTCATTCAGATAAACGTTCTCGCCGACAGGATTACGGCCGGGGAATAATTGCTTGGCGGCATCGGAACCCAAGAAGGCCACGCGCCTCGACTCGCGCATGTCGTCCCAATCGTAGAAACGTCCTAGGCCTACGTCTAGACTTCGAATCTAGCCGAACTGTGGATAGGATCCCGTCACGGTAAGCGAAGCATTGTTGAAGTTGCTGTGGGTGCGAACCGTATTCTGCTCGAGCTCGGGAATGGCATATTCGCAGTCCGGTGACTCGGCCTGCACTACCGGCACATCTTCATCTTCCCAATGCACGAGTCGGCCCGCGTGCATTCCACCTGCCTGAAGGCTGGTGCGGCCGTGAAAGACGATCATCACATCTTTGCCGAGGGTTCTGGCCTGTTCCTCCTGGCCTTTGCGTAAGCCTTCGCCAGCTGCGACCATGAGGACGATGGAGACGATTCCCCACGCGATGCCGAACATGGTGAGGAATGCCCGCAGCTTGTGCGCCCACAAGGTCCGCAGCACATCGGTGATGAGATCGCGCAAGGTCATTGCGTTTCTTTGATTGGACGGGATTGGGCGATGAACGTAAGCTTGCCGCCGGTTTTGCCCTCTATCCTGGAGTACGTATTCGTGGCGGAAGTTGTTGCAAGAAAATTACTGATGGCGCACAGGGGCTCATTGCTTGCGCTGTTTACGAATCTGACTCAAGTTCTCGCGGCAATCGTCCGGGCTCGCTCCATCCAAAGATCGAATTCGCGAAGCGCCAGTTCGCATTGCGCGCGGTGCCGTTCCTTGCGATCGCGAATCTTAGCTTCCAGAGGCGGAAGAAGATCGAAGGTGATGTTCGCGGGCTGAAAATTTTTTGGGTCCGCGTGCGTCACGTAATGGGTTAGCGATCCGAAGGCGGAGGCCCGTGGCGGCGGCAGAGGCTCTTCCCGGTTCACTAAAGCAGCCGCATGCATTCCGGCCAGCAGGCCGGTGGCAATCGATTCCACGTAGCCTTCCACCCCGCAGATCTGTCCGGCGAAGAAAACCCGGCGGATGCGCTTTCATCTGCAGCGTCTCGCGCAGCAGCGCCGGACCGTTGATATAGGTGTTGCGATGAATTTGGCCGTAGCGCAGGAAGCGCGCATTCTCCAGGCCGGGAATCAGGCGCAGCACACGCGCCTGTTCGCCAAATTTCAGATGATTCTGAAAGCCCACCAGGTTGTAGGAATCGGCCCGCAGATTTTCCTGGCGCAACTGGACCACCGCATAGGGCATGCGTCCCGTGCGAGGATCTTTCAATCCGACCGGCTTCATTGGACCGAAGCGCAGCGTATCGCGGCCACGCCGGGCAATCTCCTCGATCGGAAGGCAGCTCTCAAAGTAGTTCAACTTTTCCCAGTCGCGCTGCTCAACCGACTGCGCCGCGAGCAGCGCATCATAGAACGAATCGTATTCGGCGCGCGTCATGGGACAGTTAATGTAATCGGCCGAGCCTTTGTCGTAACGCGCGGCCATATAGACTCGCGTCATGTCGATCGAGTCTGCCTCTACGATGGGGCTGATGGAATCGTAAAAATATAAGCGTGGAGTTTGCGGAGCAAACTGACGCGGTGCTCCATCTTCCCCTGAGATGGGATCGCTGGAGATTGCGCTCAGCCGGGAAATCTCGCTGGCCAATTCCTCCGAAGTCAGCGGCCCCGTGGCAACAATCGTCACGGCATTTGTTTCCTCAATGGAAGTTACTTCTTGGCGCCGCACTGCAATTCTCGGCTCGCGCGAGATCGCCTGGGTGACTTTCGCTGCAAAGGTTACGCGATCGACCGCCAGCGCATGCCCGGCCGGAACTGCACACTCCCTCGCAATCCGCAGCAGCAACGATCCGGCCCGCCTCATTTCTTCTTTCAACAGCCACGGGGCGGTGTTCTCGGAGTCCGATTTCAGAGAATTCGAGCACACCAATTCGGCAAAGTCCCCGGTCTGGTGCGCAGGTGTAGAGCGCAGCGGACGCATCTCAAACAACTCAACCCCCAGGCCGCGTTGGGCACACTGCCATGCCGCCTCCGAGCCGGCGAGTCCTGCTCCAATGATACGAATGCGCGCGTTCAATATGCCTTCTCTGCCAGCCGCCGCAGTGCGTTGTCCTTCAGCAACACCGGCCGCCACTGGTTGAGGAACTCAGCTCCCAGAGATTTGTAAAGTTCGATCGCCCTGTTATTCCAGTCGAGGACCTCCCACTGCACTCCGCAGCAATTTTCCTGCACCGCAATGAGTGCGACGGAAGCCAGCAGCGCCTTCCCAATCCCTTGGCCGCGAAACGGCTTTCGCACAAACAGATCCTCGAGAAACAATCTTCGCCCCTCCCAGGTCGAGTAGCAGCCAAAAAAGAGAGCGTACCCCGCAGGCTGCCCATCCCAGTCTGCAATCAGCGCGCGAAAACAGGGATTCGCGCCAAACCCATCTTGCAGCAGGGTCGCCTCTTCGATCACACAAAGGTCCAACTCGTGTTCAAACTCCGCCAGTTCGCGGATCAGCGTCCGCAACAGTGTCACATCGTCAATCGTTGCGGGACGGATCAGGACCATTGGAAGCAAGAATACATCAGCGGCGAAAGAGTTCGCGACTGGCGCGTAAGTGGTGAACTTAGTGGTTGAACAAGGTCGCCTGGCTGGCGACGCAAACCCAGCCGCTACTCTGGCGGACCCATGTATCGGTAAAGCGCTCCCGAAGCGAGTAAGGCTTGCCGTTCTTCACACCATTTTCGCGATACACGCCGTTGACTAACGCAACCACTCCGTAGAGGCGCACTTTCATCGATTCGCTTACGATTCGCGCGGCATGCGAAGAGGGCGACTGCACGCTGGCTATGTAGGCAGCGCGGTTCATTATCGTGCCATCATATTCGACATAAACCAGTTCCGGCCCCAGGAGCAGCTTAAGCGCCGCCTCATCCTTCTGCTGCGTCGCCTGGTTCCATGCATTCTCCAGGGAGAGGATCCTGCCCTCATCGGAATCTGGCCGCGACGCGCTTTGGGCGCTAAGCTGAGCCGTTAACAAAAGCAGAAAGACTAGAATAACTTCCACATCGCGGCTCCTCCTGTTCTTTCTCTCGTATGTGCAGAACTCTGAGTTCGGGCGGGATGTTTTTGCATTCCACACTCTGGATACATCGGCAATTTTCTTTTTTTCTATAGCCATGGCTGACCATCGCCAATGCCAAGCAACCTGGTCTGTTGCCGTGGATCTGCAACGCCTCAGGTATTGCGTGATTGGGAAATAAATTATGATTGGGAAGTCCCCTCGATGAGCGGAGATTATCTGAAAAGTTCAGATCCTGGAGAGTCTTAAAATGGCACGTATCAGTTTGATTGAACCGGAGTCGGCATCGCCCGAAGTAAGCGAAATTTATGAGAAGATTCTGCGCGGCAAGCCCGGCAATGTGCAGAAGGCGTTGGCACACCGGCCTGAGATGCTTAAGAATTTTCTGAGCTTTTACGCCAGCGTGGGACGGTCTCTCGACCGCAAGCTGTACGAACTTATCTATCTGCGCATTTCGCTGATCAATGGATGTCGCTACTGCACGCAACACCATGTCGCCAGTTCGAAGCGGGCAGGTCTGGCTGCAGAAGACTGGACCGCGCTGAGGGTAGGAGATTATTCGCGTTACAGCGAGAAGGAGCGGTCAGCGCTGACCTATGTCGATAAACTAACCCGCGCGCCCCATGGAATTACGCAGGCGGACTTCGACAATCTCAAGAAAAACTTCTCCGATCCTGAGATTGTTGATATTCATATGCTTGCCGGCCTGGCCAACTTGACCAATCGAGTGACGGACCCTTTGGGCTTGGAAGTGGAGTTTCCAGAGGAGAACATCTAGAGGAGAGCGGCGATTGAGTGTTCTCGTGATGGGGCGATTGACTCCGATATGTCGATGCTATACCTGGCTTTCGTTCGCCCGATCGCAAATCGCCTAATTTCTAAAGAATCTCTCTTTCATCCCCGACCCTTTTTGTGACCCGCTCGCGATCCAGATATTCCAACAGTGGGATGGCGTACTTGCGGGTCACCCCAATCAGTTCCTTGAACTTTGCGACGTCGATCTTGGGAGATTTCTTTTTGTAAGCTGCCACTTGCCGGCGCAGTTCTTCGAGCGCGGTGTGGTGAAAGACCAGTTCGTCGGAAATCTTGATCAGGACTCTGTCGCGCATTAGCAGGGTCACGATCTTCTGGGCGCGCGCTTTATCGATTTTCAGCCCCGCCATCACTTCTTGCAGGGCCGGCACTTTTAATCCGGCGGCGGCAAATGCGTCCTCAATCTTCTTTTTCGACTCGGCCTCTTCGTCCTTCATTACGATGCCGTGACCCGGCAGCCTTACCCAATCCCCGGCCACTTCGAGCTTCTTTTCCTGCAGCAATGTGGCGATGGCTAGGGCGAAGACTTCGGGAGTTGCATTTAGGAGAGCGCGCAATTCTTCTTTGCCGGCCCCGGCTGCCAGCGGGTTCTGCTTGTGAAAAGCCTCAATCGCGGTTCGCAGCTGAGATTTGAGTTCTTCCAGCGCTGGGGAATGCAGGAACAGATCATTCGATCGAACTACCGCACCAGAGCTCAACATTGCCGCCAATTTCGTCTCAATTACCTTTCTTGTCCAACCGGTTTCGGCGATCAACTTCGACATCGAGATACCCCGACGGTGCCGCCGAGCGATCCGGGCTCGCAGAATCGCATCAGGATTTCCCTCCTCTAGAATTTTGAGGAAATCGTTCAGACCTGGCATGCGAGGAATTGGAGCCGCGTCCAGCACCACGCCGCCGCCGATTGTGACTACGGGAGAGAATTGCCGGATGATGAAACGGTCTCCGGGTAAGAGCAGCGCGGCTTCCGGGAACTTGAGTCGTGCGAAGACCTCCTGGCCGGGCGATAGTTGCCTGGTTCCGTGGAACGCGACTTCGGCCACGGCTTCCATCGTGTAGGAATGAAAATGCACCCGTGCGCGATCTTTCAGAGGCCGGGGTGCCGAAGGTAAGAGGCGCAGTTGGACGTCCGCCTTCCGCGTTGCCTGAAACGCAGCGATCGGTGCCAAGGTCATGCCGCGGGCCAGTTCTTCTGTGCTCACACCCGCCAGATTTACGGCGGTCCTTTCTCCGGCATGGGCCTCGTCCGCGTTTTCACCGTGTACTTGAACTCCGCGCACTCGCACTCGCCGACCGGAGGGGACAACTTCCAGCTCGTCCTCGCGCCGGATGGTCCCGGCAACCAGAGTCCCCGTAACAACTGTGCCGAATCCTTTGATTGTGAAGACACGATCGATCGGCAGGCGTGCGTGAGCCTGGAAATCTCGCAGTCTCGCTTGAGTTCCCACGGCTACGATTGCGCGCTTCAACTCTTCCAATCCCGAGCCAGTTAGCGAACTGACTGGAATGATCGGGCCGGGCTTGTCCAGGAACGTTCCGCGCAGGAACTCTTCTACCTCAAGCTTCACCACGTCGAGCATCTCGGCATCGACGGCGTCGGACTTGGTGAGTACCGTAATTCCGCACTGCACGCCGAGCAGTTGCAGGATGTCGAAATGCTCGCGTGTTTGCGGCTTTATGGCCTCATCGGCAGCAATCACGAGCAGAACCACGTCGATGCCGCCCACGCCCGCCAGCATGTTTCGCACAAAGCGCTCGTGGCCGGGCACGTCGACAAAGCCGAGCCGGAGCGTCTCGCCATCGGCGAGGGCTAAGTTCATGTGCGCGAATCCGAGGTCGATGGTGATGCCGCGGCGTTTTTCTTCTTGCAGCCGGTCGGCGTCGATCCCGGTCAGCGCCTTCACCAATGCGGTTTTCCCGTGATCGATATGTCCGGCAGTTCCAACGATGATGGATTTCATCTGGGTGGATATTACCCGAAGGCATGAGGGGCTTGTGTGCTGTGGCTGGTGGCCGGGTTCGACGCGGGCAATCAATACCAACGCCAACGCAACGCGGACCGCTACCTCTTGCTATTGACTGACAAGGCGAAAATGGTCCCGTCCAGCCTGCTGCCCCCGTAGAATGTTGTTCCGTAGAATATTCCGGCCGCCGCTTGCAACAGACCGCCCTTTGGATAGGCGCCATCGCTTAAATTGAAACTGTGGAGCGTTGTGAGCGAGCCGCCCGGTGTAAGTTCGAATAGGGTACCGTAATCGTGAGCGCCACCCAATTCGGTTGTGCCGTAGAAGTTCCCGTCGGCACCTACCGTCACACCGCCATAAGGGTTTCCTCCATCAACAAGATCGAAAATGTACAGCGTAGTCAAATGGCCAGTGGGCGTAATTTGGAAGAATGTGCCGACGCCGATGCTTCCGCCAACTGGAGTCGTTCCGTAGAAGTTCCCGTTGGATTCGGCCAGGCCGGCAGACGGGAATGCTCCGTCAGTGTTGTTGAAACTGTGCAGACTCGTCAGCGTACCGGAGGCTGTGATCGCAAACACGGCGCCTAGGCCGTAAGTGCCTCCGTTTTGTGTGGTGCCGAAAAGGTTCCCCGAATATTGAATTAATCCTGCGGAAGGGTTCGCACCGTCAGAGCACGAGGCTTGTGAGCAAAAACTATAAAACGTACCAAATTTTCCTCCCACCGCAATTTTAAAGATTGTGCCGCAGCCGGCTGTGCTGTTATAGCCACAGTTGGCAATAATGCCACCAAAAACAGTAGTGCCATAGTATTCCCCGTTAAACTCCACCAGGCCGGCAGCGGGGCTCAACCCTTCCGCCTCGTTTTCCCCGAAACTGTGCAGAGTGGTTAGCTCGCCCGCCGTCGTTAATTTGAAAACGGTGCCGTACAAGTACCTACCGCCTGTGTAGGTTGTTCCATAGAAATCACCGTTGGAAGCCTGCACGAGGCTGCCGTTAGGAGACGCGCCATCGGAACAATTAAGTTTGGAGCAAAAACTGTAGAGAACGCTCAATGCACCCGCAGGGGTCATCTTGAAGACCGCTCCCTGAGCGTACAGGCCACCGCCGCTGGTCGTTCCGTAAAAATTTCCATCTACGCCCTTAATCAGCGAGCCGTAGTGCGAGGAAGCACTATCTGCGCCATCGAAGTTGGCCAGCGTCTTGAATGTGGGGGAAGAAGCCGAAGCGACGCGTTGGGCATAAGAGGCAATGGAAGTGGCGACGAGGACGAGGCAGACTAAGCTCATCGTTCTTGGATTTTTCACAGCTACTCCTTAGTGCTTCCGCGGCGATACGAAGGTAGAGATGCGAACTGCACTCCCGGTGCGAGCAAAACAGCCAAATTATTAACTGGGTCAGAATGCCTGTCAATCGCCAAGTTGCGCCATTCAGAATCTCTCTACCCAGCGACGCGGCTAAATGCGACAATAGAGATTCCCCATGACCACCGCCACGACTTCTGCCTTTTCTCCGGAGATTATCCGGCAGCACGGCCTGAGCTCTGAAGAATACGAAAAGATCAAACAGCTTCTAGGGGGACGCGAGCCCACGCTCACCGAGCTCGGCATCTTCAGCGTGATGTGGAGCGAGCACTGCTCCTACAAATCGTCGCGCGTTCATCTCAAGCGCCTGCCGACGCGCAGCAAGCGCGTGCTGCAGGGGCCGGGAGAGAACGCCGGCATCATTGACATCGGCGATGGCTGGGCCTGCGCTTTTAAGATCGAATCGCACAATCACCCGTCGTTCATTGAGCCCTTTCAAGGTGCGACTACGGGCGTGGGCGGAATCCTGCGCGACATCTTCACGATGGGCGCCCGGCCGGTCGCGGTGATGGATTCGCTTCGCTTCGGGCCGATCACGTCCCACGTAGCCCCGGACGCATTCGTCCGGCAAAAGGATAAGGATAATGATGACGGGCGGACGCAGGCGTCCGCCGCTACGCAGGCCGAGATCCATCGCAATCACTCGATCCTCGAAGGCGTGGTGAGTGGTGTTGCCTCCTATGGCAATTGCTTTGGAGTGCCGAACATGGGAGGCGAAACCAAATTTGAGCCATGTTACTCGGGCAATCCCTTGGTGAATGCTTTTGCTATGGGGTTGGTTCGCAAGGATGAAATTTTCTATGCCCGCGCCGCCGGTGAAGGTAATCCAGTGATCTATGTCGGCGCCAAGACCGGGCGCGACGGTATCCATGGCGCGACCATGGCCAGCGAGGAGTTCAGCGAGGCATCCGAGGCAAAGCGTCCGAACGTGCAGGTGGGCGATCCTTTTCTCGAGAAGTTGCTGCTCGAGGCCTGTCTCGAAGCCATGCAAACCGGAGCCATTGTCGGCATACAAGATATGGGCGCGGCGGGGTTGACTTGCTCGACCTGCGAGATGGGCGGGCGCGGCGGCGTCGGTATTGAGATCGAACTGGATCGCGTGCCGCAACGCGAAACTGGCATGTCGGCATACGAAATCATGCTCAGCGAGTCCCAGGAGCGCATGCTGCTGGTGGCGCAGAAAGGCCGCGAACAGGAGGTCTTCTGCATTTTTGAGAAGTGGGGGCTCGACGCGGTTGAGGTCGGCAAGGTTACGTCGGACGATAAATTGCGCGTACTGCATCACGGAGAGATGGTCGCGGAGATTCCGAATCGCGCTCTCACCGACGATGCGCCCGTTTATCAACGGCCACTGGCGCGCTGGGAGCCTCCGGTGCCGCGCGAAATGCCGGAGCACATCAAGCTCGGCGGAGTCGGGGACTTTACGCAAGCTTTGATGCAGCTTCTTGCCAGTCCGAACATTTGCAGCAAGCGCTGGGTCTGGCAACAATACGATCACATGGTGCAGACCAACACCGTAGAAGCACCGGGCGCGGGCGATGCCGGGGTAATTCGAATCAAGAATCCCGAGGCGGGCTCGCCACAGCGCGGACTGGCGATGGCGCTCGATGGCAACAGTCGCTGGTGTTATCTCGATCCGCGGCTGGGAGCGACGCACGCCGTCGCTGAAGCGGCGCGGAAAGTCGCATGTTCCGGGGCAACTCCGGTGGGAGCGACCAACTGCCTTAACTTTGGCAATCCCGAAAAGCCGCATATCATGTGGCAGTTTTCGCAGACCATCGATGGCATTACGAAAGCCTGCGAAGAGCTCGAAATTCCAATCACCGGCGGCAATGTCAGTTTCTACAACGAGACGCTGGGCGAGGGAATTTATCCCACACCTGTGCTCGGCGTGGTGGGAGTTTTAGAGGATGTGAGCAAGACCGCGAAGATGTGTTTCGCCGCGCCCGGGCGTGCGATTTTTCTATTACGCGCGGGCGAAGCCGGCGATATTACCGATGTCGAAAGCGAGTTTGGGTCGTCGGAATACGCCAAGGAAATTTTGGGCGCGCTCTGGGGGTATCCTCCGGAACTTGACTTGGAGAGGGAAGCCGCGCTGCAGAAGACCGTGATCGAGTTGGTTCGGGAACGGTTGGTGGATTCGGTACACGACTGCTCGGGTGGCGGGTTGGCGGTGGCGCTGGCAGAGAAAACTTTTGCGAAAAACGTGGGTGCGCGAGTCAATCTTGCATTGAACGGGCTTCCTGCGGAGTTCGTGCTGTTTGGTGAGGATGCGAGCCGAATCCTGCTGTCTTGCGACCCAGAGAACGTGGGACGAATCCAACAGGTAGCGGAAAAATATGGAATTTTCGCCGAGTTTTTGGGCCAGACGATTCCCCGACGCCTTGAGATTTCGCTCGACGGCAGAGAAGGCATCTCGGCAGAGATTTCTGAATTGAGCTCTGCCTATGACAGCGCTTTGGAATCGACGTTGCGTACCGATTCAGCACTGGTGGCTGCGGACTGAGAAGCGGATAGGAGACGCAGTGAGGGACGCGTCGCTCCGCTCTACTGCTATCCGAGGTGGTTGCTTCACCTGAGTAGTGGTAGATCGTTCTTCAGCTAAGAGCTAAAGGCTAACTGATAAATGCTCACTTCTGACAAATTTCACGACGAGTGCGGAGTAGTTGCGATCTTCGCCCATCCTGAGGCGGAGAAACTCGCTTACCTCGGCCTGCACGCCTTGCAGCACCGCGGGCAAGAGTCGGCGGGCATTGTTACCTCTGACGGCCTGACTTCGCGCGTGCACAAAGCGATGGGACTCGTCGCGGACATCTTCACCGAAGATGTCCTTTCGAAGATACGGGGCACGCTGGCCATCGGCCACACCCGCTATTCGACTGCCGGCGATTCGGCGTTGCTGAATGCGCAGCCGATTCTAGTGCAGTCAAATAAAGGATCGATCGCTGTAGCGCATAACGGGAACCTGATAAACGCGCTTGAAATTCGCAGCCAGTTGGAGCGCCAAGGCTCGATCTTCCAAACCAACAGCGATACCGAAGTCATCGTCCACTTGATCGCGCTCTCGCGCGAGCAGACCCTGCCCGAAGCGATTGCCGACGCTTTGCGGCGCGTAGAGGGCGCGTTTTCGCTCGTCCTGATGAGTCCCGACCGGATCATTGCCGCGCGCGACCCGCGCGGCTTCCGGCCGCTGGCGATGGGCCGCATTCCAGCGCTCGAAGGGCAGACCCACGATACTATTGTCTTCGCTTCGGAAACCTGCGCCTTCGATTTGATCGGTGCGACCTACGAACGTGAAGTGAAGCCCGGCGAATTGGTAGTAGTGGGGCCGGAAGGCGTCAATTCAACCTTTTATGCGACCGCCGCGCCGCAGTCGAGTTGCATCTTCGAGCACGTTTACTTTTCGCGGCCCGATAGCGTGGTTTTCGGCCGCGCAGTGCAGACCAGCCGCGAAGAACTGGGACGTCAATTGGCTCGCGAAGCGCCGGTGGAGGCCGATCTTGTAGTCCCCGTCCCCGACTCAGGTGTAACCGCGGCCGTTGGCTACGCCGCTGAGAGTGGGCTTCCTTTTCGCTTCGGCTTGATCCGCAATCACTACGTAGGACGCACGTTCATCGAGCCAAGCCAGAGAGTGCGCGACTTCGGCGTGAGGCTGAAACTGAACCCGGTGCGCTCGCTGCTTGAAGGCAAACGCGTGGTGCTGATCGACGATTCCATCGTGCGCGGTACCACCAGCCGCAAGATCGTCCGCATGATTCGCAACGCCGGGGCGAAGGAAGTGCACATGCGCATCTCCTGCCCACCCACGATTTCTCCGTGCTACTACGGCGTCGACACGCCTTCGAAAGATCAACTGATCGCTGCGAACAAATCGATCGACGAAATTCGCCAATACATTCGCGCCGATTCGCTGGCTTACCTTTCTCTCGAAGGGCTGAAGAAGGCTTGCGGCGAAGGCGAAAAGACCACTTACTGCTCGGCTTGCTACTCCGGCAAGTACCCGACGAACATCGTGGACGTCGATGAGATATTGCCGGCGACAGTGCCGGCAATCGTGCCGCGATAACTACTTTCGCGCCAGGGCTACGCGCGGAATCGATTGCAGATCCGGCCGGATCTGAACTTCCTTCCAATCGCTGAGTAAATGCTCTACCTCTTCGGCGATCGTGCCGCTGATTTCCATCACTAGCCAACCGCCGGGCTTGAGCGCGGCGTGCGCTTGAAGGATGAGGCGCGCGATCACCTCCGTTCCCACAGGACCAGCAAAAACCGCACCGCGAGGTTCGAATTTGCGAACTTCGAGTTGCACTTGATCCTCTTCCGATTCGCCCACGTACGGAGGATTGGAAACGATGACGTCAAAGAAGTTGTCGTCGAAGCCTGCCAGCAAATCGGTCTCTCGAAATTGTATGCGGGATTCGAGTTGATGCCGGGCTGCGTTGATGCGGCCCACCTCCAGTGCCGCGGTGGAAATATCTGTGGCGAAGATTTCTGCATGCGGTAATTCTTTGGCTAAGGCCAACGCGATGCACCCGGAGCCGGTGCCAACGTCGGCGATGCGAAGAGCGGACTTCGGCCCCCGGACCTCCGACCTCGGCGCGTTGCTTTTGAGGCGTGAGGTCTGAGGTCCGACGTCTGATGCCAATTCAAGCACGGCCTCAATGAGGTGCTCGGTCTCGGGACGCGGAATCAGCACAACAGGCGAAACGATAAGATCCATTCCCCAAAATTCTTGATGGCCGGTGATGTACTGAGCGGGCACTCCTCGTGAGCGTTCGGCCAGCGCAAGGTTGTAGCGATCTTCCTCGTCACCGGTGAGTTCGCGTTCGGGATGGGCGTAGAGATAAGCACGGTCGCAACTCAGCGTGAACATGAGCAGCAACTCGGCATTGAGACGGGAAGAGGGGATGTGATCCGTGGTCAGACGGGCTATGGCCGAAGTAAGAGCCTGCTTGATCTGCACTCCCTCATTTCATCACAGAGCGGGAAACGAGGTTACACCTCGACTTGGTTGCGCCGCGCGATTTCAGAATTCAGCACGGTTGCGAATGCAACCCAGGCAGCATAGGGGATGAAAGCATTAGCCGCGCCCCGGTCGACTTTGCGGGCAGCGGTAATGTACGACAGGATCATGCCTTCGAGCGCGATACTATCGGCCAAGGCCAGATTAGGGCGATGCTGGCCGAAGAACAGCTTCGACCACTTGGCGTTCGCGGCAAGCTGCGACATCCAGAGTCGCAACGCGGCCGTGCGCTGGCGGGAGGGCGCTGCGCTCCACACTCGCCACCCTGACCAGGCTATGAGGGCGTAAAGAGTAGTCCAAACGATGGGAAAGGCCTTGTCCGGCGGCGTGAAAGACGGCTTGTCGAGACCGCGGTACCAAGAGTCGCGGCTTCCGATGCGGCTATAGCGGGTGCCGTACCACGCGGCACCGGCGGTGGCGAGCCCGAAGCCGGCAAGGGCCAGCAGGGATCGCGATTGTTTCTTCGGCATGAGTTTTACCTTTCCACTGTGACCACGCTTAGGTGCCCGGGGATTGCAATCGGTTGCAATGGCATTTTGCTTTTGAATGCGGCCATGTGCGATTCCCTATTGCGATTTCGACTGCCACTGATGATTCAAATAAATCATCTGGCCGATATGGTGCTGCATATGAGCGGCGCACTGAATCACCATCTCGAGCCGATTCTTGGCGTCGCTGCCGACGCCGGAATAGGCAGCTGACCAGTCTTCAGGCGATTGTGCGCGGATAGTCTGTACAACCATGCCGACGGCCTCGTCGAAGCGCTTCAGGGCCTCCTCTTTCGAAGGCGGATTGGGATCGTCGAATTCGCGAGGGCGATCTCGAATGTAGCCAGTCTTCGCGATCTGCGCGCCGATGTAATAGTTCAAGTTGCCGGTGAGATGCAGGACCAGGTGTCCGAAGCTATTTCCGAACGGGAAGGGCTTTTGCCAGAACTGGTCGGCGGCGAGAGGCGCAGCTAGTTCATGCACTCTGCTGGCGTTTGCTGTGTAGCGATCCTCTAAAACCGAGGCGAGTGTCTGATCGAGTCCGGACATATCTGCTCCAGCTTCGCGGCCAACACCGGCCACGTTTTCCCCCTAAACCACCGTTGCGGCTTCCTGCTTGAGCTTTTCCGCCTGATAGTAGGTCGTCAGAGCCTCGATTAGAGGCTGAAGCTTGCCATCCATCACCTGTTCAAGCTGGTGAATAGTGAAGCCAATGCGGTGGTCGGTGAGGCGGTTCTGCGGAAAGTTGTAGGTGCGAATCTTTTCGCTGCGGTCGCCGGAGCCTACCATCGCCTTGCGCTCTTTGGCGAGGGCCTGCTGCTGCTTCTCCATCTCGATTTCATAGAGGCGGGAGCGCAGCACGCGCATACCTTTTTCGCGGTTCTTGATCTGCGATTTCTCGTCCTGGCAACTGACCACGGTGTTGGTCGGAATGTGCGTGATTCGCACCGCGGAATACGTCGTATTCACCGACTGCCCACCGGGACCGGATGAGCAGAAAGTATCGATGCGCAAGTCCTTGGCTTCGATCTTGATGTCAACGTCTTCGGCTTCGGGCAGCACGGCGACCGTGACAGCTGAAGTATGGACCCGGCCTTGCTGCTCGGTGGCGGGAACGCGCTGCACGCGATGCACACCGCTTTCATACTTGAGCTGAGAATAAACGCGGTGCCCTTCGATGATGGCGATGACTTCCTTGAGTCCGCCGGCCGACGACTCCGAAGAAGAGAGCACTTCAACCTTCCAGCGCTGAGTCTCAGCGTAACGCGTGTACATGCGGAAGATTTCGGCTGCGAAGAGCGTGGCTTCGTCTCCGCCGGTTCCGGCGCGGATTTCGAGAATGATGTTTTTCTCGTCGTTGGGATCTTTCGGCAGCAGCAGAACTTTCAGTTCTTCTTCGATGGCGGCGACGCGGGGTTCGAGCTTATTGAGTTCTTCCTGAGCGTAGGCGCGCATGTCTGGATCTTTTTCGTCGGCGAGCATGGCCTTGCTGTCGGCGATGCCCTTGGTCAGATCTTTGTATTCGCGATATTTTTCGACAATAGGCGCGATTTCGCTGTGGGCTTTGGCAGTCTTCTGGTATTTCGCCGAGTCGTTGACGATATCGGGCGAGGCAAGAGCGCTGGTTAGTTCTTCGTAGCGGGTTTCGATTTGGTCTAAACGTTCAAACATTGTCGTTGGTTGTTAGTCGTTAGTCGTTCGGCTTAGGCAGCCTTCTCGTTCGATCGAATTGATCAGACTGTTTAAGCTTCGGCCTATGGCATCTGCCGATGCCAGCAAGCACTGCGCCTCTTCGGCCTTCAGGTATTGTAATTCCTTTGCAATCATAATCTGCGTTTGCACTTCCAACAGCGATCCTCTCGCATGAAGCAGGAAATGTCCAAACTCCCGATCGGAGCGATGGCCCTTTCCTTCGGCGACATTACTCGGCACCGAAACAGCCGCGCGACGTATTTGCTGGCTTAAACCGTACAACTCGTGTTTGGGGAACTCTGCCGTTACGCGGTAAACTTCAACAGTAAATTTCATCGCTTCCTGCCAAACGCGCAAATCCTTGAAAGATGCTGACATGTTGGGAACCTTTCAAGAAGACTAATGCTGGATTGGTGAGGGGCCAACGACTAACGACAAACGACCAGTTCCCAGGGTGGGAACCCTAGGCAATCACCAACTCGCCGCCGTGCTCTTTCTCAAGGTCCATGGCGTGATCGAGGGCGGTGATGGCACATTGCGCCATCTCATCGGAGGGAGGCTGAGTGGTGATGCGCTGCAGCCAGAGGCCGGGGGCGGTCATCAGCGCGAAGAGCGATCCGCGATGTTTGGCCGCGAATCGGATGATCTCGTAAGAAACGCCGGCGATCAGCGGCAGCAGCGCGATGCGCGATGCAAATCGCGCCCAGAACGTGGTGAACGGAACCAGCATGTAGAAGCCGATCGAGATCAGCATCACCGTCATCAGAGAAGCTGGTGCCACAGCGCGGGTGGTACGTGGAATATTTCTGCACGGCTTGAATTTCGAGCGGATCACCGTTTTCGAAAGCAAATACGGTCTTGTGCTCGGCACCGTGATATTCATAGACGCGGCGAATGTCGGGGAACAGACGATACTCCCCAGATGAAGAGCAGGAATAGCAGCAGGCGCACGCCACCGTCGACCAGGTTAAACACGATCTGGCCACCGAGCGCTGGATTCGACCTTTTTGAGCTCCGTGGCCGCCAACAGCGGCAGGTACTTGTACATGAAGATGAAAAAGCCGAGGGAGATGAATGACATTGCCAGCGGCCAGCCAGCCGCTGATGGTAGCGGCTTTTTCCCGGGAAGTCTGACTTGCTGAATTCGCAGGGGCTGCGTTTCCGGCAGGTTCCGTCTCGCTTCGCTTCGCCGGGACGGGCAAAGTGCCCGTCTCCACACGAGACGTGGTGGCCTCGGCACTCTGCATCACATCTTCGATGGCGACGTTCGCCGAGAAGCGCAGGGCGCGATAGCCCAACGACATCGCATAACCTAACGTCATCACTCCGCGGATGATGGGCCAGGACATCCACTTGTGCTTTTCCGAAGGACGCTCCAGGGGCTCACTCATGGTTACCACTTCGCCCGACGGCTTGCGGCAGGCAATAGCCCAGGCGTGAGGCGAACGCATCATCACGCCTTCGAGCACGGCTTGACCGCCGACCAGGGTTTCTTCGCCGCTCTCAAGGGCGGGAAGAAGCTGCACGGCTACCAGGAAACGAACGAGATTTCGCAGAGAGCGCACGTTTGTTAGATGCTCCACAGGCGGGAAAAGCGCCAAGCCCAAGGTTATCACAAGGCTGGCGGCCTTCCTATGGGCTTTCGCAGCGCGAGATTGCAAGAACCCTCACAGGCGGAGTCGGAAGCAAAGCCAAAGCCTTTTCGTCTATGCTCGAAAGGCATCCCAAAGGGCGCGGAAAGCCATGCGAAGGTTTGCCGAGACTTGTGAAGCGATTGCCGCCACACCCAAGAAGCTGCTGAAAATCGCCGCCGTCGCCGAGTACTTCCAAACTTGCGCGACCGAGGAGGCTGCCGCCGCCTCAGTCTTTCTCTCGGGACGAGCTTTTCCCGCTTGGGAAGAGACCACCTTGCAGGTCGGCGGCAGGCTATTGTGGCGCGTGGTGGCCGAACTCGCAAACAAAGACGAAGCCGCTCTCACCGCTGCGTATCGAAAGCACGGAGACTTGGGCGCGGTGGCTGGCGGGGTTTTGCCCCCGCGGCCGGGTGGAATCCTGAGTGTAATGGATGTTGCTGAGAATTTTCGGCAGATCGCAGCCGCGCGCGGACCGGCGGCGAAGCTTGCGCTGGTTCGCGATTTGCTGGGACGGGAGACTCCGCTCGAGGCCAAGTACATCATCAAGATTATCACCGGCGACTTGAGGATTGGGCTGAAGGAAAGCCTCGTGGAAGAGGCTATTGCCCGGGCCTACGGGGGCACGGCTGGCTGAAGTGCAGCGGGCGAATATGCTTCTCGGCGATATCGGAGAGGCGTTGCGGCTGGCGGTCGAAGGCGAGCTCGCGCAGGCGCAGATGCGGATGTTTCATCCTTTGGGATTCATGCTGGCCAGCCCGATCGAATCGCCCGAAGAAGGATTGAGCTATTTCGGCGAGGCTGCCGTCGAAGACAAGTACGACGGAATTCGAGCCCAGGCGCACGTTGCGGGAGGCGAGGCGCGATTTTTTTCCCGCACACGCGATGACATCACCGAGTCGTTCCCGGAGCTCCCCGACGTGTTGGCGGGATTACCGCAAGATGCGATTTTGGATGGCGAGATCGTGGCCTGGGAGTATCCGCGGAACAGTGGTCTGGTGGGCGAAGTAGTGGATGAAGAGTTCTCCGAAGAAGGCGAGGCTAAGGCTTCGAAACTGGGCCGGGCGCGGCCCTTTAGCGTTCTGCAGCAGCGGTTGGGACGGAAGAAAGTTAGCGAGAAGATGCTGCATGAGGTCCCGGTGGCGTACTTGGCGTTCGATGTTTTGTATGCGGGCGGGGAGTTGCTGATCGATCGTCCGTTACAGGAGCGGGCTCTGGTTCTGGATGAGCTGTTGGCCGAGAAAAATCTTAAACACAGAGGACACAGGGGAACACAGAGGAAAATCGGAGCGCAGGAGAAACTGACATTTGAAGACGACCAGGACGTTGTCACAGCCTGCGTTATTCGCGCGCCGGTTTTTCGGGCAGCTTCGGCGGACGAGTTAGAGGAGCTTTTCCTGGCTGCGCAGGCGCGTGGCAACGAAGGGCTGATGATTAAAGACCTCAACTCGGCCTACACTCCCGGGAAGCGCGGTAAGGCGTGGCTGAAAATGAAGCGCGAACTGGCTACGCTGGACGTGGTCGTTACCGCGGTTGAATTTGGCCACGGCAAGCGTATGGGCGTGCTCAGCGATTACACGTTTGCAGTGCGGGACACAAACAAAGACCGTCTGGTTAACGTCGGCAAAGCCTACTCAGGACTAACCGACGTGGAGATCGCCGAGATGACGCAATGGTTTCTAGAACACACTATCGAAGATCAAGGCTTCCGGCGCACCGTCGAGCCCAAGATCGTGCTGGAAGTGGCCTTCAACAACATGATGCGGTCGGAGCGGCACGACAGCGGCTACGCGCTGCGCTTCCCGAGGATCGTGCGGCTGCGGCCGGATAAAACGGCGGAAGAGGCGGACACGATTGAGCGGGTGCGAGAGATTTTCGAGAGGCAGAACTAAGACTGTTGACAACCTCGCTTCCTCTGCCTAGCCTTATATGTATGGATGTCCCCTCAACCCCGATTTGCAGGCGAAAATTAGGCGGTTGGCAGAGCAGCAGGGTCGCGCTAGCGCAGACCTTATCGTTGAGGCTGTGGAACGCACGGTGAACTATGAGGAGTGGTTCCTGCGTGAGGTGGATAAGGGTCTCGCTGCTGCCGACCGCGGCGAACTCGTGGATCACTCCGATGTCAGGAAAATGATCGACCAGCGATATCCCGGCTGATGATCATTCGCTGGACGGAATCCGCCGTTCGCGATTTCACTTATATCTGCGCTTACATTGAGCAGCACCGAAGTGCTGCGGCGGCTCGCCGCGTTGCTCTTTCTATCCATCGTGGCATCGAGCTACTTGCAGAATTCCCCGAATACGGCAGAACCGGGCGAAAGCCGGACACACGCGAGCTAGTGTTCAGCAGCTTGCCGTATCTTGCTGTGCATCGTATTCGTCAAGACGCCGTACAGATCCTGCGCATCTTTCACGGTGCCTAGAATTGGACAGTATAGACTGCCGCTTCCCTGGGTGCTAATGAGTGTGGTGGTGGTGCTCCTCGCTCTCGCCCACGGGAATCACGCAGCCATGCGCGACTTCGCATTCCACATGCTCGAACTGAATGGTCGTGTGGTCGATGCGGAAATTGTGATGCAGGCAGTCTTTCACGTCGTGAAGGATGCGCTCGCTGACTGAGGGCGGTATATCGGCAATGGAGATGTGGCAGGAGAGGGCGCGGCTTTCCGAGCCGATGCTCCAGCAGTGGAGATCGTGCACGTCGTTGACGCCTTCGATGGAACGGATGGCGTTCGCGACCAACTCGAGCTTAACGCCCCGCGGGGTGCCTTCGAGCAGAATATTAAGGCTCTCGCGCACGATGCCGAAGCCAGACCAGAGAATCAGCGCGCCGATCCCGAACGAGAGCGCGGAATCGATCCAGTAATCGCCTGTAGCGAGAATTGCCCAGCCTCCGGCGATCACGGCGGCAGTGGAGAGCGTGTCGCCCACTTCATGCAGCAGAGCGCTGCGAATGTTGACGTCATTGCCGGAGCCTTTGCCGGAGCGATAGAGCAGCCACGCAATCGCTCCGTTCATCGCGACTCCGGCTGCAGCAACCCACATCATTACCGAAGCCTGCACGTGCTCGGGATGCTGCAGACGCTTGAACGCCTCATAGAAGATGAAAAATGCCACCGCCACCAGCGATACAGCGTTGACCAGGGCGACCAGCACTCCGGCGCGATGGTAGCCGTAAGTTTTGGTGGAACTGGCGGGGCGCGACTGTAAATAAACCGCGACTAGAGAGAGAAGTAGAGCCAGAAAGTCCGAGAGATTGTGTCCCGCTTCCGACAGCAGGGCCAGCGAATGGGCGCGGATACCGGCGACCACTAGCAGCACGATATAGGCAAGGGTTACGCCGAGCGAGATCTTGAGCACTCGCTTGGGACCGCTCCCGCCATGCGCGTGGACGTGCATCTTAGAAGTGTACGAGCGGTGCGAGCTGGCTTCAAGCCGCGCCGCAGCTTGTCGTGGGAGTTTGCCAGCTCTGGTCATACCAGTTCTGGTCAAACCAGCTCGGTCAAACCAGTCTGGTCAAACAAGAGTCGAGCTGCGCTCGATGGACAGCCGAGGGCGGCTGTCCCCACATTGAATTCGGCAAACTGGAATGCTGCCTTCACTTCCGTTAGCGCTTGAGAAGCGTTTTCAGGTAGCGGTCGTTGTAAAGCGAGGTCGTGCTTTGAACATACTCGAGAATGCTATACATCTTTTCCCGCGTCTCCCGGCTCATTTCCTTGAACTGCACTGCAACTCCAGAGCCGGGATGGATTCGAGCGACAGTGCCTTCCATGGTCAAGCTTCCGTCATCGATGGAGAACACTAGCTTCACTCCCGAGCCCGGGGTCAGGATAGCGCTGGTTTCCACATAGCAGCCGCCGAGACTGACGTCGATCAGATTGCCCAAGACAGGAGCGGCTCCGGCCTCGGGGTGCAACTCTATAGTAAGCCTGCATTTCACGCGTGTGTGGAGGCGCTGATCTTTCTGGGAAGGTTCCTTCTGCTTCTCCAGGTACATTCGGCGGTCGGCATGGGTAAGAAGTTGCTCAGCATCGTTGCCGTCTTCGGGGGAAACGGCCAGACCTACGCTCAAGGAGAGGATGTCTTCTCTGCATACCTCGAAGCCGGCTTGCCGGGCCAGGGGACGAATTTGTTCTGCCTTTTTGGCGGCACCATCGGCATCCAAACCCGGGGCGATGACTACAAACTCGTCTCCGCCCATGCGAGCTACGTAGTCGTATTCGCGACAGCTATCCTTGAGCGCTTGAGCAAACAGGCGCAACACGCGGTTTCCTTCCAGGTGCCCGAAGCGGTCGTTGATCTTCTTAAAACCGTTCATGTCGCAAACCATCAACGTGAGCGGGGCGTTGTCGCGCTTGCAGCGGGCCAGTTCGCGGTCGAGTTGCAGGAACAGAGATCGCGCGTTGGGCAGGCCAGTGAGATAGTCAGTAGTGGCGGAGTTTTCCGCCTGCTGATATTTAAGTGCATTCTCAATGGCCAGAGCCATCTTGCCGCTGACTGCGAGCAGAATGCGCAAATGATCAGAGGTAAACGCATCGCGCTCGGCGCGATAAAGTGCGAGAACGCCAATCACGCCCGAGACTCCCTCCAGAGGCAGGGCCAGGGCGGAGCGCAAAATGCTGAACTTGGCGGGATCGTAGAGGTAGCCCGGCTCAACCGACGGATTTCCGTTCACAATGGGCTTTTTGTTCTGCGCCACCCAACCCGACAAGCCGTCCCCCAGAGGAATCCGCAGCGAGGCGAACAAACGGTAATTGTCGCCGTTTACGTACTCGGGCACCAGGACGTCGTCGCGCAGAATGTAAATGGCGATCGCATCGTAGGGAACCATGGGTTTGAGCTTTACGGAGAAGACGGAGAGGGTTTCCCCCAAGCTGAGGGATGCTCCGAGGTCCTGGCTCAGTTCGAACAAAGACTGAGCTTCCTGCCGAGCGGCTGCAATGGACGATAAAAAAGTTGCTTCGCGTCCCGGCGAATCCGAGGCAGTTGAATTTTCGAATCCTGCATTCGGAATCGGAGCTGGCCCGCGCATAATCTTCAGTTCCTGCGAAACCGCCGGGTTGTCATCCACCGCAGATTGGGCCTTGGCCAGATTTTCCAAAGTTTTGTAGCGGCGCCTCAGGACGTGTACCACCCCGGGATCGAACGACTTCCCGGCCTCGTCAGAAAGCTTTTGCATCACCTCGTCCAACGGCATCGCCCGACGATATTGCCGGTCCGAAGCCAGGGCATCGAGAAAGTCGACGGCGGAAAGAATGCGCGCTCCCATGGGTATTTCGCTTCCGCGTAGTCCGAAGGGATAACCGGAGCCGTCCCACTTTTCATGGTGGGCGCGCACGATCGGAACCACGGGATATGGGAAGCGAACCCGCTCGAGAATTTCCGCTCCCACCACGGTGTGAATCTTCATTTTCTCGAATTCTTCCGGAGTCAGCCTGCCAGGCTTCGAGATAATGTGCTCGGGCACAGCCAGCTTGCCAATGTCGTGCAACAAAGCGGCCGCGTGAAGGGCTTCCAACTCCGCGCCTTTCATGCCCAATTCCTTGGCGACCTCAATAGCATAGACCCGCACGCGCTGCAGATGCGCGTGCGTGGTCTGGTCTTTGGCCTCGATGGCGAGCGCCAGGGCCTCGATGGTTCGGAGGTGCAAATTTGCAATTTCTTCGACGTGGCGCTTTTCATCCTCCAGCTTGCTCAGATAGAGGCGGTAAGAACGGTAAATGACGTAGAGAGCGGGGACGAACAGCAGCGAAGTTTCCCAGTAGAACATGCGGTTGAACCAGGAAATGGCGGCCGCGATTCCAGCACCAACGAGATAGTAAGGAAAAGACCAGAAATAACAATCGACCAGGATTTGCCGAAGCGGTTTCCCCTCCGCGAACGAAATCACAGCAGCGATACATCCCGCATTCACTACGAAGTAAATGCAGGCAGCCAGACACAGCAGCAGGGGACGAATGCCTAGAATTTGGTTGGCGTAAGAGCTGTGAAAAATCAAGAAGGCCAGTGCCGTCGAAACGGTGCCCGCGCACACGTTAAAGGTCAATTGAATGGCGCCAGGGCGGTCCGGATAAAAACTCTGGGCCAGCATGGAAACTGCGCCCAAAGTGATGGCCTCCGAGTAGCTCAGCTCGGCGATTCCCACCAGGATAAACACGAAGTTCACCGAAAGCGTGCCGGTAATTCCAGGAAGATTGACCCGCAGCCGGGAGGCGAGGATGGCAATGCCGAGATAGCAAATAAACTCGGCGATGTTCTTGCTGTTCTGGTGGATTGCCGTAGGAAGTAAGGACGCCATGCCGGCAGCGATGACCAGCCCGATGAAACCCTTGGCACCGGCGGGCAGGCTTCTCCACGACTGTGTACTAGAGGACATATTCACTAACAGGAGACGTTGCCGGGGGTAGGCAAGGGTCTACGCACCACAAGCATACCCAGCTAACAGGTTCATAAACAACGATTTACGAAGGCGGGAAGAAACTTCAGTAATACTGCGAAACACCCCATTCGAGAGTACTTTGGGGCTTAATTAAGATTCTAAAGCGGTTGTGCACCGTGCGACAGAATTACGGCGATTGGATGATCAACTTCGGTAACCTTCAACGGAAAAGAACCGGAGAGGTTCGAAGGTCTGCGGTCCAAGTGCGAGGTCTGAATTCCAGGCCAGAGAACTGATCAACTCACGGCTTTCCCGCGAAACTGACGCAGTCCGGCAGCTAGGAACACGGCGTCAAAAGCCGTTAATCCCACCAGCACCGCTACCAAGGGAAGATGAGGAAACTGTGGCACGAGTGTTCCGCGCAATCCTTCGCTGGCATACACCAGTGGATTTATCAGCACGGCCTTCTGAAGAATTGGAAAGCTATTGAGCGCGCTCCACGGGTAGTACGTGCAGCCAAAAAAGATCATTGGAGTTAAAACCATACTGAACATCAGCCCGATGTGCTGCTGGTTGACGCTGCAACCTAAGGCGAGTCCTCCGCAAGCGGAAAATAAGGCAACGAGTAGCGTGACGCAGGCGAAGGTTAGAGGATTGTGCACGGAAATCCCCACCCCGGGCCGTAGAATCAGCCATGCGCACGGAATTACGACCAAGCCTGCGATCAGCGCCTGCAGCGTTCCCGCAAGAACTTTCTCAACCGCGACCCAGGCGATTTCCATGGGAGCGAGCAGCCGGTCTTCGATCTCACGGGTGAATTGGAATTCGGCAATTAAAGGCATAGCCACGGCCCACACTCCGGTAAACACCATGCTGATAGCCATGATGCCGGGGAGTAGCAGGCTTTTATACGCCTCGGGCATGTAGCCGCTGCGGACCATGACCCGGCCGAAGATGAACACGAACATCAGCGGCTGAAAAAAAGTCTGCATCAGCAAGACCGCGACGTTGCGCCGTGCTACATGAGCGTCCCGCGCCAGCATGGCGAAAAATGTCTTCCAGTTCATTCCCGCAGACTCCTTCCGGTATGGTGCAGAAACAGGTTTTCCAGGCTGGGCTCGGAGATGTGCACGTCCCGCAACTCCACACCTGCGCTCGCAGCCAGGCTGGCAATCTCGGCGATCAGCGAGCCGCCCCGGTCGGCGTACAAATCCGCGCCGCTCTGATCGTTGCCGTTTTGCTCGACACCATGTTGATCCGTGGGCCTCACCTCGCGAACTCCAGGCAGAGACTGCAGCCGCTGCAACAGTTCCGGGGAGTGATAACCGAAGCGCAGCCGCAGCAGATAACCGCCCGGAACCGATGCCTTCAATTCCGCCGGCGTCCCCAGGGCGATATTGCGTCCGTGATCGATAATCGCAAGGCGGTTGGCCAGCGCGTCAGCTTCCTCCATATTGTGGGTGGTCAACAGGATCGTCTTGCCGGTCTGGTTGTACTCGCGAATAATCTCCCATAACAGCAATTTGGTTTGCGGATCGAGACCTGCGCTGGGTTCATCGAGAAAAAGAACCTGCGGGTCGTGCATCATGGCGCGAGCAATAGAAAGGCGCTGCATCATGCCGCCGGAAAATCCTCGCACCATCTGTTCACCACGGTCGCGGAGTTTGAAGCGACCGAGAAGACTCTCAGCGCGCGCTGTTCGCGTTTGCGAATCAAGGCCGAAATAGGCGCCGTGAAAAAGAAGAATCTCTCGCGCGGTCAAAGAGAAATCCAGATTCGGACGCTGCGCCACTACCCCGATCAGCCGTTTAACGGCGACCTGCTCCTTCCACACTTCGTGCGGGCCAATCCATGCCTCGCCTCCGGTGGGGCGTACTCGAGTGGTCAGAATTCCAACAGTCGTGGATTTGCCTGCGCCGTTCGGTCCCAGCAGCCCAAAAACTTCGCCGGGAGCAATCTCCAGCGACAAACCATCGAGGGCAACGATCTCCGGCTTCGGCTGCTTGCCCTTCTTTTCTCCCGCTGCCTTCGGTCCGAAGCCGCCTGCGCCGAAGGGTGGCGCGGAATTATAAATTTTGCGCAAGTCGCGAGTGCGAATCCCAATCATCGTTGACCTTCAGCCGGTTTGAGAAGTTGATTCGAACAATCTCCGCCCGAGTCTTGCGATGTTTCCAGAGCACAGGCAGAAATGTCAATGCCTGCCGAGGAAGTGTTTATATTGGTTGGCGTGGTGATTCCTGAAAAAGCGCTGATCGCTGAAATTCGCGGCCGGGCGAAGGCTGGAAAAAATCCTCAGGTTCCGACAGGAATCGGCGACGACTGCGCCGTGCTTCGACTCTCGCATGGCAGGAGTAAGAAGCAGGAGATAGACACGCTGGTGACCACCGATTTTTCTCTGGAAGGAATTCACTTCCGGCGCGACTGGCATCCGCCGGAATCGGTTGGTCATCGCTGCCTGGCTCGCGGACTGAGCGACATCGCGGCCATGGGTGGGGAACCAGTTGCGGCATTTCTGTCGCTGGCTTTGCCGCGCGATCTGAAGCATAGTTGGCTAAGCCGGTTTACCCGCGGCCTGCTCAAGCTAGCTACAAGATACGCCGTGATTTTAGCTGGAGGCGACACGGCCGAGTCGCCCAACGGAATTCTCGCCGACATCGTCCTGGTGGGCGCGGTGCCCAAAGGCAGGGCCGTGTTGCGCTCGGGCGCGCATCCCGGCGATCTCATTTATGTCAGCGGAGAGCTAGGCGGCTCGGCCGCCGCAGTCGGAATGCTGAAGAAAAAGCGCATGAAGCCGAAAGTCCAAAGCTATCCTCGTCATTTCTTCCCCGAGCCGCGAATCGATCTGGGCCGCCACTTGCGCGAGAACCACCTGGCTTCAGCCATGATTGACACCAGTGACGGGCTTTCCACCGATCTGGCCCACATCTGCGAAGAGAGCGGCGTGGGCGCGGAACTTCACTCTGATGCCATTCCTAGGGCCAGCGTGGGCGCGCCCTCGTGGAAGGTGAGTCTCGATCTGGCGCTGCATGGCGGAGAAGACTACGAACTGCTATTCACAGCGCCGCCAAGCAAGCGCATCCCACACAGCATTGCGGGAGCACACATTACGCAGATCGGCCGCATCACGCGTGGGCGGAAAATCTCCCTGGTGGGTTGCGATCGGGGGAAACAGGAACTTAAGCCGCAGGGATGGGAACACTTCCGCGGCAAATAGCTGGTATCTGAAGAGGTAAGAAATAGTCAATGACGCCACATAATGGAAGCTCGATGAAGTTCCGCCTCGCGATGTCAATTCTCGCAGCCTGTGCCGGTACCTCATGGCTGCTTTCGCTTGGTTTCGTTACAGACAGCCGGGCGGATGATCGGGATTCCGGGCCGCTCTTGCTTGAAACTTCGATCTCTTTACCAGACGTGAAAGGACGTATCGATCACTTTGGCGTTGACGCGAAGGGCCAGCGCCTTTTTATCGCGGCGGTTGAAAACCACTCGCTTGAGATCGTCGACCTGAAATCCGGGCGGCGCGTGCACACCATCGCCGACCTCGCTGAGCCTCAGGGAGTGTTGTACGACGATTCGACGAAGCATTTATTTGTTGCCTGCGGCCTTGACGGAGTCATCAAGATGTTTGATGGAATTACGTTTCAACTGCTTGCGACTGTCAAATTCCCTGACGACGCCGATAATATTCGCTACGACGCTCGCACTAAGAGTGTGATCGTTGGGTACGCCGGAGCCAAGCAATTGAGGAAACGGGCCGAGGGAAGCGGCGGATTGGGTTTTCTTGACCAGGAGGGAAAAAGAACCGGCGATATTGTCATCGATGCCCATCCTGAATCGTTTCAGTTGGAGCAGATGGGGACTCGGCTTTTTGTAAACGTCCCAGAGAAGAAGGAGATCGAAGTCATCGACCTTGGTCATCGAACGGTTATTGCCCGTTGGCCGGTTACATCCGCCCAAAACAATTTTCCGCTTGTGCTCGACGAATCTCATCACCGGCTGTTCACCGGATGCTGGTACCCGCCGCGACTGCTCGTCTTCGATACGGAGACCGGCAAAGAGGTAACTTCCGGCGAAATCGCCGGCAAAACAGACGACTTGTACTACGACTCGGAAAAACGGCGCGTGTACGTACTCACCGGTCAGGGTTCCATAGAAGTCTTTCAACAGAAAGATCCGGATCACTATGAACGGATCGCGCAGTATCCGACCCCACCCGGCACGCAAACCGGCCTATTCGTCCCTCAATGGGGGAAGCTTTTCGCTGCCGTGCGAGAGCAAGGTGGGAAAAGTGGAGAAGTCCGCGTCTATCGAACCCGGTGAACATGGCTACGAGGCTCCGCTCATCCGCCTTTGGTGCCGGCATCGGTGTTACTTCAGTCACCAGTTACCATCCGCGTCTATACCCACGTCGGTAAATCGGGATTAGAGTAGGGGCATGTCACCCTCCCGAAATGCTTGCCTCCGTTTAGTGCTGGCCATGGTTGCGATTTCAGCCGCGTCTGCAGTGTTCGCCGCCGACAAAAAGCAGCCGCCTCCGCCGCCCGCGCACGCGAAATCCCCGGTGCCAGCGGTCACGGACGAGTACATCCACAAAGAGTTCGGCGAAAACTGTTCGTTGCTGCCCGGCCCGCCGCAGTTCGTGGGCGATCTCGATTACGACGGCGTGGATGATCTGGTGGTTGCAGCCCGCTGCAAGAACCCCATGGCTGACCAGGCTGAGTATGGCTTCCGCGTAGCTGACCCCTACGACAGCTTTCTGGGCTTCGGCGATGTCAAGGTCACTTCCACTTTTGCCTCCGACGAACCGGAGCGCAGGGGTGTATCCCTACTGATCGTTCACGGCGTGGGGCCAGAAGCTTGGCGTTCCGAGAAAGAGAAGCCAAAATTTGTGCTGATCAACCTGCCTTTCAAAACCCTCACCGTAAAGAGACTAGCGTTGAAGAAGAGGACCATTCTCGGCGTCTATATGGAAGAAAGAGGCGAGGGCGAAGCCACCTCTTCCGTACTTTTCTGGGACGCCAAGAGCAGGAAATATCGCTATCAGATCTTGGGATCGGATCTGGAATAAGCCTTCGAGGAGACCAGGCCGCTTCAATCGCTCCAAACGGCCCAGCCACTGCCAACGGCGACGGGTTTATACTCGTCAGTGGACGAGACCATAAGAAATTTCGTTAACTGCTACGAGGACTCCAACCGTTCCGACGCGTATTCCACCCTCGAATTTGCGAACACCTATTACCTCGCCTACCGCGATCTTCCGGCGATCGTTTCAGAGTATGTAACGGGCACTAAGGCGCTTGATTTCGGTTGCGGTACGGGGCGGTCAACCAGGTTCCTGAGGCAGTTGGGATTCAATGTGACTGGTGTCGATATCTCCCAAGAGATGCTGCGGATCGCTCGCGCCAAGGATCCTTCCGGCGATTACCGTCTTGTGCCCGGCGACAATTTCGACGAATTTGAGGTTGGAGCATTCGACTTCGTCCTCTCTTCATTCACCTTCGACAACATTCCGGGGACGAACAAGGCGAGAATCTTCCGCGACCTCGGAGCCCTACTGACCCCGAAGGGGACCATGATCGGCATAGTTTCCTCGCCCGAGATTTACACTCACGAATGGGCTTCATTTACCACGAAGGATTTTCCCGAGAACGCCGCGGCCCGCAGCGGCGACGTCGTGCGCATCGTGGTGACCGACCATCCGGACAGAAGGCCGGTCGAAGACATTCTGTGGACCGCCGAATCGTATCGAGCTGTGTATCGAGAAGCGGGTCTGCAAGTGGTCCAAGTCTTCAAGCCGTTGGCCACTGGCGACGAACTCTACGCCTGGGTGAACGAAACCAAGATGGCTCCTTGGGTGATCTACGTGTTGAGAAGAGCGACGAATTCCTGAATGCTCTAGCGGTGGGTGTGCGTTCGGTCTTTAATTTCGTGGCACCCGCAACCGGCCTAGGGATTCGATAGGCGCGAAGTGCTCTTCCATGGGTATTTGCGCAGCAACCACCTTGCCGCGGCTTCTGCGGACCATGTATGCCTTCGCATTGTCGTTCGACCGGATGACCTTGTAAGACCCGTCGATGAATGCGATGGCGCAATTATTCTCGATCGCGATCCCCAGACCTCCAATGTTTTGAATCATCTCCCGAAAGTGCCTCCTCCGAGGAACTCCCAGAGTCCTGCTGTTGTAGTGGGGACAGTGGATTCCTCGAATCAGCCCGAGACCCTTCACGTTGATGTACCTCCATTTTCGCGGATTGTAAAACGACATGGAATCGGAGTGTCCAGACTCGAACCAACAGATCGAACCAGCGCTGATTCCGGAGAGCACCGTTCCATTCTCATAAGCCAGCTTGAGCAGTTTATCGACGCCCAAACGCCGCCAGACGCGCATCATCAGCAGAGTATTGCCGCCCCCGACATAAATGATGTCTGCCGACAGGATCTTCTTGCGGATTCGTTCTTGCGACGGATGCTCTTTGATCAGGTAAAGAACGTCGGTCTTGCATCTCAGAAATTTGCCAAAATACGCCTGGACGACATCCCAGTATTTTTCTGAGTCCGAGGTTGCGGTCGGGATAAAAAGAAGTTTCGGATTCTTCTTATTCGTGAGCCGAATAATCTCGCGATCGATGGCTTCAGTGCCCCTGGTTCTGATTACTCCGCCGCCGATCGCAACAATCGCTTTGGGCATGTTACATCCTAACTCGGGTCTGACCGGACTCTCGGGGCTAGGTTGGTCAGAGGCGCGTAAAGTGATATACGGTACATCTGCCTGCCCGTCCAAACCGCTATAATCCTTGCCGCTATGAATCTCGAAGAAAAAATTGCCGAACTGAAAAAGCGAAACCACCTAGCCGAGGAGGGCGGAGGCGCGAAGCGCCGCGAGCGCCAGCATAAAGAAGGCAAAATGTCGGCGCGCGAGCGCATCGAGTTCCTGCTCGACGAAGGCACCTTCGAAGAGACTGACAAGCTGGTCACACACCGTTGCAGTGACTTCGGCATGCTCGAGCAAAAGCCTTACGGCGACGGCTTTGTCACCGGCTACGGCCGTGTCGAAGGGCGGCTGATTTATGTGTTCGCGCAGGATTTCACCGTCTTCGGCGGTTCGCTCTCCGAGACCAACGCCGGCAAAATCGTCAAGATTATGGATCTCGCGGCGAAGATGGGAGCTCCGGTGATTGGCTTAAACGATTCCGGCGGTGCGCGCATTCAGGAGGGCGTGGCGTCACTTGCAGGCTACGCCGACATTTTTCTTCGCAACACACTCTACAGCGGCGTTGTGCCCCAGATTTCCGCGATCATGGGACCCTGCGCCGGCGGCGCGGTCTACTCTCCCGCGATCACCGATTTTGTGATTATGGTCAACAAAACTTCTTACATGTTTATCACCGGTCCCGACGTGATCAAGACCGTGACCATGGAAGAAGTCACCAAAGAGCAACTCGGCGGCGCCATGACGCACAACGAGACCTCAGGCGTGGCGCACTTTCTGGCGCACGACGATGCCGAGTGCTTGTCGATGGTGCGCGAGCTGTTGAGCTTTGTGCCGTCGAATAATCTCGAGGATCCTCCGCGCAAACCCTGTGCCGACCCAACTGACAGAGCCGATGTGGCGCTCGACAAGATCGTGCCCGCGCAATCGAATCTTCCGTATGACATAAAGGATGTAATCCACGCCGTGGTTGATGATGCGTACTTCTTCGAGGTGCAGGAGCACTATGCAAAAAACATGGTCGTAGGATTCGCGCGGCTGGATGGCCGCTCCGTCGGTATCGTGGCGAATCAACCTGCCATGCTGGCGGGCACGCTTGACATCAATGCCTCAGTCAAGGGCGCGCGCTTCGTGCGTTTCTGCGACTGCTTCAACATTCCGCTGATCACCTTCGAAGATGTGCCGGGATTCCTTCCCGGCACAGCGCAGGAGTATGGCGGCATCATCAAGCACGGAGCAAAACTGCTCTACGCCTTTGCCGAAGCCACCGTGCCGAAGATCACGGTAATCACGCGCAAAGCTTACGGCGGCGCTTATTGCGTAATGGCCTCCAAGCACATACGCACCGACGTGAACTACGCCTGGCCGACGGCGGAGATCGCAGTTATGGGCCCGGAAGGCGCGGTCGATATCGTTTACAAACGCGAACTCGACGCCGCGGCAAGTCCGCAAGAGCGCCAGGAGCTACGGCAAACGAAGATCGAAGAATTCCGCGACCGCTTCGCCAGCCCCTACGTAGCTGCCGACCGCGGCTTCGTCGACGCCATCATTCAGCCTCACGAAACGCGCAAGAAACTGATCCAAGCGCTGGCGATGCTGGAGAACAAGCGGGACAAGAATCCGCCTAAGAAGCACGGGAATATTCCGCTTTAGAGCGTTCCAGCTTTCATAAGGTAGCGCATCCGATGGGTTGACTCCAGCCGGTTACCCCCTGACGCTACCAGTTTTTCAGGGTATACCCCCACCCCCTGCCCCCGTTTAGAATCATCGGACTAGGGGGAATTAGCGAAAATTTCCCTCTAAATCCTTAGGTCTAAAGGACTTACATTTCAAAATCTTTGAAACAAAGGAGTTAGCTTGCGCTCGCCGCGTCTCGATTTCAGCGCTTCTCCCGTGAGCATGATCAGCGGTTAGGGCTGTGGATGGCAAGGTCAGATGTCACAGAAAGTACTTCTCGAGGAAATGATAAGAGCCCCTGAAGAAGCATGGGAATATACCGCTTTAAACATCTCCCTATGGGCGGCTCGCGACGCGATAGTGTGACGCAGCGCGTCAGTGTGCGCGTGAGAACTCGTCTTTCGCCCTTACAGGGCTGGCACTCGTCCCTCTTTCTACCCACGGCTTGCGCCGTGGGCTGCATTCTTGCGCCGCTTTGCGGGCTGAAACTTGTGAGTTTGTTCCAGCGCTGCGAGAAAAATTTAGTTCTCACACACGTCAGGGCTCTCTTTCCAGTTCATCGAATACTTCGTCAACCGGTCTGTCCCTCTCCTCTTTTGGCCTGGGCTAGACCGCGGCCGAACGGCGCCACTGCGTAAAACGAGTACGCCATTGACCGACTTCCGCAGCGCAGGCTAAAATAGTTGAGTTTGCCTGTACTCGCCGACCCGTTCTGGGGAGGCTCGCCTTAACTGCTGGCGAAAGCCGGCGGGACGTCGGCGCTACTTTAAGCGCCGTGGCGGAAAACACAGCAAGCAGAGCAGCAAGGCAGATTAGAGCCAACCCATAGTGTTGCGCTCGTGTGCGCAGTGGTTGGTATTGGCCTTGTGCAGTGGTCACGATATTCAGACGGAGGCAGGCGTATGTTCGCGGTGATCCGCGCCGGCGGCAAGCAGTACCGGGTGGCGCCCGGGGATGTGATTCGCGTGGAGAAGATGGCTACAGGCACCGATGGTTTGGTGCAGTTCGCCGACGTGTTGGCGGTGTCGGGCGAAGCGGGACAGATTGGCAAGCCGCAGTCGGAGGCGCGCGTGGTCGGCGAAGTGGTGGAAGAAGGCCGCGGCGCGAAGATCCTGGTTTTTCATTACAAGCGCAAGAAGCAGTATAAGAAGTTGCGCGGCCATCGGCAGGACTTCACTGCCGTCCGCATTACCGAGATTGCGTTTGATGGGCAGAGCTTCAAGGCTCCGGTGTTGGAGAAGAAGCAGCCCAAGGTGAAGAAAATCGCGGCGGCCGAAGAACACGAGACCGAGGGCAGCGTTAAGCCTGTGGCGAAAAAAGCGGCTGCTAAGAAGAAAGCTGCTCCTAAGAAAGCGGCTAAGAAGACTTCTTCAAAGAAAAAGTAACGAACCGGACGGGCGAATGCGCCCGTCTCCACACGATTCTGCTGACAAAGGGTTCTTATGGCACATAAAAAAGGGCAGGGCACTTCACGAAACGGCCGCGACTCAAATGCGCAGCGGCTGGGCTTTAAGGCATTCGGCGGGCAGATCGTGCCCGGCGGAACCATCATTGTGCGTCAGCGCGGCACACCGGTAAAGCCCGGGCTCAACGTGGGCCGGGGCAAAGACGATACGCTTTTCGCCAAGATCACCGGGCGCATCAAGTTCCTGAACAAGGGATCGATGGGCAAGTTTGTGATGGTCGAGCCTATGGAAATAGCGGAGTAGTCTTCGCCGCTGGAGCAAACGAGCCTCGCTCTGGCATCGCCGCAAACATTATCCGGGACGAATGTCGAGGGTGATCGACAGGGGTTCGCCTTGATAGATCATCGACAATGCCATGCGGAAGTCTTTGCCGGGAGATCGGATCTGGTAGTCTTTGCCGACCAGCACGGTGGGCAAGGAAAGCTGACAACGATCTCCAAGTCCGATCTTGGCTTTGAAATGTCCGGCCAGCATGTTGCAGATTTCTCCTACCGCGTCGCATTTCAGCGCCGCGACCTCTTCGACTGAGACTCCCAGCATTTGAGAAACGATGAGTGCGGCGGAACGCATGCTGCAGCGCAGGCTGAGTATGGCGCTGAGCGGGCCGGCAATACCGATCATGCCGGTTACTTCCGCGAGAACCGCGACTTCTTCATTTTCTGGAGCGGTCAGGGCCGCTCCCACCATGGTGGTGAAGACTTCAATCGTGGTTTCGCGCAGGGTCGCGGGCCAGGCGGTGCGGGGCGCGACCCCGGCGGCATTACTCGCGGTCTGTGGTGAACTCATGAACGGTGAGCCTCAAGCAAGTGGGGAGGCATCCTCTTGAGCACTATCGGCGGTTTGCACGAGTGCATGAGTTGGGAAGTTCTTAGGCTCCGCTAGTGCGGGGCTAATCCCCGGAACCCGATATACTCAAGAATCCGCGGGATGACTCCAGGGAACATGGTTTTGCAGGCCATGGTCTCCAAATCCTATTTGCAAATCATGTTCATTGATGAGGCCAAAATTCGAGTGAAAGCGGGCGACGGCGGCAACGGCTGCATGGCCTTCCGTCGCGAAAAATATGTTCCGCGCGGCGGGCCTTCGGGCGGGGACGGCGGCAAAGGTGGCGACGTCGTGATGGAGTCGAGCGAGCGCCACAATACGCTGGTCCACTTTCGATTCAATCCAGAGTACAAGGCTGAGCGCGGCCGCCACGGCGAAGGTTCGAACAAGACCGGGCGCGAAGGCGCGGATATTGTTTTGAAGGTTCCGGTGGGGACGATTGTGTACGACGAGGAGACGGGAGAAAAAGTATTCGATTTTTCGGGCGCCGATCAGCGAATGGTAATTGCGCGCGGCGGGCGCGGTGGCCGCGGCAACGCGCGCTTTGCGACGTCGGTGCATCAGGCTCCGCGCGAACACGAACCGGGTCGTCCTGGAGAGGAGCATCATTATCGCCTGGAATTGAAGTTGCTGGCTGATGTGGGGCTGGTGGGCTATCCGAATGTGGGCAAGTCTACTTTGATCTCTCGCATCTCAGCGGCGCGGCCGAAGATTGCTGACTATCCTTTCACCACGCTGGAGCCGAACCTGGGCGTGGTTGTGGTGGGCGATCCGCGCGACGAAATCAGTTTTGTAGTGGCCGACATTCCAGGATTAATCGAAGGCGCGCATACCGGAGCGGGGCTGGGCACGCAGTTCCTGCGCCACGTCGAGCGCACGCGGCTGCTGGTGCACCTGGTCGATGTATCGGATGGCAGCGGGCGGCCGGATGTGGTGAAAGACGTGGAAGTAATTCTTGGGGAACTGGCGAGCTTCGGCACCGGGCTGGAAGAAAAGCCGACGCTTATGGTGGCATCGAAGATCGATGTCGCCAATAAAGAAAAAGTTTCGGCGCTAAAACGCTACTGCAAAAAACGCAAGCTGAAGCTTTATGAAATCTCTGCAGTCACAGGCCAGGGCATCGATGAATTAAAGTTCGCCATCGCGAAGGAGGTCGAGGCTCTCCGCGAAGCGAGGCTGCAAGAGGCAGAAGCGCAAGCCGCAGAGGGCGCCTGATTCGGTCTTTACCAGCAAGTCTTCACGCCTTCACGCCCGCGGCAGCTGGCCTCCATGCTGGAAATGGTATTGAAGAATCCTCGCCGCCAAGGCTGGGGGCATTTCGGTTTTATCCGGCCGCTCGGTACGCACGACTTCACCGCGACAAACAACCTCGGTAGGTGAGAGTCCGGCAATTTCCGGCGGCAGCACGAGATTAATTTCCAGTATTACATTCGGCTGCAAAAGATCTTCGGATTGAAACAGCATGCCCGAGCGGCTGATATTTCGGGTGGTGCCGTCGTGCCATTTTTCTTCGTGCAACTGGCGATACTTCAAGGGTAAATGAAGTTGAAAACGCTGCGCGCGTGACAACGGCGATGGCTCGCGTCCTTGCGTAGCCGCTTGAGCGGATCGAACAGGCATGGCAACCTCCGGGGGAATAGGGGTGGAATCGAGAACTTCGCGAACCTTACTTTTTAGATCGCGAAGGGTAAAGGGTTTCTGGAGCAGGCGAACACCGGCGTCCAGCGTGCCATTGTGTCCGATCACATTCTCGGTGTAACCGGACATGTAAAGCACTTTTGTGTTGGGGCGGATTTCAGAGATGCGTTGCGCGAGTTCGCGGCCGTTCATGCCGGGCATGATGACATCGGTGAGCAAGAGATGAATCATTCCCTCGTGGGCGACGGCGATCTGAATGGCCGCGGCGCCGTCGGCGGCTTCGAGCACCCGATAACCTTGCTTTTCTAGAAACTGCCGCGCGAGATAGCGCAGGTTGGTTTCGTCCTCGGCTAGCAAAATAGTCTCTGTCCCGGGTTCGACCGGAGGTGCGTCCGCAGACTCGACTATTTGCGCCGGGGCGTCGGCGGATTCCGCCACGCGGGGCAAATAGATTTTGAATGCGGTGCCTTTGCTGGGCTCGCTATAGACCCAGATGTAGCCGCCACTTTGTTTAATGATGCCGTAAACCGTCGAGAGGCCGAGACCCGTTCCTCTTTGTCCCTTGGTGGTGAAGAAAGGCTCGAAGATATGGGACTGGGTTTCTGCATCCATGCCGGCGCCAGTATCGCTGATCGTGAGCTGAACGTAGTCTCCTGGTTTGAGCGGCGCATGAAAGCGGGAGTCTTCCTCAGCCAGCGTGACATTAGCGGTTTCGATGGTGAGCTTGCCGCCGGAGGGCATGGCGTCGCGCGCATTTACGGCGAGATTCATGATGACCTGCTCGATCTGCCCGGCATCGGCGCGCACCGCGCCCAGGGCCGCTGCGGGGACCATCACGAGATCGATATCCTCGCCGATGACGCGGGTTAGCATCTTGAGGTTTTCCGTGACCACGGCGTTGAGGTCGAGAATTTTCGGCGCCAGCATCTGCTTGCGGCTGAAGGCAAGCAACTGGCGGGTAAGCGCCGAAGCCCGCTCGGCGGCGCTCGAAATCTCCTGCGCCGGCCCGCGTAGTGCGGGATCGGGGCCCAGGCGGTCGAGGAGAAACTCCGAGTAGCCTGAAATTACCATCAGCAAATTATTGAAGTCGTGCGCGATGCCGCCGGCGAGCCGGCCCACAGCTTCCATTTTTTGCGACTGTCGCAATTGCTGCTCGAGGGCGCGGCGCTCGGTGACATCTTCGGCGAAAAGCTCGAAGGTTCTCTTTTTTCCGCCATCGGAAACGGCGCGCCCGGAAACGCGCACCACTGTGCTGCTTGCGTCCTTGCGCTTCCACTCGGCGATCACTCCGGTGAAGGGAGCGGCCGCGAGCAAATAGTCGGCCAACTCAAACCAATGATGCGCGTCGGCATAGAGCGATCCCACATGCTTACCGATCAATTCCTGGGCTGAGGAATATCCCAGCATGGTCTGGAGCGCGGGGTTGACATCGAGCAGTTTGCCCGCGGAGTCACAGCGGCAGATTCCGTAGGGAGCGTTGGTCACCAGCGAGCGGAAGTTTTTTTCGGAGCGGCGAAGTCCCTCCTGTGCGGCCCGCAGCGCGGCGTTGAACCAGCAGATGAGTAGCGCCAGCACCACAAACAGGGTCAGCCGGATCATAGTTGAGCGGTATTGCGCGGGGGTGTGTTCTCCGGTGAAAGAGAAATAAGCGCTGACCGTAAGCGCGAATGAAGTGGCTACCAAGCCAGGCTTCCAGCCGCCGTACCAGGCACTCACCATCACTGCTACGGCGAACACGGCGAGACGGCTTTCCGTAATGTTAGGCAGCAGCAGCGCGGGGATTAACGCGAGGGTGGTGCTGAGCACCGCTACGCCGTAGCGCAGGATCGGTGCTCGAGCGGGTGGGATGCGAAGTAGGGGGAGGGTTACTCGCATGTCAGCCATGCTAATAGCAAGTGTTAAAACTCGCGAGATTACAAGAGTTCATTCCAGATTCTCACATGGGGCAATTCTTGGCACTCTTGATGCCGGGCCGAACGGACATTGTCTAGCGGAGATTGGACCATGTACGGTGGCAGTGATCAGTGGGCAGTGGCTAGTGCAAAGCTCACTCACCATTGATCACTGACTACCGACTCGGTCGTGGGTCGATTTGAAACTCGCATCCCCTCTGCGGCTAAAGCCGCGATTGATTTTGCGTGCCTTACGGCGCGGGTGAAATGTGTGCGTGAGAACTGGTCTTTCGCCCTTACAGGGCCGACGCTTGTCCCACTTTTAACCCTCGGCTTACGCCATGGGCTGCATTCTTGGGCCGCTTTGCGGCTAAAATCGGTGCGTTTGTTCCACCGCGCTGTGCAAGATTTAAGTTCTCACGCACACTCTGAAGCCGCGCCCTTTCAAAACAAATTCAAACTGACCCACTACCACCGACTCTTCCCCCTTGCCAAGTGAGCCTATAAACGAAGAAACTAGCGGCGCATGAATATAGGTCTCTTCGGCGGTAGCTTTGATCCCATCCATCGCGGACATTTGGCACTGGCGCGCGCGGCGCGCGAGCGTTACAAGATCGGGCGTGTGCTGTTCGTGCCGGCGAATGTGCCGCCGCACAAACAAAGCCAGGCGCTCTCTTCTTTTTCCCATCGTTACGCCATGGTCGCGCTGGCCACGGCGCAGGAGAAGGAATTCATCCCCTCGCTGCTCGAGGCTCCAGCCGGGTTCGAGCCAGGCAGTGGGGAAAAAGACGGGCCGAAAAGGAAACGCGGGGAAGCGGCAAAACCTAATTACACGATCGATACCCTGAAGCGCCTCAAACAGTCGCTCAAGAAAGCAGATCGGCTGTTCCTGCTGGTCGGCATCGATGCCTTTGCCGACATCGCCAAGTGGCATCTGCCGGAGGAATTATTTCGCGAGTGCGAACTCGTGGTGGCGAGCCGACCGGGCCACTCGCTGGCCGATGTCGCCAACGCCCTGCCGGAACGCCTGCGTCCGCGCCTGGAAGTGACCCGCCCGTTTCAAAAACAGGCGGCCACTGGAGATCTCGTGCTGAGCGGCGTGACGATCCATTTGCTGGACGACGTCTACCAGCCTGTATCTTCGACTGCGATCCGGCAAGCCGCCGCCGCGGGTAAACCGCTAGGCCGCTTCGTCGAGGCTAGCGTTGCCGACTACATCAAGAAAGTGGGGCTGTACAAAGGTTAGTCGTTGGTCGTTAGTCGTTGGTCGTTCGCCAAACCTATCTTTCCACAGCGCCTCAAATCCAGCTGCTTAAGTTGTCGTTTACAATGAATCTCGCGCCAAGCTAACGACCAACGACCAACGACGAACCCATTCTGCATGAAGAAAAATGAGCTGAGGCAACAAGTGGCGGCTGCGATTCAGGCCTGCCTGGACAAAAAAGCCGAAGAACTTTCCATTCTGGAAATGGATAAGGGGTCGGGAGCATTCACCGATTATTTCGTGCTGTGCAGCGGCAGCAATCCGCGGCAAGTGCAGGCGATTGCCGACGAAGTGGAACTGCGCCTCAAGGCGGCCGATCTGCGGCCTGCGCACGTGGAAGGCTATCGGCAGGCAGAGTGGATTCTGGTTGACTATGTGGATTTCGTGGTCCACGTTTTCTCCGAGAAAGCGCGTAAATTCTATGACCTCGAGCGCTTATGGAAGACGGCGAAGCGGCTGGAACCCTCGGAATTGAAGCCGAAAGCGAGAGTTGCGAAAAGAGCGGCGAAAAAGGTTACAACTCCACGCAAGGCCGCCGCCAGAGCGGCTTCTCGTCGACGGAAAGCATAAAGTTCATCGGCCCTGGAGTAACCGCCCCTGGAGTAACGCCTACTTACAGCAACTGCAGCTATGACAACTCCCTCCAAAGAGGAGCCTTCAAATCCTGACGCCGGCTGGGGAAATTCTTACCGCCTGATTGCCTCTGAGAGATGGAAGGCGAAGTCGGCCGCAATGGGCAAGGCCGTGACGCAGGTGCTCGTGGATTATTCACAGCCGAAGCCCGGTATGAAGGTCTTAGACTTAGCCAGCGGCACAGGCGAACCTGCGATAAGTCTGGCCATGCGAGTTGGAACGCAAGGGCAAGTTACCGCGCTTGATTTGAGCGCCGACCTGTTGGAAATTGCAAAAGGGAGAGCGCGGGAGCGGGGCCTGGACAATTTTTTAACCCAGCAGGCTGATGCGCAGTCGCTGCCCTTTGCTGACGAGAGTTTTGACCTCGCCACCTGCCGCTTCGGCGTGATGTTTTTCCGCGATATTGGGGTTGCTCTGGGCGAACTACGTCGGGTCTTGCGCGCTGGAGGTAGGGCCTGTTTCCTGGCCTGGGGATCATTCGATCAGCCTTACTGGCAAAGCATGATGGGCGTGGTTCACCGGCATGTTGGAGGTCCGCTGCTGCAGCCGGGAGGGCCGGATCCGTTTTGCTTTGCGCGGCCGGGAAGCCTTGCAGACGCGTTGCGGAGCGCAGGATTTCGCGAAGTGCACGAAGAAACGAAAACTGTGTCCTGGACCTGGCCGGGAACAGCCGAAGAAGTCTGGGAGCAGGCCCGGGCGGTGTCGGTGCCCTTCCGTCCTATGCTGGATCGCGTTCCGGCGGAGATGTGGCCGCAGATTGATGAAGAGGTTCGAGCCGCAATCGGACAATATATTCACGGAGACGAGATCCTGTTTGGGGCGTCCGTGGTGTTGGCATCGGGAAGCAAGTGAGATCGAGTGCCTCCTCTTAACATCAAAATTGCGTGGGTGGGAAAGACCAAGGATCCGGCGATCCAAGCGCTGACCGAAGAGTACCTGAAGCGAATCTCGCGCTATGCGCAGGTCGAAGGAGTGGCATTGCGGGATGAAGCGGCGCTTCTGGAGTTGTCGGGGCGCGCAGCGGCGGCGAAGGCGAAGTCGAGCAGAACAGCTTCTTCGGGGAAATCGGCTACCGGGAAATTGACTTTGGTGTTATTGGATTCGCGGGGAAAACAGTTCTCTTCGGAAGAGTGGGCAGGCTTTCTGGGAAATTACCAGGACCAGAATCCGCTGCCCCTGGTCTTCGCGATAGGCCCTGCGGATGGATTCAGCGAAGTCGCGCGCAAGGCGGCACAATACACCATTTCGCTAGGCAGGATCACGATAGCGCACGAACTGGCTCGGATCGTCTTGCTGGAACAAATCTATCGTGCCTTCACGATCCTGCAGGGCCATCCTTATCATTCTGGCCATTGAATACGGAAAAGGAATACGGCTTGTACCTTCGGGTGTTGTTTCCCCCATACGGGGCCGACTAAAGTGGTTGGAGCTGAAAGCGTTCGACGCGAATAAAGGGATTTAGAGCCGCCTACTGAGTTATTCGGGAGTCAATTGATGAGAGATGTAATGGAACTGCTGCGGGAGAAAGAACAAGAGTTGTTGAAAGTAAAGCGGCAAGTGGAAGCCCTACGGTATGCTGCTCCCTTGCTGGCTGAGGAAGAGGATCAGGCGGAGTCTGCAGGCAAGCCCGTTGCGGTTAGGGGAACGGGCAAGCTGGGACAGTTCTAGGCGTCACTCCCCTCGAAACGCATCCTTTCACCGAGTGCGTTACTGCGTGACCGTGGCCTGATAACTTACGGTTTGCCACAGGCCGTTGCGGCGAACCCAGACCCGGGTATAGCGATAGGGTCCGCTGAAGTCTTCGCCGAGTTGGTGGCCCTTGACTTCGGCGCGCGCGGTTACGACTGCGGTGTCGCCGTAAACGCGCACAACCATATCGGTGATATTCATGGCTTCATAACGCAGTTGGCCGCTGCGGCGGGCGGAAATGGTTTCCTGTTTGGTAGTGACTTGGCCAAGCGGAGTGATGGCTACGTAGTCGTTGGCCAAGGTGCGAAGGGAAAAGTCGGCGTCCCGGCGAAGGCTGGCTTCTTTGGCCTGACGCTCCATGTCGACGATCTCCCGGATGGTTTCCTGATCAGCGAAGCCGGACCTGGGGTGAAGGGCTACATGCTGAGCGGAAAATGCCGGCAAACAGGCTAGCGCGCAAAACAATAACAACGGACTACTGTTGATCACGATAAGACCTCCGCAAGTCCGTGAGTGGACGAAGATCTGCTTGCACCGGGATACGCAGGTTTGGATGCTGTAGTTCCATCGAAAATTCTGCATTTCGAAAAGAATATAACAGTGATTCGTGGTCAGTGATTAGTGGCTGGTAAGAACTGCCCATGTGATCGGGTGGCTGGTGGGAAGCAGATACCTCCTCCTTGCTTCACTCGCGCGTCGGAACGGCAAGACAGTAGGCGGCAAGACATTGGGTTATGACTGCCATTGACCACCGGCCGTAACCGCCGCTGCCCATCTAGTAGAATCAAAACATCTGCAAATATGACTGGCATACGAAGCGAACGGGATACCGTGAAGCCCTTCGGCGACGAGTTGATCGTGAAGCACGCTATAGAATGCTCGATCCGGCGAAGGTGGTGGAGAGCCTGAAGAGGAAACCGGAAATCGGCCGTGTCATCTTGACGAGGAGGAACGCACCCCCCACAATTGTCGAGGCCGCTGGCGCCGTCCGAGGTGCGCCAAGCGAAGCATGGGTACGACAAGGCGTAGGCCGTACAAGGGAGTCGAATATTGAGTACCAATATACCCAGTAGCGAGAAATACGCTTCAGCTCAGTACTAGATACTCAGTGGTAGCAACTGACTTATGGCTTGGTTTAAACGCGAATCCGGAGATTTGGACAATTCGGGCAAGAAGACCGTCCGCACTGAAGGCTTGTGGGTGAAGTGCGAGAACTGCCGGCAGATCATCTGGAAGAAAGATCTCGAAGAGAATCTGAATGTGTGCCCGAAGTGCGCCAAACACTTCCGCATCGACGCGCGTACCAGGCTGGCGCTCCTCCTCGACGACGCTGAGTACGAGACCTTCGATGGCAACCTGTCTTCAACAGACCCCTTGAAGTTCGTGGACTTGAAACCGTACGCGTCGCGCCTGCAGCAGGCGCAGCACGACACCGGGCTCAATGATGCGGTCATTAATGCGCAAGGGAAGCTGTTGGGCCGGCCCGTGATCGCCAGCGTAATGGAATATGCGTTCATTGGCGGGAGCATGGGCGCGGTAGTGGGCGAAATGATCACCCGGGCAGCTGAGCGCGCCGCGGATTCGCGTACGCCACTGGTGATCGTCTCCGCTTCGGGCGGGGCGCGGATGATGGAGGGAGTGGTTAGCCTGATGCAGTTGGCCAAGATTTCCGCCGCGCTGGCGCGGTTGGATAAGGCGAAGGTTCCTTATATTTCCGTTCTCACGGACCCGACCACGGGAGGCGTGACCGCGTCATTTGCCATGCTGGGAGATTTGAATATCGCGGAACCCGGCGCGTTGATCGGCTTCGCCGGCCCACGGGTTATTGAGCAAACGATACGGCAGAAGCTACCCTCGGGATTTCAGCGCAGCGAGTTCCTGCTAGAGCACGGCATGCTGGATGCGGTAGTTCCTCGCAAGGAACTCAAGGCCTACATTGGGCGAGCGCTGAATTTTATGGCAGCGTGAAGGTCTGACAAGGTCATACCGCCTGAATCGATTTGTCCCGTTTAGACGACGGCTGAAAGCCGAATGATCTCCTACGAAACTGCGGTGTCCCGAATGTATTCGCTCGGCCACGAGTTGGCGCAGATGCCTGCGCACAAGTTCGATCTGGCGCACATGCGAGTATTGTTGCGGGCGCTGAATCACCCCGAGCGGCATTTCCCGAGCGTGCTGATCGCAGGCACGAATGGCAAAGGGTCGACAGCAGCCACTCTAGCCTCGATCCTTCGAGCTTCGCGCGTGAAGACAGGGCTCTATACTTCGCCGCACCTCATGCGCCTTAACGAGCGCATTCGAGTGAACGGTTCGGAGATCAGTAATGACATTTTTGCGTTTTTGCACAGTGAAGTAGATAAGGCCGCTGACAGATTGGTGGAGCGCGCGGAGTTGCCGTGGCATCCCAGTTTTTTTGAAATGATGACGGCCATTGCCTTCGAGCATTTTGCGCGTGAGAAAGTGGATCTCACCGTTCTCGAAGTAGGCATGGGCGGACGGCTCGACGCAACCAATGTGGTGGATCCGCTGGTGAGTGTGATTACCGACATTGCGCTCGATCATCAGAAGTTTCTCGGGGATACGCTTGGCGAGATCGCGCGCGAGAAGGCGGGAATTATTCGCGCTGGAGGCGCGGTGGTCACGCTGCCGCAGCAGCCTGAGGCGAATGACGTGATCGGCAATACGATTCTGGAAGTAGGAGCCCGGGCGCTGAACGCTGTGCCCTACGTGCCGCCGCTCTCGCCCGCCAGTGGCCAGTACCTGGTACCGAGTACCGAGGAAGAAAATCCTGGCGCGGGAAGCGAAAACACGTTAACCGCAAAGGACGCTAAGGAAGACGCGAAGTTCACAAAGAACCTGGCTAAGAATTACATTTACCGCTACCCGCTTGCGGTTCTGAGCGAGCAAATACTCGTCGAGACTCCGCTGGTGGGGCGTCACCAGTTGCGCAACGTTGCACTGGCCATCGCGGCCGCGGTCGAGTTGAGCCAGCAAGGCTTTAGCGCCATCACGGCTCAGACGATCGAGAGGGGCATCCGCGAGACGCGCTGGCCGGGGCGCTTTCAGGTGATCGCCGCTCACTCCGGCTGGCCGGAGATGATCATCGATGTGGCGCATAATCCCGCGGGAGCGTGGGCGCTGCGCTCCGCGCTTTCGGAACAGTATGAGGACCGTCCCCTGATTTTTGTTTTTGGGGCCATGCGAGATAAGGCTATTGCGGAGATGGCCGAAATCCTCTTTCCACTCGCGGAGCGGGTAATCGCAACCCGGCCGGAGAATCCGCGCTCGGCCTCGCCGGAGGAGATTCATCGAGTTGCGTCGCGAACCGGGGTTGAGATTGAGGAAGTGGAAGACGTGAAGCGCGCAATGGAACGAGTTCGCGCGTTGGCGCACTCGGGAACGGCCGTGGTGGTTACCGGATCGATTTACCTGGTGGGCGAAGTGATGCGAATCGTCGGAGCCAAGATCTGAACCAGCAATCTGAAGCAGCGAAGACCAGCAGTTTCCCCTAAAATAGACGAGTGCCAGAGAAAGTTCAGGAAGTGAATTCATCCGTGGAAGTTGAAGGCGGTGCAGAAAGTGCGCCGGTGATTACCTCGCGCGGAAGTCCGCACGCTATTCCTGGAAAGACTTACGGCTGGCCGAGCCGGCTGCGATCCTACCTGATTCTCGACCCGCTGATCTGGTTCTACACGCTGGTTTTGGGTCTGCTCGCGCTCCCCGGTGGCTTATTCGACCGCAGCGGACGCCGCCTGCACTGGTTTTCTCGGGCGTGGTCGTGGCTCATCATGAAAACGATTTTGTCGCCGGTGAAAGTCACCGGCCTCGACAAAATCGACACCTCGAAGCCTCATGTCTACGCGGTGAATCACGCCTCCGCAATGGATATTCCGGTTCTCTATGTTTATCTTCCGTTTCAATTCCGTATTGTCTTCAAGAAGGAACTGCTCGCGTATCCGGTCGTGGGCTGGCAGTTGAAGCGTTCAGGGCAAGTTTGCATCGATCAGCAAAAGCCGACCAACTCGATTGCCGCGATCCGTTCCGCCGTGAAGAGTCTGAAGGCGGGCATGCCGCTAGTGATTTATCCCGAGGGCGGACGCACTCCGGATGGCGAAATCAAGCCGTTTCTGCCGGGGGCTTTTTTTCTGGCGATTAAGGCGCAGGTGGATATCGTGCCGGTGGCTTTGATCGGGACCTATGAACTGCTGCCGATGGATACCTACCACATCAAGTGCCGGCCGCTGGAGATGCGTGTGGGCGAGCCGATCTCGACCGCGGGGATGACCATGCGGGATATGGAAACCGTATCGGCTACAGTGCGGAAAGCGATGGAGGACTTGTATTACGCGCCGTGAGCCCGAGTCGGCCGGGTGCTCTCGGCTTATCCTATGTTCACAATGCGGATCAGTTTCTGAGGACCCCTTGATCCCAAGGTTCTTCCATTTTCCAGTTTGCGGACGGACCAGTTCTCTTTTTCGTAGAATGTTACCTGAACGGGATGCGTATGCGCCTGCCGAAAATGCTCGGCTACTGCGTCCAGAACTCGTTGCTGCTCCGCTTTGTCCGTCACGCCGTAAACAAAAACGTCGTTGTAGTAGGAGAGAAACATTCCCCGCCTCTCTACCGCGCAGCCGGCTGCGGGTTGACCAGGTCTCACTTTGGATTCGGGTATCACGTTAGAGCTAGCGGCAGCTTGGTCGAAACCAGTGCACTCGCCTAGGCGATCTGCGCCACTTGCGACGAATTGGACGCCAAATGTGAACAAAGTGTGGAGAATAGTTAACGGAAGGGCGATTGCGAGGGCGTGCCACAGGAGTTTTAGAATAGTGGTATAGCTCATAGCCGCACCGATGACTAACACAACGCCTGTTAGGGACAGAAAAACACAAAACGGCGGATAAAACGCGTCCGCCCATGATAGCGGATAGGGTGAATTCTCCCAGATCTTGAAGACGTTGTGGCGCTCAAACAAATAGTTCAAGCCTAGCCCGCCTGCCAGGAGGAGCAGTCCGATTGGCAGAGGGTTCCTGATGCTATGCTGGCCATTTGTCGCTGTGCCGACCATGCCTGTGCTCCCATTCTTTGCCGCTCTCGCTAGCTATCGTGGGCATTATAGTCGCATAGCTGCGGCTTCAGGGCATCGCCTCTTAGGCGGGCGGGATCTGGCTCGATTGCCGTAACTTTTCGGCCTCCCTGCCGTTATGCCTGTGTAAGACTACTCCGCGCGGAGAACTGGTTGAAGGCTCTGAGCAAAGAAGCGGACGAGCGGCGCCTGATTGAGGCCGCGCAGCGGGACCCTGCGCATTTTGGGGAACTTTACGAGAACAATTTCGAGCGCGTGTATGCGTACGTGGTGCGGCGCGTTGGAGATCGCGCGGAAACCGAAGATTTGACGTCGGAGGTGTTTCATCATGCCCTGGCCAACTTGCAGCGCTTCGAGTGGCGTGGGATTCCGTTTGCGGCATGGTTATTTCGCATCGCGGCGAATCTGATTTCGGACCGCTGGCAGCGCAAGAGCCACGAGGCGTTAGTTGATGAACCGGAGCAGATCGAATCGGCGCACGCCGCGGCCGTGGAGCTCGAAGAAGTGGAGCGCAAGGCAACGTTGTTTCGCCTGGTCGAAACTTTGCCGGCGGAGCAGCAGCGCGTAGTCATGCTGCGCTTTGTGGAGCAGAAAAGCATTAAAGAAGTGGCGCGGGAAATTCGCAAGACTGAAGGCGCGGTAAAGCAGTTGCAATTCCGCGCCATCAGCGCTTTGCGGGCGCGCATGGAGGGTGCCGATGCCTAAGCGCTCTCTCAATCGAGGCAAGAACGAACCTACGCCCGTCGAGCAACTGAATCGCGCCGTGGACGCTTTGCTCGCTGGTGTAGACGGCAAACCGCCGAAGGTGGGAACCGACGTAAAACCGCTGGTGCGCGTGGCTGCGGAGTTGCGCGACCTGCCCCGAGAAGAATTCAAAGTACGACTTAAGACCGAACTATTACAAGGGAGAAGAATTATGAGCACCGTTGCCGAACCCGTGGCAGCCGTCCACACAAGCGCGGCGCCGAGATTAACTTTCAGGGATGCGGCCAAGGCCATCGAGTTCTACAAGCAGGCCTTCGGCGCTAAGGAGATAATGCGCTTCGAAACCGGAGGAGGAATCCCGCACGCCGAGATCGTGATCGGCGATTCGACAATCATGCTGACGGAAGAGTGGCCGGAAGGAGGCCGGTTCAGTCTGGAGACGCTGGGAAATTCACCCGTGATGATGTCGCTGGACGTTCCCGACGTGGACAAATTTTTCGCTCATGCGATTGGCGCTGGGGCCAAGATCCTGATTCCCGTGGCCGATCAGTTTTACGGACACCGCGAAGGAACGCTCGAGGATCCCTTTGGATACCGCTGGAGTGTATCCACACTGACAGAAGAAATGTCGGTAGCAGAGATGCACCGACGGATGAAGGGAATGACAACGGGGCCTGAGGGCGGTGAAATTGCCGCGAAAGACGAGTTGCGGAAGGGAGTGAATCCGGTTCCGCGGGGATTCTTTACCGTGACGCCGTATCTGGTGGCGGAAGACGGACCAGCGCTGCTGGACTTTGCCAAGGCGGCTTTCGGAGCTGAGGAGACGGGGCGTTTCATAGGGTCGGCAGGAGGAATGCACGGCGAAGCCCGCTTTGGCGACACCATGATGATGCTGGGTGGCGGCGTTCCGGGACGGCCTTTTACCGGCAAGACCATGACGGCGGCCTTGCACCTTTACGTGGAAGACACCGACGCAGTTTACCGGAAGGCGCTGCAGGCGGGAGCGACCTCGATCGGTGCGCCCCAGGATCACGACTACGGCGAACGCGGTGCGGGCGTGAAAGATCCGTTCGGCAACTACTGGTATATCGCGACGGCCAAGGGCGAGAGCTATGTGCCGAAGGGCGTGCATAACGTGAATGCGTACATGCATCCCTTAAGGGCGGAGCCGGTGATCAGCTTCCTGAAGCGAGCTTTCGGCGGGCAGCAGGTTGCTAAATACGCTTCGCCCGACGGCGTGGTTCATCACGCCCAGGTTCGCGTCGGCGATGCGGTGGTCGAAATGGGCGAGGCTCACGAGCCTTATCAGCCTATGCAATCAATGTTCTACATTTACGTGCCGGATTGCGACGCTGTGTATCGGCGCGCTCTGGCGGCGGGTGCGAAGTCAATGCAGGAGCCGACCGATCAGCCTTATGGCGATCGCAACTCGGCGGTGACGGATCCGTTTGGGAACACCTGGTATATCGCGACGCATGTGAAAGATGTGACGATGTAGGAATATCGCGTCCGAAGCTGAGGGCGGGCTCTCCATCCTGCCCTCGGCTTTTCTTCACTGCATGAGTCCTAAATTAGGACACTACCGTCCTACGATGCGGTTTGACCCTCCCTAATCCCTCCCATAAACTGGAGGATTCAATATTCTTGCAGGTCTCAACTTTATGGCAGACAGCATTCATGTGAAGCTTCCGGATGGAAGCGTGAAAGATGTTCCCAAAGGCACGACCGCTCTCGACATTGCAAAGTCCATCAGCCCGAGGCTGGCGGATTCGGCTTTGGTGGCCAAGACTAACGGCGATCTCATCGACCTCACCCGTCCTCTCGAAAAAGACACCGATCTCCGTCTTTTGAACGAGAAAGATCCCGAGGCGCTCGACGTCTACCGGCATTCGTCGGCGCATTTGCTGGCGGCGGCTGTGCTGGAACTTTTTCCCGAGACTAAGCTTGGGCACGGCCCGGCGACCGAGAGCGGATTTTTTTACGATTTCTATCGGCCAACTCCATTTACGCCCGAGGATCTCGAAAAAATCGAGAAGAAAATGCAGGAACTCGTACAGCAGAACATTCCTTATGCGCGTGAGTTTCTGCCTCACGATCAGGGACTGGCGGAGTTCAAAAAAGAAGGCGACTTCATGAAGTGCCATTTCATCGAGCAATTCACCAAGCCCGATGAAAAAATTTCGATCTACCGTACCGGCAAGTTCACCGATTTCTGCCGCGGTCCGCACATCCCTTCGACCGGCAAGATCAAGGCGTTCAAGCTGTTCAACATCGCCGGAGCGTATTGGCTGGGTGATGAAAAGAATCCCCAGCTTCAGCGCATCTACGGGACTTCGTTCTTCTCGAAGAAAGATCTCGACGCGCACTTGCAGCAGATCGAAGAGGCGAAAAAGCGCGATCATCGCATACTTGGGCAGCAACTCGATCTGTTTTCCATCCAGGAGTTGGCCGGGCCGGGGCTAATCTTCTGGCACCCCAAGGGCGGAATCATCCGCAAACAGATGGAAGACTGGATGCGCGAGGAGTACCTGAAGCGCGGCTACTCGCTGGTTTACACGCCGCATGTGGCACGGCGGCAGCTGTTTTTTACCTCGGGGCACGAAGGCTATTACGCGCAGAACATGTTCGACGCCATGGAACTCGACGACGCCGAATACCGGCTCAAGCCGATGAACTGCCCGGGGCACATTTTGATTTACAAAGACTCGCTGAAGTCGTATCGCGACCTCCCGGTGCGCCTGGGCGAACTTGGAACCGTCTATCGCTACGAGCGCTCGGGCGTGATGCATGGGCTCTTGCGCGTTCGTGGGTTTACCCAAGATGACGCGCACATCTTCTGCACGCCAGAGCAGATTGAAGAGGAGATTGCGAATTGCCTGGATTTCGCTCTCGATGTGCTGAAGGATTTTGGCTTCGATAAATTCCAGACTGAGCTTTCGACCTGGAATTCGGAGGACAAAAGGAATTTTGTCGGGAGCGAAGAGCAGTGGATTCATGCCACGCAATCGCTCGAAAAAGTATTGAAGGGCCGGAACATCGAATACAAAACGATTCCGGGCGAAGCGGCCTTTTATGGTCCGAAGATTGATATCAAGCTGGTGGATGCGATTGGACGGCTCTGGCAGCTCTCGACCGTGCAATTCGATTTCAACCTGCCGCAGCGCTTCGGTCTCGAGTATGTCGCCGAAGATGGTTCGCGCAAGCAGCCGGTGATGGTACATCGCGCACTCTACGGCTCTGTGGAACGTTTCTTTGGCGTGCTGCTGGAGCACTACGCGGGCGCGTTCCCGGTGTGGCTATCGCCGGTGCAGGTGGCGATGATCCCCATCAGCGAGCGGCATGCAGAGTACGCCAACAAGGTTGCGGATCAACTGAAGGCCATCGGCGTACGCGTGCAAGTGGATGCGCGCAACGAGAAGATGAACGCCAAGATTCGCGAACATGCCATGCAGAAGGTGCCGTTCTTACTGGTCGTCGGAGATAAAGAGGCCGAAGCTGGGAAGGTGAATGTGCGGACGCGCGGGAAAGAAAAAACCGAAGACATGTCGGCTACGGATTTCGTGGAAAAGATTAGGAAGCTGATTGCGGAGAAGAGTTCGGTACTCTAATTGGCATAGGTGGTTCATTTATTTTCTTCCTAATGCAGCCGATGTACTAAGATGGAGCGTCCAAGGGAACTGAGCATCTGAGCGTACAAGTGGAAGGCAACCTGAAGCATAAGAAAGAGAGCCCGTTTGGCTCTGTCGCGCCCACTGTAACGGACAAGCTCCGGTATCCTTCCATTGTGGAGGCCGTTTGTGAGCTGCGATTTCGGTCCGGTGTCTCGTACTCGCTCATTCCCGGCGCGATGAAGGAGCGCCTTCGTGATACGTATCCGGAGTTTGAAGTTTTGCCACACGCGGCGATGATGTCCGCGATTCCGGATGAAGCTGCACCCGTCGTTCCTCACCACAGATTCAAAAGAAGAAATCCCAATCTGCTCATTCAGACCGGTCCTCGGCTTCTCACTGTCAATGTGTTGCCGGTTTATCCGCACTTTGAGGTTTACCGAGAAGAGATTCTGGCTGCGCTGCGCCATTACGAGGCCGTCGCTGAGCCTGGGAGTCCGACAAGAGTTGGACTGCGCTATATTAATCAGCTTCGGTCGACGGGCTCCGCAGCAAGCGATATCTCAGGCTATCTGCGATGTTCGTTCTCTTACCCAGAAACACTCGTCCACCCGCCCAAGGAAGTAGCGGCCCGAGTCCTGCTGCCGTATAAGACCTTTGGCACCCTTGCCCTCGCGGTTTCGTTTCCAACGCAATCCGCTAATGGCGAAACGGTTGCTACCCTGGATTTGGACTTTTACTGGGATGAAGGCCGCGAGTTCGACCTTTCCGAGTTTCCGAACTGGTTGGAGGCCGCCCACGAGATCGTCTACAAATCCTTCACGGCGACGGTTGCCGAGGATTTGTTACGCAAAATGAAGTAGGTTTAGGAGGACGAAGAAAGAAGAAAAATGAGCCACGCGATGACAGTTCTCCACGACCAGGAGTGCGCAGTGGTGGTGACGCCGATTGCTCTACCTATCCCACAGAATCAAACCTTTTCAGTCGTAACGGGAGAACCGGACCGTGCCGAGATGCTTAACTTCTTGCGCAGGGCTCACCTGAACGTAATGGCGGAGGTAAACAGGAATATCGCCGAGCTGTTCACTAACTATTTCCGAAGCTTCTCGAATTCCTCTTGCTCATTTGCCGTCACTTACGATTCTGTACGCCTGCCAATGAAACGCGAGGTGCCGGAGAGGACGACGCCGTTTGGTCATCTGAACTTTTTGACTTCTCCCGTCGAAGGGCTTTATTTCGATCCCGATGATGTCGTTGAGACTTAGGTGGCTCGATGTCAGTGCCTTTTTACGAGCGATGCGGTTCTCTAATCTCGCCTGGCGACATCCTGGATCGGTTGCCTCCGGTCAAATTGCCAACCCCGATCAGGGTTGCGAGACGCTCCCCGTATAATCCGCCTGCCAAGTTCCGAGCGCGGGGTGAACTGCACCAAGTGCTCGAGGTCGGCAAGGACATAGGCCCGGAGGAAACTAACTTCAGCGGGTCCGGCGAGCAAGTTGTGCTATCCACGAAGGCTTCTAGAGTGATTTTTCTAACGTGGGGAAGTGAGGTCGAAGACGACGAGCGGAGTGGGAAGGTTGATAAGAAAGATTGGCTCGTCGCCCCGGTCACCAAGATCACCACCGAGCTTCAGAACCAAAAGATTGTGGGTACTGATGACACGATGGCAGACGCGATACGCGGCAACAAGTCAGCTCGCTTTTTCCACCTGCCCGGCACGCCGTCCGATGATAATGAGGACTACTATGTTGACCTCCGAAGAATTTGTCCGGTCGCTGCTGGACATGTTCGCGAAATCGCGCGGCACTGGCGACTGTCTTCACCCGCTCTTAACGACTTTTATCATCAGCTGATTTGGTTCTTTACGCGCAAGAGGGTTTTCTTCGAGCCACTGGAATGCGGATCGTGCGGTGCGAGCCTTGACCTAAATATCGTCTTCGAGGGCCAACCGGTCGATCCGGAGCAATAGAGACGGCGCTACCCTAGCGCTCTCGTCCCCGAGTGACCCGTGTACCATGTTTCGGTGCATGAACTAGCCCAACGGTTGTTGCACCATGTTCGTCGCGAAGAACTCCTTCGCGCCGGAGAGCGCGTCGGAGTCGCGGTTTCCGGCGGAATCGATTCGGTTGCGTTGCTACGCCTTCTGCTCGAATTACGTCAGGAACTCGGCATCGTCCTCTCCGTCGTTCATTTCAATCACAAACTGCGCGGGGCGGAGTCGGAGGCGGATCAGGAGTTTGTGGCTGGGCTGGCTCGGGAATACGGGTTGGAATTTTATGCGGCTTGCGGCGATGTGGCTCACTTGGCTGCAGTGGGTCATTCTGGAGTGGAGGCGGCGGCGCGGGAGTTGCGCTATCGATTCTTTCGGGGGCTGCTTGGATGCGAAAGCGCTGAGCTAGAAAGTACCTCATTGGCTGAAGCCCAACATTCCGAATCCGTTAATCGCAGAGCTGGAAGCGCTGCGCCACCCCAAAGCTATCCTCAGGGGCTAAAGCCCGAGTCCGTTGAGGAGCTTAACGGCACGGCTGAAGCCGTGCCCTTCCCGAACCTACCCCTAAGCAAGATTGCCACCGGGCATACGCTCGACGATCAGGCCGAGACCGTGCTGATGCGTCTGATCCGGGGCACTGGCCTGCGAGGGCTGGGCGGGATCTATCCTCGGATCGTGGTCGAGGATGAAGATGGTGAGGGCCACGGTGAAATTATCCGTCCGCTGCTGGGGGTTCGGCGTCGCGAACTTGAGCGATATCTCGCGGACCTCAAACAACCTTGGCGCGAGGACTCGAGCAACGCCGATTGCAAGTTCACGCGAAACCGGGTTCGCAGCATGGTTCTCCCCCTGCTCGAGCGCGAGTTGAATCCCGCCGTAGCGGAGAACTTTGCAGAATTGGCGGAGATTGCCCGTGACGAAGAAGATTACTGGGAGAACGAGGTCTCCGGCTGGCTGGGAACCGTGGTGCAGTGGTCGCAGCCGGAGTGGACGCGCGGGTTGCCGGCTTTCGGCGATTCGCAATCTCTGGTACAGATTCAAACGCCTTCTGCTAAGGCGCTCAATCCCAAAGACCTTGATCCCGAATTGTTGAAGCGACTTGAAGAGCCGGGTCCAGCGCTGATGAACGCGTCCGCGAGCCGGCCGTGGCTGCTGACCGAGTCCAGGGCCGTGCAGCGACGTGTGATCAAGGCAGTGGGCGAAGAAGCCGGAATTCCGCTGGAGTTCAAACACGTCGAAGAAATCTTGCGGTTCGCGGATGAGAACGGGCCTTTAGATAAGGAATTGTCGCTCCCGTTGGGGTGGAAAGTCGTACGCGAAGCCGAGGCGATCGTGTTCGTCACTCCTGACCTGCGGCGCCAGGAGCGCATTCCGGACTACGAATATTCGCTGCCTGTGCCCGGGCGCGTGGTGGTGCCGGAACTGGGGGCCGTATTCGAGGCGATACGGCTAAATTCTGAAGCGAGATTTGCGGAGTATAATTCCGAGCAACTCGTTCGGGCGGACCTGTTGCCCGGACAATTGAGTGTGCGCAACTGGCGTGCGGGAGATCGATTCTGGCCGGCGCACACGAAGGCGCCAAAGAAGATCAAGGAATTGCTGCAGCAGCGGCATCTAGCGCAGCCGACACGCAGGCTGTGGCCCGTGGTTGCGAGCAGGGATGAAATTGTCTGGATGCGGGGATTTCCAGCTCCTGCCAGACTGCGCGCCGAGCGTGAGCAGGACGCGGTGTTGATTCGAGAGTCCGCGCTGGCAGAGGCTGGAGACGATTGACCGCGAAAGCTGCGAAGCAAGAATCGAACGGGAGGCAAGCCACTTCATGAACGCGCCAACAGTTGAAGCGCTGCGCCCGGTAATCGCCGCGGAGCAGATTCAAAAGCGTGTGAAGGAACTGGCGCGCCACATCTCCGATGACTACCAAGGGCAGACGATCCAGGCGCTCGCGGTTCTCGAGAACGCATTTATGTTCATGGCCGACCTGGTCCGTGCGCTGGAAGTTCCCGTGGTTTGCCAGTTCATAAAGCCCAAGTACAGCAAGCAGCCCGGCGGGCAGGCCGGGGAGATGGTGGAAATCTTTTTCAGCCACGAGCCGGATATTCGTGGGCAGCACATTCTACTCGTGGAGGGCCTGGTGCATTCCGGAGTGACCAGCGAGTTTTTGATGAATGACCTACGGGCGCGCGGGGCCGCTTCGGTGAAACTGGTGACGTTGCTGGACCGGCAATCGGCCCGGCGCGTGGCCTTGCAGCCGGATTATTTCGGCTTTCTGGTGGATGATACATTTCTGGTGGGGTACGGGTTAGGGGCGGTCCAGCAAACCAATCGCAACATTCCCTATCTGGCGGCAGTCGCGACTCCACGCATGACTTAAGTTATGCGGGAAGCGCCGCCCCTTTTTGCGCGGGAAAAGGTAGAATAAAGAGTCTAGGGATTTTCCCTATCGAAATTCAGTGAGTTGCATCTAATCTAGGGTGTAGAAGCCTCAGGGTATCGGGCAGGTCTCCGGTTCCCAGCTCTTCAGGAGTTTCTTGGTGAATTCGACAGTCAAAACCGTAGTCTTTTGGGTTGTGATCGGGCTGTCCGCCCTGCTGTTGTGGACGGTCATTCAACAGGGGCGCAGCGGGCAGAAAGAGCGCGATGTAATCTTCTCCCAGTTCCTGAGCGATGTGAGCCAGGGAAAGGTTCACGAGGTCACGCTGGATGGCCAACAGGTTCGCGGCAAAGACAACGACGGCTCCGCTTTCCACACGACCGTGCCGGCGAATTATCCCGACATGTTCAAGATGCTCAGCGACAAGGGCGTGCAGACCACTATTAAAGATGCGAATTCCGGAAGTTGGCCGCTGACTTTGTTGGGAACATGGGCTCCGCTGATCTTGCTGGGCGCACTGTGGTTTTTCATGATTCGCCAGATGCAGACCGGCGGTAACAAGGCACTGTCGTTTGGCAAGAGTCGGGCCCGCCTGCTTTCCATGCAGCAAAAGAAAGTTACGTTCAAAGACGTGGCCGGTGTAGAGGAAGCCAAGGAAGAACTGCGCGAAATTATTGAATTCCTGCGCGAGGCGCAGAAGTTCCAGAAACTCGGCGGCAGAATTCCCAAGGGCGTGCTGCTCGTGGGACCGCCGGGTACGGGCAAGACTCTTTTAGCGCGTGCAGTTGCCGGTGAAGCGAATGTTCCTTTCTTCTCCATCTCGGGTTCGGATTTCGTAGAGATGTTCGTCGGCGTCGGCGCCAGCCGCGTGCGTGACCTGTTCGAGCAGGGAAAGAAAAATGCTCCCTGCATTATCTTCATCGACGAGATCGACGCCGTTGGGCGCCACCGCGGCGCAGGTTTGGGTGGCGGGCACGACGAGCGCGAGCAGACTTTGAATCAGTTGCTCGTTGAAATGGATGGTTTCGAGTCGAATGAGGGCGTAATCCTCATGGCTGCGACCAATCGTCCCGATGTGCTCGATCCCGCGTTGCTGCGGCCAGGACGTTTCGACCGCCGCGTTGTCGTCAGCCGCCCGGATGTGCGTGGGCGTGAAGAAATTCTGCGCGTGCACACACGCAAGATTCCCCTCGCCGAAGACGTCGAACTTTCTGTTCTGGCTCGCGGAACCCCCGGGTTTTCCGGTGCCGACTTGGCCAACATGGTGAATGAAGCGGCCTTGGCGGCAGCGCGGCAGAATCGCAAGGCCGTGCTGATGTTCGATTTTGAAGTCGCCAAAGACAAAGTGCTGATGGGCGTGGAGCGCAAGTCGCTGATTCTTTCCGACGAGGAAAAGAAAGTGACTGCGTACCACGAGGCAGGGCATGCTCTTGTAGCGGCGAAGCTTCCGGGTTCTGATCCCGTTCACAAAGTAACGATCATTCCGCGTGGCATGGCTTTGGGTGTGACCATGCAGTTGCCGATCGACGATCGTCACAACTACACCAAGGAATATCTCAAAACCGACCTCGCGATCCTGATGGGCGGACGTTTGGCCGAAGAATTATTCCTCAGCCAGATGAGCACCGGCGCCGGCAACGACATTGAGCGAGCCACAGAAATGGCACGCAAGATGGTCTGCGAGTGGGGCATGAGCGATCTTGGCCCTCTTACCTTCGGCAAGAAAGAAGAGCAAATCTTCCTCGGCCGCGAAATCAGCCAGCACCGCGACTACAGCGAAGATACGGCCATCAAGATCGATGGCGAAGTTCGCAAGCTGGTAAACGAGGGATACGAAACTGCCAAGCATATTCTGGAGAGCTGCCGCGATACTCTGCAGAAAATTGCGGCGGCCTTGCTGGAGCGTGAAGTGCTGGACGCCTCCGAGGTCATGATGCTGGTGGAGGGCAAGGAACTGCCTCCGATGAAATCTCCTTCGAAACCCGATGACGGCGTGCAGCAGGTGTTGAAGCCGGAGCCGGGACGTGGCATCGTGAAGGGCGGCGAAAGCCCAGCCCGCGCTTAGCGGCTCATTCCAACTCTTGAGGTCGTAGGGCGGCCCGCGGGCCGCCCTAAGTTTTTCCCGAAGCGACAAGCAGCCTCACCTGCATGTACAATCAGCCTTCCTCCGAACCATAGATATTTCTTCTAGCGCCTCAGAGCGGTTCTATTTGGACCGAGGCATCATACCGGCGAGAACCTATCCTCACCGGAATTCCAAATCACAAGGAGAACTATGCAGAAGCGAACGATCTGGGGCGTTTGTTTGCTGACACTTTGCCTTGCCTTGGCTGCAGTCCGGCCTACGCAAGCGCAGATGACGGCTAAATCAAAGCCATCGGTTTACACCTACGTGGCGACATGGGATGTTCCCCGCGCGCAATGGGGCGACATGGCAAAATTGGACGAGCAAGACCGGCCGCTGCTCGACAAACTCGTCGCGGATGGCACACTGGTGGGCTACGGCGCCTACTACAATCTGATTCACCAGGAAGGCGAACCTACTCACGGCAGTTGGTTCACCGCCACTTCGGAGGGCAACTTACTAAGAGCTCTGGAGGCGATTTACGCTCAGCCGGCGTCGGTCGGCGCCGCCGTCCAAGGCGCTTCCAAGCATTGGGACCAGATTCTCACCGGAGACATCTACAATGCTAAGCCCGGAGCTTCTGCCGGCTATCTCACCTGGTCTAAATGGGACGTGAAACCCGGCCAGATGCATGCCTACATCGAACTGACCAAGAACGTGTTCGTTCCGATGATGGAGAAGTTGTTGGCCGAGGGCGCAATTACTTCATACGGACAGCTGCGCGAAGACTACCACTCGGGGAAGTTAACCACGGTCTACGATTACTTCACCATTCCCGATGCCGCGTCCCTCGACAAAGTGAACAAGGCATTCGATGAAACCTTCAACAACCCGGCGCTGGGCGATGCCATGCGGGCATTGACCGACTCCGAAGGCCATCGCGACTACCTTACTCGAATTCGCTACATGTCGAGCAAATAGTCTGTCTTGGGCCGGAACGCGCAAAAATGCTTAAGGGCGGCCCCGGGCCGCCCTTAGTCTTTATAGTCAAAACGAGAGGATCCCGCGCTTAGGCCTGGCCGGTCGCGTCCGCGGCTGCAAGTCCCCGATACAGGCAGTACAACGCATAACCGTGAAATGCAACGCTTAGAATGTCTCGCGCCGTGAGGAGCAAGAGGCCGTCCAGTGCATAGAGTCCCATGCCCACCACAAAGGCCCACTTCTGCGCTTTGCTGGCGAAGCTGCCAAAGACAAAGAACAATGCCGCCACAAAGCCGTTAATGATGAGGTCGAGTACGACGCCCGCGCTGCCGGCCTGCTTGGCCATGGCATCCACGATACTGGTCACGCCCAGTCCAACCACGAAATGAAAGTGGCCGCCGAATATCACAACTGCAGAATTGACCAGCGACAAGCCTGCGATCCAGTAAAACCATCGGGCACTTACTTGCACTCGTGCTAATGCTGTGGCCTGAGCCACCGTGCCCGCGCTATTGAACGTTGCCGGGGTTGACCCCGCGCTTGCCATAGATACTCCTTGTGTAGACTCCGTCAATGGGGAGCCGGCAAGAAACGGCTAGACTCGGAGAATGTTAAAGCATGTTAATTTTCGTCGGAGGGCTCTCCCAGATGACTTTCGGACATTGTCTGCCTGACGGGCGAATGTGCGATCGCAAGGCAGTCGGGGGCTAAGCTCTAGCCGTTTACAATTTTCATCATGTGCTCAGGATACCGTTCTCCCGCGGCTGCGCCGGTGGGGAAGATTTCGCCGAGGTGACGCAGGTCGTCCTGGCTGAGCTCTATATTGAGCGCGGCAACATTTTCCTCCAGATACTTGCGGCGCTTGGTGCCGGGAATGGGGATGATATTTTCGTCCTGCGCCAGCACCCATGCCAGCGCAAGCTGAGAAGGCTTGCAGCCTTTCTCGCTTGCGATCTCCTCGACTTTGTGTACGAGGTCGAGATTCTTCTGGAAGTTTTCTGCCTGAAAACGCGGAGAGAGTCGGCGGTAGTCATCCTGAGGAAAATCTTCGAAGCGCTTGAATTGTCCGGTAAGAAAACCGCGGCCGAGCGGGCTATAAGCGACGAAGCCTATGCCGAGTTCACGGCAGGTTGATAGCAGTTCGTATTCGGGTTCGCGGCTCCATAGAGAATATTCAGTTTGCAGCGCGGCAATGGGATGAATTTTAACGGCGCGGCGCAAGGTCTGCGGGGAAGCCTCGGAGAGTCCGATGTGGCGGATTTTTCCTTCTTGCACAAGCTGAGCCAGGGCGCCGACGGTCTCTTCGATGGGCGTGGCGGGATCGACGCGATGCTGGTAGTAGAGGTCGATGGTCTCAACCCCCAGCCGCTGCAAGCTGGCTTCGCAGGATCGCCGCACGTAGTCCGGCTTGCCGTTCACTCCGCGGACGTTGGGATTCTTGGGATCGCGAACAATCCCAAATTTCGTGGCCAGCACGACCTGATCGCGCTTGCCTTTGATGGCGCGGCCAACCAGTTCTTCGTTCTTGTAGGGACCGTAGACGTCGGCGGTATCGAGGAAGTTGATGCCGAGTTCGAGCGCCCGGTGAATGGTGGCGATAGATTCGTCGTCGTCGCCGGGGCCGTAAAATTCCGACATGCCCATGCAGCCCAGACCTTCGGCTGGCAATATAAGACCACTGCGGCCAAGTTCTCGGAATTGCATAACTTCTCCTATCTATTGCACCCCAATGAAGTGTGATTTTCAACCTGCTATCTAGTAGATACCGATCAGGGGCTTTTGCAATTCAATCACATCGCCGATGCGGCGTGCAGGAACGCCGGCCTTCTGCAGTTCGTGCAAAAGTGCATGGCGATCCGCCGCAGCGACGGAGATCAGAAGTCCTCCAGCAGTCTGCGGATCAAAAAGCAGCGCCTTAATTTCGGCGCTGACGGAAGCTTCATAGCCAACCAGGCATTCGGCAAATTCGCGATTGTTGTTGAGGCCGCCGGGAATGTAACCGGCGCGAATACATTCCAAAGCGCCGGGGAGAATCGAGATCTCGTTGATGAAAAATCGCAAAGCGACATTGCTGGCCAGTACCATCTCGCGGGCGTGGCCAATGAGACCAAAACCGGTGACATCAGTCATAGCGTGGATGCGGAATTCGCCTTGCCCGATAACTTCCGCGGCCTGCTTGTTCAAAGTCGTCATCGATTGAACCGCAGCATCGATCCACGCCGGCTCGGCTTTGCCTTTCTTAATCGCTGTTGAAATCACACCCGTGCCCAGTGCCTTGGTAAAGATCAGAGCATCGCCCGGTTGGGCACCGCCGTTCGCAAGAATTTTTTTCGGATGGATCAAACCTGTGACCGAATATCCAAACTTGGTTTCTTCGTCGCGAATGCTATGCCCGCCAATCACGGTACATCCAGCCTCGATCATTTTCGACAGGCCGCCGGCGAGAATGCGCTCGAGTATTTCGAGATCGGCTTTGTCGGGAAAACAAACCAGAGCCAGTGAAGTGAGGGGCCGCCCGCCCATAGCGTAGACATCGCTCAGGGCATTCGTGGCTGCGATCTGGCCGAAAACATAAGGATCGTCGACGATGGGCGTAAAAAAATCGACCGTCTGCACCAGCGCTTGATCGGGAGCGATTTGATACACTCCGGCGTCGTCGGCGTGGTCGAAGCCGACTAGAACATTCGGGTCGTGTTGCCGGGCTAATTTCCCAAGCACCGTGTCCAGCGCCGCTGGACTCAGCTTGGACGCTCAACCCGCGGCTTTCACCGACTCCGTCAGGCGAAATGGTTTCGCTTCGGACATGTCTGCATTGTACTGAGTCGCGCGTGGAGGGTGTCAGGCTCGTTCCAGGAAATGCCTCAGCCGTTCTTTCACCTCTGGCCACTCCGCTGCAATGATGGAATAGCGGGCCGAGTCGCGAGGAATGAAATCTGCCGCCATGCGATGGGCGCGAAGAATTCCTTCGAACTTGCCGCCAATGCGTTCAATCGCGGCGCGCGAACGCTGGTTCCGCACGTCGGTGTGAAGGCAGACGCGCAGCGACTGCCAGGTTTCGAATGCGTGCGCGAGCATGAGAAACTTGGCCTCGGTGTTAGTCTTGGTTCTGATTGCAGACCTCGCCAGCCAGGTGTAACCGATCTCGCAGGCATCGACGATATGCCCGTGCCGGGGATGGTCCTGAGGCCAAGCCCAGCGTTCAATATTAAAGAATCGCGCGGAGCCGATCACGACTCCGTCCTGCAATCGGACGATGGCGAATGGAACCGCGCTGCCAGCCTCGCGCCACGCGATCGCAGTCTCAACGTAGTTGGTGGCTTCACTCCTGTCCCGCGGCACCGGGCCCCACTGGTACAGTGAACGATCAACCGACGCCGCGGCTACGAGGCCATCAACATGTTCGCGGGAGAGCGGTTCAAGCCAAATATGCTCGCCCGATAGCACCGGATTGATTGCGTCCACGCTCGTGCCCCTGTCCGCCATCTGTGCTAAGAGTCTTCTATTTCACCGCAACATCGGTGATCTGAATGTCGGGATACTGATGGTTCCACTGCGCAGAGATACTTTCAAAGGTCAGTCGAAAAGGCTTGCTCTGCCCCGGACCTAGCGGCGAGGTGCTGAAGTCAACTGCTTCGGGATAAGGGCCGTCAGTCTTCAACACCTGCAACGGAATATCTTCGCGTTGAGCGAGTTGCCCCATGTCGTCTTTGAATCGGACTTCCACCATGATGTGTGTGACCGTCTTGTCTCCGGCGTTGGTGACGGTTCCATCCACATAGCTCACGGTTGCTCCGACAAAGTTTTGTGCAGCGCTCATTTTGAAATCCGAAAGCTTAAGATTCGCGGCGTACGGTGGCGGCCCTGACGCCGCTTTAGGCTGGCTGCGGAGAAGGAACGCGAAAACGATAGCGACTACGATAACCACGGCCACGGCAATCGCGATCGTGCGCCGGCTAGAATCGCGCTCTTCGCCGACCGGAGTTGGCTGCATTAGTCCGCCCATGCAAGTCGATTGTACCTCTGGAGACTAATTGGCGGCGGTCTTGAAGAATGCGGCGAGAAATAGAACACCGAACAACAGGTCAACGCAACCCAGCGTCAGGTCTCCCGGAGTTGAACGGTGCTGCAGGTATAGCACCACGAAGGAGCCACCACCGCCAAACTTCTCGATCACCGAAGGTATGATCACCGGGCGGAGACGAACCGGGTCTCTCGCAATCACGAAGAACACAATCTGGAACGCCAGCCCCACGCTGACGAAACCGTAGTAAAAACCAGGATGTGTAATCGGAGGCGGATCCTGGCGGCCGATCAGGTCGAAGATGAAATACAGCGGGGCCAGCACCAGCACGCCCCAGATGCCTGCGACCCAGAATACGATCTTGGCGAATTTCATATTCCGATTATAAAGTCGCGATTATTCGCCACCAACCGTCAGGCCGTCAATGCGCAGCGTCGGTGATGCCACCGAGCCGCGGAATTCCAGATCGTTCGCGATTTCTGAAATGTTGAAGAACATTTGTTTCAAGTTCCCGGCTACTGTAATTTCTTCTACCGGGTAAGCAAACTCCCCGCCAGAAATCCACAGTCCCGACGCGCCGCGGGAATAATCACCGGTCACCAAGTTGGCGCCGTGGCCGAGAAATTCCGTGACGTAAAGGCCCTCTTTGATTTCAGAGATTATCTGCTTCGGCGTCCTGCTTCCGGGTTGTAGAAAATAGTTGCCGGGGCCGATGCCGGGCGTGCCTGCAAGTCCACGGGAGGCATTGCCGGTGGTGACTAGCCCAAGTTTTTTGGCCGTGTAGGTATTCAGCAAGTAAGAATTGAGGACGCCCTTCTCGATCACAACTGTGCGGCGCGTGGGCACACCTTCGCCGTCGAAGGGGCTGGTGCCGAAGCCACCGACGATGGTGCCGTCGTCGATGATGGTAACATTCTGGCCGGCGATTTTTTGCCCCAACTTGCCCGCTAGAAACGATGCTCCGCGGTAGACCGAATCGCCGTTCACTCCCTCGAAAATGTGTTCGAGGATCGAGGTCGCGACCATGGGGTCGAAGATGATCGGCACCTGCGCGGTCTTCGCCTTGCGCGCACCCAAGCGGCGCAGCGTGCGCTGGGCCGCAACCTTGCCGACTTGCTCGGGGGATTCAAGCTTGCTCAGAGTTCGCGCTACGGCATACCAGTAGTCGCGCTGCATCGCGCCGTCCTCGTTTTGCGCGATGGGAACCGCCGAGACGGAGCAATAAGACCGACGATATTCGCCGACAAAGCCATGCGAGTTGGCGAGAACTTTGTGGCCGGTGGCGGCGTCGAACGAGCCGCCTTCGGAATTCTTGATGCGCGGATCGAAGTCTAAGGCAGCTTTCTCGGCGCGGCGCGCATATTCGATGCGGTCGGGACCCGGAAGCGAATAAACGTCTTCGTGATAGAGATCGAGGTCGCCGGTGAGCGAGCCGAGTTGCGAAGGCTCGGGGATTCCTCCGAACGGATCTTCTGAAGTGATCTTCGAAAGTTCCAGCGCAGACTTCACCATGCGATCAAGGCTCTCGCGGGAGAAATCGCTGGAATAGGTGCTGGCAGCGCGCTGGCCGTTGAAGACGCGCACACCGATCGACCTCGATCCGGACTCCTTGAGCGTTTCGACCTGACCCAGACGGACGAGCGTGGAGAATTCATCGCCTTCACGGACTACGCATTCTGCGGCGGTTGCTCCGCCGTTCATGGCGCGACGGACAATGTCCTGGGCGAGTTCTCGGAGATCAGTTTCTACTTTCGGGTTTCTGGTTTCTAGTTGAGTAGAGGGCATAAAAAATTATTTACCACAGAGGTACAGAGGCACAGAGAAAAGCAAAAACTAGAAAAACCGAGATAAGAATTTCTCCGTGTCTCTGTGCCTCTGTGGTAAAAACGCAGTTTACTGCATGAAGCCGCCGGGATCTTTCTTGGCGGTGCCGCCTACGGTTAGCCGATCGATCTTGATGGTCGGAATGCCCACGCCTACCGGCACGGCTTGCCCATCTTTGCCGCAGGTGCCTACGCCTTCGTCTAGCTTCAGATCGTTGCCTACCATCGAGACTCGCGTCAGAACATCGGGGCCGTTGCCGATCAGGGTTGCGCCTTTGATGGGGGCGGTGATCTGGCCGTCTTCGATCATGTAGGCTTCCGAGGCTCCGAAGACGAACTTGCCGTTCGTAATATCGACCTGACCTCCGCCGAAGTTCACGGCGTAGATGCCGCGCTTCACTGAACGAATAATGTCTTCGGGATTATCCTGCCCCGCGAGCATATAAGTGTTGGTCATGCGCGGCATGGGGATGTGCTCGTAGCTTTCGCGGCGTCCGTTGCCGGTGTCGGCGATGCCCATCAGGCGCGAAGAAAGCTTGTCGCTCAAGTAGCCTTTTAGAATTCCTTTTTCGATCAGCACGGTTTCCTGCGTCGGCTCGCCTTCATCATCTACATTCAAAGAGCCGCGGCGCCACGGCATGGTGCCGTTGTCGATTACGGTGCAGCCCTCGCTGGCCACGCGTTTTCCAATGAGACCAGCAAAGGCCGAAGTCTTCTTGCGATTGAAATCGGCTTCGAGTCCATGCCCCACAGCCTCGTGCAGCAAAACGCCAGGCCAGCCTGGGCCGAGCACCACTTCCATCTCTCCCGCGGGAGCTTCGCGCGCGTCAAGTTGCAGGATTGCCTGCCGAGCGGCCTCTTTGGCAAAGTACTCAGGATTCTTATCGCTGAAGAAGAAGTCCAGAGCCACGCGTCCGCCGCCGCCGGAGCCTCCACGAGCTGAGTTGTTTTCGGTTTTCGCGATGCACGACACATTCATGCGGGCCAGCGGCTGGGAATCTTCGGCAAAGGTTCCATCGGAGCCGACGACGAGAATATTGCGTAACTCATCCATGTAGCTGGCGCGGACTTCCTGAATTCTTGGATCATAGGCGCGCGCGGCCTTGTCGGCACGCATTACAAGTTCAACCTTGGCGGTAATTTCGGCGTCGACTGAGGGCAGGGTTACGGGATACAAACTGCGAGCCGCAGCTTTCTGAAATCCCGCCACAGGAGTCTTCGCCGGGGCGCTGGCGATTAAAGCCGCAGTACGTGCTGCGTGCAGAATGCGGCTCGCGGAAAGATCGTCGGTATACGCATATCCGGTGCGCTCACCCGAAACCACGCGCACGCCGCAGCCCGCGGAAATCCCCTGCGAAGCCGACTTCACCATCGACTCATCCATCAAAAGCGACGTAGACGATAGATATTCGAAATAAAGGTCGGCATAGTCGCCGCCGGCGGAAAGAGCGGCTGCCAGATAGTGTTCGAGATCGTTTTCGGTTACGCCGTAATGATCGAAGAAAAAGCGCTGCCTGTCGACGAAAGCTTGTTTGTCCAAAGTTTGTTTACCCAAGGATTTACTCACGACAATTAGATGCCGCCGAGCCCACCGCAGACTCTTAACGGATGTCTCCATTATCCCACACAGGACAAGGCGAGCCGGCAAAACATCCACAGCAAAAGCGTAACCATGGTCATTCGTCACAGACGGCGCAAGCATGCGGACCGGACAATGCCGAATGGATAACTCGACATGCCTATGGTGACGCCCGAAGCGCTGACTCGTACCGTACAGGATTTTCTTAGCGAGGCGGCGGGAGCCGTCGTGCTGGAAAATGGCGCCGTAGCGTTTGATCTGGCGCAATCCAAATATTCGATTTCGGGTGAATACAACCGCTGCCTGTTGCACTTGTGGTCGGCGGAGCGCAACTCTGTAAGGCGCGTGCTTGAAGCTGAAGTGAAGAACGGCACGCTGCGGCTCGCGGTGCAGCGGTTGGGGCAGGCACGCCCGACGAAGCTGGAGATTTGCCGTGAGCGCGACCGGCGCACTCCCACTGCCCGGAGAATAGCCCGCGCCGCCTACGAGCAAAAGCTGCGAAAAACTCTGGACCGGCATTTTCCCGAATTCAAAATCACGAAGTTAACCAGCGGAGTGGATCTGGAAAAATCCTTTGGTCCGATCAACGCTCGAGGTCTGATGCAGCGAGGCCGCTCGGTCTTCGCATTCATGGGGGTGAATGCGACGGAGACGCAGGCCTCCATCGATGCGGCGCTCACGTTCGGCATTCTCTGGCTCGACGTTTGTCGGGAGCGGCAATCGAACAACTTGCTGGTGGAAGGACTAAAGATGTTTGTGCCCAGCGGTAGCTCCGCACTGGTGCGCGAGCGCATGGCGAATCTGAACCGAGATGCCGCTAAGTGGTCGCTGTTCGAAATGGACGAACGGCACGACGCTTTGGTCGAAATCGACTGCGCCGATCGCGGCAACGTGGCCACGCGGTTGGTGCATGCTACGGACCATGCCGCGGCTCGCGAGCGTTTTAAGGATTCCATCGCGAGAGTGCAGGCGATTCTTCCGAATTGCGAAGTTGAAGTGCTGTCGGCGGCTGAGATTGTTTTTCGCTGGCGCGGTTTGGAATTTGCCCGTACGCGACTGAGCTTCATTCCAGGATCGTTTTCCAGTAGCGAGGAAGTTGTGTTCGGAGTAGGAGCAGAAGAGCGCGTTTTAGAACAATGCAGCCAAGCGGCGCTTACCGAAGTTGCTAACTGCTTGCGCGACACTCGTCATCCTTACGGACCGCGGCAACATCCCTTGTGGCGTTTGCGGCCTGAGCGATGGCTGGAGTCTCTCATAGTGCGCGATGTGAGCATGGTCGATGACCGCCTCGATTCATCGTGCCAGTATTCGCAGGTCCCGGCTTTCTCGGCCGCGGACTGCGCCATGATCGATGTGCTCACGGCCACGCGCGAGGGCCGTTTGGCCGTAGTGGAATTGAAGGCTGATGAAGACATTCATCTGCCTCTGCAAGGGCTGGATTACTGGTCGCGCGTGGAATGGCATCATGGGCGCGGCGAATTTCCCCGCTTCGGTTATTTCGAAGGCCGCGAGTTGTCAGTCGAGAAGCCGCTGCTGTTTCTCGTCGCTCCCGCGCTGCACGTGCATCCGGCGACGGACACGGTGCTGCGTTATCTTTCGCCAGAGATCGAATGGGAATTTGTAGGGATTGACGAGCGCTGGCGCGAGGGAGTAAAAGTCGTGTTCCGGAAACGTGCCGCAGGAAAGCATCGTGGCGGTAACGAGCTTCAACTGCGCTCCGCGTAAATCTTCTAAGATCGACGTCCCATCTCAGGTTTCATCCCACTCCCAAATCGGACTTTCGGCTTTCGTAACAACAATCAGAATCTTTTAGCAGCGTCCTCCCGCCGCGATACTATTCGCGAATCCTCTGGCGCATTTAAATCGACACGGCCTTGGCATGTGCGAATTCGACTCCCAACCCTCAAACCCACTGAAAGCCCGAACCTCAAACCATCGAGATCATTCAACGAGAGGATCAGAACATGAGAGAAATCACTTCCCCACTGCTGGCACGGGTTGCGCTCGTCTGCGCGGCCGTGCTCTTGTTGTTCACCATTCCAGGACAGGCCCAGCCCCAGACCCTATTGACGCGTCATGTGCGCGACGCCGTAGCCAATGGGCAGGCGCAGTTCGTCGGGCAACTCCCGGCAACCCAGACCCTGCTCTTCGACATTGTTCTGCCGCTACGCGATCGCGCAGGATTGCAAAATTTCGTGCAGCAAGTCCAGGATCGTATGAGCCCTTCCTACCACCAGTTCCTTACGCCGCAGGAGGTCACCGCGAGGTTTGGCCCCAGCCAGGAAGATTGGAACGCCCTAGTCGCTTTCGCGAAAGCCAGCGGCTTTGAGATCATCAACGGAACCCGCGATGAAAGGGACCTAAGGCTCATCGGCACGGTGGCGAACATCGAGAAGGCCTTCCATGTGACCTTGGGAACCTATCGCGACCTCACCGAAGACCGCACATTCTTTGCCGTGGACCGCGAGCCCACGGTTGACCTGCCCATCCAGATTTGGCACATCACCGGTTTGGACAACGATTCCAAGCCGCATCCCATGTATGTCAAGAAGAGCGACTACGCCAAGGCCCATGGGCTCGATCCCAACAAGGTCGTGTCTAACGCCACTACCGGCTCCGGCCCTTCGGCTTCCTTTTTGGGTAGCGACATGCGCGCGGCCTATTACGGCGGAACGGCCCTCACCGGCTCCGGCCAGAACATCGCCCTGTTCGAATTCGCGGGCACCGATTTGGCCGATCTGACCACGTATTACAACAACGTTGGGCAAACCGAGCCTTACACTCCAACCCTCATTTCCACGGGCGGGTACAGCACGAGTTGCGTCGACAGCGGCAGTAGCCCGTGTGACGACGGGGAGCAGACCCTGGACATGACGCAAGCGATGGGTATGGCCCCAGGCTCCACCATGCTCTACATGTACGTTTGCGGCAGCGTCAAAGCCAACGGATCGGGAACGATCAGCGATACTGCCTGCATCAGCGCGATGGTTTCGACGGCGTCGGCTCCATTGTCCAAGCAGATCAGTTGCTCCTGGGGCTGGACACCAGCGGACCCGAGCACTCTGGACCCTTACTTTGAGCAGATGGCGGCGCAAGGCCAGAACTTCTTTGCCGCGTCTGGCGACAGCTCGGCTTGGTCTGCGTCCAATGAGGCCTGGCCAGCGGACGACGCCAATATCGTCTCGGTCGGCGGCACGGACCTGACAACCTCCAGCGCGGCTGGCCCCTGGAAATCGGAAACCGCGTGGGTAGACAGCGGCGGCGGCATCTCCCCGGATTCCATCCCGATCCCCTCCTGGCAGCAGCTTTCGGGTGTAATCACCTCGGGCAACAAAGGGTCCACTACTTTGCGCAATGGCCCAGATGTGTCGGCCAACGCGAATTTTACCTTTTACGTCTGCTCCGACCAAACCACTTGTACAGCGAATGAGTTTGGCGGAACCAGCTTTGCGGCACCCATGTGGGCCGGCTACCTGGCTCTGGCCAATCAACAGGCCGCAGCTAACGGGGACACGATTGGCTTTATCAATCCGATCATTTACCCGGCGGCTCTGACCGCAAGCTACGGCACCTATTTCCACGACATTACCAGCGGCAGTTGCGGCACCTATTCGGGAATAGCCAACTACGATCTCTGCACCGGCTGGGGAAGTCCGAACACGACCGGGATCATCAACTTGTTGGCTGGGTCTTCGACGCCCAGCTTTACTCTTTCGGATTCGCCGAGCAGTGTGACGATTACGCAAGGCGGCGCCGGCGGGACGAGCACGATCACCGTAACCGACATCGGAGGTTTTGCCGGCAGCGTAACTCTGGCGGCTTCCGGATTGCCCAGCGGCGTGACTGCTGGTTTTAGCCCGAATCCCACAACCAACACCAGCACGCTCACGCTGACGGCGAGTGCAACGGCCACCACTGGAACAGTGACGGTCGACGATCACCGGAACCTCGGGCAGCCTGAACGCGAGCACGACTCTAACCCTCACGGTGAATGCCGCGGGCACGCCGAACTTTACGATCGCCGCCTCGCCTTCCTCGCTGACCGTGAAGCAAGGCAGCAACGGAGCCAGCACCATCACGATTACCAGCCAGAACAGTTTCAGTTCTGCTACAACACTAACTGCCTCAGGTTTACCCAGCGGCGTAACGGCAGCATTCTCGCCGAACCCGGTGACTCCGCCGGCGAACGGCAGCGTCAACTCAACCCTCACGCTCACCGCTTCCGCCACGGCCACTCTCGGCGCCGCTACGGTCACGGTGACGGGCACTTCCGGCTCACTTGTTCACAGCACGACCATTGCCTTGACAGTAACTTCGTCGTCGGGAGCGCAAACCGCGGTTTACAACTCCACGCTGAAGGCTCCAGAGTGCGCGACCGTTGGCAGTTCCTGTGATTCTGGTCCGTCGCTGTTGCTGGGACGCGATCACATCTCCGGCGGCGCGGAACCCAACCAACCAAACACCATCAACAACTCCTGCGCCGACGGCACCACGGGGACGTTCCACTCCGATGAGTCGAACGACCGCATCGTGATTGCTTCCACCGGCGGCGGGGCGCTGACTCATGCGACGACGGCAACGGTCACGGCCACGGTATGGGCCTACGCCGGATTCACTTCCGACGCTCTGGACCTTTACTATGCTGCCAACGCCAACAGTCCTTCGTGGGTGTTTATAACAACCATCGTTCCCACTAAGGCCGGGGCGCAGAGTTTGTCCGCCACATTCACGCTACCTACCGGGAGTCTGCAAGCGGTGCGTGCGCAATTCCGCTATCTGGGAAGGGCGAGTTCATGTACGACCGGCTCCTATAACGACCATGACGATTTAATCTTCGCTGTGCAGTAAGGGCAAAAGCTTGATCGCTTCAGAGCAACGAGCCGGCCCAAGTTAAAGGGCCGGCTCGTTATTGTTACCGTTATCGTGTAGCGTCGCCGTCACGGCGGCTGTCGCGAGGGCGTCCCGCCATCGCAGCCGGAGAACTGAAAGAGCGATAGCCCAGAAGCCGGAGTTAGTCTTTCCAGCAGCCCAGCAGGCGGCGCACGCCGATCAGCTGGGCAATGTGGTAGGCGTTGTGGTCGGCCACGAGCAGCGCCTCGCGCAAGATCGTTTGCCCATCGCCCCACGCGATACGAGCGTAAAGGTCGGTCTGCGCATTTGCCACCAGATCCTGCATGGTTTTCAGATCCTTGCGAAATTGCTGAATGCTTTTATTCCAGGCTGTTGCAGTGGGCGGCGCTTCCGTCTTCGGCCAGTAATCATCGGGCCATTTCGGTGCCTTATATTTTGGGTTTTGACTGAACTCAAGAATGTCCTGCTGCGCGATGCGAAGGTGTTCGAGCAGCATCCAGGCCGAGTGCGGGAGTTGGGCCGGCTTCACTCCACGTAACTTCTCCGGCAAGTCCTTTACAGCGTCGTCAAAGCGGGCATGAGCTCCGCCGCCATCGAGAAACTCAAGCAGGTGCTTGCGTAGTTGTTTGCTGTGAGGGTCTTTGATCGCCATCTCCATTCCTTCCTTGATCAGCTATCAGGCTTTGTATATGCGTTGTTCCGCCGCGGTGCTTGTGATCCCGGAACTCTTGTCATCCCGAGCGAAGCGAGGGATCCTGGTTTCCACTCGCTTGGATACTGCCCGCGTTGAGCGTCTCGATTTCGGGTCTCTCACCGCGAAGGACGCGGCCAATGCCGCGCACAATGCGGCGCATGGGTAAGACCCCTTTTTCGTCGGCCACAAATATCTCGCCGACGCGGCTGCCGCGGTAGTACCAACGCTTGAGCAACGCGAGATGCTCCATGGTTTCAAGCGAGGGCCGCGCTTCTGACGAGGGAAACGAATCAAGGACGACCGACACTCGCGACTCCATCGATTGCGCCTTTGCATGCTCAGTGGCTTGGATGCAGAACACCGCCGGTCCGGTAAGCGCGCCACTTTTGACGCGGAAGAAAGTCACGGAATCTGCCGACTGGCAAGGCTGGATGATCAGCGCCGATAAGCGGTCAATACGGCAGACAATCTCCGGAAGCTGGCTGAGTATTGGCTTCAGCTTTTCCAGTCGCAAGTGAATGGCAGAGGCGTCCTCAAAGGCAAGATTGAGCGATGCGGAGTCGCGCTGGGCGGAAAATTCGCGGGTCAGAGATTCCCCTCCCGAATCGAAGTAGGCTTGCACGCGATTGACCTCGGCGGAATATTCCTCGTCGCTGCAGCCCTTGAAGCAGGGAGCGAGGCACATCTTCATCTCGGAATAGATGCAGCCGGGGAAGGCGGGATCGGGATGCAAATCATCCACGCAGCGCCGCATCTTGAAGAAGTCGAGCGAGTCATTCATGAACTTCTCGGCCGCCGTCCGCGATTGGAACGGCCCATAGTAAAGAGCGCGGCCCTTCAGCCGTCCCATTCTCGTAGTGATCGAGGCTCGCGGATATTGGTTGGCGAGATGCAGCTTCACCAGCGGCGCGAAGCGAAAGCGCATGCGGCGGGCGTAGGTCTCAGGGAAAGTTTCGCGGAGAACTTTGTAAAGCGTGAAGCTGGATTCGAAGTCGGAACCGGTACGCGCGTAGTCAATCGAGCGAACGCGGTCGCGCAGGTTGAGTTTCTTCGTGCGCTCTTCGACTGGGCCGAGCAGTCGTTGCAAACGACGCCGCAGATTCGCCGTCTTGCTAACGTAAGGCTCGGCTTCAGCATCCCCGCCGCGCAGCTGAAAAACGGCTGGAGCCGCCGGGACGGCAGCAAAGGTTTCCGCGTCGCGTTCGGGGGCGAACTCCAGGCGCTCGGTCAGCACGAGTTCATTGTAAGCAAGTCTCCACCACAGATCTTATTGAAACAGATCTTATTGAAAGGAAGCTCACAGCCCCCCGTGCAGCCCCCCGAAATGGTGGGCAAGCCTTAGCGACATAATCAGGATGCCGGCTCCCAGCACCAATACGTGCTGCGTCTTGCGCAGATCAAAACTACCCACACGGCAGACGAGGAGGTATCCGACGGTAAGGTTGAAGAGGCCCCATAGGACATTGACGATTGAAGAGGACAGGCCTATTCCCGGTGGCGATGCGAAAGGGCTCTGGAAGGCATGCCCCGAGATCCCGTTGCCCAAATGAGGCAGAGCATTCGCCAGGAATGCGCCCGCGAAAAAGTACGACACAAAGTGGTACCAGCGCATCAATCGCTCCTCTATATCTATATACATCCATATGCAAAAACAAATAGCAGCACTCGCCGGAGGTTTTAGCGACTAGACACCCGCGAAGATCTACCGAAAGCTGGCGCTGCGGAATTTTTGGCGGAAGTCTTCCCCTTCCATCTTGATCGGGCGGCACATTTCGTGCAGCCGGGAGCGCATGCGTTCCCCGATGCGGTCGCCGAGAGTTTCGGCGCGCGTCGCGGCGCGCGTGGCGGAGATGGAGCCATTGGCGCCAGCGGCGGGCTGATCCTCAAAATTCGTAGTGATGATCGTGGTGCGATTGTTGTTGTAGCGCGTGTTTAGGATGAGGCTGACGGTGTCCCAAACCCATTCCGTCGGTTTCACCGCGCCCAATTCGTCGAGTACCAGTACGTCGGTCTCGAAAACCGGCCGCAGGACGTCCAACTCGGTCGATTGCACCGTCGGGTTGTAGGAATTCTGAATTTCCTTCAGCAACTCGCGATAGTCATAGAATAGACACGAAATGCCCTTATTCAAGATGAGTTCCTTCAGAATTCCGACCGCCAGATGAGTCTTGCCAGTGCCGATCTTGCCGATGATCAAGAGGCCGGTGCCATCGCGCGGATCGTACTCTTGCGCAAACTTTGTAGCAGAAAGGTGAGCCAGCGCCAGCAAAGGATGAGCCCCGGGAAAGTCGGTCGTATAGCTCGCGAGTTCACAGTGCTCATAGCGCTTCGGAATACGCGCTGATGTCAGCAAGGCCTGGCTGCGCGCTCGCAAGCGGCAATCGCAGCGTGTTACCCGGCGGTCTCCGGGCGCGCCGGTTTGAGCCGGAAGCGTCTTCCAACCCGTGCCTTCGCAGAGCGGGCAAACCTCCGCCGATGTTTTAGTCAGCATCCAACTCTTCTTTCACTCTTTTGAAATTGTATTCTCTGACTTTGCACCCGGAGGCGGCTTTCTCGCAAGCGCGAAACCTGCATTGCCTGTGTACAAGCTGTGCAGCGGTGACTCGAGCTGTGGAGGATCGAGGAAAAACTGACTAGGCGAGAGAATGTCGGCACGCTTGGTCTGGCAGCTCTCGGTCCGTCAGATCTCGCTCCCGGTGGTCGCTGCGAAAGTCAAAACCCGCCCCGGCAGCCCCGATCCGGGAAGCCGTGTTGCGAAACTGGCTTCTGGCGCGGATTTTCACAGTTGACATTCCGCCCAGAGAGAGGAAAATACCAGCCGTCAGGTTTCTCACTCGGCCGCGAACTTCCATCCTCCCGGATGCGGCCGGGCACGAAAGAGACCTGCGAGGAGAAACTATGAATAAAGCCGATCTGGTTGATAAGATCGCAGGTGCCTGTGAGATCAGCAAGGCGCAGGCAACCACTGCGATCGATACCGCCGTGAGCAACATTACAGGTGCGTTGAAAAAAGGGGATCGAGTGGCGTTGATAGGCTTCGGTACTTTCTCGGTGTCGCAGCGTAAGGCGCGAAACGGGCGCAATCCGCAAACTGGAGCCACCATCAAGATCGCCGCTCGCAAAGTTGCGAAGTTTACTCCAGGGGCGGAGCTGAAAAAGGCGGTTAACAAGAAGTAGGATTCGACGGGCTCTAGAATTAAAATTAGAAAGAACGGCGGGGATCGTCCCCGCCGTTCTTATTTGATGTGAGCACGGTTTTTCTTTCTTACAGGAAGTTACCACAGCAGCTAAAATGTCCGAAGCATGATTGCCCACCTCCGCGGAAGACTGCTGGCCAAGCATCCCAATCAGGCCGTAGTCGAGACTGGCGGCGTCGGCTACGAAGTGAACATCAGCGTCCCGACGTTTTCGGAGTTACCTGCCGCTGGCTCCGAGGTCGCGCTTCACATTCATACCCATGTGCGCGAGGATTTAATCGCACTTTACGGATTTCTCCATCCCGCAGAAAAACAGTTATTCGAAAAGTTGATCACCGTGAGCGGCATTGGGCCGAAGCTCGCCATAACCATTCTGAGTGGCATGGCGGCCAATGAGATGGTGGGTGCGATCCGCGGCAACGATTTGACACGCCTCACCAAGATCCCCGGCATCGGCAAGAAAACCGCCGAACGCATGGTGTTGGAGTTGCGCGACAAATTGCCCTCGACCGCGGGGGAGACTGCTCCGGCGGCGCCAACAATGAATGCCATGGAAGAAGATGTTCTGTCCGCGCTGATCAATCTGGGCTACCAACGGGCCGCGGCGGAGAAGGCATTGGCCGGCGTGCTCAAGAAAAACTCCGGCCCGAAGCCACAATCATTCGACGGAATATTCCGAGAGGCGCTGGCCGGGTTGTCGAAATAGCTTATGAAGCGCAGTTTTCACAGCCGACCCATTAGCGCCAGGATCACCACGATCAACAGTACAAGGCCCAACCCGCCGCTAGGGTAGTAGCCCCATCCTGAACTATACGGCCATGTCGGCAAGGCCCCCAGCAACAGCAGAACCAAAACCACCAACAGAATTGTTCTCATCGCGTCTCCCCTTCGATTGACCCCAACCAGCCGAGTTAAGAAACGAAGTCGTCTGTGCACTCTCCGGTGGAGTTAATCAGATGAGACTAGCGCCTGGGGGGTTGTCGAGAGCGACGCTCCATCCTACTCGGTGCTCAACATCGCTTTGTACTTAAGTGGCCAACGCCGTAGTATAAGGGTGTAATCGCTTTTTGACCTTGCGGATCACGTCGCCGAGGAGATAACCTGCTTTATCTGTTGTGCGCTGAGGAAATCACGAAGCGAGTCCGAGAGCCACTCGCAAGTTGGCCCCGCCCTGTGCGAGAATTGGTTAAAGTCGCAATCTCCAATCAAATCGATATCGAAATCTTGGATGACGTAGAAAATGCGAATAAGCTCGCCGAGGTGCCTTGCGAGGGCGGTCACCCATCTGCAGTAGGCCTGAAGCAAAATTGAGCGCGTTTAAGTGCAACGGACGAAGTCTGGAAGACGGCTGTCGTGGCCGTTGAATGATGATATAAAGCTGAAATATAAAGTTGAAAATAGAAATCTAGCTCACACGCGGCGTGTGAGTGAGAGGGCGGAGCTGTATTTTGCGGGCTTATGGGTTCACCCTGCGATTCGCTTCGCGAGCGGTGCGGTCCCAGAATTCTCGTTCCGTCCAAGATTCGCTTCAGGATGAGACTTAAAAAAATAGAATTGATGATTCCCGGCTCTAACGAGCCCGGTAGAGGTGTTATGGGCAGATTCAGTTTTTTCGTTCGCACCGGCAGGAATCTTTCCCTCGCGTTCTGTTTGTGGTTGGCCGCTTCCGCAGTGGCCTCGAGCCAGCAGCAGCGTTTCTCGTACACGCCAGGCACGGCCATTGATCAGGCCGATTCCCGTGCCGAGCGCGAAGCTGAGCAGATGGTCTCTCTTTCGGCCGACAAGATTACCGAAATTCTGCGCGACGAAGCCGGGCTGCTCCTGCAGGTCAAGAAAGCCCTGGTGCGGAAAGCCTTCGAGCAGGGCAGAATTTTGGACCCGAACGATCTCACCGATGATGCCGTTTTTCGACTGATCCGGGAGGATCAAACCGTCCGCGTGATTGCGACTCGTGAGATCGAAGATCGCTCTTACGTTAAGGCCAAGCCGACACGCGAGGAGTTGGCGAGAAACCTACCATGCCGTCAACCCGAGCTCGGGGAAAAAGAGATTGCCCAGAGTGCAACAAAACTCTCCGATCAGACGGATACGAAGAGGCTGCAGTCGCAGGAGCAGCTTTACTGGGCGAAGCACGATGGCGATCTGGATTGCTACCTCACGCAGTACCTTCCTGGAGGTACGGCCCAATCTCTGTACCAGCAGCCCATGAATACTGGTTCGCAGCCGTCGTTTCCTGTTTTTCAAAATCAGCAACCTCTGAATCAGCAGCCGTCGATGCCTCAACAGCAGAATCCCTTGCAGCAATATCCGCCCTCGCAGGGATATCCACCTTCTAATGATCCCCGCCGCCAGCTCCAAATGACCCAGATGCGTTCGGAAGATTTCTATGGCACCGATGCGGATGAAGAACAGATGGCAGGCATTCAGCCCGAGCAACTTTCAGGTTTGCTAAGCGCCAGCCAGAATGAGTTGCCATCGGGAATGCCGAAGGGATTCAGATCGGGAGGCACGTCGGGCATGTCAGGCATGTCCGGATCAGGCTCGCCGGGATCAGGTCTGTCGGGGATGGCCTCCGCTCTGGGGTCTTCCGGGAGTTCTCTTCTGAGTTCCCTGGGTCGCCAGAATGGAGCGAATGAATTAGGATCGCAACAATCTCGCTTCGAGAATCAACTCCCCCAACAGTTTCCCTACTACACCTACCCTAAGCGCCCCCTGCAACCGAAACTCCGCCACCGGCCCAATCCTTACGCTGATATTCCGTCGCTTTACGACCTGTACGCTCAATATCCCAGACAGTCGTCAAAGTTAGAGCGTTTTGGCGAGGATATCTTTCGCAATGGCACGGGAAACCTCGACGAACTTCCCATGGACATGCCTGCGGGACCGGACTACGTGGTGGGGGCAGGAGATGGCCTGACTATTAGTCTTTCCGGCGGGATTTCGCAGCGGCTGCAGCGGGTGGTTGATCGCGAAGGTCGCATCGCTCTGCCCGAAGTTGGCGGGGTGGAAGTTTCGGGCCGCAGTTTGGGCGATGTGCAGCACCTGGTGCAAACGGTCCTTCGCGGCCAATTTCGCGGCGTTGACGCTGATGTCTCCCTCTCCCGCATTCGCACCGTGCGTGTCTATGTGGTAGGCGATGTCGAGCGTCCCGGAGCCTACGACGTAAGCTCACTTTCCACACCGCTGAACGCTCTCTATCTCGCGGGCGGACCGACCTCGGGCGGGTCGCTGCGCTTGCTCGATCATTATCGCGGCAAGCAACTTGTGCAACGAGTGGATGTCTACGATTTGTTGCTGCATGGTGTTACCGGAAATATGCAACGCCTGGAAGCCGGAGACACAGTCGAGGTGCCGCCGCTTAGCGGCGAAGTGACCGTCGAAGGCATGGTGCGGCGGCCTGCGATTTACGAATTGAATGGCGAAAACAGCCTTGCTGAAGTTTTGCAATTAGCCGGCGGCGTGCTTCCCAGCGGAACTTTGCGGCATGTCGATGTGGAACGCGTGGAGAGTCACGAGAGTCGCAGTATGCTACGCCTCGATATTCCGGAAAACAACAATCAGGAACAGGTCACGAAAGCGCTGGAGGATTTCAAGGTTCAGGATGGAGACAAGATCAAGATTACTCCGATTCTTCCATATGCCGACAAGACGGTTTACCTGGATGGTTACGTTTTCCGTCCCGGCAAGTTCGCCTATACCGACGGAATGAAAGTCACCGATCTTATCAAGTCTTACAAGGATCTCTTGCCGGAACCATCTACCAGTCACGCCGAAATCATCCGTCTCGCGCAGCCGGACTATACTCCCCAGGTGCTGGCCTTCAATCTCGGCGATGCTCTCGCCGGTAAAGACGAAGATTTAGTGCTCAAACCTTTTGACACGGTTCGCATCTTCAGCAAATACGATTTCGAAGATCCGCCGGTCATCACTATTAGCGGAGAAGTAAGAGATCCGGGGGACCATCTCACCAATGGAACCCCCCATCTCAGAGATGCGATTTATCTGGCGGGTGGAACCACTCGCGATGCGCTGCTCGACGACGCGCAGATTTATCGCAAGACCGGCGACGGCAAGCTTACCGTGATCAGTCTCAACCTAGGCAAAGCGCTGGCCGGCGACCCGAAATACGATGTCGTGCTGGAAAGCAAGGATCGCGTCTTTGTGCATCGCGATCTCAATAAGCTTGATCCCCCGATGGTGTCCGTGGAAGGGGAAGTGGGCCGACCGGGAAAGTATCCTCTCGGCGAGGACATGACAGCCGCACAGTTGGTCCGGCTGGCCGGCGGTTTCAAGCGTGGCGCTTTCACCGAGCAAGCGGATCTCACTCGCTTCGAAGTTGTGCAAGGAACCAAAGTGATGGGCGACCACGTCAGCGTTCCGATCGCGAAAGCTATGCTGGGAGAACCGGATGCTGACGTCCGCTTGCGCGACGGGGATGTTCTGACCATCGGCCAGATCTCAGACTGGCAGGACTTATCTGCCACCGTACAAATCAAAGGCGAAGTGGCACATGCCGGCGGCTATGGCATTCAGCCCGGCGAGCGGCTTAGTTCTGTCATCGCGCGAGCCGGAGGTTTTCTTTCCACTGCCTACCCCTACGGTGCGGTTTTTCAACGGGTCGAGTTAAGGCAAAGAGAGGAAAAAAATCGGGCGGACCTGATTGCGCGGATTAAAGAAGAAGCCAAGAACGTAAAGCTTGATCCAGAGATGGATCTAGATGACAGGGCTGAGGCGAAAGCTTCGGTTCTGCAGTACAAGAGGACCATCGACGAACTGGAGAACACGCCGCCAGCCGGCCGCCTTGTGATCCATATCTCATCCGACGTCAAGCGCTGGGCCAACACCTCGGCCGACGTACAATTGCGCGCGGGCGATACGATTTACATTCCCAAGCGGCCTGGCATGGTTTTCGTGGATGGCTCGGTGTATAACCCCACCGGAGTTACGTACAAGCCGGGCAAGGATGCCGGTTGGTACTTGAAACAGGCGGGCGGCCCAACCCAGATGGCGAATCGAAAAGGCACGTTCGTGATTCGCGGCGATGGTTCGGTCGTCGGCGGCGCCGGCAGCCTTCTTGGTGGCGGGGTTGAAAGCGCCGAGTTGCGAGCCGGCGATATGGTCGTGGTGCCGGAACATATCTATACCTTTGGCAAGCTCAAATCCAATTTGAATATAGCGCAGGTCGCTGCCTCGATCGGCTCGGCGATCGCAATCTCAGCCTATTACGCCGGCCACTAGTTCGAGACGAGGGCAACTTTTTAGCGGATGAATGGGTCCAAATTTTGATGGAGTGTGTGCGAAGATGGTGTTTTTTGATAGCTTTGTTGCTGAGCGTCCAGGCGGCTAGCAGTCAGACCAACGCTGACGCGTCGCCGCAAGCGCCTGTCCCTCAACAGCCGGCACCTGCAACGGGAGGATCGAAGGCTCCGTCCGGCGATAAAGATGAGCACCGTGGCTGGCTCGCCGCCGGTGAAGATCCAGAGAACCGATTGGTTTCCCCATTCGTGAAGCATGTGGTCGAAGATCAAAAGCAGTTTTGGGCGGCTCCCGTTCACTTTCGGACGAAAGATCTGAAGTGGATTTTGCCCGGTGCCGCGACCACTGCTTTTTTCATCTCTACTGACAGTTGGTGGGCTAAACAGGTTCCACTCAGCCACGTGGACACCAGCAAGAAATTTTCCGATTATGTCACTTACTCTTTTATTGGCCTCGGAGGAGCTTCATTTCTCTACGGTCACATGAAGGGGGACGACCATCTCTCGGAAGCCGGATTGCTGGCAGGCGAAGCGGCCATTAATAGCACCATGGTAGCCTATGCTTTTAAAGAAATCACGCAACGGGAACGGCCTTACCTAGGCAATGGGCACGGCAACTTCTTCTCGGGAGGAAGTTCTTTTCCCTCCGAGCACTCCGCCATTGCCTGGTCGGTCGCCAGTGTGTGGGCGCATGAGTATCCCGGCTGGTTCAGCCAAACGGCGGCATACGGTTTAGCATCGGCGGTGACTATCACGCGCGTGACTGCGAGACAACATTTTCCCTCCGATGCCGTCATCGGCAGCGTGCTGGGCTGGTATTTCGGGCGGCAGGTCTATCGCTCTCACCACGATCCCGAACTCGGGGGCTCGGGTTGGGGCGAATTTCTCGAAGAGAAGAGCGGCGATAAAGGACGCAATCCCAATTACATGGCTTCGCCCTATGTCCCGCTCGACAGTTGGATCTATCCCGCGCTGCAGCGCCTCATCGCTATGGGCTACATCCAAACCGGAGTCTTAGGAATGCGACCGTGGACTCGTATGGCCTGTGCTCGCTTGCTGGATGATGCGGAAGATAAATTTTCGGCGAATGGGGCCGAAGACGGCGAGGCTGGCCGAACCTATGCAGCCTTGAGCAGCGAATTCAGAGGGGAAATCGCCCGACTGGGTGGTGCGGCCAACGTCAGCGCGGGTGTCGACTCCGTTTACACCAGGATGACTGGAATTTCCGGCACTCCGGTGCGGGACGGCTATCACTTCGGTCAAACTATCACCAATGATTACGGCCGCCCTTATTGGAGCGGATTCAATAACATCACAGGAGTAAGCGCCGACGCGGAAGCGGGGCCGGTATCAGTTTATGTCCGCGGAGAATATCAGCACGCTCCTGCAATGCCTTCGGAATCGATGCAAACGCTAGCGGCAACCGCGGCGGCCGATGGCACTCCACCTCTCGCCGACGGTATTGCTGAGGTCAACCGAGTCGAACTGCTCGAGAGTGTGGCGTCGGTGAACCTCAACAACGTTCAGATTTCTTTCGGAACGCAAAGCGTCTGGCTCGGCCCCGGCGAATCCGGGGCTTTGCTGATGAGCAACAATGCTGCCCCATTTCCCATGGTGAAAGTGGATGACGTTGCTGCCCACAGCATTCCCGGATTATCCCGAATCCTGGGACCATTCCGCACCGAGTTTTTTGTGGGCCAGCTTGCCGGGCAACGCTGGGAATTTTGTAATGTCCCCACGTGTCAGGCTTTTCCCGGCTCGTCCAATGTGGTTGGCCCCAATATCTCCCCGCAGCCGTTTATACACGGGGAGAAGATCAGCTTTCAACCTTCTCCAAATTTTGAATTTGGAATGGGAATCACCGCGATGTTTGGCGGCCCCGGCTTACCCGTAACCTTTGGCAACTACTTTCGCACCTACACCACGCATTCGCCAAACGCGGCCACCAATCCGGGCAAGAGAATTTCGTCTGCGGATTTTTCCTATCGCGTGCCCGGCTTGAGAAACTGGTTGACCCTTTACATGGATTCTTTAGTGGTTGACGAAATTTCCCCCATCGGTTCGACCCGCGCCAATGTCAATCCCGGTATCTATATGCCGCAGCTGCCGGGGCTCCCTAAGATGGAGTTTCGCGCCGAGGGCATTAACGAATCCCGGGCCAACGAGTTTGGACCGGGCTTTGTCTATTATGATTTGCGGCGCTTCCGCTCAGGATACACCAACAATAACACCCTGCTCGGGAGCTGGATTGGGCGGGCTGGACGGGGCGGACAAGGTTGGTTGACCTGCTCGATTTCGCCCCGCAATCAAGTGCAGATAGGATACAGACTGCAAGACGTAGCCAACGACTTTATCGGAGGCGGCCGTCTAGTTGATTATTCCGCGAGCGGCAAGTTCACGCCTTTTCCTGAACTCACGTTCTCCGGATTCGTGCAATATGAACAGTGGAAGTTTCCCGAGCTTGCGCCTGGCAGACAATCGGATGTGACCGCCTCGCTGCAGTTGACGTACTATCCCAAGTGGCGGCTGAGAAAATGATGTCAGCTACGGATGTGTTTTGGGTTCGGGGCTGGCGTCCAGTTGTTGGTTGGGTAAGGTTCGTGGGATAGGAGCGGGAACCCGCAAGATGTTGCTGGCGACGGTTTGTAGCTTCGACTTTGTGAATCTCCTTACCGTGATTTTCAGGCCATAGCGGAGGACTCATTGACGCCAGAATCTGCGCCCGGCATCGCCGAGCACCGAGCCGAGAACCGAGAAGAAGTGTTCGATCAACTAGAAGAATTATCGTCCAGCGAAACCGCGAGGCCGCGACGGCAGTACGCTTCTGCAAATTTGTCGCGTCTCTGGAGACTATGGGAACACCGGCGTTTGCTGGCCAAAGTGGCGGGCTATGCGTTATTGGCGAGTACGGTAGTGGTTCTATTAATTCCGGTGAAATTCGAATCGATCACCAGCATTATGCCCTCCGAGAGCCAATCGGGGAGTGCGGCGATGCTAGCCGCCTTGGCCGGGGGGTCGTCGTCGGGCTCTTCCTCTTCTGCTGGTTCGGGACTGCTGGGAATCGCCGGAGACCTCTTGGGAAGCAAAAGCAATGGCGCTCTGATCACACTTCTGGTGCACAGTCGCACCATACAAAGTGAGTTGGTCCGCCGCTTCAATTTGCAGAAAGTCTATCGGGTGCGCTACGAAGAAGATGCTTGTAAGGCTCTGGGTAAGCTCACGACGGCGACGGAGGATCGCAAGAGCGGCGTTATCACCATTACAGTCACGGATCACGACGCCCACCGCGCCAGGGATTTGGCGCAGGCTTATGTGGATGAACTCAATCGCCTGCTGGCCAAGGTCAGCACCTCCTCGGCTCGCCGGGAGCGAATCTTCATCGAGCAGCGATTAACTCAGGTGAAGGGAGATTTGGAGAACGCGGAGAAGCAATTCAGCAGATTTGCCAGCAAGAATACTGCGCTCGACATCCAGGAGCAGACTAAAGCCATGGTCGATGCCGCGGCGGTGCTCCAAGGCCAATTGATCGCCGCACAATCGGAACTACAGAGTCTACGGCAGATCTATACTCCAAGCAACGTTCGCGTGCGTTCTCTCCAGGCTCAAGTTGAAGAACTGCAGAAGCAACTGCAGAAAATGGGCGGGAGCGATTCCCCGCTGGGAGTCGAAGGGGCTTTATCCCCCGATGACAAGCAACTCTATCCGCCTATTCGACAGCTTCCCTTGTTAGGTGTCGAATGGGCCGATCTTTATCGCGAGATGAAAGTCCAGCAAACCGTCTTTGAGCTGTTGACCCAACAGTATGAGATGGCGCGTTTGCAGGAGGCGAAAGAGATTCCCGTTGTCAGCGTGGTTGATCCCGCCAGTTTACCGGAAAAAAAATCATTTCCACCTCGTCTCGTGCTCATTCTGGCTCTGACAATTTTGTCTTTGCTGGGCGGGTGTTTTTGGTTGCTCGGCGCAGAGAACTGGCAACGCGTAGACCGGGAAGATCCACGCAAACTGCTCGTTCATAGCGTATATGGAACCGTGCGCAGAAGGGCCGGAAAGATCATGAGCGCTTTGCCGTTGCGCCGTTTTAAAGGCGCCGGCTTCCGAGACTCCGGCAATGGGTCCATCTAATTATGTTAACTGACGTCACCGTAGGAGAGCAGGCGAGCCCAGGAGGAGAGGTTTCTGCGCTAACGATGAAGCGAATGACGGTATTGTATGTGGCCGGTTACACCCGCAGTGGCAGCACGTTGTTATCCCGCATGATGGGATCCCTGCCCGGTTTCTTTGCCGTCGGGGAAGCCGCTGCACACTTCTTCCGCTTCACCAAGTCTATAAATGCTCCTTGCGGCTGTGGCCTCAGCGTGAACGCTTGCCCTTTCTGGAAAGATGTGAACTTTCCTGAGAAAACGGACGCCTCCTATGCTCGTCTATTTCGATTCCGAAACCTCGTTCTCCTGGAATCCTATCGTCGGCGTCATCCTCGCGAGAGCCAGGAACTGATCGACTCGATGAGTCTTTTGTTCAGAACCATCGCCGAAAAAACTTCCGCTCGAGTCATTGTGGATTCGTCGAAGACTCCATTGCACGCTCAGTTCCTGTCATGGATCCCAGACATCGACTTGCACGTGATCCAGCTAGTACGGGATCCGCGCGGAGTTGCGAGCAGTTACAGTTCGCCGAAGCGGTATCTCCCCACGCTCTCGCCACTCCGCGTCACCACCGGCTGGATCGGCTTGAATTTGGGGTGCGAATATTTACAGGGGCGGGTATCGCATTTTTGGCGGTTGCGCTATGAAGATTTTGTGAAGGCTCCCCAACGCTACACAGCACAAATAGCATCTGAGCTTGGTTATAGGGGCGATACCGGTGCCTTGTTCTCGGACCAGTCGACCGTGTTGCTCCAGCCCCAACATATGTTAGGTGGCAACCCCGATAAGTTGGATGGACAGTCGGTTGAGATTAAGCTTCGGCCAGTCGAGCTTTCGCGCGCTACCCGTATGCTGGTGTCCGCCGTTTCTGCTCCCCTGCTCTGGCATTATCGTTATCGGCCAATGCAACAATCCGCTGTGGCGAACGGCAGGAATGGTTACGCCGGCGGAATGAGGGAAGACTCCAATCTATCTGCGACGGAGGATGTTGTGGCTGTATCTTTCAAGGACAAACCGAGCGGATATTTCTCCTGTCCCCGGAGAGAGATAATCCCGTTGGTACCGGCGGGTGCCTCGCGAATACTGGAAGTTGGGTGCGGCGAGGGTAAGCTTGCTAAAGCCTTGCGTGGAAGTCGCCCCGCTTCTGACTTGGAGATCGTTGGCGTAGAGGTTTGCGACGCTGCCGCAAAAACGGCTGCCACCGTCTTGAACCGGGTGATGGTGGGAAATGTCGAGCAGATGGAGCTGCCCTACGAAAATTACTTCGACTGCGTAATCTTCGCGGATGTCCTGGAGCACCTCGTCGATCCGTGGAGAATGTTGCGGCGGGCCAGGAAACTTTTGCGCAAGGACGGTGTGATCGTGGCCAGTATCCCAAATGTGCAGCATTCCAGGGTGCTAATCAACCTGCTTTTGGGCCGTTGGGAGTACGAACAAGCGGGGATTATGGACAGCACCCACTTACGTTTTTTTACGCGAAAAAGCATTATCGGGCTGTTCAAGTCTACGGGATACGAGCTTCGCCGCCTGTCGGCTATTCTGGGGTCAAAAAGGGTTAGGCTGGCTCATTTCGCGACTGCCGGCCTGGTGGACTCATTTCTTACGCGCCAATATCTGGTCGTCGCAGATGCGAAAGCCCGCGATGCGGGTTTATTTTCCGCTGACGATTCTCCGGCGGCGTAACCGTTCCTGACTTTGCCGATGGGCACGTCAACAATTATCGAACGTCCGGAGCAATCCGGTTCCGATCCCAAGAATCGCTTTGCCTTGGATATGGGAACGCTGGTTGCAGGTTCGGTGATGGCTGCGGTTTTTAGCGCCACGATTGTATTTGCGGTGCCGCGTATTACTTCAGTGGAGGATTTCGGCTACTGGCGCATTTTCCTGCTCTACGGAGGCTACGTAGGATTTTTCCATCTGGGGTTTGGGGAGGGAGCTTTGCTCGCGTGGGCGGGCAAGTCTTTGGCCCAGTTTCGCGAAGAGCTCTGGCCCTCGTTGAGATTCCTGATCGGTTTACATCTGCTCCTTGTCGTCCCGAGTTGCTTTGCCGTCATCGCGTTATTCCCCGCGCGCGCCCGGTTTGTTGCGATTGCAGTGCTCGGATTTGCAATCTTGCAGAACGTTGCAGTGTTGCTGCAGTGCGCCCTGCAAGCGGCTCGGATGTTTCGTCCGGTAGCGGTGGCGACGGCAGCTCCCAGCGGCCTGTTCCTGGCCTTCGCGGCGCTGTTTGCGCTCCGCGCCAAGCTCAATTACCACGTTCTTATCTACTGTTACTTCCTGGCATGGTTCCTTGTGTTCAGTTTCCTGTTGGCCACAGCTCGGCCCTGGCAAACCTCGGCGGCGATTTCCGCGTGGACCGTTGGCAAGAGATACGTGATGGCCGGCTGGCCTATCACTCTGGCCAATACCGCGATTGCCCTGGTGCAATCGTCGGATCGTTTTGTGCTCAGTTCGGCGGTTCCCATTTACGATTTTGCGCAATACAGCCTGGCCGCGAGCACTATGATGGTGCCGGTCGCTATCATCGCCGCGGCCGCTCGAGTATTCTTCCCGCATTTGGCCGCCAGTGACCGGGACGAACATCCCGAAATCTACGGACAAGCAGTACGGTTGATTGTATTGGTATGGTCCGTTTTACTCCCTTATTACTTCGCAGTGGATGCTTTTGTGCACCGTTTCTTGCCCCAATATATTCAGAGCTTGCCGGTCGCCCGAACCCTTTTGCTCGGGGTTTTGTTCATCGCTGCAATTCAGATTCTGCAGAGCAGCCTTTTTAACCTGTATGGCAAGCAGAAACACTTTCTGCTGTATTCGATCGTTGCGGTTGCATTCAGCCTCGCGTTAGCCGCGACAGTGTTCTTTGTTTCCCGATCATTGCTGCTCGTGGCAGCCACGCAAGTCGTTTCGGTAGGGCTTTTCTGGATATTCAATGCGTGGAGACTTAAACCTCTGACCGGTGAGTCCTGGCGGGATTTTGCTTTGGTGATCGTTAATTTCGCCTGGTCGGCGGCCAGTTTGTGGCTGGCGTTTTCCTGGACGACTAGCTTTATTTTCCGCTCCTTTGTTTATTGGCTCTTGGCTATTGGACCGCTGGCATTCACTTGCAGGGACGAAATTCGCACGGTCGGCCGAATCGCCGCGAGCCTCACCCACCATCTCTTTCCCTTGCGCGCTGATTCGGGGGGAAAATGAGCGTATCTGCCACGCCCAGCCCATCCACCCTGACTAAAGAGTCTCTCTGGCGGTCGCTGAAAACCGCGGCCATCGCGGCTGAGACGCTAATACTTTCCTGGTTACTCGTGAAGGAGGGCTTCGACGGTATTCCCCAATTGATTTTCGCGCTCTTGGGAGCGGGATTTATTGTCGCCATTAGTCTCTCCAATTGGCCTCTTGGCGCGCTCTTGACTCTGCTGATTGCCAGCGCGATGCCGCGCTTTACCTGGATGGTCGCGGGCTTGCACGCCCGGCCGGAACACATTGCCATAGGACTCACCGCGGCCATTGTCATCCTGCATCCGCGTGGCCGCAGATCCGGCGTACGTGCCGCTTGGAGAAACTTCGATTTCTGGCTGGCGGCCTATGTCGTGGTTACTTTCGCGACCTCCGCTCTCACCTCGCCTGATCCGCACCTCACGCTGCGCTGGGCTGTGCTGGGCGCTCTCGGAGTCTCACCTTATTTTCTTGTTCGGTGGCTCGTAGTCGAGGAAAAAACTCTCGTTTCAGTTTTTCGCATGCTCTTGCTGGTGGGGGTGGTGGAAGCCGCTTACGGTACCTTTAGCTTTGCCTGTTATCAGCTTTTCGGCACTCGATTCGGAATTGAATTGGAACAGTATGGTTCCTTTCCGGGGACTTACGGCACACAGTACGAAGCCAATTTATTCGGCAGCTACACTGCCTGTTGCGCTCTTATGTGTCTGGCAGGGTACCTTTTGGACGAAAGAAAGTGGCGGCGCTGGTATCTTTGGGGTTTTTCGATCGCCATCCTAGGTTCTTTCATCAGTCTAGCTCGTGCCGTTTTTCTGGCATTTCCGGTTGCAGTTGCTTTTGTAACCTGGGTCGCCGCTAAAAAAGGCCGCGTTCAGATGAAGGCCCTGGCTGCGATAGGTGGCGCCATCGTTGCCGTCTTATTGCTTTTCGGTCCCTTCCTCGTGCAACAGGTGCAGGAGCGATTCAGTACCCTCGATTTTTCCGAGATCGGGGAGGACGAATCCACCGCCCGGCGCGTGATCGGAATCACCGTAGCGCTCAGCGATGTCAAGGAACATCCCTGGTTTGGGACCGGCACGAATAGCTTCCGATTACTCTTTGACTGGGAAGATTACTGGCCGGTGCCGAAGACTCTTGAAGGAAACGATGATGAACGTGGCGCCTGGATTGGAAACACGCCGGTAAGAATCCTGCATGATACAGGCATTCTAGGACTGGCTGTCTTTGCAGGATTTCTTGGGACACTTTTCGTTTCCTTGCGCCGCGCGGTCCGGTCTGCAAAACCTGCTCTCCGAATGATAATGATGGCTTTGTCGACCGGCTTGATCCTGTATGCCATCACTTTTCAGGCGACCGATGCAACCACGCTTTCGTTCGCATGGATCCACATTGGCTTGCTCGCAGCGGCAGCGGCAATCGTTCAAAGACAACAGGGTGAATCTGCTTCCCGTGCGTTAGTCTCGCTATGACTTCGAGCTATGCTTATGACTTAGCCGTCGCCTACCGGGTCTACCCGAGGGTGTCGGCTCCGGCGCTGGGCTTGCCTTTCAGCGACGATAAATTCCGTCTTGCCGAGGTGTGCCTTCGCTCCTTCAGAGAGTCCCTCGGCGCACTGCGCGTTAAGCTTTGGGCAATAGTAGACGGCTGTCCGCCGGAGTATGTGGAATTGTTTCGGAGCTACTTTGCCGATGGTGATTTGGAGATCGTGATTTGCAACGCGGAGGGTAATCAGAAGACCTTCGCTCGACAGATCGATATACTTCTCCTCCAGGAAGACGCCGCCCTTGTTTATTTCGCGGAGGACGACTACTTTTATTTACCCGGCACGTTCCCTTCGATGGTCGATTTCATGAAGGCAACCCCCGATGTGGATTTCATCTCACCCTTTGATCATCTCGATTGCTACACCACGGATTTACATCACCTGCCGAAATGGATCCGGCCGCACGGCGATCGACATTGGAGCACTGCAGCGTCTACCTGTCTTACTTTCCTGACGCGGAAGGAGGTATTGGTCCGATGCGAACCGATATTTCGGAGTTACGTGCGAGGCAATACCGATTGTGGCCTTTGGCTCAGCTTAACCAAACAGCGAATTCTTAATCCCGTCGCCCTAGCTCGCTATTTATTCCGCGGGGAGTTCTATTGGAAGGTGCTGGTTAAGGCATGGATTCACTGTCCGCGGCAAATCTTGGTCGGCAGACGTTTCAAGTTGTGGATACCGATTCCCGGCATTGCCACTCACCTCGATCGCAAGGCGCTGGCACCGGTAGTAGATTGGATCGAACTCCTCAAGGGAGAAGAAGCCGAGAGAGGACGCGTCAAGCAGTGCGAGTGACTCCGGTGGACAACTTTTCCGCCCCGCAGAAAATGTCAGATGCAAGCGCCCCGATCGCCGCCGCGGCGCCGCTCCGGCAAGCATCCTCACCTCTCGTCTATGTGGTCGTACTGAACTGGAACAGCCCGCAGATGACAGCGGACTGCGTGCGCAGCTTATTAGCCATGTCCGGCACCGGCTTTCGAGTGATGGTTGTGGACAATGGCTCAAGCAATGATTCAGCCGAGTTTCTGCGAAAAAGCTTTTCTGATATCAGTGTGATTGCGAACGGGCGAAATCTAGGCTTTGCCGGCGGATGCAATGTCGGAATGCGACGCGCTTTGGAGGAGGGTGCGGATTATATTCTGTTGGTTAACAACGACACGATTGTGGATCGCTTTCTTCTGCGAGAACTAATAGTCCAGGCCGAGGCGGATCCGAGAATTGGCATTTTATCCCCGAAGATTTATTATGCCGATCCCGCGGATTTATTGTGGTGGGCCGGAGGCACCTTCAATATCTGGCTCGGACTCGCGGATCATATTGCTCGCCAAAGGAAGGATGTCGGCGACCATAATCTCGGTCGCGACCTCGACTGGGCTACAGGTTGTGTCATGCTTCTGCGATGTGAGGCCTTGTCGAAAGCCGGATTATTCGACGAGCAGATTTTCGCCATTGGAGAGGATGTAGACCTCTCGCTGAGGGTGAAAAAGGCCGGTTACAGTGTCAGGTACGTCCCCACCGCCCGCCTTTGGCACCGGGAGGGAGCGGAGACTCGCAGGAGCGCGGGCCAGCATGTGCGCATTTTCTTGATGGTTCGCAATCTTCTGTGGGTCATGCACAAGCATGCGCGTCCCTATCACTGGATCACTTTTCTGCCTTTTTTCCTCTTTTATTACTTGCCGAAGATGATGATCCTGAGCCTTGGCAGAGGTGATTTTCGCTCCTGCTGCGCAATGCTGGAGGGCGTTGTAGCTTTTTGTCGGATGATATGGAGTCCCGGCGTCTCAGTTCTGCCGCCCGAGTTGAGTGGGGCGGCCATCCGGCGGAACCCCGGGCGTGCAGCGGCGGATGACACCGCATGAGGATCGGTATCGACGCCCATAGTCTCGGCAGTCAGCAGAGCGGGAATGAGACTTACTACACGTCCCTGCTGAAGTCGTTGGCCCGTCTCGACGCCGAAAATGACTATTTTATTTATTACACCGTGGAGGGGGCTACCGAAACGCTTGGACTGAACAACGCACACTTTTCGGCGCGTCGCCTGCGCCCAATGAATTCTTACCTGCGCATACCTTTTGCAATGCCGATCGAGATTTTGTCCCAGCCCGTCGATGTCTTTCATGCTCAATTCATCATCCCTCCTTTCTTGAAGTGTCGAACGGTTACTACGATTCCCGACGTCGCCTACGAGCACCACCCGGAATTTTTTCCCTACTATCAGGTGGCTTGGTCGAAGAAATTGATACCCTGGTCGGCCCGCAGAGCCGATCGAATTATTACTGTCTCGGAGTTCTCAAAAGCAGACCTGGTAAACCTTTACAGAATTAATCCTGACAAGATCACCGTCACCTATGAGGCGGCCGGGAGCGAGTTTTACCCCAGAGACCGAGAGCGCGGGCGTGAGCATGTTGCCAGGCGCTTCGGCATTGACCGCCCCTTCGTTCTTTATGTAGGGAGGCTTCAGGCCCGCAAGAATCTGGTGCGCCTAGTTGAAGCCTATTCCCGAGTGAGGGCTCAGGGAGTGGAGGAGCAGTTGGTTTTGGTCGGGAAAAAGGATTGGCTGGCTCAGCCAGTTTTAGACAAGATCGCCGAGCTGGGGCTGACCCGCGATGTCGTAGTTACTGGCTATGTTCCGGCCGGGGATCTTCCCTGGTTTTACAACGCCGCCGAGGTTTTTGCCTATCCCTCGATCTTTGAAGGATTCGGTTTGCCGGTGATCGAGGCCATGGCTTCCGGGTTAGCCGTAATCACATCGGTGGGCTCGTCACTGCAGGAGGTGGCTGGCGACGCGGCGCTGATCGTTGATCCCCTGGATGTTGGCGCCATTAGTCAGGCGTTAGGCCGCATGCTAAGCGACCGATCGTTGCGAGAGGAGATGGGCCGAGCGGGCATCAGGCGCAACAAGATGTTCGATCGCGACCGTTGTGCCATGGATACTCTCGCCGTTTACCGGCAGGCGGCAAACGCCTAATAGCCACACCCAGGCTCGGAGGGCATAAATCAAACACCGAGCGAGTTTTCGAGCAGCCGATACTCTCGAGCAAATAAATGAGCAGTCGGCGAAACCTCGTAGTATTCTAATGAACCAGATTGTCGAACTTTAAATGCGCATTGCAATGATTGGCATTAAGGCCATTCCTGCCCGTTTCGGTGGATTCGAAACTGCGGCGGATGAGATCTCTCGAGGTTTGGTTAAACTCGGTCATCAAGTCGTGGTCTACAACCGCTCCGGCATGAGTTCTGCCTTGGGAGAGTCTTATGAGGGCGTAGATTTAGTAACCTTGCCCACGCTCAAATCCAAAAACCTGAGCACCATCGTCCATGTTTTTCTCTCGACGCTGCATGTGATGTTTCGAGGCGTAGATGTGGTGCACTACTTTACGGCTGGGGCCACTCTTTTTGCGCCCCTGCCTAGGCTTATGGGCAAGAAAGTGGTCTGCTCCGTGGATGGGACCGACTGGCAACGGGCAAAATGGAGCCGCTTTGCGCGCTGGTATTTACGCCTTTCAGAACGGCTCGCTGTGCTTTTCTGTAATGGATTGATCTCTGATTCGCAGCAAGTGAGTAATTACTACCGGCAAAAATACGCCGCGAGTTCGTTCTGTATAGCCTATGGCATACGCGATCATCGATCCGACCAGCGCGACATTCTTGATGGCTTCGGGTTGAAAGAAAGAGAGTACGTCCTGTTCGTCGGTCGGCTAGTGCCTGAGAATAACGTGCATCATCTAATTGAGGCCTTCGAGAAGACCAAGACGGAAAAGAAGTTGGTCATTGTGGGTGACGATCCTTGGGAAAAGGACTACGTTCGCGCACTGAAGTCAACCCGTGACCCCCGCGTGGTGTTCACTGGTGGCGTGTACGGAGATGGCTACGCGCAACTGCAGCAAAACGCTTACTTCTTTGTCCTGCCGGATGAGGTAGGTGGTACCCATCCCGCGCTGGTCGAAGCCATGGGTTACGGTAACTGTGTGCTAGTAAACGATACGGAATCCAATCTTGAAGTGATCGGTGAGAGCGGCTTTAGCTATTCCGGAAAAGAAGGCGCTGAGGCTCTCTGTCGCGAACTGCAAAATCTTCTCGAGCGTCCGACTTTAGTGGAACAGTACCGCGACCTGGCAAGAAGACACGCCGAGGAGCACTACCGCTGGGAGGCGGTAGTCGCTCAACACGCGCTCATGTACGAGGAGGTATTGGGAGCCGCCAGAACAAGCGGAACTTCAGGGTTAGCTAAGTCGGTTCATTCGTAACCAATCATGTCTGTCGCCGCCATAAATGTACGCCAGCCGCTGGTCTTATCCTCGAATTGGAATAAGCCGCTCCATACTACTTGCAAGCGGATTGTCGATGTGCTAGGTTCTGCCGCTCTGTTATTGCTGCTTTCGCCGGGTTTCTTGATTCTGGCACTCCTGGTCAAGCTTACCTCCCGGGGACCGGTTTTCTACCAGTGGAACGTAGTGGGACAGAACGGCATGCCCTTCACCAGCTTCAAGTTCCGGTCGATGGTGACGAACGCGGATGAGCTAAAAGCCAAGTTGATGGCGCGCAACGAAATGACTGGTCCCGTGTTCAAGTTAACTAAGGATCCGCGCGTAACCGCGGCGGGTGGCTGGATGAGACGTTACAGCTTGGACGAATTACCCCAACTGTATAGCGTCCTGAGAGGAGACATGAGTCTGGTGGGGCCCCGGCCCCCCTTGGTTACAGAGTATGCTCATTTCACCGAATTTCAAAAGCGCAAGCTGGTGGTCAAGCCCGGCATCACATGTTTGTGGCAGGTAAACGGCCGTAACCAGGTGAACGACTTCGATCAATGGGTTAAGCTCGATCTGGAATATATTCAACGATGGTCGCTGGCCTTAGACTTGGAGATTCTATTAAAGACCGTCGGTGCGGTCCTCGTAGGTTCTGGCAAGTAGGCGATCAGGACAGGGAGAGTTGTGTGGGGAATAGTTTGCTGAGGGACATCGCATGAGGGTACTGGTGACGGGGGGGGCGGGATTCATTGGGTCCCATCTCGTCGATCGTTTTCTGCAGGATGGTTTTCAGGTTCGCATTCTCGATAACCTCGACCCGAAGGTTCATCCTTATGGGAAACCTTCCTACATTCCGAAGAATGTGGAATTTATCGAAGGCGATTTGACGGATCGGGAAACCCTTCTGATGGCACTGAAAGGCGCCGATATTATTTCTCACCAGGGTGCCTATCAGGACTACATGCCGGATTTCTCTCGCTTTTTCCAGGTGAACGCGGTGGCCACCGCGCTGATTTTTGAATTGATTGTGCAACACCGTTTATCGCCGAAGAAAGTAATCGTGGCTTCATCTCAGGCCGTCTACGGAGAAGGGCAATACGAGTGCTCGAGGCACGGTTTCTTCTTGCCCCAACCGCGATCCCAGGAACAACTGAAGCGCGGAGATTGGCAAATCTCTTGTCCCACGTGCGGTCGACGCGCTGAACGCCGCATGCTGGAGGAAGCTTACGTCAATCCCTACAATCAGTATGCCGTCTCGAAGTTGGCCCAGGAGAAGTGCGCCTTGGGATTGGGCTGGCTGCACGGCATTCCAACCGTGGCGCTGCGCTATTCCATCACTCAGGGCGCTCGCCAGTCACTCTACAATCATTATTCGGGAGTCTGCCGGATTTTCTGCAGCCGTGCGCTACGCGGCAACCCCTTGATTATTTATGAGGATGGTCAGCAGACCCGGGACTTCACCCATATCAAGGATGTTGTCGAAGCTAACATGCTGGTCTTGGAGAAGGATGAGGCAGATTTTCAGGCCTTCAATGTGGGCAGCGGGAAAGCCACAAAGATTCACGAGTATGCCACTGAGGTGCTGCGTCGGATACCATCCCCTACAGAAGTAAAAGTCTCGGGCGAGTATCGACTAGGAGATAATCGGCACAGCATCTCCAATATCGACAAGCTCAAAAAGTTAGGATGGCGGCCGCGACTCGGTTTGCACGCTATTTTGGATGACTTTTTGGAATGGATTAAGAGTGTCGGCGGAATCCCCGAACGGATTCCTGACGCGGATGTGGAAATGCGTCGCGCCGGTGTGGTTTTGACTGCCCAGGCGGGTTGAGGCGCTTGGGTGGCTTTCGACGGAGGGAAGCGCGTGTATGTTTGATTCTACAGACGTAAGCTCGTATTTCGAGAGTCTCACGCAGACGATCCAGGGTCTTCCTTTGGAATCCATCGATCTCGTAGCCGATGTGTTGCTCAAGGCTTATCATGAGGGCCGCATGGTTTACATTTTTGGCAACGGGGGAAGCGCCGCTCTGGCATCTCATTTCGCCTGTGATTTAGGGAAAGGCACGGCGAATGGCAGCGAAAAACGCTTTCGCGTGCTGGCTCTTACGGATAATGTTGCGCTTATCACCGCCTGGGCAAACGACGCCAATTATGCGGACATTTTCGGCGAACAACTAGCCAACCTCGTAAGACCGGGCGACGTCGCCTTTGCCATCAGCGGAAGCGGAAATTCTCCCAATGTGCTGCGCGGATTGCGGGTCGCGAAGCAGGCCGGGGCTACGACGGTGGGGCTTACCGGTTTTCATGGAGGCGAACTAAAGGAACACTGCGATGCTTGCGTGATTGTGCCCTCCGACAATATGCAGATCATCGAAGATCTTCATCTGTGTGTGGCTCATTCTCTGTTCACCAGTATCCGTCGTAAAATCTGCTCGACGCAGAGTGCCTACGCTTGAAGATGAATTGATCGAGCGCGAGTTTGGTCTTCTGACATCTGAATGAGAGCACGATGTATTTATGATTGGATTTCGCTGCCTGAATCGGCGAGAAGCATCGCTTTCCTGCCTGACCCCGAACACGGGAGTTGCGCATGAAAGCCTTCCTGCTCGCCGCCGGACACGGCACTCGCTTACGACCGATCACTGATTCCATTCCCAAGTGCCTTGTCCCTATCCGGGGTGTTCCCCTGCTCGACATCTGGCTTGAGTTGTGTTGGCAATCGGGCGTCGACGAAGTTCTCATCAACCTCCATTCCAAGGCGGACGCGGTCCGTCGCTCAATATCCAGGCGAACCCCGATAAAGATCGAAATTGTTGAGGAAGAGGTTCTGCTGGGCTCCGCGGGCACCGTGTACGCCAATCGCGAGTGGGTCCGCGGAGAAGAAGCATTTTGGATTTTGTACGCTGACGTACTGACCAATGCAGACCTGGGAGCAATGGCCGAGTTTCACCAGAGCCGTCATCCCCTCGCCACTCTCGGGCTCTACCAACCCCTGGATCCGGCCCGTTGTGGTGTGGCCATCTGCGATGCGGAAAGCGTAATACGTGAATTCGAGGAGAAGCCGAAGAATCCGCGCAGCACCTGGGCGTTCTCCGGTGTTATGTTGGCCAGCAATGCAATGCTGGAAATTGTCCCGGAACGCCGACCGGCCGACATCGGGTTCGATCTGATTCCTCTGCTCGTCGGCAATATGTTGGGCTATCCCATTCAGGAGTATCTTCTGGATATCGGTACCATGGACAACTATCGCCAGGCGCAAATCTCATGGCCCGGGCTATCGCGGGTATCCAAAGCCAAATGACCCCGTCCTCGATTCGCCCGGTCAATCAGTTGCGCGCGGTCATTTTCGATATGGACGGTGTGATTGTCGACAGTCATCCCGCGCACCGCGTGGCTTGGCGCCACTTTCTGCACGACCTGGGACGCGAAGTCTCCGATCAGGACCTCGACTTCATCCTTGACGGTCGTAAGCGCCGCGACATCCTGCGCCACTTTCTGGGCGAACTCTCTGAGACCGAGCTTCTGGAGCACGGCAAGCGAAAAGACGAGTTCTTCCAACGCTCAGGGCTCCAGGTGCAACCGATCCCCGGGATCGGCGAATTTGTTCGCCGTTTGAAAAAGAGTAAAATCCTCACCGCCGTTGCCACCTCCGCCAGTCTTGACCGAACTCAATCCACTCTTACCGGTCTGCACTTGAGGGGCTGCTTTAATGCGATTATCACCAGCAACGACATAGCCGAAGGCAAGCCGGACCCTGCCATCTACCGCCTTGCTTGCAAACGGTTAAACACACTACCAGAGCAGGCGATTGCCATCGAAGATGCGGTATCTGGAATTCGTGCCGCCCGTGGAGCAGGTCTGCGTTGCCTGGGCATCGCGAAAGGCGATTTGGCCGGACAACTCAAATCTGCCGGAGCCATCGATGTTATCGAGAGCTTTTCCGGGTTTTCGGTTAGAGAGCTCAAGTCATACTTTCTTGATAGCTGCTTAGAGCTCGGAAATTCCTCCGCCTCGCTTCTGGCTGTTTATCAGGCGAAGTAACATTCCTTGTCCGTCAGTTATCCGAAAGTCCGAAACATGGAGCCGAATTGCATGAAAACCACTACGCTGGCGAAGCGCCTGCTTCCAGGCTTTCGATCCCGCCTTTTAGTACGCCGCATCCTGAATCTGCCGCGAGACACTTACGAAACCGTTACTCATCAGCGCGATCCCCTGGTTCCTCCCCACGGCCTGTGGTTTGTCGGCGGAGAGGAAAACTATCAGGCCGTAAACGAAGAGTTTATGCGTTACTTCGTCGACTTCGGAGGACTCCAGCCCAACCACCGCGTACTCGATGTCGGCTGTGGCATCGGCGTGATGGCTTCGCGACTGACCAGGTTCTTAAGTCCTCAAGGGCAGTACTGCGGCTTCGACATCGTGCGCCTGGGAATTACCTGGGCAACTCGCAATATTACTTCGCGCTTTCCAAATTTCTCTTTCGCTCATGTTGACCTTTTTAACAAGCACTACAATCCCAAGGGAAAAATTTCGGCGAATGAGTTTCGTTTCCCCTACGACGACGCCACTTTCGATTTCGTCTTTTTGAAGTCTGTTTTCACCCATCTCTTGCCCGATTCGATTCAGCATTACTTAAGCGAAATACACCGGGTCTTGAAGCCAGGAGGGCGCTGCTTATTAACCATCTTTTTATTGAACGGCGAGTCCCTGGACTTGATTGTTCGGGGAGAGAGTTCTCTTCCGCTGGTTCATGAGCTGCAGGGTAGTTGCCGGGTTCTCGATCCCTTGTTTCCCGAGACTGCCATCGGAATCCCCGAATCGGATTTCATGACATACTGCAATCGATTGGGCTGGACGTTGATCCCTCCCACCCATTACGGATCCTGGTGCGGCAGAAAATCTTTCCTGAGTTATCAGGACATTCTGGTGATGACCCGATCCGCATGAACCCCCGAGCGCGCGACATGCGTTACAGTGCGGGCTTTGCCTATGTCATCGGCGTCCTTATCTGCATGGGCGTCTCCTTTGGTCAAAATTCTGCCCAAGAGAATCCAGCCATGATCCTGGCGCATAATTATCCAGACATCCGGTCCGCCATCGCGGCCTGTCCCACTTCGGGTTGTATTGTCTACGCCAATGCGGAAAAGGTGAATCGTAATCTGGGGACTATCGATCCCGTCGATAAAGTAGTTACACTTTTTCTCGGCCCGTATACCTACACTGTGAACCAAATCACATTGCGCAAGGGCTTGAAGATTGTCGGGATGGGCGGCTCCGATGCTGGAACCGTCCTGCAATCGGCCAACGGCGAAAATCCCGTCTTCGTTGTTCCTCAACAAAGCGGCGCTCCGGCAACCAACGTCTGGCTTCAGGGCTTTCGCCTCTACGGTTCGAAAGGCAATAGGGCCGAGGATGGCTTCTTCATTGATTCGAGTGCGCTCGACAGTGGAGGGCTCTGGTATTCGACTTTCTTCGACATTTACGCCCAGGACTTCGGCGGCAGCGCTTTTCACTTCCGCGGGCCCAGCAGCGGTCACTCCGGCACCAATCAATTTCTTACTTTCATCAATGATGCTGTCTGGCGTAAGGCGGGAGGCGCGCCTGCGCTCAAAATTGAAGGCGGAGAATATCAATTTTTTTTCGATAACTGCATGTTCGAAGGGCCGGCCAAGGGGGATGGCACCAACGTCTTCATCGGCGGCGGTCCGGGACCGGGAACGGCAGGCTACCCTTACATCATCAACTTTCGCGGCTTAACCTCCGAAAGAGCCGCCACCGCGGTGCAGATCGATGGCGGCGCTAACCTCGAGTTTGAGATGAGCCATCACGAGCTTCTCGATAATGCCTATCTCGTCACCTATGGCACCAATCATGCCAACGTACCCACGGACGGACTCCTCATTCTAAACAGCAGCTTCAATGGCAATGTCGGAGTCAACTCGGGGAACGGCTATATTGTGAAGGTATCTTCCAGCCATGCTACGGGTGTTGTTATTCGCAACAACATGATCTACGGTACTCCCGACCATTTTGTGCACGCTTCCAATAATGCCCAAGTCATCACCCAAGACAACGATTTCCCGCAGTTAAAGAGCGCTCTGCCTTCGTCCTCCGGAGTTACACCTCAAGTTACTCCCGCCGCAACCATTAACATAGGCGGAGTTCATAGCGTCGGATTAAGCCCATCGAACACCGGGATTACGACCATCCAGGGCATGCAGGGCGCGGGCGAGTCAGTTACATTCTTCCCGACCAGCGGCAGCGTAAAGTTCGCCACGGGAGGGAATCTCGAGTTAGGCGGCCTCGGCGAATTAAGACTGGAGGCCCCGGCCTCGGCCAGCTTCATGCGCACCGATTTAACCGGTGGCTGGAAACTTGTATCCACATCGCCCGACAGCGCCGATGCCGGACAAATTACCATCTCATCCACCAGCGCCACGCAGCCGTTCACCAACTACTACACTTCGCCTCCGCTCTGTGTTGTGACTCCGACTACAAATCCGGAAGCGCTAAAGTACTGGGTTGGCTCTACCAAGACTGAGCTGACCGTAAATCTCTCCGCCGCCGGCAATCTTACCTTCAACTACTTCTGCCGCCGCAACTCCCGATAGGCCTGCTGTCGAACTCTCCGCGCCAGCGGCAGACTCGGGCCCTCTGATCCATGAGCCGTGAAGCTATCGACGCTACCACTCTGCCCTTTTCATGAACATCCAGTGTTTATCGTTGCGCTTTTGTTATAAGCTGACGAACGCAGACCATTCCAGATAAAGAGAATACCGGGCCGAAGTAGGAGGTTGAAGCAAGAAGTCAAAGTAAGCCGCCAAAAGAAATGTGGGCCAACCCTTACTATTTTCAAGCTCCGCTGCGCCGCTTTTTCCGCCGTCGCCGCTTTCGCGGGTTCCTTGAGCGCTACGCGAATTGCAAAACCATCATCGACGTAGGCGGCGACCACAATATCTGGAGCACTATCATCGGTCGCGTCGAGGGAGTGACCATCATCAACGTCTGGAGCCGCCGGATCTCGGCGGATTTCCCTACGTTCTGGGCGACGGGTGCAGACTGCCGATGGCGGACAAGTCGGTGGATCTGGCGTTTTCCAACTCGGCCATCGAACATGTCGGGGATTATGAACACCAGGCGCGGTTCGCGGCCGAGTTAATGCGGGTGGGCAAAGCAGTTTATTGCCAGACTCCCAGCCGCCTGTTCCCCATCGATCCACACCTCGGAACTCCACTGATTCACTGGTTGCCTCGAGGTTGGTTGACTCCAACCGTGCTCCGCTACTTCACGGTCAATGGCTGGCTGCTGGGCAAGCCTTATGTATACGATGTTACTTGGCTCTCGAAGAAACAACTCCGCAAGATTTTCCCCGGGTGCAAGATTGAGACGGAAAAATTCCTGGGCCTGACCAAGTCATTCACCGTGACCACGGCCCCGCGAAACTGAAGCCGATACTATTTCACCTAGTAGTCTGCAAAACATAACAACTAATCCTTAAGAGCGGTGTTGTAGACTTACGGGTACTCTCGCCTCGTAGTGTGCCTAAAGTGCGACATGGGCCATGTAGCTGAATAACTCAGGAGTCGCGCCATGAAGCTTTCACGCCTGTTCCTTCCGCTCGTTCTTCTTGCCGTCGCTAACGCTTTTGCGCAAACCAACCCAGTTCCCCTGGTCAATCAACCGCTGGTTCCCACCGCGACCGCGCCGGGCGGTGCGGGGGTTACGCTGACAGTGAACGGCACCGGCTTCGTCTCCGGCTCGGTGGTTAACTGGAACGGCACGGCGCTGGCTACTACCTTCGTGAACGCTTCGCAGCTGACGGCGGCGGTGCCGGCCTCCGATATTGCCACAGCCAGCACGGCCTCGGTGACTGTGTCGAGCCCCAGCCCTGGCGGCGGCACTTCCAATGTTCTTTACTTTGCCGTCTCCGCGCCCACGGACTTAAAATTCACCATCGCCGCAGTGGTGCCGTCCAGCTACTGCCCCACAATAAGCGCAGTATTTTGCAGCCAGATTGTGGTGGACGACTTCAATGGAGATGGGAAGCTCGATCTGGGATTCCTGTTCGGCGGGCAGCAGGGAGCCTCAATTGTGGGAAGCTTTACTACCACGTTGGGGAACGGCGATGGAACTTTTCAGGCACCGGTTTCAGCGGAAAGTGTCGACTTGTCTTCTTACGGTCTGGCGGATTTCACCGGCGATGGGAAGCTCGACCTTATCGGCGTTTTCAACTCGGGCGATGAGAACCCCTACTACGCCGCCATCTATCTGGGCAACGGCGATGGAGCCTTTTCGCCACGCAATATATTTACTCCGGCGCAGGAGATGTCCCTGGCGGGAGGCCCACCGATGATCGGAGACTTCAATGGAGATGGAAAGCTCGACGTTGCCATCGGCGCCCAGGACGGCCTTGAAGTGTATCTGGGCAACGGCGACGGGACCTTTCAGACTGTTCCGCCGCAGAATTTTAGCACTGAGTTTCAATTTACGGCGGTCGGTGATTTCAACGGAGATGGCAAGCTCGATTTGGTCGGACTCGGGCCGCAATTCGATCTTGAAGTCTTTCTGGGCAACGGCGATGGCACGTTCCAGACTCCCACGGTCGCTTATCCTGCGGTGGGTAACTCCACCGTACAGGTCATCACAGCTGACCTGAACGGTGATGGCAAGCTGGACCTGATTGCTCTGCAGTCCTTCCCCGGCTTTACAAGCGTTGTGGACGTCCTGTTGGGCAATGGCGATGGCACTTTCACACCGACCTCGGCAGATGCCATCAATGGCCCACTTTCTGGAGGAACGATCGGAGATTTTAATGCCGACGGCAAACTCGATATAGCGCTGGCGACTAGCAACGGCGCGACTCCGAGCACGACGATCCTGCTGGGCAACGGAGACGGCACCTTTCAGACACCGTCGGTTTTGCCGTTCTCCTCGGTCGCCATCGCGGTGGGAGACTTTAACAACGACGGCAAGCCGGATTTCGCCATCGCTCCCTACGCTGGCGGAGTGTCGGTATTGCTCCAGGACTACACGCCGGATTTCTCCCTCACCACGAGTGCGCCGACCTCGGTAACGGTTTCTGCAGGTCAAACTGCGAACTACACCGTGAATGTGGTGCCCGGCGCCGGCTTCACGCAGACGGTAAGCCTCACCTGCAGCGGCGCGCCATCTGGTTCCACATGCACGGTAACACCCTCTTCCGTCACGCCCAGTGGAACGACTCCCGTCAAGGTGACGGTGGCGGTCACGACCACAGCCGCTTCTATGGGAGCGAGTGCGAGGCCGTTGCATGCACCTCCCGCCAGCGGTCTGTTGGCCTTTACCGGATTTCTCGGTCTGCTTGCGCTGTTGACGCTGACGAGCCTGGGCCGTGCGAGAAGTCCGCGAATGGCCTGCCTGGCGTTAGCGAGCCTGGTCTGCATCGGAATGGGCACGTCGGCATGCGGGGGAAGTAGCAGCGGTAGTGGAGGCGGCGGTGGAACTCAGGCCGGCACTTACACTCTCACCGTGACTGGCACCTATACCACGCAAACTCAGACCACGTCTTTGACTTTGATCGTACAGTAGTCGAGGGTGGGCTTGCGGTTTTGAGGGCACGCTAGTTTGAACGAGGATTCGCAGGAGGCGTTTATGAATCTCGCACGCATGCTTTGCCAGTGCGTGCTTTTCGCAGCCCTGACGGCGCTGGCGCAAACCAACCCGGTTCCTTTGGTCAATCAACCGCTGGTTCCCACCGCGACCGCGCCGGGCGGCGCGGGCTTCACCCTCACCGTGAATGGCACAGGGTTTGTCTCCGGCTCGGAGGTCAACTGGAACGGCACGGCGCTGAGCACGACCTTCGTGAGCAGTTCGCAGCTAACGGCGGCGGTGCCGGCCTCCGATATTGCCACGGCCAGCACGGCCTCGATTACAGTATCCAGCCCGAGCCCCGGCGGCGGCACTTCGAATGTTCAGTTCCTCTCTGTGTCCGAGCCTACCAACCCGCAATTCACCAGTTTTCCAGGTTCTCCAGGTAATTCAGGGCCGCCGGTCGTAGCTGACTTTAATCGTGACGGGAAACTCGACATACTCGGGGTCTTTGGTGAACCGGATCAGCCGACTTACAACGAGTTGTGGCTGGGTAACGGCGACGGTAGTTTCCGCATGTTGGAGCTCAACTCCGATTTCTCGACGCTCAATATCGGCGATTTCACAGGAAACGGGATACTCGACGTAGTGGGGTTTGAATGTACCGGCGGGAATGAGGAGTGCTACCTCAATATTCTTCTGGGGAACGGTGACGGCACGTTCTCTCAGGGCGCCTACAGCTACACCCTTTTTGCCTATGGTATAGCTGCGCCCTTGGTGGGAGATTTTAATGGAGATGGGAAGCTTGACCTGGCGGTAACGTTGGGTGGTGCTGATATCTATGTTTTTCTCGGCAATGGCGACGGAACATTTCAGAACCCTTCGATATCTAATGTTGGAGGCACTTATCTCGAGCTATGGGCAGTTGGCGACTACAATGGAGACGGAAAACTCGATGTCGCAGGCCTGGATCTTGGCGGCCTCAATAATCAAGTCGTCGAAGTCTTTCAGGGTAACGGAGATGGCACTTTTCAAACTCCCACCTTTACGGTCGTCGAGCCCGTCACCAACTCCGTTTTCTCAGCGGACTTGAACGGTGACAACAAGCTGGATCTCATCACTCTTCAGGGCAATGCTGACGTGCCCACGAATACATACACTGTCTTGCTAGGAAACGGCGACGGTACTTTCCAACCTGGGGCTGTCCATTCGCTCAGTGCAGCTCCAACCCAAGCGACGCTGGCCGATATCAACGCCGACGGCAAGCTCGACCTGGTTTTGAGCACTTTCGACCAAACGTCAGGGACGCTCTTGCTATTGGGCAACGGAGATGGCACTTTCCAAAGCCCGACTACTTTGCCCGGCGGCCCCAATGGCGCTAGTACCGCCGGGGACTTCAACAACGACGGGAAAATGGATTTGGTCTTGAGCAGCGTGATACTGCTGCAGGACGTTACGCAGGCTACTTTTTCCCCGACCAGCGTAACCTTTCAACCCCAGATTATAGGAACCTCAAGTGCGCCTCAGGGCGTCATGCTCACCAATAGCGGGACTGTCACGTTAACGGTATCGGGTATCGTTATCGGCGGAGCGAACGCCAGCATTTTCTCGCAAACAAACAACTGCCCTGCGAGCCTCGCGGTCAACGCGAATTGTCAGATCAGCATTACCTTCACGCCTACCGTAGCAGGCAACTTCAGCGCGTCTTTGGCGGTTGCCGATAATGCTCCGGGCAGTCCTCAAAGTGTTACCCTCTCGGGCGTAGGGATGACCCAGCCTCCGCCGCCCCCCGTGCCTTCCCTATCGCCGGCCAGCGTCACGTTCCCTGGCCAGTATGTCGGAACCTCGAGCCCGCCCCAGACCATCATTCTGAGTAATCCGGGTGTTCCGTTAACGATCACCAGCGTGACAGCAACGCCAGCAGATTTCACTGCCTTGAGCACCTGCGGGAACACGCTAGCGCAGGGCGCCACCTGTGCCATCGGAGTCTTTTTCGATCCCACGGTTGGGGGCACTCGAACCGGCACGCTGACAGTCACGGATAGTGCCAGCAACAGTCCGCAGATCGCCATGCTGACCGGAGCCGGGCAAGATTTCTCGCTTGCGGCCAGCGGGCAAACGACGGCAACAGTGACACCGGGACAGACTGCGACCTATATGATCTCGGTCGCGCCCGGCGGAGGATTCAAGCAAACCGTAACGCTGAGCTGCAGCGGAGCACCGGCCGGGGCCACGTGCTCGGTCTCGCCCAGTTCGATTGCGCTGGGTTCATCCGCCTCGACGGTCACGGTCAGCGTGATCACAGCGGGAAGCTCAGCGGCCCTGACTCGACCGTTCGGTCGTCCTCCGTACGGTGGCGCCACGCAGTGGCTCGCCATGTCGGGAACGATGTGCGGGATATTAGGGCGGCCATCTCGATGAGCTTCGCTGGTTGGCGTAGGCAACGACGCCAGGGTCTGCTGTACGGGCTAGCTTTCCTCTGCCTGCTTTCGATAGTAGGTACGCTGTCGGCGTGCGGCGGAGGAAACAGCAGCAGCGGAGGCGGTGGAACCCAGCCCGGCACCTATGATCTGACCGTCACGGGCACTTTTACTTCCGGTTCGACCACGTTGACTCACAACATGAAGCTCACCCTGGTGGTGCAGTAACTTGGGTAGTGCAGTAACTTGGTTTGCTGAGATTAAGGTAAGTCCGGTAAGGCGCAGCAAGCTTGACTGCGGTAGTGTAAGTCGAATTTTCCGGGCCACGGAATCCAGTTTCAGCGCTGCAAGAATCCATAGGAGGATGGAATGAGAGTTATTGCCAATGCGCTCTTGGTTATGGGGTGTGTCGTACTCGCCGCCGCTGCCGGGTATGCGCAATGCACGACCGGCGAAAGCATGTGTGGACAGGTGCCACAACTGGTAAAGTTCAACGGCACGCTGCAGGACGCCGAGGGGCAGCCGCGCACCGGAAGCTTCGGGGTAGCCTTCTCAATCTATGCTCAGGCCACCGGCGGAGAGGCCTTGTGGCAGGAAGTTCAGAATGTCGCATCAAGCCAGCAGGGACAGTATGAAGTCGTGCTCGGCGTGACCAAGAGCGACGGCGTCCCGGTAAGCTTGTTTGCTTCTGGACAACCGCGCTGGGTGGGAGTGCAGGTGAACCTGCCGGGAGAGGTCGAGCAGCCGAGAGTGTTACTCGTGAGTGTGCCATACGCGCTGAAAGCGGCGGACGCGGAAACGCTGGGGGGCTTGCCCGCATCGGCGTTTCTAAAGTCAGCCGCAAATTCGGAGCCAGGTAGTTTGAATTCCGAGGTCATACTCGCCAATGCCGGCATCCCGGCGAGGTCGGCCGAGCCCGGCATACAAAAGGATTCAGCGGTGACGACCACGGGAGGAACGACAAATGCAATCCCGAAGTTTTCGGCGAGCACGTCGATCGTCAACTCTCAAATAACCGATGCCAACGGCGTGGTCACGCTGCAAAATCTGGGAAATATTCTCTTTGCCGATCAATTCCCCGGTGGAGTGCCCGCCGCGATCACGGCGTGTCCAACTGCTGGATGCACTATCTATGCTATGTCGGCCGCGACCAACCCCAACCTGGGCACCATCGATCCCGTCGGCAAGGCAGTCACCATCTACCTCGGCCCCTATACCTACAACGTCAACCAGGTGACTCTTCGGCAGGGACTGAAAATCATCGGCATGGGCGCTTCGCCCAACGGAACCATGCTGCAATCGGTCAACGGCGAAAATCCGGTGTTTGTGATACCGCAGGTCAATGGGGTCCCTGCCACGAACGTGGTGTTATCCGGCTTTCGCCTCTTAGGCTCGCTCAACAATACAGCCGAGGATGCGTTCTTTATTGATGCCAGCACATTGCTTAACGCAGGCTTATGGTATGCGACCTTCGAGGACATTTACATCGCCAATTTCAAGGGGATAGGACTTCACTTTCGCGGACCTAACACTAATTTCGGCGCTTCGAACCAATGGCTGGTCTTCAATAATATAGTGATTTATCGTCCCATCGGAAGCGGCAATGGGATACGCATCGAGGGCACCAATTTCGACCTGCATTTTAACGACTGTCTGGTCGACGGCTCAGCCGTCGGAAACGGAACCAACATTTACATAGGCGGCTTAGCCGGGGGGAATTTCTCGTTTCCTTTCATCATGACGTTTCGAGGCTTAATATCTCAACGGGCAGCGGTCGCTGTGCAGCTCGATGGAGCCCAGTCCATCGGGTTTTATACGTCTCATCATGAGCAGCTTTCCGCCGCTTATCTGATCACTAACCAAAACAATATCGGCACCAGGGGCATCACGATTGCTGACTCCAGTTTCTTCTCCGACGTAGGAATAAACGGAGGGGCGGGCTATCTGCTGAACGTGCCGACCCCATCCGCGTGGGGAATTCGCTTCGTGCACAATCAGATTTACGGAACGCCGGATTCGGTAATAAGCGGCACTTCGAATGTAATCTATCAGGACAATTTTTACGGCGGAACGGCGACTGTTCCGTCCACGTTCGGCATCACGGCACGCATCGAGCCCGCGGCATCGATTCCAATCGGCAGCGCTCACTCCGTTGCTCTGAATGCTTCTTCGACACCGATCACCACGATTCGAAGCACCCTGGGCCCGGGAGAAACCGTAGTTTTTTTCACGATCGGGGGTCCGGTTACGTTCGCACCCAATGGTAATCTCAACCTGTTCGGAAGCAAGCCGATAACCGTCAACGGCTCCGTGACCTTCGTCCGAACGGATCTGGCTGGGAGTCCGGAGAAGTGGGTTCCGGTGTCGCAATGGTCGGCGCCGTGAACTCCGACCCCAGGCTTAGTAGTTCCTTCGTGAGACTAGCCAGAGGCTTATCTAAGAGCTCCGCGCTCGGCTGGCCGCACCGCCGACTTCGTAGCTTTGAGCAGAAAAGAGGTCCAGAATGTTCCTAAACTCCTGGCCGCCAGCCAGCGAACCCGTCCACGGAAGGTACTGCAGACTCCTTGCTCAAACTGCACATCGTAGCCCACCTTACGAAAAAAAAGAAGGATATCTCTTCCATTGCTGCAGTACACGGAGTCGTGGTCGCCGCCGCCATCCGCATGCTGCAGGTCTGGATCCCGAGGCACAAACAATGGCTCGCGCGAAATCAGTTTCTGGAGGCTCAAACGACTAGATCTCCAGAAGAAGGCTGCCGCCTCGCCATAAGAAGAATAAAAAGGCGGCCGAAAACGGCGAAACAAGAGCATCCCAGGTAGATCTCTGACTGGCCACACTGGCGACAAGAGATTTGGACTCATCAACACGATCCGCCCGGAAGGCTTCAGGACTCTATCCATTTCGCGGAGAATCGCCTCCACGGGCCAGACGTGTTCGATAAATTCCATGGCACAGACAACGTCAAAACTTTCGTCTGCAAAAGGCAACCGCGACGCGTCAGAGGTCACAAATGGAGGATCCACAGGATCGCTAGTTTGACCGGCCTGCATGAATAATCGGCTGAGGTCCGTGCCAGTAACGTTGCGATTGCCCTGCATGATAAGACGTGTGGAGTCTCCGCGTCCGCAACCAATCTCGAGGACGCGATCTTCCGCCGAACTGCATCCTCGTACAACTTCTACAAATTGTTCGAAATAAATTGGGCTCTTCGCTTCTAAGTGAGCCCGGTATCCTTCGGAGTTCTTATAGTATTCCTTGAGTTCCTTTAAAAGAGCTGCGTTCGGCTCCGAGCGCACTGTTGCGGATGAGGGTCGTGAAATGGTCATAGCATTACGCGATCAGGGCAGTCCTTTCCTTCGCCTGCTCTTAGACTGAAGTTTTCGGCACTGAAGTGTCAAGTAGCGGCATTTGCATCGCTTCGCCAATTCAAAGACGGGTTTGACGCATCAGTCGCATTGCGTGATCACTTCTCCCAGGAAACTCCGGGGTAGAGGCTTGGCATGCGGAAAGCGCGGTAGGCGTTGGCCCCGGAGAGATTCAATTGCCACACGGTTTGCGGAGTCGCGGTTTGAGTGACCTCCATGATTTGCGAGGCGGGTGTCGCTGCCGGGGTAATCAGATCGCAGATATCAAACTCAACATTTCCGTTGCCCAGAACTCCGATGCTTCCGCCCCACGCCGAATACAAACCAGGAAGGTCCTGCCAGAGCAGCGTGGCCAGACTCGTGGCCTCGTCTACTTGGAAAACCGTGGCACGGGTATAGCAATTGCTCGTACACTCAGCCCCGCTGGAATCGATTCGGGAGTCCCCATTGTCCACAATTGACAACGTCATCACCGAACCATCGACGCTCTCAACGTTTGGGTAGTGTTGAGCGAAAAACCAGTTGCTTTCATCGCCTCCGGAGAGCATGAAATCGCCTTCCGAACCAAGCCGCCACAAAATGTCTCCCGCTCCGGTGCCGTTGGCATAATCGATCTTTAGGATCCAGTCCTGGTGGCGCATGGAAACCAGCAGGTTACCGTCAGGCGTGTAGATTATGGCGTTGCTGTGGGTCCAGTCGGGAAAGAAGATCGGGTGCCGGTTGACGTCCATGTGGTCGAACGCCGACCATGCCCAAGCTACATTTCCGTTCAGATCGATGTCGATCAACGCATCCCCGAGCACTTGCGTCACCACCCCGGGATAGCCTTGCAAGTTCGAGTAGGGGACGGTGTAGTTAGCCAAAGTAATCCAGTGACCGTTCGGCAGAACGATGACATCGTGATGGAAGATGCTAATGGTAAACGAATAACCGTTGGCCTGAAGCGATTGATTGACTTGATCGGTGGTGACGGCACGGATGGTGTTGCCCGCCAGATCGATTTCCCGCAAATCGCCCACATCCAGGATGAAATGCCCGTTGTCCATCAGCCTCATCGGTGTAATCGAAGCGCCATTGCCGGGATTGTAGTACCAGATGATGTTGCCGTCGAGATCGGTTACAAAGGCCACCATCGTGGGCGGAACGGCAACGCCGTTGAAGACTTCGACGCCACTGGCGGGCTCAAGGCCGGCCGTCGGACGGGTGACCGAGATACCGGGCGGCGTGCCGGCGGAACTGGGGATCGAGCCCGTCGTAAAAATCTGATCCGGTCCGACCCACGATTCGCCATCGCTTCCTTCCAGATGGCCTCGCATGTGGTAGGTCGTGCTCGGCTTCATGCCGGCGACGAGGATGTTGACCGGTTGCCGCTGGGCGCTGGTGGGGGGCGTAACGGCGGTCTGCCGGCCGTACGTCGTGTCCGTGCCGAACTCCACCCAGGCCGTGGCGTTGGCCTGTAGCGGCAAAATACTGTAGCGCGCCACTAACGCGTTGCCAGTTGGGAGAATCTGGCCGGAAATCGCTGGCGAGCCATTGCTGCCGGCTCCGCAAGCCACGGTTGCGACGATGGGTAGAAGCAATGCCAAGCGCAATTTAAACAGGTGTTGCGAAGTCCACATTCGGCCGATGCCCCTTCTGACTCAAGTCTTTATTCTGTTGTACCTGGAAAGTCGCTCTTAACAGAGGTAACGATTATACATTGATGTTTACGCTGCACCATAGCTGAGGCGATCTGAAAAGCTCAATTTGGTGGGATGGCGCGCGACCAACTTTCAGACGCACTGCCACCGCCCGAAAGTACTGCTGGGAGGGTCCTTGCTAGTGAAGTTCGTTTGGGCAGCTAGCGCGCTTGTATTGTTACGTAACCGATTGCGGGGCAATCTAGCCAGACAGATCCGGAGGGAAGAGCTCAAGCCGCTAAGAAAGTCTTAAGGACCAATCACGATGGCGTCAGGCGAAACTCCGGCCGGAAATGGAGAGCCGGCGATTGGCGTTAGTGCGCCGCTGTTGGCGTCTACTGTAAACCCGGAGAGATTGCTGGCTCCACCCCCTCCCTGGTAATTTGCCGCATACAAGAATTTGCCTGCCGGATCCATCGCCAGAAAGTTTGTATTGATCGCGCCCGCTCCCGCCGAAAACGGGGAACCGGCAAGAGCGGTGAGATTGCCGCTGCCGTCAATCGAGAATCCCAGGACGGTATTACTTCCCTGATCGCTGACGTACAAGAATCCACCCGAGGGATGAACGACCACGCCGCCTAAAGTCACTGGAAAGTCATAAGGGATCGAATTCAGAAGCGTTAATGCCCCGGTTGTGGGATTAATCGTGTACGACAACAGCGTGGAGCTAGGTACGCCTCCCCCGTTATCATTGACGGCAAACAAAAACTTGCCCGAGGGGTGAACAGCCAGTGCCGACACGCCCAATCCGCCTTGTGGGGGTTTTGCCACAAGTGTTACCGCACCCGTCGTGGGACTGATCGACCCTACCCATACTCCTCCGATAGAGGGAAGACCCGCCACCCCGGTCGATGCCCCGTATATGAAAGTTCCTGCCGGGTTCAGCGCCATCGCCACAAATTCATCGAATCCCGAACTGTCGGCGATGGGGGTGAGAGCTCCCGAATTGGCATCGATCAGCATAGTGACGATGTCAGCGCCTTGACTCGCACCCTGTCCGCCAGAATCATAAAGAATGTTTCCCGTAGGGTCTGCTACGAAAGAATCGGGAACCGAAGTGAACAAAGGCGAACCCGCCAAAGGAGCCAGGTCGCCCGAACTGTTTGGAGTAAATCCAGCAAAGTTCCAACATCCTTTGCAAGCGACGTTGGCGGAGTTAACGACATAGAGAAATTTACCCAGGCGATCCATGCCCATGGGGCCGGGATTGGTAGAACTTGAGGACGCCGCGAAAGGCGAGCCGCTCAGGGCGGTTAAGACGCCGCTATTCGGATCCACGCTATATCCGGAGATCGTGTTGTCGCCAAAATTCGAGGCATAGAGAAAATTGGCAGCCGGCGATGCGGGATTAACGCCAAAACGAAATACATTCGAGGCCCCGCCGCCGGGAGCAGGATTTGAAATCCTAATCTGAGCGATGCCGGCTGCGGCAATATCGCTGGCTGTGATCTGCGCCATCAGTTGATGACTGCTAACAAAACTGGTGGCAAGCGAGCTGCCATCCCACGTTGCACTCGCATTCGAAGCGAAGCCGGAACCATTAAGCGTAAGCGAAAAACCCGCGCCGCCCGCGGTCGCATTGAACGGAGAAAAAGAAACCAGGGCTGGCACAGGGTGGTTGACCGGCAAACTGACCGCGCTCGACACCGCGCCACTCGATCCGTTCGAAACCTGGACTTGCGCGGTACCGGAAGTCGCAACGTCGCTCGCCGGAATTTCCGCAGTTAGCTGAGTGCTGCTGACGTAAGTCGTGGTAACGGAGCTGCCATTCCACAGCACGGTAGATGCTGAAATGTATCCCGTTCCGTTTACGGTGAGAGTGAAGCCGGCTTGACCGGCCGTTGCGCTAGTTGGAGAGATCGAGGAGACGGTAGGCGTCGGATTGGTTTCTATTTGGCTCGTCGAACTGCTGCCGCCACCACACGACGACATGCCCAACACAACTACAAGAATGCTAATTCTGACTAGAATTACTTTGGTCCGGCGTGCTTGTGTTACTAACATATCGACTCCGTTTTCCGACCGAAACTATAGGCCTAGTGAACAGGGCCAGCAATCGCCATCTTTGATTATTATCATAGCAAGGGGTCCGTGAGCCTACGCCTTTGTATCAATCGACGGAGATTCGGGCGGCAACCTTAAGCAAGAAACGAGTTGCAATGCAAGATTTTGTTAAAAGAACCATCGAAGACTTGCTGAACTACTGGAGAGCGGCTGTTAGTTGAGGGTGACGACCCCGAGTCTCTTGAGATTCCTCGATCTTGACATTCAGCAGGCAAAATGGGAATATTCGCGGAGCGTTTGCAATGTCTGGACGTGCCGTTGCGCAGCTCTGGGAGTCGGGTTCGGGGTCTTCTAAAGACCGGTGGGACTTGACTATGACGTGCACCTCTGGAGCGTTTCAATGCCCGCGTTTCTCCTATTCCATATTCATTCCTAGCGAAGTGGCCATACCAGTCCATGTCGAGACGTTCCTGAATCACAACCCTTGCTGGGAAGTAACGCTATATAACGGCCAATAAATAGGCTATTATGCTCGAAAAGGTGAATCCATGAAGAAAAACCGCTTCCCCATGTGGATCCTGGCTTCGGATCTTCTGTGGGTGGCGATAGCGTTTTTTTGCGCCGATTTTTTGCGCTACGGAATTCTTTGGAGTGCCTCGCAAGAACGCTTCGTCCATGAACTTTTACCGTTCTTGTTCGGGGCATGGCTGATATGGACACTGCTCTCGAATAAAATGAATCTCGACGGGTTCCGCGGAGGCTGGCACTTTCCGGCCATGGTGTCGGCGCTGTTTCTGGCGGTCTCATTGTTGATGACGCTCCTGTTGGCGGGCAGCTACTTGAGCCAGCGTTATGTGTCGCGGCTGGCCTCAGGCTATTTTGGAATTTTGCTTCTGATCGGCTTTATTGCTATTAGATATGGTGCGCGCCTCCTTCTTCGATCCCGTCACCGCGCGGGCAAGGTGGGCCGTGTTGTCATCGTGGGGAACGGACAGATAGCGCGTGAACTCGCTGCCAAAATCGAACGCCACCCCGAGATGCTGTGCAAAGTCGTTGGAACTTTATATCCTCAGGATGCATCTGCCAATTTGGGTTTATCCCAAAGCGCAAGCCGCTCGTGCACGACCTTGTTCACTCTTAAGGTAGTGGACCTGCTTTGCAGCGAGCACGTCGACGAACTGATCCTGGCATTGCAAACGCCCTCGTGGCCAGAACTCCTGAACCTGATCGGTCGATGCCGAGAACAAGGGATCAACGTGAGTCTGGTGCCGCAGCCTTATGAACTTTACCTTTCGCAGCCGGATTTGCTCGACCTGAGTGGCCTGCCACTTCTGCGCCTGCGTGAATCATCCACTTCCAGCATGTTCTTTAAGTGGAAGCGGATTGTGGATTTAGTAGTGACTTCATTGCTGTCTCTCATAGCGGCTCCGATTCTTCTGCTGGCCGCAATCGCACTGCATCACAAGAAGGGCCGGGCTTTCTGTTGGGAAACCCGCGCGGGCAAAAACGCCGCACCGTTCGCGATGCTGCGGCTGAATGTCGATCGCCATGCAGCGAATCTGCCTCCCTTTGAAAAATTACTGCAGCACTTGAGCATTACCGAGCTGCCGCAGTTATGGAATGTTTTGCGGGGAGACATGTCTTTAATCGGACCTCGTCCGGAATCGCCGGACCGCGTGCGCCACTATTCGGAGTGGCAGCGGCAGCGCTTGAGTGTGAAGCCCGGCATTACAGGATTGGCGCAGGTCCATGGTTTGCGGGAACAGCATTCCTCAGAAGAAAAAACCCGCTTTGACCTGCAGTACTTACTGAAACCATCGCCGTTGACGGATTTGTCTTTGTTGCTGCAGACATCCTGGACCTTGACCATCCGGATGTTTCATCGTCCCCAGCCCGGATCTGCAGAGCGGTTAGTCTCGGTGAATAAGACGATGGCTGATTTCCGGTTCCCATCTGTCGAGGAGGCGTTGCAGCATGCTCATCGGTCGCAGCCCAGTGCGGATTAGCTTTGCTGGGGGCGGAACAGACCTGCCTGCCTATTATGAGCGATTCGGCGGCGCGGTGCTTAGCACGGCTATCAATAAATACTTCTACACCATTCTCGGCAAGCGATCCGATGGCCGAGTGCAAGTGATTTCCTCCGACTTGCGCCTGTTCGAAACGTGGCAAGATATTGCCGCTATGAAACTGGACCGAGGCGGACTTGAGATTCCGCTGGCCGTCCTGAAGGATGTGTCTTCCGACCTCTCCGTCGATCTTTTTTTGGCTTCAGAAATTCCTCCCGGAACAGGGTTGGGCTCCTCCGCAAGTGTTTGCGTAGGCATCTTAAAGACCCTCACCACTTATCTGGATCAGCCACTGTCTCCGCATGAGTTGGCGGATCGCGCCTTCCACATTACCCGGGATACCTTGGGGCGCCATGTCGGCCGGCAGGACGAATATGCCTGCGCCTTCGGCGGGTTGAACTTTATCACTTTTGAGCGCGATGGCTCGACCCAGGTGGAACCTTTAAAAATAGATTCCGGGCTCCTGCAGGAATTGCAGAGCAACTTGATGTTGTTCTTTACCGGGTCGGCACACCATTCCTGGACGATCCTGGAAGAGCAGGAAAAATCCACCCGCACCAACAAAAGCGTCGCGGTGGAAGCTTTGCACGAAGTTCGCGCCTTGGCGGATAGGATGCGTGTGGTCCTGGAGCGAGGCGATCTCAACGGCTTCGGCTCGTTGCTGAACGAAGCCTGGCAGGCCAAGAAAAGAGTCTCGACGAAGATCTCGAATCCGCGGATTGATCATCTCTATGAGCTTGCGCAACAAAACGGCGCGGTAGGAGGAAAGATAACCGGAGCGGGCGGTGGTGGGTTTCTTCTTCTCTACTGTGAATCGCCGAGTCAAACGTCGGTCCGCAGTGCGCTGGCGGCAGAAGGGGTCCAGGAGATGGCGTTCGCCTTCGAAGTCCAAGGCGCCCAGGTCATCGTGAACGATCCTTTTATCGATGGCGATGAGCGCGCCGGCTCGCGCTGGACTTTTGTCCCGGCGTGAGTTCTGTCTCTAGTCCCTGACTGTCCTTGTTGCTAATTTTCAACCTCACCCTCCGTTAAGGTACCCTCCTCGCTACTCGAAGGAGCGCCAAATACATTCCTCAAAGTCGGCTTCTGAGGGTCACTTTGAAAAGGCAACAGGCGGTCTCGGTTGGTAGCAAAACCATTACATCGTGATGGAAAACGCTGATGGTGAAGGAATAACCGTTAGCTTGAAATTGGAGACCAAACGAATGATCGCCGGTTCCCGAGTCGTTATGCGTACGGGCATCGTGTTTATTTTTATTGTTGTCCTTCTTCTGTTGGCAGGTACCACCTTTTGCCAGTCGACGCGCGCCGGCTGCGATTTCGAAGATGATCCCCGGATAAAATGTCCGATCGAGGATGAGGATTCACGCGCTACCCTTGTGTCTAAAGCTGGGTTGGCCGAGGGTATCGTAGAAAATACCCTCGACAATGACGCTCTACTCGGGCAAGGCTTACACGAGGCAGTGACGCGCAATACGCCTGGAGATTTCGACCCCGTTGTCACTTCGCGCGAACGCGAAAACCAAGGCTTTCATTGGCGCCGGGCGTTGACGGAATCGCTTACTTTTCTTCTGATCGAGCAGGCATATGTAGTGCACACCGACTTCTATTGGGTGGTCTCGGAAAACGGAGTGCCCTTCAACCATTACTGGCGAGACTACAAGCAGTCGCTTTCGCAGTGGACGCATTCGGGCTGGAATGACGGCGACCCTAACTGGTTCGGCTATGTCGGCCATCCCATTCAAGGAGCTCTAACCGGCTTTATTCAAATCCAGAATGATCCCAAGTCTGAGAAACAGGTTTTTTCCAAAACCAAGTCCTACTGGAAGAGTCGCCTGAAGGCTGGCTTGTGGAATGCGGTTTACAGCACGCAGTGGAATCTTGGACCTCTTAGTGAGGTCACAGTAGAAAAGTACGGCACCAAGGACCGGGGTCCGTGGACTTACGCCGGGACCTACCCTTGCACTCACCATTGCTTAACTGGCGTGGGCCAGATTGATATCGTGATGACGCCGCTCGGTGGCACGGGTTGGCTGATCGGGGAGGACTTCCTCGACGAAAAGGTTGTGCGGCGGATTGAGGAGTCCACGCGAAACCCCCTGCTGATTGACACGGCGCGGGTTGCCCTCAATCCTATTCGCTCGGGCGCCAACATGCTTCACGGGCAACACCCCTGGTATCGCGCCTCCCGCGATGGCCATGAAGGGATTCTTTTCACCGACCAAAAGAAAGACCGGAAAAACATTGTGTCGACCGGTGAGGCGCCCAACACGCTGGTGCCGAACCATGGGAATATTTTCCTCGGATACTCGCACACCGGCGCAAGTCACTGCCAAGGACCGCTCTCAGGTATTACCGTGACCTGCGATCCTCTTTCCAGTGGGAGCCAAAAGCTCAGCGGATGGGACGCCTCGGTGGAGAAAATGTACCTTCGCTATTTCAGTGCGATTGCCGATTTCAGCGGACAGTATGGCACTGCGAGCCAGAGTGATTACTTGTTTGGCCTGCGGGGCGGAGCTTCGGTGGGAAGGCTTCGTCCCTTTGCGCACTTCATGGTCGGAGCGGTCCGCGCCCACGGAAATACTTCTGCGGGAACGCATTCCGATACCTCTTTCGCCGAGGATCTCGGCCTTGGAGTCGATTTTCGGCTGGCCCGGCTCTTCGACTGGCGAAACCAGGTCGACTCACTCAAGACTGGTTCAGCTCTGGCATTTGAACGGCGCAACGTTCGTCTATCCTCCGGGCTGGCGGTGCGGTTTTAGCACCGGCATCGCAACCATCTGCATCTAAACGTCCTTCATGAGAACGTCCTCGATTGGTTGTTCAAACATCAGCGCCATAGATGGCACAAGACTGCTAACATGCTCACTCCGAACCTCGATCGCGGTGCTGTGCTTGTTTTTGGCGATCGCCTCCTCTGCGGCCTTCTCACAAGACCTGCCGCCTGTCGAACACAGAGGAACTCTGGATCTCGCCGTTTGGGCTGCAGGAGAAACCGGAGAAGAAAACACCAATTCTTTAACCGAGTCGCAAATCTGGTCAGCAGGCGTATCCGCCGGCTGGATCGTCACCGGCCAACACTTCGGCGGCTGGCGGCGCGGCAGTCTCGAGTACGCCTTCGATTTGATGCCGGTCTTTGAAACTTATGGGAATCAGCGTATCCACGGTGGCGGCTTCGATCCGGTTATCTTGCGCTGGAACTCCGCTCTTCATACCTCTCACTTTTCTCCATACATTGAGCTGTCAGGAGGTGCTGTGATCACCAGCGCGAACCTGCCGCCGGGAAACACCTCCAGCTTCAACTTCATGGCAAAAGGCGGCGGAGGAATCTATCTTAAGACGCGAAAACGAGAATCGCTGGACATGGCGCTGCGCTGGTCGCACATCTCGAACGCCAATCTCGGAGTCATCAACACCGAATTTAACGGAGTGCAACTCAGCCTGGCCTACCATTGGTACAAATAATCTTCGTGGTCCGAAGATCTGGCGACTCGGTGATATTCGAGTCTTAGGGCACGTTCACTTGATCCCGATTTTCCGACGGCACATACTTCACCGCCGCAGTCCGCTCCAGCTTATCCCACGCAAATTTTCTGCCTTCGAGAGCGCGCTTCAACGTCTTGAACAGCACTACCGAAAATAATTGACGATAAGCAAAGCGCTGCAGCCACACCTGACTTAGCAGCCAGACGTCTTCTTTGTCATCGGGACGGCGGCGCTCCAGCGCGAAGGCCAGCGCCGAAGCCAGAAAGTCAATCACCAGGAACACGAAGAAGAACGCTACTAGTTTGTGGAAGCTCGAGGGATCGGTGGAGTCGGGATGAAAATGTTTCTGGATCAGATACCAGATGGAGCCGACCGCAAACATGATATCGATCAGCGGAGATACCAGCGGCAGCAGAATCTGAAAGATCACAATATTCGGCAGCGCCACAAAGCCCAACGCTCCCTTGCGCCCAAAAACTTCGCTGTGCTTATACACGGCCTGCAGAATTCCAAACGACCAGCGGAAACGCTGGCGCATCAAGCCGTTCGCGTTGGTCGGCGCCTCGGTGTAAGCCAAGGCCATATCTTCATATTCCACGCGATAGCCCAGACGCAGCAGAGCCATGGTGAGATCGGCATCTTCAGCCACGGTATCAATCTGGTAGCCGCCGGCTTCACGCACCGCGGAGACTCGCCAGGCTCCGATCGCTCCCGGCACCACGCTGACCGCGCCCAGAACATCCAGCGCGCGGCGCTCGAAGTTCTGGCTGGTGATGTATTCCAGCGCCTGCCAGCGCGTCCAAAGATTCACGCGGTTGCCGACCTTGGCATTGCCCGCGATGGCGCCAACTTTAGGATTCACGAAGTGCGGCACCAGGCGCGAAATCGCGTCCCCCGCAATGATCGTATCGGCATCGATGCCCACAAAGAGCTCGGCATCGCGAATATGCTCGATGCCGTAATTGAGAGCCTCGGCCTTACCCGCGTTCGGCTTGGTGAGAATTAGAACTTTTCCCGCGGCTTCTTCACGGACAAAAGCAGCCCGCGCGACTTCCAGGGTCCGATCCCTCGATCCGTCATCGATGACAATCACGCGCAGGTTGGGATAGTCGGAATTGAGCGCGGCACGCACGGTGCGCACAATCACCTTCTCTTCGTTGTAGGCCGGAATCAGCACAGCGACTTTTGGCTTGTATGATGCCACTTCCGCGGGCCGTCCAAAGATCTTTTCATGCAGGCGGTCGTAAACCGCGGCCGCACCAATAAAAATTAGCCGTCCGGTCATGAGCAGGTCGCCAATAAAAAAGATCAATGTTATGGAGAAGATGCTGGCCTCGAAGAGCCAGAAGCCCAGACGGTCAAGGCGCGCCGCCCAGCGCTGCGGCGTGCTTAGAGGCGACATCACGTCCGCCCGCGTTTTGCCGAAAAGCTGATACACCGGGACGATGGCGTAACCGCGAGCGCGAATGCCTTCGATGATCATGGGCAAAGCGCGCACAGTTTCAGCCCGATTGCCGCCCCCGTCATGCAACAGCACGATGTTGCCGCAACGCAGATCATTAACTCCGCAAGGCGGCAGATGCGACAGCACATAGCCCGCGATCTCCTCCGCAGTGTGCCGACGCGGCTTGTCGCTCCAATCGTTGGGATCGATCCGGTTGCCGACCGTGATATAGCCCATATCCTGCGCGAACTCGAGCGGCTTCACCTGGTCCGCGGTGTCGGGTTCCTCATCGATGGCATAGGGTGGGCGCAGCAGCTTGGCCTGAATTCCCATCAGGCTGGCGAACAGCCGCTCGGTCAGATTCAATTCCACCTTCATATAGGTGGACGAAATGTTGCTAACGTCGGGATGCGTGAAAGTGTGATTCCCGATGGTGTGGCCTTCGTTGAAAATGCGTTTCGCCAGCCCGGAGAATTTGTCAGTCTGTATGCCGATCAGGAAAAACGTGGCCGGGGCATTCTCGCGCTTGAGCACATCGAGAACCTTCGGCGTCCACTCCGGATCGGGGCCATCATCGAACGTGAGCGCGACTTCGTTCGGGCTGTAGCCGTAACGCCCCACACGAAACGGTTCCGGCAGATTTTGAAAATTTTCATCTGTGATGAGATTGCTGTCGGCTTCGATGGTCAAATCGCGCGTGCCATGCGCGGGCCGCTGCTCGATACGCAGAATTTCGCCCTGCCCCTCCATGTCAACATCCTGGCCGGGGGGTACGTCGCGTAGTTTGTCGGCTGCGCCGGCATCACCAGGCACGTCCCACACCCGCCAGATCGTGCGGTCCTCACCCCCCAGCCGCCACAAAGCGAAAGTGCTGATCCCCAGCATCTGTGCGGCGCGCATGTGATTGAGCGCCGTGACCGCATCCAGAAACCAGACGTCGTGGCGGATACTATGCTCGTCGAGATAACTGAAGTGCGGATTCAAGGCATCATCGTCGAAAGTAATATCCTCATCGGAATCGCGCGCCGCCAGCCATGCTTCCTGCACGCTCACCGAACTGTCGCGCTCGTTCGGCGGCAGCTTGCCCTTCTTCGGCTTCAGCACCCAGTCATACCCGTAGTCGGCGATGGCGCAAATCAACTTCTCCTTGGGAATGACTTTGACGGCAAATTTCAGATTGTCGACGAACCAATCCTGCGAGGCCACCGGCCCCGACGCGCCGCCGGGATAGTGTTCGTCATAATTCATGACGACTACGCCATCGGCGGGCGCGGCGATGGCGGCATAGTCGAACTCCTCATTGTGCGCGGGCACGCTGACATAAAGCTTCATGCCGTGGGCATGCAGGTCCGACGAAAGTTCATTCAACAGCGCCACGTAGCCCGGCTGTCCTGCCTTCGGAAAGGCCTCGAAATCCACCATCAACCCGCGGAAGCGGTCGGATGAAAGAAACAGCGCGACCTGCTGGCGAAAAAGCGCGCGTGCCGCAGGATTATTCAGAAAGTCGGTGATCCCCCCCACCCACTCGCTGCCATCGAAATTGTTAACCATGGGGAAGACTTCCATGCTCGGGTCTTCCCCTTTGAGAAAAGGCATCACGCGGTCATCCACGGGCCGGGCGTGATTGTTCTGCACTACGTCGAAAAATTTGTTGGTCTGGTCGTCCACCGCCTGCAGGTGGCCATCGGGAGTGAGCACGTGCAGCCAGTCGGGATAGAGCAGATCGATCTGCCGGGAGAAATCGCGAAGAGAAGAAAAACTGGCGGCATCCCAGGGCACGTAGAACGCGGCACGGATGCCTTCTTCCTGATTCAGTTTCACTTCCGAAGCCGGCAGCTTTGATTTGCGGTGGGAGCGGTTGGCTAACTTTTTCTGCCTCTCGCGCGCTTTCTCTTTTTCACTTTCCTTCAAGGCCTTGAAGGCGCGCTTCTGCGGTGAAAACAACAACTCCGGCAGGCGATCATCCCGCAGCGTGGTATATACAAAGAAAATGATCAGCGCTGATAACGACAGGACCACCGCATCGACTAGACGCCTGAGGCGTTTCCAGCGGGCACGTTTTGGATCGTAGAAGACCGGTTCAGCCATGGAGAGTTAATCGTTCATCGTATGCCGCGGCGGTCACACGGTCAATTCTCGGTGGGACACTCCCAGGACGGGGTACGGCGACGGCAACATTTGTTTCTTAAGCGAGCTTTAAGGTTCCAACCACGTTCGAGGTTCCTAATGAGCTTCAAGGTCCCTAACTAGCTTCTAGGTTCTTGACTAGTATGATGCGCTTTGCTTGCCCGACGATCGCCGGAAACGCGCTATATTCTCATCCGTGCGGCAACTGTTGCGGAAGAATGCGTGGTTCTTTGCGGGGGCGAGTCTGGCTGCGCTCGGGCTGCGGCTGTTTTTCGTCTTCCGTTTTCCCGCCGTCGTGGACGATTCGCGGCTCTACGCGAATATCGCCACGAACTGGCTCCAGCACGGAATTTACGGCGTCACCGATTCCGGCCGCATTATGCCCACGCTGTCGCGCCTGCCCGGCTATCCGGCGTTTCTCGCCGTCGTTTTTTCCGTCTTCGGCGTCAACAATTTTCGAGCGGCGCTGCTGATACAAGTATTGTTTGATTTCGGCACTTGTTTTCTGGTCGCGGATATCGCGCGCCGATTGTTTTCTGATCGCGCCGCAAAGGCTGCCTTCTTGCTCGCGTCACTTTGCCCATTCCTCGCCGACTACGCTGCCGCTGCGCTTACCGAGACGCTGGAGATTTTCTTCACCGCATTGGCGCTGGATTTGGCAGTGTGTGGATTTGCCCGACTTCGCGAAGCTGATCACACAATAATTTCGTCGTGGGCACTCTGGATCGGATGTGGCGTATCGATAGGAGCATCCATCCTGCTGCGTCCTGACGGCGGAATTCTACTCGGCGCAGTTGGTGTGTACTGGTCAGTGTTTTTTCTTCGGCTCATCTTCCTGCAGCAGCGGGTTCGAGGAATATCGCCGCTCGCAATTCTTGGCGCGGGAATAATTCTCGTCCTCAGCGCTCTCGCGCCTCTGTCCCCCTGGACTCTACGCAACCTCCACACATTCCATCGCTTCGAGCCGCTCGCACCGCGTTACGCCAACGATTCCGATGAGCCCGTCACTACTGGATTCAATCGTTGGACCAAGACCTGGATTGCAGACTCCGCCTCTGTGCAGGAGATTTATTGGAACGTCCCCGGCGAAGCCATCGACGTGAAGCAACTGCCGCGCCGCGCCTTCGATTCGCCCGCGCAACGGGCACAAACGTCGCAACTCTTTGCCGACTACAACCAAGACCACGATCTGACTCCAGAACTGGATGCGCGTTTTGCCCGGCTCGCGGATGAGCGCATTCAGGCCGCGCCACTGCGCTACTACGTGTGGCTTCCCGCGCTGCGTATCGCGGACATGTGGCTCCGTCCGCGAACCGAGTTGCTTCCTTCCGATCCACGCTGGTGGGAGTTTAACGACGAACACCCATGGCTCGCCGTGAGCATTGTTCTTGGTTTAGTGAACTTGTTCTATGTAGCGGCGGCCGCAGCCGGGCTGTGGCGCTCGCGACATTTCTTCGGCTCGCGATTATTTGAAATGAATCTCTTGATCGTGTTCGTGATACTGCGCTCGCTCTTCCTGGGTACGCTGGAAAATCCGGAGCCGCGCTACACCCTCGAATGCTATCCCGTGGTCATAGTAGCCGTAGCCGCATTATTCATCGGTAATTTGCATCGCAATCATCGAAAACCCGCATGAATAGGCTTCCAAATCCAATACGGTGTATGTGGAAAGGTGTATTCAAACGCTCCAGCTCCGGTTGCAAACCCCCAATATGTTGAAATATCGCCTTGCAGAAGGTGGTTAGCAAGTTGCACAATAAGCCCCCAGCAACCCCGGACCTTCGTTTTTCACTTGTGATCACGGGTCATAACATTCCAATTTGAGCTGCTGTACAAGGATCTCCTCATGCCCTCTAGTAAAGTTGTGGCCGGTTTCTCTTCCGATCTTCAACCGTCTTCCGATCCTCGACCTTCGCGGCAGCAGACTCAGACTGCCGGCTCCGTACAGTTATCTACTGTGTCGTTATTGTCGCTCAGTAGATTGCTCCCCGGAACTCTGTTGAGTCTGGCACTTGCATCCGTGATCCTGTTGAGCGGCCCTCTCGTGGTCGCCGAGCAGACAACGGCGCTGCTGACTGGAACTGTCAAGGATGCCAGTGGTGCTGTGGTTGTAGGGGCAACGGTCACGCTGCGGAATGCGCAAACCAACGTGACCCAGACAACCACCAGCGGCAAGGACGGCGATTATTTGTTCAATTCGGTTCCCATCGGCGCTTATGAAGTGACCATCGAGCGCGAGGGGTTCGACAAGTATGTCCGCAAGGGCATCACGCTTGAACTCAATCACAACGCGCGCTTGGACGTGACTCTGCGAGTCGGCAAAACCAGCCAGACCGTGGAAGTCACAGGAGACGTGAGTCAGGTGGATACGGTCAGCGCGACCCTCGGGAACGTCGAGACACAGCGCCGCATTGTCGATTTACCGCTGGTCGAGCGCGACGCCTTCCAGTTAGGTCTATTGCAGGCCGGCGTTTTTCCTCCCGACGAAGACGACGGCAGCAACAATCCGTTTTCCGTGAGTGGCCAACGCTCTGAGTCGCTGACCTTCCTTGTCAACGGCGCTGACAACAACGATTTCCTCGGCAACAATGCAGTGGTGGATCCAAATCCCGACGCGCTCGGAGAATTCAAAATTCTGACGAACAATTACGAAGCAGAGTACGGGCGTACCTCGGGCGGCATTGTAAACCAGGTTATCAAATCAGGAACCAATGGATTTCACGGGGATGTTTTCGAGTTTTTCCGCAACGATGCGTTAAACGCCCGCAATTATTTCTTGCCTTCGATAACGCCTTTCAAACGAAACACCTTCGGCGGAACACTTGGCGGCCCTATCCGGAAGAACAAGACGTTCTTTTTTGTTTCCTACCAGGGCGTCATTCGGCATGAAGGTGAGCCAGTATCGGAGCTACAGGTTCTGAGCCCGGCGGAACGAACCGGTAATTTCAGTGAACTCTTGCCGGATATTCAGCTCGTGAACCCCATCTCTGGTAATCCCTACCAAAACAATCAAGTTCCGGTAAATCCGGTGATCGCGAATTACATTGCCAAGTACCTTCCACTTCCGAACCTGCCCAACAACAACTTCATTTCCTCGCCGATTGAGGTGGATCACGAACACCAGGGAATCGCCCGCGTCGATCACCATATAAGCGAAAAAGATACGGTGTACGGGTCCTATATCGTCGATGACCTGAATCAGAATTTTCCCTTCCAGGTTGGGAGTGGAGGAGGAAATGTACCAGTGGGTTCCGGTTTCAACACCTTGACTCGTACGCAACTGGGCTCAATATCGTGGCTCCATAACTTCAGTCCCACCGTGATCAACGAGTTCATCTTCGCCGCAAACCGAAGCGCAACCTTGCAGTTTGTGCCGCATGACACCACGCCCCCCGCCGCTTTAGGATTTACGAACGTCAGGTCTGACGATCCGGCGGGCACGGCGCCGCCTGTCATAACGACCCCGAGTTTCAACCTGGGCCCGAGCACGGGGGGGCCGACAAAACTTCATGACGTGACCTTCCACTGGCAGGATAGCGTCACCATGACTCGGGGACGCCATAATATAAAGTTCGGCGCGGACATCCGCCGGGTGCGTAACAATTTTGACTTCGATTTCGATAACAACGGACTCTTCGATTTCGGGGAGAATCAAAATTTTACGGGTAGTCCGTTGGCGGATTTCGTGGGAGGATTCTTTGACAGCTACTCACAATTCTCCAGAGCCGTGTACGGAATTCGCACTACCGACTGGCACTTCTTCGGGCAGGACTCGTGGAAATTGAACCAGCGAGTCACGCTGAGTCTCGGCCTGCGATACGAGTACGACTCTCCTCTGGAAGATCCCCACGGAGAGATTCTTGGATTTTTCCCCGGAAAACAGTCCACCAAGTTTCCCGGCGCACCTCGGGGTATCCTTTATCCCGGAGATCCTGGAACTCCGAATTCGGGCCTGACCTACCCCGACCGCAACAACTTCGCTCCCCGCTTCGGCTTTGCTTGGGATGTCCTGGGAAATGCGAAATTGGTAATGCGCGGCGGCTTTGGCATTTTCTATGACCTGGAAGATGGTGCGCTGAATCTGCAGTTCGGCGGCGAAGCGCCCTTTGGCCAGGTTACCGACATCATTCCGAGTGGTTACAGCGGCGTTACTCCCGGCTTTAATACCGTTGCCGATCCATTCACTCCGTTTGGCTTGCCGAACCCTTATCCTACCGGCGGCAAAGTTGGCTCCACTTTCGGCGTGCCTGCGATTCAGTTCGCGTATGTAGTAGACCCCCATTTCCGCACTCCGTATTCGGAGAACGTTAACTTCGGCTTTCAGTACCAGGCAACCCAGGACACAATGATCGAGGCTGATTACGTGGGTAGTTTTTCGCGAAAAAGCGTCGCCACTACCGACGTGAATGCCCCTCTGCCCAGCATTCTGCAAGCCCAGAACAACCTGGGCTTTATCAATCCGGACTGCGCGCGTCCGCTGGCCGGCTGCAGCAATCCTCTTGACCCGAACTCTACGCCCACGGGAGCTTTGCAATTGTTCACCGACCTGAGTTCCGGTACCTCGGGCAGCAATCAACTCCAGTTGACCGTGGATAAACGCTTCAGCCATGGATTCAATCTTCGTGGCGCCTACACCTGGGCTCACACGATTGATGATCAGTCTGGCTTTCGCTATAACAGCTCGTTATATACAGATCCTTTTAATCACGCACTCGACCGCGCGTCAGCAAACTTTGACGTCAGACAGCGGCTGGTGATCAGTGGAATATGGAAGCTGCCGCTGGATCGAGCTCTGGGTGCTCGCAAGGGTCTTGCGCAAAAGTTGGCTGCAGGATGGGAAATGAGCGGAATCGCGTCTTTTCAGACAGGTACGCCATTCACAATTTTTTCCGAGTCGGGTTCCAGTCAGAACGAAATTTTTCTTGACCGCGCCGACAAAATTGGGCCGATCCACTACTTTCCCGCCCGCTCCCTGCATGGCTTTGATTCGGGTTCGGCCAATTGCCTGGGACAGTCCATATCCAGCGGCCACTTCTATTTCGATCCAAATGCCTTCGATTGCTTGAATGTTCCTATATTCTCCTTCGGCGATTCCGGCAGAAATATTCTGCGTGGACCGGGCCGCAATGGCTACGATCTTTCGGTCGGCCGAACCTTTGAAGTCTCAGAACACAAGTCTGTCGAATTCCGCTCTGAGTTCTTCAACGCTTTCAATCATGCGCAGTTTTTCAACCCGGACCACTTCGGATTCGACGCCAACTTCGGTCAGATCACGCAGGCTCGCGATCCCCGAATCATACAGTTTGCTTTGAAATTCTATTTCTGAGTTGTGCTGGAGGGTTGGGCAGTGCTGCCGTTTCGCTACCCCAGCGGAGAGTCGCTCATGCGGAAGCGGGTGCGGACGTGCTCGGAGATCAGTTCGATGGCGGCGCGGTTGGCCACAGGATCGCTTTGAGCCAGATATTTCATGGCTTCTACCAGCAGGCGCTGGCCGTCGACATAGCGCGGGTCGGAGGTACGTTCTCTTCGCTTACTTCCGAATTTGGGCGGGACCGGGATGGTGAAAACTTTTGCCATGAGCTCAAAACTCAGTTCTCTGAGGGTGCCCGGCCAGTATAGCGCCCCAAGTGCATTTTTCAGCACACATTCTTGTGCTTTAGATTCAATCGCTTAGCCCCGAGGCGAGACAAATTGCGTCTTCTTCGTGGTTTTCAGCTGAAACACGTCGCCGCCGATCTTCGTATTGAGCCGAATCGAAGAATAGTTGGTCAGCCGATAATCCCCCTGCGGCTGCATAAATTGCTGCTGTACCGAGATGCCGCGGCTCAGGTCGATCCATAGCAGAATCTTCGTAAAGTAGCCTCGGACCTTCTCGCTCTTGGGGATCAACTGCAGCTTCGCCGTCGACACGCCATTGATTGTCTCTTCGCCCTGCAGGGTTACGTCATAAGCTTTCGCAAGCTCCTGCCCGCTTCCGCCGAACCCCAGGACAAGAAAGCTCTCCACATCATTCTGGTTACCGCCAGCCGAGTACTGCATCACCTGTTCAATCTTCGGCTGATAAATCTGCACTTTGCCGTCTTTGAAAAGCACGAACTTCCGGTCGGGCTCTTTGATGTCAGCCATCATTTCAATATTCCTGCCCGCCCGCCGGTAGTAGATGGTGCCCTTCTGCGTGTCGGTCTCGTCCACAACTTTCTGATATTGATTCCATACAAAATCAGCTTGCGCGCTCTGAAAATTGGCCGCGGCTGTGTCCATGGTTTTGAGCACACTCTCCAGGGTTGGGCTTTTGTCTTGCTGCAGGAGGAGACTCAGGAAGAGCAACAGAAGGTGTGCGGATGTGATCATGGCAGATTGCGTCTTCTCTTCTCAGAAAGCAAAGTTGCCTCGGAAGTCCATCTCACTACTCTCGCTTCACCCACACACGGTAATTTTGCACGCGGCCTTTGCGGTCCGATACGGTGACATATTTCACGATCGAAACTTTGCCCGAGATCGGTTCGATCATGCGCAGCAGTTGATCGCGCACCACATTGTCATCGTGATCGTTCCCCGGCTTCACCGCCGACGCATCGATCTGGTAAATCAATCCGCCGCTTACATCCGCGCTGACCAGGACGTCAGTAGGATGCGGGTCGCGAGGCACAGGTTTGTCGTTGAAGTTGATCCAGACCGGGGAGAAGAAAATAAAAATCAGGATGAGCGTCACCATGATGTCATAGTGCAAAGTGCCACGCTCATGCTGCCAGAGTACATAGCTGCGAATTGTGCGCCAGACGGCGTTCATCGGTAGGGCCGGTGGGGCCGCCGCGGTCGTGATATCCACTCTCTGCAAGTCTTGGCTCCGCGTAAATCTGCCCGTGTAAGTTTAGTGACCGCCAGCCTTCTTGGCAATGGCGAAGCAGTAAGTCTTCAAGGTCGCAAAAAAACCAACTGCTCTCGGGGCCAGGAATATCAGTGCCGCTTTGAAAGGGCGCGGCTTCAGCCGCGCCGAAAGATGTCTACGATTCAAGCTAAAAGCTAAGAGCTAAAAGCTTTTCGCCGTAATCCGCTCCGCGCCAATATAAGGCCGCAACACCTCCGGAATCACCACGCTCCCATCGGCCTGCTGATAATTCTCCACAATCGCCACCCAAGTGCGGCCCACTGCCAACCCGCTTCCGTTCAAGGTGTGCACAAACTCGGTTTTATTCTTGCCCTCCGGACGATAGCGGATATTCGCCCGTCGCGCCTGGTAAGCCTCAAAGTTCGAGCACGATGAAATTTCGCGAAACAATTGCTGCCCCGGCAGCCACACTTCGATGTCATAGGTCTTTGCCGGCGATGCTCCCATATCGCCGGTGCACAACGTCACTACGCGATAGTGCAGGCCGAGTTTCCGCAAAACCGTCTCGGCATTGCGCGTGAGCTTTTCATGCTCCTCAAAAGAATTCTCCGGCCGCGAGAACTTCACCAGTTCCACCTTCTGGAACTGATGCTGCCGGATAATCCCGCGCACATCCTTCCCATAAGATCCCGCTTCGCTGCGGAAGCAGGGCGTGTAAGCCGTGAGCGAAATCGGCAGCCGAGCCGCATCCAGCACTTCGTCACGATAAAGATTCGTCACCGGAACTTCCGCCGTAGGAATCAGCCACAGATCTTTCTCTCCATGGGGCACACGAAACAAATCGGCGCCGAACTTGGGCAACTGTCCCGTGCCATACATTGATTCGGAGTTCACCAAATACGGCGGCAGCACCTCGGTATACCCATGCTCGCGTGTGTGCAGATCAAGCATGAAGTTGGCCAGCGCGCGTTCCAGCTTCGCGCCCAGATCCCAATACACGGCGAAGCGTGCGCCCGTCAGTTTCACTGCGCGCTCCAGATCAAGCACGCCCAACTCTGCACCGAGATCCCAATGCGGCTTAGGCGCGAAATCAAACTTCGGCGGCGCGCCCCAGCGCCGTACTTCCACGTTGTCTTCAGCGCTATGTCCCACAGGAACGCTTGCATGCGGCATGTTGGGAATGCCGGCAAGAATCTCCTGCAACCGCGCGTCGAGATCGGCGGCAATCTTCTCCCGCGTCTGAATCTCCTCGCGCAGCTCCTTAGTCTCGGCGATGGCCGCAGCAGCGTCCTGCCCAGCCTTTTTCAGCTTGGAAATATCCTCCGAAGCCTTGTTGCGCCGAGCCTTCATGGTCTCGGCTTCGGTAATGGCCTGCCGCCGTTGAACATCGACGTCGGCAAAATCTCTCAGCACGGCAGCCGGGTCCGCGCCCCGCTGGCGCAGCATCTCTTCCACCCGAGGAAAATTGTCGCGAACAAAATTCAGATCAAGCATGTTCAGGATCAAGCATGGGAAACAACTACTTTATCGGAAACGGGGCAGAGAATGCACGTGCGGGCCTCCGCTCTTCGTGCGAACAGAGGTACACATGTGGGGACAGCCGCCCCCGGCTGTCCATCGAGCGAAGCTCAAGCCTCTTCGCCACCAGCGGTTTTGGCGCAGCCGCTTGACCTGTGTAAACTACTCTCGCGATGAACTTCCTCCCCCGCATCATTGTTAAGTCGAAGTGTATTCTGCTCCTGCCCGCATTCGTTCTCATCGCCCTCACCAACGCCCTGGCCTCCGCCTATAACGCCCATCCCAAGCTGATTGTAGTAATCGTCATTGATCAATTTCGCGGCGACTATCTGGAGCGCTATCGTGACCAGTTCGGCGAAGGCGGCTTTAGGCTCTTCCTCGATCACGGCGCGAACTTCATCGAGTGCAACTACGACTATGCCAACACGCGTACCGCTCCCGGCCACGCCACGCTCTTCACCGGCTCCTACAGCAATAGTCACGGCATCGTCGCCAACGAGTGGTGGGATCCCAAGAAAAAGCGCGTAGTAACATCCGTCGAAGACGACGACACAAAACTAGTCGGCGTCGCGGGAGACAAAACCGGCGCATCGCCACACAACCTGCTCGCCGACACGCTAGGCGACGAACTCAAACTCGCAACGCAAGGGCACGCTAGAGTTTTTGCGGTGTCATTAAAAGACCGCGCCGCCATTCTGCCCGCGGGCTTCGCCGCCGATGGGGCTTACTGGATCGAGCCCAAAAGCGGCGTCTGGGTCACTTCCACCTACTACCGCCCCGATCTGCCCAGGTGGGCGCAGGATTTCAACTCCAGCAATCGCGCCGCCAAATATTGGGATCGCGACTGGAAAAATAGCAATGGCGACATCCTTCGCTCCACCGCGCATCGCAAAGGCAAAGACGGATCGGAGGCAGGCTTCTACGAAGTCATCGGCGCAACCCCATTTGCCAACGAGTACGAACTCGAATTCGCCAAGGAGCTAATCACCAACGAAAATCTCGGCGCGGGCCACGCCACTGATTTGCTCGCCATCAGCCTTTCTCCCAACGACATTCTCGGCCATCAGGTCGGCCCCGATTCTCCGGAGTTGGCTGCCATGGCCCTCGCGCTCGATCGCGAACTCGCCGACTTCTTCACCTTCCTCGGCCACCAGATCGGCCTGGCGAATCTCTGGATCGCGCTCTCCGCCGATCACGGCGTCTCCGCACTCCCTGACGCCGCAAAGAAGCTGCACATCCCCGCCGCCAACCTCGACGCCCGCGCACTCGAAGGGCAAATCAACAGCGCGCTTACTGCGAAGTTCTCACCCGGCCACGCCGCCCTGTACATGAAGCTCGACTACCCAATCGCTTGGCTTGATCAGGACGTCTTCGCCTCCGCTCACGTCAAAGAGTGCGACGCCGAAGCTGCCGTAGGCGAAGCCATGAAGCAAGCCGGACTGCGCGACTACTTTACGAAATCACAACTAGCCGAAGGCGAGGTCCCCGCAACCGCGCTAGGCCAAAAGTTCCTCCACAGCTACTCGCCCGAAGGCGGCTGGTACGTGATGGGAGTTCCCGAGCCTTACACCGTCGGCCCGGCCAAAGGGACCGACCACGCTTCGCCCTATACCTACGACACGCACGTTCCGCTGGCCTTCTACGGTTTGCCCTTTCGCCCGGGAACCTATCGCACGCACGCTGAACCGGTCGACATGGCAGTAACGTTCGCGTCCCTGCTCGGCATCAACGCCCCCACTCACGCCGTGGGACGCGTGCTGATCGAAGCTCTGGCTTCCGCACACAATTCTGGGAATACCTCGGCCGCCGACGCCAGTTCGAATGAAAGGCCACAACCGTGACCGCACCCTCCGACGGCGGCAAATCCGCGCTCGATCTCAGCGTGTCCTTCGCCGGCATCCAGCTCAAGAATCCCATCATCGCGGCCAGCGGCACCTTCGGCTACGGAGTCGAGTTCGAAGATGTGGTCCACCTCGACCGTCTGGGAGGCTTCGTCGTCAAAGGACTCTCCTCCGAGCCCATGATCGGCAACCCGCCGCCGCGCCTCTGGGAGACTGCCGCCGGTATGTTGAATGCGATCGGCCTGCAGAACATCGGCGCGCGAGCTTTCCTCGAAGAGAAGTTGCCGCGGCTGCGCGAAATCAAGAACACCGTCGTCTTCGCCAACGTCTTCGGCTACACCCGCGAGGACTACGAACGCACCATCGAGATCCTCAACTACGGCGAAGGCATCGCCGCCTACGAGTTGAACGTGTCCTGCCCCAACACCGCTCACGGCGGGCTGCAGTTCGGCAGCGATCCGCGCCTGCTCGATGAAGTTGTGGCCACCGCCAAGCGCGCTGCGACGCGGCCTCTGATCGTGAAGCTCTCGCCCAACGTGAGCAGCATCGCGCAGATGGCGCACGTGGCGCAGGAAGCCGGCGCCGACGCCATCTCTCTGGTCAACACGTTCGTAGCCCTGGCAATCGATGCCGAGACGCGCAAGCCGCGCATCGCCAACGTGACCGCCGGACTCTCCGGTCCGGCCATCAAGCCGATCGCCCTGCGCATGGTCTACGACGCCGCTCACGCGGTGAACATTCCAGTGATCGGCATGGGTGGGATTTCAACCGCGTCCGACGTAGTCGAGTTCATGCTCGCGGGCGCCACCGCCGTCGAGATCGGAACCGCCAGCTATTGGGACCCGCGCGCCACCGAGAAGATCGCGGACGAACTCCGCGAGTGGTGCGAAGATCACAGCGTCACCCGCCTTGCAAACTTGACCGGCGGCCTGATGGTCGAATAAAGTTGCACCCCGACGCTTTCGGGGGTTGTTTTGAAAGGGCTCGGCTTCCAGCCGCGCCGTATGTGCCCCAAGAAATCAACTTCGGCTTCAGGATGGGAGGAACCCCTATGAAACACGTCACATTCTTTTTAGTCGCAGTTGGAACAATGGCCGGCCTTGTCGCCCTCATCGCCCCCGTACCAGGACACGCGGATGGGCAACCCGCCCCCTACGTTACCGAAATCCCTCAGGGGTACCGCGACTGGCGCTGGATTTCCTCCGCCCATGAAGCGGGCAACCTCAACAGTTTAGGTGCCGTCCTGGGCAACGATATAGCCATCAGTGCCTACCGGGAAAAGAAGCTCCCGTACCCGGACGGCACGATCATTGCCGCTCTGCATTACCGCAACGTCGCATCGGCGGAAAACAACAAAATCTTTGGCCAGGCTCAATCTTTCGTACCCGGCGCCCCCACGAACGTTCAATTTATGGTTAAGGACTCAACCAAGTACGCCGCAACCGGCGGCTGGGGCTTCGGTCACTTCGCGGACGGCAAACCTGGCGACGCGGCGTTTATGAAAAGCTGCTTCCCCTGCCACGAGAAAACCAAAGCAACCGACCTTGTCTTTACTCATTACGCACCCTGATGCTGAGAGGTCATCTCATAAATGGCTTTGGGAAGGGCACGACTTCAGTCGTGCCGTCCAGCGCCGATAAAGGATGCGGGCTTTAGCCCCTGAGGCAGCTTTTGAGTCCAGTCGCACGCATTTTTTAGATGTATTCTGAGAGCTAGAGCAGAATGAAGTTACATTCCAAAGCTTCGGGGAGAGCACGATTTCAGAAGATTGCTGAAAAACTCTGCTCTCGGGTGGAGCAGCGCTTCAGCGCTGCCTTAAAGGCTCCGATTTCAAAGACGGCTTTAGCCGCCGAGGTACTCGAGTCGACTCTGTCGGTGGCCCCTTCGGTCGTGCTGTTAAGTTCTCGTAAATGATGGTGAGTGTAATCGCCTGGTTACAACAGTTGACTTCCGGTTTGCCCGTGATCCGCTCAGAACAGCGCCCTTTGGCGGGCTGGTAAGTGCTCGTGCCCTTGGACCGGGCTGCGTTTGGAGCGGAGAAGGCAGTGCCTGAACTCGCAGATTTCAGGCACTACCGCGGAGAAGACTCCCTTGACAACCGGAAACGCCGGACGGATACTCTACGCGATATCTTCGATTCGAGGAGGCGCTATGCAGGCTTCTTTCCCCCGGCTGCGTGGGGCAGCCAAGCTTTCCCAGTCAGTCCAGCAGCACCTCAACATGTACGCTCTTGCCACGAGCGCCGCCGGAGTCGGTCTGCTCGCGCTCACGCAACCCGCGGAGGCGAAGATCGTATACACGAAAGCTCACGAGGTGATCGAGGGAAAAGGTTCGATTCTAGGCGTTGACCTCAACCACGACGGGATGGTTGATTTTCAGTTGGCCATCGCTGGCGGTACCAATAACGAGTCGTTGACAGCCTATGGATTGGCCAGCGGAAACCAGGTCTGGACCTCTGGGACCAGAGCTTGGGCGGCTGCATTTCCTGCGGGGGTTCGCATTGGACCAAGCGGCGGTCCCGACCAGCCGCCCAAAGGTGGGGACTTTATGGAGGGAATTGTTTGCCATAGATCCACTTGCCAATATTATGGAAATTGGCACAATGTCGAGGATCGGTATCTCGGGCTGGGGTTCGTAATCAACGGCGAGACTTACTATGGCTGGGCCCGGCTCAGTTCCGACATTAGCGGCCACAGCGTGCGCGCAGTTCTGACCGGCTACGCCTACGAAACCATTCCGGGCAAGGCCATCCTCACGGGCAAGACCAAGGGACCGGATGTCATTGCCGTCCAACCCGCCAGCCTCGGGCACCTAGCGGCAGGGGCTTCAGCGATTCCGGCGTGGCGCTCGGGAAAGTAGCAACTCGCTACACTACAGCCGTCGCGAGCGCCCCGTAACTGTCGCAAAATCGCCATAACGCTCATTGAAACCCCGTTCACAGGCTCTTGGTGAAACTGCCATCTTTAAGGACAGTGCTGTCTGCGAGAATCTCGTCTAGCTGCTGGTTGACCCGCCTCAGTTGACGTTTGCGCAATCGGCGCAGAAGCGCTACCGCCACCGTAAAGATGGTAACCATCCCTCCAATCATCGTTGCGACAAATTCTCCCAAGGAACGATCCATGTCACTGCAATTATGCGCAGCGGGTGAGGCCAGAGCAAGTTTTTTATGGATGGGTAGAGTGAGACTTAACGACTTAACCACGACCTGCAAATCGACACTCGCCGCCAGTAGTTGACGAAAAATCGCCATAGCACTCATCATGGCCTGCGCCGGGGCACTTGAGTGTAACCGCCTGTTAACGTCAGCCATCCCGTTACCACCCCGAAGAAGTGAGTTGCAGGATGCGCTGTACAGAACTAGAATTCGCGCGATAAAGCATTTACACAATTTGTTCGCTATGGAGGCGCGGTATGAAAGCAAGAACTGTGTTATTGACGCTGGTCCTGTGTTTTCTGGCAGGAGCAGTGTGCTTCGCCAGCGATATACAAATGGGCACCTGGAAGTTGAATGAGGCGAAATCGAAAGTCGCTGCTGGGACACCTAAGAACAGCACGGTTGTCTATGAAGCTGCCGGTGACAGCATAAAAGTCACTATTGATGGCAACGCGCCGGACGGGACGGCTACGCACAGTCAGTGGACGGGTAAGTTCGACGGTAAAGACTATCCCTCTACCGGGAATCCGAACGAAGACATGCGCTCAGTTAAACAAATTGACGACCACACGCTTCACGTAACGTCCAAAAAAGGCGGTAAGGTTGTTCTGACGGCCCACGTGGTGGTCGCGGCCGATGGCAAGAGCCGCACGGTCACAGCCAACGGAACTGATGCACAGGGCAAGAAATACAAGAGCACCGCAGTATATGACAAGCAGTAAAGGGATCATCTCCTCGAATGCTGCCATCGGGTGATGCCCTTCCGCTCGCTTCTGAACGGGAGGGCATTTGTAAGTCTGCTGGCATTATGAGTGTAATGGCTTTCCATGAGAAGGCCGGTCGGAGTCAAGTGGATTCTGTTGTTTTTTCGTTGGACAAGGTTTTTCTCCTGCCGAGTTGCCACCACTGTCGCCATCCTTCCATCCGCACTCTTTGTGGGCGCTAAGCGCTCGGTGCAAGTTGGGCGTTCTCGTTTCAGCCGGTGCTGCCACCTGATTGTCGACCTCCCGTCTCATCTCAAGAATGAAAGTTGGGCCAGGCCATTAACGCAGTCACCGGAACTCGGCATGTTGGCTTTGTCTTTCCTTTCGAGGAATGTTTTATGCTGCTGCCAGGAGTGCCACTCGATCGCTGTTCCGCAACGGTTCGTACACTTCTCCGCTGACCCACAGGTGGTGCAGCAGTAGGCTAGTTTTCTTGCCGTGGCGATGATGGCGTGTTTCTTCCTGTTCCTGCCGCCACGCTCGGCCAGCTTCAGGCCCCAGCTCCGCAGATCACAGTCGGCGCCAAACGGTCCCAGAATGTGCTGCGCACCTTGCACCAGCAAAGTTCGCAGGTACGGATCGCCTTCCTTGCTGATGTGCATCTCCGGTTCGCTCTGCCCGGAGTTCCTCCGTCCCGGTTGCAGACCGAGGTAGCAGCCCACATCGCGGCTCTTGCGAAAACGATGCGCGTCCTCCAGCGTCAGCAAGAACGTCAACCCGATCAGCGTGCCCACACCCTGCACCTGCTTCAGCAGCGCCACTTGCGGATAGCTTTCCTGCGCCAGCTTTTCGATTCGTTCGTTGTACTCGCGGATGAGTTCACTCAGCGACTCCTGCCGCAAGAGCAAGAAGCCACCTCGACGGCGCGCCTCGGGATTCGGAGTCACTGCTATGGCACTTGGAAGGCTATGTTGCTTGAAAGCGTGCCGCTGGGTATGGTCACTTCGACCGTGCCTGTGGTTGCACCGGTGGGTACAGTGGTCGTGATCTCGGAACTCGAGACCACTGTGAATGTAGCCGCAGTGCCGTTAAAGGTCACACTGGTCGCGTCCGTGAGCTTGTTTCCCAAGATAATGACGGTTGCTCCAACATTGCCGGAGGTGGGCAGTGTTTCCACGAACGGGCCCAGACCTACGGACAGGCTGAAGACGGTGCCGTCAACGTTAGCCCCGCCATAGTACGTTGTGCCGTAGAGGTTCCCATTGGTAGCTTGCATCAGCCGTCCCTCTGGGTTGGCACCGTCAGCGCAGTTAGCTTGCGCGCAAAAGCTGTAAAGCGTGGTCAGCGTACCGCTTGGCGTAATTTCGAAGACCGTGCCGTGCCCGTTGGCCCCGCCCCATTCAGTTGCCCCGTAGAAGTTCCCGTCGGTGGCCTGCACCAGTCCGACGGGGTGCCCGCCGTCAGGGCAGTTCGGTTGAGAACAAAAGCTGTAGAGCGTGGTCAGAACGCCGGCCGGGGTGATTTCGAAGACCGTACCACAGCCCGGATCGGCAGAGCAGTAGTTGTTATAGTAAGCCCCGCCGAACGCGGTCGTCCCGTAAAAGTTTCCGTCGGCCGCTTGAACCAACCCCCTAGGTTCGTTGCCGTCGGTGCAGTTCGTCTGGGAGCAAAAGCTGTAAAGAGTCGTCAGCACGCCGGTTGGGGTGATTTGGAAGACCGTACCATAATAGATGTCGCCCCGCCGGCAACCGTTGTCCCGTAGAAGTCCCCATTGGTAGCCTGGACTAGCCCGTCGAAAGGCGTCCTTCCGTCAGTGCAATTCGTTTGAGCACAAAAGCTGTAAAGCGTGGTCAGCGTACCGCTTGGCGTAATTTCGAAGACCGTGCCGTCCCCGTTGGCCCCGCCAGAGGCGGTCATTCCGTAAAAGTCTCCGTTGGCGGCTTGGACCAGCGGTCCGGAAGGCTGGTTGCCATCAGTGCCGTCGAAGTGGTGCAGTACGGTCAGCTTACCCCCGGGTTTGATTTTGAAGACCGTGCCGTTCTCGTTGTACCCTCCGTACCCGGTTACGCCGTAGAGGTACAAATCGGTGGCCTCGACTAGCCCCGCGGCGGGGTTCTTGCCGGTTTCCCAGAATCTGCCTGGGTTGCAAAAGTTGAGGAGCGTGGTCAGCGTTCCGCTTTTCGGAGCGATTCTGAAGATTGTTCCGCAGCCTGCTGCTCCGCAGTTGACGCGGGACCCACCGTCTTGTGTTATCCCGTAGAGCTCTCCGTTGGCGGCTTGGACCAACGATCCGAAAGGCTGGGCGCCGTCAGTGCCGTCGAAGGTGTGCAGCGTGGTCAAGGTCTGCGCTTGCGCCGATTGAGACGCAACGAAAGAAAACGTCAGCACGACCACAAAGACCAACAAGACAACTCGAAAACTATCAACGATATGCTTCATAATTGACACTCCTATATTGTCAAGATGCAAGGGTGGGCGAAAGGTGTACGCACCCCGGTCATTGCATCGTCGTGTAAGCCGCATTGATCGTAATGGGACACCATTGAGGCCCCAAGCAGGAATCTTCTCTTTGGCTCAATGACACCTGGCGTCCCAGACGTGAAGTTGCGGAATGGATTTTCTCGGGAGTCAAAAACTGGCGGGCGAGAAATCGGCTTCGCCACAACCAACCGAGGCGCGCCCGCTGCGATGCGCATGCCAGCCCTCCGAAGGAGAAAAGCTAAGGGCCCGGTGTCAACAAAAACTGATAAGCTCGCCCGCTTGGTTTTGCAGTGATGGGTGTCACACTGCTTTGAGACGAGGCAAAGCGGAGGCCGGGTCTAATCCCCGACAGTCAACGAGCGGATTTGTAGACCACACCCATGCCGCCGCCTCCGAGCTTCTCGGTGATGCGGTAATGTGAGATGGTCTGGCCGATCATCAGGGGCAAATCTTACGCGGGCGAAAAGACAATGAAAGCGGGTGACTTGCCAATCCCAAGAAGTGTAGCTGTCGTGGGTTTTGATGTAACTGCCTGGTTACTTAAACTAAGGAATCCCTGAAAATTATATTCAATCCGACCCCCAAAGTGGCCTCGGTCAATGCCTCGCGAGGAATGGAACAGCCTTGGGTAGTGTTCAATCTTGACCAGACAGATATCTCGGAACTGCTTAGCATTAGTGTAACCACAAAGACCCACCGCGCCGCGCTTCCGCCAACCTTGAGCCCTTGCGATTGAAAGAGAGGCGCTGGCCCGACTGCAGACGCTTACAAAAGGAAATTCGATGCGTAGCTTATGTCTCTCATTCTTGCACCGGTCTCCGATTGTGTTGGTTGGATTGCTGGTGTTTTCCACACATTTTGTGTGGACGCAGAGAACATTGCCTCTAGGTAAGATCGCGGTCCAACTTCTTGATACCCCCGCTCCGTTTGCGAGAGATTCGGAAGTCCAAACACCTCTGCATCTCACCCACGGAAGATTGCCCCTGACTTTCGAGCACAATCAGGGGCAGAGCGATTCGCGGATGAGATTCTTCCCTCATTATCGCAGCGACTATCGCCTGCCTACGACCACCAACGCCGCGCTGTATTCAGCTACAAGAACGGCCGAACAACCGGGCAAATTGTGGGGCAAAGAAGGGTACTTCGTTGGCGGCGCTCCAAGCAAGTGGCGGCGGTTTGCTTCCACCTACGGCAAGATACCTCGTGAGACGATTTGTTGCGTCGGGAACTTGGAGCACTATGCGCACGGCATCCCATGGGCCGGCTCTATCATCCTACGAATCGTTCAACAGGCTAAGGCTCACCCGCATGTCACACGTGTAATCACGGTGCTCAAGCCACAACTTTGATTGTTCGCTTGTCCGTTGGCGCAAAATCCCGATATCACTCTTTGCAATCCGGCGACTTCTTCCGCACCCTCGGAAGCTCCCTGCTCCCCGATCCTTTGCGAATAAAGAGGTCTAACGTCCGCGCGTGTACCAGATCGACCCGGGAGACTTAAAGTTGCGGCCCGCACCCCACACGACATGGGTGTTGTCGAGATTATCGATCGCGATGGAGAAATAGTCGCCGAAAGGAAATTTAAATCCCTCGGGCAGAATGTAGTCGTAACCGCGCACCGGCCCGGAGAGCTGCATTTCGGCAGACCAAGTCGCGCCGCCGTTGCTCGAGGTGCGATGGAAAACGTTCCATATCGGCTGATTGGGCTGAGCATGATTGCGCGTGTCCATCCACGCAATGCGGACATCACCGGCCGCGCCCGCGGCAATTGCCGGGAAACAGTGTTCGGTTTGCTTGTCGGCGGAGGAAACATCTGCCTTGGCCGACCAGCTTTCGCCGCCGGTGGTGGAGGTCGAAAAATAAACGCGCTCCGTGCCGCCGTTCGTGGTGCCCGAGTTCCACAGAGCATAAACCGTTCCGGCCGCGTCGGAGGCCAGAGCAATCTGCGGACCGAGGAATCCGGCTTCGCAGCCCGCGACCGCGCAATCGGGAGGCGCAGTGGAAACGTCGAGGAGAACCGAGTTCCAACTTCTGCCGGAATCCGCCGACCGGCTGACGTAGACACTTACAGGACGCGTACCGAGATCCTGCCGCGCATATGCAGTCCAGGAAAAGTAAACGTTGCCCGTCTGATCGACGGTGGCACCGCCGGCGAGCGACCATCCTGGCCCCGCATTCGGATTGACTTGCGCCGTAGAAAAGTTCTGGGCGTAATCGTGCGACGCGGCTACAACAACTTCCTGCTCGTGATTGAAGCCCACGTAGATGTCCGCGCCATGCACCGCGAGCACCGGCTTGTCGGCATCCTCGCGCGAGCGCTCCGCTACGGCCAAATACCAGGAGCGGCCGAAATCCTGCGAGCGGGCTACCATCACATCGCGTTTATTGTTTTGGAGCCACGAAGCATAGACAGTCTGCCGGTCCACGGGATCGACCACAATCTGCGGATCAAACTGCCCGGTAGAAGAAGCCACCAAGGGATGCGGCGCCTGCCACGTCACTCCATTGTCGTTGCTGACGAGCAGAGAAATTGTAGGCGCTTTGCAGGCCGGACACTCGCTGACCGCGCCATATTGCGGAAACAGAATATAGATGTGCCCGTGGCCATCGGCAGTGATGGCGGGCTCCCATTGATCTCCGGTGTTGTAGCCGAGGCGGCGCTGCGGGCTGAAGTTCGGGACAGCGAGGGCGGCCTGTGCTAGAGCCAGCGCCAATAGCAGAAAAGCGGCAAGTTTTTGCACACTCCGGGCGCGGCTGGGTCGAAAACGCACAGACTTCTCCTGGGGGAAATGCAACAAGCTTGCCCGAACTTTATCTCGAAAGCGGGGGCAGCGTCAATCGCCCGAAAAGGCCAGGCGGCCGCATGAGTCAAGCTTACGGAAGAGGACGAGCAGCGAGAAGAGTCGAGCTGCGCTCGACGGTCAGCCGAGGGCGGCTGGCCCCCACACGCCCCCGCCGAGATCATGCGACGTTCCGTGATGCGTGACTTTCTGACGATTCCGTCATCTAATAGAGGCCAGTCACAAAATGCGAAGGTCGCCGGGACGCCGAGCGCGACCGCGATCAATGAAGGCAAAACGCAAGGAGCAATCTTAAAATGGAGAAAGCCACATTTGCAGCGGGATGTTTCTGGGGAGTCGAGGCCACGTTCCGCGCGCTGCCGGGAGTGGAGTCCACGCGCGTGGGCTACATTGGAGGAACCACCGAAAATCCTACCTACAAACAGGTTTGCACCGACACTACCGGTCACGCCGAAGCGGTGGAAGTGGAGTTCGATCCCGCCAAGATCTCTTACGACGTACTGCTGAAAACTTTCTGGGAGAATCATGATCCCACGCAGCGCAACCGCCAGGGCCCGGACTGGGGCACGCAATACCGCTCGGCTATCTTCTATCACTCGCCCGAGCAGCAGGCCAAGGCCGAAGCCTCGAAAGAAGCTCTCGAGATGGCGCATCGCTACTCAAAGCCGATCGCCACGCAGATCGTGCCTGCGGTGACGTTCTATCCCGCCGAAGATTATCACCAGCAGTATCTGGAGAAGCGCGGCCAGGCGAGCTGCCACATTTAGCGGTACAGTCTCTGGGGGTTGGAATGCTAAGAACGAAGTTAGTTGTTGCGGCGTTCCTCTGTTGTGGAACTTTCGCCATAGCCCAGGTTCGCCCCCATACGGTTCGTGTTGCCGGCACGGTGATGCTCGGACTTGTTGAGCATAAAACCCTCCCTGTCTACCCGGTGGAAGCGATGACGAAAGGAATTCAAGGGGACGTAATCTTCAAAATCGTCGTCGACGAAACTGGCAAGATCGTGCTTAGTGAGCCGGTTGAAGGGCCGCCGTTGCTGGTGGGAACCAGCCTAGACGCCCTCAGAGATTACAAATTCCGTCCGTATCTTCTCGACGGCAGCCCGATTCGAGTCGAGAGCCAACTTGGATTTCACTTTGCACTTAGCGGGGAAGCTGACTCGATTAAGGGACAGGTGGAATGCATGACGTCAATCCCGGACCGGCCGGAATTTCGCACGGAAACCGTGACCGATAAGGGAGTCTTGATTCTGTCGCCGCGGAAACTGTCTGGAGCTGATCCTCAGTTGCCGCCCGATTTAGCGGGAAAGTCGGGCTCTGTTTATTTGACCATTACGATCGGGAGGGATGGCAAGGTTCAGGATGTCAAGGTTCTCGGCGGAGATGAGGCTTTCATCAGTTCTGTAGTTGCCGCCGTGAAGCAGTTTGTATATGAACCACCATTGGTTGACGGAATCCCGGCGGTTTCGACTACTGAGGCCAGTTATCACTTCGGAACTCGGCAATAAGCGGCCCTGAGCAGTCTATGAGCCGGGATGATCTACGCTACGCTGCCGTCAGCAGCATGGGCTCGCCCTTGGTAATCACCAGCGTATGCTCATAGTGCGCCGACGCCCCGTGATCGGCAGTGATGATCGTCCACTTATCCCGCGCCACAAACGACCGGCCTGACCCCGCAGCAATAATTGGTTCCACCGTAATCACCAGGCCTTCGGTCAGAATCTGATTGGCTTCCGGGTCGGCATAATTCGGAACGCGCGGGGCTTCATGAATGGTGCGTCCGATGCCGTGACCGCCGAGGTCGCGAATTACCGAGAAACCGCTGCGTCGCACTTCACGCTCGACCACGCGGCCAATCTCTGAGACCCGAAAGCCGGCGCGCGCCACCAGCATTGCCTTGGCAAAGGCGCGCTCCGCGCACGCCACCAGTCGCTGCCGCTCTTCCGTGACTTCGCCCACAGGAACAGTCACTGCGGCGTCCGCCATGAAGCCATCTTTTTCGACGGTCACATCGAGTTTCACCAGATCGCCCGCCTCAAGCGCGCGCTCGCCGGGGATGCCATGCACCGCTTCATCATTCACGCTGATGCAGTTCACGCCGGGAAATTTGTAGACCAGCTTCGGCGCCGATTGCGCTCCGTGCTGCCGCATCACGCCCGCGCCCACTTCATCTAGTTCGGCGGTTGTGATTCCTGGGCGTACCGCGCTTTTCATCGCTGCCAGCATGAGACAAACCACCCCTCCCGCGGCCTGCATTCCGGCTAACTCTTCCGGCCCGTTGATGGACATAAGTTCTCCTTGCACACATCATATATCCATCCCGAGAATTGGGATTTACGGGCCATGCCGGCGGGCTAGCGCCTCCTCGTGAAGGCATTGCCACACTTGCTCGACCTGCTCTCGGGTATGCTCGATTGATCCCGAGTTATCGATTACAAAGTCGGCAGCTTTGATCTTTTCCGCCTCGGGGAGTTGCGCAGCCATGCGCCGCGCTACCTCTTTGCCCGCCGCTTCGAGGGATAGCTTCTGGCGTTCAGCAAAGCGCGCCACCCGCTGCTTGTCGCTGCATGTGACCACGATCAGGCGGTCAAAACTTTTCGCCGCGCCGGCCTCGAGAATCAGCGCGGCTTCGACAATCGCCACGGCATTCGCATCCTGGCGTCCCATCTCTTCCATCCATTCGTTCTGGCTGCGAATTACCGCGGGATGCACAATGCGGTTCAGCTCTTGGATACGGTCCGGAACGGTTGAGGTCGCGGTAATCTGCCCGCTCTTTGCAGTGGACGGAGCTGGTCCAAAGGCAGCCTCGGCCAGCTTGGCGCGATTGACGCTGAGGTCGGGATTAAGAATTCCTCCACCAAAGTGGCGAACCACTTCGTTGTAAACGGGCTGGCCGGGCAGCATCAGTTCGTGGGCGATGCGGTCTGCCTGTACCAGATGTGCGCCCAAGGAGACAAACATTTCGCCGACGACAGATTTCCCCGAGGCGATGCAGCCGGTGAGGCCGACTTTCAGCAAGCAGCCTCCGGATGAAAACCATTCACGACAGTGTCACCCCTCGGCCGCACTCGGGGCAGGCTCCCACACAGAGAAAAGCCAACATCTTCTCTCTTTGGTTTCCTCTGTATCTCTCTGTAACTCCGTGGTGAAAGCTCTTCATTGGTGAGTGAGCTCTGGCGCTTCCGGCACCCGGTTGCGGCGCCGCAGCTTCGCCGCTTTAACCGTGTTGTACATCAGCATCGCAATAGTCAGCGGACCCACGCCGCCGGGGACGGGCGTCATCGCTCCCGCCACTTCCGCCACTTCGGGATGCACATCGCCGACCAGGGTCGATCCCTTCGCGCGGAACGTTTCTTCTCGCTTCGAATTGTGGGCGGATCCCTTTGCTGCGCTACTTCCGAACAACCGCTTAAATTCCACCGGATCGGTCACTTTGTTCATGCCTACATCGATCACGGTCGCGCCGGGCTTTACGAAATCGCGCGTGATCATGCCGGCGCGGCCGATGGCGGCCACCAGAATATCAGCGCGGCGGCAAACCTCCGCCAGATCGCGGGTCTTCGAGTGGCAGACCGTCACGGTAGCATTGGCATTCAGCAGCAGCATGGCGACGGGCTTGCCGACGATGTCGCTGCGGCCCACGACCACGGCTTCCTGCCCGGCGATCGAGATCTTACTGCGGGTAAGAATTTCAATGACTCCTGCCGGCGTACAAGGCACCAGGCCAGGACGCTGCGTCGAGAGAAAACCCACGTTTACCGGGTGAAAGCCATCGACATCTTTGCCCGGGTCGACCGCCATCAACACGGCTTTCGAGTCAACCTGCGCCGGAAGAGGCAACTGCACCAGAATCCCGTCGATGGCATCGCGCCGGTTCAGGTCGTCGATCAGTTCGAGCAATTCGGATGTGGAGGCGGTATCGGGCGGAGTGTGCTGCTCGCTGTAGATGCCCACCTCTTCGCAGGCCTTAACTTTGCCGCGGACATAAATCTCCGAGGCCGGGTTGTGGCCGACCAGCACGACTGCCAAGCCGGGACGAACTCCAGCGGCGACCAATGTCTTTACCTCAGCAGAGACTTCGCTGCGGATCTCCTGCGCGATTTGCGCACCATCAAGAATTCTGGCGGACATAGTTTCGTTCCGTTGAGATTCTATCGCGGAAAACGGCACTGATCTAAAGATCAGTGCCCGGAAAACCAGAACCTAGTACCCAGTACCTAGTACCCAGTACAATGCGTTTCTATTGTGAGCGGTTTCTCGGCGCGAGAAAGCGGACTGCGGAAAACTCGGCGCGGGGCAGGTTGGGAAGTTTCCGTTGGGCGCTAGGCACTGGGTACTAGCTACTGGGTACTAGCTAGTCGATAGTACAATGCCTTCATGATTGCCAAAGAGCTTCTGCAGATTCTGGTTTGCCCTGCCTGCAAGCAGCCCCTCGAATACCGACAGAATCCGGAGAGCCTGAAGTGCGCGCGATGCCGCCGGGTCTACGCAGTGAAGGACGACATCCCAATCATGCTGCTGGACGAGGCCACAATAGAAGGCGCTTAGTCTCCCGCCAGCCAATACCGCTCTCCTGATCTTAATCCGGAGGATCCTAATCCGGAGGCTTTTCCGGAGGCTTTCGCAGCGAGGGCGGCTTCGGTTCTTGACTCAATTTTTACCTTCAATTGACATCCCTGACATTTGCTTAACGTATCTTCCTCGGATACAGGAGGTCTTGAGCCCGTATTTGGGCGGATTCCCGCCCAAAACCGACACTCTGTGTCAACTTCGGGAAGCGGATCACACTAAGGGTACCTCGCAGTGGATTACCGGCCGCGACCTGGGTGGCCGCAACTTCCGATATCCACAGGGGTTTATGAATCTAAAGGCGGTTGTTTTCCGTATATGGAACTTAGGGGCAGGCACGGCAATTTAATTGCATGCAACTTGAGTGGCTGCCGATGAGTCTAATAGTCACAAGATGTGAAGGTCGGAGTCGGAGGTGATGACGGCCATGTTTGAATCTGGGAAGTTTGAAAGCGTGAAGTTTGAAGCCAACAACGATAAAGACAGATTCACGGCGACCGAATTGGCGGCCCTGCGTAGCGATCTGCTGCAAGGGGGCATGATCGATTCCTACGAAGCCGCCGAGTTGCTGCAGGTTTTCCTGATGGGCCGCGGCTACGGAGTTTCGCCCAAGGCGGCCCTCGATGCCGCCGGTCGCGTCGAGATGGCCGGTTGCGCCTTGCCAGTGCTGCAGCACGAACTGGAAAATCTCGCACTGGTGATGTGAGCAGGGCAGCGGCGCGGGATCGGTGACCCCGCGACGCAAAACTCGCAACTCGAGACTTGGGTTCACGGCTTCGGTTCAAAGTAAGAACTGGGATGAGACCGAGCACGCAACATTGAGACTGAGGTTCTATGTGAGACGCCATGAACACTGGTTGTCATCCCGAGCGAAGCGAGGGATCCTGGTGTTAGCTGGCGGCGGCAAGAGCTTAGAGAATTTGACCTTCTGAGCCAACCGATCGAAACAAGATTGACTGGATCAGTTCCACGCAAACAGAAGCCGGGCCAACCAGCCCGGCTTTGTGGTGTTTCACTGCCCGCGAGGTCGCAGCGTGGTGCTGCAGATCGCGCGTGAATCTGTGGCCCAGCTTTGCTTAATTTCTCGCTCTGCGCTCCGCAACCTGCTCGGAGGTGAGTCCGTATAGAGGGGGAGTGGGCACTTCCAACAGGGCTAGATAAGTGTAGATCTGGCCGCGATGGTGAATCTCGTGTTCCAGCATGGCGCGCATCCATTTCCAGGTGGTAATGGCCGCGCCGTCCGGCGTTCTGCACTCGGCGTTCAGGTCTGTGAGGCGAGAGAGGATCTCGAATGATTCTTCATGCAGCTTTTCCGTCAGCGAAATGATCTCGTCGTAGCTAGGAGCCAACTCTCTGCCGCAGCCGGCATACTGGCTCGGCTCACCCTGCAGAGTCTCAGCGAAAAGATAGCGCTTCGCGAGCGCGATGTGCCGGACCAAGTCACCTAGCGTGAATTTCCCTTCACGAAACGACCAGTCGACTTTGTCGGGAGGAATGCAGCGCGTTACCCGCATGGTCCGGTGGTGGACCCTGCCGAAGTAATTAAGAAATATGCCGAGGTCCCGAATTTCCATTTTCCGCCTCATTTTTTGCAACGTTGATTCGCGATCTAGCCTACGTTCGTCGCACATTTCTGCAGGGTGGCAATGGTATGATCGATTTCCTTCGCCAATCGGGCGATGAGCTCACGGGCAGATTGCCGCCGCGCCAATCGGGCTCCTTGGCCCGACCACAACGATAGAAACTCCGCACGCCCCTGTTTAGCCGCCTCTGTGCGAAGAGGACGAGTAAGCGAATTCTGCAGCGGGAAGGGCAGAATCGCATCATCCTTCTCGTTCTCGTTGCACTCGACTTCAGTCATGAATCGATTCACGATTCCCCTGGCTGGACGCCCGGAGAAGGCTCGTGTTATTCGAGTTTGGTCTTCGTGTGCGGCCAAGATCGCTTCTTTGTAAGCATGGGGAATGCCGGCTTCTGCGCAAGTCAGAAACGCCGTGCCCATCTGGACAGCTGCGGCTCCGAGAGCGAGCGCCGCCACAATGCCCCGCCCGTCCATGATGCCCCCTGAGGCGATCACCGGAATCCGGACCGCATCAACGATCTGGGGTACGAGAGAAATACCACCAACCATGCTGGAGGCGAAATCTCCCTGGAACGTGCCGCGGTGCCCGCCGGCCTCGCTCCCTTGGGCCACAATCGCATTTACGCCCGACTTCTCCAGCGCCTTCGCCTCTTCCACTGTAGTTGCGGTGCCGATCAGAAACATATTGCGAGCCTTAATTGCTTCTATGGCGCAAGTCGGCAGTTCGCCGAAGGTAAAGCTGAAAACGGAGGCGCCGCTTTCCAGCGCGGCGGCGAGTTGCCCCTCAAATGGACTGGCGGACGATTTCGGCAAAGCTGGAGCGGGCAAGCCCAATTCAGTGAAATACGGTGCGAGGCGCGCCAGCATGGTTTCCGGGTCGCCAGGAGACTCTTTTGGCAGAAGCGGGGCAAATAAGTTGATCCCGAACGGTCGCGAGGTTCGCGCGCGAACGGCCGCCGCAGTCGCGATGATTTGCTCGGAGGTCAAGTAGGCCGCGCCGATGAAGCCGAGAGCGCCGGCGTTGGAAACAGCGGCCACGAGGTCGGGCGTGTCTCCACCGCCGGCGAGTGGCGCTTGAATCACCGGATGTGCAAGCTTCAGAATCCGCGTCAAGACAGTATCAACACTCATAATTTATCTCTCAGAAATCGCTGCAGAGGCGCACGCTCTACCTTCAGAGAATCGGTCTCCGCCAAGGAACTCCAGAGTCCGATTCGCAGGTGCTTCGGTCCTTATATAGACAACCAGACATTGGAGAGAGATGGATTTCTTATTTACGCTCGACTGGGTTGGCAAGGCTGGACTCGGAACAGTTCCATGGCTGCTCAGGAGTGGGCATCGTAAGCGGTTTTCTCGTCCGGACGCAAGCGGACTTTGACCTCGACTCGGGAACCGAGGCGATTGAGGATAGTCATCAGGCGATCCACGGTGAAGCGGCGCAAATTCGCATTGCGGATGTTTGATACCTGACTGATTTGGAAAACGCATTTTACAAGGAATTTCTTGCTAACGTGATGATTTCAAACCGAGGTGGGGTAGGCTATATAGATCTCATTCCTGAGTTGGTCAGGCCCTCATGCGCGAGAACGGAAGTTGAGCCAACGCTCGTCCAAGAAATTTATCTCTTCTTTGCCGCCGCGGCGGCGGCCGCTCGCGCGGCGCGCTCCTGCAGGGCTAACGTGACGACCTGCATCATGTCGTCCTGGGGGGCGGGCTTCCCAGTCCAGATTTCGAATTGCCGGGCGGCCTGGTAGACGAACATCTCCATTCCTGGGATGATCTGCGCGCCGCGCTCTTTGGCGAACTTCAGCAGGCGAGTTTCGACGGGGTCGTAAATCATGTCGAAGACATAGCGCGCGTTGATTTCTTTCTCCTGCAGCGGACTTTCGTGAGTGTTGCCCATGCCAACCGGCGTAGCGTTGATGATGACATCGAAGGCCAGCTTCTTCAGGTCGGCGCGTTTCACCGAGCGCGCGTGAGCCCGCCTGGCCAGCTTTTGCGCGGGAGCGGCGCTGCGATTCAGGATGTAAACTTCGGCTCCGCGTTCTTTCACTCCGAAGACGGCGGCGCGAGCCGCGCCTCCGGCTCCGAGCACTAGAATCTTTGCATCCTGCAACGTGCTTAGACGGCGCTCCAGCGGACGCACCACGCCGGACGTATCGGTGTTGAAGCCGTAGAGTTTGCCATCCTGCGCCCGCACCACCGTGTTGCAGGCGCCGATCTTTGTGGTGTGCGAATCGGTATTGTCAAGATACGGCAGGATCGCCTCTTTGTACGGCATGGTAATGCTCAAGCCGTGAATGGGAATCTCGCGCACGCAGGTGAGCAGATCCTTGAGAGTCTTGGCGTGCAGAGAGAGGTAAACGGCGTTCACATTCTCGCGACGGAAGGCCGCATTCATGATCGCGGGCGAGAGCGAGTGAGCCACGGGGTCTCCGGCAACGCCGTAAACGCGCGTGGCGGCATCGACCTGCTCGATGCGGTAGAGGCTGCGGAGATCCTGCGCGGTGACCTGGCCGGGGCCGGTTTCTTCTCCGGGGCTGACAGCGGCAAAGGTGAAGACGCTGCCGGCGCGGACTCCGAGCACGCGGCTGATGATGCCCTGTTCGCCCATGCAGATGCCGACAGTGGGTTGCTTATCCGCTTCGCGGCCCAAAAACTGGATCATCGATACATTGTCCGACAGGGTGGTCGCAGTGCTGACTACCTTGTAGAAATCGGCGGGGAAAGCTTTCATTTTTTCCAGGGTGTCGTCTAGCTTCTTCGTCCCGCGGAACTCATGAAAGGAAAGTATTAGAGCCGAACGTGCGCGAAGCTTCTGGAGTTGCGCGGGCTTGCATTTGACGGCGGTCTGCAGTTCAACATCAAGCAACTGGCAACCTGCAGCTGCAGCCTTCAATAGCAGGGCGAGTTGCGCTTGAATGGAGCCGCGAAAACGGCCTCCGTTAGCCACTCGGCGGCAGGTGGCAACGACCATAGTGCCCGGATGATGCTCAATAAACTGTTTTACTTTGGGAAGTCCCAAGGCGGGCTTCGCGAGGTAGTCCAACCTGAACTCAAGGAAGGAGTTATCGCGAATGAGGGTTTCCGCTTTCGCAACTAGATCGGCGGCATCGGAGGCGGCCAAGGCGACACAAACCCGGGGCAGGCGCAGTGGAAGGCGGGGCAGGGGATTTTTGGCAGCAGAAATCATCTTGAATCAATGGGTTGAATCAACTTGCATCAATCTGGTTCAAGCAACCGGCTTTAATAATTTGGGTTTTAATAATTAAGGTTCGGCGCGAATCTTACAGGGGCGGAATTGCAGATGCAACAGCCGATTCACAATTCGGCGAAAAAACTGTTTCCGCGTGCAGTCTAACACCGTCGTAACCTTGACCCCCTCTTACCTGCTTGTTACCTTCCAGCTTGAGCCTTGATCTCGCGGCAGCTGGTTAGGGAAGCGGCGCGGTGTGCCTTTTCTCGGAGGTAACATGAAGAAAACAGGATTGTTATTGATGTTGCTCGCCACGGCAACGTGGGCCCAGTCGGGAGCCGGTGCGAATACGGCACCGACACCGCCAGGCACTGTGGCGACCTCGGATAGTTTCCCAGTTCAGCGGATTGTCATGCCTACTTACGCAGATCTGTATTGCGCAGGATTTATCAACCGGCAAGCTCTGCCCGACTCCAATTTCGTGGCCGGAGGATTACAAACGCCCACCACGACCAAGTTCGTCCGCAACGATCTCATTTACCTCGCAGGCAGCGGGTACAGCGCCGGCGCCGAATACGAGATTGTGCGCGCGTTGAAAGACATTAACGAGTATGAGATGTTCCCCGGGCAGCGCAAGCTGCTCAAAGCTACAGGCCAGCCCTATGCAGAAGTCGGCCGCGTCCGCGTGATCGATACCCGCAGCAAGTCGGCTGTAGCCCGAGTGGAATATTCCTGCGACCCGATTAGCCCTGGTGATACTGCAATCCCGTTCGCGGAGAAAACCACCGTACCGTTCCATCCTCCTCTGCGTTTCGACCGCTTTCTTCCCGTGGGCAGCAAGGTTTCAGGGCGAATCGTAATGGCACGGGATTTCGACTCCCAGCTGGGGACTGGCCAGAAAGTCTTTATGAACGTGGGAGCGAACCAGGGAGTCAAGGTTGGCGACTATTTCCGTGCGGTCCGCAACTATACGGCAGACTTAGCTGACCCCGTGGACTCGCTCTCGTTCCGGGCGGCCATCAGCGAAGATACGCAGAAGAAGCAACCATCCTTCGATCCTCAGCTATTCGAGAAGGGGAATGGGCCTGTGATTCACGTTCGGGATCTGCCCCGCCGGGCGGTCGGTGAGATCGTCATCATCGGCACGACGGCAACCACCGCGACCGGTATGATCGTGTTTGCGATGGAAGACGTGCATGCCGGCGACGGCGTTGAGTTCGACGATCAAGCTCAGGTGCAGTAGCCCTCTTCAATATTCAAGAAAGGCCCATCGATCCAACGATGGGCAGTTTTTTCTCCGTGCAGCGCAACGGCTGGGTATCCCGAAAATCATCCTGTCCACTTCGCGCCAGTCTTTAAGATCTGAATGATCTTCGCGAGACGACGGGTTCGTGTTTCTTCCTGTTTTGCTCCGGTTATGGCCTGAGCCACCTCTTTTTTGTGAGTGAAGGAAAGCTTCTCCCAGCTGGCCTGCGCGGCCTTACTTTTCGCCAGCTCTTTTTTCAGCACCGGAGGCGGGTCGATTGTGCGCTCGTCTTCATCGCGCTCCATCACGATCTCTACTGTGTCGCCCGCTTGAACGCCAGCGCCCTCCCGCAAAGTCTTGTTCACAACCATCCTGTAGCATCCGCCCATGGGCATGAGCGAGGAACGAAAGGGAAATCCATTGATGGTGCCCCGCACCGGAACACGTGCCCGGGTTTGAAATGTTTTCTGCACATCGAACGGCGCGCGCAGCGCGGCTCCCGAGCCCCCGCCCTCCTGACTGTCCAACGTGACTTTGAAGCGCAGCTTTGGTTTCATCGTTGCAACTCTCTGTGGAATGTTTGCTGTAGACTTTAACCCGACGCTGAATCTGCGGCAACAGCCGCGACGAAGCCCATGACAGCGACTCCCTCACACGCTCAACCCGCTTCAGCAGTGATCGAGCCTACCCTGGTGATTATTCCGGAAGGCTGGTTCTGGATGGGCTCAGATTCTGGCCAGGATTGTGAGCGCCCGGTCCACCGAGTTTGGATAGATGTCCTCCGGCTCGCAGCCACTCAAGTCACCAACTCAGAATACGGGCACTTCTTGCGAGCCACCGAAGCGCAGCCGCCGCCATTCTGGAACGAGCAAAATTTCAATCAGCCGACTCAGCCAGTGGTTGGAGTCTGCTGGTTTGAGGCCGATCGATACTGTCAATGGTTGTCGTCGCTAACTGGCTGCAACTACCGTCTGCCCACAGAGGCCGAGTGGGAGCGCGCCGCCCGCGGCCGTTTCGAACATAACGATTTTCCGTGGGGCGATGAACCGCCGCAGTCGTTGCCGGATTACGCGATCCGCTGGCAAACGGGGCCTGAACCCGTCGCCCGCTACACTCCCAACGCCTTTGGAATATACGATATTTGCGACAACGTACATGAGTGGTGCAGCGACTGGTACGATGCCAACTACTATGCGGTCTCGCCCGAGCGCAACCCGCGAGGGCCGGAGAAAGGTCAACGCAAGGCCTCGCGGGGTGGATCATGGCGGCATCATGTGAAGGTGGCGCGCTGCTCGGCCAGGTCCAGCATCCCGCCCGAGTTTCGATACGCTGATTATGGATTCCGTGTAGCTTGCGATAAGTAGCGAACGTAGCCGCTGTCCGCCACCTTATAATTTGTCATCCCGAGTCGGGCGAAGCCCGGCGAGGAAACTGCTGTTCATCCTCATTGCTTCAGGAATCGAAGGTCCGTACGAATGTTTCGCAACGATCTTCTCCTTAACAAACGCATCCTCGTAACCGGCGGCGGCACGGGCCTCGGCAAAGCCATGGCTCAGCGCTTTCTGGAACTGGGCGCGTCGGTTTACATCTGCGGACGCCGCGAAGATGTGCTGCAGCAGACCGCCGCTGAACTGTCCAAAGACACTAACCGCAAAATTCAGGCTCTTCCCTGCGACGTTCGTAACCTCGCCGCCGTCGAAAGCATGATCGAATCCATCTGGAAAGATGGCGCGCTCGACATTCTCGTGAACAATGCCGCGGGCAATTTCATCGCGCGTACCGAGGAACTTTCTCCACGTGCTTTCGAGGCGGTGCTCGGCATCGTGCTGCAGGGAACACTGCATGCCACGATGGCTTGCGGCCGCCGCTGGCTTAAAGCGAAGCAAAAAGGAACCGTGCTCAGCATCTCGGCTACGTATGCCCCGGTAGGATCGGCATACGTTGTTCCATCGGCGGTAGCAAAAGCCGGGGTGGAAGCTTTGATGCGCAGTCTATCGGTCGAATGGGGCGACCGAGGAATTCGCATGAACGCGATTGCACCGGGTCCAATTCCCACGCAGGGAGCTTTCTCGCGTGTTCTGCCTCGTCCTGAACTGGAAAAGCTCGCGCTGGAACGTAATCCTCTTCACCGCTTTGGCACGGTGGAAGAACTCGCCAACCTCGCCGCATTTCTGGTCAGCGATGGCTCCGGTTACATAAACGGAGAAGTCATCCGCATGGACGGCGGAGAGTTTCTGCAGGGCGCCGGAGAGTTCAGCAACCTGGGTCGCCTGCTCACGAATGAAGACTGGGAGTCTCTGAAACCGCGGAAGGAGAAAAGCTAGGAGTAACACGTGCCGCTTGACTCTTGGCGGCGCGGCTGAGAAATTGCGAAAAATGCAGCTCGAAGGAAAAGCATACCTCTGGCGCTAAAGCGCGGTTCCATCGTCGACAACTTAACGGCACGAATGAATTCGTGCCCTGCCCAAACGTGGGAGCTTAGTTTTTTCGCACTGGTTCTAGTTGCGGTCTCGCGAGGGATACACGAGCGCCTTCAGCACCATGTTCACCAGGCTCAGCACGATCGCGCCGACAAAGGCCGCGAAGAATGTTCGCACTTGAAATCCGGGCGAGAGCAGCACAGAGGCCAGCTTGAGCATCAGCGCGTTGATCACAAGCCAGAATAATCCCAGCGTGATCAGGGTTAGAGGAAAAGTCAAAATCTTCAGCAGCGCTCCGAGAGTCGCATTGATGAAGCCGATCACCAGGGCGGCGATCAGCGCGTTTCCAGGGCCGCTGACGAAAATACCCGGCACCACATGCGCCACAATCCACACTGCCAGCGCGCTCAAAACCCAGTTTAATAGCAATCGCATTTTCGTTCTCGCTTCTTGCGTTGATAAAATTAACGCAACGAACCCTTCCTTGAGAACTTATCTCGGGAACTATATCAAGGAATCAGCTTTGTGTCCTTAGGTCACGGCCAGGGCAAATATTTAACCGCGGCTTCGCCTTTCACGCGGCGCGCTGCGGTAGACTACACGTGCTTTCAGGAGGAATACGGTAATGCCCGAACCCGCCCTAACCGGATCAGAATTCAAGAAACAACTGCACGATGGAATCCCAAAGATGGGATTGTTTATTAACTCGCACAGCCCCACCGTCGTCGAGCAACTCGCGCACAGCGGCTATGACTGGCTGCTGGTCGATACCCAGCACGGTCCTATGCAGAACGAAAAACTTTCGGCGATGCTTAGCGGCATTGCCAACGGAGGGGCCAAGTCGCTGGTTCGCGTAGGCTCTTACAACGACCGCCCCGGCATTCAGCAGGCGCTTGATCTGGGCGCCGATGGCGTTCTCATTCCTTACATTAATACTGCCGAAGAAGCCCGGCAGGCGGTCAGTTGCACCAAGTATCCGACAGTGGGTACGCGCTCGGTTTACTTTCCGCAGCGCAGCATGAACAAGGCCGGCTTGCTAGGTTACGCCGGAAAATTCAATATCGATGGGATCGTCGCGCTACAAGTGGAGACTGCTTCCTGCATCGAGAATATGGCGGAGATCGCAGCTGTCCCTGGCGTTGATATTCTTTTTCTCGGGCAGAATGATCTTTGCATGTCGATGGGCCTGTATAACAAATACGAATTTCCGCACATGTACACATCGCCTGAACTCGACGCGGCGACCAAGAAGCTGATCGAGCATGCGCGCAAGAATAATGTCATCCTTGGGCTGTTCTTGTTCGGCACGGCGCGGGTCGGAGAGTTTCTGGACAAAGGATTCACTTTCATCAGCGTGGGTAACGATCTGCACCATGTCCTCACACAAACCGCCGCTTATGTTGGTGACATGGAGAAAGTTTCGCAGGAGAAAGGTAAGCCCTGGAAGCGCAGGCCGACGGCGCTTTTTTAAGCCGACAATGCTTGTGTGGGGCGGACACTCATGTCCGCCTGCGAGCGCCACAATCGCTCTCAATTCTTTATCCCGAGAGAGTTTCGAGAATAAACTCATGAGCCTTCAGCTAACCGAAACCGAAGTACGCGTTCTCGGCGCGCTGATCGAAAAGGACGTCACCACTCCCGATTACTATCCGCTTTCGTTGAATGCTCTGGTGAATGCCTGCAACCAGAAAAACAATCGCGAACCGGTGATGAATCTGGACGATGATTCGGTGAGTGACGCCCTCGCCAGCTTGCAAGAAAAGCGCATGGCAGGCCCCGCGAGCGGTGCCGATAGTCGGGTCACGAAGTACGAGCACCGGCTGCAAGAAGTTTTCAACTTCGATCGCCGCGAGATTGCGGTTCTGTGCGTGCTGCTTCTGCGGGGTCCTCAAACTCCCGGAGAACTGCGCGGCCGTGCCGACCGCATGTACCACTTCGAAGCGCTTGACGATGTAGTCTCGACTCTCGATCGATTGGCTCAGCGTGAGCCACCTTTGGCCGCCGTTCTGCCACGTCAGCCCGGAACGAAAGAATCGAGGTATATGCATCTGTTCTCTGGCGATGTGCCGCTAATAGAGCCAATGCCTGAGCGAGTCCAATCCCATCCTTCAGGGGGGGCTGATCGCATCTCTCATCTCGAAAGCGAAGTGGCGGAGCTGCGAAAAGAAGTTGCAGAAATCCAAGCGCAGTTTGCAGCCTTCCGGAAACAGTTCGAATAAATTTACAAGCTCGGTTATCATGGCTGAAAGCATCGCTGCAGGGAGGTTCTTATGCATCGCCGCGAATTCCTCATTCGCTCGGCTACCGGTATTGGGGCCGCTTGGCTGTCCACAAAAACGCTCACCGCACAGAGGCTGACATCCAGAGAGCTTTTGGCCGCGCTCGCAACTCAGATCCCGCTGAAGAAGTTCACGGCAACTGATACGGTCACGCTCGGCAGCACCGGTATCAAGACCAGCCGCCTCGCGATGGGAACGGGTACGGTCGGCTCGGGACACCACTCGAATCAGACCGCGCTAGGCGTAAAAGGACTCTCCGATCTTCTGCTCAATGGCTACGACCAGGGCCTGCGGTTCTTCGACTCGGCCGATTCTTATGGAAGCCACGAGCATGTAGCTGAAGCGCTGAAGCACGTTCCTCGCGATAAAGTCACGGTGTTGTCGAAGACCTGGGCGCGCGATCCTGCAACCGCCCGCGCCGATCTCGACCGCTTCCGCAAGGAACTCGGCGTCGATTATCTTGACATCTGCCTGATGCACTGCGTCACCGAGGCCGACTGGACCGAGCGCTACCGGGGCGTGATGGACGTTCTCTCCGAAGCCAAGCAGAAAGGTGTCATTCGCGCGCATGGCTGTTCGTGCCACAGCATCGAGGCGCTGCGGGCCGCCGCTAAGTCCCCGTGGGTGGAAGTCGATTTCGCGCGTATCAATCCGATCGGATCGCACATGGACGCCGATCCTGAGACCGTGGTCAGCGTACTGCGCCAAATGAAAGCGGCGGGCAAGGCCGTGGTCGGGATGAAGATTCTCGGGCAAGGCGATCTGCGCGACAGGCAGTCGGAGGCTCTGCGCTATGCTCTGTCGCTGGGCGTGCTCGACGCATTCACCATCGGCGCTGAGAGTAAGAAGGAGCAGGAAGACCTGATCCGGCGGATTGCCGCGGCGTAACTGCGGGTAAGAGCCTGCGTAAAAAACTGCAGCGGTTATTCCTCCCTCGAAGGAATGCCGTGCTCAAAGAAGAATCTTTTTTCTTTGCCGGAGGGCAAGGTCACAATTGTTTCAGTAATCTCGTTGGCTTGGCCGAATATATAGCGGAATCTGAATACTTCGCCATCTGGCAGTTTTTGCTCAGAAATTCTGCCGTTCGTGTAAGCGCTCTTCAGCAGTACTTTTCCTTTTCCATCGAGGACGGCCGTCATGAGATAAGGATCGTAGTTCCAGCGAATCAATGGCGCATACTCGAAGCGATACAAAATATTCGACGCATCCGCCACAGCTTCTAAGTGCCCGCTTGAATCGTAAGAATATTTACGAATATTTCCCTCATCGTCGGCTGCTTCAATGATTCGATCCGAGGCGTCGTACTTAAGAGTAATTTTTCGCAGTGATGGAGAAATTATTTCCTCCAGATTACGTTTCTTATCTCTTTTCAGCTGCACGTGATGACCGTCGGCATCCTGCATGTCAAAGGGAGCCCCTTGCGCGTAATTCTTTGAGTAGTATGCCTCGGGGAAAAGAACGCGGCGGCCATCGCGGAAGTTAAGGGTCCAGCCATCTCCATTCCAGGCGATCTGGGCACCGTAAAATTCAGATGAAGTCTCCTCGTGACGGAAGACCGCGTCAGCGTACCCGGTGCCTTTGGAAATTCGGCGAAAATGAATCTGCCGGCCATCCTCCAAGTTGAGATCCATGTACGTGTAAGGGCGCCGAGTGCCTGTCGGACAAATGTCATAGGGATGATTGGTTCCTACTCCGAAGGCTCGGCTGCAACAATCCCACGCTCGATGCGTGCGCGTTAGAGATAGGGATACAGTGTCAGAGATGAACAAGTCGGTCTGCCGCACTACAAACATCCCAGTGTGCAGGTCGACCTGAAATTCATTGACCGGCGAGTCACGGCGAACTGTAGGCGCACTGGCAACGATGGCGCTCTCGAATCTTGGGTGATCCGTTTCCACGTCGACGGGCGAAATTGTCAGATAGGAATAAGCTCCGTTCCATGCCGGGGGCGAATCAGTAAAGGGAAGAAGTTCTACCTTTACTGGGCGAGGTGAAGGCTTCCAGGATGCGAGAAAGCCTGCACCAGCGAGCAGGATCAAAAGCAGAAGCCACTTCCATGCGGGCGGATGCCAGAAGCGTGACTTTTCCACGTGCCTATTTTCGCAGGTCGTGAGCGACGTGGATTAAGTTGTTTTACGTGTTGCGCAGATCACATCGTGTCCGCATTGCCACGGCTGTCGAGAACGCGAATAGTGCTAAACCTCGGGAAATCAGCATCTTGCTACATGGCCCACGCCCTGCAATATCACTAGCGCTGCTCCGCAGCAGGAGGTGACCAACCATGACGCGTATCAACCTGTTTCCCACCAAGGCAGTCCGCACCACCCCGGCAACCTGTGACTCGGTTACCTGGGGCAAGAACAACTTTGTTAGAACCGGTTTCAACCAAACGGCCAGCACGGTGATCTTCGCCGCGGTACTGATCGTTTGTTCCGTAGCCGTCGGATGCTCGAGCGAACAACCCAAACCTGTAAGCTCAGCCAGTCCGTCGCTGATGCCGGAGCCTGTTCCGCCGACCCCTACGACGGTCGTGCTGCCCGCGCCGGCACCGACCCAGCAGGCAGAGGCAAAACCAATACACAAGAAAGTTGTTCGCAGAGCTCCGGCTACTGTGACTTATGCCGACAAAACGTCCGGCGTTTCGTTCCAATATCCGCGCAGGTACTCCCTGAAGACCGGCGAGGCTGCGAACGAACTGGTTGCATCCGGCTCTGTCCCTATGGACTTCGTGCAGCCCGGTGGAGTCGCGCTGGCAGCAGTTGCGCTGCCGGAGTCGACATATCCAAGCTCTGACTTGGCATCGGCCTTTTTCAACGTCAGCGTGAACAAGAATCTCACGGCGGATCAATGCAGCGAATTCTCCGTTCCTCAGCCGCAACCGATTGCCCCAGCCGATGGTGCGATCGAACCCACTACGCAGGCCACGGCACAAATGGTTACGCCACCGATTTCGAAGCTGCTGATCGGCGACATGGAGTTGCAATCGTCCCCAGCCGTGGCCGCAGATAGCGGCAATGGCAAGCGCGAGGAGACGGCCAAGTACTATCATGTCTTCCAGAACGGCGCCTGCTACGAATTTGCGTTGAAGGTTGCGACCAATAGCGGTAAGGTCGTCGAGGGCGATGTTAAAGATAACAAGACCGAAGCCGCGACTGAAGCACCCGCTGCTGAGGTCAGGACTGACGCCGCGATCAAGCATCTCGATCGCGACGAAGTCTTCCGGCGTCTGGAAAGGATCCTGGCCACCGTCAAGGTGAATCCGGTTACAACGCCGGAAGTAAATGCCGAGGCCAAAGCGAGCACGCAGCCGACACCGACGGAGCAGAGTCCAGCCCAGTAGAACCTCAAGGTGCAAAATGGCGCCGGTCATCCAATGACCGGCGCATTATTATTTGCTCATCGTTTTGTGCGCCTGTCACAGTCGGATGTGTCGTACGTCACAGAGCGCCCTAACGCCGAGTGCTGTACTGATGCTGGGGAAACTGCCGTGTGCCTTGCCATACCTGGGAAAATTATTGAAATCCAAGAGCTTGGTCCGCTGCGCGCGGGGCGGGTGCAGTTTGGCGGGATCGTGCGCCAGGTATCTCTGAACTTTGTTCCCGAGGCTAAGCTTGGAGATTATGTGATGGTGCATGTGGGCTTCGCGATCAGCTGTGTGGATGCGGCCGAAGCTGAACGGACTTACCAGCTTCTGCAGGAGATGGGAGCTTTGGAAGCTGAACTGCCGCCGGCGGAGTCGTAGCGCTCTGCACCTTGGATCGTAGTTGACGGCGCGATATGAAATATCTCGACGAGTACCGTGACCACCGCATTGCGCGCGCTCTGGCGGCTGAGATTGCCCAAAGCACGACGCGGCCCTGGGTGCTGATGGAAATTTGCGGCGGGCAGACTCATACCATCATGCGCTACGGTTTGGACGAGTTGTTGCCGCATGGTATCGAACTGGTGCATGGGCCGGGATGTCCAGTGTGCGTAACGCCGCTGGAAACGGTCGACAAAGCTATCACGCTGGCGCGAAGGCCCGACATCATCCTGGTTTCCTACGGCGACATGCTGCGGGTGCCGGGGTCGAATTCGGATTTGCTCAGAGCTAAGGCCGAGGGCGCGGACGTCCGAATCGCCTACTCGCCTACCGAGGCGGTGAAGATTGCGCGAGCGAATCCCGAGCGCAAGGTGGTCTTCTTGGCCATCGGTTTTGAGACTACCGCTCCTGCCAATGCGATGGCGGCATGGCAAGCGAAACGCGAAGGTCTCACCAACTTTTCCATGCTGGTTTCGCATGTGCTCGTGCCGCCGGCGATTCGCGCCTTGATGGTTTCGAGCAACAACCGCGTGCAGGGTTTCATTGCGCCAGGCCACGTCTGTACGGTTGTGGGATGCAAAGACTATGAAGATCTGGTTCGCGACTTTCGCATTCCGATCGTGGTCGGCGGCTTCGAGCCCGTCGACATTTTGGAAGCCGTTCTGATGCTTGTTCGTCAACTGGAGGCCGGCGAAGCCAAGCTGGAAAACCAATACGTGAGATCGGTGAGCTACCAGGGAAATCTTCCGGCGCAGCAGATCATGGCCGAGGTATTTGAAGTTGCCGACCAGAAGTGGCGCGGGATCGGCCCTATCCCGCAGAGCGGTTTGCGTTTGCGACAAGAATACTCCGCCTACGACGCCGACCGGGTCTTTGACTTGGGCGAGTTCACTGTGGACGAACCGGCCGAATGCATCAGCGCCCAGGTCTTGCAGGGATTGAAGAAGCCGACCGATTGTCCCGCGTTTGGTATGCGCTGCACTCCGGAAAATCCACTGGGAGCCCCGATGGTTTCTACCGAAGGCGCGTGTGCGGCCTACTATCACTATCGCCGCCACGCGGCTACGGGTTAGGAGAGCGAGTGTCAACGAAAACTCCCATCCCCGTCCCAACAAAGTTCGAACTTAGTTGCCCGACGCCACTCGCAGCCAAGAATACAATTCTGCTCGGGCACGGCAGCGGAGGCAAGCTGAGTGCCGAACTGGTCCGCGATATTTTCCTTCCAGCATTCCAGAATCCCGCGCTGGCACGTCTGGACGATCAGGCTATCGTAAATGTGAATGGCCAATGTCTCGCCATCACTACCGATTCTTTCGTGGTGAAGCCGCTGTTCTTTCCCGGCGGGGATATCGGATCACTCGCGGTTCATGGCACTGTAAATGATCTGGCGATGGGCGGTGCCACGCCTCTATTTCTGAGCGCCGCATTCATCATTGAAGAAGGCTTCTCGATGGAAGAACTCCGGCGCATCGTTGATTCACTGCGACGGGCGGCCGCTGATGCGGATGTTCAAATTGTGACCGGTGACACTAAGGTCGTCGAGAAAGGGCATGGCGACGGCCTGTTCATCAACACGACAGGAATTGGCGTTGTGCCCGAGGGGATTGAGTTGTCCGCCGATCGCGCCCGCCCCGGAGACAAAATAATTTTGAGCGGATCGATCGGCGATCATGGTATTGCGATTCTGGCACAGCGCGAGGGCCTGGAGTTCGAAACGCAAATACGCAGCGACAGCGCCGCCTTGCATAAGCTGGTCAAGACAATACTTGACACTACAGGCGATCTTCGATGCATGCGCGATCCAACGCGCGGTGGCGTCTCCAGCACGCTCAACGAAATCGCGCAGCAGTCGCGCGTTGGCATCGAACTGGAAGAAAGCACACTGCCTATTCATGAAGAAGTTCGAGGAGCATGCGAGTTGCTGGGCCTCGATCCTCTCTATGTGGCCAATGAGGGCAAGATGATCGCCGTGGTCGCGCCCGAAGCATCCCAAGCAGTCCTGCAGGCGATGCGCAATCATGCCTTGGGCTCGGAGGCGCAAATCATCGGCACCGTAAGAGGTGATCATCCAGGACTGGTGACGATGCGAACCCCGCTTGGCACCAGTCGCGTGGTGGACATGCTTGCCGGCGACCAATTGCCCCGCATCTGCTGAAAGTCACATCGTCGGTTCAAACCGCGAACTCGCGCCGGTCACCAGTCTAAAAACATCCCACTTTCGTGAAGCGATCGGCCGATAAACAAGAAATCCAACGACATTACAGCCATGGTAAACTTGGGAACGCGCATGCGCCGGAGAGGTGGCAGAGTGGCCGAATGCGGCGGTTTGCTAAACCGTTGTACGGGCTAACACCTGTACCGAGGGTTCGAATCCCTCCCTCTCCGCCAGCTCACTCGTTATAAAGCACTTGTTGGACTCAACTTGCGCCTACTGAATTACGCCCTTCGACGTATTTTCAACATTTTGGAGCACAAGTGGAGCACAATTAGAAAAAGCTGTTGAGAACAGCCTCATCGCTGCGACTGCATCGGGCGATGCTGTCTTGATGTAATGGTTTTGCGTCACCTGCACTGTGCTGTGCCGCAGAATCCGCTGGATCACCGAATCGTCAACGCCGAGCCTATTGAGGTTCGACGCCAGCCCTCTTCGAAACCCGTGCCAACCGTGCCACAAGATCCCTGCCCGTTTCAGCACGTTCTTCATGTCACGCTGGTAGCAAGCGTTAAGGTCGAGTGGTCGTTTAGCGGAGTTTGTGAAGATCGGACCTGTTGCTGGCGAACCGCAGCGGATCCGGTGTTCGTCAAGTCTCACCGCTAGCTGCGGGATGACCGGCACCGGCGCTTTCGACTTAGCTGTTTTTGGTTCCCCGATGCGAGATCGCCAAATGGACTGCCTCACATTCAACCATCCTAGCGAGTTCTCATCTTCAGCTGGTTCGTAAGCCTGCCACGTCAGACCCCGAAGTTCCCCGAGGCGTAGCCCGGTAAACGCCGCGGTCGCGACGGCAGTCGCAGAAGGCTCAGGCAGAACCGTGAGCATTGCTGCTATCTCCTCGAGTGAGTACGGCTTCGTTTCTGATGCATTCCCTGCGAATGCAGGCACCTCTGCCAATTTGACCGGATTCGCCGAATCAAAGTAGCCCTGTTGTGCGGCATGGCGAAAAACACCGCTGAGGAAATTCTTAACGTGCGCAACTGTGGTCTTTGAAATCTCCCGTTCTCGGGCGATCTCGTCCAACCAAGTTTGCACGTTATAAGTCTTGACCTCCCGCATCCACGCACCGCTGCAGTGCGCTTTGAGGTAGTCGCTCCAGATTTGTGAGTAGCCCTTGTAGGTTGAAGGTCGCTTCTGCTGCTTCACGTGGGGCAGATAAGCTCGATCGACAAAGTCGCCGAGTTTTGTCACCCTTAGTGGTTCAACAGGAGTCCGTGATACTGGCCGAAGTTCCTCCTCCGCAAGATCACGAACACTGGCTTTTGTTTTATGATCAGCGTCGATGCGGACGAGTCGCTTGGCCCTCTGGACTGTGGTGATGTTTCCGCCGACACCAACGCGCTCGCGGTACCTGAGTACCCACCAGCCGCGATGTCGCATGACGTAGCCAGCCTGATTGGTTTTTCTCATAGTTGCTCCTTTCGTTTCGTTTTAGGTATCCCTGCCGAAGCCTTGCCACCCAGGCCAGCGATTCGCTTGCGTTCCTCAGGACTGAGCTTCTGACTTCGCGCAAGCCCGGCCTTTCGGGCAATCTCGGTGCGTTGAGCTGGACTGAGTTTCTTGGACCTAGCTGCGCCACCAAGTTTGCCGAGGGCCGAAGCATGCGGGTTAGGGATCTTCTTTTTCATGAAGCAACTCTAGCTAAACGTCATGTTAGAAATCAAGAGAATTCTTTGCTTTTGGATTGCCGGCGTCCCCACCACTGAGTCAGCGCCGGGCTCCCCCAACTAAAGCGGACGTACCGTCCGAGACGAGCATGGGGAATCGGGTCAGGGCAGCGACTTCGGCACTGCTCCCGTACCCAACTTGGCGGGACCCGCCACCTCTGGGCAAGTTCTTCGGCGGTTAGAACTTCGAAGTAGGGAGTTGGAGCTGACGTGTGTTGTCCGAGTTGTGCTCCACCATTTTTCATGCCTTTCCTATCGATGGTTTCCTTTGTAAGGCGGTTCGCCGAACCGCCGCTGTTAACGAAATTCCTGCTAGTCGGCATTCGCATATCGTGGTCGCCCGAACCCGATTAAAACGAAACCAGAAACCGGACGAGCCTGCCGGGCGCTCGTTTCATGTCGTTTCACTTCGCTTAGCCTCGTTCTTTCGTGTAGCGGTGTTAGGCCCGTTTTTGGCACGGGCCCCCATCCGCTTCGCGGATCGCGCTGTCGTTGAATTGTGAAGCTTCACACCGTGTCTCTATTGGTTCGCTAGATCGTCGATCACCGTATCCCTGTCCGCAATTCGGGCAACGCTGCTTCTTCAACCATCGTTGAAATCTCTCCTGCTCCCGTGCACGCTGCGCGTAAACGCGACTACGCTTGTCGGCTCGTAGGCATTCTTTGTGAAAGTGTCCGCCAAATTCGAGGGGGAGCGCTAATCCACATCCGCGGCAGTAGTGCTGCCGCGGGTCTTGGCCAGCAAGGAGGCTCGGATTGGTTCCATGGTCGCTTTGCATTTCATCGTCTCCCGAGACGAAAAAACTTACGCTAGTCGTTCTATTACTCGGCGGGCTGGTAGCGTGACCTCCAGCTTTTGCCGCTCCTGCAACCGCTACGGCGCTACAACGCCCTCCAACTGCCCGCGAAACGGCGTCTTTGAAGCCGCTACATCAGGTTCTGGCGGCTTCTTGCAAACGTGAATGGTGCTAACCAATGCGCCGTTTGGAAAGAAGTCGAGCATTACAGTGATCAACGAAGAGGGCGATGAGAGCAAAGAAGCGCTGACCTATGTCCGCGACGACTTCTGGGCAACCACAAGCAATAAGCAACTCAATTTTCTGCAGCATGTGAAATCGTGCCTGAAGATTCATGGGCGCGCGGCCATTGTGGTGCCCGACAACGTGCTCTTTGAGGGCGGTGCTGGCGAAACAATTCGGCGGGAACTGCTGAAGCAGGCCGATGTTCACACGCTGCTGCGCCTACCTACCGGCATCTTCTACGCCCAGGGAGTTAAGGCGAACGTTCTGTTCTTCGACCGCAAGCCGGCCAGCGCGACTCCCTGGACGAAAACGCTCTGGATTTACGACTTCCGGACGAATAAGCACTTCACGCTGAAAACCAATCCGCTGAAGCGCGGGGACCTGGACGATTTTGTCTCGTGCTACAACGCCGAGAATCGTCATGAGCGCAAAGAGACCGAGCGGTTCAAGTCCTTCCCCTACGAAGACTTGCTCAAGCGCGACAAGGTGAGCCTGGATATTTTCTGGCTGAAGGATGAAAGCCTGGAAGACTCAGCCAATCTGCCCGCGCCCGACATTATCGCCGCGGAGATCGCGGAGGATCTGCAGGCCGCGATGGATCAGTTCACGCTGATAGCCGCAGATCTCCGAAAATGACTTTGCGCGCTGACTGGATGTGTCCTGTGGAAGCGGCATTAAGTTTTGTGGTTGGTGACTAACTCCGCCATGCCGAAAGTAGAGTTCGTGAAGCTTCACAGCCGTTCAAGAGTGCCATCCGCAGACAGGATGAGCGAAGCCACCACGAGTTTCCCTGTGCTCCCAGCGGCCCTCGCGGTGGATTTGTGGTTCTCCGAAACAGCGGTTTGTGAGACCGTCATACACGGCAAGTAGTTGGTCTGTAACGTCTCAAAACGACTGGAGCACAACTGAAGAACTCCTGGCGGAAAATCGTCGCTCCGTAAACAGTTAAGGAGTCTCCTGTGACAGGCCAGTCCAGTGGCATGCGTGGCTAACTAGAAAGGCACGCGGTCAGGCACACACGGGTTGTTGCTTAGTGCGTATCGTCGCGAATCACCTGACCTGCCAAACACGCCATGAAGCCTCCAGTAAACTCACAAAGAGCAGGAGAGCAGTGGGGCTTGCTGGGAAGTGATCGATGCTTTCCATCACCGAAGCCAGTTAGGCTTGCCGCCTTAACTGCCCTGACTGATTTCGTTTCTTGAGTTGACCCACCGCTCGCACCCTATTCTTTGTTTAGACTCTTCCGCAGCCGACCAAATGTAAAGCTGCTTGCAACTTCGCCCAATACGACCAGACGAGATTCTTCTTCGCGTTGCAACACCAGCAGTGTCTCATCGTCGTTGCGGAGTCCGTCTCGAAACGACTCCAGCCGTTGCAGCAGGTCTTCTCCCAACGCTTTCGCAGAATCCACCGGAGCCCGACGCGCCCATTCTAGAAGCTGTTCTCGCCCCAGTTCCTGACTCGTCCCGTTCTCGGCTTCGGTAATGCCATCTGTGTAAAGCACAAGAAGATCGGATGGGTTCAGAGTGACAACCGTCTGACTGTAGTCCGTCCCTGGAATTAACCCGACAGGTAAGCCAGCGACCTTTTTGAGTTGCGGGTCATTTCCTTCCTCCAGCCACCCCCAACTTCGTTGGGCGGCGTGATACCAGAGCGGAGGCAGGTGCCCCGCGTTGCTGAACGCCAGCCGGCCTGCGACTCGGTGGAAACTCAAGACGATCGCCGTGGCGTATTTCTTACTCTTGTTGAACGCATCATTGAGGCCGCGCATGAAATCTGACTGGTCCCACAGGTTGATGTTCTGGTGCATGAGCTCGCGCAGCGTCTGCGTGACGGCACTCACATCGTGGCCATGCCCGCTCACATCGGCCAAGGCCACGCGGGAGATCAGGTCGTAATCGCAGACGGACATATAGTGGAGGTCGCCGCCTCCTTCTCCGTTGTGGATGGGAGTCGAAGCTACCCATGCCGTCAGGCCCGGCAGCTTTACCGTGCGACTGACCTTTCGATTGCCTCCCCAAACCTCAGTACAAGACAAAGCATGGGGCTTTTCTGATTCATCAGGCATGGAAGCTCCCAAAATCTGTGCGCTGTCGGCAATACGATGCGCAGCACCGAACAAAGTTCCCGGTCGCGCAAAGACAAAAATGCCATGGCAAGTGAAACATTGGGCAGTCAATCTCATCTACCCTGTGCTGAGATTTTCATGTCGAGAAGGGGAGGAAGGGATATTGCCCGGGTCAGAATCTGGTGGAGGGAAGGATGAAGCATCACTGCTAAGGCGAATTAGAAACGGAGAAAGCGATCTATTTTGCGAGTTGGTCAAGAACTGCCAGCGGGCCATCTATACCGCCGCTTTCTCCATTTTGCGAGACGCCGCCGACGCGGAGGAGGTTTGTCAAGAGGCAATCCTCAAGGCCTGGGCGGGATTGAGCAGGTTTCGCATGCAATCCAAGTTTTCGACCTGGTTGGTTCAGATCACGATGAACGAGGCGCGAATGCGATTAAGGAAAGACAAAAAGCATCGTTTCCGCTCAATCGATGGAAGTGTAGAGACCGGGAGAGGAATCTACGTGCCGGAGCAATTGATCGAGTGGCGGAGGATACCCTCCAAGGAATTAGAGCGAAAGCGGGTGAGGGAAGCGCTCGTGCGTGCGTTCGAATCCCTACCGCAGAAGTACCGGGAGATATTTGTACTTCGTGATGTGCAGGGACTGACCATCCGGCAGACGGCGAAACTTGTGGGGATCACGGAAAATGCGGTAAAAACACGCTTGCTTCGCGCTCGCCTGCGGATGCGAGATATGTTGTCGGGCAGTCCACTGAAACCCAACGCGCCAGTGGTGCTGAAGAAGGTCGAGGCCGTTCCGTGCGTGTTGGTCTGGCGCCGGGTTTCCGACTATGTGGATAATGATGTCAGTTCGGCTACACGGGTCGCTCTTGAGTCCCATGTTGCGGAGTGCCCGGAGTGCAACTCAGTGGTGGAAGGAGTTCGCAACGTTGTCCTCTTGTTTGCAGACCCGCGTGTGCTTTCCCTTCCCAGAGGATTCCGCAAGCGAACGCTTCAGAAGCTCCGTTCTCGTATCCGGAGCCTGCGTCAGTAACTTTTTGGCGTTGTCGGAATCTGATGGCCAGTGAGATTGGAGTCTCTCTATGCAGGGCCAAGTCGTACTTGTGACCGGCGCGAACGGGGGCCTTGGGGCGTATGTAACCCAGGCGTTTCTCGATGCCGGCGCAACCGTTGTCGGTACGTCGCGCAAAATACGGCAATCCGATTTCAGCAGCCCGGGTTTTACCGCGCTGGCTGCCGAGATTTCGAGCCACGAAGGCGCCAAAGTGCTGGCGGATCAAGTTGTCGCGCGTTTCGGAAGGCTCGATGTTCTGGCACACACGGTCGGCGGGTTTGCCGGTGGTCAGTCGATCGCGGAGACCGACGATGACACTTTTCAGCGGATGTTTGACCTGAATCTGAACTCTGTATTTCACATCCTGCGGGCGACGATCCCAGCTCTGCGGCAGACCGGCAGCGGCCGCATTATTGCGATCGGAAGTCGGCAGGCGCTGGAGCCCGGAGCTGGGGTTGGTGCGTATAGCGCTTCCAAGGCTGCCATGGTCTCTTTGATCAGAACTGTGGCGCTGGAAAACAAAGATGGGGGCCTGACCGCTAACGTGATCTTGCCGGCCACAATGGACACGCCGGCGAACCGCAAGTCCATTCCGAATGCAGACTTCTCGAAATGGGTTCGCCCTTCGACGGTCGCCAGCCTAGTCACATGGCTGGCTGGCGATGCTGGAAAAGACATCAATGGGGCAGTAATCCCAGTTTATGGTAGCGATGTTTGAAACTCTTGCAAAACTATTCGTCTACGCTCTGGGGTTCTACGCGGGTCTCGGATTGATATTTGCCGTGCTGTTCGTGTGGATTGGAGTTCAACGTCTGGACTCAGAAGCACAGGGCTCGGGGGTTGGTTTCCGGTTGCTGATTCTGCCGGGAGTGGCCGCCTTCTGGCCTATGTTCCTGCTGCGGTGGACGCGCGGAACCGCCGAGCCTCCAGTGGAAAGAAATCCACATCGCAGATTGAGTAATCAATGATTCAGCCACTCAGAACCGTGCACCGCCGAGCATTTGTCACGCTCGTTTTGGTTCTGCCTACGATTCTTCTGGCAGGAATCGAAGCACGGCATCCCGGCACGAGCTTGACGGAACGCAGCCCTGATCTGCCGGCGACCGCGTACCTCGTGCGGGAGTCGAACAGACTCTGGGCCCAGCATTCGATTGCTACGAAGTTCTACGGCAGATCAGACAGTCCGAGAGACATCTACGTTCTTCTGCGACCGGCGCAAGCGCTGAACGAACCCGATTTGTTGCTGTATTGGAGCGTCAACCCTCCACAGGGAAACTCGTTGCCGAGCGAGGCCCTTCTAGTAGCCCCATATGCCGCGGACGAAGCCTTCGCGCTTCCGCTGGATAAGGAGCGAGCGGGCAACCTCATCCTTTTCGGCCTAGGGCATCAGGCTGTGTTCGATTCGGCCAGAGTGGAGAAGTTGCCATGAGCGTTCAATATGGCGCAATCAGTTGGAACCGTCAGAAGAAGGTGTACGACCTTACGCTCGTATCGTTGCTCGCGCTGTACCTCGCCCTCTTTGTCGGCGTCGGTGTTTGGCGAAACCCAAGCGCGACCGCAGAGACGCTGCTGATTCGCGCATTTGGAACCGCTGCATTCTTACTGCTGAACGTGGTGCTCTGCATTGGACCGTTGGCGAGACTAGACCGGCGATTCCTTCCGCTGCTTTATAACCGCCGGCACCTGGGCGTCACGACGTTTCTGCTGGGCTTGGTGCATGGAGGCTTCGCGCTGTTTCAGTTTCATGCGCTGGGCAGTGCGAATCCCCTTGTCAGTCTGTTTATCAGCAATCCGCGATACGGCAGTGTCGCCGATTTCCCCTTTCAGGCCCTCGGTTTCTTTGCATTGATCATTCTGTTTTTGATGGCTGCCACAAGCCACGACTTCTGGCTGCGGAATCTATCCGCACCCATGTGGAAGCGGCTGCACATGCTGGTGTATGTGGCCTATGCGTTGTTGGTTGCGCACGTGACCGTGGGGGCGTTGCAGACAGAGACGAATCCCGTGCTGGCCGCTGCCCTCATCGCGGGAGTCGCTGCCGTACTTTCGCTCCATCTCGCGGCGGCGTTTCGTGAGAAGCGGGTGGACCAGGCGAGGCACGAAGCGGTCGAGGAAGGTTTCGTCGAGGTCTGCAAAGTGGATCGCATAACCGAGAAGTGCGCGACCATCATCTCTCTCTCCGGAGAGCGCGTTGCGGTCTTTCGCTACGACGGCAAGGTCTCTGCGATCTCAAATGCTTGCCAACATCAGAATGGACCGCTAGGGGAAGGACGCATCATCGATGGCTGCGTTACGTGCCCATGGCATGGCTACCAGTATCAGCCAGAGTCTGGAGCGGCTCCGCCGCCCTTCAAGGAAAAGATCCCGACCTTCCACGTCAAGATTGTTAAAGGATCGGTTTTCGTGCATCCGCGTCCCAACCCACCCGGAACCCGCGTGGAGCCCGCCCAGATTGGATCTTCCCAAGTTGACTCTACAAAGGCGCAAGCCCGATGAACGACTTCTACGTAGGCTACCTGCCGAAGGCGCCCACTGCGCTGGCTCGTTTTGTGCGAAAGGTCATTATTGCCCTTGGCCTGCTTGCGGTGGCCGCGGCTGTGGTGTTGGTGGCTGGACAAATGCCGTTCGCTAATTCCGCCTTTGAATACGGGAAGCTGCGCAGTTTTGAGGGGGTGGTCGTGACACGGCCTTTCCCGACACTGTTAGTCGCGCGCCCGGGAGACGTCGGGCAACAAGACAAATATTCGCGCTATCTTCTGGTCGCACCCGGAAAACATGGGGCCGACAACCTCGTGGCCAGCTTCGATGGCAAACTGGTTCGGCTACAGGGCCAGCTGATCTATCGTGATAGCCGAACAATGGTCGAAATAACACCCGGCTCGATAACCGTGCTGGATGGCGCGCCCGCGGACCACGAGCCAGCTCATGACTTGGGAGTTGTAAGCCTCACCGGCGAAATCGTAGACAGCAAATGCTACCTAGGGGTGATGAATCCCGGCCAAGGGAAGGTTCACCGTGACTGCGCGGCGCGCTGTCTGAGTGGAGGGATTCCGCCCATCTTTGTTACGACCGACGGGCGGCAACAGTTCTTGCTGGTCGGCCTTGATGGACGTGCTCTGGGACGCGACGCGCTGCGGGAATTCATCGCGGAACCAATTACGATTCGCGGGGATCTCTTGCAACTGGGAGACAGTCGCCTACTCAAGATTGATGCGCGAACGTTGCATCATTCCCCAGACAGAATCGAGGTGTCGGTAGTGTCAGAAACCCCAAAACACAGAAGGTAACTGGAGTGCTTGCGCATTCCATCAGGCTCTCAGGAAACGGGCTCGCACGCGAGGATGAAGAGCCTCAAGATCCATCAGCGTAAGGAAATCGATCGTCTTGAATTCGCGATCGATCGCAGGCGGACCACAGATCTTCGCGCCCACCGCCAGGTACGCACGTAATAATTTCGGAACCTTGTCGCTGGCATTCTGTGGCGCCATCAGGGGCATTGCGAAGACTGGCTGCGGAGTGGTACGTAGCTGGGGCGCCACCAAGTGCTCCCGCATGGCCTCATAGACCGCTGTACCATGAGCCGGGTCTTGCGAAGTCAGGGAAGAACAACCGATCAGATACCGACCGCCATGGTGAATAGCATATTGCGCGATTCCGCGCCACAGCAGGTGGAGCACCTCGGATGAGCGATGATCGCGGTGCACACAGGCGCGTCCCAGTTCGATCACGGAATCGCCTAGGCGCTTGTAGCGCGTGAAGTCGAATTCACGTTCGCTGTAGTAACCAACATTGGCGGAAGCCACCACGCCAGTCTGTAGCCTGTAGGTCCCAACGACCTTGCCTGAGCCTGGATGTTCGACGATGAGGTGGTCACAGACCGCGTCGAAGTGATCGGTGTCGTAGCCGGTCGCGTGGGCCGCATCGAGGCCTTCATCTAATTCCAGGTTAAAGACGAGAAACCGCAAGCGGAACGCCGCCAGTCGGTCTGCCTCCGACGACGCGAGTCGTACGCGGTAAGAGCCCTGGGCTTCTATCAGCCCGCTCGTCTCCGAGTTGTGATCGTTATCGCAGCGAGCGAGTGGCGAAGAAGCGGTCAGGGTTCGTAAGCCAGTCGCGTTCATGATGATCCTCCCAGCAACTCTTCCCGCTGCGAAGGCCGCCGGGTGTCTGCTTAGCAAGTCCACCAACTTCAAGACGCCATCCCCATGCGATGCGCGGTGACCGGGAAGGTGACAGTAATTCATTGCCTCTCTTGTTCGTGTCACTTCTGACTCCTTGGCGAGTCTGATGGCTGTGTATGGATTTCAAGAAACGGAAAAATGAGGGGATTTGTAAATGAAGAGTCTGTTTTCTGCTTTCCTGCTGCTTATGGTGTTGTCGACGGTTGCATCCGCCAAAGAACTGCAGAACTTGGATCACAACGGAGTTGCCATCCAGGGATACGATCCTGTGGCCTTTTTTACCGACAATCGGCCGGTCAAGGGCAACGCGCAATTCCAGTCTGAATACAGTGGGGCAAAGTACTACTTCGCATCCTCGGAACACAAAGCCACCTTTGACAAAGAGCCGGCGAAGTACGAGCCGCAGTTCGGCGGCTACTGCGCATACGGCGTAGGTCATAGCACACGGGCCCCGATCAAGATCGAGGCATGGCAGATCGTAAATGGACGGCTGCTGATGCAATACGACCTTGATATCAAGAACAAATTCAACCAGGACCAGCAAGGCATGCTGAAGAAGGCTGACGAGAATTGGCCTGGCCTCGTCGAAAAGTACGGCAAGTAGAGGAGCGCATCATGAGCACCCAAGTCATCTCAACCATGAGTAGGCCAATGACCACTCCGATCTTGGTCTTCAGTTGGGCTTGCAGAATTGTCGCAGCGATCATCTTGCTGCAAACGCTCTTCTTCAAGTTCACGGCGGCGCCGGAATCGATCTATATCTTCACCAAATTGGCGACATTCATCCACAGCTACGTCCCGATCGCGTCGATCGGCATGGTGGAGGTCTCGGAGCGCATTGGATCGGGAATTATGGAGTTGATCGCCGCCGTGCTGTTGCTGACACCGCGTTTCGTCTGGGCCGGAGCAGTCCTGGCGATCGCGGCTACGGGCGGAGCCATCGTTAGCCACCTAACGTTTCTTGGGATCGAGGTACAGGGAGATAAGGGACTTCTGTTCTTCCTCGCCATCGCCGTGTTTGTGATGAGCGGCATTGCTCTGTTCTTGCACCGCATGCAAATTCCGGTATTGGGGAAAAGGTTCTGACATGCTCACTCAGTCATTGAATACTGCGGTTAAGGATGTCCTGCAACAGGGCTGCATCTTTCTGGAGGGCATTGGCGACGAAATGTACTCTCGCCCGCTTGAAGGAGAGTTCACGGCGTCATTAGGAGCCCACTACCGGCACGTGCTCGATCACTTTCTCTGTTTAGCGGAAGGAATTCGGACTGGCCAGGTCAACTACGATCAGCGGCGTCGGAACCCGCAACTGGAGAGCTCGGTGACGTGTGCACGTCTCGTAACCGAAGGTCTGATCGACGAATTCGGAGGCCTTTCTAGCGAAATTCTTCAAAGTGAGTGCGTTGTGACGTACAGCGTGGGTTATGGCGAAACCGAGGCGGAAGCGGTGAGGTCGAACCTGGCTCGGGAAGTGATGTTCTGCGTCGGGCACGCCATCCACCACTATGCCATTCTCAGAATCCTGTGTGCGGGAGTGGGACTGAAACTGCCGTACGAATTTGGTGTTGCCCCGTCGACATTGAAGCATCTGGAAACGGAAACGGCGGAACGAGCGTAGCCGACCATGATCTCCTCTCATTCACTTCCGGAGACGCAGGCGGCCCTGGCGCTTTCCATTTTTTTCGCGACCTTCATTTACGAAGATGGCGCCACGCTGCTGGCGGCGACCCTGTCGGCTAGCGGAAGGTTGGACCCGGGCATCGGACTTCTGGTCACGTTCCTCGGAGTCTGGCTGGGAGACTTGGGGTTGTATGGTCTGGGCTCCAGCCTTGGGCGACGTACTACTCAATCACGCTGGCTGCAGAAATACCTAAAGCCCGAGTCACTTGCCAAAGCTGAAAGCTGGTTTGCACGGCGTGGATCGCTGGCATTGGTCATGAGCCGCGCGATTCCCGGAAGCCGCCTACCTCTTTATGTGGCCGCTGGCGCGTTACGGTTTCCGGTTCGACTGTTTGCCAAGACTACGGCGGCCTGTTCGGCTGTCTGGGTCTCCGCGATCTTTGCCATCTGGCGATTCGTTCCCAAAATATCTTCCGGCCATCAGAAATTGCTCCCCTGGCTGCTGACCGCCCTGCTGCTGTTCGTTCCGTGGCTGCTGAGCAAGAGGGCCAGATCACTCGGCGGTTGGATTCGGAAGCGCGAGAGTGTTAGAGGCTCTTTTCGAGACCCAGGGGCGGTGGGCTTATGTGCACTCTGACTGTCGTCATCGGCAACGACAAATACCTCATGGCGATGAATCGTGACGAGAAAATCGCACGGGGTGCTGGGCTTTCTCCTGAGATGCATGAATTCGACGGCACCAGGGCCATCTATCCCGGCGACGGCAACCGCGGCACATGGCTTGCCACCAACGAATATGGGATCACGTTTGCATTACTGAATTGGAATGACATCGCACTACACCGCAGAGCTTTCCCAAAGACGCGGAGTAGAGGGCGAGTGATCCCCGCTCTGATTGATTCTCGATCGCTATCGGACTTGCATGAAGTGTTTAGCGTTTCGAACTCCGCAGGAATGATGCCGTTTCGGCTCGTCGGAGTATTTCCGTCGGAAGAGGAGATTTGGGAGTGGCGTTGGGATTCGGCTCAGCTTGAGTGCCAGGTCCACGAGTGGGAATCACGGCACTGGTTTTCCTCAAGCCTCTCGGACGAGCGAGCCGAAAGCCTGCGTGGGGCAGCATGCCGCACGGCACGCAATGAATCGGACGCCGGTTCCGTGCGCTGGCTGCGAAGACTTCAAGCTTCGCACGCAGGTGGACCGGGGCCGTTCAGTCTGTGCGTCCACCGGGAAGATGTGAAGACGCTGAGTTATACCGAAGTTATGGTTCAGTCCGGAAGCGTAAGGATGTGCCATTTCCGTGGCAGCCCTTGCACCATGAATCCGGCTAATTCAACGGAAATAGAAATTGAAAGAAAAAGACCTGTCCGCCCGAATCTCATTGTGCGGGAGCTCGGCTGTTCAGCCATTTGAATCATGCCTCTCGCATTGGAACTCGACTCCGTTCAGCCAAGCCGCCCATTCACAAGCGCATGGATTCGATCGCGACGCAACCTGGTCGGGCGTGTGAGGCGTTGGTCTCGCTGGGAGTTTTGGCCTCCTTATTTGTTCTATCCGCCCGTGATTGCCTACATCGTTTATCTCGGAATCAAGTTCCGAAGTTGGACGTTGTTTACCGCGGCCAACCCCGCGATCCCCGCCGGCGGATTCGTGGGCGAGTCCAAGCATCAGATCCTGGACAAATTGAAAGATGCCGCTGCGTGGTTGCCGTTTTCCACTCTTCTGGCATGCGAAGACCTTACCCAACGCATTGATGAGGCGGAGGAGTTCATGCAGCGGCATGAACTGCATTTTCCGGTCGTGTTGAAACCTGATGCGGGGCAGCGTGGGTCGGGAGTGTCGATTGTTCGATCGCCGGGGAAGCTGCGTGAGTATCTGACGCTTGCGGCTTACCCGGTCATCCTGCAGGAATATGTCCCCGGCGAAGAGTATGGAGTTTTCTATTATCGCTACCCCGGTGATGAGCGCGGCCGGATCCTCTCGGTGACGGAGAAACGGATGCCCATCCTTGTCGGTGATGGAAAACAAACGCTGGAAGAATTGATCCTCGCCGATGACCGCGCCGTATGTATGTCAGACTTTTATCGGCGCAAGAATGCAGACCGGATTCACGAAGTCCCCGCGTCCGGCGAAAGAGTTCAGTTGGTCGAAATTGGGACCCATTGCCGAGGGGCCATCTTTCTCGACGGTGGGGACACCATAACGCCGTCTCTGGAAGAAGTCATCGACCGGATCGCCAAAACCTTCGACGGTTTTTTCTTTGGGCGTTTTGACATGCGTGTTCCTTCGCGGCAAGACTTCATGGCGGGCCGCAACATGAAGATTGTAGAGCTCAACGGAGTGACGTCCGAGGCAACGCACATTTACGACCCCAAGCTAAGTCTGTTCGACGCCTACCGTGTGCTGTTCCGACAATGGCGGATCGCGTTTGAGATTGGAGAGCGCAACCGCGCGCGAGGTACGCAGCCCGCGCATGTGGGCGACCTGCTTGATGCGAGTCGGGAGTATGGCCGTCTCGCACAAAGCCACCCGGAATGACCTACCGGCTCGTCACATGGGTTGGCCAGGTCGCATCTCGCCATGACGTTAGCAAGGCTCATGTTTGCGGGTCTCTCAGCTCGGCTGCGAATCCAAGAGAGACCTTTGCTTAGAATCGTTTTCGAAGGAATTCAAAGACAATGTAGCCGACGAGCGCGGCGAGGGCAGCGATTTCAAAATTGGCAGACGTAAAAACATCTGCGATTGCCCAAGCCAAACCCCTCTTCTGCCCCATACCTGAGCGTTCAAATTCTCCCATCAAGAGGTTTGAATAGAAAAGGAAGATGATAAAGCCTATCTCGATCCCCGCCCTCCAGATGTTCTTCTTCATGGCACTAGGAAATCCTCGCAGAGTCTTGCAAAGACAGTCATGTTAACAGGCCGATGCAGTACCATGCTTCCTGATGCCCGCAAAGAACATCCTGGAGCTTTTGAAAGGTGGGGACCGACGATCAATTGGCCGCTCTGAGCAGGTAGGGACGATGGTCTCCAAGAATCTGCAACTGTTTCCTAAGTTGATCGTGGGCTTATGGTCAAAAGACCCCCTCGTACGGATGAGGGCTGCAGACGCGGCCGAAAAGGTCACGCGAATCAATCCTGAGTTGCTCGTACCGTATAGGAAAGAACTGTTGGGTTTGCTGGGTGAGACTAAGGAGCAAGAGTTGCGTTGGCACTTAGCCGTCATGGTTCCACGGCTTGCGTTGAACTCCAAAGAACGACAACGTGCGATATTTTTGTTAAACAGCTATATGCAAGACAGGAGTTCGATAGTCAAAACCTTCGCTCTTCAAGGCCTCGCCGATTTAGCCCACGCTGACGCAAGTATTCGATCCACAGTGATTGAGATCCTGCGAGAAGCAACGCGGAGCGGTACGCCTGCGATGAAGGCCCGCAGTCGCAAGTTGCTGCATGAGCTTGAGCGGTCTTAAGCCTGGTTCCGAGAAGCTAGGCGATTGACGGCCCGATAAGGAGTCGGCCTTAAGCTAGAGCTTGTGGAGTTGCGTCCCTAGCGTCCACTCGGTCTTTGGTTGTATACGAGCTTGCGGCTCCGGTCTCTCGACGGGTGGCGCCGGGCGAATGCCTTTCACATCCTCGATGTAAGCTCGCAGAATCTCCGCCACGCTCCAGGCCTGCGCTATACAGCCGCGAGGCAGCTGAGGCGCGTCGCCATCGAAGATCTCCGAGATGTGTCCAAGTCCGCCATCTGTGAGATGCCCTCTCAACGGCTCCAACCATTCGCTCGCCTGGCGACGGGCGGTTTCACTTCCACCGTTCACCTTGACGTATGCGGTGATGAAGGGGCCGAGCAGCCACGGCCATACGGTTCCCTGATGATAAGCACCGTCGCGCTCAGTGGGACCACCGGTATATCGCCCGCGGTATTGCGGATCGGTGGGCGCCAAGCTACGCAGACCATACGGCGTAAGCAGATGCTCTTGAACTTTCTGCACTACGCTCTTCGCACGTTCGGATGACAACATGCTGTGGGTCAGGCTGACGGCGAAGATCTGGTTCGGGCGGATCGACGGGTCGGGCGGCGCGCCGTTGGTGACATCGTACAAGCAGCCCGCATTCTCGTTCCAAAAAAGGCGGTTGAAAGCTCCAACTCGCCACCGTGGCCATATTGCGGTAACGCTTCTGGCCCGGTTCGTCGGCGAATTTGCGCGCCAGGTCTTCCATGATGCAGAGGGCGTTGTACCAGAGTGCCTGGATTTCAACGGGCTTGCCGCGGCGCGGCGTCACGACCCAGTCACCGACCTTCGCATCCATCCAGGTCAGCTGAACGCCGGGTTCGCCCGAGGAAAGCAGCCCGCTGGAATCTACTTTGATTCCGTAACGAGTACCACGCACATGCCAGGAGATGATGTCGGCAAATACGGGATAGAGTTCGTTGCGCACGAATTCCAGATCGCCGGTGTAGGCAAGATAAGCGCGTGCCGCTTCGAAGAACCAGAGCGTCGGCGTCCACTGTGTTGTATTCCGGCGTTTCGCCTGCGTCCGGGAAACGGTTCGGCAGCATTCCCTGATCCACGTGCTTGGCGAAAGTGCGCAGAATGCTGCGCGCGATTTCATGCTTGCCCGTCGGCAAGGTGAGGCCGGGCAGAGCGATCATCGTGTCGCGGCCCCAGTCGCTGAACCAGTGATAGCCAGCGATGACGGTCTTCTGGTCGCCACGGGACACGATGTACTGGTCGGCGGCGTCGGCAAGATCCTGGGCGAAGGCGTCATGATCCATCACAGAAGCGACGGCGACGATACCGTCACATTCCGGCGGCGCGTGATTTCTGCCTGCCGATATTCAGCCACCTGGGCAACATCATGCGGGGCACCTGCGGATCCGTCGAGGCAATCACCGAGGCTTGACGGCGAAGGCGCAGGTCGAAACGCAAGACGCACGGATTGAAAAGGTCTTCAGAAAAATCGAGTCCGCGCTCTCGCTCGGCGTCATACTCGAAATTCCGGTACCAGTCGCCTGTCTTCCGCAGTTCGACCGCGTTGTGAGCCAGATGCAGTGAAGGCAGGCCCTGGTAAGGAGTGATCGTCGCCAGCCCCGGGCGCTGTTCTATCTCTCGATTGATCGCTCCATTCTCGTGAGTGGTGCTGTGATAGTCACGGAATGCGATCAGCGGCCTGAGTTCAAGGCGCAAGTTCTTGATCCGCTCCGGATGATTGTTTTTCTTCAGTTCGTAGTGCACCACGGTACTGTTTTCACCGTGGATCATGAACACGGACTTCTCGATCTCAATGCCCTCGATTTCGTAGGTAAAGACAGGAAATGGATCGAGGCGAAACTGCTTGAGGTATCGAAACCCCTGCGGGTGAACGACGCCAGGATAGCGATTTGCGGAAAGATCAAACGGCTGGCTCTCGATGAAGAGCGTTTCTTCCAACTTGGAAAGCATGACAACACGGCCGACCGGCGGCTTCGTGGCGGCCACCAGCAATCCGTGATAGCGGCGGGTGTTCAGCCCGATGATGGTCGACGAAGCAAAGCCGCCGAGTCCGTTGGTTTCAAGCCACTCCCGGCGAAGTGCGGCGTCCGGGTCGCCGCATGTTTCTTTCGTGAACTGAATCATGAATTGCCGCCCCTCTCTTCGGTGAGACGCAGTCAAAGCCAGAAAGTGACAAACCGGCAGGGCACGCCTTGGCGTGGCCCGGCTAAAAGTTCTCAGTTGACCGGGCCAGGTCTTACGCCACTTCGCAAAACACCTTGATGGCGCCATTCGGCGAGGTGAGTTTCTGGAACAACTCGGTATAGTTCTCCAGGCCCTTCACCGGGTCGGTGAGAAGCCGGCTGAGCCATCCCGGATACTCCGCTTCCGCCTGCGCCATGTCGCCGACACCCATTTCGAAGTATTCCCGATTGGCGTTTACGGTGCCGACCATGACCTTGTTGCCGAGAACAAATTCGAGATTGATCCGGTCCGCAGGAATTTGGATCATCTTGTCTCCGCCTGTGACGCTCGCGAGTACTAGCACACCGTTCTTGCCCAGCGCCTGCATGCTGTCGAACACCACGGCAGAGTTGCCGGTGCCCTCAAAGATCAGATCGAACGGGCCGTATTCCTTGGCTGCGTCGGTTATCGGTATGTCTTTAGTCGACAGGTATCGTGCTCCCAGTTCCTCGATCAGATCCGAGTTCAGATATGGTTTGGGCGTACGGCCGAATGTGGTCACGTCCAGACCTTTCAAGCGTAGAACCAGCGTTGCCAAAAGGCCGATAGTGCCGGCTCCCATCACCGCCGCTTTCCGAGGGCGCCACACTTTGAGCCGTCGCTGGATTTCGTAAGCCTGGTGGATTCCTTTCTCGACGACAGTGGTGGGCTCCAGCAGCACTCCGACCTGCTTGAGGCCCTTCGGCACCTTGACGATGAATTCGGCGTCATCGACATAATATTCCGTCAGGTAGCCGTGCCGCAGGTTGATGCCCCGCTCGTAGTAGGTATCGTCGGTGGTCATATCGTTCGTGCCGATCAGGTCATAGATGCTCTTGCCCGGCCGTCGCACTGTAGCTACGACATAGTCGCCCGGCTTCAACTCGGTGACATTCGGGCCGACGGCTTCAACTTGGCCGAAGCCTTCATGGCCGATGACAAGAAAATCGTATCCGGGAGGTGCTGCGCCGTATTCAGCGGCGTTGATCTCTTTGTCGGTGCCGTCCACGCCAACCCGCAGAACTTTAACGAGCACGCCGCGACCGTTTGGGACCTGATCCAGGGAGGGCTTGGGCAAGTCCGCCACGTGAACACTGTTGGGCTTTCCTGGGAATACACTGATCGCTTTCATTGCTGTGCCCCTTATCTCAAGATATTGAGTTTCTGTATCCACGTAGGCCCGGACGCTTTCGTCCGGGCGCAAACTTTAGCTTGCTTTGACTTTCGGAGCCGCACCGCTGTGGCGGACGAAGGCGTCCGCCACTACATCATTTACTTTTAGTCCGCCGCCGCGATGGCAACCGCCGATCCGGTTTTCCTGCGTCTGCTGGACTCTCCGCTCTGCTGCATCAACTTCGTGACGACGCCGGTCCATCCGGTCTGGTGGCTGGCTCCAACTCCGGCTCCCGAATCGCCATGGAAGTACTCGTGGAACAGGACCAGGTCGCGCCAGTGCGGGTCGGTCTGGAACTTTTCGAGATTGCCGAACACCGGCCGGCGGCCATTTTCGTCCTGAAGGAAAATGTTCGTCATGCGGCGCGAAAGTTCTCCCGCCACCTCCCACAGGGTCATCATCTTTCCCGATCCGGTCGGGAACTCGACCTTGAAGTCGTCGCCAAGGTAGTGATGAAACTTCTGCAGCGATTCGATCAGCAGGTAATTCACCGGGAACCAGATCGGCCCGCGCCAGTTGGAGTTGCCGCCGAACAGCCCAGTCGACGACTCGCCTGGCTCGTAGTCCACGCGGTGCTCCATGCCGTCCACGATGAAGCTGGTAGGGGTTGTCGCGGTGGAACTGTGACAGGGCGCGGATGCCGTAGGGCGAGAGGAACTCGCGCTCGTCCAACATGAACTTCAGAATGCTGCGCAGTTGCTCCTGGTCAGCGATCGACAGCAGCCTGCGCTCGCCCATCCCTGAGTACGCATGCAGGCGACGTTCGCTGTCAGATCGGGGCGGTTGTCGATGAACCATTCCAGACGCCGCTTGAAATCCGGGCAGCTCGTCGAGCACATCGGGCTCCAGCGTCTCCACCGCGAACAGCGGGATCAGTCCCACCATGGAGCGGATCTTCATCGGGAAGTGCGATGCCGTCGGGCAGCTTGCAGAACGTCGTAGAAGAAGCCGTCTTCCTCATTCCACAGTCCCATGCCGTCATGGCCGCGATGGCTCATGGCATGGGCGATGTAGATGAAGTGCTCCCAGAATTTGCTGGCCACGTCTTCGTAGCAGGGCTCTTCTCTTGCCAGTTCCAGCGCGATGGCCAGCAGGTTGAGGGTGTACATCGCCATCCAACTGGTGCCGTCGGACTGCTCGATGTAGCCGCCGGTCGGCAGGGGCGCGCTGCGGTCGAACACGCCGATGTTGTCCAGACCCAGGAAGCCGCCCTGGAAGATGTTCATGCCCTCGGCGTCCTTGCGGTTCACCCACCAGGTGAAGTTCAGCATCAGCTTGTGGAAGACGCGCTGCAGGAATGCGCGATCGCCTTTGCCCTTGCGCTTCTTGTCGATCTTGTAGACGCGCCACGCGGCCCAGGCGTGCACCGGAGGATTCACGTCGCCGAACGCCCACTCGTAGGCGGGAATCTGTCCGTTGGGGTGCATGTACCACTCGCGCAGCATCAGCGTGAGCTGTTCTTTGGCGAAGTCGGGATCCACCAGCGCGAGCGGGATGCAGTGAAACGCCAGGTCCCAGGCCGCATACCACGGGTACTCCCACTTGTCCGGCATGGAGATCACGTCGGCGTTATACAGATGAGTCCACTCGTGGTTGCGGCCTTTGCGGCGCTCCGGCGGCGGAGGAGGATTGCCCGGGTCGCCTTGCAGCCAGTCTTTGATGACGTAGTGATAGAACTGCTTGGACCACAACATGCCGGCAAAGCCCTGGCGCATGACGTTCTGCGCATCGGCAGAAAGGTCTTGCGGAATCACCGTGGCATAGAACTCGTCGGCTTCGCGCTGGCGCAGGGCGAAAGATCTCATCGAAGTCGGCAAAGGCGTTCTTGCCTTTGAAGTCGGAGTCGGTCAGGCGCAGGCGGACACCGACCGTCTCGCCCGCACCAACCGTGAGCTTGTAGTGAGCCGCTGCTTTCGTGCCGGTATGCTCCGGATTCACCGCTTCGTGTTGCGCCGTGCACGACGTAGTCGTTGATGCTGTCTTTGACGTAGGGAGTGCGGTTCTCGACTCCAAACAGCCGCTGGGAGTTGGTTTCGTTCTCGGTGAACAGCAGCTCCGGCGAGCCTTCGCAATGCAGCCAGCGCTTGCCCAGGCTGATCGTGCATTCAGTTCGATCACCGGGTTGGGTGCAGGACGTGCCTGATGCAGCTCCGGCCGTCGGTCGTGAGTTTCCCCAGGACCAGGTGTTGCGGAACCACACCGTCGGCAGCAGGCGAAGATTGGCCGCTTCCGGCCCGCGGTTCGCGACCGTGATCTTGATCAGGATGTCCTCGGTGTCGGCCTTGGCGTATTCCACGAAGACATCGAAGTAGCGGTCGTCGTTGAACACTCCGGTGTCGAGCAGTTCGAACTCCGGCTGGTTCTTGCCGCGCCGCCGGTTTTCTTCCACCAGCTGACTGTAGGGAAATTCCGCCTGCGGATATTTGTAGAGGTACTTCATGTAGGAGTGCGTGGGCGTCGAGTCGAGGTAGAAGTAGTACTCCTTCACGTCCTCGCCGTGATTGCCCTCGTTGCCCGTCAAGCCGAAACATGTCGTTCTTTCAGGATGGGGTCGCGCTCGTTCCACAGCGCCAGGGCGAAACAGATCGTCTGCCGGCGGTCGCTGATGCCGGCCAGCCCGTCTTCGTTCCAGCGGTAGGCGCGCGAGCGGGCGTGGTCGTGAGAGAAAATACTCCCAGGCGTTGCCGTACGGGCTGTAGTCTTCGCGCACCGTGCCCCAGGCGCGTTCGCTGAGATAGGGCCCCCAGCGCTTCCAGTGCTTCTTGCGCGCTCCAGATTCTGAAAGCCGGATTTCTTCCTGCGTCATGAGAACTCTCCGCCTTCTTCGCAAACCACGGTCAGTAGAGACGCGAACTCGTCGGAAAGTTGCAAATCCCCGCACCGAGGGCCGAGTCCTGTGTCGTTCACCGGATCGTCGATGCCTGGGTCGGCCACTGACAATCTGGACCGTGCATCATTGGAAAGATCCAAGTGCCAGGCCGATGCAGACAATGCGGATTGAACGTTGCTTGCGCTCACATCTCCTCCTACTTCTCCTCAATCTCGATCGCGTGGCCGTCGGGATCGCGTACCACAAAAGCTTTGCTGAATCCCAGCTGTCCGGTTTGATTCGCAACCACGCCAGAAGAGACAAAGTTCACCCGGCTCGTCTGCAATTGGCGAGCCACGGCCTCGGCACCTCGGGTCAACAGAATCGTTTGCCGGTGAACAACGTCGCTTGCATGTTCGTCCGATGGGAAAGGCCGCCCATCGCGGGGCGTCAGATACTCCAGCAATTCAATTCCCGGCCCGCTTGCGCCGCGCAGCGCGGTGATTCGCAAACGGGCGCCAAACACGTTGTTCAGATGCTCCTGCTCGGTTCCGTAATTTTCGCTCTCTCCGGCGATGTGCATTCCGAGCAGGTCGCGATAGAACTTGATGCTGGCGTCGGTGTCCCACACCACGATTGCGGTATGGTCGATACCGAGAAAGAGTTTGTCCGTCGGAGCGGTGCCACTTCTCCAGGCCTTTGTCCGGAGGAAACTGCAGCACCTCTACCGGGTGCTCATCTGGATCCTTGAAGTAGAACGCCGAGATGCCCGCTGCGTTCTTGTTCCAGTCCGGAAGGCGCTGTGGTCCTGACGAAGCGTGTTCGACCTTGTTCTGCCTTAACCACGCGTAAGCCCTGTCCATGTCGCTGACGATGATCGCGATATGCTGAAACCAGCGGTCGTTGCTGCGTGAATCAACCGGAATCGGGCGACCCTTCGGCGCGAGATACTCCGTGAGTTCGATGAACTCGTCGCCGAGCCTCATTCGTACAATGCGCATTCGCAATCCGAACACGCCTTCGAGATGCTCATAGTTCTCGCCAGCGACTTCGTTGTCCGATACCTTCTCGAACGTGAGTACCTTGGAATAGAAATCCACAGCGCGATCCATGTCGGAGACCGTGATTCCGATCGCGTCAACGCCGTCGACCAGCGCGGGTTGTTGTTGGGCCGACAGGCGAGGAAGCGCGACAACCAGCGACAGTACCCAGACTGCCAGGAGGCTCTGGCGCACGCGCTGTGGTCGAAAGAGTTGCTTCATGTCTTATCTACCTGGTTACAGCGAGTTCCCGGTCCTGTCGTAGGTTTTGCTCATAGTCCTTGCTGGAAACACCCAGGCGCTTCATCAGGTGGTCGCCCACTCGAAGTGCGTTGGCCATGATGGTCAGCGCCGGATTGACGGCAGCGCTCGACGGGAAGAAACTGCCGTCCACAACGTAGAGGTTGTCGAGGTCGTGGGCCTTACAGTTTGGGTCCAGAACTGAGGTCTTCGGATCGTGTCCAAAGCGAATGGTGCCGTTCTGATGGGCCACGCCAGCGAGCGGAATTCGCTGTCCGACATACAGGTTTCGCCCAAACAAGCCCTTGATGGCACTCGTGGCCATGCATAGTGCAGTTCGTTTGCTTCATGGCTTGCTTTAGCTTGCCTTGTAATCGTTCGTGTGCCTCCAGGTTATTCGGCGTGTAGGTGAGAACGATCTTGCCGTCACGGCCGATAGTGACGCGATTGCTCGGATCGGGCAGGTCTTCGGACGTGAGCCAGAAGTCCAGCGAGTGTTTTGCCATCAGTTCCAGAGTGAAATTCGGGGCAATGGCCGGTGCGCCGGCCTTCAGGGTGATCGCATCCAGTTTGCCGACAAACGAAATGTGCCCCATGGGGTACTCGAAGTCTTTCGACGCCGAAGTAGAAGTCATTGACTCCCAGCGTCTTTTGAAAAATCGTAGGGTTGGGACACTTTGAAATAGCCATCATCACCGAATTCGTGTGTCCCATGTAGTGGCGACCGACAACGTCGGAACTGTTGGCAAGTCCGCGTGGGTGCTTGTCATTGGCGGAGCGCAACAGCAGCGCGGCGGAGTTGATCGCGCCACAAGAAACGACTACTACATCGGCGGAATAGCTCTCCACGACTCCGTTGCGCTCCACAACCACACTTTTCACCTCACGACCCGATACATCTGTCTCCAACCGCTTCACCAGCGAGTTCGTCAACAGCGTTACGTTGGAATGCTTGATCGCCTCATCGACGCACACAACTTGCGCGTCGGACTTCGCGCCTACCAGACAGGCAAAGCCGTCGCAGGTATTGCAGCGGATGCAGCGGCTCTTGTGCGGGTTCTTCTCGTCGAGCATGACCCCGACCGGCACGTGGAAGGGCTTCAGTCCCGAACGCGCGAAATCGTCGGACAACTGCTGAATGCGCGGCTCATGACTGACGGCGGGCCAGGGATAGGGAGCGTTGGCCGGCGGTTCGGTCGGATCTTCTCCGCGGTTTCCGTGCACCTGATACAGATTCTCGGCCTGGGTATAGTACGGCTCCAGATCGTCATAAGCTGATCGGCCAAGCGGGCGAGATTCCACCGTGGTGGCGCAGTTCGCCGAAGTCTTCCTTGCGCAGACGGAACAGAGCGGCACCGTAAAACTTGGTGTTGCCGCCGACGTAGTAATTGGTATGCGGATGGAGTTCCTTGCCATCCTTATCAAGCCACGACTCTTTGGTGTTGTAGTGGGCGTCGACGTTGACGACCTGAGGATCCCAGTTCGCTTTCTCGCGGGGAACGTAGTCACCGCGCTCAAGAATCAGAATGCGCTTTCCGGACGGCGCCAGGTGATAGGCGAGCGTTCCACCACCCGCGCCGGTTCCGATGATGATCACGTCGTAGTGATTGTCACTCATGATGCGAATCCTCCATTGGCTCCGCAGAAGATGCAGCGTTTGTCGTTGTTGTGGTGGAGCTTGCAGCACATCACTGCTTGTTGCCCTTTCCGCCACAGGTAGAGCTCGGCGGCAAACAGCATGCCCAGCGGGGGCGCGGTCAAATAGACCCAGAGTCCATCCCAAATCATCGGAGGCAGGGCCGAGCCGAACGTCCGGGCGGGATTCATGCTCATTCCGGAGAACGGTGCTTCCAGCGTGATATAGGTAGCGACCAGCAGCCCGGCGAAGAGGCCCGTATACCCAGCCAGCCGGTGATGGTTGGAAAAATAAAGACGGCCGACATCATTCCGGCGGCGATGATGAATTCGGCGAACAAGGCCACCCACGGTCCCCGGGGTCCGGGAGTGGTGACGACATAGCGCACGGCCGGGTCCGAGAAGCTTCCGCCAGAAGAAGTCCACGAGGAACACACCCAACACTGCGCCGATGAATTGCGCCGCAATATAAAAAAGAGCGTCCCGAACCTTGATTTTCCCCAATCGAAAGAAAGTCAAGGTCACTGAAGGATTAATGTGCGCTCCGGACTGTTTGCCCCAAGGGGAATAAATGATGGCAATCGCGGTGAATCCCATGGACACCCCCATGAAAAGACGCCGCAGAAAGCCTGACATGATCGCCTGATGAACAGGCGAACCGGGGAAATTCATACAGCGCTCCGAACACGCAGGCCGACACCATGAAAGCACCGAGCAGGCCGCTTCCATCAGATATTCAGGCCAGTGAAGACCTAGTGACGCCAAGGCGCCCAGTTTGGGCGTTTCCGGCATTGCGACCTGAGTTGGCATCGGCGTCTGGATTGGAATGACCGCCTTCGGCGCTTCGACCCGCAGGTTGTGCTCGGTGGCATTCATTTTCTTGTAGGTGTGATTCGTAGGCTGCAAGGAAGTGACAGCTCGACACAAACGTTTCCTCTTCACCGCGTTTTTAGCGGAGCTTTGAAACCTTCGTGACACTTCTGAATCCCACTGCCACGTGAGCAGTTCGGCACACATGAGCCCACATCAATTCGGGTTCGCGAATCGTTAACGATTCATCGGTCAATGCGTGAGCGGGCTCACAAATCTATTCTCGAGGACGAGGTAAAGGATGAACATGAACAAGGCAATGCAATTTCTCCTCTGTGGGCTGCTGATGACGACCATGCTGTTCGCCGTGTCGGCGGTTGCCCAAGACGCACACACCACCGGCCAGTTCCAGGGGCCGAAAGCCAATAAGGGACACGTTACCCACAGCACGCGCGATGGCAAGAGTGTGCCTTACGCTGTCGGACGACTTCGTCGTGCCGGACACTGCCGGATCCGCACTGGCAAGTTGTGGATTCCGACGGTCAGGTCTATCTGCTCGACAAGCTGAAGACGAAGGCCTTCATCGGCGACAAGTACAAAAAAGAGATCGTTGTGCCCAGCTATGTCAAGAACGTTTCCAAAGTCGTGATCTGGTGCGCTTATGCAGAAGTAAATCTGGGCGAGGCGAGTTTCAGCTCGCCCGTCATGTAGCAACCATCAATCGAGGGGCGCGAGCAGATTCGAACCTGGACTGTCACGCCCTTCAAAACATAAGAGAGGCAAATAGCCATGAATACTCAGAGCAAATCGATTCAATGTACGAGCTTGGTGACTGCGATTCTCTCCATTGCGAGTTTTGCGGTAGCGCAAACAGTCGAGAAGAAAACGCTCACGCTGCAAGGTGCGGAGCAAGTCATCGCAGCCGCAAAGGCTGAAGCACAAACGTTGCAGGCACCAGGCGGAGTGATCGCCGTCGTCGATGATGGCGGCAACCTGATGGCGCTGGAACGGTTGGACGGAACGTTCTCCGCAGGCGCCAACATCTCCATCGGCAAAGCAAAGACTGCCGTCATGTTCAAGAAGCCGACGCGCTTTTTTGAAGAACTGATCAATTCCAGTGGCAAAGGCCGCACGGTGATGACGGCTCTGGAAAATTTCACGCCCTTGATCGGCGGCATCCCCATTGTTGTCGACGGTCAGATCGTAGGCGGAGTGGGCGTGAGCGGAGCAGCCACGGCGGATCAGGATGAGAAGTTGGCGATCGCCGGTTCCAAGGCGTTCGAGACTAACGCAATGAGCGGAGACCCTGCACCCGCAGTGTCCTATTGGGAGAAAAGCAAAGTCGAGGAAGCATTCTCCAAGGGCGCGGTGCTGTTCGACGGTAGCGATGGCCGCAACTACATGGTCCACGCCAGCCGGCGGGAAAAACCTGGGCAGGCGGAAATCCATACGAAAGATGCGGACGTGATTTACGTGCTGCAGGGCAGCGCCACATTCATCACGGGCGGGGAGGCCATTGACGCCAAGACCACTGAACCGAATGAACTGCGAGGCAGCGGGATCAACGGCGGTGAAAGACGGAAGATCGCCAAGGGCGACGTCATCATCGTGCCCCACGGCGTGCCGCACCAGTTCCTGGAAGTCACTGATCCATTTCTCTACTTCGTTGTGAAGGTTCGTTAAGCGAGAGCGATATGACAAGCAGACGGCAAACATGGGGCTTTGCGGCGCTGCTGGCCACAGTTCTGTCCCTCGCGAATTTCAGGGCGGAAGGCCAGAGCATACAGGATCCTCCTTTCGGTCGCCCGGACGCATTGGTCGACCTGGCTTCCCGCGAAGGAGTGCAATTGGTGAACGGCCAGTGGCGCTACCGCGACGTGAAGATCGTGGACGCCGACTCGCGTGCTGTAGGTCCCGACCTGAAGCCCAGCGGTGCGCCGATCAGGACGTACGACTACACTCCTCATGCGGGCCCCGCAGACTTTGATGATTCTCAATGGGAAGCCATCGATGCCACGACTCTTGACCAGCGGCGCTCCACAGCCAAGGTGTGCTTCAGCTGGTACCGCATTAACGTCACGATTCCTGAAAAGGTCGGAGAGTTCCGCACCTCAGGTTCGACCGTCGCTTTTGAAATCGTGATCGACGACTATGCTGAGGTCTGGGTTAACGGCAAAATGCCGCGGGTTTTGGGCCAGCCCGGCGGACCCGTGATTAAAGGATTCAATGCTCCCAATCGCGTGATCCTCACGCGGAACGCCCAACCCGGCCAGCAGATTCAGCTTGCTGTCTTCGGCATCAACGGACCAATCTCCTATAGCCCCGAGAACTTCATCTGGGTCAAGTCGGCGACCCTGGACTTCTACAAGTCCCCCAAAGTTGCGATCAGCGAAACTCCGGCGCAGGTCACCAGGAAGGATCCGGCGCTGGACGACATCGTTCCAGCGGGCGCGAAGATCGAGAAACTTGCAGGGGGATTTCTGTTCACGGAGGGCCCTATCTGGGTGCCGCGCTCGGAAGAAACCGACGGCTACCTTCTCTTCAGCGATCCCAACAATAACCTCATTTACCGTTGGACCCAGGACGGCCAGTTGTCGATTTTCATGACAAAGTCCGGCTATCGTGGGATGGACATTGGCGAATACTCCCAGCCCGGCTCGAACGGGCTCACGCTCGATAAGCAGGGGCGGCTCACCATCAATCAGCACGGCAACCGTCGCGTGGTTCGCCTGGAGAAGAACGGCCAGCTTACGGTACTGGCTGACCGCTATGAAGGAAAGCGGCTCAACAGCCCCAACGATCTCGTTTACAAGTCGGACGGAGCGTTGTATTTCACCGATCCTCCATTTGGACTGCCGAAGTTCTTCGATGATCCACGGAAAGAGCTACCATATAGCGGAGTCTTTCGCGTATCTCCGGACGGGAAAACCATCCAGTTGGTGACTAAGGAGCTTAGCGGTCCGAACGGGCTCGCATTTTCGCCCGACGAGAAATACTTCTACGTGGACAACTGGGAGGAGAAGAGGAAGATCATCCTGCGGTACGAAGTGAACCTGGACGGAACGCTCTCGAACGGCAAAGTTTTTTTCGATATGACTTCGGCTGAAGGCGAGGATGCCCTCGATGGGATGAAGGTCGACCAGAAGGGTAATCTCTACGTGTCGGGCCCCGGTGGAGTGTGGATCATCTCGCCAGAGGGCAAGCATCTGGGAACGATTGCCGGCCCGGAACATCCGCATAACTTTGCTTGGGGCGACGACGACGGCAAGGCACTCTATCTGTGTGCGCAAACCGGTCTATACCGAATTCGGCTCAAGATTCCGGGCATTAGGCCGTGAGGCAACTCTGGGATTTCTGGAGTAAGGAAGATTGTCACCTTTTAGGAGTTGCTGTGTCTCACGGGTAAGGACAATGGATTCCTCGGAGTCGGCGTCGAACCTGTCTGCCGATGCGGAGACCAGGCTGTCAGAAATGGGAGCGCGGCGCGTGGCCAAAGCAATTATCGAAATCGAATGCGCAGAAGTCTGGCGTCAGATTTCAAGCTATCTTGACGATGAAGTGGACCCTGGGCTCCGCGCCACAATGGCCGCTCATTTCAAGGACTGTGCTCACTGCAGCGCCGTCCTGGATGGCACAAGGAACGTGGTCAAGCTCGTGGGGGACGAACGAGCATTTGAGATCTCTTCTGGTGTCAGCGAGAGGTTCTATCAGAAGCTGAAAGATCACCTTGCGGCGCGCGAGTAGAAACGCGATTTGGGATTCTGACCACTAGCCAACCGCTGGCACCGCACCTTCCCGGATGCCGGCTTGAGCCTTTCCTAATTCTTCTGCGATTCTTCGATTCTCAAAGTCGGGCACAGTACCCAGGCCAAACGCGACGATGTTGGCAAATTTCGCCCAGCCTACAAGGAGGATAGCCTCAAGGATTTGCGGATCGCTGAATCCGTACGTACGGAGTGCCTCTATGTCGCTCGATCCGATCTGATGTGATGTCTGGTTGTTGAGTTTGGCGCAGAAATTCAACAGGGCCTTGTCGGCAATCGAAATCTTGGCATGAACGTGGTCGATCGCGATCTGCTCCGGTTCCGGACCCTCAAGCTTCAACATGCGCACCATTTCGCAATGTGCGGTCACGCAATAGGTGCTGAGGTTTGCCGCCGAGCACACCAGAAAAATGTACTCTTTTTGCCTTCGCGGCAGGGCGCCTTCCTTCACAATCAGATTCCCAGTCATCGCGATCTCAGTGGCAACCATGTCCGGACGCGCAGTTTGCTCGACGAAGAAATTGGGTAGAAATCCCAACTGTTCGCGTATGGCGGCAAACTCCGGGAAGTCTTTCTCATCGTATGGTTGGTTCCGCAGATAGGTCATATCTAACCCCCAAGCAATGCGCACAAGTTTACATCAGGACATTGTTGCTGTTCCAAGGCTCAGGCGTAGATAATCCCGCTATTCACCTTGCTTGATTGTGTCCCCAGTTCTAAATATGGAGGATGGACATGCGCTCGCCGACGGAGAGCTTTTGGGATGCTGTAGAGAACTGGCATCGTTCCAGCCCCAGAATTCGTATACGCGTTGAGGGGGCCGATGCTAACTGGCCTGCGTTGCTCGAAACGGGAATAGTCGACGGATTCGTTAGGGGCAAGTCTATCGACTTTATTTGGGACGGGCGGTCAGAGCCACTTACCCTTGACCTGAGTCGCTGCGCGCTTCGAGCGATAGCCATACCAAGCAGCGTAGAAGAAGCCGACGTAGCAAGACGGTTTAGTTTGGCTTGTGACGAACCTGATGATGCAACTACGCGGTTTATATTTACCGAGTTACGCGATTTTGGAAGACCTAATTGAGGGGAAAGCCTAGTCTGAAGCCTAATCCTCCATAGACGCGGCTGAGAAGGGCGCGGCCGGAAAAACCGCTTCGATTTGTGGTCGGAGCCCCCATTTATTTTGTGATTAAGACCCTACTCCACGGAGGCATCACAATGAAAGCTGCAATTCTCGTTCTCGCGCTATTCGCAATGCCACTCCAAGGGCAGAAGCCTTCTGCCGTTCCATCGCCCGACCAAGGCCGCTATCAGTTGCTCCCTGTGGCGCTGGGAGAGCGCGGCGGGACTCCGCAATTGTTTCTGTTCGACTCTCAGACGGGCCGCGTCTGGCACTATCAACCAGAAAAATTTCTGCCGACTGGCGCAGGAAAGTCTCCATCCGTTGAGCTAGAAGCGTTCGTTCCTGTGATGATCCAGAGCGCGGGGAAGATGCAAGTCACGCCCGACGGGAATTAGCGTTCCACTCCCACGGCGCGGCGGGGCAGATTCAGCCACTACCGGCGTCAGACGGAGGATCTCGCGATATACTGCAAGCCGATTGTCGATGAATCAGTCTTCCTCCACCTCGAATGATCTACCAGAGTCGCATCCGCAGCTGGTTGCAGTGTATGGATTTCTGCCGAACCTGTTTCGGGTTCAGAGTGCAATACCGCATGCCATCGAGGCCGAGCAGGGGCTCATCGATTCAGTTCTCATTCGCCAAGGCCGGCTGAGTAGGAATCAAAAAGACGCGATTCTTAACGGTGTGGCGACAGTCCGGGGCAGCGATTATTGCCGGGCCCTGTTCGGGCATTCCCTTGCCGCCGTGGCCGACCACAGCTCCGCACTTCTCGACTTCTCCCGCAAACTTGCAAGACATGGCCCTTGGGTGTCGGAGAGTGACCTTCTGATATTGAAGAGTTCCGGGTTCGACGAAACGGCCGTTCTGGAGGCCATCGTGACGACCGGCATCGGTGTGATGTTTTGCACTGTGGCGGATGGGCTACGCCCGCGGCTTGACACAGAATTGAGGTCGTCGGCTCCCGCCGAACTTCTGAATGTTCCCGAGCCGCTCGATTGGCCGAAGCGGTCAGGGGCGCATCTGAGCTTATCGTCGGATTCACGCTCGGATTCAGGCACTGACTCTCGCGCCTACGTCGTGCTTCGCGAACAGTTTGGCTTTGTACCGAACCTCTACCGGCTACAGAACGCGTTTCCAGAATTGCTGGACGCGGAAGTGCGGTTTCTGGAATCCGTCCTCTTTAATGAAGGCGGGTTGAATCGTGTCCAAAAGGAGTGCATTTTGTTGGCTGTTTCAGCCGCCAATTTGAACACGTACTGCGCGACCTTACATAGTCAGGTGTTGAGCATCCTGGGAATTCCGCTAGAGGAGTCCGACCGGATCGTCGAAGATCACCGCCGTAGCAGCATATCGGGCGCGGATCGAGCCTTGCTGGACGAAACCCGCAAACTCGCGAGCCTCCCAGGGCGGTCGAGCCAACGATTTGAGACAGAGCGGCTCTGCACGCAAGGCTTTACAGAACTTCAGGTCGTAGAAGCCGTAGTGGTGTCGGGTCTGGCCAACTTGCTGAATACTGTGCAGGCTGGGATCGGGGCCGTATCCGATTTCCCGCCACGGAGGGTATTTGGCCCAAAAGATTTGTATCCTTCTTCCGACGACTCCCGTCCCATCCTCAGATGCCACTCTTCCCGAAGACCCGGATGCCGTCCTTGTGGCGCGAGTCCAGAGTGGGAACATCGACGGATTTGAGGAGTTGGTTCGCCGGCATTCTCGGCGGATATTTGGGACTCTGGCTGGGCTTTTGGGCAACGTCGATGATGCCCATGACGCAACCCAGGAAGTGTTCTTGAAGGCGTTTGAAAATATCGGCCGTTTCCAGGGACGCTCGAAGTTCTCGACTTGGCTCACCAGCATTGCGATCAATGCCGGTACTGATCTTCTGCGACAGCGTAAGCCTTCGGAGCCTCTCGAAGAAGGACAAGGCGATGAGGGATTTCGCCCGAGGCAGGTCCAGAAATGGGCCGAGGATCCGGAACGGTTATTGGCCGCCTCGCAAATGAATGAACTTGTCCGCGAGGCAGTCCTCCGCCTTCCGGAGAAATACCGGATTGCGGTGCTTTTGCGCGATATCAACCAGCTTTCGACGGAAGAAGCAGCGGCGGCACTGGATTTGAGCGTTCCCGCGCTTAAAGCCAGGGTTTTACGAGGTAGACTGATGCTCCGAGAGAGTCTGGCTCCACACTTTGTTCGCCAAGGACAAGAACGATGCTTAGCTGCGCTGACTTCCTGGCCGAATTCGGGGACTACATCGACGGCGCTGCAAGTGCGGAGCTCCGGGCCCATCTTGAAGAGCACTTGCGCGAGTGCAAGACTTGCCAAGTTATTGTTGATAGCACCCGAAAGACCATCCAAATTGTCACCGAGAGTGGTTCCTTTACCCTTCCGTCCGACGCGATCGAGCCCCTCGTGAGCGAAGTAATGGCCCGCGTCCGTCAGAGAACGACTTGACCCGCCGGTCGAGCCAATTATCCATTCTCAAATTTCCTGCATCCTTCTGGTTCAGCCTCCGTCTTACCTTCGACTAATGAGGGAAGAAGGACCCGTGTGACTGTCTCAGAACACGATCCGGAACGCTTGCAAGCGCTTGAATCGGAGCTGAGCGAAGTCAAGGCCGAACTGGCTCGCTTTGCCAGGGAGAAGGCGCTTGCCGCCGAGTCCCTGCGCGCCAGTGAGGAGCTTAAGAGCCGGCTCATCGCTTGCAGCAGGGACTGCATCAAGATTCTCGACCTTGAAGGCCGCCTGTTATTCATCAATGAGGGCGGAATGCAGGTGTTGGAGATCTGTGACATTGGCCCCTTTTTGAACAGTTGCTGGGTGGAGTTCTGGGAAGGCGCGGATCGAGAGTCGGCGAAGGCCGCAGTGCAAGCAGCAAAGGATGGAGGCATCGGGCGATTTATCGGTTATTTCGAAACCCGCACTTCACGACAGCCCAGATGGTGGGACGTTGTAGTTAGTCCGATCTATGACGCAAGCGGAAAGCCAGAGCGTCTGTTGGCGCTGTCAAGGGATGTTACGGAACAGAAGAAGAACGAACTTGCCCTCTGTGAGGCCCTTCACTTTAATCGAGAGATCATAGCGGAGGCGGCGGAAGGCATCATCGTCTATGACTCTGAACTGCGCTACCAACTCTTCAATCCCTTCATGGAGCGGCTCACGGGTAAGCGCTCGCAGGAAATACTCGGCAGGGTCGCGACCGAGGTGTTCCCCCGACTAGGTCCGAGCGGCATAGAAGCAGCGTTGAAGCAAGCGTTACGAGGAGAGGTTGTTCAGGTTGCGGATGCTTTGGTGCCCAAGCATTCTGCTGACGGTCGCGATCTGTGGGAGTCTTGCACTTTTGCTCCCCATCGCGACGCTCAAGGGAAAAGTGATCGGGGTAATCGGCCTGGTCCGCGACGTCACGGATAGGCATCTTGCGGAGGATACTTTCCGTTCCATTGTCGTCGGCACAGCTTCCGCAACCGGAATTGATTTCTTTCCTTCGCTGGTGCGCCACCTGGCCGGCGCTCTTCGCGTTCGCTATGCGTTTGTCACCGACTGCGACGATCAGAAGCGCGCAAAAGCGCTGGCGTTCTGGAACGGCGACCAATTCGGAGACAAGTTTGAGTTCAATATTGCCAATACGCCATGCATGAAAGTGCTAAACGGCGAAGTTTGCCACTACCAAGAAGGGGTCCAGAGCCTGTTTCCCCTTGATAAGGGCCTGGCCAGATGGGAAGCAGAGAGCTACCTGGGTGTTCCGATGCTCGACCGGGAGGGGCGAGTCATGGGCCATATCGCGATTCTTGATGATAAGCCGATGGATCTGTGATCTGCACGCCATCGATCTGGTCAAGATTTTTGCTGCCCGAGCGGCCGCTGAACTGAAACGCCAGCGCGCAGAGGCAGAATTGCAGGCCGCTCTTCAGCAGGTCCAGACCCTGCAAAAGAAACTCGAAGCCGAGAACGTCTATTTGCAGGAAGAAATCAGCAAGGAACATAACTTCGAAGAAATCGTGGGGAACAGCCGGGCTATCGTGGAGGTATTCGAGAGAGTAGAGACGGTGGCGCCAACAGACTCCACGGTGCTGATCACGGGAGAGACAGGCTGCGGTAAGGAGTTGATCGCACGTGCAATCCACAGCCACGGATCGCGCAAGCATCGCCCTTTGGTGAAATTGAATTGTGGCGCAATCCCAACTGGTCTGGTCGAGAGTGAACTGTTTGGTCACATGAAAGGCGCATTCACCGGCGCGCTGGAACGCAGAACAGGCAGGTTCGAACTGGCGGACGGCGGGACTTTATTTCTCGATGAAGTCAGCGAACTTCCCCTCGACACGCAAGTGAAGTTGCTTAGAGTTCTCCAGGAGCAAGAGTTTGAACCACTGGGCAGCAGCCGCACGATAAAAGTAAACGTGCGCGTCATTGCAGCCAGCAATCGAGACCTTGAGAAGGCCGTGCAGGAAGGCCGGTTCCGGGCTGATCTCTACTATCGCCTCAACGTTCTTCCGATTGTTTTGCCACCGCTGCGTCAGAGACGCTCCGATATCCCGCTCCTCACTGTTTTTTTCGTGGAGAGGTTTGCGCGGCAGTTCGGCAAACAAATCACCGGCGTCGCTCAGGACACGATGGACCTTCTGTCTCGCTATGATTGGCCAGGAAACATTCGCGAGTTGCAGAACGTTGTCGAGCGCGCCGTAGTGTTGTCACGCGGGCCGATTTTGAAGCTAGGCGCCGACCTGCTACCCGCGGCCAGCGCGGCAATGAGCGTCAACTGATGAAATTGCGGGCTTGGGCTTGGACCATCGCCAATCCCATGACGCGATCGGCGATTCTTCGTCGCTGGAGCAAGTGGAAAGGCGGCACATCCAGAGCGTGCTGCAAAAAACAGACTGGGTCATTGAAGGGGAACGTGGGGCTGCCAAGATTCTCGATCTGCATCCCAACACGCTGCGCAGCCGCATAAAGAAACTCGGAATCGAGCGTACGTCGGTGAATCCCACTCTGCCGGCCACGAAATCCCGTAGCCACGAAGCCATAACGAACTGACCCACGAACCCTCGTGGCTCCCTCCGAAGCGAATTTTCTCAGTAGTTCTCTAAGACCCTCAAAATCACAAACATAGAGTTTCTCCACTGCGCCTCGCGAATGGCACGGCTCCTGCTTTAGCAAAGGTGTATTCGGGAAGGAAGCTAGCAGTGCTCAAGATTTCCATCATCAGCGACTCAGATCAGGCAATTCAGTTCCAGCTAGAAGGCAAGCTCGTAGGCCCCTGGGTCGAAGAGTTACAGAGGCTCAGCGATGAAGCCCTCTCCCACCAGAAAGCCGTGAGCCTCGATCTCGAAAGAGTATGGTTCGTCGATTCCGCGCGGAGTCAGCGCTGCTGCGCGATCTCGCTCGGAGACAAGTGTCTCAAGTCAATTGCTCTCAATTCGTAAGCCAGCAACTGAAGGAGGCGGCGCGATGAAAGTCCACCAGCAGCGGAACGGAGTTGTTACCTCAGAACCCGAAACCACTGAACGGATGTTCTTCTATGCCGGTTCAGTTTCAGGGCAACGCGGCCGAATCCCATCTGATCCAGTGTGTTAACGATGGCAACGCCGAGGCATTTTATGAACTTGTTCGCCCGTACGAGCGCGCTGTCTTTCTGGCTGCCCTCTCGATCGTCAAGAACGACGCGGATGCAGAGGAGGTGGCGCAAGAGGCCGTTCTGAAAGCGTTCAAAGGCCTATCCCGTTTTCGCCAAGAATCAAAGTTCAGCACGTGGCTGATCCAGATCACTATCAATGAAGCCAGGATGAAGTCGCGCAAGAACCGGCACCACTTATATGAATCCATGGACGAGGGGCAGCAAAACGAAGAGGGCGACTATATCCCGAAAGATTTCGCGGATTGGCGGGAAATCCCATCAGAGGCGCTGGAGCAGCGCGAGCTTCGTGAGGCACTCACCAAAGCCCTCGAATCTCTTCCCGAGAAATACCGCACTGTACTGATCTTGCGGGACGTGCAGCACCTCAGTATCAACGAAACGGCAAAGGCCCTCGGTCTCTCCGAAGCAAACGTGAAGACCAGACTGTCCAGGGCCCGGCTGCAGATGCGAGACTGCGTTGGCGCCTGGCTTCGATGGGGCCTGGAGTCGAGGAAGATCCTACGAAAAAGTTCGGCCTTTCTGATGTTCGTAACCCAAACGTCGGTGTTTTAGAGCATATTCTGGAGCACAAAGCGGAGCACAATAACTGCCGAATGAGAGGCTCTGAGTCCGACTTGGAGGCGTTGGGTCTGACTGTAAGTGCTTTACTACGAGTGAGGGCGGCGAGAATGATTCATTTGCTAAACCGTTGTACGGGCTAACACCTGTACCGAGGGTTCGAATCCCTCCCTCTCCGCCAGCAAGTCTCAACTGCAGAGAAATCTCGCCGCCCTTTCCCCCGAAATACGCGAAATATGCCCATTTTTCTCGATTATTCCTCGGCAAACCGGACTGCAGAGAACGGACTGCTCAGCGGAGAACGGGGTCAGTGTCGCGCCCTTTCTCTGGACCGCAAATGCGCAGTCCGGTTTCAAGCAGGGACAAAGGCGAATGCAATGCGATCTGAAGCCGGGGATTCGGCCATGTCGAGTTGACTCTTGCGCGCACCTTCGAAACCGAGTTTCGCAATAGGCGCTATTGTCGCCGCTTTGCACGACTGACGGCCGATCAGTCGTTTTCCAATTAACTTCCGGTTTGCCCGTCATCCTCCCCGAATCATTTGCGAACGTTAATTGAAACGCTTGTTTCTACCTCTACCCCAATTCCCGGACCCACGGGGCGCGGGGACGGAAGGAAATCAAGGCTAGCGACAATCGGGAAGTAATAATGTAATCGAGGACCCCAGCTTTCTAAAAATGGAATCTGGTGCAAGCAGTTCCTTCGGCAACCCGGCACTCACCATATCGAAGCCGGGGCACAGCGGTGGCGATACGATTGAGACAGGCATCGGTCATGGCGCTTCCGCACGCGGCAATTTTTGGACCACTAGCAGCTCGGTGATCCCTCCAAAAAAAAGACGGGAATCGATGACAGAAAATCCCTTTTCTCGGAAAATGTTCCGCAAGTGACGCCGCTCGGGAAAGCGTTGGAGGCTTTCGGCTATGTAGCTATAGACTTCATGATTGCGGTGCAGAAGCGTACCCCACAGTCCGGTCCATATCTTCAGACCCCAGTATTCCATCTTCTGTGGGATCTTTCCGCCCGGTTTGGAGAAATCGAGAAAGGCCGCGACGCCGCAGGGTTTTAGAACGCGGCTGATTTCGTCAATAGCTGTTCCGAGGTCCGGTGCATTCCGCAGGGCGTAGCCACCGGTGACGATGTCCACGGATTCGGAAACGATGTCAAGCGATCCCATATCCTGGTTGGCGAAACTGACATTCGGATGAGTATTGCGGTGACGGGCGATATCCAGCATCGGCTCGGTGATGTCCACTCCGGCGATGCGGCCACGCGGGTATTTGCCGGCAAGCAGAAACGCGATGTCGCCGGTGCCGCAGGCGAGATCAACGCAAACAGGGGACTCGTGAGAGGGAAGCAATGAAATCAGAGTGTGCTTCCATGCCGCGTCGCGTCCGAAAGAAAGTACTCTGGTGATGAAATCGTACCGGGGCGCGACCTCGGAAAAATTCCTTTCGGTATAGTATTTCTTCGTCTCGGCATTCTCGAGATGATCGCCGATTTTCAAAACAAAGCGACCGGTCACTGGATCCCCATCTTCAAAAGGTCCGCAATAGGGCTTACCGCAGACCAACGACGGTTTGTGGTTTCGGTTGCCGCGTTCACAGATTCCTTGTCCATCGTACTCCATAATTCGCGTCGCAGCGCGGCAGCCGGGAGAGTTGCAGGCTGCCTACTGCTTAAAGACCAACGGAGGCCCGCTGACTCGCTTTGAAACTCAGCAAGCAATAGAATCCGCACTCGCGATCCTAGAAGGCTTGCTATAACATGGTTGTATCCCAATGAAAACAAGACGTCGAAAGGGTTCGGAAGCCTGTCACCTAAGGTGTGGGTTCTGAAATGCGCTGCATACCACGGCTCGAGAATCACTACCCGTCGCCCTGGATGGGTGCTATACGTACTTTGGTGTATACATAGCCATGACCTTCCTGCGCCGCGTCGTTATGCTCTCTCGCAGCCGCAAGTTTGGCCGGTATCCAGAGGCCAGATGGGCGAATTGCGCCTCTGGGGCGATTCAAGCGTCCATCGCTTTGCTAGCGCTGTTGTCGCTGGGACATCCCTTGGGGGCCCTCGCGGCGAATCCTGACCTGGAAACTGTCCTAACCGGCTCGCGCCAGCGTATTGAGAAATTGGATTATCGCGCGACCGGGCACCTCACACGGGTGGAAGGCGATGGCAAGCGCACGAGCTACAAGTTTGTCGCCAAGGCTCACTGGTTTCCCGATGGTCTGCGTGTGCTGTGCGAGATCTCGGGGCCTGGCTCAGAGAAGACGAGCCTTCTTCTGCAGATGAACGTTAGCGGGCACGTGACCATCGAGGCGATACTTCCCGGCGAGAAGTCCGCTAGCGTGTTGCCATTCGAGGTTTGGAACGACCCACTCGTAGGAACAGACTTCTCCTATGAAGACATGGTAGAGAGCCAGTTCTTCTGGAAGAATCAGGAGCTGCTGGCGCCGGGGAAATACGGCATGCGGGATTGCTTTGTCCTTAGGAGCGTGCCCGGCGCTCAGGACCGGACCTACTATGATTCAGTAACATCGTGGATTGACCGCGGCATTTTGTTCCCTGTACATGTAGTGAAGACGCTTCGCGGGACGGGACAGCAGAAGGAATTCATCTACTACGGGCTGCGGCAGGTCGGCGGCGCTTGGTCAGCGTCACAAGTGGAGGTAAAGCCGCAGGGTAAGCCCGGCTCCTCGATTATGGCGATCGAAGGGGGCTCGGGAAAGGCAAATCTTGGACGCAAGGACTTTGAAATCGGCCAGTCCGGCGCTCAAGGACAGAAAGTGAAATAAATCCAAGTCACTGGAGCGTCCACGGTGTTCGCCGTCATCAGAGAGGCTCCTTTTCACGCGCTGCCGGGGTTCTATATAAGCCAAAGGGCCACCAATTCCAGTCGCCGGCAAGTTGCAATAGTGCCGGCCCGACAACCACTCGCACCACTGTAGCGTCAATGAACACCGCCACGGCGAGTGTAAAACCCAGCATTTGGACGACCAGAAAGCTTCCTACGGTGAAGGCGGTGAAGACGGCAATCATAATTGCCGCGGCGCTCGTGATAAGCCCAGCCGTCCGCGCCAGCCCCTCGATCACCGCTGATCTTTCGGATAGACCGCGCCGCCGTTCTTCGAGGACTCGGGCGACCAGGAAGACCTCATAGTCCATGCTCAATCCGAAGACGATGGCAAACGAGAGAATCGGCACGATCGGGTATACGGTGCCGGTCGGTCCGTCGAGCCCAAAGAGTTTGCTACCGTGGCCTTCCTGAAAAACGACAACTAACGCACCGAATGAAGCGCCAACGGAGAGTAGATTGAGCAGAATTGCTTTGACAGCCGCAAATAAAGAACGTAACCCGATCAGGAGTGCCAGCAAGCTCCCCAATACTACGCCAAGCACCACCCTCGGCAACCGCTCTTTTACTACCGAGTCATAATCTGCGTCGAGTGCGGGAACCCCGCCGACTCGCAGCACAGCGCCGGGCACGCCGGTTAACGCCGCGACATCGGCGGAACGCACCTCTCGTACCCATCGTATCTGTTCGTTGGGCGAAAGAGTGGCGGTGGGCAGCAACTCAATCAAGGTAGCTTCGCCATCGCTGCGTAGGAAGCTCTTGCGGATTGACTCGGGCACATCGTCGACAGCATCCGCGGTGTCAGACATTCCCGTGAGGGTCGGAAGAGATAAGACCTCTTCCGCTCTAGGATCGCTCTGGAAGCGCTTCGTCAAGCGACTGACGGCAAGCCAGCCGGCCGGCGAGAGCGGCGGAGACTGGGGTGGCAACTCCAGGATCACTCGGAGGCCCTGTACAATACCCGACCGCCCCATGCCTTGAAGGGTGTGCAGTGCTTGCACCGACTCGGCTGCGGCCGGGAGCGAGTCATGGTCAGGAATCCCGGGAGAGATTCTCCGTGCCTGGAATGCAAGGATCAGTAGCGGAATCCCGGCGACAAGCAGAGCAGTCCAGGGCCGGCGGGTCACGATGCTGCCCCACCGAACCCACCGCTCACTGGCCGCGCACAGGCTCTCCCGCGTCTCGAATCGTCTGGCTGGACGCACTCTGGCGGCATCGATGCGATGCCCGAGCAGACCAAGCACCCAAGGCAGAATGTATGTACACAGCAGGACACTAAAAACGGTTACCAGCAGGCCAGCTATCCCGATGGAGCGCAGTTCGCTGATGGGCACAGTCAGCAGCGCTGAAAATCCGATTGCAACTGTCGTGGCCGAGATGATCAGCGTCCGCCCCGCTTGCCCGCGAGCAATATCTGCAGCATGGCCGGGATCACATCCCTCGGCCAATGCCTCGCGAAACCGGCTCACCATCAGCAATGCATAGTCGATGCCTAAGCCAAGCCCGAGCATCGTCGCCAGATTCTGCACCAGAATCGACAGATGCAGATACCGCGCGAGTAGCGCAGCCGCACCCATCGCCATTGAAATAGACAGCACTCCAACTCCAAGCGGTAACACCGCGGCCACAAGGCTGCCGAAAGCCAGCAGCAGCAGAAAGAGAGTTACCGGCAGCGCTCGTTCTTCGGCATGTCTGACGACATCTGCACTGACCTCGCGAAGATCGAACTCCAGCGGTGTTTCACCAGTAATCTCAAGTTTGATATTGGGGTATTGCGACCTAAGTTGACCTTCCATCCAGTCTGCTTTTGCCCGCAGTTTAGGGACCAACGCCTCGACCGCTTCGTCGTGCGGGTGCAGCCCGACGACGATTAAGGCGCCCCCGTTGTTGCCAGTGAACAGAGGATCTGGCCAATCCAGACTTGAGACGGCACCCGAGACTCCTGGCACACTACGCAGTGAACTGGTCAAGAAGCCCAACGCATCTGCGCCTTTGGCTGAATCCGGATCGGGAATACCGCTGATCACCAGAACCAGGCGGTCGGCGTACGGAGACTGGAAACGCTGCGCTAGTTCCAGGTCAACTTTTTGCGATTCTCCCCCCTTGATGTGAACGGCTGTCTCCAGGTGACGTTCGACTTTGTAGGAAAAGGGCAGCAGCGCAAGCACTATGACAAACCCCGACATAGCCAGCCAGAATCGGCGGCGAGCGGCATCATGGCTAGTCTTCAGGCTTGGCATAACCATGGAAGATCCACTTCGTTTCCTGGTCCCCCCGAGAGCAATGAAATGACTTCGGTGATCGGGCACATCCATGATATAGGGTCAAACTGAATATTCATTGGGGTTCGGCCTTGAGCTTAGTTTAACGAGAGATGTGGGGAACTGCCCGTTAAGCCCTTGTCAATCGAGGGACGTGACCGACTAAGACTTTGCTGGATGATTACCCTCCCATCACTTATCAAGGAACCAATTGGGGTTGTGTCCACGAATGGGAATAGTTCCCGGTTGGTCGGTAAACCTTCCCTAATCGGTAAGGTAAGGTTTGCCCGTAATCCGCCCAGAATCCAAGGCCAAGGGACGAGATCACTTTCTACTAGCCGACTTCCCATTACCAATCAGAGTCGATGAGTGACTCGGCGATTTCGCACTCGTCGCGATTGTCGTAGCGAGCCAACTGGGATCAGTGAACAGAAATCAGGGATCGCAAAATTCACACTTGACATTGCCAGATAATCCACTACCATATGGTTGTGGATAGATTAGGTACAACGTTTGCCGCTTTGTCTGATCCAACCCGGCGGGCAATGATCGAGCGGCTCTGCCATGGGCCGGCCTCGGTGCATGGGTTGACGGAGCCGTTTGCACTCTCGCAGCAGATGATTTCAAAACATATCGCCTACCTGGTTCGGGCGCGGATTGTGAGCAAGACCAAGCGTGGACGTGAGAGTGTGTGCACGCTTAGGCCCGAGGCGATTAAGAAAGTCGGCGACTGGGCGTTTAGCTATCGCCGATTCTGGGAAGAGAGCTTCGACAAACTGGATGCAGTTGTAAATCAAATGAAGAAAGAGGAGGGCAGAGATGACGAAAAACACGGTTAGCGAAATTGAGCGGATGGTGGTTACAAGAGTTTTTGATGCCCCACGCGAGTTGGTGTGGAAGGCGTGGACAGACCCGAAGTACGTGATGCAGTGGTGGGGACCGAAGGGCTTTACTGCGCCGGTTTGCAAGATGGATTTTCGCGTGGGAGGAAAATTTCTCTGCTGCATGAAGACGCCGGATGGGCAGGAGTTCTGGAATGCGGGTGAATACCACGAGATTGTTCCGCACGAGAAGATCGTATCCTCCATGTACTTTTCGGACTCGAAGGGAAACAAGATTGAGCCTGCGCAATTAGGAATAGAACATGAGGCGATAGACGGTGCGTACGACGTGACCATCTTTGAGGATCTCGGGAACGGCCGGACGAAACTCACCTTCATTGGAAATGAACCCATGGAGAGCGCGATAAACAGCGGTCAAATGGAGGGCTGGAACCAGATACTCGATAAAGTTGCCGCAGTTATTACGAAGCTGGCGCAGGCGAAATAACAAGTTGGAGTTTTGATGATTGTCATGCGCGAGATAAGGCTGGCGGCGGAGGCTTAGTTAGAACGGGCTTCTCGTCGCTTGGCCGAATAGTCACATTTCCGGCTAAGTGACCCATGGCTCAACTGTTGCCTTCAGGCCAATGCGCTCAGCCACCAATGTTTACCGAACTCAACATTAGTCCTGTGAAACGCGCTTCTCGTCATCAACGCCCGAATTGTCGGCAAACGGGAAGTAATCCGGGGGGCACCGAGCGGATTAGTAATGACAAGTCGGCTTCGGGGAAGTTTCAAAAATCCTCGTTCCGTGGTGGCAGGCGGGTCGCGGTTCGGGAATGATAACGTCCTTTATCATTCACTACTTTGGGTTAGCGGTAAGCAAGCCCGCAAAAGATTTTGTGGCATTTGTCCGCGATGGCGACTATTCGCTCAAGTGGATTTGCCACCGCGAAATGCGCCCAATGGCATTCCTGGACCTTGTCGCGTTTCCCATACCGATCTGGTGAAACTTCCTACAAGTCGACTTCTGGCCCGGAATAGTCCTTGGTTTGCTCGGCATCCGGTTCTCAATGAGCGCTATAGCCTCTGTTCCCGCACTATTTCGCCCCGATCATCCAACACGCAGTACCAACTCGAGCGGTCGCCCAGATCCAACCCGATGGTCAGCTTTTGGCGAGAAAAATTCCTGCTCTGCTTTGCCGCTGCGGTGCTAACCTTCTTCATTGCCGGTCTCCCTTTTATCTGTGCTTCGAGCACGTCGATAACTTGGGAGCCTACAGCATCCCGTCGGAGACCGGCCTTCTCATCCCATCTGTTACGTCAGTTGACACTAACTTGCGGTTGGCCCATCATTCGGACAGTGGATGGCGCCGCGATCGCTCTGGTCTAAATGTTTTGCTGTCTTGATAGCCGGAGGCGATCGGCACAGGTTGGGGTGTGCCTGCCGCTCTTAGCGGTTCACGCCGCTCGCTAAAAACCCACCGTCCACAACCAGGATCGATCCGGTCACGAACGAGGCCGCGTCGGAAGCCAGATAGATTGCCGCTCCCACCAACTCTTGCACTTCGCCAAACCTGCCCATCGGAGTTCTCGTCAGAAATTCTCGACCACGATCGGTGTTGTCGAGCAGATTCGCATTGAGTGCGGTTCGAAAGACTCCGGGCATAATCGCGTTCACCAAAACGCCGTGACGGGACCATTCGACCGCCAGGGTTTTCGTCAAAGAACCGACGGCCGCCTTGCTGGCCCCGTATGCCGCAACCTCAAACAGTCCCAGATAAGTCGTTAAGGAAGCGATGTTGATGATACGTCCTGTTTTCTGCTGCAACATCTGTTTGCCAAATACCTGGCAGCCGCGGAGCGTGCCCGTGAGATTCGTATCTAGAATTTGTTGCCAAGTATCTTCGGGGAAATCCAGCGTGGGTGCTTTTTTTGTCGTCCCCGCGCAGTTAACCAGCACATCTACCTTTCCAAAAGCGGCTAGGGTCGAGTCACGAAGCTGTTCCAACGAAGCGCGCTCGCCCACATCGCTCGTAATGCGAAGAGTTTTCCGGCCCAACTTCTCGATCTCCGCAGCCGTCGCGTGCACCGGCTTTTCGCTTCTGGAAGAGGCGACGACATTCGCTCCCGCTTCGGCCAGCCCCAGCGCTATTGCCCGGCCGATTCCTGAAGTTCCCCCCACCACAACCGCGATCTTTCCCTCAAGACTAAACAGAGAACTATTCATTGCACCTTCGTTGATCTTCGATCCTCAACGTTGTTGCCGCTAAGTCCGGATCGATTGCAGAAAATCAAGGTCTTTCGATCAGAGAGACACGCCGCGCTTCCAGGGAATAAAATCTTCCTGCGCTTTTAACTCAGCCTTGGCGCGGGTTTCACCGCTTGCCACGCTGATTACGAGCTCTAGAATAGCTTCTCCCGCCTGCTCCACCGTGACCTGTCCCGTGATGATACTTCCGGTGTCGATGTCAATGATGTCGTGCATGCGCTGGGCCAACGCCGAATTGGTAGAAATCTTGATCACCGGCGCAATCGGATTGCCGGTGGGTGTTCCTAATCCCGTGGTAAATAAAACCACATTAGCCCCTGCGCCTACCTGGGCAGTAACCGCCTCTACGTCGTTTCCCGGAGTGCGCAAAAGATTCAGGCCGGGCACAGTCGCGTACTCGGGATAATCTAATACGTCCGTCACCGGAGAGTTTCCGCCTTTGCGCGCCGCTCCCGCGGATTTCATTGCATCGGTAATCAGCCCATCCTTGATATTTCCCGGCGAAGGATTCGCATCAAAACCGGAACCGACAGATTCGGCGCGCGCTGCATAGTCACGCATCAGATCGGTAAATTTGCCGGCTAATCTTTCCGTTGCGCATCGATCAACGAGATTCTGCTCGACCCCGCATAATTCCGGGAACTCGGCTAAAATGCTTTTCCCTCCCAGCGCTGCGATCACATCGGCGACATGGCCGAGTGCGGGATTGGCCGTAATGCCCGAGAATCCATCTGATCCTCCACACTTAAGACCGATGGTCAGTGCGGAAAGTGGCGCGGCGGTGCGAGTGAATTTGTTGGCTTCAATCAGTCCGAGGAAAATTTCGCCGATTGCCCCGGAAAGCATCGCGGACTCGAGATTGCTCTTTTGCTGATCGAAGATTAACAGCGGTTTGTCGAATTGCGGATCCCGCTTTTTTATTTCTTCCTGCAACATCGAAATCTGCGCATTCTGGCAGCCCAGGCTGAGCACGGTTGCCCCCGCCACATTGGGATGATGAATGTAGCCAGCCATCAAACCGCAGAGAGTACGAGCGTCGTCCCGAGTTCCCCCACAACCCATCTCGTGAGTGAGAAACCTGACACCATCCAGGTTCGGGAAGAGCGGCCGGGGTGCTTCAGAAAAAGACGCTTCAGAGAACTTGTGGCACCTGATCTCGTTAGCCTTACCCTCCCGGTAGAGCTGAGCAAGTTCGGCCGTGTACAGGCGATAAGATTGCGGTGCAGAAATTCCGATCTCCCGCTCAAATGCTTCCTGCAGAACCCGTATATTCCTGTTTTCACAAAATACTAGCGGAATCACCAGCCAGTAATTGCGGGTGCCCACCTGTCCGTCGGACCGGTGATACCCAAGAAATGTCCGGTCTTTCCATTGCCATACCTCAGGAGCCTGCCAGCTATATGAACCGGAGCTCTCCCGGAAGCGGGCACTGCGATGTCGAATGTTTGATGTGCTGAGCAACTGACCCCGAAGAATCGGATCGACCGCTTGCCCAACGAGGACGTCGTACATAATAATTGCATCTTCCGGCTTCAAATCCGCGAGGGCAAATTTGTGCTTAGCCGGCACGCTCGAAGTGAGCCCATAAGTTGTTCCCTCGAGAGTGACTTCCTCTCCCATCGCCAAATCAACAAGAGCGACCGCGACATTATCGTTGCTCCCTATTTTTAGAGCGCGCCGTTGGAATTGCTTCAATTCGGTCATGATTGTTTCTATGTGAGCACGGCTCCGCCAACCGCTTGCCATCACAATCAAACGAACCACAATCCTTGTGTGGCCAAGCCTCTTCAGACCAGCGCAGTATACTAGCCAGCTATGCCGGGAGGAGATCGCGATTGATGTATTTTTGTTCTCGGCCAAAGAACTGGAGTGCTTGGCTGACAAGGCAAGAAGGAGCACCCAAATAAAGCAGGAACCATGCTGATCCATCCAGATCGTCTGTTCCCCACCGAACCTACGGTGCGAAAAATCGCCAGGTCGTTGTATGAGCAAGTGCGGAGCCTGCCCCTCATCAGTCCGCACGGTCATACCCAGGCGGCCTGGTTCGCCAGGAACGAACCGTTCCCCGATCCGGCCAAACTCTTCGTGCAGCCCGACCACTACATCTATCGAATGCTCTACAGCCAGGGAGTCTCGATGGAGGATCTCGAGATTGCACAGCCTGAGCGGAAGGATTCGCGGAAAGTCTGGCGCATTTTTGCAAGCCATTATTATCTCTTTCGCGGAACTCCGACGCGCATGTGGTTGGACTTCGCCTTTCAGGAACTCTTTGGCCTGGAGCAGCGCCTGTCGGAAGAGACCGCCGATCGGTACTTCGAGTCAATCTCAGACAAGCTCCGCACACCGGAGTTCTTGCCGCGCTCTCTTTATGAGCGGTTCAATTTGGAGGTGCTGGCGACCACCGATTCTCCGCTCGATTCGCTGGCCGATCACAAGACCATCCGGGAGTCGAAGTGGAAAGCGAGGATTCTGCCGACCTTTCGGCCTGACTCAGTGGTCGATCCGGAATTCTCGGGATTCGCCGCGAACATTGGAATGCTGGGCCAGAAGACCCGGGAAAATACATCGAGGTGGATTGGCTATCTGAACGCGCTGCGGAGAACCCGCGTCCGCTTCCGGGAGCTTGGATGCACGGCGACCGATCACGGCCATCCAACCGCGCAAACCGCAAATCTTTCCCCAGCCGAGGCTGCGGATTTGTTCCGCAGGGTGCTCGAGGGCACGGCGGACCCGCCCCAGCAAGAACTTTTCCGAGCGCAGATGCTGACGGAAATGGCGCGCATGAGTCTGGACGACGGTTTGGTGATGCAGATTCATCCCGGAAGCGCGCGCAATCACAATCGCCAACTCTATGAGCAATACGGACGCGACGTGGGTGCGGACATTCCAAGGCAAACCAATTACGTGGACGCGCTGCGCCCGCTGCTCGATCTGTTCGGCAATGAGCGCGGGCTGACCATCATTATTTTTACGCTGGATGAGTCGACCTACAGCCGGGAACTGGCGCCGCTCGCGGGGCATTACCCCTGCCTTCGTCTGGGCCCGCCGTGGTGGTTTCACGATAGTGCGGAGGGCTTGATGCGTTTCCGCGAGCAGGTGACCGAGACAGCGGGCTTCTACAACACGGTGGGCTTCAACGATGACACTCGATCATTCCTGTCGATTCCGGCCCGGCACGATGTGGCGCGGCGCGTGGATTGCGCTTTCCTGGCCAAGCTGGTCGCCGAGCATCGTCTTCAGGAAGATGAAGCCCTGGAGGTAGCGCACGACCTCGCTTACAGGCTGGTGAAAAAAGCGTACAAGTTGTAACCAGCGGGACCTGGCAGACAGATGGCCCTCCACGGCAGAACGGAAAGCGACGCGGCGCCCGAGCCATCTTCGGAATCACATCATCCCTCGAAGTCTTCCGGCACGGAGCTTGGGCGCGTGCGCTGGACCATCTGCGCCATGCTGTTCGCTGCCACTTCGATCAACTACATGGACCGCCAGGTAATCGCGATCCTCAAGCCCACGCTCCAGCAGAGCATCGGCTTGACCGAAGTGAATTATGGCTACATCGTAAACGCCTTTCAGATCGCTTATGCGTTTGGCCTGCTCGGCGCTGGGAGGCTGATCGACAGGCTCGGCACGCGCATCGGCTACATGCTGGTGATGGCCGTTTGGAGCGTCTCCGCGATGGGGCACGCGCTCGCCAGCACTGCTCTGGAATTCGGCTGCGCCCGCTTCTTCCTCGGTCTCGGCGAATCCGGCAATTTCCCCGCCGCCATAAAAACCGTAGCCGAGTGGTTCCCGCAAAACGAACGATCCCTGGCTACGGGCATTTTCAACTCCGGAGCAAATGTTGGAGCAATTTTAGCTCCGCTCCTAGTCCCGTGGGTGACGTTGCGCTACGGCTGGCACGCGGCCTTTTTCAGCACCGGGGCATTCAGCATACTCTGGATCCTATGGTGGCTCCGCAACTACCGCAAGCCCACCGACCACCCCACACTTACCAGCCACGAACTGCGGCACATTTATCAGGAGGCGGCTGCGGATATGGGTCCGTCTGTTCCCTGGCTCCGACTGCTCGGCTGCCGCCAGACTTGGGGATTTTCAATTGCGAAGTTTCTTACGGATCCGATCTGGTGGTTCTATCTTTTCTGGCTGCCCTCTTATTTCAGTTCGAAATTCAATCTGAACCTTTCGCACCTTGGGCTGCCGCTGATCATCGTCTACAACGTTTCGGTGATCGGAAGCATCGGCGGCGGCTGGCTGCCCACGCCATTCCGCCGCCTGGGGCTCTCGCCCTCTTACGCGCGCTTGGCGGCGATGCTTTTCTGCGCGTGCCTGGTTGTCCCCATTTTCACCGTCGGCAGACTCAAGTCTGAGTGGGCCGTCATCGCACTGCTGAGCCTGGCAGCGGGGGCACATCAAGGATGGTCGGCCAATCTTTTCACGACCTCATCAGACATGTTTCCGCGCAGCGCGGTCGGCGCCGTGGTCGGTATAGGAGGCATGTCAGGCTCGGTCGGCGGTGCAATCTTCGCTTTCTTCGCGGGACACGTCCTGGAATTGACGCATAGCTACGGCATTCTTTTCAGCACCGCATCCAGCGCCTATCTTATTGCTCTGCTTATTGTCTGCCTCCTAGCTCCCGGCCTACGAAAAGTAGAATTTGCTTGACCTTACTACTTCTCGCTCGCTCGCAACGATTCAAACCCGAGCGGCTCTTGCTGGATGCAGAATCGACAAAGCAGAATTGACACAAATGGCGGATCGAACTATAAGCAATACGGTTCAGCGTGCCATCGCGAGTTAGCAAGGGAAGGGAAGGATTTCGTGTTCGATCGCAGACAGTTGCTTGCCGTTGCCGCCCGAAGCGCCTTCCTTGCTGGAGTTCCGGCGATCCCTCCGATGCAGACTCAAGGTCTTTCCAGCGAAGCCTCGTTGCCCGCAGGCATTGTGAACGTAAAGGCGTTTGGTACGAAGGGCGACGGACAAACGATAGACAGCCCTGCGATCAACCGCGCCATCGATGCGGCAGCTGCCGCCGGCGGAGGCACTGTTTACTTTCCGCCGGGCGTCTACGCTAGCTACTCCGTTCGCCTGAAGAGCAAAGTCTCGCTATATGTGGATCAGGGCGCGACCATACTTGCTGCGGGCACGCCACTCAATGGCATGACCAGCGGCGGCTATGACGCCGCCGAGCCGCAGAACCCAGCGTGGAATGATTTCCAGGACTACGGCCACAACCACTGGCACAACAGCTTAATCTGGGGCGAGGACATCCACGATTTCTCCATCCTGGGTCCCGGACTGATCTGGGGCAAGGGCTTGAGCCGGGGCCACACCGACGACAAAGACTTGCCCGATACGATGAAACCGGGCGTGGGAAACAAGGCGATCGCGCTCAAGAATTGTCACAACGTCATTTTGCGAGACTTCGCAATTCTGCAGGGCGGATGGTTCGGAATCCTTGCCACCGGCGTCGATAACTTTACCATCGACAATCTCAAGATCGACACCAACCGGGATGGCATAGACATCGATTGCTGCCGCAATGTGCGGGTATCGAACTGCACGGTGAATTCTCCGATTGACGATGCGATTTGCCCGAAGAGTTCATTTGCTCTCGGCTATGCGCGCCCCACCGAAAATGTCACCATCGCAAACTGCTTTGTGACCGGCGGCTATGAAATCGGCTCTCTCCTCGACGGTACCTGGAAGAAAATGCCCGACACCTTTCGCGCACCGACTGGACGCATCAAGCTCGGCACGGAGTCCAATGGTGGGTTTCGTAACATTACAATTTCTAACTGCGTCTTCGAGAACTCCCGAGGCTTCGCGCTGGAAACGGTTGACGGCGCAATCTGCGAAGATATCACCTTCGTTGGCATCACGATGCGAGGATTGGTGAACTGTCCAATTTTCTTGCGGCTGGGCGCGCGCATGCGCGGCCCCAAAGATAGCAAAGTAGGGACGCTCAAGCGAGTCCTCATCAGCAACATCACTAGCTCCGGCGCCGCACAGCTGCCCTCCATCCTCAGTGGCGTGCCCGGGCACTCCATCGAGGATGTAAAGATCAGCGATGTGTACTTACATCAAGTCGGCGGAGGCGATTCCGCGATGGCCGCCATCCAGCCGTCGGAGCGGGAAGAGGACTATCCCGAGCCGACAATGTTCGGAGCACTCCCCGCAACAGGTTTTTTTGTGCGCCACGTGAAGAACCTGGAGATGAGCAATATTGAGATCGCAACCGAAAAACCCGATCGCAGACCAGCGTTCGCGCTGGTTAATGCGGCCGGAGCGGATTTTTTCCGCGTGCGCCTGCCCAAGCCCTCCGCCGGCCCTGCCTTCTCACTTAAGCAGGTCTCGGACTTTCGCGTTTTCGGCAGCCAGTTCGTCCCCGACCAAAGCTTCCCGCAGGCGGAAAACAAGCTTCTGTAACTCCCTTCTGTAACTCCGAGGATATGAGAGTCACCTACGGCCTGTTCTGTTTACTTCCCAGCTGCCATTTTCTCGCGATAAAACTTCTGTAGAACGTAAAACGCCTGTTTGCGTTGTCCACGTTCGGAGAGTAGTCCCTTGCGATTATGGAAATCCTGAACCCTCGGCAGATAACGCCGCGGTGAATAAAAATCCATCAACACCCACGGCGACATTCCGGCCAGTGACGGGATTTTCTCCAGCATCTTGAGTTGATGGTCGAAAAGATTCGCCTGATATTCTTCACTGAAGCGCGTCTCGGCATCCCCATGTTTGCCATAGAGTGCGCCTCCGCCAAACTCACTCACGATCAGCGGTTTGTCATAGGCGAAGCTCCATTGAATGTGATCCGCATCCTCGGGCGTGTGATCATACCAGCCGACATATTCATTCAGTCCCAGAACATCGAGAAACTGCCCCAGCGGGTCGTTCAACAATCGGGAGTTCGGTCCAGCCGCTTCGGTGTGGTTCATGGCTGACGTGACCAGGCGCGTAGAATCGAGTTGCCGCACATAGCCGGCCATCATCTTCAGGAAATTCGTCCGCGCCTCGACCACCGGCGTCTCGTTGGAAAGAGACCAGAGAATCACCGCCACACGATTGTGGTCCCGAGCAATATTGTCCCGCAGTTGCGCTTCGGCGATCTCAAGCGTTGCGGGATTTGTCCAATCCAGATCCCAATACACAGGAATTTCTGACCAGACCAGGATGCCCATGCGGTCCGCCAAACGAATCATCTCTTCGTTGTGGGGATAGTGCGCGAGCCGAACGAAGTTACAGCCCAACTCTTGTGCCCAGCTCAACAGCGTGCGGTCGTCTTCCTCAGAGAACGCCCGCCCTCCGCGGAACGGCGCTTCCTCGTGCATGGAAATGCCGCGAAGGAAAATAGGTTTGCCATTCAGAAGAATCTGTGCGCCGCGGGTTTCGACGGTGCGAAAACCGATCGTATCGCTGACTGAGTCTTCTCCGCTGGAAATGATCACACGATAGAGCTTGGGATTCTCTGGAGACCAGAGTTGAAGCTGGGCGCGAAAATGAAACTCAGCGCGGCCGGACACATCCAGCTTAGCCTCTTGCCTGATTCGCGCTTCGGGAATCTCAATACTAACTTCGTTCGGAGACTGATTGCCGTTGACCTGGACCCATGCGGTGACTTCGCCAGACAGTCCTTTTGTGAGTTGGACGGAGTAGTCCTGAATGAAAGTTCCCGGTACTTCGATCAGTTCCACACTACGCGCCAGGCCGCCATAATTCCACCAATCCGTGCTTAGCCCTGGGACGCCGTCCGCATGGCGTGTGTTATTCACTTCCACCACCAGATTGTTCTCGCCCTCCGCTACTGGGTCTGTGATCTCGAAGGTGAAAGGCGTGAAACCACCCACATGCTCGCCCAGCTTCGTCCCATTGAGCCACACTCGCGCCAGGTAATTCGCGGCGCCGAAATAGAGGAACAGCCGAACCCGTCCTCGCCTGTGATACGAGAAGTATCGCTGGTACCAGATCGGCCCTTCGTAAAGAAAGAGACTGTCGCGCTGAGTGTTCCAGTCTCCGGGCACCTTCAGTTTTTGAGAAGCATCGAAGCTGTATTCGACGAGATCCCGCTTATCTTCCGGCCTCCTGTTTTCGTAGAATCGCGCGGAGAGGCCGCCCTCGATCGGATCGACGATAGTGTTCCAGGTTCCGTCCAGACTGATGGTGGTTCGCCCCGCAACATTGCCGATCAGATTCGGGGGCGCGGCCTCGGCGAGCGCCAATGTATTCAGCAAACACAGGAAAACGAACAATCCTCTTCTCATGCTCTATCCTCGCAGAGTGGCGCAATCACTGCACAATTCTAATCCCACTTCAATTCTGCAGTTCGCAGTTTTCAACACAAATTGTGGGTAAAGTCGCCAGAGATCACATCGACTCCCTTCCCGCAAGCCTTTGGCCGGTTTGCACCAACGAAAGGGGGTGCCGTGAAATTGCTATACGATGCCAGTGGCGATTGAACTGCAAAGTCTCGGAACGATCGTGTGCGTAGATGGTCGGCAAACCGGAAGCGACCCAGAAACGGGCTTCGAGAACATCACTCCAACTGAAAGACGATACTGAGCGTTGCGGCTAGGAGGCCGACAGTATGGAACATCGGAAGACAGCGAAACGCTGCAAGGCGAGGATAATGCTTCGGCTAGCGGATTTAGAGCAGTCGAGAATGCTGTTCTTCACTCGCTCGGCGCAGCCAGTTCGCAAGATCATACGGTCATGCCATCGACGAGTTTATCGGATGGTATTGCTCTGTACCGCGTCTTTCATTCAACCGGACTGTCGTCCTTCGTTATCGGTTCTTTCTAGAACAGAAAAACCTCGCGGCCTCCACGATCAATGTGCGATTAGCCGCCGTCAGGCGCCTCGTCCACGTCGCTGAATGTTTGTTCCAAGGCATAACTTCCGGGTAGCCCGTGTACTCGGGAAGAACATCCTCAGTCAGCGGAGTTCGAACTCCATCTCTTTCTTGTGGTGTTTCCCCGGGGAAAATGAGAACCGGCGGTTCGGTCGAGCAGAATGACGACCTTCCATCGTCCTGCCTGATGTGAGCGGTGTTGAACAGACGTGCTAGATCGCGACTTGATAACTTCGTGATGCGTGGTTCTCAACGTTATGACCAGAAGCAGTCGCATTGTTGCTCGGGAGGCACCATGATATGCAGCTTCAAGACCTTATCGTATTTTGTCGCAAGCGCGGTGATTCTTCTTGGCACGTCCACCTCGATCGCTGCCAACCGCTCGGCTCTAGCAGCTCGGTCAGTCGGGCTCGCAGAGCTCGATACGCAGATCCTTCTTGATCGAGCCAACTTCTCGTCGGGTGAGATCGACGGCAAGGGTGGAAAGAACAGCCGCGAGGCTCTGGCAGCGTTTCAAACCGCGCGCGGGCTTGCTCCAAGTGCGCGGAGCCGCAAGGCGCTGTTCCAGGCGCTCGGCGCCGGTACTGTTAAACCGATCGTGTCCTATACGATCACAGCGGCAGACGCCGCGGGGCCGTTCAACAAAACGATTCCGGAAGACGCGACGGAGCAGTCGAAACTGCCGGGTCTTTACTACACGTCCGTGCTGGAAGAACTCGGCGGCAAATTCCACTCGGCACAGGCCCTGCTCAAGCGCTTGAACCCTCGCGCCCGGTTTATCGCGGGAGAGAAGATCCGCGTCCCAAACGTATTGGGCGCCGAACAAGCGACGCGGGCCCAGACTGGGCCGGTTAAGATCGTTGTCTCGAAAAAGAAATCGGTCCTGATGGTGTATGACCGGGAAGGCCAGATCATCTTTTACGCCCCAGTGACGAGCGGCAGCGAGCACGACCCGCTCCCGTTCGGAAATTGGGTGATCACGGACGTGGTGCGAAATCCAACCTATAACTACAACCCCGACTTGTTCTGGGACGCCGATCCCGCAAATGCCAAGGTTAAGATCGCAGCGGGTCCAAATAATCCGGTGGGTGTTGTCTGGATGGGGATCAACGTACCGCACTACGGGATACATGGCACGCCGGAAGCGGGGGAGATCGGTCATTCCGCGTCTCACGGGTGCGTGCGAATGACAAACTGGGACGCCAGCAGGGTCGCCGACCTAGTCCGAGATGGAACGCCGGTCGTGTTCGAGGAATGAGAAAGCGGAGCCCGCGAAACGGAAGGACCCCAGGGACATACAAGATCACTCAGCTGCGCCAGAGACTTGAGGACATCCATCGGCGAGTGCCGGCGCTCCGTGAAACCTCAGATGCGCGGCATATTCGGCGCGACGAATCGGCCGGGTGAATCCCCGATGGCGAGGTGGGATGTGGATGATCTGTCGCATGCCTCGACGTGGCACACCGGTCATCCTGGAGGAATAGCGTGAGACTCTGCGTTTGGATCGCCGTGCTGTTCCCGGTGTTTCTTGCGGCTGGCACTACCTCTTCGATTCTCGATATGACTTCGCCTATCAGCAGACTCACCCTCGCGGATCTGCGGGATACTTTCGAAGAAGTTCACAACGGACATCGGCATGAGGCGATCGACATTCTGGAGCCGAGAGGGACCCCCGTGCATGCGGTGGTATCCGGAACTATCCGCAAATTGTTCCTCAGCAACCGGGGCGGCAGCACAATATACCAGTTCGATGACATGGGAGTGTATTGCTACTATTACGCACACTTGGATGGGTACGTGGAAGGGTTGCGGCAGGGAATGCGCGTCGAGCGTGGGGACGTCATCGGGTTTGTGGGATCGACGGGAAACGCGGACAGACGCACGCCGCACTTGCATTTTGCAATCTTCGAGTTGGGGCCCGAAAGGTTGTGGTGGAAGGGCAAGGCCGTTAACCCATATCCAGGCCTTGTAGACGCAGTAAAGCGGCTGAAGTAGAGGACCATCTTTTTTGTTGGTGGCCAAACGTTCGCTTGGCGAGGTCATCGAGACCGAGTCCGGCATTTCCATTCGACCCGACCTGCGATGACTCCCGGATGGTCGGCTACTCTGAAGTTAGCCAGAAACGGGCTTCGAGGAAGTTGGCTGGATTAGGAATGAGGAGTCGGCCGTAGAACGGGACCTCTGGCTGCTCGTATCCACTGATCGAGCGCGGCCTTGACCCATTGCGGAATGGGTACCGTGCGGATGTGGCCACCCTTGCCGATCAGATCCACCACTGCCCGGCACCACTGTCAGCTTTGAACGCATCGGAAATCCTCGAAGATGCATTGGATTGCGTATCCGCCGCGTCTTTTCGCTCCGACTGCGAATCATCAGTATCAGTGACTTGCCAGTTTTATAAAAGCACTCTGTCCAAGTTCTGCCCGTCCTTACTCATTTCAAGAAGCGGCTTTCAAGCAAGTCTCAGAAAGAGGACATGAGGAGGACAGCGGACGTGTCCGGGGCAAATAAACAGAGCTGTTTGCAACGAACTGACATTACACAATCGGCAACTCATGGGGCCAACACATTCCCTAATCCGTTGGCTTCGTACTCTCCATCAATCTTCTTCTCGTGCGGGTTCGTGTGTAGCACCGTTCACGACGTCAACCCACAACCCACGGCTTTCGTCCCAGACAAGCAGCTCGCCGTTCGGCAGCGTACAGCGAGGAATATCTGGATCCTGCCTCCAATAGCGGATATCTTTCCATCTGTGCCCGCAATGATTGCAGTGGTAAGTGCTGCCATACTGGGGTGGTCCACCTTTGCAGCATCTTCGACAGATAGCGGGCTCTCCATCCGTGAGAACATCGTCATCCAGCAGCGAAGGATCGATTTCCCAGCCGTTCTCGATAGCCTGTCGTAGGAAATATTCATGGAGTGGATACCTGTACATGCCTTGCTTGGCCCAATCAAGTGCCTGCGAAGTCGAATCGGTTTGGTCGTCGTGTTTACCGCCGGGAAAGGTCGTTAGCTCGTGGAGGTAGCATTCCAGCCAGTCTGCCTGCTTCGGCAGGTACACGAATCTGTTTTCGATCGTGCTCGTGACTGAGTTCAGGTGCATGATCTTGTCCATTCCGCCGGGTTCGTAGGGGGTCACTCCATACATGCCATCCTGGATCAGATCCTGTATCAACTGGGTTCCGGAGGCTTTGTCTTCGATCAGAATATTGTTCGGCTGAAAGCGTTCAGCCTGTTGTTGCACTGCCCACTTCAACTGTGGATAGTCCAAACGTTGGCGAAACACATGGAGGAGGTAGAGTCTCTTTTTCCTACGCCCCCACGTAGTGCACACGCTGAAATCGCTTAACTCAGTACATTTGTTGGCCGTGTCCCAACTCTGGAATCTAAGATCAAAGCGAGAAGGCTCTTCTCCGGGAACGTAGTAATTGAACCATTCGACTTTTACCATGCCCCCACCGAGGGGCGAGGGTGATTGTTGGTACTGTCCAGCGAAGTTGTACCCTCCGAGTGTCCGACGCAAATGTTCGAGTCTTTCTAGCGGTTCGCGTTGGGGATGAAGGGCTTCACCTACATTCCGCCGGACCATGCGGGTCTGGAAGGGCGTTTCGATGACATGAGTTTCGTCTTCATCGGCTATGGCAGGAAGCCTGACATGCTCCCAGGGTTCTTGTTCGAGGACGTGTCCCACGAGATCGTCTTCATGCAGGCGCTGCATAATAATAATGATGCAGCCCTTTTGCTTGTCATGCAGTCGGCTGTACAGAGTGACGAGGCAAGCGTTTCCTGGCGGATGTGGGTTCCGCGGACAAGTTAGTCTCTGCATGGGCGGTCAGTGGAATCACGATGTTTGCGGGTGGGTTTCCCCTCGGGATCATAAGCGCGGCACCGAATGATATTGCCACCTTCTTGGGGCCTGCACGATCCGCCCTAACGTGGTGCCGGGCTGTGATAAATCAGTTGGCGGCTCGCTCGTTCACAACGTTATCCGCAGGAAATTCCGTAGTGAATGCCGCTTGTTTTGTAGCCCCAGGCTTGTTCAGCTTGGGAGACGAATCGCGGTTCGACCGAACGCTACGCGCTCAAGGCATTAACAATTTCGACTTCTCTGATCTAAAATCACTCGGTTGACTGAGCAAGCCAGCCTAGATTTCCGAGCAGAATTCTTCAACATTTTCAATCGAGTTCAGTTTGCCCCACCCAACACAGCTTTTGGCGTGCCATCGTTTGGATTGATTACGAGCCAGGCCAATAAGCCTCGCCAGATGCAATTTTCCTTGCGAGCATCGTTCTGATGACGCCTCAGAAGCCGCGGCATGCCAGGGCTGTGCTTGACAATTCCGCAACCCCGCGACGGAAATCAGATCTTCAAGATCGTGGCTCGTTCCCGAAACAGTCCCTCCTTCTCGACAGCCGCTTCTCCGTCTCGATATTTCCCAGCCGTAGCGGATGCTGCCGCAATCACGCCCCAACTCAAGAATACTTCCCAATGCGGCCAGTGCCAGGGCCTCAAGAATCCGTTGCCGCCGCGAAGGACTAGAAAGTTCTATTTCAGCCTTGATCGACTTCACGGCATAGTCCCGTGGGACGAGATTCTCATCGTTTTCTATGCGCCCTAGAATAAACGAAATTCATCGAGACGAAGGCGTACCCCTATTGTTGAACGGTAAGAAACGGTAAATGGCGACGACATTTGATACGGGGGCGGGATACCAGAACGGAAGTAACCAAGAGATGGTGGGACGAACTCTCACCTTGGGGTACAGGGTGCGCTTGCAATTGAATGGCTTCCAATTTCCATATCACAGGAAGGCTGAATTCAGATTTCAGGTAGTCGTGACGCTAGAACACGGATCCGACCAGCCGTCTCGAAGCCTGTCTCAGAGTACAGGCTTCAATCATTCGTACCTGAATTCCAGCAATTCGTCCCACCAATCGGCAAAGCGCATATTCGGGGCAGCGTGCGTGCACTTCCTTCAGCACAAGTTCGCAAGCCGTCAAAATCCTGTGCGAAGCGAAGGAGAACCAATGAAATCCTCAATGGAGAAATCATTATTTTGCCAAGTGACTTCACTTGTAAACCGGAGGTCCGGGCAAGAAACAGCTTTCGCCGTCATTTTCTTGGTGGCCACGGTCCTTCTCGCTCCCGAGTTTGTACTCGGCCAAGGCATCGTCACCGGCTCCATCTCCGGAATGGTTTTGGATCCGCAGGGTGCCGTCGTGGCGGGAGCGAACGTGCGAGCGACCCAAATAGAAACCGACCGTTTCGTTACCAGCACCAGCTCTACTGCTGGTGTGGTGCAGCTTCCATCGCTGCCGCCGGGAACGTATAACGTAACGATTGAGGCAAAAGGGTTTGCGACTTTTAGCGCGCACGGCGTCATGGTTGTGGTGGGCAAAGATACTAGCCTGGGCGACATTCGGCTCAGCGTTGGGAATACTGCTGAAACGATAACGGTCGAAGGCGCTGCGCCTCTGGTCGAGAGTACAACGGATCAGCTCTCACAGACTTTTGACACCAAAGAAGTTGCGAGCGTCCCTCTGGGAAATACGTACGATTCGTTTGTGCTGTTCAGCCCTGGAGTGGTGACGGCGGGTAGCGGAGGCTTTAGCAACAATAACGGCGCGGAGTTGTCCATCAACGGCCAGCGATCTCGCTCGAATAATTATCAATTGGATGGACAGAGTAACAACGACAACACCATTGGCGGCCCATCCATTTTCTTTGGAAACCAGGACAATATCGCGGAATTGCAGGTGGTGACTAACTTCGACGCGGAATACGGACGCAACCTGGGCGGGGTAGTGAATTACATCACGAAGGGGGGCACGAACAACTTTCACGGAACAGGGTTCGAATTCTGGCAGGGCGACCACTTTGACTCCTTGCAAAATCAAGAGAAATCGCCTCTTTATGGGTTTTGTCCGTCGGGAGTGAGTCCTTCGACGGGGTGCGCGCAACCAGTGGTGCCCCAGTTCGTGCAAAACCAGTTTGGCGGCACCTTGGGCGGTCCGATTAAGCGGGATAAAGTTTGGTTCTTTGGCTCGACAAATTTCGAGCGCTTACGGTCCGCGGGCGCTCCTTTTTCCTCGTCAGCCGCCCTCACTCCAACGATGACCGGAATTCAACAGTTGCAGGCCGCTTTTCCTAACAATCCGGCGGTCACGGCTTTGACGCAGTTCGGGCCGGCAACAATTCCGATTGGAAATCCAGTGTTCAGTAATATCCAGAATGTTGCGGTATCGGCCAATGGAACCAACGCCACAGTCCAGATGGGAACGATCACGAGATTTCTCTCCCAGCCGTTCAACGACTACGAGGGCACGGGGCGGATTGATGTTCAGCTGACGAACAAGGACCGGTTCTTCGGCCGTTATATATTCCAGCAGACCGACACTACAAACGTGCCGGTTAGTTCCGTGCCTGGAGATGCGCAGGGAGAGATTGTTAATGTCCCCGGCCGCAGCCAGCAAATCGGCCTCGACCTCACACACACTTTCAATCCTTTGTTCCTGAATCAGATGCGCTTCAGTTACTCTCGATCGCGTTCCGAATTCGACGGAGGCGCATTCCCGAACTGCGTGTTGGCGAGCTCCGGCCTGTGTCCGCCTCAGCTGGTTATTGAGAACGCCGGGTTCCTGGGTGCAGGTCAAAGCATCGGATTTCCGCAGGGCCGTATCATCAATATCTACGAACTCCAGGACAACGCTTCCATGGTCCACGGCAGGCAGGTGATGAAGTGGGGCGGCGAGTACAACAAGCAACGTTCTCCCAACTACGGCCTGTTCGAAGAGAATGGTGCGCTTATTTATTCAGACTTCAACGCGTTTCTCGCGAATTCGCCCGTCCTGACTCAATTCGCCTATGGGCAACCAGTGCTGCGCTTCAAAGAGAACGATGCGGCCCTGTACTTCCAGGACGATTGGAGAATTAAAGATAACCTGACTCTTAATCTAGGTTTGCGATGGGAGTTTTATCAGCAGGCTAGCAATCTGCTGCACGACGAGAGCGTAGCCCAGCAAACCGGGCCCAATCATCTTTGGCAGCAGAGCCTTCCTCTGAGCTTGACGACTGTGCCGAAACTTCCCAATCACTACCGTAACTTCGGACCGGTGGTCGGCTTCGCTTGGACTCCGCATCTGGGTGAAAGTTTGTTTGGCCACGACCAGACGGTAGTTAGAGGCGGGTTCCGGATTGCTTATGATTTCGCCTATTACAACCTGGCCACGAATGTGGAGGGAACCTCACCGTTTACGAACCTGGCTACGATTCCGAACGCGAGCGGCACCGGGTTTGCTGGACTCCCGAACATCGCTACCCTCGACGGTGCCGGCATTGGAGCCGCTCTTTTCCCACTGGCGCCGAAGGGGAATCCCGGGTTCGCCACAGAACTGCAGTTCGGATCCAACTTCCGCAATCCATATTCCGAGCAGTGGAATCTAGGCATCCAGCGGCAAATCAATGCCAAGATGGCGGCGGAGATTCGTTACGTGGGCAACCACGACCTGGCCCAATACCAGGAACTAAACGGAAATCCCGACCTTTTGCCTTTGATCAAGAATGGTTTTAGCCGTGTGATTCCAGCGGGCTTGACGCCATGCACTACTCCAGGGCAGCCGGGCTCAACCGGAACGGATCAGTTCTTCAACCCGGTGGGTTACGCGAACTGCAATTTCAGCCGCGTGATCGAATACGCTAACACTGCATACTCCATCTACCACGGGCTGCAGACTCAATTCCGGTTGCAGAATTGGCACGGCTTTACGGGCGAGGCTTCCTATACGTTTAGCAAAACCATTGACAATACTTCGGAAGCTTTTTCGACGAGCGCGGGGACGTTCTTTTCGCTGGCGCAAAATCCGTTTGACATCAGCAAGGCAGAGCGCGCAGTCAGCAACTATGACTTTCCCAACGTATTTACTTTCTTGTGGGTCTACGATCTGCCGTTCCGGCATCAGCAAGCTGGATTCCTCGGGCACGTGTTGGGGGGGTGGCAGATCAATGGCACCTACCGTTATAGCAGCGGGCAGCCCTGGACGGTGGAGCAGAACTCGGGTCAAGGTTTGTGCGATCCGACCAACTATACCGGAGGCGGTCTCGATACGTGCAGGCCATTTCCAGGTGATGTAAACACGCCTTTCAACCTCATAGGGCAGTACTGCGATGGAACTGTGACGACCTGTCCGAATGCCGCAGGTGGAGCCTACCCTGTAGGAACCCTTGTGAGCGTGAATGCTGGATGCGTAGGCGCCCCCGGGAGCCCAGCTCAGTGCCCGGTTACTCCGATTCCCGCGGCGCACTTCATTATCAACAATCCCGCGGCAGAAGCGATTTTCGGCACACCGTTCTCAACCCTGCCGCGCAATACTGAACGCGGCCAGCCCATCAGCACTATAAACATGGCGGTGTTCAAGAACACCAACGTTAATGAGCGTCTCACCATCCAGTTCCAGGCAGAGGCGTTCAACCTTTTTAATCACCAATGGCTGGGGATACCCATACAAAATGTGAATGCTGCGGTAAACACGGTCGATGGCATCAACCAGTTTGGCAGTGCCGCATTCAACTTTAACGGGGGTGACACGTTCGCCGGCAACATTACCACGGATGGCATTGGACGGCGCCGGCTGCAGTTCGGCGCGAAGATTATCTTCTGAGCGTTCGTTTAACGTTCTGGCTCTAAAGTAGCAACAGATTTCTTGTGTCTGTATTCGCTGGATTCAATCACAAAGGGAATGCTCACGCGGGCCATCACGAAACCATAGGGAAGATGGAGAAGGTCGAAGGCTTGATTATTACCATAAAGAGATTCGAGACGCTCCCTTGTCACTTTGAGTCCAACTCCATTTTCTCCCGGCGTTGCAAGTGGGCAGTTTTCAGGACCATTGTTTCTTACCTCGATTTGCAGTCTTCTCCCGCGTCGGCTTGAAGTGATGACAATCTCACCCCCTTCGGGGGCCTGCGAAATACCATGCTTGACCGCGTTATCTACTAGAGGCTGAAGCAACAGATGCGGGACTTCCGCGTCCAGAGTGTCGGAGGCAATGTCATACACGATCTTCAGTCGCTCTTCAAACCTGACTTTCTCGATTTCCAAATAACAATTCACGAATTCGAGCTCTCGCTGCAGAGTTGTGATTTGAGTGCTTGCAGTATCAAGACTGATCCTCAGCAGGTCACTCAGACGACAAATCATCCTGTCGGCAGCCTGCACGTCAATGAGCATCAGGGCCGAAATCGAGTGCATGGTGTTGAATAAGAAATGCGGTTGCAACTGGTTTTTTAAGGTCTGCAAACGCGCGTTCGCCAGTTGCGCCTGCAGTTGGGTAGCGCGAAGCTCTTCTGCACGGGATTTGCGGTAATACGATACCGCCAGCGCAACAAGTAGGATCGGAACGTATGCTCCGCTGATGTCATCGACAACGCTGGCCAGAAACATACTCTTGAGAACCGCCCACGGGACCCTGAAGGCGTGAGTGTGCGAATTCCAAAGTGCAGAACTCCATTCCTGGTAGACCGGATCCCAAAAGCCATAGGGCGTGGGCGCTTTCAACAGGATATGCGCGACTGTAAACGCCAAGCCCAGCCCCAAATGCAATAGGCAACGCTGAACCCAGTTGCCCTGCTGAATTGGAAATCGCACTGCCAGCATGTAAGCAAACGGGGTGAGAGGGGCATAGGTGAGAATCTGGCTAAACTCCATCCCCGCAATCGTTCGGAGGTTCATGCCGCCGTGGACAGGGCGATATAGCTGGTAGATCGCCGCGGTGGCTGCGAGGGAGATGAATATCCAAACGCCAAAACTTATGGCCCAAACTCGGCCGGAAACGCTGCTCACGCGTACGGATGCATCGAGCGCGGAACGGTGGCAATCCGATTGCTTTGTGAGCATCATCATCTGAAGGTGGCGGCCAGGCAGACTTTAAGGCTGAGCCCAATTGCGGCGTCGAGTCAGCCCACCCATTGAATCACGCTTTATGCCAGAGGTGAAGAATTCGAGTGGCGGAGGGACGAATGGTCAGAAATACGGGACGAACGGTTGGATCGGCGCGATAAGTCGTACACGGCGCCTTTCGTTGGGTCCGCAGAAACATACCAAGCTGTTAGTGTGTGGTCCCGTTATCTATTAGCTATTGTAGGTTGGGAGATGGTAACCACTGCGTACGCAAGCCGTCTAAGACGCATCATACTCGGCAGGCGTCGCTGTATCCATTAGTCATTAGCCATGAACCTGAATCTCGGAGCTTCGGTAATGGCGGAGAGACCAACGGATATGGTCGTCCGCACGGTCATCGCCGATGATGAGCGACTGGCGAGAGAAAAGCTGCGCATTTTTCTTGCATCAGAACCGGGAATGCAAGTTGTTGCGGAATGTAACCATGGCGAAGAGACCGTCCTGGCAGTCCGAAAGTATCGACCTGATCTGGTGATTCTTGATGTGCAGATGCCCGGCATGGATGGATTCGAAGTTTTGCGGCAATTGCCGGCGGAGGAAATGCCGATCGTCATTTTCGCTACCGCTTACGATCAATATGCACTGCGCGCGTTCGAAGCCAATGCGCTCGATTACTTGTTGAAGCCCTTTGATCATGAACGCCTTCATAGTGCAGTGGAGAAGGCAAAGGCACAGTTGTACAGATCTCAAGACCGGGAGATCACCCGTCGCATTCTTGATCTGCTTTCTCAGGTACGCTCTTATCCTCCTCGACATGGAACGCCTCAAGGGCGCCTGGTTATCAGGGAAAAAGGACGGATAGTTTTCATTGAGTTGGACCAGATCGATTGGATCGAAGCCTCGGCAAACTACGTGCGTCTCAACCTCGGCAAAGAATCTCATCTTGTCCGAGAAACCATCACCAACATCTCAGAACGCCTGAATCCAAGTCATTTCGTTCGGATTCATCGCTCAACGATCGTTGACATCCGAAAGATCAAAGAATTGATCCCGGTGAACAGCGGTGAGTACGTTGTCGTTCTGAAGAGTGGCAAGGAATTGTCGTGCAGTCGCGGTTACCGCGCCGCTTTGCAGAGCATGATTGGTAAGAACTCCTGAGCTTTGCCTCACCTCCCGGCTTAGTTATGTTCCGCTTTCTTCTCCGTAGCGTTCTTCTGCGCCTTTGCCGTCCACGGGGGAACAATGCCGTTGACACGAGCGTAGGCCACTACCTGCCCGAGATGCTCATGCGCATCGGCGACCAGGATGTACACTACGTCGCCGGCATTCGCTTGGGGACCCAGCCTGGGTAACGGTTTTGCGAAATCGGCGTTGCTCATCCCGTTGATTGCCTTCTGAGCGAACTCCCACGATTTATTCAACTCCGCGATGATCCGGACTCTATCGGTGGTCGATTTTTCGAATGTCTTGCCGTCGAAGCCCTCTGGAGGCGCTGCTCCCATGACACCAAGAATTCCGTAGCGTTCGCCGGCTACATGCAGAAAAACTTCTGCGAACGAGCGCGAGTCCGGGGAAGGACGCCAAGTAAGTTTGTCTGAGGGAAGCACGTCGGCAAGATCCACAAACTTCTTCTGCACAGCTTCGAGATCCAGCAATGCCTGCGCCTTCATGTCATAACTGGGGGCACTATGGTCACCAGAAGCGGCTGTGTCTGAATTCTGAGCCGATATGTGGACTGCTCCCGCAGTGAGCCCGACTGCAACGCAGACCAATGCCAGAAAAACTCTTTTCATGTCCTATCCTCCTTGCGAAATTACTGGGCTCTTAGACGACTCCGGCAGGGAATTGTCTCTCATCGATGGACCCGTGTTTCGGTGCGTTCGACTTGGTAGATGCACGGATAGTCCCAGGCAGTGTTTCGTCATAACTCATAGCCCCGTTATCTTTTCAGCTGCTGTGTATCGTTGAGGGAGAGCACTGGGACTGTGACTGTCCACAAACGGAAAGGGACGAGCCCCATCGAGATTCAACAGAGCCAACTATCGTGAGCCGCCGTTAAGTCACTCGCGGTGCGGTGAAAAAAGGTTGCAACAAGAGCTCTAGCGGTAAAGGGCTGGAAGTTAAATTATTTTTTTTGCTCACAAGAAACTGTCCCAGGCTCGACGCGTCCGCCGGGCCTGAGACGATAGCGAAAAAGCGTTGGCTACTTCGAAAGTAGCCAACTACCGCGTCTGTACTAAGTTTTTCGGCTGGCTCAGGCAAGGTCGAAGCGATCAAGGTTCATCACCTTGTTCCACGCAGCCGCGAAGTCCTTCACGAACGCCTCCTTGGAGTCGTCCGATCCATAGACTTCTGCGAGTGCCCGAAGTTGGGAGTTCGAACCGAAGACCAGATCGACGCGGGTGGCGGTCCACTTGGATTTGCCCGTCGCCCGATCGCGCCCTTCGTACAGACCTTCTGAATCGCCCTCGACTGTAGAGGAGGGCTCCCATTTCGTATTCATGTCGAGCAGGTTGACGAAGAAATCATTCGTCAAGCGTCTCGGGCCGGTTGGTGAAGACGCCGTGTTTGGTCTGCCCGAAGTTCGCATTCAGGGCGCGCAGGCCGCCGACGAGTACCGTCATCTCGGGGGCAGTCAGTGTCAGCAACTGCGCCCGATCCACCAGCAACTCCTCAGCCGAAAGGACCTGTCCGCTGCGGAGATAGTTGCGGAACCCGTCCGCGACCGGCTCCATTACGGCGAATGAGTGCACGTCGGTCTGCTCCTGCGAAGCATCCGTGCGCCCCGGCGAGAAGGGGATCTTCACTTCGTGCCCGGCCTTTTTCGCAGCTTCCTCGACGGCTGCGCACGCCGCCAAGAACGATCAGGTCGGCGAGCGAGACCTTCTTCCCCTTATTCCCGTTGGATTGCGAGCTGTTGAACTCTTTTTGGATCGCCTCCAGCTTCTGCAAGACCTTCGCCAGTTCGGCCGGCTGGTTCACTTCCCAGTCCTTTTGTGGCGCGAGACGAATGCGCGCGCCGTTCGCCCCACCGCGCTTGTCGGAGCCGCGGAACGACGCCGCCGATGCCCAGGCTGTCGTGACCAGTTGGGAAATCGACAGTCCGGATGCGAGGATCTTCGCCTTCAGAGCAGCAATGTCCTTCTCCCCGATCAATTTATGATCCACGGCGGGAACAGGGTCTTGCCACACCAGAGTCTCCTTCGGAACGAGCGGGCCAAGATAGCGCGGGATCGGCCCCATGTCGCGGTGCGTCAGCTTGAACCAGGCCCGCGCAAACGCGTCTGCGAACTGATCCGGATGCTCGTAGAAGCGCCGCGAAATTTTTTCGTAAGCAGGGTCGAACCGCAAGGCGAGGTCCGTGGTCAGCATGGATGGCGCGTGACGCTTTGAAGGATCGTGCGCATCCGGCACCGTACCGTTGCCTGCGCCATTTTTCGGTGTCCACTGATGCGCACCGGCCGGACTCTTCGTCAGTTCCCATTCGTAGCTGAACAGGTTCGTGAAGAAGTTGTTGCTCCACTTCGTCGGCGTCGTGGTCCAAGTGACTTCCAGGCCGCTGCCGATGGTGTCAGCACCAAAACCTTTGCCAAATTTATTCTTCCACCCGAGGCCTTGATCCTCGATGTCGGCGCCTTCCGGTTCGTTGCCTACATATTGAGCGGGAACGGCAGCGCCGTGGGTTTTGCCGAAGGTGTGTCCGCCGGCAATGAGTGCGACCGTTTCTTCGTCATTCATCGCCATGCGGGCGAAAGTTTCCCGGATATCCCGCGCCGCAGCGATCGGATCCGGCTTTCCATTCGGCCCTTCCGGATTCACGTAAATCAGGCCCATTTGCACCGCGCCGAGAGGATTCTCCAGATCACGATCGCCGGAGTAACGCTCGTCCGCCAGCCACGTGCCCTCAGGTCCCCAATAAATTTCCTCTTCGGGCTCCCACACGTCCGCGCGCCCGCCGCCAAAACCGAATGTCTTGAAGCCCATCGATTCCAATGCGACGTTGCCGGCGAGAATCATGAGGTCGGCCCAGGAGATTTTCCGGCCATACTTCTGCTTGATCGGCCACAGCAGCCGGCGCGCCTTGTCCAGGTTCACGTTGTCGGGCCAGCTATTGAGCGGCGCGAAGCGCTGCTGCCCGGATCCGGCACCGCCGCGGCCGTCGCCGATGCGGTACGTGCCCGCGCTGTGCCACGCCATACGAATGAACAGCGGCCCATAGTGGCCAAAGTCGGCCGGCCACCACTCCTGCGAGTCCGTCATCAAGGCATGCAGATCCTTGATCACGGCATTCAGGTCGAGCGTCTTGAACTCTTCCGCGTAATTGAACTCCTTGCCCATCGGATCGGACAGCGGGGAATGCTGGTGCAGGACCTTCAGGTTCACCTGATTCGGCCACCAATCCACATTGGTGTGGGATTTGCGAGCGCCGTGCGCTACCGGGCACTTCGATTCGGTTAAGGTGCTTTTGTCTTTAGCTTCCGGGGAAACGCTCCCCGATGAAGTCGCGAGTGTATTTTCCATAATGTTTTCTCCTTCTAAGATTGACTTGGATACTGCGTGAAAAAAGCTATTTTTTGGCACTGCAGCGGCGGCAGAGGCCAAAGACCTCGACCAACGGCTGCGTCAGATCAAAGCCATCCGGCAGTTGCCGGGACAGCCGTTTGAAATCGATGAACTCTCCTTCGATGTCCTGCACCGATTTGCAGCGGAAGCAGACCAGGTGGTGATGAGGTTCGAGATTGCCGTCCACGCGCAAGCGTGGACGCATGAGGAGTGACCTCTCGCAGCAATCCACACTCGATGAAAAGCCGCAGATTGTTGTAGACCGTGGCGAGAGAAATGGATGGAATGCGGCGCCGGACCGCGGCGTAAATGTCTTCCGGAGAATAGTGTCCGTGGGAAGCGATGACGGCCTCATAGACCACCTGACGCTGATGCGTGACCGCCAAACCGTGCTTCGCGGCCAGCTCACGGAACTGTTCATGGGTGAGGCGCATAATTATCGGATGAGAATGATTATAAAACGACCGGGTGCCGTGTCAATCGAAATCTTAGTCGACCGCAAGAGTGAGGGTGGTCAGAACTACCTGAGCCTTGTGATTCCCGTCACGCGGAAGACCGAATAGTCCCTGCTGTATAGTTCTATACTCCGCCGGTCGATCCCTACGATTGTGGAGTCCGCTATTTATGTCGAGACGTTTAATACCGCACGCCCCAGCGCAAATGAATGAGGAAGGGACGCCACGAGAGCCAACAGAGTCGTCAAAATCCTCGGAGCGAAACCATCACGGCAGGATTTTCGGAGGCTGCTTCGAAGAGTGGGGCATTAACTACGCCAACTACAACATTGCGGATTTGCAAAAGAACGGTGTGGCTGATGAACTGACACTTGATCTACGCCTTTGGCAATGGAGCGCCAACTTCTCCGGCGGCGTGTGTCACCTCGGTGCACCGCTTCCCCCCGCATGTTCGAGGTAGGTGAGTAGCTGTATTTCTGCGACGTTCACGGGCGGAGCAGGAGCTGGAGTTTGCGTCTGGGCCGCGACACAATGCGAAATCAGAAGCCCCAGTGCATAAATCCTCACAATCCGCTGTGCGCGCACTCGGACTCTCATAGGGCAGATTTTAACCCACTGCAATGGTTGTTTCGGCTCGACGTCGAGGCAGAGTGGCTCCAGCCGATAGAGGTGAGATCACTCTTAGATTGAGAAAAAAATTAGGAACGTTGTTCACGAAACTCCGCAGTCAGGCCTGCAGCATTGGCGGAAGCAACTTCGCTGACCGCCGGACGACGCGGCGGCAAAGATTCCAATCCCATATTCGGGCGCTTCTCAACCGTACCGATCACCGGGGCATCTTCCAAACCATCGGCGTAGGCCATGGAAACAAATCTTTGCTCCGAGCACAAACGGTCGACAAGTCTTTGTTGTCTGCGACTGAGCACTGCATGAGGAAGGATGGGGAAGTTGCGGAACATCCAGAGGAAATAAACTCGCTGCCGAAAAGAGGGCATTACGTAGCGCGGACCAATGGCAGTTTGCACCTGCACGATCCCGTCCGCCAATTTATCGATCCACATAAACTAGGCCTGCCTAATTACACAAGTTTGGCCAGAGCAATCCCAGGGCCGTAATTATTGCACTAAAATCGGGGCAAGGGGAAGCCCTTTCCGTTGATTTTTAAGAATTTTCTCGAAATTCCTGGTTTCCGGCCGGGTATTTTCTGCCTGAGGCCTAGGCAGAATTGTGCGCATTTTGGGATTTGCCGGTGGTCGTCGGTTAGCACAGACTCTCCGGCCGCCTGCTGGAAGACATTTGAGATTCGCTCGGTTGGAGCCATCAAGCAGGGCTAGCTGGCAATCTCCGGGAGGACTTCCATGCGCCTGATCTCAGCCGCCACGCCAAACGCCCGTCCCGCGGCTTGGTCCACTCGCAGGACGCGGGCGTGGCAGCAAACCCAGCACTTCTCTCCCAAGGTTATTTCGGGAGGGAGGATGAGGATGAGTTCGACGTCCGAGCCTTCTTCGAGACGGGATTGGGTATAAAGAAATACTCCATTCGTGCTCACGTCGCGGGTCTGAGCGCTGACCTCCGGGCTTCCGGCGGCGCTGCGCACGCGCACCGGCAACTCAGTCACGATTCGCTTGCGGGAACGACGATCGGTCTTAATATCCATTAATTGGAGTCTTGGAAATTAATAATAGACTTAGTGGCCACTGTTCAGAAGAACTTCGCTGGCCACTGATCACTGATTTTATATCTCCGGTCGACGCGAGCGCGCAGCGGGGACGACCAGCGCCTGCTCCATGGTAGGAACATTTGTTCCGCGAAGAATGGCCTCGGCTTGGTGCAGTTTGTCAGACTGGTTGGTCTGGTAGTAGGCCTGCACCAAGAGTTCGAGCGTGAACGGATTCTCGCGATCTTCTTCGAGATACGGAATCGCTTGCTCGTACTTTTTCTGATCCATCAGCAAAGTTCCGGCGGCTCCATTGTAGGACCTCTGCAGCACGCGATTCCGATTTCCGCCGGCCAGGGCTTCGAGCTGCTTTAAGGTTTTATCTGCCAGGGCAGAGTCCCCGGCACGCGAGGAGCGCACTACCCGGTTGCGCAGAATGTGAGACAACTCCTCGTCTTTGTCGGATTTCGCAAGGTTGCGGTGGTCTAACGCATCTTCCGCTTTCTGCAGATATTTCAAACTCAACTTGTCGTCACTCTGATATTCGGCCAAGTGCCGGTACGCTACGGCTTCCTGCACGGACTGCTCTTTCGCGTGTGCGGTCTCGGCGATCTCCTGGAATTGTTTGTCAGCCTCGGCGAAATTTCCATCGCGCACCCAAGTCATTGCTTTCTGCATGCTGTAACTGAGACGGTCGGCCTCGTTATGGGCATAGCGGACAGCTTTGTCGTACTCGATACGCGCCAGTTCCTGATTGCCCATGAGCGCGTACGTGTCGCCCAGGCCCACCTGCGAAGTCACAAAGTCAGGGTCGATCTTCAGAGCAGCGCGGTAGTGCTGCAGCGATCCCTCAAAATTTCCCGCCATGCGCAGGATTTCGCCGTAGGAGTCCTGCGGATTCGGCTCATTCGGCAGCAATGCAACATAGCGATCCATGGCAGCAAAGGCTTTGTCGAAGTTGCGCTCGCGGGCTTCGACATAGGCGAGATCGTTCAGCACCGCGGGAAAATTCTTATCAATCGCCAGGGCACGGCTGAACAGGCGCAAGGCCTGCTCGTTGCCATTCTTGTCCATCACCCAATTACCCGCAAGATAAAGCAAGTGCTTGTCTTTGGGATACATCTCCAGCATGTCGTTCATGGCGGAGATGCCGCCGATAAAATCGCCCTCCTGAATCTTGACGATCCAGGTGACCATTAATTGCTCGCCGGGCGAGAGCTTGGGCGCGAGCGACTTCGCTTTCTCACGGGCGGCAGTCGCTTCTTCAGGATTGCTGCTCTCAAAAGCAATCCATACCCAGGCCAAGCCGAAGTTGGGATCTAATTTTGCTGCAGCCCGCCACTCGTCAAGTGAACGATCCACGTAAAGGTTCTCAAGATCTGCCATGCCCTTCTGGTAAAGACCACGAGCTTCATCTGACGAGGTCGTAACCGGGAGCGAAGTCGTGGCAGCCTGGTTGAGATGGTGAGCATGAGCAGGCGCTGCGGACGCGGCAAAAATAAGGACCAGAATTGAGCTAAAGGCGGCAAGAAACAAGCGACGCATCAAGGTCTCCTGGGACAAAAGCTTTGAAGAATTATGAAAGCAGGCTAACACCGTAGGATCGACGTTACCTAGTGACCGAAGTCACGCAAGTGCGAAGGGCGTGAAGGGCAGAAAAGCCCTGCCGCGGTAACGGCAGGGCACTGAAATGGCCTTAGCTCCTTTGACTTGTTCTCAGTCTTGCGGAGGCAACGGAACCGAAATCACAGAATTCGACGCTTGTGCGGTCAGGTAGGCGATGCTCTGCAGAGGATCAGTTGCGATAGCCGTGACCTCGCTACTCGTCGGCCCCTGCAGCATGACGGTGCCCGTTTCCAGGTCGACGACGATGAATCCGGTAGGCGTGCCTTCAACGACATAGCGATTGCCGTTGCTGGAACTTACTATCGGACCATTAGCCTGAACCCAGGTCGGGGGTGCTCCGGGGGTATCTGACAGCGGCTTCATCATCTTCGCCCCATCCACATTGTGTTGGTAGTCGACGTGGGCACCCCCGCCGCTAATGCTGGCGTGATCTGCCTCGAAAGTCGATCCGTTCAGCAGCGTGTAAACGTAGTCGTTCATGCCGGCGGCAATCGCCAGTGACGTAACCTGTCCGCTGACGGTATACGATGCTAAGGTAGCGAAATTGCTCGTGCTTATCTTTTTAATGTAGTCGAGCCCTCCGACCCAGAACGCCGCACCACCTGGGTCCATTGTGATCGTGGCCGGGCTATTTCCGACGCTGACAGTGTTTGAGACCGTGCCGTTGGTGAGATTGACAACCGAAACAGTCCCGCTGCCGTAGTTGGCCACATACGCCGTTGCTGCAGTCGCAATCTCGCCGACGGGTAGTATCGCGGCCACCGAGATCGGCTGAGATCCAACTACTATGGTGTACATGATGTTCATGTTTCTGAGACCGACAACGCTTACGGTGTTGGTCCCATAGTTCGTCACCACCGCTTCTCCGGGCACGAGCAAGTATTCGCCTTCGCCCTGCCCGTCCTCGGTGTTGCCCACGATTTTTACTGCGGTTGGGGAGGCTCCAACGGTCGCCTGAGATCCGTTATAGGCTAGTTTACCCGACGCGCTAAGCACGACTACCGGTGGACTGGTGGTAATGTTGCCGACAATACCGTGGGTAACCTCCTCTTCGTCCCCCACGTCGATCCCAAGCGCGGATGGGTAGGAGGTGCTGCCGGTCCCAACGCTGATGAAGTTGCCCCCAACGGTGCTGAACACGCCCGGCGATGTCTGGTTTTGGGTCGAAAACGTGTAGACGCCCGAGGTCAATGCCGCGCCTTTGTCAGTCGGAAAGTTGAAGGTCGCCGACGTTCCACCGGAACCCACAGAGGTCGCAAGGGTCTGCGAAACCAAATTGAATGATTTGTTTGCCTGGTTAAATACGGTCAACTGAGGCATACCGTACGTTGAAGAAAAGCCACTGCCTTGGATCGTAAGCGTAGACGGGAGTGACCCGGTCTGAACGTAGTCCGAGCTTTGAAGGAAGCCGCTGCCGAATACACATTGTCCGACTGTAAGAACGTAGCCAGCTGCAGGGATTGTATCGGGGCCCCAACCGAACGGCTGTCCGTTAGTGCAGAAACCGTTTGTGACCCACTCGCCATTCCACGCGGCCGGCTCCCGACCGCCAACCACGGTATAGGGTTGGTTCTCCAACGGAAAGCTGTATACACCTCCGACAGCGCCGGTATCGTCCTTTGCCCAAGTTCCGCTAATCTGCCCGCCAGAGTGTATCTGAAGAACAACCCCCGTCGAGGTGATGTCTTGAATGTTCACCGCAAATCCACCCGGCGGAGGCGGCGGGGTTCCTCCGTTCGGCCCTGACGGAAAGCAGCTGGAACCGGTAAGTATCGGAACGATCATGAGTATCGACAGTGCTAGGCATCTCGCCTCGCATTTCGTCATTTGTAGCCCTCTTTTGGCCTCTCTTTAAGAAGCGCGAGGCTTGCCGAAACTACCAGAGTGTTCTGTGGAAAATCGAAATAACGAGAAACTGTTACGAAATGCGAACAGGCTCGATCCGGCCGAGAGAAAAATCCCTGCCACAAAGCGGCAGGGATTTAATTCTGAATCCCAAATTACTAGAAGCTGAACTTGGCCGCGAGCTGAATGCCGCGCGGTCCGCCGCCGCCTAAGAAAGGGTTGCCAATGCCTACGTCGCCGGTCGCGGTAATCTGGTAAGCCCCGTTGCCAACTTCGCGGTGAGCGGCGTTCGGCGGAGCAAAGCCGCAGGCGCAGCCGTGGGTTCCATCAGGATAAGTAAACAGCGGTGAAATGGCGTTGGCTGCGGGGTCGGCGATAAAGGCCGGCAGCACGGGGTTCGAGAAGTTGGGGTGATTAAGGATGTTGAAGAAGTCTGCCCGAAGCTGCATGGTGACGCGCTCGGTGATGGCCGTGTCTTTGTAGATGGCGACGTCCCACTGTTTGAATGGCGGCCCGCTTAGCGCGTTTCGGCCGAGATTCCCGTAATGGCGTGTGCCCGGCACACAATCACTCGCGAAGCCGCTGTAGGTCTGCAGGGTAACACCGCTTGTGCACGGCATAGCAAACGAACTGAGTTGCAGGAAGTTGGCAGGATTGTGTTTGTCGTAAACGATCGGCCCGACCACATCGGGGCGATCAAAGCCGCTGTTTCCTCCGCTGTAGTCATCTTCGAAGTTGTAGTTCAGGTTAAAGGGCTGGCCGCTTTGCAGCGTGGCTGCGCTATCGATGCCCCATCCGTTCTTCAATTTCGCCATGCTACCGCTCATCTTCGGCAGAGCGTAGCTGGCGATCCAGACAAAGCGATTAGGAATGTTGAAATTCGAGGGGCCTTTCTCAAGCTGTGGCATGGTGCTGTTTTGAGGCATGGCGGCGTTCACGACGAAATCCTCGCCGTCGCTGGAATTGTCGAGGGATTTCGACCAGACATAATTGATCAGCGAAGTGAAGCCATGATAGTTCGCTACCCGCAACTGGGCCTGAAGCGAATGATAGTTCGATTGCCCCGTAGAATTTTCCTGGAAGATATAAACCGCGCCATATTGCTTCGCTACGTTGGGAAAATTGCGCGGAACGGAAAAGTCCAGAATGCAGTTCGACCCGGCAACGGGCACACCGCCCACGGTGCACCCGGGAGTGGCATTTGCGTTCGCGAGATCGGAAGCCGTGATTGTCGCTTGACTCGGCTGATTGAGGTCGAAGAAGCGGAACAGTCTATGCCCCTGCGATCCTACATACCCAAGTTGCATAGACACCTTGCTGGAAAGCTGGTGTTGAATGTTGACGTTGTAGTTTTCCATGTAAGGAGTCTTGATGTTGCGGTCGAAGGAGAAGATATCGCACTCAAGGCCAGGGTTGCAGCCTGGAGTCCCAAAGAAGGGCGTATTGGGGATATAGACTCCGTTGGCATTCACTGCAGCGGGATTGATGTTGGCCATCTGGACCGGGTCCGGCCCGATGTTGTTGTATGCGGGGCCCGGCGCGTAGAAAGTCGGGTAAGGCAGGTGCCCCAGCATCATGTCCTGGGAAAAAGCATCGAAGAACAGGCCGTAGCCGGCGCGCAAGACGGTGTTACCCTTGCCGGTCACATCCCAGACGACGCTGACGCGGGGCGAGAAGTCTTTTTTGTCAGGATTGTAGAGGTTGGAAATCCCACCATCCCCGACCTGAGCGAGGTTGCCGGTGGAGGGAAGGAAGTCGGAGAACAAGTGATTCCTCTCCGTCACAATCGCGTAGTAGTCCCATCTCAGTCCGTAGTTCACAACAACGCGCGGAGTCAGATGGTAGGCATCCTGAAAATAGAGGCCGAAACCGTTCTGATAGGTGTGGCGGCGCGTAAAGCCGGTGTAATCGAAGGCGCCAAACTCTGACTCCTGCGGAATCATCTGCAGCATGTCCTCAAGAGCACCGAGATTGCTCAGACCTGAGCCGAAGGGGCCGAATCTGATTCTGCCTCGCGAATACTTATCGAATTGCTGCTCGACGCTGGTGCGGTGGAATTCGCCTCCGAACTTGACATCGTGCTTGTTGATTTTCCAGGAAAGACTATCGATCAACTGATTGTTGGTATCGACACGCTGCCTGGGATCGCCCGAAGTCGCGCCCAACTGAGAGAAGAAGCCCGCGCCCCCAGTGGCGTTGGGAGCAAGAATAATGATCGGCAGGCCCTGGGAATTGCAAGATGCAAAAGTGACGGGAACGTTGCAGAAACCGATGCTGTTGGGGTTAAAGTTCTTGTCCTGCGGGAAAAAACCTTCCGCGAACCGGTTCCATCCGTAGCGAAGTTCGTTCACTTTAGTCGGAGAGAGCACACTCACCAATGAGATTGACACGAGTTGCACGCGCGTTGGGGTGACCGTGTCAAAACCAGGTAACTGGCCACCGGTCGCGTTGAGTTCTAGGGGAAACTGCTGCGTGCTGTCGCCGAAGAAATAGCGCCCGCTCACATTGTTTTTCGGGTTGAAGGAGTGGTCGATCTTTGCGATCACGCTGCTCAGATTGTTCAACGAGGGTGCGTTGGCAATGTAATCGGGAGCGAAGTTGTTGTTCGCGTCGAAGCAACCGGAGTCGTTGGAAGTAACACCGGGTATATAGTTCTTGGGATTGTGCGGGAAGAAGTTCACCAGGGTGGTACCGATTGGGCTGATAGCTCCTCCGGAAGTAGTAACGTTGGATTCGGCGCTGGCGATTTGGGCCAGGGTCGGCACACAATCAAGAGAAACTACTCCTACCGTCTCGCGCTGGCCTTCATAGTCGAGGAAAAAGAAGGTCTTATCCTTAATGATGGGTCCGCCCACCGACCCACCGAACTGGCTGTTGTGAAACGGCGCCTTGGGAAACTGGGACTGGTCAAAATAGTTGCGTGCGTCGAGCGCGTTATTGCGGAAATACTCGAAGAAGTCCCCGTGTATTTGGTTGGTGCCGCTCTTGGTCACGATGTTTACTACTGCTCCAGCGTTACGGCCGTATTCCGGCTCAAAATTGGATAGAACCCGCATATCGGATATGGCATCGATGGGCAGAATCGCCGAAGGGGTCGCGAACACGCCGCCCTGGTTGATGGCGGGATCGTTGCGGTAACCGTCGTTCATATCAGTACCATCGAGCAGATAATTGTTGGAGCGGCCGCGAGCGCCGTTCATGGAGAACTCACCGAAGGAGCCAGGCGAGTCTGTGATCTGATCGGGGGATCCGGCCACGCCGGGGTTCAGGAAGATAAGCTTGGTGTAGTCGCGTCCGTTGATAGGTAGATCCTTGACATCATTTTGGGTGAGCACGCCGCCCAGATCGTTGGTCGTAGTTTCAACCATGGGTAGATCTTCCGCGGAGACTTCGACTCTCGCCGAAACTTGGCCGGGCTTCATGGCGGCGTCCACCCGCCTCTCGGTGGCGACATCGACAGTCACGCCGGTAGTGACAAAAGTCTGAAAGCCGGTCTGCGTGACGGTCACATTGTAGGTGCCAGCTGGCAACTCAGGCAGGGAGTAGCTGCCATCGGCGCTGGTTTCTGTGCTGCGCTCCAATCCCGTAGCCACGTTTTTCACGGTCACCTTGGCGCCAGAGACTACCGCGCCTTGGGCGTCGGTGACGGTGCCGAGGATGGTGCCGCGGAAGGTTTGTGCCGAAAGACTCACTGCGGCTAGAAGCACAAACATCAGGATGATGCGCGCTCTCATAGGTTCTCCTTGTAGCTGATCTGGTTAATGCTGATCTTCTTAATAACGATCTTTTAAAGGCTGCCCGCCTAAATGCCTTTGGTTCTGGTTCTGCAGCTGATCTCTAATCAGGCTGGAGTGATTCCTCGCGGCAGCCGGATGCTTTGCCACTCCTCAGAATGTGTTCGCAATTCCTTGCACGCGAACAAGATGCGGCACTCCGACCGCTAGGGTACCGAACAAACCTTACCGAATGCTTATCCCGACAGTCAACCACTGAGTTCCGATACGAGCGATAGATTTTATAACTAAGGTAACGGGAGGCAGCTTCAGGCTACTGGCCAACATCTGCTAGCGAACCAATCTTTGGCCTCTCATAACTGATCTCGCATCAAGGTAGGCTGAGGGAAGAGGCTAGCCGCTAGGAGTTAGAAACTGTTTGCTAGAAATTAATCGTGACCCCGGCTCGCACCGAGCGGGCGGATTGCACCAGGTATACGGTCTGGCCGTCCTGTCCGATGACCGGCACATAGCCTTGGGCGAGCAGATTGCGCAGGTCGATAACAGCTTCCATATGCGCCGGAAGGAAACCGAGGGTTGGAACGGGCTGACGAATAAACAAATTCAGGTAGGGGTCGCTCTGCCCCGGCGAAGCATTGAACATATCCACCGGAGTCAGTCCGCCACCATTCATCCAGCGGTACGAGGTAATCCAACGCGTATGGGTGCGAGGCAGGGTGCCACTGAGCTTGCCTGCAATAGCGTGGCGGTGCTGGGTGCCGACGTACTGCGCAGCATTCTGCAAGTTGACGTCCGGCATGGCGAGGTCCAGAACTCCACCGTAGGCGTAATCGAGCGTCGCGCTCAAGTCGGAACTGAACTTTCTCTCGAGCACCGCCCGCAAACCTTGGGTGCGCAACGTATCCCCGGCGTAGGTGAAGGTACCGGAGTTCACATCGGGCAGCAAATAGCCGCCCGCGGCAGTCACTTCGCCCGTGCCGAGCAGAGCCGTATTCTTCACGCGATCGCTGAACACCGCGAGCTGCATCTTGTTTTTGCCTGCGCGATGGGAGACGTTCAATTCCTGATGGTGGGCGCTTTCCACTTGCGTCGTGAAATTTGTCAGGCTCACGCGCGGATCGGTCTCGCTCAGATCCGAGGGCGCGGAATCAAAACCCTTCTCGGCTCGCGTAGTGGGCCTCGAAGTCGAGTAGGCGTAGCTGACAACTGTGTTCGGAGAGATATGCGCGTCCAGCGAACCATATGGACGGAAGGCGGTCACACGACCCAGAAATTGGATAGTCTGCAGTTCGCTGCCGAACTTGAACTCTAACACATCTCCTACAGCAAAGTCATCCCCTGCGGTGACCGCCAGCGCCTGCAGCGATGCGTTATGCAGGTTGGGGTCCGAGGGCGCAAAGCGATGGACGGTAACCGCCATCGACGGTCCCGAGCCGTCGAGTAAAATATGCGAGTAGGACGCCCGCAGCGCGGCGACAGGCAATCCGTCACCGTAGCCCACGTTGCCGCTCAACCCGACGCGGTCAGCCGAGAAGATCGACCGTTGCAACGAGAAAGCGGTACTCATATCCGAGCCGCTGCCGTAACCCCCGGCCTCGGAGCCGGCCAAAAACGAAAGGCTGGCCTTCAGATCGTGATTTTGATTTTCAACGCCCCGATTCTGCGCATTCACGCCAGGGCTGTCAAAGCTAGGATCGTCCAACACCCGCAGAACGGGACGATTCGCCACTGAGCGCAGAGTCCACTTCCAGCCGTCATCGTCTGCATTGGAGCGAATCGCTCCGACATTCATGGAGTTGAGCAGCGTGTTCAGCGTGATATTCAGGTGGGTGCTGGCCCCCGCATGCAGGCCAATCTTGTCTCGCCAGGCTGGAAGAAAAGATGGCGCTGAGACCTTGACACTATAAAGACCGGGCAGCAAATCGCTGGCGTAATAAAAACCGGCGCCGTCTGTGAAAACCGTCAGAGTGCGCGCCGCTGTACCGATGACCTCTACCACCGCGCCCATCTGCGGAGTACCCGAGGCGTCGCGAACGTATCCCGAGATTACGCCCGGCCGGTCCGCGGCCCACGCAGGGATACATATTGCGATTATCACCGCCCAAGTTCCGAGCCGGCGCAGATTCACTCCAACCCCCGGGGAAAACAAGCAGGCCGTCACTCTACCGCAAACGTCGCTGTTGGATCAACAGTCTGCTTGGAGATGTTGTCGTTCACTTTAATTTCGATCTTGTAAATACCAGGCTGCAGGTTCGCGGAAGCAATCGATTTTTGCAATGTGACCTGCTCGCCGATGTTGCCCATTTTCTCGGTGGACTCCACTTGCTGGACCACAGATTTATTGGTCGCGACGTTGACGATGTCATACTCAAACGTAGCCGAAGGCTTGTGCGTTTTTTCGTCCACTCCCAAATTGTAGACTTGCACCCAGAAGTTTACTTTCTGGTCTTTATTCCGCTTAAACAGAGCCGGCTTGCCATCTGCCGGAGCCACGCGGGGACGAACCTTATTGAGTCCAATTACAAAGCTCCCCGTGCTCACATCTTTTGTTGGGACCGGCTCCATTACGTCGGCCACAATCAGCGACGACGCCGACAGTTTATCATCCGAGTATTCTGGCACAACGATGCCGCGACTCCAGAGGCCTTTGCGATCGCCATTTACGTCTTTCACGGCGATCTCGATCTTGTAACGCCCCGGCCGCAGCGGCAGCGCCTTCCAGTACACCGAAGAGTTTTCCGCAGTGCGGGGAAGCAGTTCGGCAGGAACATCTATCTGTGCTGGATCTTCGAAAGTCTGCACCACGCGACCGGTCAGGGACGTAACCCGGCCAAAGATATTGATGGTTCCACGCTGGATGCCATCTTTGTTGACAAAAGTGATGTCGCGGTACTTCACCTGAATCGTGACCGGCACCAGCACCGTGTCGCCAGTGACTTTCACAAAATCAGTACGCACGTCGAAGGGCATCAGGTTGGTGATGATCTTCGTGTTAACGATTTCTTCCAGATCCTTGTATTTAACCGGCGGGGGCGCTTGCAACTTCGCGAACTGCTCCAGTCGATCGAACTCCTTGCCCTGTTGGGTGGAACTGTTGGGGCCGGTTCCCAGATTCTCCAGACCCCCCGTGAAGCGACTGGCTTTGTTGGCCATGCCCATGGATTCGTAGAGAGTCAAGCCTGCGTTCGGGGTATATAGCAGGGCGTCCTTTTTCGAGCGATCCAGGGTCATCTCGTAGGAGCCGCACATGCAGGTGTCAACGAACTCGATGATTACTTCTTGGCCAATACCTTCAATGTATCGGTAGCGCCAGTCTTCAAACGGGAAGGTCGAAGTCTGGCCGCCCCCCTCGTCGATGGGACGGTCGTAGGTCCCCCCGGAGGGATGAGCATCGATTTCGTCCGGCTTGCCGTACATGATGTAAATGCGGCCGCGATCGGTCTTCCAGCCGGGAATGCCGGCGGCAAAATGCTCATTGGCATACGCAATTCGCGCGTAATGCTCTTCTTTATATTCGTTCTCTTCGGTATCGGGGGTGGGGTCGCGACGCTGCCAGAAGGCTTCGATAAAATTATCGCGCTCTTCGTCGTTCGAGAGTTGCTTAAACGCGGCTCGTTCCTCGTCGGTAATGATCCAGACGACGTCTTCATTCAGCCACTTCTTGTAAGTCTTGCTGAGCTCGACGTTCAGATTTTTCCTTTGCTGCTTTTTCTGCTTCTCGGTCAGAGGGCGTTTTAGGGGATCGGCTTCATCGCCCTGCCCCTGCGAAGTGGTCACGGTCGCGCCTGAGTTGGGAGTCCCGGAAGGGGCCGGTTTGTCATTCTGGGCTGCAGCCCACACGCACGTCGCTACTATGATCGCGACCGAAACCAGCGCGCGCGACAACCAGGATTCAACCAAGTCTGAATTGGAACGTGATACAACCGGGAACATGAGAGGTCTCCTGCAACGACCACCTTAGTGCCGCTATTTTAGGCCCTTCTATGGACGAAAGCAAGGTTAAGTCAATTAAAAAGAAGAGATTGACGGCTGCGACGCCTTCTATGTGACGCGCCGGCAGCCCCGTCGAGTTGCCCGCTGGGGTCGCAAATATTTCGGAATCCCAATCCGGCAAGCTATAATTCCCGGTTAGATTAATTGGGCGTCTTAACTAGGCGTCCCAGGGCGCGCCACGCTCCAGATTTCCCAGGGTTTGATCTCATTCCAGACTGGAACTTTCCAGCGGTCAGGATCGTATCTCAGGATGTGTGTCCGTCAAGCCTACGAACTGCGCGGTCGGGGTGCATCCGGTGAGTGAGAAGGGAACGCCATAGCCTCAGCTACAAATACCGGTTGGTGACGGAAGCATGAAAGCCTGGAAAAAAATTGCTATCGGCGTAGGTGTGCTGCTCCTGCTGGTCATCATCGTCAGCGTCACGGTCTACCAGAGTGGCAAGAACGTGGTAACGGTGCAGACCGGCAAAGTGCAGCGGCAGGACCTAGCTTCGGTGGTGAGCGCCTCGGGCGAGATCAAGCCGAAGACCTACGTCAACATTGGCGCCAATGCTTATGGCAAGATCACTCACCTCTATGTTAAAGAGGGCGATCACGTAAAGAAGGGACAATTGCTGGCGCAACTGGAAAATGTGCAATCGTCGGCCGACGTGAGCGCCAATCAGGCGTCGGTGCAGGCGGCTGAAACAGATGCCATCGCGGCCGACGCCGCGCTGAAGACGGCCGACGCCGACTTGCGCCGGGCTGAGGCTGACTATTCTCGCAACAAGCTGGATTGGGAACGCGCCCAAAATCTATATAAAGACGGCCTCATTGCAAAATCCGATTTTGATAGCCGCGAGAACGCGTGGGCGACAGCCGATTCCGGACTGGGACAAGCCAAAGCGCGCGTGGCGCAGGCTAAAGCACAGAAAGACTCCGCTGACAAGCATGTTGCGCAGGCACGCGCTAATCTCACGCGCGTAGCCGACGTGCTGCAGAAAACCACCTATTCCGCTCCCTACGACGGAGTGGTTACGAACCTGCCGGTTCGCGAGGGCGAGTCGGTGGTCATCGGCATTCAAAATGCGCTCGGCAGCACTTTGCTTACATTGGCCGATATGTCGGTGATCACTGCAGAAGTAAAGGTCGACGAAACCGATATCGTGAATGTGCACATCGGCCAGCCCGCCGAAGTCACCATCGACGCCATTCCAAAAAAGATTTTCCACGGCACCGTCTCGGAGATTGGCGACAATGCCATCGTTCGCTCCACCGGCGTGGCAACATCCCAACAGACCAGCGCGAGTGAAGAGGCGAAAGATTTCAAGGTGGTAGTCACGGTGAACGATCCCCCGCCGGACCTGCGGCCTGGCCTTTCTACTACCGCCAAGATCACGACGGCTGCGCGCGGCAGTGTCCTTTCAATCCCAATTCAGGCCTTGGCCATTCGCACCAAGGCTCAGTTGGAGCAGGAAAAATCCGCTCCCGGCACTGTACATGCCGCCTCTGAGGCAGCATCCAAAGATTCGAGCAAGGATGATAAGGACAAGGATAAAGACAAAAGTTCCACGAAGGATGTGCAGGGCGTCTTCGTAATTCGCAAGAAAAAAGCCGAATTTGTACCCGTGACCACGGGCATCACGGGCACCAGCGACGTGGAAGTAGTTAGCGGTCTGAGCGATGGCGACGAAGTAATCACCGGCAGTTATAAAGTTCTGCGCACGCTGCGCTCCGGCAGCAGCGTAAAAGTGGATAACTCGGTTCCCAAGAAGGAAGACGAGACGTAAACAATAGTAGTCATAACGTTCGCTGGCTTCACGCGTCCAACCGAGAAGCCTGACCCGCGGTACCGGGGTCTCAAGTAGCGGTTTTTGCAAGTCCTGTACGGAGCTCACGGAGTCGAATTCAATCTCGGAGAAGCCTGTGGCCCCGGAGCAACAGCAGCAGAAAGAGCAGGTGAAAAATATGGCTACCGCAGAAGTGCTCAGCATGCCCGGCACCGAAGTCGCCGCGCCGCCGCAATCCTGCATGATCGCGGCCTTGGATCTTTGGAAGACGTACGAAATGGGCTCCGAGCACGTGCACGCCCTGCGCGGCGTTAACCTGCGCATCGAGCGCGGAGAATATGTAGCCATCATGGGGCCCTCGGGCTCGGGCAAGTCCACGCTGATGAATCTGATTGGCTGCCTCGATACGCCCACCAAGGGCGAATATTGGCTCAACAGCCAACTGGTCAGTCAACTTGACGACGATGAACTGGCGCGTATTCGCAACAAAGAAATCGGATTCGTCTTCCAGACCTTCAATCTTCTGGCTCGCGCTACCGCTCTGCATAACGTCGAACTGCCGCTGATCTACGCCGGCGTTCCCACGGCCGAGCGCATTGAGCGCTCGAAGGCGGCGCTCACCGCGGTGGGCATGGAGACGCGCATGACCCACAAGCCCAATGAACTCTCCGGTGGTCAGCGCCAAAGAGTCGCGGTGGCCCGCGCTCTGGTGAACAGACCTTCCATCATTCTGGCGGACGAACCCACCGGCAACCTCGACTCCGCGACCGGAAACGAAATCATGGCCTTGTTTGATCGTCTGCACGGTGAGGGCAACACTATCGTCCTGGTGACTCACGAGCACGACATCGCCGAGTACGCGCACCGCATCGTGAACATCAAGGATGGCGTGGTCGAGCGCGACGAACGCAAGAAGTAGTCCATCCGCAGAAAAGCCTCTCGAGCGAGAGGCTTTTTCCACGAATCGATGCTGGTTAAAGTCGCGCGTTTCGCTTTGACCAAGCCAGTTTACGGGGCCGAGCCTGCGGGATTGCTGGCAGTAGCGTTCACCGGATTCGGAGCGCCAGCCAGAAAGAATTTGTGATCGTAGAGGTTGCGATACATTACGCCGGCAATCTCGGCCGCTTTCGGACCAAAGGTTGGCCGCCCGCCCTCCAGGAAAATTACCACCACAATGCGCCCTGAACTTGTATTGGCGTACGAGGCAAACCAGCCGTAGCGCGTGCCGTCGTGGGAGCAGGTTCCAGTCTTGCCTAGAATTTCTTCTTCGCTGAAATTCAAGCCCAGGCGGCGAGCCGTCCCGTATTGCACCGCTCCGGCCATGCCCACGGAGATTTCCGGAATCAGCGGAGCGATATCCAGTTGTCGCTTGATGCGCGGCTGGAAATTCGTAATCTCTTCAGGCGACGTCGGATGTTGTAAATAATAAAGAGTGCCGCCGTTGGCGATGGCCGAAACCATCGCGCCCAACTGCAGCGGCGTCATCGAAATGCCTTCGCCGAACGAGCACATCTTGCCTACGCCGCCGAGCTTTTGCGGAATCACTTCTTCGGGATATGTTCCTGATTGCTCGCCCGGAATATCGTAGCCCGCCAACTCGCCCAGTCCATATTGATGAGCGTAGTAGGCGACCTTCTCAAAGCCGAGCTTGCGTCCCAGAGCCTCGAAGTAGGCGTTGTTGGAGTGCGCCAGCGCTTCAGTGAGATTCATGCGGCTGCGGCCGCCGAGAGGCACCTCGGTGTCTCTTGAAATCAATCCCTCGTTCAACGCGGCCAACGCAACCGAGAGTTTGATCGTAGAACAAGGTTGCGCGCCGCTCGAGAGCGCCAGCTTCTGATTGACCATTGCGAGTACGCGACCGCTGGTAGGCTCGATAGCGACTACGGTTCCGTTCATGTTGCCGAGCGCGTCGATCGCTGCCTGCCGGACCACCGGGTCTTCGCCTTCGCTGATGTCGCCGGCAGCGATGCCCTCAGCAAATGAACTCATGTAAAAGCGCTCGTGATAGCGATGCTTGGGGCTGACGTGCAAAGAGCTCACGCGAGAAGCGCTCAACTGAGATGAACTGCTGAGCGTGGAAGTGTTGGTCGCAGTCCGAGTCACGTTCGTGTGCGTGGTGCTGCGGCCGCGCGCCAGGTGACGCATGCGGCGCCGAGTTCGCTGGCTCTCGCTTAATTTCGCGGATTTCGTTTTGCTGGTGTTGGGGCGCGTGTTGACGTGCGCCGCCCAGATTCCCGGTGCCGAGAAAAGTCCTGCCTCAATCACCAGAGCGATTGTTCCCAGACGAAGGTAGCGAGTTCCCAACTTGACCATCTCTAACCTGTTCCTCTGACCCGGATTTATTCTGATCTACTCACCGCAGCTATCACAGTTACGAAAGCTCTATTAGGGGAAAGCCCTAGCTTAAGCTGCGAAAACTCCGATACCTATAGCAAAGATGCTGCACGATGCTCGCCAGCTCCCACTATTTTCTTGTGTTTCCATCTACGAGATACTAAGGGAGTTGCCGTATGCAAGGCAACCACAATGTTTTCCTTCCACTGGATCATTGGTCTCCATTAACCCCTTGTGGAACAAGTACTTAAAGGGTACGAACTTCGGTACGCTTGCCTCGGTAACTCTCCCCTGATTACTGAAAAGATACTGTCCGACTGAGAAAAGTTTTTCACACCTTTTGTTCGTTCCCCGATTTGCTGAAACCGTTTGCGCATTTGGGTGCGAATCCTGCGGATTTTGACGTTTGATGGTCTGTTGACATCGCTTGTTCCCATCGCTTCCTAACATCGCTTGTTCACATAACCTCGCCGCGCTTGCGCAGAAATGCAGGCACATCCAGATCATCCTGCTCAAAATTTGCCACCATCGCGCTACGCATAGAGTCGAGCGAGATGACTTCTCCTGCATGCGCCGCCACGGGCGAAGCTTCGATCATCGCTTCCTCCGTTAGTTCATTCTCAGAAAACGCTGCCGACTCGGCTGGACTAACCTGCACATGACCCACCGGCTCGTGAAAATCCATGGCATCTTCATGCGACGCGGCAAAGGAATGATGTACCTCCGCCGGCCTGTGGTGCGCGTGGCTGACGGTGCGGAAGCCGGTGGCGATCACCGTGATCTTCACCGAGTCTTTCATCTTCTCGTCCATCACTGCGCCGAAAATAATATTGGCATCTTCGTGCGCGGCGCTCTGAATGATGCTGCAGGCCTGCTGTACCTCGGCGAGTTTTAGAGAAGTTGAGCCGGTAATGTTAATGAGAATGCCGCGCGCTCCGTCGATCGCGCCCGCCTCGAGCAACGGAGAAGCAATCGCCCGCTGCGCCGCTTCAGTCGTGCGATTCTGGCCGCTGGCTGTTGCCGTGCCCATCACGGCATAGCCCATACCGGCCATGATCGTCTTCACGTCCGCGAAGTCGCGGTTGATGATGCCGGGGATCGTAATGATGTCGGAGATTCCCTGCACGCCCTGGCGCAGAATGTCGTCGGCTACGCGGAATGATTCGAAAAATCCCGCATCCTGGGCGACCGCTAGAAGCTTTTCGTTGGGGATCACGATGGTGGTGTCGACCGACTCCATCAACTCAGCGATTCCCTTCTCGGCCTGCGCCATGCGCCGCTTACCTTCAAAGGAAAACGGTTTCGTAACGACGGCCACGGTGAGCGCGCCCATCTCGCTGGCCAGCGACGCGATGATCGGGGCCGCGCCCGTGCCCGTGCCACCGCCGAGGCCGGTGGTCACAAACACCATGTCCGCGCCCTCAAGCGCTTCGATGATTTTGTCGGAGTCTTCGAGCGCGGCCTTGCGCCCCACCTCCGGATTCGCACCCGCGCCCAGCCCGTTGGTGAGCTTCACGCCGAGTTGCAGCTTCACCGGCGCGCGCGACATGCGCAGCGCCTGCAGGTCTGTGTTGGCGGCGATGAACTCGATGCCCTCAACTCCGGCATCGATCATTCGGTTGACCGCGTTGCCGCCGCCGCCGCCCACGCCGATGACCTTGATCTTGGCATCGTTGAGCGGCTCTTCATTGAAGCTGATGCGAATGCTCGAATCATTTGTCATAAATTCTCCACCTTGGACTAATCTTCATTCTTGTCATTCCGAGCCGACGGAAGTCGGCGAGGAACCTGCTTTACTGTGTACGGCGCTACTTCTCCTTCAGCCCACCAACATCGCCTTCAATCTCGATCCCCAACGATCGCTCTGAAATCCGCGCGCCACCCGCGCCCGCTGTCCGTACGCGACCATCCCCAACACGGTCGCGAATTCAGGCTCAGCCAAAGTAGCCGGCATTTTCGCCAGCGGCGTGGGCCAAGACAGCCTCACCGGCCTCCGCAGCACCGATTCGGCTACATCGAAAATGCCCGGAAGCCGCGAGCCGCCGCCGCTGAGCACAATGCCTGCCAGACACGCGTCGAACATGCCGCTCTGCCGCAGAGTTTCGCGCAGCATCTCGAACAGTTCGCGCGCGCGGGGCTCGAGAATTTCCGCCACCAGCCGTTGCGGTAGCAATCGCGAAGGCCGGTCGCCCACCGAGGGCACCTCAACTTCATTCCCCTCGGGAATCAATGTGACGATGGCATTGCCGTAAACTTTCTTGATTTTTTCCGCCTCCGCCAGAGCTGTACACATGCCCACCGACAGGTCGCTGGTGAAGTGGTCGCCGCCCACGGGAATCACTCCCGTGTAAGCCACCGCGCCTTGAATGAAAACGATCAGCTCAGTCGATCCGGCCCCTATATCGGCAAGGCAAACTCCCAGCTCGCGCTCATCAGCCCGCAAGACTGAATCGGCCGCAGCCAGCGGCTCGAACACCGTGTCATCCACGTGAACGCCGGCGCGATTCACCGCCGTGATTACGTTTTGCGCCGCGCTCGCCGCGACCGTCACCAGATGCACTCGCACTTCGAGCCGAGCCGCCATCATGCCCAGCGGATCATGCACGCCAGCCTGGTCGTCGAGAATGAATTCCTGCGGCAACAGATGCAGCACCTCGCGATCGGCAGGAAGAGGAATCGCGCGCGCTCTCTCGACAGCCTGCTTGATCTCGTCGCGTCCAATCTCGTGCGGACGCGTACCCAGGCTGATGCCGCCGTGGCTGTTGACGCCGCGCACGTGCGCTCCGCCGATGCCGACGATCGCATGCTCTACCGCCGCGCCAGCCACGTCCTCGCAGGCTTCGACAGCTCTCTGAATCGCAGCGACGGCCTTGTCCAGATCGACGATGACGCCCTTGCGCGAGCCGCTCGATTCGGCCACGCCGTGCCCCCGATAGCGCAGGCCGCCGTCCGTCACCTCGGCCATGAGAGCGCATGTCTTCGCGCTGCCTACGTCGATTGCCGTCAAGAAATTAATCTGCTGCTTCGCCATTCCTTATGAAGACTCCAATGAATTTCTTTATCGGTTCACGCTCGCGTCACCGTGCTACGAAGGTGAGACTGTTACTGGTTCGGCTCCGCTTTCGGCTGACTTCTGGCAATCGCCGGACTCGGCTTCGGAATTGGTTTCTGTCCCGCGCCGCCAGCCGGAGATTTATTACCCGCCTTTAAAGCTGTTGGTTGAGATTGAGAGGAAGCTTGCGGTAGTTTTCCTGCAGCAGGCTTCGCTGTAATCTCGGCACTCTTACCCGCCGCCGGAGTGCTCGGACTCGCTGCCGTTTTTGCCGCAGCCGTTCTAGCCGCCGCTGTTGGACTTTGGGATTTAGCCCTCGCTGCGGACTTCTTCGCCGCTGCTTGTCTTGTCTTCCAACTTGATTTCTGCTTAACAACAGTCTTCTTATTCTTAGCTGCCGACGCTGCCGTGCCGCTACCCGCAGCTTCCGCCTTGGGATCAAGTTTTTTCGGCGTCAACTCAAATGCTGGCTTCGGCAGCGGCCTATCGTGCGGTCCCATACGCGTGAGCAATGCAGCCGGCTTCACACCCGCGTCGGCCGCCTCCTTCGCGACCGCCGGACTCAACGCAGCGGATTTCGCCACGCGCGGCATATCGGGATTGACGATAATCTGATTGTCGTAACGCAGATCCACCGACTCCAGCTTCTGAAACTGCTGCCGCCAGCCCTGCGCATGAGTTACATAAGTCTTGTAGCGACGCAAATAGTCCGACGATCCGAGGTGCACCAGGACATCGCCCGCGGGATCGTTCACTCGCACCTTCACGTCTTCGAGATCGGTGAGGTCTACTTCGCTTAAGTCCTGCGAATAACGCGCGCCACCAGCGTCCAACTCCCGGACCATTCCGCAATAAGCCTTCATGCGCGGCGCGCGGGTCGAAAGCGGCTCTCCCGGATTCATGCCCAGAATCACGGGAAATGAATATTTGTGCTTGGGAGTCAGATCCATCAGCGTCCCGCCGGCGTCGATCAACATCATGCGCGGCCCCACGCGCGCGAACGCGACGGGCGTGCGCTCCTGAATTTCGACCTTCAAGCGGTTGGGAACAAAGCGCATCACGCTAGCCGATTCCACCCACGGAATCTGCTCAAGCTGCACTTTTTGCTGCGCCAGGGGAATAAAAAAAATGTTGCGCCCGATGTCGGCGCCCATCACTTCCATGAGCTGCGCCTTGGTCACGTTCTGCATGCCGGTGATTTCGATGTTGTCGCTCGATTCCACGCGAAAGCGCCACGAGTGCTCACCGTAGTGGTAAAGCCAGGCGGCGAATAATCCGGCAGCGCAGCATGCGGTGGCCGCCACCACAGACCACAGCAAACGATTGGCAGTTTTCTTCGGAAGCGAGCTGCGCCGGGCGGAGACCCGCTTTTGCCCGCGCAGAAAGGGAGATTCCTCGTCCGCATCCAGATCGAGCAGACGCGCGTCATCCATCTCCAAGTCGTGGGTTACATCATGGAGACCCGCACGCGCCGACTCGGCGCTGGGTGGGTACAACTCTTCCTGCAAGATGGAGGGGCCCGATTTCCGCGCCATCAATTCAGGTCAGTTGTCGTAGAGGAATCGCTGAGCTTTCAAACTATAACTTTATTTTGGGAAGAGAGATAGAGAAAATGTTGGTTCTTTTGCACAGGGAGCAATAGGAATACATTGAAGCGAAAAAGTGTGTGGAAAGTGGTTCAAGAAAGAGGTCGTAGGGTCTTACTCGCTCACTCCAGCCGCCTGCGCGACAGTAGCGCCGCGGTTTCCCATTGCGCCTCCAGGCGGGTGATGCGGCGGTCTTGGTCGCGGATTTGCTCGGTGAGATCCTTAAGCGTATCGCTTGCGCGGCGCACGTCGTCGGCCAGTCGCATGGCGTCTTTGATCGCCTCTATCGTCTGGGCGAGAAGGCTCATGCATGCTCCGCCGATTTGCGGCGTTCCCGCTGTGTTTTCAATTCCTCGAGCATTGCGTTCGCTCCCGCCAGGCTGCTCCTCAAAGACGACTGCGCCTCTCGCACCTGCTTGCGAAGTTGCGCGGCGAGCTCGGCGACTACCTGTTCCTCTTCGGCCGCGGTGCCTTCGCAACGTGTGCGCACCAGTTCTGCAACACTGACTCCAGCCTTTTTCGCTTCTTTACGGAGCCGGTCCCTAAACGCGGGAGTTGTCAATATTTGCATTCGCGCTGTTTTCATTTCTAGTCCCCCGTTTTCCTGCGCATGAGCATACGCATACTCATGTTAGTCTATCACTCCCGGGCCTGTGACATAAGTCCTTTGGCATGCATAAAGATCCAGCGTGACCGCGGCCCCAATCACTTCTGTTCCGGGAAACCCAGGCTCGCGACGAGTTCCCGGTAGGCAGGCTCATCGTGCAGATTGTTGAACGCCGGATCGCCTTCAACCCAGGGGAAGATTTCATCGTGCCGGTCGAAGTCTGATTTCAAATACGCCAGAGCCTCGCGCTTGTTGCCCAGCAGCGACAACGTCTCGGCTAGGACGTAGGGTGAGAACCGGCCCTGCTCGAACATTTTTTTCTGCAGCGGTAGCAGGACCCGCAGCATCCCTTCGCCTCCGTTGGCGGCGAGACCCTTGTCGCCGGCATCCGCCAGCGCGAGCGCAACATCATCATGGCGGAGCATGGCTTCTTTTCTCATTTCCGCGAGATAGTTGCGATAGTCGCTGGCCGCAAAATAGATTTGCTTCAGGTAGTGATGCGGAGAGGCAAAATCCGGCTCTGCCGTTTCCATCTGCTTTAACAGAGACACGGCTTCATCAGCGCGGCCAGCCTGAAAAAGAATCTCGCCGCGGTCGGCAAGAATCGACTTCGATGTCGGGTCGAGTGCCTGCGCGCGCTCGATCTCCGCCAGCGCTTCTGGAAAGCGTCGCAGCGTCATAAGGTAAGTGGCATACCAGTGGTGGGCCACCGCATTCTTAGGATCAAGCTCAATAGCCCGGCGGAATTCGCGGTCGGCGGTAGCGGCATCCCACATGCCGTAAAAAGAAACAAAAGCCAGAGAGGCATGAGCTTCGGAAAACTTGTCGTCCAGTTCTACCGCTTTCCGGGCGGCGGCCAGGGCGCGTGGATAGGCCTCGTTATCCGGCATCACGCTGTACTCGCGCAGCAGATCGTAACAGTCGGCCAGCCCCACGTACGCCGGCGCATAGTTCGGATCGTGCACGATCGACTGAGTAAAAAAGTCGACCGCCTGGTTCAGGTCCTCGGGCGTCCGCTTACTCCAGTAGAAGCGGCCCTTTAAGTAAAAATCTTCGGCTTCTGGATTCGCCGATGGACGAGGCGAAGCCTCTGCCCCAACGTTGAGCCCTGGCGCAGCTCTGCTGCCCGCCCTGGCCGCACGAGAGCTGGGTCTAAAACTCCACGCCATTACTATGATTAAAATGGCAGGTAGCGCCCAGATCCACTTCCGTCGGGGAGAAGTTAGTGCCGGAACCATGGGTGCCGGTATCGGCTTAGCCTCGTCAACTTGGGGCAAGACCTCCGGGGCGAACGTCATCCGGCGCAGGGGCGCGATCCAGCGATAGCCGCGGCGCTCCACCGTCTCTACAAAAACTGGATTGTCGGCAGAATCCTTCAGCGCATCCCGCAGCCGGTTGATGGCGCTGCTGATGCCGTGGTCGAAATCCACGAACACGCCGTCCGGCCATAGCGCTTTGCGAAATTCTTCCCGGCTCAAAACTTCGTTGGGACGGCTCAGCATAAGCTTCAGCGCCCGGAACGGTAACTCTTGTAGCTTGACCTTGATCCCATTCCTGCGCAGCTCACCCGAGCGTAAATCCGCCTCGAATACTCCGAAGCGAACCACATCGTCTTGGCTTGCAGTCGACTGCATACTCGCGCCCCGGTCGGAAGGCGGTCAGTTTACCACGGCAGCCACTCGGGGAAACCCCACTTTCGGGCTAATTCGCCCGTCTGACGGGGTCATTTAGCTGAGTGAGAAGTCTCTGTATTCGTACAGAATTAAAACGTTTAGCCCGTGAACTAAGTTGGAGCGCAGCGTGAGCCACAGAGCATTGACGGAACAATCGTCCTCGGGCGAGAGTGGGCTACGAATTTGAGCTTTCAGGTGCCGCAGTCCGAAGTTGTTGAGCACTTTCCCCGGATCAAACCAAAGCCATCTAGCTCACTTAGGAGACTTACCCATGCGGAACTCGAAACTTTCCACCGGACTGACAACAGCGATCACCATTATTACTCTGACTCTGTTAGCAACCGGCACCCCCGCTTTTGCTCAGCAAGAAACACTCCTATTCACCTTCACCGGAGGCTTCTACGACCAGAGCACCGGCGGCACTCCCTCCAGCACCTTGCTCCTTGACAGCGCCGGAAACCTCTACGGTTCAGCAACCAATGGCGGTCCTTATAACAACGGAACGGTCTTCGAGCTAAGCTCGGGGACAGGCGGCTGGACCGAACAGAATCTCTGTGTTTTTTTCCCCGCCACCGACGGCCAATACCCATATAGCAACCTGATCTTCGACGGCTCTGGCAACCTCTACGGCGTCACGCCCTTCGGCGGGATTTATGGATATGGCGTCGCCTACCAGCTCACTCCCGGTGACGGCGGTTGGACCGAAACCGTTCTGCACAGCTTCGGCAAAGGCAAAGATGCGCAGGGCTTCTACGACGGCGGCCTGACCCTCGACGCTTCCGGCAATCTCTACGGAATGTCGGAATACGGCGGAGCTTATGGCGACGGAGCGCTTTTCGAACTTTCCCCCCAGACCGGCGGCTGGAAAGAAAAGATTCTGCACAGTTTCAACAACAACGGCAAGGATGGTTACAATCCCGACGCCACCCTAGTATTTGATGCCAGCGGAAATCTCTATGGCACCACCACCAAAGGGGGCGCCTACGGTTATGGCATGGTCTTCGAGTTCGTGCCCGGCAGGGGCGGCGCGTGGAAGGAAGAAGAGCTGTACAGCTTCGGCAAAAGCACCACCGACGGACAGAACGCCATCGGCAGCGTGATCTTCGACAAAGGCGGCAACATCTACGGCGTAACGGCAGCCGGCGGCGCCTACGGATTTGGAACTGTCTTCGAGTTGAGCCTGAGCGCCGGCAAGTGGAAGGAGAGGATATTACACAGCTTTGGCAACGGCACAGACGGCCAGACTCCTCTCAGTGCTCCCGTTATGGATGCCTCCGGAAATCTCTACGGCATGACAATCGCCGGCGGAACTTCCACCTCCGGGATCGTCTACGAGTTAAGCCCCACGAAGAAGGCATGGGCGGAAAAGGTGCTGCACAACTTCGCCGGCGGAAATTACGACGGAGCCTCTCCCGAAGCTGGACTCGTCCTCGACACGGCCGGCAACCTCTACGGCACAACCCTGTACGGTGGCATATATGGCGCGGGTGTGGCATTCGAGGTGACCCCGTAAGTTTGGATCTGCTGCTCGGTGAAAATGGGCGGGGAAACCATGTGGGGACAGCCGCCTCGGCTGTCCCTCCGAGCGGAAGCGAGGAGTCTCGGCGGTCTGGCGAACGCAGGACGCTCGGGTGCGGTAGGAACAGAACAAGAACGGATGCGCGGCACTCCTCCTCCTGCATCCGCTCTTCAGGAGAACAGCAGTGAAACCGAAACTTAATCCCCAAACGGCACGGCGGGGATTCTGACGGGAACGCTGACGCGCACTCGCGGACAAACGCTTGGAATCTGCACCGTGTTAAATACAGCCGGCACCGCCCGAACCCGCGCAACCTGAGATTCGATCCGCGCCCGCTCCGCTTCCAGGCGCCCGATTTGGGCTTCATGCTGAGCCGACACCACTTCAAAGCGCGCAAACACAGTCTGTGTACGCGCCACCTTCGTTTGGAAACGGGCCACGGTAGTGGCGAAGCGGCAGGAAGCAGTCTTCTCCCGTGCAGCGGCCACGTCAGCCTTCCCCAAGAGCCGGTCGGCGCGCCCGGAGGCTAGAGCGAGAACCGCGCCAGACCGGCTCAAGATCGGTCCCAGCGCACGCTTCAAATTTCGGGCGGCCCACTCGGCCCCGCCATCGTGATAGATCCCATTCAATCCCAGAGCCAGCACTCCGGCCACCAACCATCCCCATGCCTGTGTCGATTTCATCACCTTAACCCCTTATGCCAGATTGGACGAACCGCGCCGCAATCCGTTAGCAATGAAAACCTGGGGAAGACGCCCGCGATATCTCAATGGCGCGGGTGCAGAATTCCGCGTCATGGGAGTGGAGAAATGTGCTTGTTCCATTTGTTCTACTCCTTGCGCTCGCCTCGCTCCAAGTCTCGAACACGCCAGTTCAGAATGCGGTGGTTCCGAATACGCCTCCTCAAGATGCCCTGACCTTTCGACAGAAGTCAGCTCCCATTTTTGTAACGGTGCCATCCCAGCTTTCACTATGAGAATAGGTGTAGAATTCGTTCTCGACGAGACCCGGGAACTGGGCAACATCCTTACTATGGGTGGGTGTAATGTTTGCTCATTCGTCCGCGAAATTTGCCAGTCGGAGACTTCTCGTTGCGTGGCTGGTGACGCTTGCCTTCCTGGTTGGTTGCGCGCGCGCACAAACCCCTTCTTCGCAAAACGATACGCCGCCGAAAAGCGATTCCCAGTCCACTCCCGTTAAGAAAAAGGCCCCCTCGCAGCCTACGTCCAGTTCTCGCCCCACACCGTTTACCCCACAAAGGACGATTATACCTAGGGGGACTACGATACCTCCGCCACCTACGGTGGGCACCACGCAGACACAGAACCCGACTGGTTCGCAGCCTACTGTAGGTACCACGCAGACGCAGCCAACCACAACGAATTCCGATTCAAATCCTACTTCACCGAAAACGCCAAAGACTCCAACTCGCCCCCAGCCCACCACGGTTCCCGCGTCGCAACGGCCATCGACGAAGGCAGGCCATCCGACGGAGACTAACCCCGGCCGCACGCCGCACGGCTCCGACAACGGGCCAGCGATTGGCGCCGCAGCCGGCGCCGCTACTGCAGTGGTGATCGGCGAACTCATCGCGCATCACCATGCGTCGCCGCAGAAACTCGGCCATGACGGGCCGCAAATCGAGAAAGAATTCGATATGAGCGATTTCACCGTCAAGGGTCTGGTGCGTGCGAGTTGGCCCGTCGTGCTTGACTTCATGATCGACTCTCCGGGTGCGGTATTAGTGGAGATCACCGCGGCTACGCGGGTGTACCGAGTGAGGATGACGAATCAAGCCAACCGGCGCGGCTATGCCATCATTCACCTGCCGGCGAACTTCGGTAATAAGCTGCAGCCTGCGGTCTATCACATTCACTCGGTTGCCCCGGCGGGCTCCAATACACCGGCGCCGCGGCTGCGTACCTATGGTCTTGGAGCGGGAGACAAAGCCGTAGGCTCAGTGGCCATCGATCAGCTGACCTTCCGGCCCGCCATTATTCATCCCAAGGCCAATGAAGCCGCGGATTACGGCTTCCACGCTCACTCCGCTTTCGACGGGGTGCGCGCTGAGTTTATCTTCACCACCCTCCACAACGGGCGGGTGCTGGTGCAGAAAGATCAGGAAGAAAAACTCTCTCCCATTCCGCAAGGCGAGAGAGCCAAGGGCACCTGGAAGGGGCAAGGCAAGGCTGGGGAGCACATGCTCCAGATCAGAGCGTGGCGCGGCCTCGAGAATGGTGGAGACTGGGTAGTTGCCTGGTCCCCGGATATCGTCGATGTCGTCAAGTAGTTGGTGGGTCGGAGGCGCTTGGCCAACCTGAAGCAATTATGGCGCGCATCTCTGCTCTTTCGCAGGGTTACCGCCTCATCCGTCTTTATTCTGGCAGCCTTGCTGGTCTATTTGGGATCGCACATTCCGCGGTCAGTGTCGTTGCCCGCTGACGACCTCAATGCCAGGAGCACGGCTCGCATCCGGGAAGAGCAAATCGTCATTCGGAAGCCGGACATCGCGCCCGGAGACCTCGTGCTCTCTTACGTAGGAAGCAAGAATGAGGTGGCCGATCTTTGGCTGGATAATGCGACCCTGGAGGAAAGTTCTCGACGCCTCCTATTTCCTCATTCCGGTGCGCTCGCGGCGGGAAAAATCAGTTACACGGCCGGCGATTCCAGATCGACATCGACGGGCGATACCTGCCACACTGCCATTGAGATTCGTCTCGCCGAGGGCTCCGCCCCGCTCGATCAACTCACGCTCTTCCAGACCGACGATATGGCCGGCGCACAGCGCTTTCGGCAAGTCGTCCTGGATGCAGGCACGTCCACCATGGCAATCGAAGTTCACACCGATTCTCCTGCGGGAGGAGCAGCTGACCTCTTGGACTGTCACCGGCTTCTTACGATTGGAGGCGGGCCCTCCGTCGACCTGCCTTCCATTCCCATACACATGCTGGTAAACCGTGGCAAGATTGACCTGCATTTCAATCCTGCCAATCCCGCGCTTCCCATCTGGACGGGGCCCAAGCAGACTTTTGAAGCGGTCTCCCTGGGCGACAGTGCGCTGCGCGCCGGTGGCCTGCAGATAGTCGCTACACAACAGCCCATGGCGCCGCGACTCGATGTGCGAACTCGTTCCGCGGACCGCATTACCTTCAGCCGTTTGAAACTCGGCGCCGAGATGCTCAAGCTGGATATCGGGCGCGACGCCGAAACGGCTGTGGCTTACGAGAACGGCTCCTCACTTTACAACTACGATCTCATCGACGCGATCCAGAAGAATCCGATCCTCAGCTTTGCCTTCGCGACCGCGCTGGTGCCAACCTTGTGGAAGTGGGTCAGAAAAAATTGCTTTCCCAATATCAGCGAGTGAGTACTTCACTCAAATCTCTACAATATCCGCACCCGCCATTCGTCTAGACCACTAGATGAACGAGTCGGCAACCATGACCGCGATGCTCGATCAGGATCGGCAAATCTCCGATGTCATCGCGAAAGAACGCTCCCGGCTGCGTAGTTTCATCCGCAGGCGGGTGCCCAACCCAGCCGACGTAGACGATCTTCTGCAGGAGGTCTTCTTCGAACTGGTCCAGGCCAATCGCCTGCTGATGCCGATTGACCACGTGACCGGCTGGTTATTTCGCGTGGCGCGCAATCGCATCACCGACCTCTTCCGCAAGAAGAAGCCGCAGGCTTTCAGCGAGGCCGCGCTCGAAGATGAAGACGGCGAACTGCTGCAGATCGACGATCTGCTGCCCGCGCCCGAGGCCGGCCCGGAGGCGATTTACTTGCGCCACGTGCTTTTGGAGGAGATGAGAGTTGCGCTCAGCGAACTGCCTGCCGAGCAGCGCGAAGTATTCATCGCCCACGAAATCGAGGGGCGCAGCTTCAAAGAGTTGGCGAGCGAGAGTGGCATCAACATCAATACGCTGCTGGCCCGCAAGCGCTACGCGGTGCTTCACTTGCGCGACCGCTTGCAGAGTATTCACGACGAGTTTACGAGCTAATCTTTGCGAACTGGAGCTTACGAATCTGGAGCTTACGAATTAAGAGGAGCACGATATGAAAAGGAAATGGATCTTTGTTGCGGCCCCGATCGGAATCGTGGTTTTCACGGTGCTTTTCGGCGAAGTGGTCATGCATCTCTGGAACTGGCTGGCCCCGGCGCTCTTCGGTTGGCGCCAAGTCACCTTCTGGCAGGCGCTCGGATTACTCGTGCTCTGCCGCATCCTCTTCGGCGGCCTGGGCAATCATAACCATAATCGCTCCAAATGGCGGCAGAAGAGAGACGAGCGCTGGGCGGCCATGACGCCCGAGGAGCGGGAAAAATTCCGTCAGGGCTGGCGCTCCCGCTGCGGCGGCGTAATCGACCCGCCCGCCGGTGAAACCCAGGCGCCAGTGTAGACGGTGCTGGAAAAGTCTCTGCTACGGACAAAATGTTGTAACTAAGAAAAGTCTGAGGGTGAAGAAAATCGGGTGCCCCACATCTCGCGTCTTTTGCGAGATGTGGCTTTGCGCGGCACGAGGCCTCCTCTTCGACATCATCCAATCGCCTCCGCGAACCACGCCGTTCCGTAAGCACAATCAGAAGGGGAGCGCAACCTATTGCACTCCGTGACGAATGAGTATCAAGAGCCCCACTTCTCGCAAAAACCGCGAGAAATGGGGCACCCCAGGTTTGTCTTCAGGGATATACTTCCAACGTGGCTCTACACCTAGGCCACCCGCCACCCTCTGATCTCATTGACTTGCTGGTTTCAGCAACGTAAGATTCAGCGCCAGTGATCGGCCAGACCATTTCGCATTACCGCATTGTTGAGAAACTCGGCGGCGGCGGCATGGGCGTGGTCTACAAAGCAGAGGATGTAAAACTGCACCGCTACGTCGCCCTCAAATTCCTGCCCGACGAGATTTCGAAAGATACTCAGGCCCTAGCCCGTTTCGAACGCGAGGCGCAATCCGCTTCCACCCTCAACCATCCCAATATCTGCACCATTTACGAAATCGACGACCAACATGGCGAAGCTTTCATCGCCATGGAATTTTTGGACGGCCAGACTCTAAAGCACGTCATCGGAGTTCGCCCGCTCGAATTGGACACGCTACTTTCGCTGGCCATCGAGATCGCCGACGCGCTCGACGCCGCGCATACCAAAGGCATTGTGCACCGTGACATCAAGCCTGCGAACATTTTCGTCACGGAGCGCGGCCACGCCAAGGTGCTCGATTTCGGCCTCGCCAAGGTGACGCCATCGGGCAGTGAGCACAATGAGGCCACCCGAACCGAGGTGGCCGGAGCGCACCTCACCAGTCCGGGTTCTACGATCGGCACGGTGGCATACATGTCGCCCGAGCAGGCGCGAGCCAAGGAACTCGACGCCCGCAGCGATCTCTTCTCCTTTGGCGCCGTGCTCTACGAGATGGCCACCGGGCAGTTGCCCTTCCGGGGCGAGAGTTCCGCGGTGATTTTCACAGAGATCCTGGAACGCGATCCGGTTGCTGCAGTGCGGCTGAACCCTAATCTGCCCTCGAAGCTCGAAGACATCATCAACAAGGCGTTGGAGAAAGACCGCGACCTGCGCTACCAGCACGCCGCCGATATGCGCACCGACCTGAAGCGGCTGAAGCGCGAGACCGAATCGCGGCACGGTGTTTCGGCCGCTTCAGGATCAGTGCCAATCGTGCACGAAAGTGCTTCGGGGATCTCACAGGCTGAAGCAGGCAGGCGGCCGTCGTCACCATCCGGTTCCTCGCCCGCGGTCGCTCCGTCGTTATCTTCGAGTTCGGCGCAGGTTGCGGAGCCTCCCGCCGCGCCAAGAAAGCTCTGGAAGATTTTGCTTCCCGTCGCCGTCATCCTGCTCGCGGCTGCAATCGCGACTGGACTCTACCTCCGCTCGCGTTCAGCATTGCCGGCCGCAAAAGCTACGCCTCTTTCGGAAAAAGACACGGTGGTCCTCGCCGACTTCGACAATAAAACTGGAGATCCGGTATTCGATGATGCGTTGAAGCAGGCCCTCGCGGTGCAACTGGGACAGTCCCCGTTCATCAATATTCTTTCGGATCGCAAGGTAAGCGAGACCTTGCGTCTAATGGGCCGCCAGCCCGACACGCGGATCACCCGCGACGCCGCCCGCGAGCTTTGTATCCGCACCGGCAGCAAAGCCATCGTGCTGGGATCCATTTCGAATTTGGGCGGCCAATACGTGCTTGGCATCGACGCCGTTGGGTGCAGCAGCGGGGACACGCTCGCCAAGGAACAGGAAGAAGCGGCAAGCAAGCAGGAGGTGTTAAAGGGGCTGAGCAAAGCCGCGGCCAGCCTGCGCGAGAAACTCGGCGAATCGCTGGCCTCGGTGCAGAAGTTCGATGTGCCCGTGGAGGCGACCACGCCCTCGCTCGAAGCCCTCAAGGCCTACAGTATGGGGATCACCACCGGCCGCACCAAGGGCGACGCGGAAGCGATTCCCTTCATGAAGCGGGCCATCGAACTCGATCCCAACTTCGCCATGGCTTACACCGGGATCGCCGTCGAATACGGAAATCTCGGGCGTGCGGACCTGGCCGCCGAGAATGCCAAAAAAGCCTATTCTTTGCGCGACCGCGTCAGCGAACGCGAACGGTATCGCATCTCCGCTTTTTACTTCGATAAGGTTACCGGCGAAATTGAGAAGGCCACTGAGGCCTACGAACTCTGGGCGAAGAGCTATCCCCTCGATATGGTGCCTCACGGTAATCTCGGCAATATTTATACCGCGCTAGGCCAATATGACAAGGCCATCGTGGAAACCGAGACCCAGCAAAAACTGGAGCAGACGATCGTGGGCTATGGCAATCTGGCGGGCCTGTACATTGCCGTCAACCGCCTCGACGACGCCCGCCGAGCGCTGCAGGAAGCGCAACAGAAAGGTTTCGACGGCCTCGTCATTCGGGCCGATCTTTATGCCCTGGCATTTCTTTCGGGCGACAATGCCGAAATGGAGCGCCAGGTGGCGTGGGCGGCGGGGCGCCCCGGCGAAGAAGACCAAATGCTTACCGCCCACGCCGACACCCAAGCCTATTATGGCCGGCTGGAAAAAGCCCGGGACCTGGCACGGCGCGCAACCGACTCCGCCGTGCGGGCCGACGCCAAAGAAACCGGCGCGCAGTGGCTGGCTTACCACGCACTTCGCGAAGCTGAGATGGGCAACGTCGCCGCCGCCAGGCAAGGCGTTAGCCGCGCGTTGGCGCTCGCTCCGGGGCGCGATGTGAAAGTGCTATCAGCTTTGGCCCTGGCGCGCGCCGGTGAAACCACCCAGTCGAAGACTCTTCTTGAAGGCCTGGAAAAGTCTGAGCCCGGCAACACCTATCTGAAAGTTTATTGGTTTCCGGTGATCGAGGCGTCCATCGCCCTGGCGCAACAGGCGCCGGACCGGGCGGTCGTCGCTCTGGAGCCGTCACTTCCCTACGAACTCGGATCGCCTCCACCCGGCACTGCGATGTATCCTCCATACATTCGCGGCCTGGCTTATCTCGCGCAAAAGAACGGTCCCGCGGCAGCTGCCGAATTTCAGAAATTCATCGATCACGCTAAGATCGTGCAAAATTTCCCGGTAGCAGCGATTGCTCGTCTCCAACTCGCCCGCGCCTATGTCCTTTCCGGCGATACCGCCAAGGCCAAAGCCGCGTACCAGGATTTCCTAACACTGTGGAAGGATGCCGACACCGACATCCCGATCCTGAAAGAAGCCAAAGCGGAGTACGCCAAGTTGCAATAATTGCGGTAAGATGCCGTCGGCGCGGGATGCGCCGGGCTACACTCCCAGCTTCTTCACTTCCTCGTTGTAATACTTGCGGTAGAGAATGTCCCACTCCTGCGAGCCTTCAAGAATGGTCCGCTTCTGGCTCTCGATCTTCTGCCGGGCGGCCTGATCGATGCGCTCCTCGTGGTTGAGAAGCTCTTCGAGAATCTTGCGGGCTTCCTGACGGATGGTGTTTGGGTCTTCGATGAAGTCGACTTCGTCCATCTCTTTGAGCGCGTCGGCGACCGCCCGCGCCAGCACATTTACTTTGTCGCGGCTCAGCCTCACAGCACCGCCTTGTACTTGCGCACCAACTCGCTCTTCACCTTGCGAAACATCTCCTGATAGTTGGCTCCAGTCTTGTTCATCTCTTCGGAATAAGCTTCGAGAATGACTCGGACCTCATCATTGATGCGGTCTTCGAGAGTCAGTTCTTCGAGCAGCGCGGCGTGCACTCGCTCCGTAACCTTGGGCACAGCCGAAGTCTCGATGGCCTTGCCCGCTATTAACTTCTTGGTAACTTCGCGGGCCAGGTAGCCCACATATTCCTTGGAAAGAAGCATGTGCGGATCGAGTGTCCTGTATCAGCAGGCGCTGGTTTAAAGAATTCTTGTGTGCGAATTAAAAAGTGTAACACGACGGTTGCATGTCGGGACAGCCGCCCTCGGCTGTCCGCTGACCGAGGCTCGGTGGTTTCTTTCAAAGTTGAACCGTCAGCGCTGGCAACGCCCATACCAAACGGCATACAATGCTCTCTGAACCTGAGCTATGTCGCCTGCGCCAGAAGATTTAACCGTCGTCCGCGATGACATGATCGCCTTCATCGAAGGCCATGGCATGAGCCGCTTCCACGGCTACGTGGATTATGAAGAAGTTCAATGCATCATGTGGGAGACGGGCGCCAATCCCGACGGCTGGAAGGATTTCGTCGAACTGGCCAAGAGTGCCGGCGCTCCGTTCCTGACGATGCATTCGTGGAAGTTGGAGCGCACCGAATTAGATGAGTTGGTGCAGCGGCTATCGAACTCCGAATTTTCCGACAGCGACGACGTGGAAGACGCCCGTTGGCTGCGCGCCCATGTGGGCAAGATTGGCTTTCTGCAACTCGGCTGGGCCTATCAAGGATCGATGTTTCTGTGCGAGTGCAGCACCGATTGGTACGACCGTTACCAGCACCTGCTGGAAATGTCGGAAGACTTTGGCGGCATCCCCATCGACGAACCGGATCAGGACGACGAGAACTAGCCGTGCGCTGGGAACTGGCAGCTGCAGACCCAGCGCAGGTCGATACCCTGGCCGTGGCCCTTTACGATTCATCTCCTCTTTGGTTTGGTCGCAGATTCGCAACCACTCCTGCGACGAATGGCTCTGGTCGCGGCAACCCGCTCAATACCCTGGCGAGCCTGCTGATTCGGCGCGGCATGTCGAATCCGGATGAAGCGATTCGCTTTCTCGCCCCCTCCATCGATCATCTACATTCCTCTGAACGGATGACCGGCCTGCGCGCAGCAGTCGACCGGATCGATGCGGCCATCGAACGCAAAGAGCCCATCCTCATCTATGGCGACTACGACGTCGACGGAACGATGGCGGTCATCATTCTGAAGACCGCGATCGAACTCTGCGGCGGCGCAGCCGATTTCCACGTCCCGCACCGCATTCGCGAAGGTTACGATCTCCGCGACGACGTAATCGAACGCGCCGCCGCTGCGGGAATTCGCCTCATCATCAGCGTCGACATGGGTATCCGCGCCTTCGCCCCGGCTGAAACCGCGCAGCGCCTGGGTGTCGATCTGATCGTCACCGATCATCACTTGCCCGGACCAGACGGTATCCCGAAAGCACTCACAGTGGTGAATCCCAATCAGTCTGGATGCGACTATCCCTACAAGCAACTTTGCGGAGCCGGTGTCGCCTTCAAAGTCGCGCAAGGATTAATGCAGCGCCGCCTCGACGCAAAAGATCAGACCCGCATGTTGCTCTCGTTTGCCAAAGTTGTAGCGATTGCCACCATCGCCGACTCCGTTCCGCTCACCGGCGAGAACCGCGTCTTCGCCAAGTTGGGTCTCGATGCTCTGCGCCGTGCGGTCAACCCCGGCTTAAAGGCGCTCCTCGAAGTAGCGCAGATTTCCTCCAAGCGTCCGCCCACGTCCACCGAAGTTGCCTTCCGCATAGCCCCACGCATCAATGCCGCCGGAAGAATGGATATCGCCCGCGATGTGATCGAACTCTTCAGCGTGAAAGACGCGAACCGCGCCCGCGAACTAGCAGCCAAGCTCGACACGCTTAATGCTGCCCGCCAGGAAGAAGAACGCCGAATCCTGCGCGCAGTGGAAGAACGCGTCAGCGGCGATCCGGCGCTATGCGAGGCCTACTGCATAGTGGTCGATGGCGAGGGCTGGCACCGTGGTGTGATCGGAATCGCGGCGACCCGCGTAGTCGAGCGCTATCACCGACCTGCCATCGTGATTTCGCGGGAAGGCGAAGAAGCTTTCGGCTCCGGCCGCTCGATTCGCGCGTTTCATCTGCTCGAAGCTGTCGAATCCTCGCACAGCCTGTTCACGCGCTACGGCGGCCACTCTCACGCGTGCGGATTCTCTATGCCCTCCGCAAACGTGATTCAACTGCGCGGAGAATTGGATGCCTTCGCGCGCACTCGCCTGACCCTGGCTGATTTCGATCCAGTGCTCGATGTTGAAGCCGAGCTCGATCTCGCCGAAATCACTCCTGCGCTGTATCAGGTATTGCGCCTGCTCGAGCCTTACGGAGCCGGCAATCACGAGCCCGCCTTCGCCGCCCGCGGCGTGATACTCATCGCCCCTCCGAAAGTTCTGAAAGACAAACACATCAAACTAAAACTCAAGGCAGGAGAAGCGCTTAACCTGCACGAATTTTCTCCCGGTTTTGAGCAAGAAGATTCGGGCAAAGAAGAACTCTCGCCGGAAGCAGTCCTCGCGACTCCAAGCTGCCACCCCGATGGCGCAGCCATCCGCCGCAGTGAAAGAGCCGAAGCCGTTAAACTGAGAACTGAAAACCGAGAACTGAGAACTGTCTTCGACGCTCTGGGCTGGCACATGGCGGAACGCCTGCAGCAGTCGCCACTTCTAGCCGGAGACGCCATCGACATCGCCTTCACCATCGGCCACAACGACCATCCCGAGTTCGGTGGCTTGGAGCTCACACTGCGGGACTTCAGGATCGCAGGTTCAGACCTTCCTTTCGACGCCTCTGACAAAGACATCCTCCGGACAGCCAACTCGGCGGCACCACCCAAAACCGGGTTGGATTAGACTGAACCTGTAATGCCTCTGCCAATCTACCGCTTGCGGCGCTGGCTGATTGTGATCGCGGTACTCTTCATCGCCGTGGTGGCGGGCATGTATCTGTACGCCCGACTGCGCGAACTGAGCGTGCTGAAAGGATTCCCCGGTAGGATCGGCATCGAGATCAAGCAAACCGCCGAAGGTTTTCAAATTTCCAAATCCGAGGGCGGTCGCACGATTTTTACCATACACGCTAAAGATGTTAAAGAGTTCAAGCTCAATGGCCACGCCGAACTGCACGATGTCAGCATCATTCTCTACGGCCGCGATACCTCGCGCTTCGATCAGATTTACGGCGACGATTTCGCCTACGATCCAAAATCCGGAGACGTCACCGCGCGGGGCGACGTGGAGATTGATCTCGAAGCCAACCCCCGGGGCGGGACCGCGCCCGATCAAGCGACTCCAAAGGAGCTGAAGAATCCCATCCACCTCAAAACCCGCGATTTGATCTTCAATCGCGAAACCGGTAACGCCTCTACCGCTGCCCGAGTCGACTTCCGCACGCCTCAGGCCAGCGGCTGGGCCGTTGGCGTGCACTATTCGGCCAAGAGCAACACACTTACGCTGGCGTCACAGATTCATGTGACCATGGGCGGAGCGGCTGATTCCAACCTTGTTGCCGAGCAAGCACGCATTACCCGCGAGCCGCGCCTTATTGTCCTCGAGCATCCTCGGCTGGCACGTCCTGAAAAGGGTATCGTGCAGTCGGACGAGGCCACGTTCTTCCTCGGTCCAGAGAATGAAGTGCAGCGTGTGCTGGCCCTGGGGAATGTGAACGCTGAAGCGAACTCAAAAGAGGGTGACTCTATGCGCGCCCGCGCCGATCAGGCTGAAGCCGTTCTCACGGCCAAGCAAAATCTGTTACACACTGCAACGTTTACTGGCAACGTGCACGTCGAGCGAACTGGATCGCAACCGATGCAAGCGGATGCAGGACGTGCCGTGCTCGATTTTGTCCGAAACAATGAACTACAAAAAGTTCACGCCGCTGATGGGGTAAAGCTGGCTCAACATGCTGCCTCCTCGCACTCAACCGCGCCGAACTCCACCCCACCGCAGAATTTCGACATCAGCGCCCCCGTCATAGACTTCTTCGTGGCTGAGGGAAAACGTCTTGACCACGCACAGACTTCGGGAGCGGCGCAGATCGTGATTTCACCGGCACGCCTTTTAGACACAACCGGCGCAACCGTGATCGATCGTGTGGCCTCGGAGTCGAGCCGAGTCGATCAAAATGGCCGGGTTGAAATTCCCTCGTCCACAGAAAACCTTCCTGCGTCCCCGCAGCGCACCGTCGTCACTGCCGGCCGATTTGACGCGAAGTTTGCGCCCACTCCCAACGGCGCCAGTCGCCTGTCGTCCATCCACGGTGCACCCGACGCCAGGATTGTCAGTTCCACACCCGGCACTCACGATCGTGTCAGCACCAGCCAAACTCTCGACGCAGCGTTTTTTCCTGATGGAGGGATTTCCTCCATCGTGCAGCAAGGAAGTGTCGTCTACGATGACGGCCAGTCCTCAGACAAGCGCACTCAAGCCTGGGCCAGCAAAGCCGTCTACACTCCCGTCGACGGACTTCTTGTTCTAACCGGCAGCCCCCGCGTTGCGGAGGGAAGCATGGTCACCACCGCTACCACTATCCGCGTGAATCGAACGACTGACGACGCTTTCGCCGAAGGCAACGTAAAGACAACTTATAGCAACCTCAAAGAACAGCCGTCCGGCGCTCTGCTCGCGTCTTCGTCGCCCATTCACGTAACCGCTGGCGCCATGACAGCGCACAACTCCACTGCCGTCGCTCTTTATCAGGGCAACGCGCGCCTGTGGCAGGATGCGAACGTCATCGAAGCCCCGTCGATCGAGTTCCATCGCGACCGCCGGTCCGTGGTTGCACAAGGTACTGCAAGACAACTGGTCACGACTGTGTTGGTTCAGGCGAAGTTGAGTCAGCCCGGCGTGCCGGAACAAAATTCTCCCAAGGCAAGAAAGCGGAAAAACGACGGAAAAACTGAGGAAAAAGACAGAGCGAGCACGCCGATCACCATCACTTCGGCTCGTCTGGTTTACTCGGACCCGGAGAGTCTGGCTCACTATGAGGGTGGCGTTGAGGCCAAAGGCCCCGGCTTTTCGGCGACCTCCAACACCATGGACGTTTATTTGGTCCCTAGCGGCCAAACCTCAAACAATCAACTAGATGCGGAGCCAGGGCGGCTCGATCGCATGGTCGCTCAAGGCCACGTCGTAATCGTTCAACCGGACCGCCGCGCCGAAGGCCAGACATTGATTTATACCTCCGCCGACGACAAATTTGTACTCACGGGCGGACCGCCTAGCATTTTTGATGCCGAACGGGGCAAGATTACGGGTGTTTCGTTGACTTTCTATAGGCGCGATGATAGGGTGCTCGTAGAAGGCGAAGCAAAAAATCCTGTGGTAACTCAGACGCGAGTAGCCAAATCGAAGTAATTGGCAACATAAATGCGTACCCTAGCCACCGATGAAATTGGCAAGTCGTATCGTGGCCGCCGCGTTCTGAATGGTGTCAGCCTGCGCGTAGAGCAAGGCGAGGTGGTGGGTTTGCTAGGCCCCAACGGAGCCGGCAAGACAACAAGCTTTTATGCCATCGTTGGTTTGATCCCGCCCGATACTGGCCGCGTGTTGTATGACGGCCAGGACATTACTGACGTTCCTATGTACTTGCGGGCGCGCCAGTATGGTATCAGCTATCTCCCGCAAGAAGCCTCGGTCTTTCGAAAGTTAACTGTGGAAGAAAACATTCTCGCGGTCTTGGAAGCTCAGCCGATGTCGTGGCACGAGCGTCGCGAGAAGATGGAAAAGTTTATCGATGAACTTGGCCTGGAGCACATTCGGCAGAATCGCGGTTATGCGCTCTCCGGCGGCGAACGCCGCCGCGTCGAAATCGCCCGCTGCCTGTGCATCAATCCCACGTTCATCTTGCTCGACGAACCCTTTTCCGGCATCGACCCCATCGCCGTCCTTGACCTGCAGAAAATTATTTCCAGTCTTAGGGCCAGCGGCATCGGTGTGTTGATAACCGACCACAACGTGCGCGAAACTCTTTCAGTGACCGATCGCGCCTACATCATCGACGACGGTAGAATTTTCCGCCACGGCCAGCCCGAACAACTGGCCAGCGATCCGGAAGTCCGCCGAGTCTATCTGGGGGAAAGCTTTTCCCTGGTGTGAGAAAAAACGTCGTTAGTCGTTGGTCGTTGGCAACAGCAAAAGCCAGCGGCTGCGATGAATGACGAACGACTAACGACGAACGACCAACGACATGGTTCTACTGCAGCACAAACTGAGCGTCAAACTATCGCAGCGCCAGATCCTCACTCCCGGCCTGGTGCAGATGGTCTCCGTCCTCGCGCTCAACAAGCTTGAGCTCAAGGACATGATCAATGCAGAGATGGTCGAGAATCCCGTCCTCGAAGAGCTCGAAGAATCCGTCCCGCTCATCGATGAAGTAGGCCGCAAAGATGAAGATCGCGACCGACTCACTGCCAAGACTTCCACTGACGAAGCTCCAATCACGGCCGAAAAGAAAGATCCCTTCGAAGAAATCGACTTCGGTTCATTTTTCCAGGACTATCTCGACCCCGGCTATCGCACCCGCGGCGAGATGGAAGAGATCGAGCGCCCGTCGTTTGAAAACTTCCTCTCCAAGCCCACAAACCTGACGGATCATCTGGCGTGGCAACTGGGCGCGCTGAGCCTGCGCCCGGAGGTCCGCGAAGCCGCTGAACAGATCATCGGCAACCTCAACGAAGACGGTTATCTCATCGCCAGCGACGAGGAAATGCTCGGCGTCGCCCCGCCCGCGCCCCCCGAAGCCGATGCCGCGACCGCCAGAAATATCGTGAGCGAAGCTCAAGCCCTAGGACTGGGCGAGGACGAATCATCACCCGAAGGCTCGGATGACGCCACCGACGACAGCATGTCCGTAGCGCCTACGTTGAATCCGGCTGTAAATGTTCCCGTCGGCGCGGCAAACCAAGGTTTGGAAGGAAAGGATCTCCATGAACTGATAGGAGCAGCCGCAAACGCCCCCGATTTTTCCAGCGCGAGCATTGGCACAGCGAGCCTCCTCGAAAAGATAAGTAGTTCCCCAACGAATACGCCGGAGGGCTTTCTCGCTCCTCGCAACGGAGACGGCGCCGGTGCTGCTGCTCCCGCTCCCGAGGTTCCGGCGGCAACTCCGCACCCTGTCTACAAATCCAACTTCACCCCCGCCGATCTTCAGGAAGCTCTCGAAGTCGTGCGCCAGCTCGATCCCGCTGGCGTAGGTTGCCGCAGCCTGCGCGAATGCCTGCTTCGCCAGTTGCATTATCACCAGCAGCAACTAGCGCAACACAAGAACGGGGATGCGCATGGGGCCGCGCATAAAGACCAGCCTCGAGACAGGAACGCTAACGGCAACGGCACGGTGCAGATTTTGGAAGATGCCATCGCCATCGTTGACCAGCACTTGCGCGCCGTTCAAAGCAAGCAACACAAAGAAATTGCTAAAGCCATCGGCCGACCCGCCGAAGCAGTGCAGCAGGCTCTCGATTTCATCCGTACCCTCGATCCCCGTCCCGGCTTGCGCTACAACAAGGTCCAGGCCCGCCTCATCGAGCCCGATGTAGCTTTCGTCAAGCATGGCGATGAGTGGCTGGTCCTGATGAATGAAGACGACTTACCTCAGCTTCGCCTCAATCCTGCTTACAAAAAGCTGGTCACCCGCGAGACCAACGACAAAAACACCCGCGACTACGTGAAAGAGCGCTACAAGAGCGCCATCCAGCTCATCAAGAACATCGAACAGCGCAAGCAGACCATCACCAAAGTCTGCTACTGCATCGTAGCCCGCCAGCAGGATTTCCTCGAAAAAGGTATCGATCATCTCAAACCGATGATGATCAAAGAGGTCGCCGAAGAGATTGGCGTGCATCCCTCCACGGTCAGCCGCGCAGTCGCCAGCAAATACGCACACACGCCGCAAGGAGTATTCGAACTGCGCTACTTCTTCAGCGAAAGCGTGCAGGGCCCCGAAGGCGGCAATACCAGCCTGCTGATCCTGAAACGCCGCGTCAAAAAGCTGATCGACGAAGAAGACCCGAACCGTCCGTTAACCGACGAACAGATCACGAGAATCCTGCAATCACAGGGCATCCAGGTAACGCGCCGCACCGTAGCCAAGTACCGCGAAGACATGCGCATCCCGAGCACGCACCAGCGCCGGGTTAAGGAATGATGCAAGAGTCAAAAGTAAGACATCAAAACTCCGGGGTAAGAACCATAAAGCAGCGGCCGTACCCTGTGGAACTCCGTGTCCCCTGTGTTTATGCTTTTGATTCTAACTTCCGTATTCTGACCTCTAACTTTTGAAACATGCAGTGCCCAGTCGATCGAAGCAAGAACTAAGGAGGGGCGCTCTTGAACGTGGAATACACTGGACGTCACTACGAAGTAACTCCCACCATCCGCAAAGAAGTAGAAACTGGCCTAGCGAAAATCCGCAAAATCCTCGGCGACCGCTTCGAAACCAAAGTGATTCTCGCGGTAGAAAAGCATCGCCACAAAGCCGAGATTACCATCAGCCCGCGTAACGGCCCGATCGTCGGCCTGGCCCAGGCCAAGGATATGACCATCGCCGTCAACGAAGCCCTCGACCACCTCGAAAAGCAAGCATTGAAATACAAAACGCGTTGGCAATCCAAAAAACGCTCCGCCCGCAAAAGCGAAGAAGTAAAAAAGTGGAACGGTCACTCCGCGCCAACGGATGGCGCCGGCGTCCAAATCGCCGCCGTGGGCCTGACAGAGAAAACCGCTGTCCCGGTCGCGGTACACCGGTACCCACCAGTAGCCAAGACCACCGAAGTCCACCTCGTTCGCTCTAGCGAATCCGTAGCCATGCGCCCCATGACGTTAGAAGAAGCCATCAAAGAAGCCCACTTCCGCGACCGCGACGTCTTCGTCTTCCGTGACCCCAAAGGCAAATTACTGATCCTACACCGCACCAGAGAAGGCAAAATGGAGCTGATCGAAGCCCCCTAGGACTGGAGCATTCACTGCTGCCTAGGATCCTCGTTCGGGCCAAAACGGCTCGCTGCCGCGCCAATGGGACAAACTGTCCCGGCGAAGACTCTCAGCCGCAAATCCTAAGTGCATGAATCAAAAGAGCGAAGCCCCTGTCGCAGTGGCGACGAGCTTGCAAAGTACCTGGCATGCGCGTGATTTGTGCGTGCGAGGAGATTCAACTTATGGGGCGGCGGACAAGAAAAGTCACTTCAGCATTTTGTTACCTGGCAACTCTGGGCGTCATCCTTGGGGCACCCTTGGCGTTGGCCGCCAACCCAGCGCGGATTGCGGAAGACCTGGCGTCCACCCCGAAAGGGCAGTGGGTCGATGTGATCGTTCAGTACCGCGAGTCGAGAGACGAAGACTTCTCTCAGGCCCAAGCTCTCGCCAAAGACCAGGCTCCGTTAAAGCACATGCCCCATATCCACGCCGTTGCACTCAAGCTGCAGACTGAATCCCTGTCGACCTTCGAGAACAATCCCAACGTGCTGCACGTTTCGCTCGATCACAAGGTCTACCAGACCTCGACCACCACTGACTTCTATGATCAGGCAGTGAACGCTCCTTACGCCTGGTCATCCGGCCTCGATGGCAGCGGGATCGGCGTAGCGGTCATCGACAGCGGCATCACCGATCAGGGAGATTTTTCCGAGAATGGTGTTTCTCGTCTGGTCTACAGTCAGAATTTCAACTTCGACGGAATCAATAACGCCTTCGGCCATGGTACTCACGTTGCCGGAATTCTGGCCGGCGACGGAGCCAACTCGACTGGTCCCGACTACACCAAGACCTTCATGGGCATCGCTCCCGACGCAAGTCTACTTAGCTTCCGCGTTCTGGATGGAAATGGAGTTGGTACCGACAGCGATGTCATTGCCGGCATTGAAGAAGCCATCAGCCTGCAGAGCACGTATAACATCCGCGTCATGAACATATCGCTGGGACGCCCCGTTTTTGAAAGCTACATGGTGGACCCGCTGTGTCAGGCGGTAGAAGCGGCCTGGAAGGCTGGCATCGTGGTAGTCGTGGCGGCCGGTAACGATGGCCGTGACAATTCCTTCAACACGAACGGATATGGCACGATCTCGGCTCCAGGAAACGATCCCTACGTAATCACGGTGGGCGCCATGAAACCGGAGGGTACTGCCACTCGTACTGATGACCTCATCGCGAGCTACAGCTCGAAGGGGCCGACGGTCGTTGACCATATCGTGAAACCCGATCTCGTAGCCCCGGGCAACCTTACGATCTCCACATTGGCTAGCACCAGCGCTTCAATCTACACGCTGTTCCCGCAAGATCAGCTTCCCATGGATTACTACAGCACGGTCGGCGGCAACACTCCATCGTCGTACTATTTCATTCTGAGCGGCACCAGCATGGCAACTCCTGTAGTCAGCGGAGCCGCAGCGCTCCTGCTGCAGCAGAATCCTTCGCTCACTCCGGACCAGGTCAAGGCGCGCTTGATGAAGACTGCCTACAAAACTTTTCCGCGATCCAGCACCGCGGTGGATCCTGTCACTGGCATCAAGTACACCGATTATTACGATATCTTCACCATCGGCGCCGGCTATTTGGATATACAGGCGGCGCTCTCGAACCAGGATACGGCTTCCCCCACGATCGGTGCCGCCATGTCCCCCCCGGTGGCTGTGAACAAGAGCGGCCAGGTCTATCTAGTGACCGGCTCATCCGTCCTGTGGGGCAGTTCCGTGGTCTGGGGCACGTCGGTGGTTTGGGGCACCTCGGTGATCTCCGGAACTGTAAACGGACAGTCCGTTCTGTGGGGTTCTTCGGTAGTCTGGGGAACTTCCACCGACCGGGGATATAGCGTGGTCTGGGGTACGTCTGCCCCGACACCGAGTCTGTCTGCAACGTGGGATGATGCTACGGTCACCTACTTCGGCGAGAAATAATCACGCGTCATAAACCGAGAGCGAAAGGACTCCTTATGACGAAGAATTCAAATCTCGCAACGGGCTTCATCAGCGCCATGGTAATCGCCGGATTGGCGATGCTGTTTGGGAGCGCATTGCACTTGACCGGTTTCCACGCTTATCAGTTCGCCTCGCTGTTGCTCCTCGGCGCCGTCACTTCACGCACCAAAGTGAAGCTTCCGGGAGTAACCGGAACCATGTCGGTGAATCTGCCCTTTATTCTGATCGCGGCCTCGCAGTTGAGTTTGTTCGAATCTGCAACCGTGGCCTTGGTCTCCGCCACGCTGCAAAGCTTGCCCAAACGCGACGGAAAAATTCAGCCGTCTAAGATGCTCTTCAACGCCAGCACCATCGTCCTAGCTGCCGGCGCCAGCGCGATTCTGTTGCACAGCGCGTGGGCGAATTCCGGACGCTTCTCCGGGACACTTGTCTTCGTCGTCGCCTGCGCAGCTTTCCTGCTGGTAAACACTTTGCCGGTGGCCACCATCATTTCGGTAACCGAAGGCGCACGCGTCCTGAACATCTGGTCGAGCATCCTTCATCTGTCTTTCCCCTACTATGTTGCCTGCACCGGAGTAACTTTTATGGTCACCTTCGCCAGCCAGCATGTGGGATGGCAAGCCCCGTTGCTGGTTCTTCCCCTGATGTTGCTTATCTACCGCTGCTACCAGCGCTTATTCGAGCACACCAGTTCGGAATCGAATTCCAGCCCTAATCCCAATTTGCTGGCCCGCGCCGCTGCGGCTCAGTAAGCGAGACCGATGAAAGTAGCGAGTTCTGTCATCCTGAGCGCACAGTCGAAGGACCTCTTTGCGTGGACAGCGTCCGAGGCCCATACAGGAGTCTCTAGCAATGTTCTGTGTGGGGACAGCCGCCCTCGGCTGTCCAGCGGCCCAGGTGTATCGGGCCGCAGTGCAGCGCCCAAATGCCGCGGTGCCGACGTCTCGACTCCCTGCCCAGTGGTAAAGTTGGCCTCATGCCCCACGCCCAACATCCCGAAACCTTCGAGCAGATTGTAGAGTGGGCCTACCGCACCCTGCCGCGGAAGATCAAGGACCTGCCAGATTTCCCCGGCATTCAAGTGGTCGACGAGCCTCCAGCCGACGTCTTAGAGGAGATGTCGAACAAAAAGAAATGGCGCCGTGGCACCGAGTTATTGGGACTGTACAGTGGCACATTGAGGACGAAACGCTCGCACAATGAGGTGAAGTACGCCCCCGACCTGATATTTGTTTTTCGTGGCCCTATCCTGCGCTGTTCAAAAGGAGACTTGCGCGCCGAAGTGAAACGCGTGGTCTGGCATGAGGTGGCACACTGGCTCGGCTACGACACCGAAGAGCAAGTGCAAGCCCTGGGTCTATGAGCCGCGCAACCGCTCGTGTGGGGACGGACGCATTCGTCCGTCCATGCGGCCCAGGTGTATCGGGCCGCAGTGCAGCGCCCAAATGCGGATGTGTCCCACAGCTGCTTCCAGCTAAGGCTTCCATCCCGGAGAGCCCGCCCTGAGCTTGCCGAAGGGGGCGTTTGATAATAGCCCGGCGCATTCAGCGCCGGGAAAGGTGGGAGCGGAAACGACTCCGCTTCAGCGGACGGCACGAACTTCCTGAGCGAAGCAGTCGAAGGGTCCCTTCGCCGCTAGCAGTGCCTGAGCCTCGAACCAGGAGTTTCTATCAGGACTCGTGTGGGGACAGCCGCCCTCGGCTGTCCGGCGGCCCAGTCGTATCGGGCCGCAGTGCTGGCGCAGAGATGAAAGTGGTGTCCAATTCGCTCGTGTGGAGCGGACACTCTTGTCCGGCTGACTTTGACTCTCCTTCGCCGACAGCGCTCCCAAGACAGCTAAGGCGCAAACTCAAGCAGCACCAAGAAAATCCCGAAAATGCATGGACTCCCGTGGAGGAGCGGCGCTTCAGCGCCGCGTAAAGCACCCGAATCACGCGGGCTTCAGCCCTTGAGGAGCCCAGGCCGATGCGAAGAAACTAATGGGGGGACAGCCGCCCTCGGCTGTCCAGCGGCCCGGGGTCATCGGGCCGCTGTGCGTTAAGGTAGCGTGAAACGAGGGCCCAAGTCATCTGTCATCTTGAGCGAAGCTTCTGGTTCTCGCAGAGAATCAGCCGCGCAGTCGAAGGATCCCTTCCTCGCTAGCAGCGCGAAAGGCTCAAACGGGTTTCCACCTATCCCTTCGCGACATTTGGTCTTCCGAAAGGCAAAGGGCAGTGATCCTGGGCCGCAACCAAGGCCGCGAAATTGAGCTGATCGAAAGCGCTCGAGAACCGTCTCGATGAGTCTCTTCCGGCTATCTAACTAGGCGACACCGGGGTAATATAAATTCGGAGAACCAAGATGGAGAACCGAGATTTCGATCAATTCATTAAGCGCCAGCAGAGTAACGCGAACGAGGTCGCGATCAATTGGGATCAGGAGCGCGATGACTGGCTCGCGTGCTTATCGGGCCTTTACGCTGAGATTGAGGCCTTATTGGGTAAGTACATCGCCTCCGGACAAATCCGCCCCGAATTCAAGCAAATCGAGCTAAACGAGGAGAACATTGGTTCGTACACTGCCAGAGAGATGATCCTGAAGATCGGGCGACAGGATGTGGTACTGAGACCAGTAGGAACCCTGTTGATCGGCTTTAAAGGCCGGGTGGATGTCGAAGGTCCCGCAGGCAGGAGGCAGATAGCTCTCGTAGACAGCCGGGCCCTGGGCGTTGCGGACCTAATTCACGTCTCTGTAACCGGTGGGGAGCGATCTCCGCGTCTACCCAAAAAAAAGCTAAAGCCGGAAGAGAAGATCGCGGAGGTTGAAGACGCAATTGACCAAAAGGATACTCATTGGGCCTGGCGCATTGTGACACCTCCGCCAGAAAGGAGATTTGAAAAGATCACTCAGCAGTCTCTCTTCCAGCTTATCTTGGATGTCGCGAATGCCTAATAGCGTCATTGCGGCCATTGCTGAATATCGCAATGACGTTATTTCTGCGCTGAGGCTCTATTTCAGCGATGCGTCTCCCGGATTCAACGACCGGTTTTTGGGACTCTCGCCCGCCGAACTGATTAATAAGTTAAAGGAACGGATCGAGGAGACCAACAGAAATTCCTCGCTTGCAATGCTGATCGCTATTGAACGCGCCTTTCGTGTCGACTATGAATATCGGTACCGGAAGAAAGTAAAAGGAAATCTTTTCAAGGCCTTCAGAAACATCCATAAATCCGGCCGACGCAAAGTCAGACTAGACGAGGATATCTTTGAAGCCTGGAAGCAAAACGTAGCGGAATCAAAGCAACTGATCGGAGAATTGCGTGGCGCATTTAAGTTTCGCCATTGGCTTGCCCACGGAGAGTATTGGGAGTTAAAGGGAAATAAGTACGACTTCGATTCCCTCTACGATATCGCTGAGGCGGTGTTGAGCACGTTCGGCTTCGTGACCCCTAACCGAGATCTACAAAGGTCGAACCGAATCGACTAACGTTCGGAAGTTTTCCAGTGCCCTAGTGTGACATCTAACCTTGTCCACAGCGCCGGATCCGCGCGATCATGGCCGAGGCAGGTGTACCACGGCGAGCTCCAGGGGCTCGGTCGCAACTGTTGCGTTGTCTATATTTTGATATTTAAGTTCTTTGAAAAACGATATTTGCAGCGAATTTCCCTCTAACCCGATGATTCTAGTAACGGGTGGGGGTGGGGGCCTCCCACAGTTTCCCGTACATTCCCAAATCGGAGACAAACCCCGTCCAACTTTATTTCGGTCAGAAATCCACAAGCAGAATCTCCACGAAATGCCATCACCAGGGCCGAAGGAGAAAGCCGAAAGCCGAAGCCCGCAAGCCGAAGCCCGGAGCCCGCCTTTCGTATTCCATCGAACAGAGCGTACAATCCTCGCTCCGTTAACTCACAACACTCTGGAGATGACTATGAAGAAGCTGTGCGGTCTGGTCGTTCTTCTGCTGTTGCTCGCCCCATCGTTGCTCGCGCAAGAGCACTACACTGAAGGTCCCGTTTGGCGCGTTCAGTTGATCCGCGTGAAGCCCACCCACATGGATGAGTACCTCACCAGCCTGCGCAAGTCCACCAAGCCCCTGATCGAGGAACAAAAGAAACAGGGCATCATCATGGACTACAAGGTTTTTCTGAAAGAAACAAAAGTCAGCCCTGAAGACTGGGATATCTGTGTGGCCATCGAATACAAGAATCATGCCGCCATGGACGGCTTGGCGGCCAAAGGCGAAGAGCTCCGCGACAAGATCCTCGGTGGCAAGGCGCCGGCTCAGCAACTCACCGAGAAGCGCGCCGAAATCCGCGAGATCATCAGCTCAGAGTTGATGCAGGAAATCTACCTGAAATAGCGGAGAGCGATTTGGATCACAGGGCCGGGGGAATGCTCCCGGCCCATTTTGCGGAAGGCTTATTGATACGTTTTAATAAAGGCATTGCGCGTGCTAGAATTCGCCGCGAAACGAAATCGATGACGACTCATAAGCACGCCGCGATCTGTCCAGTTGCTATTCTGACTCTTCTCTTCACCATCCAGCATGCATCGCATCCCGCGCAGGCTCAGTCTGCGACACCCGAGACGAAACTCTCGGTTCACTGGGAAGAACTCACCGCCGCTGATTTCCGCGAGGGCATTCATCGCTCGCAAGGCACATGCCTGCTGCCCTTCGGCATCCTGGAAAAACATGGACCGCATCTCCCGCTCGGCACCGACCTGCTGGATGTGCGCTACGCCGCCCTGCACGCCGCAGAAAAAGAGTACGCTGTCGTCTTCCCCGAATACTATTTCGGACAGATTGCCGAAGCGCGCCACGAGGCTGGAACCATCGCCTACAGCCGCGAAATGCAACTCGCACTGCTTCAGGAAACCACCGACGAGATAGCCCGCAACGGCTGCAAGAAAGTGATCATCGTCAACGGCCACGGAGGTAATGAGCATCTGTTGCCATACTTCGCCCAAACCCAACTGGATAAGCCCCACGACTATGTAGTCTATGTTTTCGACCAGCGCACCCCCGAGTCTGGCGGCCCGGCGAAGAAGACGTCGATCGACATGCACGCTGGCGAAAGTGAAACCTCAAAAATGATGATCTCGCGCCCGGACACGGTGCACGTCGACCGCGCCAACAACGAATCCGGCGCCGACCAACATCGCCAGAACCTTCCCGAAGATATTTACACCGGAATCTGGTGGTACGCACGCTTCCCGAATCACTATTCCGGCGACGGTTCCGCCGCAACCGAGGAACTCGGCAAATTTCAGATGGATTGGTGGATCGACACCTTGACCAAAGCCATCCGTGCCATCAAAGCCGACGATGTAAGCCTGAAACTGCAGAACGAATTCTACGAAAAGGCAAAGCACCCGCTCGATACTCGACCGTCAAACTAAATCGATTCGGAGAGACGTAGCTTGCTACGTCTAAGCAGCGAAGGAATAGATCAAGAACTTCCGATAAGCACGCCAGTGATAAACACAAGCACTCCGCCCAACCCGACTTGCAACGCCGCTGAAACCCACGGAGTCTCCATATACCGTCGACGAATCCACGTGATCACAGCCAATTCAGCAATTACGACTACGCCCGCAGCCCAAAGTGCCATCCGAAAATTGTTTATCAGGAACGGTAGTGTGTGCCCGATTCCCCCTAATGCTGTCATCAAGCCGCAGATCACTCCACGCACCCACGGATGTCCACGCCCAGTCAGGCTGCCGTCATCAGAGAGGGCCTCGGTAAATCCCATACTGATTCCCGCACCTACGGACGCGGCTATGCCGACGAGCAACGCATCGTGAGGCCTTTTGGTGGCGAATGCAGCCGCGAATACGGGAGCGAGCGTGGAAATGGAGCCGTCGATTGCGCCCGCCAGGCCAGGCTGCACGATCTGCAGCACGAAGAGTCGCCGCTGCGCCCGCTCTTCGTCTTCCTTTACATTCGCCGGCAACTTCTCTTTGTCCAGTTCCTGTGCGCGCTCTTCGTGCTCGCGCTCTTCATTGATGAGATCGTCGAGCAGTTGCCGGACGCTGGCATCCTGCGTGCGCGCCGCGGCCTTCTCGTAAAAGCGCCGCGTCTCCACTTCCATGGTGCTGGCTTCTTTGCGCACTGCTTCTATACGCAGCGGCCGGATCAGCCAGAGCGCAGGACGCTCGACGAATCCGCGCACGTCCTGCCTCCGAATCAGAGGAATGTGTTCACCAAACTTTTGCCGGTAAAGTTCGATCAGCCGGCGCCGGTGACCGGATTCTTCTTCGCGCATGCCTTCAAACATCGCCGCTGACGCGGGATAGTCCTGCCGCAGTCCTTCGGCGAAATCGGAGTACACGCGCTCGTCTTCTTCCTCCAGAGCAATCGCCAAAGCCAGCACTTCGCGTTCGGTGAGTTCTTGAAACTTCTTCATGGCGACCTAGCTTACCTGTCCAAGCAGGCCGGAGACAAATGTAAAAGAGAGAGAAGGTAAAGGCGTATCCCGGCATGCACGTTTCGAGGCCAGTGTTCAATGCTACTATCCTGAGCATGCCGCCGCGGAAAACTCCCGTACCACAAAAGCGCCGTCCCGCAAAACGCAAGGGAAAGAAATCAGTGTCGTCCGGGCATACGAAACCGCATGCCGCGGAACTGGTCATCATTACCGGGATGAGCGGCTCCGGCAAGGCCTCGGTGCTCAAGGCCTTTGAGGATTTGGGCTACTACTGCGTCGATAATCTACCCGTCGAGTTGATACCGCGCTTCGCCGAAATGGCTTTGCAATCGGCGGAGATTCGGCGCACCGCCCTGGTGGTCGACGTGCGTGAAGGCTCGAAGCTTGAGCAACTGCCGGGCATTCTGAAGGCTGTGCGGCGCATGATTCCAACGAAGGTCGCATTCCTCGAGGCTTCCGATGCAGTGTTGATGCGGCGCTTCAGCGAGACTCGCCGCCCGCATCCGCTTGGCACCGACACTCCTGTGGCCGCCTCGATCAAAGCCGAGAGAAAGCACCTGGCGGCCATTCGCGCGGTCGCCGACTTCGTGATCGATACGTCCAAGTTCAACGTCCACGAACTCCGAGCTCACGTGACGGAGCGTTTTCGCGAGCAGTCTGGAGGAAAAAACATTCTGGTGTCGTGCGTGAGTTTTGGCTTCCGGCACGGCGTGCCGGAAGAGGCCGACCTTGTCTTCGACGTTCGCTTTCTTCCGAACCCCCACTTCGTACCGGAGTTTCGACCTTTCACCGGCCGCCACCCGCGCGTGGCCAAATACATTCGGTCGTTCCCGCAGACGCAGGAATTTATCAGGCGTATCTCGGATCTGCTGGTGTACCTGTTGCCGCACTACATCCATGAGGGCAAGAGCTACCTCACGATCAGCTTCGGTTGTACAGGCGGTCAGCACCGCTCCGTGATGATCGCCGAGGAGGTGGGCAAACGCCTGCACAAAGCAGGATACCGGGTGAAGGTTGTGCACCGTGATATGCCCAAGTGAGATTCCGGTCGTTAGTCGCTGGTCGTTCGTCGTTGGCCCGCTCAGGACACCTGTCGTTGTGTTGTACATAAAGAGGAACGGCTAACGACCAACGACAAACGACCAGCGACGGCAGTAAAATAAGCCCTTGCACAGCATGCCAATGTCAGCGCCCGTTAGCCGCCTCGCTTGGCTCGGAGTTCTATGCGCCAGCTGACGCGACTGCTGCGCTACGCACTCCCTTACTGGTGGCAAATTCTGTCTTCCGTTCTTCTCATGGCGCTTGTGGGAGTGCTCGACGCCTTCAAGTACTTGCTGGTTCGTCCCGTGTTCGACCGGGTGCTAAACCCGCAAACTGGATCGAGGGACATTCAGTTATTTGTCATCCCCGGCACGCACCGCGCGGTCTCGCTGCAGCAGTTCGTTCCAGCTCACTTCACCAATGCCTGGACCATTGTCGCTTTCGCCCTGGTGGCGTCGACGGTGCTGAAGGGAATCTGCGATTATGCGGGAACGTACTTGGTAAACCATGCCGGTTTTGGCATGATTACGGATCTGCGCGACGATCTCTACAACGCGATCATGCGCCGCTCCGCCGCATTTTTTTCCAAGCACGCCACGGGAACTTTGCTCTCGGCCATCGTGAACGACATCGAGAGAGTGCAATATGCGATGTCAACGGTGCTGGCCGAATTCCTGCAGCAGTTCTTCACGTTCCTCTCTGTGGCCGCGGTGGTTGTAGTGCTGGGCGGAGAACTGGCATGGGTTCTATTGTTCTTCGTGCCGGTCATCATTTATTCATCGCGGAAGATCGGCTCGCGCGTGCGCAGCACGACGCGGCAGGGGCAAGACAAGCTTGCAGAGATCCAAAACATTCTGCACGAAACCATCACAGGCAACCGCATCGTCAAGGCTTTCAACAGCGAGAAATGGGAGATCTCGCGTTTCCGCGGCGCGGCACGCCGTTTGTTTCGCGCCAACCTGCGTTCAGTTGCCGCAACGGCGATTAGTTCGCCTCTGATGGATATCGTGGGTAGTGTGGGTATTGCCCTGTTGCTTCTGCTGGGACGTGGCCGCATCGCGCACAATCAGATGACACCTGGCGTTTTCGTCGCCTTTATCACTGCGGTGTTTAGCCTTTACAATCCGGTCCGCAAGTTCGCGCTTTTCAATAACAACTTTCAGCAGGCCCTCGGCGCCTCCAGCGAAATCTTCAAGTTCATGGACGTCGAAGATGACGTTCGCGAGAAGCCGCACGCCCGGCGATTGCCCGCATTCGCTAAAACCGTACAATTCGATCACATAAGTTTCACATACGGCGGCGCGGGCGAGAGCGAAGATGCGCGAGTTTTGCACGACATCAACCTTGAAGTCCGCCGCGGAGAAGTGGTCGCCATCGTGGGATCGAGCGGTTCGGGGAAAAGCACGCTGGTGCACTTGATCCCGCGCTTCTTCGATCCAAGTGAAGGACGCCTGCTGATCGACGGCAATGATCTGCGGGATGTGACTTTGGCTTCTCTGCGCCAGCAGGTGGGAATTGTCACCCAAGAAACGGTTTTGTTCAACGATACAGTTCGCAACAACATCGCCTATGGGCAGCCGAATGTTGCGTTGAAAGAAGTGGAGGCTGCAGCCCGGGCCGCGCTGGCGCATGATTTCATCCGCGCGCTGCCTGCAGGCTACGATGAGGTGATTGGAGAGCGCGGCGTGCGCCTTTCTGGCGGCGAACGCCAGCGCATCGCCATTGCCCGCGCCCTCTTGAAGGACGCGCCTATCTTAATTCTGGACGAAGCAACCTCGGCTCTGGATAGCGAGTCGGAAGCGCTGGTGCAATCCGCATTGCATAATTTGATGAGCGGACGAACCGTTTTCGTGATTGCCCACCGCCTATCTACCGTGCGCCGCGCCGATCGCATCGTGGTGATCGAAAACGGCGCCATCGCCGATATCGGCGCTCACGAAGAGCTGATGACCAAGCTGGGCACGTACCGTCGTCTCTACGAGTTGCAGTTCGCCGATTTTGAGCAGAAACTGGAGCCGGCCCGGCCTAGCTAAGATTCTTGAAAAATAGTTAATCATCTGTTAGCCGGAGATCGCTTGATCAAAATTTCGAATCGATTATGCCCATCCGCTCAATGACAGGATTTGCTCAGGTCAAAGGCGAAATCGTTGGCCAGCCGGGGAGAGATAGCGCTGGTCACTCTTCCCGCAGCCGAAGCCGTCTCGCCTTTCTACTGGCATTGAAATCGGTGAATCACCGTTTTCTCGATCTGCATTTTCGTTTGCCCTCGGGTTCGGATTCGCTGGAGATGCAACTCCGGCGGCTCTTGAAAGAAAAACTTTCCCGCGGCCACATCGAAGTAGTGCTTAGCCTCGAGCGCGGCAGCGGCGAAGCTCTGGCGCTAAACCGCCCGCTGGTCAGCGCTTACATCGCGGCGTTTCGCGCCGCCGCGAGCGAGTTCGGCGTGCCCGCCGAACCCGACCTCAATGCCATCCTCCGCATCCCGGGCGCGCTCGATGGTCCCGGCGATCCCGAAGATGGAGCGCTTGAATCGGCAGTGGTAGCTACTATCGGCGAAGCACTTGAGCGCCTGAATCTAATGCGGGAGCAGGAAGGCCGCAGCATTGAGCGTGAGCTTCGCCAGCGCATGGATCATCTTCTCGAAGCCGTCAAGATCGTGCAACAGCACCGGCGCTCCATGTTACAAAGTTACCTGGAGCGGCTGCAGTCGCGTCTGCAAGAATTGCTCGGCTCCAGCCCCGATAAAGAGCGTGTGCTGCAGGAAGCCGCACTCTTAGTCGATCGCAGCGATATTCAGGAAGAAATTGTACGCATGGAGAATCACGTGCAGCATTTTCTGGGCTTGCTCGACGAAAATGGAGAGGTCGGGAAGAAACTAGACTTTCTCCTGCAGGAGATGAATCGCGAAGCCAATACCCTACTCTCGAAAACTTCCGGCTTGGCCGGCGAGGCGCTGAAAATCACGGAGGCCGGACTCGTCATGAAAGCGGAGATCGAAAAATCGCGTGAGCAGGTGCAGAACCTGGAATGAATTCCGCGGCCTATAAGCCACTGATCTACATCATCTCTGCCCCATCCGGTTCGGGCAAATCTACGCTGGTCAACGAACTGCTGAAGAAGGTAAGCGATCTGGAGTTTTCCATCTCTTACACAACGCGAGCTCCGCGCGGCAGCGAAATCAACGGGCGGCAATACTATTTCGTTTCGCGTGACGAATTCGAGAAGATGATTCGCGAAGATGCCTTTCTCGAACACGCCGAGGTTTTCGGAAATTACTACGGTACCGCGCGCCGCTTTCTGCGCCAGGCGGAAGAGAATCACCGCGACCTTCTACTCGATATCGACGTGCAAGGTGCGAGGCAAATTCAGGACAAGCTGCCGCAAGCCACCAGCATTTTTATTTTGCCTCCCGATCGCAGGACTCTGGAAGAGCGCCTGCGCAAGCGCAGTGAGGATCGGGAAGAAGTGATTCAGCGGCGGTTGGTTACTGCGACACACGAGATCGAGAATTATGACCGGTACAACTACATTCTGGTGAACGATCAACTCGAGGACTCCATTAAATTGTTGCGCGCGGTCGTGCGTGGCGAGCGCTTGTTGCGCTCTGGCCGGGCTCTCTCAGAGACGGAAACAAAAACCGTTGGCCTTGCAGATTGCTGCCGGCTAGCGAATGTTCGGCCGCGCTTGCAGCCGATTCTCGACTCCTTCCGATCGTCGGCCAAAGAGAATTAGACCTCGGTAACCAGATTGTGAGGCCGCCATCCCCCACAAAGTTGAAATTCGTGGGAAAATAGTGGAGTGGTTCTCGGCCTTCCCCCGCCGATGAACGAAGCGCATCACTTCGGCAATCAAAATCTTGCATCCCGGCATCGGGGAGAGAATTTATGAAATTGATCGAAGGCTTCGACAGCAACTATCGCTACATCCTGGTGGCCGCCCGGCGCGCACGTCAATTGCAATCGGGAGCCCCGCCGGTGGTTCAAACCAACTCCCGCAAACCCTGCCGCATCGCGCAAGATGAAATCCGCGCGGGTAAAGTGAAATGGGAGATTCCCGAAACTCGCAGCGCTGTTGAGCAGGCTGCCGAAGCCTTCGATAAGGCCTTGGCTCCTGACGCGTAGCGACCCGCCAGCAAAAATATGAAAGTTGCACTGGGCGTGACCGGAGGCATCGCGGCTTACAAGGCGGCCGAGATTGTCCGCCTGTTGCAAGACCGCGGCATTCAGGTTCAGGTGATCATGACTCGCGCCGCTCAGGAGTTTGTTCGCCCGCTCACTTTTGCGGCGCTCTCGGGCGAAAAAGTAATAACGGGAATGTTCTCTTCCGGCGGTGCGGAATCTGCTGGCGTCGATTCTCCAAACATCGACTCCGCCATCGAGCACATCGCCGTAGCGCAGTCGATTGACGCGCTGCTGGTGGCTCCCGCCACAGCCGACATTCTGGCGCACTTCGCGCACGGCGTCGCCAGCGATTTTCTGACCACGCTTTTTCTTGCCACTACCGCTCCAGTCGTCGTGGCTCCGGCGATGAACGTCAACATGTGGAATCATCCTGCGACGCAAGCGAATCTGGCAGTTCTTCGTCAGCGTGGTGTGAAGATTGTCGAACCGGGGTCGGGATATCTCGCCTGCGGCATGATTGGCTCGGGACGGCTCGCCGAAAATGAAGCCATCGTTTCGGCAGTGCTCGAAGCGCTTGGTTCATCGCAGGACTTGATCGGCGAAACCGTGTTGGTCACCGCCGGACCAACCCGCGAGAAAATTGATCCCGCTCGCTATCTTACTAACCGCTCCAGCGGACGCATGGGATACGCCTTGGCAGAGGCCGCTTTGCGGCGAGGAGCGCGCGTGCTGCTCGTCAGCGGACCCACGGCGCTTACGCCGCCGGGAGCGGCCGAGGTCACGCGTGTGGAATCGGCTGAGCAGATGCGCGACGCTGTGCTGAATCTTTTGCCGCTTGCCACGATTGTCATTAAAAGCGCCGCGGTCTCGGACTATCGCGCGAAGGTGGTTTCTCCGCAGAAGATGAAACGCAAGGGTCCGATCACACTCGAACTCGAACCCACCGCCGACATACTCAAAGAGATTTCCGCGCGCAAGCAGTCACAGATCGTGGTGGGTTTCGCCGCCGAGACCGAGAATGTTCTCGAAAACGCGCGCCAGAAGCTTGCGGCCAAGAACCTCGACGCCATTGTGGTCAATGATGTTTCACGCGAAAATATAGGTTTCGATTCCGAGCGCAATGAAGTCACCATCATCACTCACGACGAAGTTATCGAAGTTCCCGAGACCACCAAGTTGGAAGTGGCACAGCGGGTTCTCGATCAGGTCGTGAGGATTCGCCAGCAGCGCAAGTCGCCGGTGAAGGCCTGAGAGCGCTCGTTCCGCCGCTGCATTACAATCGAACCACCAATGCCTAACATTCTTGACCCGGAATTGCGGCGCGCTCTCGCCGAGCGCGTTCGCTACTACCATGAGCTGGGTATCTACGACTTCTACCGGCGCGAGACTTCGCCACCGCAGCATGCGTTGACGCCGGATGCCGATTCGGTAGAGCTGGCAACTCCAAACTTAACGTCGTTAACTCACCTGGAAGCGCGAGAGGAAATGGCCGCAAGAAAATCCAACGCCGTTGCAACGATTCCCGAGCAATATGCCTCCGAAATCACTTCACCCAACCCGGAACGTGGAGTGGCTGATCCGATTGCAGCGCTCAAAATAATTCGCGAAGATCTGGGCGATTGCACGCGCTGTAAACTTCACCAGCAGGGCCGCAAGCAGATCGTCTTCGGGGTTGGCAATCCGCGCGCGGAGTTGATGTTCGTAGGCGAGGGGCCCGGCGCCGATGAAGATGCCCAGGGTGAACCTTTCGTGGGGCGTGCCGGACAGTTGCTCAACAACATGATCAAGGCGATGGGATTGCGGCGCGAGGATGTCTACATCGCGAACATCGTGAAATGCCGTCCTCCGGGTAATCGCCAACCGGAACGCGACGAAGCTGAGACCTGTTCTCCGTTTCTCATGCGGCAGATCTTGGCGATCAAGCCGAAGGTTCTTGTCGCATTAGGCGCGACTGCCGCCAAAAATCTGCTGGCGATGAATGCACCCATGACTGAACTGCGGGGCCGCTGGTACGACTTCAAACCTGTTGGTGTGCGCAGCAACGATATTTCGTGGCCGGGAGCGCGCCTTGCCGTCACCTATCACCCCGCATTTTTGTTGCGGGACCCGCGGCAGAAAGGTGAGGCCTGGAAGGATTTGCAGATGGTGATGAAATATCTTGGCATCGTGCCGCCGAAAAAGAGCGCCGAGTAAGCCTTCGGATGGAGGCCCTGTCATCCCGAGCGCAGCGAGGGACCTTGGTTTCTGCTTGCCGACAGCGACATTCTCGACCCGAGCAAAAAACCAAGATCCCTCGCTGCGCTCGGGATGACAAACTTAGGGTGTGGGATTTCTGACTTCTGGGGTCGGTCCTGCTTAATCACCGGTAGGTTGTTCTTCCATTCAATGCCTGAGTTCTGCGACGTTGCTCTGTCCGTACCGCTCGACACGGTTTTCACTTACCGCGTCCCCGCCGAGGTTACTCCGGTGGTCGGCGGCCGCGTGCTGGTGCCGTTTCGCCAGCAGCGGATGAGTGGTGTTGTGGTTGAATTGCACGACCGCAAGCCCACCGTCGCAACGAAATCAATTCAGAGTGTGCTTGACGTCGTCCCTGTGCTCGACGACCAACTGCTCCGCCTGGGGCGCTGGATTGCCGACTACTATCTGGCTTCGATCGGCGAAGTCTTCCGCACCATGCTGCCGCTGAGTGCCGAATTCAAACGCGCCAGCGCCTACCGCATCACAAAAGAAGGGCGGCTGGCGCTGCATCTAGCGGGCATGTCCGGGTCTTCCGCGCGCTCGCGACGCACGCCGGAGGAGCAGGCCTCCGAATTCCGCGTGCTCGATTATCTCGCGGCGACAGAGTCGACGACAGGAGATGGTCTTCCAGTTCGCGAACAAACATTGCGCTCCTCCACTCGCGCTTCGAAATCGATTCTACATGGCATGGTGCGAAAGAAATGGCTGGCTCGCGAAGATGTGTCGGCCGTGCAGGATGCAGCGCGCACGGTGAAGATCGCTGTACTCAAGTCCGCGGAAGGCAGGCTGAACGAGAATCAACGCATGCTGGTGGAGAGTCTGTCCGCATCCGGGGGACGTGTTTCCCTGCAGACACTGCAAGCGCTCGAAATCCCCCGTACAACTCTCGGCACGCTCATCAAGCGCGGCCTGGTCGAAATTGTCGAAGAGCCGGCGGACTTCGCCGTCTCTCGCAGCAAGCCCCGGTCTTCGCCTTTTGCCTTCGATTTGAATCCGGCTCAGCAAGCCGCTCTGCAGCGGCTGCGTCAAGCCGTCGATGCGCGGCAGTTTTCGGGCATCCTCCTACACGGTGTCACGGGCTCGGGCAAGACTGCCGTGTATCTAGCCGGGATGCGCTCGGTGCTCGAAGCCGGCCGCTCCGCCATTCTTCTCGTCCCTGAGATCGGCCTCACGCCGGCAGTCGCTGCCGATCTGCATCAGATCTTTGGCGATGAAGTCGCGATCCTGCACTCAGCTCTCTCCGACAAAGAACGCGCCCAACAGTGGCATCGCATCAAGAGCGGCGACGCACGCATGGTGGTGGGCACGCGCTCGGCTGTTTTTGCTCCGGTTGCCGACCTGGCGCTGATCATCGTCGACGAAGAGCACGACTCCTCTTACAAGCAGGAGGAAACGCCGCGCTACCACGCCCGCGACATTGCGGTTATGCGGGCCAAGATGGCGAACGCCGTCGTGGTGCTCGGTTCGGCGACCCCTTCGCTCGAATCCTATTTCAATGCCAAGAAGAACAAGTACGCGCTCGTGGAGTTACCAGATCGCGTGGAGCAGCGGCCGCTTCCCGAAGTCGAGATCGTCGACATGCGGCAGGAATTCCAGGAAACCGGCCACCAGCAGGTTATCTCGCGCAAGCTGTCGGCGGAGATCAAAGAGAGGCTCGAGCGTAAAGAGCAAGTTATGGTGTTGCTGAATCGCCGCGGATATTCGCCCGTGGTGTTGTGCCGCAGCTGCGGCAAAACTTTGGAATGCCAGAACTGCGCCATCGCGCTCACGCATCACAAACGCGAACATAAGATGATCTGCCACTACTGCGGCTACACCGCGCCCGTGCCCAAGGCGTGCGTGCACTGCGGGAGCGAGTATGTTTATTTTCTTGGCACAGGCTCGGAGAAGCTGGAAGAACTGTTGCATGGCATGTTTCCGCAAGCGCGCATCGCGCGGCTCGATCGCGACACGGTGCGCGGCCATGAAGACTTCGAGCGCACACTGAACGCACTCAGCGAAGGTGAGCTCGACCTGCTCGTCGGCACCCAGATGATCGCCAAGGGCCACGACATTCACGGAGTCACGCTGGTTGGCGTCGTGGGCGCCGACAGCGCGTTGGGACTTCCCAACTTTCGCGCTGCCGAGCGCACCTTTCAATTGCTTACTCAGGTTGCAGGACGAGCCGGCCGCGGGCAATCTTCGGGAAAGGTCATTCTGCAAACGTATTTTCAGGATCACTATGCAGTGCAATATGCGGCGCGCCACGATTTCGCAGGATTCTACGAGAAGGAATTGCGCTTCCGCAGTTGGATGCATTATCCCCCGTATTCAGCGCTGGCTAACGTTCTCATCCGCAGCGACAAACTTGATGAGGCGTTGCAATGGTCGGGCACGCTAGGACGATGGTTCGAGCAAAATCGTCACGACGGCGTGCGCGTGCTCGGTCCCGCTACCGCGCCCATATTGCGGCTGAAGCGGGATTACCGTTATCACTTCGTGTTGAAATCGCCCAGCCGGGAGAAGCTCAACAGCACGCTACGCGCCATGCTGGCATATGCAACGCAGCAGAAGATTCCGCGCACACAAGTAATCGTGGATGTGGACGCGCTCTGGCTCATGTGAGATGTAACTCTTGGCTCTTCGCTTTTAGCCGTTAGCTCAGCTTGAGCAGGCAGGCCTTTTGATGTCCGACACGTCTTGGTAGGGCGTGCGAGTGCTTTGGAATTAGAATCCAAACAGTTGTCTAGAGAGTCTGGAGATAATTCTGGGTATGGCCCCGAGGCCTCGTTTCTTTCCCTCGCCTGCGCACTGGCGGGCATGGCTTGAAGTGCATCATAAAGATGCCGAAGAACTTTGGGTCGGCCTATACAAACGCGATTCCGGTCGACCGAGCATCACCTGGCCAGAGGCGGTCGATGGCGCTCTGTGCTTTGGCTGGATCGACGGCATCCGCAAGAGTGTGGACGCGGTGAGCTATATGATTCGATTTACTCCGCGGAAGCCGCGGAGCGTGTGGAGCGCGGTCAACCTGAGACGGGCGAGCGAGCTTTCAGCCAAGGGGCTGATGCATCCCGCGGGCTTGGCGGCGTTTGAGAAGCGCGAAGGGAAGCGGTCCGAGATCTATTCCTACGAGCAAAGGAAAACGGCCGAGCTACCCGTTGCCTATCAGAAAAAGCTTCGCGCCAACAAAGTCGCATGGAGATTCTTTCAACACCAGGCTCCGTGGTATCGCAGAACCTGCAGCTGGTGGGTGATCAGCGCGAAAAAAGAGCAAACCAAAGTGAAGCGTCTGGCCGAACTCACGGAACACTGCGAACACGAACGAACTCTGCCCGCGCTTACTCGCTCGCCGAAAAAGAAGTGAAAGTTCACTTCTTGCCAAGTCGGCCGCGAATCACGACGACAGATGCTGCGGGCAAATCGTACATCGTGTCCTGCGCTGCGGCTACTTTTGAGCGGACAATAGGGCCGTCGGGATCGGCCCAGCCTTTGCTGGTCGGAACGATCGTTGCTGCTCCGCTATTTTCCGCGTGGGCCATAAAGCGCGTTTGCGGCGGATGCCATTGATACTGCGCCCTGCCGAAAGTTGCAATCTCAACCGGCCCGGTGAAGAAGCTTCGATCCTGCTGGCCTTCGAAGGCAATGCGCACGCGATGCGAATTTTCCTGATCGCGATTCACCACCATCAACGCCCAGCCTGCGTCGGGACGCTTTACCGCATAGGCGGTTACTAGTTCGTGCTCAGCGCCGTCTTCCAAATCGCTTTTTGCCGAAAAGATCTGGTGTTCGCCGCCTTCCGGCTGCACCCACTCCAGATTAATCAGTTGCGCCACGAAGAACTGCGCCAGCGGTTGCTGAATCTGATAATTAGCATCGATGGTAAACATGCCAAACGTTCCGGGAGAGCTGTTGCAGCCCGGCTCCATCTGCAGCGGCAGATAGTGGAAAAAGTAAACGCCCTTTCCTCCCGCGTTCAGAAACGATCCGATGTAATCGGCGAGCCAGAGCCCTGCGAAAATATCCTGATAAGTCTCGCTCGCTCCCGACGAGAGATTCCCCTCAGTGATAAACATCGGCATGTCGGCAGGAACGCCATCTTCGTGCCACACCTTCATGATGTGACTCACTAATTCGGTCTCGTCATAGAGCATGCCCCACGGAGTTTTGCAGGGATCATAGGGATAATGCTCGAAAGAAAAAAATGCCAGATCGTTCATGCGCCCGTGCTGCTTGAGATAATCGACGAAGCGCCCGGTCCAGGAAACTTTCCCGTTGGCGTCGGGCCAGACTTCTATGTCTTTGTTTACTCCTTGAAATGAAGGGCCACCGAGCTTCAGCATCGGATCGACACGATGAATCGCAGTGGCAAACTGCAGATAGAGCGCGGCATAATCTTCCGGCAACATGTCCTGCCCGTCGGCCTCCTCGCCCATCTCGACGTAGGAGATGGGATAGCCGCGCTTCTTCAAATAGGCAATTTCCGCCGCGGCATTGTCGGGAGTGTCGTACAACATCGCAACCGGTATCATCGCCGGTAGTCCACGAGTTACGCCGCTGGTGAAGAAAAGATCGAAACCCATCTGCGCTTGCTTGGTCGATGCCAGATCCGTCGGCTGATGCCAGGGATCGACCGATGAACAGTAAGTTGCAGTCTGCTCCTGATCCGGTGTGTGGCGCAGAATGTCGTGAAACGTACCATCGCCGGTAACGGTGCCCAGGTAGAGTTCGCGAATGGCATAGCCTACGCAATTTCGCGCATCGCCAGCGCCATCGCTGTCGCAGGTGTTCGACGATTCTGTCATCCAGATTCGGACGAATCGTACCGGGGTTGCGCTGCCCGTGAGGCGAATGGTTTCTGTGCCGCCCTTTCCCTCGGCGACTGATCCCAGCGAAAAGGTTTGCCAGACGCCGCGGGTGGGGGCTTTGATGGGATCGTCGCCGGTAAAGTACTGCACAATGTAGCGGCGGGCGTAGGGTTCGCCCCATGCGATGCGAATGCTGTTTACAGCTTGGGCCTGCGCAAGATCGAGCAACACCCACTGCGGATGCAGGGCATCATTCTCGCCGGTGAAGTGTTGTGTGAGATACGGATTACTCTTCCAGAAGGTTTTCAGATCGCCATCCGTAAGCCGCGAGAAGCCCACGTTGTCGGTGCCATCGTTGCGAGTGAATCCACGGCGCGGCAAGGCGTAGCCGTAGGAGTAGCGAATCATTTCTGTGGGAGTCGCTGACCCGGTGAAATATCCTTTGCCGATTGCATCGCTGCTGTCGCTCCAGGTCCCTTGCGGATTCCAATGCCACGCCTCGACGGCCAACTCGGTGTTCTGACGGTAGCTTATGGGTTGCCAGCCCGAGGAGAGAGTTTTGTCGAGCGTCGGTTGCTGAAGATCTTTGTCGATGGCTTCCACTGGAATGCGATCGATGCCGGCTCCCAGGGTTTCCTTGGGTACGAAATGATTGGTGGGATGCGAGTTGTCGACTTCGATAGTCTGGCCCGCGGAGCAACAGGCAAAAGCCAGTACACAAGCTAGAGAGTCAACTGCCGCCAGCTTATTCATCGTGGGAGAACCTCTCGGCTATTAAAACGATTGAATACAGGAGTATACGCAATAAACGGGTGCGAGGCGAGCCGTGCTGACGTGTTTCTTAAACTTAGTTTCCCTGTTGTATCTTCGGTATGGAGCGATCTCTACCGCTCTCTTACCTTCCCGGCCAATGTTGAAATTGGCGCACCTGTTCGTGGAGGAAGTCCGCTGCCATTCGTACGAACTCCTTACCCGCACCGTGGCCAAAAGGTGCGGGAGTCAGCGTGAGCAGAAGCATCACCATCGCGAACGCGGCCAGCCAGATTCGCCCCCCCGAGACCTTCGGCCACTCCGCGACCTGGGGGTGGCGCAGGCTGCTCAACTGCAGGAGAATCGCCCACACAAACCATCCCGTCCAAAAGTAGTAGGCCATGGGCAGCAGGATGAGAATCGTCAGGCGCGAGACCAGTTTGTGAGCTTTCGGAGCGATCGAAAAAACAATGTGACCGCCATCGAGTTGGCCGCCGGGCAGCAGGTTCAAAGATGTAGCAAACATTCCCACCCAGGCTGCGATCGCCATAGGATGCAGGAGCACGCGGCTGAAGGGCAGAACTGCGGCCCCATGCAGCACGCCACTCGATGCCAGCAAGTGCTGCAGCAACGGGAAGATTAATGGATAACCAAGTTCATAGTCCGGCGGAGCGATCCCTGCATGCATCGGCTTCGACCACGCTAACGAAACGATCAGCACGGCGAGAGCCACTACGAAACCGGCGATGGGTCCTGCGATTCCGATATCGAACAGAGCCGTGCGGGAACGAATCCGAGAACGTATGAGGATAACTGCCCCCATGGTCCCGATCAGTGTGGGCATGGGAATGAAAAAAGGCAGGGTCGCGTAGACGCCGTAGTGGCGGCAATATAAATAGTGGCCCATCTCGTGGGCCAGGAAAAACAACATGACCGCGGCCATGAATGGCATGCCACCGAGCAGGCGGGCGGGATGCGAGTACACCCAGTCCGCGGGAAAATACGATTCCGAGTTATCGATGTTATCGAAGGAGAGGACGGGCTGGCCCCGATCAAAGTTGTATTGCATGCGCGCGCCCATCACTAGCGTGGTAAAGCAGGTGGCCAGCAGCAACAGAGCGTGCAGCCAATAATGTTGACGCGGCCTGGGCGGGACCGGGACCGGCAGCGTCCGGTAATATTCGAGGGTAGAAGAGGCTAGGGGAGGACTGGATTCCGACATGCTGGTTCCGACATGCGATTATCGGCCCCGCGATTTCGTCGGGACCTTCCTTTAGATGCTACTACGACGGGCGGGACTTGAGTTCCGGCGGAATCTGATCGCAGAGACCTTGCTTGCAACATCTCCTCATCCGTGACGAGACGTAGCAAGCTGCGTCCCTACGGTGACGTTTTCTTAATCGATCGATTGCAATTCCTTGCCGGGCTTGAAGCGCACTGCTTTGCCAGGAGGGATCGATACCTCGGCTCCGGTGCGCGGGTTGCGGCCGATGCCGGTCTTGCGCGGACGCACATTGAATACGCCGAATCCGCGCAGTTCAATGCGATGGCCGTGGGCCAAAGCCTTCTTCATGCTCTCAAAGACGGTTTCAACCGCCAGCTCAGCTTTAGTCTTGGTGATGCCGGTTCTGGCTACGACTTCGTTGATGATATCGAGCTTAATCACGCAGGGCTCCCGGATGCCGCCTCGGATAATCCTTCAAGTGATTGATGCTATGGGAGATAATCGAGATTGTCAAACAGAAGCACCAGTAGCGTAAACGTGATTGAGAAATTAAGAAATGAGAAATTGTGTAATTGAAAAGAGGATGTGCGGTGCGTGCGGATCTAGTTATATTTCCCAATTGCTCAATTTGCGAACTACTCAATTGCCTCAGTTTTCCTCTTCTTTGAACATGTACTTAATGGCGGGCTTGTAAATCATCAGGTTCGGGGCGCCGCCTTCGCGGATGACCTTGATACAGCTCTTGTCGTACCACTCGATAATGCCGTGGATCTCTTCGCCGTCGCGCAGCACGATCACCATCGGAGTTCTCGACTGCATCTGCTTTTGATAATAGAAATTCTCCGCGTTCGTCTGCTCAGGAGGCGCAGCCTTTCTTCCTCCCTCCCCCATGGAACGATCACTCCGATCGTTACGGTCATTCCGCTCGCGTCGCTCGCCGCGCTCAAAGTTGCGCTCCGGACGATCGTGCCGCGGTCGGTCGCGATGTTCCACGCCCGGTATTTGGTTGGCGTTAACGTGGTTGGGATTGTGGTTGCCCTGGTTGCCATGGTTATGATCGAGGCGTGGCAGTGCCGGTCGGATCAGCTTGCGGTTGGCAAAATTATCCTGGTCGTCTGCAAGCCTGGGCGGAGTCGAGTCCATCGTTTCCTTCATAGTGGCGCTACCCCCCGGGACACGCATTCGCGCGAAACCGTACCTTTAGGGCCCTTGAGAATGTGTTTACGAAGGCGTGAAATTTCACTTACCGTACCACAGGAATCCCTCGCTGACAATGCCGCTTTAGTGAGGGTATCGAGGCACTTAACGGTAGTGTGTCGAATCTTGCATCTCGAACTTAGGATCTGGGAAGCCAGTTTGCTACGGTACTTGACCTTCCCGGGATCGCTAATAAGTGCTGGAAAGATCGATCCCTCTCTTTTCTCGTCCGCTTCCGGTAACCAAGGCAACCAGGGTCGCGATGATCAAGACCGTCCAGGCCAGCACTGGCGCGAACATTCCACCGTAGCTTCCTTCCGCCACCTTTGCCTGAATCACTGAATTCCGCGATGAAAGCAAATTTCCCACCTGATAAGCAAACCCCGGCAATGTCCCGCGCACGGCTGGCGGAGAGAGTTCGTTCAAGTGTGCTGGAATCACTCCCCACGCGCCCTGTACCATAAACTGCATGAGGAACGCCCCCACCGCCAGCATCGGCGCTGTATGAGAGAACGCGAACAGCGGAATCGCCGGAATCGAAAGCAATGATGCAATCACAATTGCGCGGCGTCGCCCAATTTTCTCCGACCACGTGCCAAACAGAATCCCGCCCAGCAGGGCCCCGATGTTATACACGATCGCAATCAGGCCAGTGGTCTTCGGCGTGAAATGCAGATTTTTCTGCAGGAACGTCGGATAAATATCCTGCGTGCCGTGGCTGAAAGAATTGAACGCGAACATCAGCATGACTACAAAAAGAAAAAGCCCCACATTCGACTTGATATCCCGCCACAGCCGGTTCTCCGCGTCCCGCGCCACTTTCCCCCGCAGCCACGCCGGCGACTCCTCGACTTTTGTCCGAATGTAGATCACTAAAAAAGCGGGCAGAGCTCCGATTACGAACATCCCGCGCCAACCGACGTAGCTGAAAACGCCGAAGTAGACCAGCGATGCAAACAAATATCCAGTAGCATAACCTTCCTGCAGCAATCCCGAGAAAAATCCGCGCCCCTCCGCGGGAAGCGTTTCAAAAGCCAGCGCCGCGCCCACGCCCCATTCCCCGCCCATCGCAATACCGAACAACGCCCGCATCAGGAGGAATACTTTGAAGGATGGAGCGAACGCCGATCCCAGCTCAAAAACTGAATACGCAATAATGTCGACCATCAACGTGGGCCGTCGCCCGAAACGGTCAGCCATCAGGCCGAATAGAAACGCGCCCACCGGACGCATTGCCAGCGTGAGGAAATTTGCCTCCAGAATCTCAGACGTCTTCATGTGGAACTGCGCCGCCAGCGCGCTTACGCAGAACACGAGAATAAAAAAATCAAACGCGTCCAGCGACCAGCCCATAAAACAGGCAATGAACGTATTGCGCTGTATTGGGGTTAGCCTGCGAAAATGACCGATAAATTCCATAAGAGTTGTTTTCCTTACTCCCTGGAAAAGCTCTGCGGATGCTAGCATAGCCTTTCAATCAGCAAGGAAGAATCTCCATTTAGCCGTTGCTACTCATGCCCGAAAACGACCCTCTCCAACGCCAGGCACCGGACTCGCTTATGCTCACAGGCTTCTGGTATCGTGCGCTGCCTGCGGATCGCGTCTATAGGAATCGACTGCACAAAGCCATGCTGCTTGAAATTCCGCTGGTGGTGGGCCGCGATCGCGCCGGCCGTCCGTTTGCACTGCGCGACGCCTGCCCACATCGCGGCATGCCGTTGCACTGCGGCCGCTTCGATGGAGAAAATATCGAGTGCTCTTACCACGGCTGGCAATTCGATGCTCACAACGGTCAGTGCCAACTGATTCCCTCACTCACTGCGGACCAAAATCTTAAAGTCGACCGCATCTATGCCGGCAGCTATCCCTGCGACGAGCAGGATGGATTTGTCTGGGTCTATGTTCCGGACCCCGGCCCGCCGAGTGCAGGATTCGCCAAGCCCGAGGAAGCCCCTGAGCCGGCTCCGCAGATCGATAAGTTCGAAGAAGCGTCCAGCGGAAAATACAAACTCGCTTACCTTACCGCCGACATGCCGGTCAGCATTGATCACGGCATCATCGGCCTGATGGACCCGGCCCACGGACCATTCGTACACCAGGCGTGGTGGTGGCGCAGCCGCCACAGCATCCACGAGAAGAAAAAAAACTTCGAGCCCATACCCAACGGTTTTCGCATGAGCGCGCATACACCCAGCTCAAACTCCGCGCCCTACAAGCTTCTTCGCCTCTATGCCGCGGCCGATTCCATAAACACGACAATCGATTTTGAGTTGCCCAACCTACGCCGGGAAATTATTCGAGCCGGGAAGTACTGGTTTTCTTCGCTGACCACCGTGACGCCCATCACGCGTAATCAATGCCGTATTGACGTAGTAGCGGCCTGGAATATTTTTCGCTGGATGCCCTTTGGTGCCGAGTTGCTAAAGTTCGTTTTTGCAAAGTTCGTCGAACAGGATCGCCGCACTATGGAACTGCAAGCCGAAGGCTTGCAGCACAATCCGCATCTCATGCTCATCGACGACGCCGATCGTCCCGCCAAATGGTATTTCCAATTAAAGGCGGCACACCTCGAGGCTAAACGCAGTGGCAGCGAGATGAAGCATCCTATGAGCGGACCGGTTACGCTAAAGTGGAGAAGCTGATGTCGACCGTCAGCGGCGCCGCTTAGGGAGGTCCCCCAGAGTACCATCCGGACGCCGCAGTTCTTCCTCGCTCACCAGCCAGTCCATCGCTTCCTCGCGTGTTTTGAAGGCGGGCAGGTCGCGCTGGGAGAATGTCTTGATGTGCTCGTAAAACACATGCGGCAATCTATCGATCCCGACCCATGCCGAACGCTTCAGGTGAGGCCGATCGAAGACCGCGCTTTCTTTCAAACGCTCAATCGCGACGCGGTCAAACTCGGCTCCGGTGAAGTCGGCGAGCAACAGCACGGAGCCGGGCGGTTCGACCGTGACATAAGAAGGAACCAGCAAAGCAATCTTTTCGACTTCGCGTGCGGTGCAATGCGACATGTCGACCAGCAGAATTTGCCGGCCCTTGTGTTCGATACAGCGAATGCGGTCCTCCATGGTGCACCCGGGAGCGCTTAAGTCGCCAAAAGCGATTCCACGACTGTATACACTTCAGCGAGCGCAGAGTCCAGCGCGCCCGGGTCTTTTCCGCCGGCTTCGGCGAGATCAGGACGGCCTCCACCCTTACCGCCAACTTTTTGCGCGACCGGCGCAATCACTTTGCCGGCCTGAATCCGGCTGGTGAGATCTTTGGTGACGCCGACGATCAGCGAAACGTTTCCATTCGAGGTTGAGCCCAGCACCACTACGCCCGAGCCAATCTTGTCGCGCAGTTGATCGACCAGCGTACGCATCTGCGCCCGCTCGAGATTATCCACACGATGCGCGAGCACCTTGACGCCTTTTATTTCTTTAATCTGCTCGCCGATGTTCGCCGTGCTCGACGATGCCGATCTCATTCTCGCCTGATCGAGTTCCCGCGTGAGACGCTTGATCTCAGAATCTTTCTTGTCGAGCTCGGCTTTCAAAGCCTCGGCAGGGGAAACCATCTCGGCATGGGCGGAAATCTCCTCCCCAGAGGGTGCCCCATCTTTGCGCGGTTTGTGCGCAAAGGTGGGAGAGGTGAACGCCGACACCACCTTCTCGAGTTCGTGATCTTTGCGGAAGTGCCGCAAAGAACCTTCCCCGGTAACCGCCTCCACCCTCCTCACCCCCGACGACACGCTGCCTTCCTTAAGAATCTTGATCAGGCCGATCTCGCCGGTCGCGCCGGTGTGCGTGCCGCCGCAAAGCTCAGTGGAGAAATCGCCGATCCGCACCACGCGCACCTTGTCGCCATATTTTTCGCCAAACAGCGCCATGGCGTGATATGTATTAATCGCCTCGTCAATGGGAACATCTGTAATGGTCTCGACGATCTGGTTGCGCAGCACTTCCTTGTTGATGATGTCTTCGATATCCTGCAACTCTTCGTCCTCGACCGCCGTGAAATGCGAAAAATCAAAGCGCAGATGATTCGGCGCAACCAGCGACCCGGCCTGCTTTACATGCTTGCCCAAGACTTCGCGCAGTCCGGCATGAAGTAGATGCGTGGCCGTGTGATTGCGCATGGTCGATTGGCGAATGTCGGCATTCACCACGGCATCGACTTTGTCGCCAACGCGCAGGCTTTGCTTCGCAACAACCTGATGTGCCCGCACGCCCTGAATCGGCGAATAGCATCCGGTAACGTCGGCGACGACGGTGTTGTGATCGTCCGAATAAAACCATCCCTTGTCTCCAACTTGCCCGCCGGATTCGGCGTAGAACGGCGTGTGATCGAGGATGACCTCGCCGGATTCGCCGGGCTTGAGTTCCCGCACACCTTGTCCGTTGTGAATGATTGCCAAAACTTCGCAGCCATCGGAGCGCGTTTGCCGATAGCCTTCGAAGAGCGATTTCGGAAGCTGCTGATAGGCGGGGTTTGCGGTCTGCTTGGCTGCGCCTTTCCAGGAAGCACGGGCGAGCGAGCGCTGCTCCTGCATGGCGCGCTCGAACTCTTCGCTATCGAGCACTACACTCTGATCTCGCGCAGCGTCTTGCATGAAGTCGAGAGGCATGCCAAACGTATCGTAAAGTTTGAATACGTCTTGGCCCGGAATCGTCGGAGCGCTGTTAAACGCGTTACGCAACTGGCCTTCGAGTTTGTTCCGACCGCTTTGATCGAGAGCCGTTAATTGTCTCAACAGGAATTGAACTGCATTCTCCTCATCTGCAGGAAGATTTGATTCAGCAACAGTTATTACGCGGAAAATCTCGTCGGCAAATACCTTGTCGCTTGGGCTCCGACGCCAATCTTCGATAACGCGTTGCAAGGCGCGGTGACGGCGCAAAACAATAGCGGCTTTGATGAGTTCCTCAAATTTCTCTAGCCCTGCTTCCAAGGTGTGGGAGAACCGCACCTCTTCCGAGAGCACTACTCGCGCGGTGCTCCCCGCGGTCTCTATCAGTTCCGGATACGCATCCTGCATGAGGTCGTGAACCGCAAGGATCATCTCGTGAAGGAACGGTTTCGTTTGACCGAGCAACCTCCCATGCGTGATCGCCCTCCGAATAATCTTCCGCAGCACATACCCGCGGCCTTCGTTCGAAGGCAGCACGCCATCCGAAATCAGAAACGTTGCTGCTCGTGAGTGGTCGGCGATCACTCGCAGGGAAGCTGCGGACTTGTGGCTGGGAGAGCCTGCCGAGCTTTGCTCGCCTGCACGGCCGAGGGCGGCCGTACCCACCTGGCCTGTGCCCTCCTCTGCTCGTGTGGGGACAGCCGCCCCCGGCTGTCCAGCGGAGCGAAGCTTCGCAGTCTTGCCACCAGCTCCCAACGTTAACTCCGCCGCGCGCTCGATCAGCGGAACGAATAAGTCCGTGTCATAATTCGAAATCACGCCCTGCAGCACCGCCGTCACGCGCTCCAGGCCCATGCCCGTATCAATCGAAGGCTTCGGCAGCGGGTTCAGTTTTCCGCTCGCGTCTCGGTCGAATTGCATGAAGACGAGATTCCAAATCTCGACATAACGCCCGCAATCGCATGGGAAACGACAATCCGTGTGTCCTTGATCGGAGGCCGCCGGGCCCATGTCGTAATGAATCTCGCTGCAGGGCCCGCACGGTCCGGTGTCGCCCATCTGCCAGAAGTTATCTTTCAGGCCACCGTCGAAAATCCGTTCTTTCGCGACTCCTCGCGCGACCCACAGATCGTACGCTTCAATGTCGCGCGAGACAGGCATGGGCTCGCCCGAACCCTCGAAAATCGTCACATACAGCTTTTCTTTCGCAATCCCAAACCACTCCGGCGAAGTAATCAACTCCCAAGCATAGGCGATGGCATCTTTCTTGAAATAATCGCCGAAGGAGAAATTCCCTAGCATCTCGAAGAATGTGTGATGGCGATTGGTAAAGCCGACATTTTCCAAGTCGTTGTGTTTGCCGCCCGCGCGGACACACTTCTGCGAGGTTGTGGCGCGGGAGTAGTCGCGTTTTTCGAGTCCCAGAAAAACGTCTTTAAACTGATTCATGCCGGCGTTGGTGAACAGCAGCGTGGGGTCATTGGCAGGCACCAGCGACGACGAATGCACTTCCTTGTGCCCCTTCTGCACAAAGAAGTCCAGGAATTTTCGGCGGATTTCAGAACCAGTCAGCATGATGGACAAAGTTTAATTTTAGCATTGCAGAAAATGAACCACGGAGGCACGGAGACACAGAGAAAACAGTTCGGTTTCCTCCGTGCCTCTGTGACTCCGTGGTTGAGGATTACTTCTTTTTTGCAGCAGCGTCGCTACTTCACCGCGTCTTCAGTCTTCTCTCCGGCTTTCTTTACTTCGTGGCCAGTCGCTTTGGCGCCCTTCTTGATGCCGCTGCCGGTTGTCTTGGCAACTTTTTCGGTGCCCTTCGCGGTGTCTTTGGCGACTACCTTGGTCTCATGACCGGTCTTGTCCGCAGCCTTCTCCGTGCCTTTGGCGGTATCCTTCGCCACCACTTTGGTTTCGTGGCCAGTCTTGTCGGCGGCTTTCTCGGTGCCCTTTGCGGTGTCTTTCGCGGCGACCTTAGTATCGTGGCCTGTGGTCTTCGCGGCCTTCTCGGTGGCGGAGCCGGTCTTGTCTGCGGCTTTCTTCGTATCCGTTGCCACATCCTGAGCGAGCGCGACCGGAACCGCGCCCAGCAATACAGCGGCTAGAACTGCGTTCAAACGGAATTTCATAACGACCTCCTCTTGAGCGGTAAATGGGATCGATCTTGGAGTATGCCGCATTGCCAAGGCTCTTGCCAAGTCGAACTTGATACTGTGATGCCGCCGCGATCTGAAAGGTTCCGGCTTTAACTGGCTTCGCTCTCCAGTTCGCTCAAGATCTCTTCATCGACATTCCAGTTCTTGAGGATGGTGAAAATGATCTTGCTGCCGAAGCCGGCGCGAATCAGTTGCCGGAAGATACGCGCGGTCGCTTTCTGATCGCCTTTCTGCGGTTTCACCATGCGTTTCTTGCGCAGATATTCGCGTGCCTGTTTTTCTTCGCTCACACCCTCGAAAGCCGCGTCCACAGCCTTGTCGATGACATCTCCGTGCACGCCCTTGATTTTCAGGTCGGTGGTGACGCGCCTGCGCCCGAGCTTCTGATTGTCGCGGCGCAGAGAAGAGAAGTAGGCGGCGTAATGCGAGTCGTTGAGGTACCCACGATCTTTCAATCGACGAATTACCAAATCGATCAATGTCTGCCCATACTCCGAGTCCGCATCTTCCACGTGCGCCCGCAGCAGACGCTTCAATTCCGCAACCGTTCGCATGCGCCGCGCCAGCGCTCCTACGGCATATTCGTAAAGCTCATCTTCGGAATAAAACTTCTTCTTTGGTCGCGGAAACGGCATGCTATAACGATAGCGCAAAAGCGTGCTTCGGGCTTCGGCTATCGGACTTCAGCAAGTAATAAACGTTCAAGAAAGGGAGAAGTCCAGCACGATCGGCCCTGGGCCCAGAGCCTGAAGTCCGAAGCCCGCTTTCCTATCGTCCGCCAAAGCCGGCCGACTGCATCGACTGCCGCGAGATGTCTGCGGTGGAAGCGATGCCCTGCATGCGCAGCTTGAAGTCGTCGGCGTTGGAAGCATTTTCCAGCGCGGTTTCGTAGTTGACAAGACCTGCCTGAAACAAATCCCACAGCGATTGATCGAAGGTCTGCATCCCGTATTGCGAGGTGCCGGCGGCAATCGCGTCGCGAATGGAGCGGGTTTTTTCCGGCATGAGCACGCATTCACGGATGAAAGCCGTGTTGATCATCACTTCTACCGCGGGCACGCGGCCTTCGGAATCACAGCGCCGCACCAGTCGCTGGCTGACGATGGCGCGTAAAACTGCCGCCAACTGCAGGCGAATCTGTTTTTGCTCCGGAGGTGGAAAGATGGAAATGATCCGGTTTACAGTTTCCACCGCATCCAGCGTATGCAGTGTGGAGAAGACCATGTGACCGGTTTCGGCCGCATGCAGCGCGGTTGATATGGTCTCGAGGTCTCGCATTTCGCCGACCAGAATTACATCCGGATCCTGACGCAGAGAAGCACGCAAGGCCGCGCTGAACGAAGGCGTATCCACTCCGATCTCGCGCTGGTTGACGTAGCCTTTTTTATCGCGATGCAGAAATTCAATGGGATCTTCAATCGTAATAATGTGTTCGGCGCGGCTGGCATTGACGCGATCGACCATGGCTGCCAGCGTGGTCGATTTACCGGAGCCGGTCACGCCGGTTACCAACACGAGGCCGCGCGGCATTTCGCAGATTTGTTCTACCACCTTGGGCAGAAATAACTCATCGAGAGCGCGAATCTTAGTGGGGATGACGCGCAGCACCAGTCCGACGTTGCCGCGCTGCTGGAAGATGTTCACACGGAAGCGGCCGAGTCCGGCTACGCCATAGGCCATGTCGATTTCGGTGGTCTCTTTGAATTTTTGCTTTTGCCGTGCCGACATCATGCTGAAAGCCATGGTCAGCATGTCCTCGGCGCTCACGCGGGGCTGGTCGGTCAGGGGCACCAGTTCGCCGTCGATGCGCAGGTGAGGATAGTTTCCCACCTTCAAATGCAAGTCTGACGCTTTGCGTTCCGTCGCGATTCGCAGCAGATCATCAATATTCATACGAAGATTTTTCCTGGGTCAGCCTGTAGGAAGCAGAGCTTCACAAGCTCTCAGTATGATGAACCTAATCGTCACCTTACCCAAGATGACCTAGGTAACGAACTCTCTCCGGCATGTGGACAGCGACTTACGGTTGGGTAGCCAAACGCATGGAACTCTGGATTGATGGGGTGAAGATTGGTCAGAATCTGGAGGATCAACTGAACGTTACCACCACTCTGCAACCGGGAACTCATACGGCTTCGTTTGTGGTGGTCGATAGATTCGACCGCTACACCTCGAAGGAGGTGACGTTTACGGCAAGGTAGTGGATTTTCTAGCGTGTCTCCGTGACACAGCAACCCTCGTGAGGAGTCCGTTAACTTACTCAGGGACACAGAGTAGCTTGCAACCCGGGGGCGGTTTCACTCGTTGAGACCGTCCCATCTGCGAAGTCTTCTTTCTAGGCGCCAATGCTCTTGGGAGTTGCGTGGCCGTTGCCCGGCCGCGCTCCCTCGCCCTGCCATTTTCGGGACAGTTCATCGAGTTGATGGAGAACTTTTTGAATATCTTTCATGCGATCGGTGATGCCGTAGGTGACCGCAGGAGGAATGGTCGGCTCGTAGTGTCGATAGACGAAGCGCGCATCCTCCAGGGTGCGAAGACGCTCGGTCAGAACGCGTGAGGAGATTCCTTCGATCTGCCGCCGGAGTACGCCAAAGCGCATGGGGCCGTTGTTGCTGAGAACCCAGAGTATGTGCATGGTCCAGGGGCGGGAAAGTAATTCCAGCAGGTTCCCGATCATACAGGGGGACACAGCTCGCGCTGATCGCCGCGTGGTCATATTGTTACCAAGTTACTATAACGTGCCTACTATGTAAAGGGCTGATAGTTATTTATTGTAACCAAAAGCGGCGTGCCTTCATCTATTCATTCTGAACGCCGGAGGGCCTTTATGAAACTGCTTCGAATCGATTCCAGCGCGCGGCGCAGCTCACTCTCGCGCAAGCTTACGCAAAAATTTGTGGAAACGTGGAAGGCACAGAACCCTGGTGGGGAAGTGCTTGAGCGCGACCTGGCGTCTACCCAAATGCCATTCATTACGGATGAGTGGGTCATGGCCTCTTATTCGAACCACGCCTCGCTGACTCCCGTGCAGCGGCAAACGCTTTCCCTGTCACACCAACTGATCGACGAGTTGCGGGCCGCCGATACGATCGTGATTGGCGCGCCTATGTACAATTTCTCGATTTCCGCCCCGCTCAAAGCCTGGATCGACCAGGTCGTGCGCTTTGGGCAGACCTGGACTGTGAATGGTTCTCGTCCCGAAGGCCTTCTGGAAGGCAAGAAGGTGGTCGTGCTCACGTCGCGTGGTGGCGCTTGCCGACAGGGCACCCCGACCGCATCCTTCGATTTTCAAGAGCCGTATTTGCGCCACGTTCTCGGGTTTATCGTCCTCACGGACGTTACGTTTATCCATGCCGAGAATCAAAAGCCGGGAGAACTTGCTGCGCCAGCCCTCGCTGCAGCCATTGAGCAACTTCAGGTAGCCGCAACCAATAACACCGCTGCTACGGCCGAGGCGCGTGCGTAAAGCGCAGGTCTGAGTGTGCGTTCTCTGTTTCATCCATTTACATCTAAGGAGATTCAAATGTCAGCAACTACAACCTATCCATTTCGATCGCAAACTGCAGTGCCGGCGGCATTGGGACCGATTGTCCTGCTGGGCCGTTTTCTTTTCGTGCTGATTTTCGTAATGTCGGGGCCGCGGCATTTTATGAGCTCGACGATCGCTTACGCCGCCGCGCAGGGGGTTCCGATGGCATCGATCGCCGTGCCTATCTCCGGCCTGATTGCGCTCGTTGGCGGTCTCTCGGTTCTGCTGGGTTACCACGCGAAAATCGGCGCCTGGCTCATTGCGCTATTTCTGGTGTGCGTGACCCCGATGATGCACCGGTTCTGGGGAGTCTCCGACCCCATGATGGCGCAGATGCAGATGATTAATTTCATGAAAAATGTCTCGATGCTGGGCGGGGCGCTGATCGTCACACAACTCGGCTCCGGACCTTGGAGTCTGGACGCACGCGGGAAATAGCTCCTTAAATATGCATACACTAGATGGGAGTCGGGAAAGTAGCGAGAAAAGATATGCGGAAAGTAAAAAGCCGCCTTCGACAGGCGGCTTTTTTATCTCATGAATTGCCTACGCCGCGCTGCTCGCGGGTTGCGGCATTTGGAACGGTTCGTCGAAGCTGCCGCCGTAGATCTTCGGCACCTTCGATCCCATTGGACGCAGATACGTGGCCAACTCGCCACGATGGTGGATCGAGTGATTGTTCAGAAATCCGAGGTAGAAGACCACGGGAAAATTGAACACGCCCATGAAATTGACGGGGGTGAGCAACTGCTCCGCGCTCAACGCCGCCACTCGTGCGGAGGCGCTTTTGAAATGCGCGTCGTACCATTGCACGAGTTCGGCTGCGGTCTTGGGCTTGTTTTCCGGAGTTTGCATCTTGAAATTCAAATCCGCAATTCCGGTCAAAAATTGCACGTCGGTATTCGCCAGATGCCAGGCAAGTTCCCACGCGCTACGGGCGTTGGGATCGGGACGGTAATCCGACTTGGCGTCGGGAACCGCGGCGATCACATTCTTGGTGACTTCCAGTTCGCGGCCAAGGCCGTCGAGCATGAGAGCGCGGTAGCCGAGCGCGAACTCCGGCGTGGGAGCGGGTTGAGCGGTCATAGAATCCTCCTCCTAAGGCAAGCGGATTATACGCCCACCGGCTGCTTGCTGCGCACCGGCACCGGGGTGAGCCAGCCGTGGCGGTCGGTCTTTTCGCCATGCACGACGGCGTAGAACTCCCTTTGAATCGCCTTCGTAATTGGCCCCATCGTACCCTTGCCGACTGTGATCTTGTCGACTGACCGTATCGGCGTGACTTCTGCCGCAGTCCCAGTGAAGAAGGCCTCGTCGGCAATATAGAGCATCTCGCGCGGAATCATCTGCTCCACAATTGAAATATTCAGGTCGCGTGCGATCTGCAGAATGGAATCGCGTGTGATGCCCGGAAGAACCGAGTTGCCCAGCGGCGCCGTAATCAGCCTGTCGCGATGCACCAGAAACACATTCTCTCCCGAACCTTCGCTGACATATCCATTCACATCGAGCGCGATGCCTTCGGCGTACCCGTTCACGATCGCTTCCATCTTGATGAGTTGCGAGTTCATGTAATTCGCGCCCGCCTTCGCCATCGCCGGCAAAGTGTTCGGGGCGAGGCGGGTCCATGACGAAACGCAGGCGTCGCAGCCTTCGCCCTCGCCGCCCAGATATTTTCCCCACGGATAATTAATGATGTAAACCTCGGTGGGTGAATTAAACGGATTCACTCCCGCCTCGCCATAGCCCCGTAAAACGATAGGCCGGATATAGCACGGCCACGCGCCATTGCTGGCGACGGTCTCAATCATCGCCTTCACCAGTTCGTCGCGCGTGTAATCTACGTCGATGCGATAAACTTTGGCGGAATCGAGCAGGCGCTGCATGTGCTCGGTGGCGCGAAAAATCGCCGGCCCCGAAGGCGGCGCGTAGCAACGGATTCCTTCGAACACCGAGGAGCCATAGTGGACCACGTGCGACATTACGTGAATCGTCGCCTCATCCCACGGGATGAGCTTGCCGTTATGCCAGATGTTTTCTGATTTTTCGATCGCCATGCCAAACTCCTTCAGCGAGGTTTGTGGAGCGTCGTAACGGGGCTGAATCTTTCCTCTGGCAGGTGCAGGGGGCGGAGGCGCTAAACCCAACCAGCGTTACAGAACATTATAGCTGAGGCGGGCGAAAGGGTTGATCCGGGATTATGACATGTTGGGACAGCCGCTCTCGGCTGTCCAGCGGCCCAGGTTCATCGGGCCGCTCACCCTCATGGAAGCCTCACCACACCGTCTCCACAATCTCAGCCTGCCGAATACGCGCATCTGCCGTAACCAGCCGCATCCCCTCAACCATCGCGGTAGCGGCGATCAAACGGTCTGCCGGATCTTTGGGGAATTGATCTGGCAAGCGCACCGCCAAGGCCGCGATCTCCGGAGTCACCGGTCTGAGAATCACTGGCGCAACCAGCTCGCGTACAAACGATTCCACGCTCCCGGCGGTCACGATGCGTTGGTGTTTCGCCAGCCACGCAATCTCCCACAGGGTGATGGTCGCGACCGCAATTCCGGTCTCTTCTCGGGCCTTGCGGATGGCTTCGTGGGCCCGCTTCGAAAGTCGTTTGGAATCGTTCGCCATCCAGTATAGGACGTGAGTATCCAATAGGATCACTTATTCTCCCAATCCTCCGCGGGAGTGACCGGTCCGACGATATCGCCAACCACCCTCGCTTTTCCAGCCATGTAATCAAAAATATCGTCGGTCTTATTTTCAGCGGGAACCAACTTCACAACGGGTTTGCCATGTTTGGTGATCACCACGGGCTCCCGGTTCTTCGATACCTTATCCATAATCGCCAGGCACTGCGCCTTGAATTCACCCGCAGGAATCTGCTTCATAATGTGGTCATACTATTATGACTATAGAAGGAATACAAGAGAGAAGAAGCTGTCGGGTGGGGGTAGAACCGTTCGGAACTAAACCTATGGGGACAGCGCCTACGGCGGTCCGGCGGCCCAGGTTCATCGGTCCGCTGTCGTCAGTGGCTGGTGGGCTCCAAGGGTGAGGGAATTGCCGCTGGGGTGAGGCTTGCTTTCACCGCCACGCCGGGCAATTCATCCCCGCGAAAGAATTTTTCTTTCTCTTTTAGATTCGCGGCGCGCATCTCCGGCATGGCTTCGTAGGGCTTGCTGTAGTCGTTGGCGGCGTTCCAGAACAAGAATCCTACGCCACCCTTTTCTTTTGCTGTGGCCACCTGCACCTTGATGTACTCGGGCGAGTAGGTCTTGGTGCGCCAGCGGAAAGCTTGTAGCCACGGGCGGATCACCACTCCGCTGCCTTTTGTGATGAGTTCGAAGCGCTGCATGGATTCGCCGATGAAGTGTTCGGGCGCGTCGCCGGGGTGCTCGATGTTGTCCATCCCGAAGAAGTGCGAGGGATAAATCATGGGCGAGAGCACGTCGCAATATTTCGCCATGCCGACGATGTCCTGTCCTGTGTGCGAGAGATCGACCTGGCGCTGCCAGGCCATCACGCCGAAGACGTCGAGCGAGAACAGCACGCCGGCGGGATGTAACTCAGCATAGGCTTTCTTGAGGAAGCCGGTGATGACATCGGAGCGCTGCATGCCGTGCGGGGCGGTGCTCTTAGCTTCAGTACAAGCGGTATTTCGTTCCTTCGGGGCTTGGCCGCCTTCGCCGTCCGTCCCACGGCTTGCGCCGTGCGCTGCATTCCTTCGCCGCTTCGCGGCTGGAGTCGCGCAGTCCGATCCAGCATTTTCGAAAGTCGCTGGTGTTGAACTGGAATCTGCGACTCGAGTCACATCCGGATGTTCGCCCTGGTAGAAAAAGCTCGCATCTTTCTGGTCGCCTTCGGCGGGAAAGCGGACATAATCGAACTGAATTTCGTCGGCGCCGGACTGCGCCACGAATTTGGCTAGAGCGATGTCGTACTCCTGAACCTTGGGTTGCGAGGGATCGGTCCAGACTAGCTTGCCGTTCTCACGCCAGGGCTGGCCGGTCTTCCTGGATTTAACCGCGAGTTCAGGATGCTCAACTACCAAGCGCTCGTCGCGGAAGATGGCGATGCGGGCGATGGCGTGCATATTTTCGGAGTGCAGGAAGTGCACGAACTTAGGCAAGTCGTGAATATAAACCTGGTGTTTGCCGAGCAGAGGATGCTCAAAGGGAATATTCACACTGCCGTCGCTGTCTTTGATATCGAAGACGACGGCGTTACCGCCAACCTCGCGCCAGCGGCGGATTATGCGGAGCCCGTGATCGCTGGTCGCCATGATGCCGGTGAGATAGATGGCGCGAACTTCAAAATCCTTGGCGACGGGAATAGTCTTCTCAACGACAGGTGCGGACAGAATACCGGGAATGGTAATTTGTTCCCCGGATTTCAGTATGTTGTTGGGGCGATCTCCGTTGACTTTGCGAATGGCGTCCGCGAGTTCTGACGAAGTGAGGTAGGAAGTGTTCTTCAAATATTGGCGAGCCACTGCCGTAATACTTTCGCCCCGCTTGGCGCTATAGAGCTGTGTCGAGGGCGAAGCGAGTTGCAACGAAGGCTGCACGGAAGGAATTTCCGCTGGCTGAACCGTGGCCGAAAGTTTGGCGTTGCGCAACATTCCATCTTGTGGAGGTGCAGGCACGACTGCCTGTGCGCTCTGCGGCTGGGCGGCTAAAGCGGATGAGAAGCTCGGATTGAGTCGAACGGCAGCGGCAGCAAACAGCAAAGAGGAGATGGCAAGAGTGATAAGAACGGAAGAGCGGCGCAAGAGTCCTCCAGGACAGTTCCAATCGCGATGCTAGCGGCTGGCCGAGGACGATGCTAGTTACTCCCGGTCATCTCCCCCTTGATTTGGCGGCTGTTTGTGGCCGGATTGGCTGAAGGACTGAGGCGTGTGTGACCAGACAAAATTCTCAAGAATGGTTGGAGAACTAAGTCCCTGACTGCTTTTAGAGCTGTTAGCGGTGTTCCCAATTGCCTGAGGAAGCTTGCGCAAACTATTTCTCTTCCGCTCTCTTAACTTTCCACCCCGTCTCTGTTCTAATCTCAAGACTGATTTGTAAGTCTCGCGGATGCATGGTTTTCGCTGCCACAAACCGGCGGCAGTGCGTGGCCAGAGGCTTGCTTATTCCGGAGCAGGACCCGGACGCGAGAACGGGGTCAGGCAGGGCGACTGATTTCAGTTGACAAATTTTGTCACCGCTGGAACGTGGGGAGCCGCTAATGAAAGCCTGAATGGTCCGGGGTAAACGCTGGCAAAGGCCGAGGGACGAGGGCCGATCAGGAAAGGATCAACCGTTCGGCGCAAGCCGGGCAAATACCTTTATGAGAACGAACCTTGCTACCGTACTCGATCCGAACCGTCGCAGTAACGACGCGGGAGAGTTTGAAGCCGCGTTGCGCCGCCGTATTGTGGGTCAGGATCAGGCGGTCGAGAAGGTCGCCGAGATCTACCAGATGTTTCTGGCGGGGCTGAACGCGCCGGGACGTCCGGTAGGCAACCTGCTGTTCCTTGGGCCGACAGGTTCGGGCAAGACTCGCGTGGTCGAAGCCATGGCGGAATCGCTCTTCGGCGATGCGCGCGCCTGCATCAAGATCGACTGCGCGGAGTTCCAGCATTCGCACGAGATTGCCAAGCTCATCGGTTCGCCTCCGGGATACCTTGGACATCGCGAAACCCATCCTCTGCTCACGCAGGAAGCGCTGAACCAATGGTTCACAGAGAAGCTGAAGCTCTCAATCCTTCTGTTCGACGAGATTGAAAAAGCGAGCGATTCGCTGTGGCAACTGCTGCTCGGCATTCTGGACAAGGCGACACTGACGCTGGGCGATAATCGCCGTGTCGATCTTTCGCAATGCATCATCATCCTGACTTCGAACCTGGGAGCCAGCGAGATGACGAACTTGGTGGATGGCGGCTTCGGGTTTGCGCCTAAAGCGGTGGAAGTCGATAACAATTTCGACGACAAGATTCAGCGCACGGCGGTCGAGGCTGCACGCCGCAAGTTTACACCGGAGTTCATGAATCGCATCGACAAGACCGTGGTCTTCAAGACTTTGCGTGACGAGCATTTGGCGCAGATCCTCGAGATCGAATTGGGGATGGTGCAACAGCGCGTTCTCATGGCGGCTGGCACCAACCAGTTTGTCTTTAATTGCACCGCTGGAGCGAAACAGTTCCTGCTGAAGGAAGGAACCGACCCACGTTACGGAGCGCGTCACCTGAAGCGAGCCATCGAGCGTCACCTGGTTTTCCCGCTGGCGAATCTGGTTGCTACCAGCCAAGTGAAGCTGGGAGACTTTGTCCGCGTGGATATGGCTTCGGAGAATCAGATGATCTTCGTCAAAGAAGCCGAGAACACCATGGCACCGGTTCTATTGGAGCGCTACGGAGCCGCGGCCGCGGGTTTACCTGCTGCCCGCGCGGCGCGTACCGCTGCCAATAATCGCCGCGACTTTGGGGCCAGCCCCATCGCGGAGAGCAAATAGGTTCGTTTCGGATTTTGAAGACCTCGCTTGAACGCATCTCGCGAGCCCTCTTTAATAATGGCGTCGGATAATTCCGGCGCCATTTTTTTGCCGCCTCAACCCTTAGCATGAATTAGCCGGCTTTACTCCTCGCATCGAATCGAGTTCTCGTACACACAAATCTTTCGAGCGCACTGCCGACTTCTTCTGAGGCCAAGGGTTGACGCCGAACAAAAAAGCCGGGACCATGGCTGGTCCCGGCATTGAGTTGGCTGGTTGCCCGGATAAAACTTTCGAAACCAAAACCCTCTTTTACTACGCCGTTCTTCTTGGCCGCAGCGTCAGGTCTCGCACCTGGGTTAGAATGCTGGACATCTGCATTCCGTTTAGTTGCGAGACGAACGGAAGAATTTCGGCGATGAACTGATCTTTCATCAGTTCGCTGATCTCGTCCTGGCGATTCTTCTCTCCGCCGCTGAGCAGTTCCGGCACGGTCACCTCCAGTGCCCGCGCCAAGCGCTCCAGGGAAGAGAGCGTGGGCGTAGCTTTTTCGTTTTCGATTTTTGACACGTAGGTGCGCGGCACGGACATGCGTCCCGCAAGCTGGCGCTGGCTCAGGCCGCTACGCAGGCGCAGCGAGCGGATCGAGGTGGCCAGGTTCAGATGTCCACGGCCAGTTCCAGGCATGGGCATCATCACCGGCGGCGCCATCACGACCGGTTCGGGCTCGGGTTCCTCGTCCAGGGACGAGTGGCAGCGGCGGCAGTTATTGTTGACCGTACGGAACTGGACCAGCAAGCAGTGATCGCAACGGACGACCTCCCTAGAATTTACCGGGGCAAGAGTCGTAGCCATCGGGTTGTGGGAGTGCCAGAGCCGGCTCTCCTTACAGCTCAACGATTGAACCAAGTAAGTGGGGGAAGGTTCAAGCGTTGGCCTAATCTGCGGTACAAGCCCTGTGGAAGTCAAGGTTAAAATGCAGGAAGCCGCGAATGTTGCCGGCGAAAAGCGGAACGAGGCAGCGAAATCCCCCAGTAGACAGGGCAAAAGCATGATAGATCGGGATGCAGCGTGGTGTTTACTAACTGAGTTCACCCAGTCGGAAAGTTTGCGTAAGCATGCGCTGGCGGTTGAGGCCTGCATGCGCGCTTGCGCGGGGAAGTTCGGCGGCTCAGCGAGCGCGGAGGCGTCTGCTCTTGGGTTATCGGAAGAAGAATTGTGGGGCATTGTCGGACTTATCCACGATTTTGATTACGAAAAGTATCCCAGCCTTGAAGATCATCCTTACAAGGGCAACGAGATTTTGAAGGAGCGCGGATGGCCTGAGGTCATAAGGCGAGCCATCATGTCGCACGCCGAATACACTGGCGTGACGCGTGACACTCCGATGGAAAAAGCTCTTTTCGCCTGCGACGAGCTTGCCGGCTTCATCACCGCCGTGGCGCTGATCAAGCCGGGAAAGTCGTTGGCGGAAGTGGACGCGAAGTCGGTGCGAAAAAGAATGAAAGACAAAGCCTTTGCCCGCAAAGTGAACCGCGAAGACATCGTCAACGGCGCCGCCGCGCTGGGCGTGGATTTGGATGAGCACATCGCGTTTTGCATCAAGGCGCTGCAGGGGATTGCTGGCGATTTGGGATTGGATGGGAGCGCGGCGAAAACGGCATAGCGACTGCTTGTGTGGGGACAGCCGCCCCCGGCTGTCTGCCGGGCGAAGCCCGACTTGCCTCACTGCCTGCGAAAGATTTGAGAACACAGTGCTTGTACCTGATCCCGCAGAGGCCCACGAAGGAACATGAAGTCTAGCGACTGATCCGACCCAAGCTCCGGCCGGACCGACTCGCCCATGGCCCATACGATTTCTTCCTGCTGGGCCCGAGAGATGTCTGCGCTAAGGCTGATGCCGATTACAGTGTGGCTGGAGCCTTGCTGCTGGGTCGCCATCTGAAACACATGGAGTTCCGCGACTGAGGGGAACGAAGCGGCCCGAGTCTTAAGCAACTCCTCCACTTCAGCGCTCGGAGGGTGAGCCGGTCGGCCGATAAAAATTTTTTCATTCGCCTTAAATTGAAGTTGCGCCATTTTCGGTCCAGAGTAGCCCGGAGCTACTCCCTTTGACAGTAACTCCATCTCGTTGCGCTTCACTCGCCCTCCAGGGCGAATCATCTTTCGGATTGGATCGAATGGATTGATGGCGAGTTCCTGAATGTCGCTTCCCATGACCAAACTAAACAGATCTTGGGCGTTGATCCCGACGTATGGGGTATTTGGATCCCAGTTTTTCAGAGCTTTGACATCGGTGAATGCAGCAGCGACCTTGATTCCTTTCCGGTCCGATACGGTCGTCAACCCGATTGGCGCATCTTCTCGGGCGGTATGCAATCCGGGCGAGAGGCCGGTCGGAATCTCAGGAACCGGTACCAAAAGCATCGACGCGAGTAGCGCATCGTAAAGCTTTTTTCGCGTGGCCGGGCTCGTTCGACGCAACTTCCTCCATGGCTCGTACGAGCCCAAGGTTGCTCTCCTCGGCTGGAAGTTGCTTTTTCTTGCCAAATAGCGACTCGATGAAATTCATCGGCCGATTTTACCTCAGCGCTGATGCGAGCATTCCGTCCGCATCAGCTGCCGATCCTAGATCATTCCTTCCAGCCGCACGTAGCTTGCTTCCATGCCATGCTCCATGCCGGTGGCGAGCATGGTTGCCCGGGTCTGAGCATCGGGCAGTGTCATGCGCATCGTCATTAAGGTTCCGCTGCCGTCGGCATCGAATCTGGTTTCAACGCGGTTGTCCGGGGTCGGATCCGGCAGATGCATCCGCTCGATGTGGACAATCCTGCTATACGGCTCGAGTTCCACGAACTCGCCGGTTATATGGAATCCATGGCCCTTGCCGTTTGTCCACTCGTAACGGAACTTGCCGCCGGGCTTCGCCTCGTTGATGCATACGGGCATCGTCCACCCTTCCGGGCCGAGCAACCATTTCTGGATTAGTTTGGGATCGGTATGTGCACGGTAGACAGCTTCTGGAGGCGCAGCGAAGAGCCTCGTCACAATTATGTGGGTATCTCCCTCGGTCTTCAGCGTCATCTTGCTCATTCTTTTTCTCCTTTCGTTGTTTTTGCAACCCTGGTTTTCTCCATCCCGGCGAGAACGTCGTCGAGCCGGTCGTAGTTTTTCTCGAGAGCTTTTCGCAGCATGGCAAGCCATTGATCCATAGCGTCGATACCCGCTTTTGCGAGACGGCGCGGGCGCTTTGTGCCCTCGACTCGGCGAACGATCAGTCCCGCATCTTCGAGCACCTTCAGGTGCTGGGAGATTGCGGGTTGCGTCATCTCGAATGGCTCCGCCAATTCATTGACGGTGGCTTCCCCCTTGGCCAGACGCGCAAGAATCGCGCGACGCGTCGGGTCGGCCAAAGCGGAGAAAGTAGCGTCCAGACCATTCATAGGTATTAACTTATATAATTAATGACTTATAGTCAAGAATAATTTTGTGCCATTCGCGAAAAATCAAGGAAGGATGCGTGGACCTCTAGTTTCAAAGGTTCTCAAGATCGCCCCGATGGACCTTGGCGCCAGCCGAAGCCAGCGACTTCGCGGCCGAATCTGAGCGAGCGAGGCCCGTTACTTGGTGACCTGCTCTGTCTTGCGCAATTGAGTTGAGCTTGGTAAGCATTTCCGATGGAAGTTGTAACGTTGCCGCGTGAAGATTTTCACGAAGATGGACCACTGAAGATGTGCCCGGAATCAGCAGAATGTTGTGCGTGCGCTGAAGAAGCCAGGCAAGCGCAACCTGCATCGACGGCGACCTCACACTGACGGACTACACCGTCGAAACGACCTCAGCCACCTTCCCACTCGCAATTAAATCAGCGAGCCGGGCGAAGTCCTGGTACATAACGCGATCTTTGTCGACCGTCAGACACACCGAGCGTATGGCCGCGTATGCTGCCTGTCCGCGCTTCGAAGTCTTCAACGGCGCGAGGAAGTCGATGGCCTGCACCACGGCCATGGCTTCAATTGCGAGCACGTTACACGTGTTGTCGACGATCCGTTTCAGTTTGTTCGCCGCCGTCATGCCCATGGAGACATAATCCTCTTTGTTACCCGATGTGGTTATTGAATCGACTGATGCGGGATGGGCCAGCACTTTGTTTTCGCTCACCAGCGCCGCCGCAGTGACCTGCGGCATCATGAAGCCGGAGTTCAATCCGGCGCCTTGTGCGAGAAAAGGTGGCAGGCCCTCGCTGAGAGCGGGATTCACCAGACGCTCAATCCTGCGTTCGCTGATTCCCGCCAGCGCGCTCAGGGCTATGGCTAGAAAATCCAGAGCGAACGCCAGCGGTTCGCCGTGGAAGTTTCCGCCCGAGATCACGTCGCCGGGAGCGGAGCTTCGCTCCTGGACAGCCGAGGCGGCTGTCCCCACATGAGTTGGGGCGGGGATAAACACCAGGGGATTATCGACCGCGGAGTTTGCTTCGATTTCGAAAACGCGGCGGCAGTGAACCAGTGTGTCGCGCACGGCGCCGTGCACTTGTGGAATGCAGCGGAGAGAGTAGGCATCCTGCACACGGCCGCAGTTGCGATGGGATTCGCGAATCTGGCTGCCTTCGAGCATCTTGCGGAGATTCGCTGCTGTCTTCATTTGTCCGCTGTGCGGACGCGCTTTGTGGATGCGTTCATCGAACGCCGCATCGGTGCCTTGCAGTGCGTCGCAGCTAAGTCCGCCAAGAACGTCGGCCGAGTCGACTAGCGTCTCGCCTGCCAACAGAGCCAGCGTGCCCACGGCCAGCATTGCTTGCGTTCCATTGATGAGCGAAATGGTCTCCTTCGCTTCCAGCACGAGTGGCCTGATCTGCGCCTGCTTGAGTGCGTCGGCGCTAGGAATGCGTTTGCCCGTTGTGTCAATGCATTCGCCTTCGCCGATCAGGGCCAGCGCCAGGTGTGCCAGCGGAGCCAGGTCGCCGCTTGCGCCTACGCTGCCCTGCGAGGGAACGAATGGGGTGACGCCGCGGTTCAGCATTTCGCACAGCGTGTCGATGACAATGGCGCGCACGCCGGAATATCCTTTGGCCAGCGAATTGGCGCGCAAGAGCATCATGGCGCGAGTCTCCGGCACGGAGAGCGGTTCGCCGACTCCAACCGCATGCGAGCGCACCAAATTCACTTGCAGTTCGCGAATCTGGTCGCCGGCAATGCGCACATCGCTCAGTTTGCCCACGCCGGTCGTGATGGCATAGGCCAGTTTGTTGCCGGCTACAATGTCGTCGACGACCGCGCGTGCCCTACCCACGGCCTCGCGCGCCTCGGCGGACATAAGCACTGGACGCCGCTCTCCGGCCACATCGCGCACTGCTTCGAGGGTAAGATCGTTTCCGTTGATGTGAAGTGCGTTCAAGAAGAATTCCTGTCTCTGTTTTCGCTACAGCTCGCACGAAACACTTTCAAATATTTTTCGGGCAGCGCGGCAACTTTTAATTCGGCATCAGTAACGATGTGCGTGGTTTCACCTTCGGCAAGCAGCGCGCCATCTTCGACTCGCCGCAATTCGTAGCTGAAGTGCACCACCGAGTCGCGCACGTTCTTCAGTTCGGTGCGCACCACAACTTCTTCGTCATAACGCACAGGAGCGCGATAGCGGCATGTGGCTTCGGCGACGGCGATGAAACGATTATCCTCGCTTTCCATATCGCGATAGGAAAAACCTAACTGTCGCAGCAGTTCGACCCGTCCCACCTCAAACCATATGAAGTGATTCGAGTGGTAGACCACGCCCATTTGATCGGTCTCGGCGTAACGTACGCGCAGTCGGGTCTCATTGACCGCTGAATTCACGCTGGCTCCTTACTTTTTGTCGAGCAACCGGCTCGCCTCGCGCTACCGGTTTTCCGTTGGCAAAATACTCTACGAAGAATGCCGGCAAACCATCTCCGCGGAAAGGCACGGAAGTATTTTGCAGATGATAGTGAAGATGCGGTTCCGAGGAATGGCCGCTGTTGCCGCACTGCCCCAGCAACTGCCCGCAAAGAACGTTGTCACCGCCCCGAACGACAACTGTCCCCTGCCGGAAATGCGCGAAGAAAGAGAATTCGTCACAGCCGTGATCGAGGATCACGCAGTTTCCTAGAACTGCTTTGGCATCCATTTCCCCGGGCCGGTTGTCGGGCAACTCGCTTTCTGTCTCTACGACAGTACCATCGGCCGGAGCGTAAACGGGCTGGCCGAAACAATAATAATCGGTATTGTCTGCTCCGGAGTCGCGATACGACCGCCCCGTGTTTCCGCGCGCGAGAATAAGAAAGTCGTAGGCGAAGCGCTGATCGCGAGCCACCACGTGATAGTTCTGGGCCACTGATCGTCCGCCCCAGTAAACGTACCATTCTCCGGCAAAAGGCAGATACAGCGCGGTTCGTGTCGGATGGTCACGGAATTCGGTGGGCGCAGGCCGCTTGGTAATGCCGACCAGATGCCGCGCGAGGAGATTGCGCCAGCCGGTTTTCGGAGCCCGGCGAATCCTTTCGGCGCGGCTCATTTGCCCGTCCACACCGGTTTGCGCTTCTCCAGGAATGAAGTGATGCCTTCGCGGAAATCTGCCGTGGTGCGCACTGCGGCATTTTCCCGGATCGCGTCTTCGATCTGTGCATCCAACTCGGCGCGGGCGTGATCAGTGAGAAGTTGTTTGGTCGCGCGCAAAGAAGAGGGACTGTTCTCCATCAGCAGCGCGGCCAATTCGCGAGCCCTCGGCATCAGTTTTTCCGGAGCGACAATTTCGTTGATCAAGCCCATGCGCTCGGCTTCTTCGGCGCCGATAATCCTGCCGGTGAGCAGTAGATCGCGAGCGTGTTTTTCTCCCACCTGGCGCAAAAGAAACGTGGAAACGATTGCCGGCACAAAACCGATGCGCACTTCGGTGTAGCCGAACTTGGCCTCCGGCACCGCCAAGGTAAAGTCGCACAACAGAGCCAGTCCCGTGCCGCCCGCGATGGCCGGTCCATTCACCGCGGCAATGGTGACTTTTGGAAATTCGTAGAGCGTTCGGAACAGACGTACCATCGTCTCTGAATCCTGCAGATTCTGTTCGGGCGTCCGGCCCAGCAGCGATTTCAAATTCTCCAGGTCCATGCCCGAGGAAAAAGCTTTGCCAGCGCCGGTCAGGATCAGCACAAGCGCGTCGGACGCCTCCACTTCTTTAAGTGCGCGCAGGAGATCGTCAATGAGCGCGAAGCTGATGGCGTTGCGCTTCTCAGGACGATTTAGCGTAATGGTGGCTACGCCGGAGTCAAATACGAGTTGGATCGTGTCGTAATTCATATCGCAATTTTAGTCAGCGGCTTGGGAAGCCGTATACCTGGCGCCCATCTCAGCTGTGGCGCGCAGCAAGGTATCGAGCGGCTTTAGCGGCGGTAAGTGCGCGCCGCGCTGGGTAAGGGTCGTAATTACCGTCCCGGTTGGTATGTTGCCGACCAGCGCATCCTGCGCAAACGGACATCCGCCCAGTCCCCCTAACGCCGAATCAAAGCGGCGGCAGCCGGCGTCGTAGGCGGCGAGAATTTTTGCGGCTGCGTCTTCGGGTCGGCTGTGCAGATGAACTCCGATTTCGAGATAATCGTACTTCGCCATTACTGCGCTGACGAGTTCCCTGATCTGTTGCGGCGTGGCCATACCCACGGTGTCGGCCAGGGAAATCATGCGGAGGTTGTCGACCTCCATGAGTTCGATGGCCGCAATCACTTCATCCACATTCCACAGATCGCCGTAGGGATTGCCGAACGCCATCGAGATGTAAACCACCACGTCGAGCGCTGCGGCGTCGGCTTTGTTTTGTATTTTCTCCAGTTCGTCAAGCGCCTCTTCGGCGAACTGATTTTGATTCTTGCGCAGGAAAGTCTCCGAGATCGAATACGGAAATCCCAAGGTATGCACGGCCTGGGTCTCGATGGCTCGCTGCGCGCCTTTTTCATTGACCACGATGCCGATGATTTCCACATCGTCGGGCGGATCGAGTTCTTTCAAAACTTCTTCGGAATCGGCCATCTGCGGGCACAGCTTTTGGCGATACAAACGAGACTGCATCGATGTGCTTGAAACCCGCGCTGATCAGGGCCTGCAGGTAGGCGCGCTTGATGTCGGGCGGAATGATCCCCTTCAGCCCCTGCCAGGCATCGCGCGGACACTCGATAAGTTTTACGCCATTGGACAATCATTCACCACGGAGACACGGAGGCACAGAGATTAAAGAATCAAAGAACCTTTCGAACCATTCCACCTCTGGTTAGAACCGAGACATTGAAATTCAGTATGGGTCCGACCACGCTTGCCCGTTAGTTTCAAGTACGTCAGCAGTTGAGCTTCATGGACCGGGAGAAGATGCTCGATGCATTTGAGTTCAAGGATAAGTGAATCCTCAACGACAAGGTCGATGCGATATCCGCAATCGAGACTGACACCTTTGTACCGAACCGGCAACGGCACCTGCCGCTGAAACTTTAGTCCCCGAAGATGCAGTTGGTGGCAGAGGCACTCTTCATAGGCCGACTCCATAAGGCCCGGCCCTAGTTCGCGATGCACTTCGATCGCCGCACCGATAACCTGTTCCGTGAGTTGTTCGTGTAGAAGTTTACTCCGTGCCTCTGTGTCTCCGTGGTGAATCATGTTTGCAGCACTCCAACCTTAAACTCCGGCACATCGGGGTTCAGTGCTGCGGCTTCCAGAGCCGTGGCAATGGCATCGCGCGTCTCGATGGGATCGATGATCTTGTCGATCCACAGCCGGGCCGCACCGTAGCGCGGATCGGTCTGCTCGTCGTAGGTGCGCTTTGTCGATTCGTACAGTTCTTTTTTTTCTTCTTCGCTCAGCTTCTTGCCGCCGCGCTCCAGTTGCTTCATCTTGACCTCGACCAAGGTGCCGGCTGCAGCATCGCCGCCCATGACGGCGTAGCGCGCCGTGGGCCAGGCAAAGACGAAGCGTGGATCGAAGGCCTTGCCGCACATGGCATAGTGTCCCGCGCCGAAGGAGCCGCCGACAATCACCGTAATTTTGGGCACTACCGAATTCGAAACGGCATTTACCATCTTCGCGCCCGCTTTAATGATGCCGCTCCACTCGGCGTCGCGGCCCACCATGAAGCCATTCACATCGTGCAAAAAAACCAGAGGGATTAGATTCTGGTTACAGTCCATAATAAAGCGCGCCGCCTTCTCCGCCGATTCCGTATAGATCACGCCGCCGAATTCGATTCGCTTGTGGCCTTCGTGGTCGATTTGCTGGGCGTGCAGTTTTTGGTTGGCGACAATTCCCACGGCGAAGCCGCCGATGCGGCCATAGCCGCAGATCAGAGTCTTGCCGTATTCCGGTTTGTATTCGTCGAAGCGGCTGGCGTCGAGAATGCGCGCCAGAATTTCCTTCATGTCGTAGGGGCGCGCAGAGGAGGGATCGTAGATGCCATAAATTTCCTCCGCTGCAAGCGCCGGCTCGACTGGTTTCTTACGGTCCCAAGGAGACTGACGGCGATATCCCCACTTTTCGACGATGGAGCGAATGCGCGCCAGGCAGGCGGGATCATCGGGCTCGCGGAAATCTACCGTGCCGCTAATGCCTGCGTGCATGGCCGCTCCGCCTAGATCTTCGGCGGAAACTTTTTGTCCAATCGCCGCCTGTACCAGCGCGGGACCGGCCAGGAATAATCCGCTGCCGTCAGTCATCAACACGTGGTCGCACATCACCGGCAGATATCCGCCGCCGGCCACGCACATGCCCATGATGGCCGCGATCTGCGGAATGCCCAGCGCCGACATCACGGCGTTGTTGCGAAAGACGCGGCCGAAATCGTCGGTGTCGGGAAAGACGTCTTCCTGCAGTGGCAAAAATACCCCCGCCGAGTCGACCAGATAAATAGTGGGAATACGATTCTCGATGGCGATATTTTGGGCGCGAATAACTTTCTTTGAAGTCATCGGGAAAAACGCGCCCGCCTTCACCGTGGCGTCATTGGCGATGATCATCACCAGTCGGGTCTGCACGCGCGCGATCCCAGTGATTACGCCTGCAGCCGGCGCGCCGCCCCATTCTTCATACATGCCGTGGGCTGCGTAGATTCCGAGCTCGAAGAAAGTTCCGGTGTCGGCTAGCAAATCGATGCGCTCGCGGGCGGTGAGGCGTCCCTTAGAATGCTGGCTCTCGATCGCTTTAGAGCCGCCGCCTTCGCAAATTTTCTCGCCTTCGTTGCGCACCTGCGACATGAGATCCGCCAGAAAACGCATGTTGGCTTCAAAGCGCGGAGAGGTGGGGTCCACTCTTGTCGCCAGGATGTTGGACGCCTGAGACGAGGGCACTGCGGGAGCTTCGTTGCGATCAGCCATGGATAAAGGAAGCGGACTGTTTACGGTATACCACGAGCGCGCGGGTAAGCAACGGACCGCCGGATCAGAGGTAATTCGTGCAATTTCTTGAGTTGGCTTAAATGAAAAACGGAGAGCTTCTTAAATCACAAAATCAGCCGATCACCCGATCACTCAATGATCCCGATTATCCTGCAACGCTGGCGCCCTTCACATTGGCGCGGATGAACTTAACGATGTCATCCATAGCCGTGCCGGGCTGGAAGATGGCGGCCACACCGAGTTTCTCGAGAGCATCGACGTCCTGGTCGGGAATGATGCCGCCCACTAACACCAAAACGTCATCCATTTTGTTTTGCTTGAGCAGGTCCATGACGCGCGGCACGATGGCGTTGTGCGCACCGGACAGAATCGACAGTCCGATAACCTGGACATCTTCCTGCAGGGCCGCACTGACGATCATCTCTGGAGTCTGGCGCAGGCCAGTATAAATCACTTCCATGCCGGCATCGCGCAGGGCGCGGGCGATGACTTTGGCGCCGCGGTCGTGGCCATCGAGTCCGGGCTTTGCCACCAGCACGCGAATCTTGAGGTCAGCCATCGCCTACATTTAACCACAGAGGCCGGGGCGGAGCACAGCGGAGCCCAGAAAGCTGCGATTCTCAGAGAGTCTATAGAGTCTTGATATCCAAACTCCGCCACAGGTACCAGCATGCGACGCTGCGGTAGGGTTCCCATGACTTCGCAATCTTTTCCATTTGCTCGGGGGTGGGCAGATTGATCTTGCGTTTGTGGCCTTTCTTTGCAGCCGAAGACTTCTTTGCGGCCTTGACTCGCTGCACGTCGAGATAGTGCTTGTACATGGCCATGCGCACGCCGAAATCGCCTGTCGGCAGTACGTTTCCTCGTCCCAGACTGAACATGAGAAACATTTGCGCGGTCCACACGCCGACACCTTTTACCTGCGTGAGGTGGGCGATAACTTCGTCATCGGGCAGCTCCGGGAGGCGCGAGAAATCAAGGGCTCCAGCTGCTGTTTTCGCCGCCAGATCTTTTAAGTATGCTGACTTCTGCCGGGAAAGTCCGGCCCCGCGCATCCGCGCATCGCTAAGTTTGAGGATGCCTGCGGGGGTGAGCGGTTCGCCCGCTAGAGCCGCAAAACGCTTGAAAATAGTGACTGCAGCCTTGCCGTTCAATTGCTGATAGACGATAGCTTCCGCGAGACTGTGAAATTCCGGTGGACTCGATCGCATGCGAAACGCGCCTACGCGCTCGATAATTGCGCGCATCACAGGGTCGGATTTCTTGAGATGACGAACCGCTTTTTTCATCGCTTGAATTTCTACGTGATGCTCACTTCTGTGTATGTCCCATAAACCTCGCGCAGGGCTTCGCAGATCTCGCCCACAGTAGCGTAGGCGCGAACCGCGTCGATAATGAAAGGCATGGTGTTGGCGGGCGAGATATTTCCATTGGCGCCCATCTTGGGATCTTGCGCCGCGGCTTTTTTCAGCGCATCGAGGCAGCGTCGCACCGCGTCACTGGAGCGGCGCGCGCGCAGGGCTTTCAGCTTGGCGGATTGCTGCCGCGCGACGCTTTCGTCGATGTAGAGGATGTGCGGCGGCTCTTCTTCGATCACGAATTCGTTAACCCCCACCACGACTTTTTCTTTGGCTTCGGCGGCGCGCTGGTATTGATACGACGCCTCGGCGATTTCCTTCTGCGGATAGCCGCGCTCGATTGCCTTGACCATGCCGCCCATCGCGTCCAGCTTGGCAAAGTAATCGAGCGCACCACGTTCCATTTCCAGGGTTAGGGCTTCGAGAAAGTATGATCCGCCCAGAGGGTCCACGGTTTGAGTCACGCCGGATTCATACGCGATAATCTGCTGTGTGCGCAGTGCGATGCGCGCGGCTTCTTCCGTGGGCAGGGCCAACGCCTCGTCGTAAGAGTCGCAGTGCAGCGACTGGGTTCCGCCAAGCACTGCCGCTAGCGCTTGTAGCGCGACGCGCGCGATATTGTTCATAGGCTGCTGCGCGGGCAGGGACACACCTGCGGTCTGGGTATGAAAACGCATCAGCCAAGTGCGCTGGTTTTTCGCGCCGAAGCGGTCGCGCATGACTTGTCCCCAGAGCTTGCGGGCGGCGCGATACTTCGCGATCTCCTCGAAGAAATCGTTGTGCGCGTTGAAGAAGAAGCTCAGCCGCGGGCCGAAATCGTCGACATCAAGCCCGCGCCGCCGCGCCCACTCCACGTATTCCACGCCGTCATACAAGGTGAACGCCAGTTCTTGCAGCGCCGTCGAGCCGGCCTCGCGAATGTGATATCCGCTGATGGAAATGGTGTTGAAGCGGGGCGTAAATTTCGAGCCGAACTCGAAGGTGTCGATCACCAAGCCGCATCGAGGGTGCGGGCGGATAGATGTATTCCTTCTGCGCGATGTATTCCTTGAGAATGTCGTTCTGAATCGTGCCCGAAATCTTTTTCCAGTCCGCGCCCTGCTTTTCGGCGACCACCAGATACATGGCCCACAGAACCGAGGCCGGCGAATTGATGGTCATCGAGACCGTGGTTTTTTCGAGATCGATGCCGCCGAAGAGAATTTCCATGTCTTCGAGGGAATCGATGGCCACGCCGCACTTCCCCACTTCGCCCTCGCTGGCGGCGATGGTCCGAATCGTAGCCCATCAGCGTGGGCAAATCGAAGGCGACAGAGAGTCCGCCGCCGCCGTGCTCGAGCAGATACTTGTAGCGCTGGTTGGTTTCTTCCGGCGAAGCGAAGCCGGAGAATTGCCGCATGGTGTAGAGCTTGCCGCGATATCCCGTGGCGTGAATGCCGCGCGTGTACGGGGGCTGGCCGGGATAGCCAAGATATTTCTCCTCGCTCCAGTCTTGGGGCAGATCGGCCTGAGTGTAGAGACGGCGAACCGGAACGCCGGAAATCGTAGTGAAGCGCGCGTGACCCTGTTCGTCGCGGTTCACGCCCGTGGGCGCGCCAATCGGCTGCTCGGGCGACTTTTCGAGGGTGGGCGCCAGCGTTTTCTCGGCCCAGCTTTTTTCGGCCTCGGAAGGATGACGGTTCGCAAAAACATCGGCGATGGGACTCTCAGCAACCTGCGGCTTCAAAGGCTTCTTTTCCATGCGGACCCCAGTGCTCTGCTTCGATGATAGGGAAGCGGCCGCTGAGGAGCAAGGCGCGGCGATTGTAGGTGAAACGACCAGTCGGGCAGCGCGGTCTTTGTCTGGCTAGCTAGGTTCTGATATTAGGTTTTGCGCGCGCGCGATAACTTGTGCGAAAGTTCCCAGGCCTTGGCGTACTTCCATGAAACGTAAACTGCGTGGTAGAGGTGCAGCAGCAGGCCTTCGCGCCCGTCCAGAAAGCCGAGGCGGAAGATGTAGTTGTAGATAAAAGTTGCCAGAGGACGTAGGACGATGTTCGCTACGCTGAAGCGAACTTTACCGTTGGATTTCGCTACAACCATTTCCGCACCCAGAGATGAGTAACGGTTCATGTGCTCGATATATCCGGAGAGAGTTGGGTAGGCGTGATGGATGAGGGCACCGTGTAAACGCCGGGGCGTCGCCGTAAATCCTGCCCCCCGGGACGGTTCGAGTTCGAGCGTTTCGTGCACTGCCGCTTCTTTGAATCTTCCTTTGCCGCGGCGGAATAGCCTCAGCTTTGGGTCGGGCCAAAAACCTCCATGCTTGATCCACCTCCCCAGGAAATGGTTTCGGCGTGGGATCCAAAATCCGTTGACGTAAAGTGGCGCGAGATCGCCACTCTCCGTCCGTTGCGCGACTTTATGGATAGCCGGCCGTCGTCGCACCGTTTGCTCAATCTCGCTGGCAAGTTCAGGGCTAACTTCCTCGTCGGCATCGAGAGAAAGAATGTACTCGCCCATTGCCCTGTCGATGGCCGAATTCTTCTGCGCCGCGAAGCCCTTCCATTCTTCAACAAAGACTTTCGCGCCGAATGACTTCGCGATCTCCACCGTCCGGTCGGCCGAGCCCGAGTCGACAACGATGATCTCTCCTTTGCCGTCGTCGACCAGCGGCTTGACGCTTTCGAGCGTGCGCGCAAGGTTGGCTTCTTCGTTGTACGTGATGATAACGACTGACAGGGTCACGGGAGGAAGGATACAACGCGAGGCCAGAAAAGATGCAAGTGCTCATTGGGCGCAGGTCGTGTTCATCGGCTCGGCTGCGTTCACGCGGGACAGCCGAGGCGGCTGTCCCGACATGTACCGCTGGCTCGCATGCACATTTTTAAGGGTGGCCGAGAGGATTCGGAGGCGGAGCAACGGGCACAGGAGTCGCATCCTGCCGCGGAACGACAAACGGCACAGTGGGCGCATGTGTGACTTGGCCGCGAGTGGCATCGGCTACGTCAATATGGGTGTGGTCGAGCAGCAATCCGGTGGCGCGATCGAGTTCGATGCGCGATTTCTCGTACGCTGCTTTTGCCGAGACCAGATTCGACTCGGCGGTGGTCAAGATCGATGCATCCTGCAGAATTGCAGTGGTCGTGGTGAGACCGACTTTCAACTTCTGCTGATCGGCGTCGAGCGTCTGGCGGGCAAAGTCGACCGCGGATTGCGCGGCCTGCACGGCGGCGCGATTCTGTTTCACGTCAAATTGCGCGTTGCGCACTTCGATGCGCACCTGATTTTCCAGCTGATGCAGACGCACCTGCGCCTGCCGGTATTCCAGCTCGGCGCGCACCTGGTTCGCTTGTGCCTCGCGATTGCGGAGAGGGATATTCAGGGTCAGGCCGACGCCCTTATCGGGCGCGGTCGAGTTTACGAGCTGGTTCAAGGTTCCGCCATAGCTGACCGGAGTTGCTGGTCTGAAACGGCGGCGGAGCCTTTGCTGGATTAAAACAGAAAGCACTGGAGGTCGCCGGAGCAAGTGGGGATGGCAGGGTTCACATCTCCGCCCACACCCGAGCCCGCCGTAGTAGGCGAAGGCATCCAGCGTGGGCAGCATGCGCGTTGCGCACGGCTTTGTTGTTGAGATCGCGAGAGTTCAGGTCGATGCGCGACTCGACCAGTTCGGCGCGATGGTTGAGCGCCTCGTTGATCAGATCCTGAATGGGAATGACCGGCTCCTGCTCGGGCAGTTGCATGGTGGAGGTGGGAATCACGTCGGCTTCTGCGAGCACGGGATCTTCGATGCTGCGGCTGAGCGCATTCTTCATCAGCAATTGCTGCAGCTGCAGATTGTTCTGCGCCACGATCAGATTCTGCTGGTCGGTGGAGACGGTGCTTTGCGCGCTCACCACCTGGATGGGCGGCACGGTGCCGACCTGCGCCTGCCGCTTGGTGTCGTCGAGCGCTTTCTGCGCGTAGGTCAGAGCCTCCTGCTGCACCCGCACATTCTCGTAGGCATAGACCAGATCCCAATACATGTTCTCGATCTGATCGACGGTGGTGATGATCTGCAGGCGGAAAGCGACGTCGGAGATTTCGCGATTGTTTTTCGCGATGCGGATGAAGCGCGTGTTGGGCAGCGATGCCGAAACCTTGCAGCAGATTTTGCGTGAAACTGAACTGAAAGTTCGAACCTAGTTCGGGAGTCAGCAAGCTGGTGGGGTTGTTGGTGGTGACGTGAGTGTTGTTGAAGCCCACGGAAAGAGCGGTGCCCCACTGAAATCCCTGCGTATAGGCAAAGTCGGCGGTGTAGGTATTTTGCGCGAGAACGGGCACGGGGCTGAACACGCTGGTGGATTCGGTATTGTTCTTGTCGAGCTGCAGCGTGCCGGTGATCAGCGGATCGAAGCTGGTGATGGGCGAGCCGATGCCGAGCGTCGAACTGACCAGGCCGTTGGTGCCGGTGCCGACGCCGCCGGCGGCGACGGTGGTGCCGCCGGTGCCGGAGCCGACCGTTCCGCCCAGGCCGCCGACGCCGCCGCCGGGCGTGTTCTGCACGATGCCGGTGTTGACGCCGAGAATGTTGGCGCCCGACTTGGCGCGCAGCAAATCGGCGTCGGCGATGTTCAGGTTGTAGCGGGCGATGTCGATATCGAGATTGTTCTCGAGCGCGAGCGCGACCGCGTCATCGATCGAGAGATAGATCTTGCCGTCGCGCATCAGGGAATCGATGCGCGGCGAGTTGCCAGATTCGGCTGCGCCAGTTCCTGCGGCTTGTAGGGGTGCAGAAAGTGGGGAAGGCCGAGCGCGGCTTGGAATAGTCCTTCAGATGGACTGAGGCGTGCGGCTGGGCGCACGGCTGCGGCGCTGCGGAGCTGCAGGCGGATCTGTGAGGTGCGCCTGATGCCACAGCCGGCAGGCACGCGCCAGCCAGAACGGCCAACGACGATCGGCGGCAGCGCGACGCGGAAGTTCACTGCCGGCCAGGATAAACACAAACGCATAATTCTTCTCCTTGCATGAAGCGTCAAAGACTGGCTTAAAGCGAGACGCAATCGAAGTTGGATGCAGAGTAGGCGGGACAGTCACTTACTATCTTACGCGGGCCAGAAGTCGGGATGCGCGAATTGTAAAGAATTGTGATGCAGATATGTAACAGAGAGGGCTTGGCTGCGAAGAACAAGTCCGGCGCGCGCTGGGAGAACCGCGCGCAGCGGAATGGCTGCCGCGACATTCTGACGGCGGCTGCTGCGGGGCTGCTACCTGCGGCGGCGGTTGCGTCACCGACGGCAGTCCTTGCGCGGCGCAACGTAAGGAACGTTGGGCATGTGCGTGACTGGCCCGCGGCGGCATCGTCGATGCTGATGCCGTTGTGATCGAGCAGAGTGCCGGTGGCGCGGTCCAGTTCGATGCGCGACTTTTCGTAGGCGGCCATCGCCGACATCAGAGTGGATTCCGCCGTCGCCAACGCGCTTCGGTTTGCAGGACCAGCGTGGTGGTCGAGGTGCCGAACTGATATTTCTTCTGCTCGGCGTCGAGCGACTGCCGCGCATAGTCCACCGCGGCCTTGGCCGAGCCACGCTGGCGCTGGTTCTGCTCCACCGCGAACTGCGCGTTGCGGACTTCGATGCTGACCTGGTTTTCGATCTGCTGCAGGCGCATCTGGGCCTGCCGGTATTCCAGTTCCGAACGGATCTGCACAGCTTGCGCGGCGCGGTTGCGCAGCGGAATGTTGAGCTGCAGGCCCACGCCTTTGTCGGGAGCGGTGGAGTTGACGAGTTGGTTCAAGGTGCTGCCGATAGCTGGCCAACGGACGAGGCGGAAGCTGGCTGAGCGCCGGTGCGGCGCAGAAGTCGCCAGCCTAGCTGTTCCTGGGTCTGATCGCACATAGGTTCGCCGGGATTCTGCGATCCACCCAGTCCCGATCCGCCGTAGTAGGCAAACAGATCCAGCGTCGGCAGCAGAGCGCTGCGCACCGCCTTGTTGCTGAATTCGCGGCTGTTCAGATCGATGCGGGACTCGACCAGTTCGGCGCGATGGCGCAGAGCCTCGTTGATCAGATCCTCGGTGGGATGACTTCCTCATTCTCCGGAAATCCATAGTGGAAGTCGGAATCACTTCGGCTCTCGCCAGCCTGGGATCATGCAGAGTGCGGCTGAGAGCGTTCTTCATCAGCAACTGTTCCAACTGAAGATTGGTCTTGGCCACGGTCAGAGCTTGCTGATCCTGCGGCCACGGTGCTTTGTGCGCGCACCACTTCGATGGGCGCCAGGCTGCCGATCTCGACTTGTTTCTTGGTGTCGGAAAGGGTCTTCTGCGCGAAAGCCAGCGATTCTTTCTGCACTCGCACATTCTCATAGGCATAGACCAGATCCCAGTACATGTTTTCGATCTGGTCGACGGTGTGATGATTTGCAGGCGGAAGGCGACGTCGGAAAGTTCGCGGTTGTTCTTGGCGATGCGGATGAAGCGAGTGTTTGCCGCGAAAGCCAAAGCCCTGCAGCAGGTGCTGCGTGAGTTGAATTGAAGTTGGAGTTGAGCTGCGGGCTCACGGTGGTGAACGGGAACGTTGGAAGTGACGCGGCTGTTGTTGAAGCCGACTGACATGTTCGTGCCCCAGCTGAAAACCCTGCTGGTAGCTGAAGTTCACCGGTGTCCGTGTTCTGCGCTAGAACCGGAACGCCGTTGAAGGAACTGACGGGCAGGCTATCCGAATGATCTTCCTGCAGCGTGCCCGTGATGATCGGGTCGAAACTGGTGATGTGCGGCCCGAGGCCCAGCGTGGAACTGACCAATGCCGCCTGCGCCTGCGCCGCGCCGCCTGCTCCCAGAGCTGGTGCCGCCGGTGCCGAAGCCGACCTGGCGCCGATGCCGCCCACGCCGCCGCCGGGAGTATTCTGCACGACGCCGGCGTTGACGCCGAGGATGGCGGCGCCGGCCTTGGCGCGCAGCACGTCGGTGTCGGCGATGTTCAGGTTGTAGCGCGCGATGGCGATATCGAGATTGTTTTCGAGCGCCAGCGCAATGGCGTCATTCAGCGAAAGATAGAGCTTGCCGTCGTGCATGAGCTGGTCGATGCGCGCAGTGTTGGCCAGATTAGGCGGCGCCAGATGCCGCGGCGTGTAGGGCCCGATCGGATTCGGAAAATGCGACACCGGCTTGGCAGTAATTCAGGACCGGCAACGGGCTGCGCTTCCGGCGTGTTCTGCGGGGTGGGAGCGGCGGGCGGCTCCTGGCCCCAGCACGGTGTGACAGCATTCCGAGGGTCAACGTTCGCGAACAAAATGGCGGCGAGGTCCGCGGCCATATGAGCCGGATGGTCGAAGCTAAACGTGCGAATGGCATCTACTCATCTCCGTTCGTTAAGACCATGTTTGCTTAAGACCTTGCGGCAAAAGGACGCGGCTATGCAGTCAGACTCTGGATTCGCCCGAATGAAAGCATTACTCACACGTTGATACGCAACCAGCAGCTTCGGGGTTCAGAAAAAGAGTTCCGAAAAAGCTGCCGAAAAAAGCGGCCGAAGAAAGCGATCACCTAGTCTGCGATCTGGTAATTGCAATCCGTTCGTCTCCCAAGAACTTTGTTGAAACCCAACAGTATATCTGACCTGCTTGCGCCATTCCGCACCCCTGGGCGCCGGGGAAACTGATAGAGTGCTGCCCAAGGGCCGAGTGCAGTTGCCATCCGTTGAAATGATTTGGATGAGCCACAAGCGCTGCGGGACTCGAAACTGAGTCGAAAGATGGCATGCGCAATCTCAAACTGATTCTCTCCTATGACGGATCGGAATTCTCCGGCTGGCAGGTGCAGCCCGACGCCGCGACGGTGCAGGGCACGCTGGCCTCAGCCATTGGACGAATCACTGGCGAAAAGGTATTGCCGCAAGGCTCGGGGCGCACCGACGCGGGAGTGCATGCGCTGGCACAGGTGGTGACATTTGTCACGGAGTCATCGGTCCCGCCGCAAATTTCTTGAAGGCGCTGAACGATATCTTGCCGGCGTCGGTGCGGGTGCTGGAGGTGGAGGAGGTGCCGGCGGACTTTCACGCGCGCCATTCGGCGCGGCGAAAACTTATCGCTATCGGATTTATCGGGAGGCGATTTGTCCGCCGTTTCTGGCGAGATATGTGTGGCATTATCCGTATCCGCTGGATGAAGCGGCGATGGCGCGGGCGGCGGGCTCTGGTTGAGGGCGAGCATGATTTCACTTCGTTTGCGGCAGTCGATCCGGAACGCAGCGCAGGAATTGCGCCGGACTTTGAAAAGGAACGGGATGCCCGGGGAGGCGAAAACGCGCCTGGGTCGAATATCCGGCGGATTTTTTCTTCGACTGGGAACGGCTGGGAAGCGAATTCGTCTATACGGTTCGGGGCTCGGGTTTTCTGCACCACATGGTGAGAAATCTGGTGGGCACGTTTATTCTCGTGGGCAAGGGAACATTGCAGGTTGAGGATGTGACGCGGATACTGGAGGCGCGGAACCGGTCGGCGGCGGGGGCGACGGCGCCGGCCAGCGGATTGTATTTGGTGGGGGTGGAGTACTAGAGTTCTCCACGGGGAATTTCTGCGGGCGAGACACACCAGGTTACGTTTTACGGATTCGTCATGGTCACAGAGATTCAAATCGCGGCGCGCAAGATTTCGTCGGTGAATCCGGCGACTGGCAAGTTCTGCGCGAGTCGAATGCGCGACCGAGGCGAAGTTGAGGCGGCGGTGGCGCGGGCGCACGTGGCGCAGGCTGCGTGGGCTGAAGCTGGCGTTCGTCGAACGATTGGGGTGGTACGCAAGTTTCAGCGACAGGTTGCTGGAAAAGAATCTGAGATCGCGGCGGCCATCACACGCGAAGCGGGCAAGCCGGTAGTCGGAGGCTTTAACCACCGAAGTGCTGGTGGTGCTGGATGCGGCGCGCTTCCTCATCGAGAACGCTTAGCGGCTTCTGCGCGATGAGCCAGTGCCGCACGGAAATCTCGCCACCAAGCTCAAGAGCGGACGGCTGGTGCGCGAGCCGCATGGCGTGATCGGGATCATTTCGCCGTGGAATTATCCGTTTTCGATTCCGGCGACCGAGACGCTGGCGGCGCTGGTGGCGGGGAATGCAGTGGTGCTGAAGCCTTCAGAGTTTACCTCTCTCGTGGCGCTGGAGTTGCAGACGTTGCTGCATGCGGCGGGCGTGCCCGAGATGTTTTCAAGTGGCGATGGCGATGGCGCGACCGGGGCGGCGTTGATCCACTCGAAAATCGACAAGCTGGTTTTCACCGGCAGCGTTGCTACGGGCAAGCGCATCGCCGCGACGGCGGCGGAGCGGTTGCTGCCGGTGGTGCTGGAGTTGGGCGGCAAAGACCCCATGCTGGTGCTCGACGATGCCGATGTGGATGTGGCTTCGAGCGCGGCAGTCTGGGGAGCGTTCGTCAATGCGGGGCAGGCCTGTTTGTCGGTGGAGCGCTGCTACGTGCATCGCAGCTTGTACGAAAAATTTCTTTCCGGCGTGCGTCGAGAAGACGAAGAAGTTGCGAGTGGGCGACGGGAGTGGATCGCGAGACCGATATGGGGCCGATGATCCACGAGCGGCAGTTGCGCATTGTCGAAGCGCAAGTGGAGGATGCGAAGGCTCGCGGGGCGCGGGTTCTGGCTGGGGGTTCCCGGGTGCCGGAACTGGGGAAGAATTTCTATCAGCCAACGGTGCTGGCCGATGTGACTCACGAGATGCGTATCATGCGCGAAGAAACATTCGGTCCGGTGCTGCCGGTGATGGCGTTCGACAGCGACGACGAGGCGGTGCGGCTGGCCAACGATTCGGAATTCGGCCTGGCGGCGAGCGTGTGGACGCGCGACCGCAAGCGCGGCGAGCGGCTGGCGCGGCGCATTCAGGCAGGCACAGTCATGGTGAACGATGTGGTTTCGTGCTTCGGGATCAGCGAGGCGCCGCATGGCGGCATGAAGTCGAGCGGCGTTGGCCGCACTCACGGACGCTTCGGGCTGGAAGAAATGGTCCGGCTGAAGTATGTGGATAGCGACCTCACACCCGGAATGAAGAAAGTCTGGTGGTACGGCTACGGCGAAAGTTTTCGGCGGCAGATGGAAGGCTTCCTTCAAATGCAATTTGGGAGAGGTTTGCAGGAACGCCTGCGTGGAGCGTTGCGCGCGGCGGGTGTCCTGAGGCGAGAACGTCTGTGAGTAGCGAATAACTGAGAACTGAAAAGGGGCTTATGAGCGATCATTCCGGCCCGGATCCAAAGCGCGAATTGCTACGCCACACGCTGGCTACGCTGGCCTATCGCGGGGGAAAAGCGATCCGCAATGCTCCCGAGGACTTGGCCGCTTTCCAAACTGCTCAGGGCGTACGCGCGCCGGAACAAATTCTGGCGCACATTGGCGACCTGCTGGATTGGGCGCTCTCCATGGCGAAGGGCAAGCAAGCATGGCATGACTCCAAGCCGCTGCTCTGGGAGAAAGAGGTCGAGCGTTTTTTCGCCGCGCTGAAGAAATTCGACGATTACCTGGCCTCGAACGAGATCCTGCACGCATCGCCAGAAAAACTATTTCAAGGACCGATCGCAGATGCGCTCACTCACGTAGGCCAAATCGCGATTCTGCGGCGAATGGCGGGAGCCCGGTGAAAGCCGAGAATTACTTTGCCGCGGAGATCACGATTGGACAGGTGAGCGCGAAACAGAAGCCTCCCAAGCAAGAGTTCTAGTTCGGCGGCTTCAGGCTAGCCCTGATTCTTGAACGGCACTTCCGCCCGGTAAATGGCCTGCCAGCGGCCGGATTTGAAGATGTAGATCGAACTGCCGTTCATGTGCACCGGCGCTTTTTCTCCCTTGCAAGTGGCATACTGCTCTGCTTTGTAGGTGAGCAGGTAGGCGCCGGGGCGAGCGGCAGCGCTCCGAAAGTCGGAGAGGCCGTAGCCCTCGACCGTGCAGGCTTTCGCGGAGGCTTGTTGCTCTGCGAATTGCTGGTCGCGGGAGAACGTTCCGTATTCGCCCCAGAAAACTCCGTTCTCGGTCATGTGCTCGCGAAAGTAGCTTTGATCTTTCGTCTTCCAGGCTTCGAAGAAGCCGGTTTCGGTGCGCACCAGTTCCTGCTGTACTGTTTCGAGTGCCGCTTTGCCGCTGTCTTTCTTACGGCGGTCTGGCGCTCGGTAGTAGCAGGAGCAGAGGCGAGCGCGAAAAGAAGCTGCGGCTGCAGTCAGGAAGTTCTTCTTCGCAGAAGGACGTCGCATGGTTCATAGGATACTCACTTCTGGCGCTGCAGCGTCGATTGCAGAATAGGCCTAGCATACGACATCGCGGCTTTGGCTGGTCTTTCGGCTTCGAGTACAATGACCTCGTAAGGCCGAATCCGGCGGCGTTTGCGCCGCTCGAACGAGGGTAAGTCTTTGGCGACTGGCGAAATGACCGCTTCCGGCTCGCAAACTCCTCCGCAGCTTCCCCACCACAAAGTCAAGATCAAGAAGGCCGGGCAGCGCGCCTGCAACGAGAAAAACGAAAAGGGCAAGTTCTGCGGCGGACATTTGAAGCGCTGGTTCTACACCACCGACGTGGTCGAGCAGGCCTGCGGCGACGTGGAAAAAGCCTGGGGACCGGATGCCGAAGTCTATCGCTGCGAACATTGCCAGACGCTGTATCTGCCGAATCCCGCGGAAGCGAAGGTGAACGTCGCGGGGCAGGGAATGATTTCGGTGTTCGGGCTGACGCTGCCGCCGAAGGAAAAGTAAAGCTGCTAGCTTCTAGCTACCGAACTGAAGCGCATCGCGTTTCACTCAGCTGACGAGGATTCTCGCGTAGACTAGCCAGGAGCTAGAAGCTCAGCTGCGCTATTCTCCATGAACACTTCCGAACTCATCTACGACTGGAACAAGAATCATCCGCCGGGGCTGAAGCCGCCGGGGCCGGTGCTGCTCAACGATGAGACCCTGCGCGACGGCCTGCAGTCGCCTTCGGTGCGCGATCCTTCGATTGCCGAGAAGATTGAAATTCTTCATCTGATGGAGGCGCTGGGGATCGACTCGCTCGATCTCGGGCTGCCGGGAGCGGGGCCGCGCGCGGTCGAGCACGTGACCGCGCTGGCGCGCGAAATCGTCGCGCACAAGATGAAGATTCGCGCCAACTGCGCGGCGCGCACGCACGAGAACGACATTCGCCCCATCGCCGAGATCGTGCAGAAGACCGGCCTGCCCATCGAGGCTGCGACGTTTATCGGATCCAGTCCGATCCGCCGATTCACCGAAGGCTGGACCGACGATTTTCTCCTGCAGACCACCGAAAAGGCCGTGAAGTATGCGGTTTCGCTGGGCCTCGACGTCATGTACGTCACCGAAGATACGAGCCGCTGCGATCCGGAAACGGTGAAGCGGCTGTACTGCGACGGCGATCAATTGCGGCGCGCGCGCCATCGTGATCTGCGACACCGCCGGGCACGCCACGCCGATGGGCGCGCTGGCGCTGGTGCGGTTTGTGATTGAGGAAGTGGTGAAGCCCTCGGGCGAGAAGATTCGCGTGGACTGGCACGGGCACAGCGACCGCGGCCTGGCGATTGCCAATTCGATGGCGGCGATGATCGCGGGCGCGAATTGCGTTCACGGCTGCGCCATCGGCCTGGGCGAGCGCGTCGGCAATACGCAGATCGACCAGATGCTGGTGAACCTGAAGCTGATGGGCATTGCGCCCTGGGATGAGCAGGATCTGACCAAGCTGAAGCACTATTGCCAGGCGGTTTCGCGGGCGACGGGCGTGCCGATTCCGGCGAACTATCCGGTGGTGGGCGACGATGCGTTTCGCACCGCGACCGGCGTGCACGCGGCGGCGATCATCAAGGCGTATCACAAGAACGATGTCGTGCTGGCGAACACGGTTTATTCGGGCGTGCCCTCGCATGTGTTCGGACTGGAGCAGATCATCGACATCGGCCCGATGAGCGGGAAGTCGAATGTGCTGTTCTGGCTGGAGCGGCGCGGCATTCCGGCGACTGACGAGGTCGTCGAGCGCATCTATCAGCGCGCCAAGGCGAGCGACCACACGCTGAGCGAAGCCGAGATGGTGGAGTGTTTGCCCGGCAACCGTGAAGCAAAATTGAACTCCTGCGAATCTAAGTTTCATGCCTGAAACAAATCCCAACGTCTGCGACATGCAATTCTCGGAGCCGGCGGCGTTGGCGGCTTGATCGGCGCTTGTCTGGCGCATGCTGGGAGACTCCGTCACGCTGGTGGTGCGGCGCGAGACGCTCGCGCAGTATCCCAAACAACTTCATCTGGAGAGTCCGTTCGGCAACTTCACAGTGGATGTTGCGGTCGCCGCCGAAGTGCCAGCGGTTGATGTGCTCTGGATTACAGTGAAGGCGACGCAGTTGGATTCGGCGCTGACTGCGCTCAAGAATCCTGAGTCGGTGCGCGCGATCGTTCCGCTGCTGAATGGCATCGATCATCTCGCTTTGCTTCGCTCCAGATACGGCGCTGGGCGCGTGATTCCGGCGACGATCGCGGTTGAAACTGAGCGTGTCGGCCAGGGGCACATCGTGCATCGATCTCCTTTTGCGCGGTTGAATGTGTTGTCGGCGGGACGCGGTGTGCTCGGGAACACCGTCGATCAACTGCAGAAAATGGGCTTTGAGTGCCGCTTCATCGACGATGAGCCTACGCTGATGTGGGGCAAGCTAGTTTTTCTGGCTGCCGTTCGCGCTGAGCACAACCGCCGCCGATAAGACCACCGGCGAAATCCTCGCCGACCCCGAGTGGAGGAAGCTGGGACTGGACTGTCTTCGGGAGGCCTGCGCTGTGGCTGTTGCCGAGGGCGCGAAGGTTGATGCCGAGGCTGTGATCGCCGGAGTGATGAAGATGCCGGGCAACATGCGCAGCTCGATGCAGAAAGACGTTGCGCAGCACAGGACTCCTGAATTGGATGCCATTGCCGGGCCTATCTTGCGCGGTGGCCAGCGGCATGGGATTGAGGTTCCGGCAACTAAGAAGCTTGTGGAAGCGGTGGAGCAGAAGGCTGGATACGTCGACAGCCGGCTGGCGTGACTCAGAAAAAAAATTTAGAGAACAATCTCGTAATATCTCTCGAATCAATCGCTTGGCGGGGTCGACTTCTCCGGAATCACGCTAAAATATCGGTTACAAAGAACTTGCGTACAAAATCTTTGGAATCAGTTGCTTAGCGTCGGCTTCGGAGGAATTTCAATTGTCAAAGAATTGGTCGCTTGGCGAAGGCACTGCTTCCGCCTTGACCATCATCTCGCGGTTGGCTGGCCGGGGCAAGGTTACATGTCACACGGGGGCTGTGAAAATGCGAACGACAAAGACTTGTTGGTCTTTGATCAGAATGGCTCCTCGGGTTCGTCGGTTGCGCCATCTTCGCTATTACTGTCGAAGGGCAGCGGCATCTTCTTTTCGGCGGCGGGACGGGACCTGGGGGCTTTCTTGAAGGTGGCGTCGAGGAGGCGGGGATGGGCGACCTGTTTGCCTGCGAGCAGATCTTCGATCGTGAGGATTTGGATTCGTGGATATTTGTCTTGCAGGCCGGGCGATTTGTAGAATCCGGCTTCGGCGGCTTCTTTCAGCATGGGTTTGGTGGGCGTTTCCATGCTGATCAGTACTCCGATCTGCGCGTCTTCGCGGTCGATGGTGCCGCGCAGGTCGCGGACGTAGGCTGACTGAACGTGTCCGGCTTTGACGGAAAAAATGATCTGCTTGGTTTTGCCGCCGCGAGGTTCGTCGTGGAAGTAGAGGCGGCCGTCGATGCCGCGGTCCGCGCCTTTCTTCTGCTCTGTGGGCCGTGCGCCAACCAAGCCGAGCGCCCACCATTGAAATTGATAGGGATCGTTGGTCGCCAGGTCTTGTGCGCCCGACAGGTCGACGGGTTCGCCGATTACTTCGTAGGTGTCGCGAACGGAATCGCCGAATGCGTCGGCAAGGCGCTTCTTTATCAGGCCGATTGCGAGGTGCGTGATGTCTATCCCGATCCAGCGCCGGTCGAGGCGTTGTGCGACGGAGATTGCGGTCCCGCAGCCGCAGAACGGATCGAGGACGACATTGCCTTCGTTGGAGCTGGCGCAGATGATTCGTTCGAGGAGAGCTTCGGGTTTCTGCGTTTGATATCCAAGCCTTTCCGCAGCTAAGTTGTGCATAGGCCGTATGTCTGTCCAAACGTCCTGGAGCGGAACGCCCTCTTGCTCGTCCGAATAACGCTTCAGCATTGGCACACCGCCGGCTTTCTTTGGCCAGTGTATTTTGCCGGCGGCGTCTAGTTTGTCCAGCTCGGACGGAGGCACGAACCAGTGTCGGCCTTTGGGCGTGACCTCGATGCCTCGCCAAGGAAGACCTGTTTCCCCGTGTCGGACTCCGGCCCCCGTTAGATCGGATCTTCGCCACACTCTCCCGTCGGGGTCCTTGTGCGTATAGAACTGGGAAAGATAATAGTCGTCGTACTCGGTGAACAGATCGTTCCATACGTATGCGTCGGTTCTGCTGTAAAAGATAAGGACATCGTGTATGGGGCGTAGCGTTTTGCGCTGCTATGCGCACTGGTTCTCTTCCAGATGACCTCGTTAAGAAAATACTGCGGGCTAAACACTGCATCCATCAACATCTTTAGATAGTGGCTAGCTGTCGGGTCACAATGCAGATAGATTGATCCCGTTTCCTTGAGCACGCGATGAAGCTCGATTAGGCGCGGGGCCATCATGGCGAGATAGGCCATCATGTCGCTGTGGCCGAGGAAGGTGCGGAAGGCGCGCATGGCGTCGGAGACACGGCCGCCGCGCTCGACGATTTCCTGATAGGCGGTTTCGGCGTCCATGTTCCACTCCCAGGTATCTTCGAAGGCCATGATTTGGGAACTGGAGCGAGTGCCGTCTTTCTCGGCGAAGAGGACGTTATAGTCCTGGCGGCTGTTGAAGGGCGGATCGAGGTAGATGAGGTCGACGGACTCGTCCTTGATGTGCTCGCGGAGGACGCCGAGGTTGTCACCGTAATATAGTTGGTTTTCTTGCACTGCGCAGGGATTTTAGCGCGGATTGAAGTACGGGCGTAATTCTACAGTTGGATGCGGGTTTCCGACCGCTCAAATCCCTTAGAAGGGTGGGTTCGTGGAATCCCACCCTTGCGCAACGTACGCGCAAGGATGGGGCAACCGGCCGAACCGAAAGGACTCCGGATCGGGCTGTCTGCCAAATGGGTTTCGGTCCGACTTAGAGAACGCCTTTCGGCTATGGGATTGTGCTGAGAGTGCAGGGATCCTTCGACTGCGCGGGGCTGCGCTTCGCTTGCCCCGCTTCGCTCAGGATGACAGTGTTTAATTTTCGCACAGACTGCCGCGTAAAGAGCTCTGACTCGACACCGGAAAAACGGAGGCAACATTCGTCATGTTTACGTCGCGGCCAATTGGATTTGTTGTTAGTCCTTACAAAGACGCTCGCGAGATCCCTAAAGGGCTCGGCGCTAAGCATGAGGCCGATGGCGTGCTGAAAATCCTGCCGGAGTTTGAGGCGGGGCTTACGGATATTGAGGGTTTCTCGCATCTCGTAGTCCTGTGGGAATTCGACCGCTCGCAGGGATTTGAATTGCTGGGTATGCCGCCTACGGATAATCGGGTACATGGAGTTTTTGCCACGCGCTCTCCGCGACGTCCGAATCCGATCGGCCTGACTATTGTGGAGTTGCTTCGGCGCGAGGGCGCCGGGTTGCACGTTCGGGGCGTCGACATGTTGGATGGGACTCCTATCCTGGATATCAAACCTTTGTTGTCTGGGATTCCGTTTGAAAAGCTGCGCCGGGGGTGGTTGGCGGAAGCTGAGGCGCGATCGAAGCATCGATGTTGAGCGGGTGCGGAACCGTTTCAAAAACCTCAACGGACAGAGCAGTGGAATCCCATGTCTCGCAAAGGACGCGAGACATGGGGCACCCGCGATTCGTGGACTTCTAATTCGTGGACTTCCGATGAGAATCAAGTGGTCACGGATAGCTCACTACTGTTACCGGAGTATCCGGGTTGACGATGGTGGATGAGCCTCCGGTGTTGTTGATCACGTTGAGGATTCCGCCTGAACCTGACGTGCTCAGGAAGATGGTGAGCAGATCGTGCATACTCCCCGCTGCGAGATTGCTCGGCACTTCAAACGCGTTGGCGGCATAGATATTGACGCCTTGATTGAAGAAGCTGTAGCTGCCCATCCCGTATCCGGTGAAACTGGTTACGTTGTTGGTGACTTTGAAGGCGGCCCAGCCGTCGACGCCAGGGGCCTCCATCCACGCGGCCTGGCTGGGCGGGTCGTAGGGCATCTCGTTCTGGAAAAAGATGTCTGTGCCGCTGTTGCCGATCCAGAGCACCTCGTATTTCTGGTAGTGCTCGACAAAAAGGCCGTACGCGGTCACGTTGTTGCCGGTGACGATCAAGCCGGTGTCGGCGGTGTTAGCCGTCCAACCTACGCCGTTGCCATGGTCGGCACGCCACGCCCAGATGTCATCGAGGATAGTGTTATTGCTGCCAACGGAGAGGCTTACGGTCGCCTGCCCTGGCTGCGCGCCGCCGATGCGGAAAAAGACATCCTGCAGCGCCGAGGGATCAGAAGTGGAATTTGGGCCGAACGGAGTTCCGAACTGAAGAAGCAGAGGAGAGTTCGGAGTTCCGGCGTCGAAGATCATCCCGGAGAGCGAAACGCCTTTAGAAGGAAGGACGATCATTGACACGATTCCGTTCTCGGGGATCAGCGTGGGAAAGCCGATGCCGAGAACGATGGTATCGGGACGCGTGACCAGCAGCGTCTGATTCAGGTTGTAGACACCGGGGGTAAATATAAGGTTCTTGCCGGCGAATAATGCTGTATTGATTTGCGCCGCGGAATTCGTCGGCTGTGCAATAAAGAACTTCGAGATTGGAATGGACGAGCCGGGAGTTGGGCCGTTGGCCCAGGTTGTACCAACGGAATTGAACTGCACCGCAGGGACGAAGACGTTGTAGTTGCCGTTGGAGTCCTGGTAGAGATAGGGTGCCTCGCGCGTGACCGGGCTGGCTGCGAGCGTGGTGTAAGGACCGCCGCATGAGGATTGAACCGGGAAGCACTGGGCCGGCGCTCCGATTACTCCTGAGAATACCTGGTTCCAAACGCCGTTACTCCAGCCATCGATCAGGCTGTTGCGAGTGATCCATTGCTGTTGGGAACCACTGACTATTGAGCCATTTTCGAACTGCGAATCGGCGATGAAACCGCCGCTGGCGAACGACGGACCGGTGCAGTAATCCATGAGCGTGGCGGGTCCGTTGACGAGGACGCGACGCATGGGCGCGGCCTGCGATACCGCCCAGAATTCGCCGGTGTAGCAGCCGAAGGTTGGGTTGGTCACGTTGATGGTCAGGTTCGACAGAGAACGCCAAAAATTGTCTAAAGCGATGCAACTGCCGGAGAAGCACTGGTTGTAGACGTCGACGGAGCCGTTGATGACGACGTCGGATGGAGAGAGGCCGAGTCCGGCCACGGTGGTGTAATAGCCAACCTGAAAATTAAGCGGAGTGGCGCTGGAGCCGTAGGTGCCGGGCTCAAAGAGCAAAGCGTAGCGTTGCGTTCCGAACTGGTTGGGGACTTGTTGGGTCGCGATTGTGTCAACGGTTGCCTGGATCTGGCTGAGCGGAGTGCTGGGAGTGAAGATGTAAACGTTCGGGCCGAGATTTGTGGGTGTAGTAGGTTCCGCGGCCTTAGAGTATGGAGCGGCTACCAGGGACAACACCAGCAGAGCAGCGATTATCCCCGCATGAGCCGCGAGGGTGCGTCGGGCCAGCGAAGATCCGATCCAATTCGTACGCGACATGGTGTTTTCCTCCTTTTGACTTCAAGGTGAAATTCGTTTTGTTAAGAAAAGCTCTGTTGATCTGCCTTCCACATCACGACAGGTTTTGTTCTTGGTGGCGAACTTAGTGGAGAATGTGTAGAGAGTTCCGGCACACCACTGCCTGCCTGGGATTAGACCCAGGGACGAACGAGGCGAAGTACGGGGGAAGGCAGCCATGGCAGGAACCGCAAGATAAAGATGCCATTGACGCTACAACACTTCTCGCTTTTTTAAGCGAGCGAGCACTTTCTGTTCGGGATTCGTAACAAGAGGGCGGGCATGGAAAATACACGTCGTCCCGAGGCTGTTCATAGGGACGGTTGCGTTCTCGGGTTCGTCAATCCCTATTCCTTCCCGCGCGTTGTAAGATGTCGCATAACTTCCCATGAGCCCTATTCCCCCACGTGGAGAGTTGCCGGATGTTGCGCCGACGGTGCAGCAGGATGTGGCTCGGCTGGCGGCTTCGCCGGAGGTGCGGTCGGCGTTCAACTGGCTGAGAACGCAGGAGCCGCAACTCTCGCAGTGGCAGATGGAGATGGCGCGGATTGCGGCGCCTCCGTTTGGGGAGACAGCACGAGCGGCATGGCTGGCGGAGCGCTTTCGAGAAGTTGGGCTGGATGATGTTCGCATCGACGATGTGGGGAATGTGTTTGGCATCCATCCTGGATTCGGGCAACGCTATGTGGCTTTGAGCGCGCACATCGATACGGTGTTTCCGGCGGGCACGCCGTTGAATATTCGGCAGCAGGGCAGCCGCTTGTTTGGGCCTGGGGTTTCCGACAACGGAGCAGGCGTGACCGCGATGCTTGGGATTGCGGCTTTGCTGCGCTCGGTGCGGCTGCGGCATGCGCTGCCGTTTGTGTTTATCGGGAATGTAGGCGAGGAGGGTGAGGGCGATCTGCGGGGGATGCGGCACATTTTTTCCGCGCCGCGGTGGAAGGATGCGATCGCTTACAGCTTGGTGCTCGACGGTGCGGGGGCCGACACGATTGTTGCAGAGGCTTTGGGCAGCCGGCGCTTTGAGGTAATTGTGCGCGGGCCGGGCGGGCATTCGTGGAGCGACTTTGGGGCGCCGAATCCGATTGTGATTCTGGCTAAGGCGATCGAGACTTTTGCGGCTACTCCGGTGCCTACTGCGCCTAAGACTACTTTCAATATTGGAGTGATTCGCGGCGGGACTTCGGTGAATTCGATTCCGGAGTCGGCAAGCATGAAGGTGGATATCCGCTCAACTTCGATGACGGAGATGGAGCGGTTGGAGCAGAATTTACGATTGGCGCTGAACCGTGCGATAGAAGATGAGACGATGGCGGCGGAGATGCGGTCTCCGCTGCAGAAGCGGCCTTCGGGGGTGAGTTGCGAAGTGGTGGCGATTGGGAATCGTCCGGCGGGGGAGTTGGCGGTGGGAGCGCGGATTCTGCATGTGATTCGCGCGGTAGATGCGCAGTTGAATAATGCCGCGCAGGTGCAGCGGGCATCGACGGATGCGAATATTCCTTTGTCGTTGGGGTTGGAGGCCGTCGCGATCGGGGGCGGGGGGTCGGGCGGCGGGGCCCACACTCTGCAGGAGTGGTTTGATTCCAACGGGAGGGAGTTGGGATTGAAGAGAATTTTATTGACGTTGTTGGCGCTGGCGGGGGCCGGGGAATGATTGCTCGTTCGGGGGCTGAAGCCCCTTTTAAGAAAAAGAGGAGGTTTATCGCAGCGCTAAAGCGCTGCGCCACCCTACCCGGCACTGCCGTGCAGGGCTTTCCCATGGCGCCGCTTCGTGACTGGGTTCTGGTTGGGTTGATCTGTGTCGCAATTCTCCGCAGCGGTCAAGCATTCGCTCAAAATGCTCCCGCCGCTTCGGAGTCCAAGCCCAAGGCCGATGTCATTTTCATCCATGCCAATATCTATACCGGGCTGCCTTCGAATCAGCAGTTCAGTTCGATTTTGCGGGAAGAGGCGATTGCGGTTCGCGGGGAGCGCATTCTGGCTGTGGGCAAGAATGCGGATATTGAAAAGCTGAAGGCTCCGCAGACTCAGGTTGTCGATCTGGGCGGGCACTTTGTGATGCCGGGATTTAACGACGCGCATTTGCATCTGGCGGATGCCGGGCTGCAGAAGTTGAGTGTGGATCTTACCGGGGTGAAAACGCTGGACGAATTTCGCGAGCGCCTGCGGGCCAAGGTAGAGGCCGCGAGGGGCGACGAATGGATTCTCGGTGGGGGTTGGGATGAGACTTTATGGCCGGTAGCGGCGCTGCCTAGCCGGTGGGATTTGGATGAGGTTTCGGGCGGGCATCCAGTGTTTCTGGATCGGGTCGACGGGCATTTAGCGGTGGCGAATACGCGGGCGCTGCAGTTGGCTAACGTCACGTTGGCTAGCCGCGATCCGCAGGGCGGGCGCATTGATCGCGATGCGAATGGGCAGCCGACCGGGATTTTACGGGATGCGGCTCAGGGCGCGGTGCGGGCGGTGATTCCAGCTCCGACGCGGGAAAAGCGGCGGCAGGGAATTGAAGTGGCTTTGGCCGATCTGGCGGAGCATGGCGTGACTTCAGCGCAGGATTATTCGCCGGACTGGGTGAACTTTCAGATTTATGAGGAGCTTGAGAAAGAGGGCAAGCTTACGACGCGCATTTCAGAGTGGCTGCCGTTCAATGATTCGGTCGAGGAGTTGAAGGCGAAGCGGGATTCGCATCCGCAATCCGACTTGATGCTGCACACCGGAATGTTGAAGGGATTTATGGATGGCTCGTTGGGCGGGCACACGGCGGCTCTGCTCGAACCTTACGCGGACGATCCGAAGAATTCAGGTCTGCCGCAGTACGATGCCGCAAAGCTGAATGAGATGGCGAAGGAGCGAGTGCTAGCGAGCTTCCAGCTTGGGTTTCATGCCATCGGCGATAAGGGCGTGCAGATGGCTCTTGATGCGTTTGCGGAAGCGGAGAAAGCAGCGAGCGAGCAGAAGGTTAAGGCAGCGAACGGCGGCGACGACTATCGACTGCGAATCGAACATGCCCAGGTGACGACTCCGGCCGAGATTGCGCGCTTTAAAGAATTGAAAGTGATTGCCTCGATGCAGCCCAGCCACCTGCTCACCGACATGCGCTGGGCACAAGATCGGCTGGGGCCGAAGCGGGCCGCAACTTCTTACGCATGGTCGGCATTTTTGAATAAGGGTGTCATGCTGGCCTTCGGTACAGATTATCCGGTAGAGCTGGTGACGCCGTTTCGCGGCTTGTATGCGGCGGTTACGCGCAAGAGCGAGGATGGAAAGGCGGAATATTTCCTGGAGCAGCGGTTGAGCATGGATCAGGCCATCGCGGCTTATACAACCGGAGCGGCCTTTGCGGAATTTGAGGAGAAAGAGAAAGGTAAGCTCGTGCCGGGCATGCTTGCCGACTTTGTGGTACTGGACCGCGATGTGACCGCGGCTTCGCCGGAAAAAATTCTGGGGACTCGGGTGCTGCGGACTGTGGTGGGCGGGAAGACGGTTTGGGAGGCGAAGTGAGAGCGCAGTGCTGGTGCTTGAGGAGTTGCTCTCATGGCATGTCCGTCGGGGGCTTAAAGCCCGCAATCATTACAGCTCTTGACCGCAGCGCTGGAAGCGCTGCGCCACCCAAGAGCAATGGGTCAAGCGCAGAGCTCCTCGCTCCTCTAAGTAGTTTCTTCCTCGGTTTGTCATCTCAGCGGGAGGCAGCTAACGCTATTTGTCCGCAGGATGCTGTGTAAGCAGATTCTTAATTTGGTCGGCACCGACGCCGAGCAGAAAAATTGCGATCAACGCGGGAACCACGTCGAGCTTGAGAATCTGGTCTTTCGCACCCGCAACCAACCCAAGGACGGCCAAGCCCAGAGCGAGCACCAGGCGGGACAACTCCGCGAGCAAGGCGTGCCCAGCGGGAGGAAGCGGGGGCTCGACGTTCAAGCGACTGTCGGGTGGGGGCAGGATGACGTCATGGGGGACCGCAGTGCCGTCATAATTCTTAAATAGCGTGACTCGCACGTTGTAGGGGTCATGGGTCTCGGGCGGTGGGGGTTCCCACTTCCCTGTCTGGATCCATAACAAGAGACGCTGCCACCAATAGCGGGCAATGCGCTTGAGCAACCTGAACCAGCCCAGCGGCTGAACGGCTGTGGGCTTTTGAAAGTAGTGCGAGACGTTCCATCCGTCCTCAGTAAAACCGTCATCGAACTTCCATCGATAGGTGAACTCTTCGCATGCAGCGGCCTTCTTGAGGGCGTCGTTGTCGAATTCCAGAGAAAAGGTCGCAGGTTCGAACTGGCGGACGAAGATGCGATCGACTTTGATCCTCACGCGATCGTTGGTTACGTGGTCAATCACGTCCTCTGGGAAGATGCTCTCTTGCATCTCTCGAATCAGGCGGTCGGCGCGAGTGAGGGAGTCCCAAGTGGGGCTGCGCAGCTCGGCCAGCAGGCGCACACCGGCATGGCGGAACGCCGCAGTGGCCGCGGGATGACCGTTGAGAATCTTGTGGTAGTTTTCGAGCAAAGTCAGACGGTTGCGCAGAGCGTCGACTGGAGCGTAATCCTCGGGTTGCATCTGTTCCAAGGCAGGCGGCGCCGAGGCCAGTTCCTGAGCAAGGGAATCGGACAAGACGGCGAAGCCGGCAAAGAATCCCGGAGGAAATCCCGGGACGAGATTCCAGGCGAAGACGAGAGGACCGGCCGGAGGATTGGCGACGCGCTGGTTTCTGCGACGGGTCAGTTCGTCGAAAAGCTGCTTGGCAAAGGCGGCATCGGCCTGCCCAAAGCCGGTCAGGCGATGCTCGATTACCTGAATTAGGCCGGAGATTTTCTGGAGGTCCGCTTCGCTGGGGTCGGACTTCTGCAGTAAGTCGAGGGCTTCTTTCCTGATTCCCTCGATCTCCCGAACCAAGGTCGCGGGCAGCTTGCGCTGCTGGTCTCTGGAGTAGCCGGCCAGGCTGAGCTGCATTTGCTCAAGCTGCTCCAGGCGTTTGTTTAAGCGATCGAGAGATTGCTCAATGTCGGTAACTTCCGGGCCATACTGCGTGCTTAGGAGGCTCAGGCTCTTGATACGCTGAGCCAGGCGCTGCCGCTCGACTCCAACCGGCACGCGGACTCGAGAATCGAGTTCCGTCGAGAGATCGGTAATCTTGCGGCCGGCCTGCTGCAAGCTTTCTTTGAGATTGTGGCGGCGCGATTGCATGGGGAGAAGGAAATTCAAGAACAGGGAGAAGGTGCCGCCCAGAAGAAGGATGAAGAAGATGATCGTGTTGCCACCGAGCCCCTGCATGTCCTTGGAAAAGGCGGCCAGATGGGTGTTGACTTTGAAAGAAAGAGCGGGAGCGCCGGAATCGCGAAGGCAGCTGGGAGAGGCCATTTGCACCAGCAGACGGCCTTCAATGGCTTGATCTCGGAGTAGCGCGCCGGTTCGGGAAAGAGCCCATGCGGCCCACTCGAGTGCCCATGATACAGGATGGATGTCCAACCTCCAGATACGCCAAGTCCAGAAACACCACGTTGGCGTAAGCACAGGAGCGGAAGGCAGTGCGAACCAATCGTGCAGAGGGATAACCCTCAACGGGATTGCGCTGTGCGCCGGAAGCTTTACGATGCAGGGTTGATCGGAGTCGGGAGTTATTGGCGACACTGCGCCTTCGCAGGCCTGCATGCTTAAGAGATTTGCAGGGCGGCTGTTAACGACGTAGGAAGCGACGACGGAATAGGCGGTATCGCCGTCGTTGCGCAAGGTAATAGTGGCGGGTTTGCCCCTTTCGAATGTAACTTCTGGGTTGTCGGGCGTGGGTGAGTCCAGCCTGACGTTGAAATCGGGTTTTGGGTTTAGGACTCTAATGTCGACAAAATCTCGGCCCTGATTACGCAGAGGAACCTTCCATTCACCCTGCCCAAGCACGCCCGTGATCTTAAGGCGGATCATGGTGACGCCGTGGGGTGACAGAGAGGTTACGGGCGGATCGGAATCTCCCCCACGGAGCGGAGAGATCTCCACCGCGGCGGGAAAAAGCTTGCCCTCCGGGGTGCTGATAATCGGGCCATGGCTGAAGGAGAGTGGGACTGTCTCGGCGGTGTCATTACGGAGCTTGAGATCAAGATAGGCTCCCTGGCATGCGCTACAGACCGGATCTAAGGCGAGCGTGGGATCGCCCTCTACGCTAAGAGGGGATTTCTGTTGAGGGTTGGGGGGATTTTTAGTCGGTTGGTTTGGTTGAGACTGGGGAAAAGCTAAAGAGGGCAGCAGCGCCAGCAGCAGAAGACTGCGCAAGCAAGAAAGCTGAAGACGATTCATCCCCGCCTCCCATAAAAGGGAATTCGCGATGCAAGCCACCGCGTGCGAAAAGGGGAAGAGAGAGTAGGTTACACCTGGAGCGGCGGTTGTCAAGAGCGACCTCGGCGATCGGTAGTGGCCTCGCGAGAGCGGTGGGATGGAATTTCCCGATGAACGCAAAACCGGCTCTCACGAGGCTGCGGAATTAGCACTATTAAGAAACGACTTAAGCAGTGTCATCCCCACCAATCATCGCCGAGGGGCCGGTCGAGCTTCGCTCTTCCGGGACAGCCGAGGCGGCTGTCTCTACATGAGCATTTGCTTCAGCATCGCTGCTCTCATTCGCATCCTACTAAACGGGTATAATTGCAAGTTCATCGGTTTTTCGGAGGAAGCAGATATGGATTCGCGGCGCAATTTGGGTGCGCCTGAAGGCTCATCGCTGGGCCTACACGTTGAGCATTCTGGCTACGCTGGCGGTCGGCATTTTGATCGGCACGGTCGTTTCCTACGGAGTGAAAGGCAAGGAGGGGCAGAAGAGCTCGATGCGACGCCGCTGACGTTGCCCTCGCCGCAAGCAGATGTCGAACACCTTTCGCAGATCGCCAAGCAGCTGGAGCCGAGCGTGGTCAACATCAACACGGAATCGACCATCAAGAACCCGCACCGGCGCCGCGGCGGACAGAGTCGGCCGACGACGATGACAACGGTGGCGGCGGGATGGACGATTTCTTCAATCACTTCTTCGGCGGTCCCGGGCGGCCAGGGTGGCCCGGCGGCGATGGCGCGATCCGCGAGCGCTCTCTGGGTTCCGGCGTGATTGTCGATCCCAAAGGCTATATCGTCACCAACCGGCACGTGGTCGAGAAGGCCGACCGCATTCGGGTGCGGCTGCAGGATGATCCGCCGGGTGTGCAGCATGACGCCAAGGTGATCGGCACGGACCAGGAAACCGATCTGGCGGTGATCAAGATCGACGTGGACCGCGCGCTGCCGGCCGCCAAGATGGGCAACTCCGACAGCATGCAGGTGGGCGACTGGGTGCTGGCCGTCGGCAGCCCCTTCGGGCATGTCGGAGACGGTGACCGCCGGCATCGTTTCGGCCAAGGGCCGCAACATCGTGCCGGGCCGCCAGTTCCAGTCCTTCATTCAGACCGATGCCGCCATCAATCCCGGCAACTCCGGCGGTCCGCTGGTCAACATGGACGGGGAAGTGATCGGCATCAACACCGCGATTCTCACCGAGACCAATGCCTATGCCGGCGTGGGTTTTCGCATGCCGTCGAACACCGTGGTGCAGGTCTACAACCAGTTGATCGGGCCGGAACACCGGGTGTCGCGCGGCTCGATCGGCATCAGTTCAACGCCGTGGAGAATCCGGCGATCGCGCGCGTTTACGGCGCGGAGGGCGTGACCGTGTCCAACGTGGTGGCGGGCAGTCCTGCCGACCAGGCGGGATTGAAGGTCGGCGACACCATCACCACCGTCGACGGCAAGAAAGTGAACAAGGGAGATGAACTGGTGGCCGACATCGCCTCCCGCAAGCCGGGATCGAAGGTCGAGCTCGGCTTCGTGCGCAACGGCAAGAAGCAGGAGACGACGGTGACCATCGCCGACCGCGCCAAGCTGTTTGCTGCGCGCTTGGGCGAAGAAGACAGGACAGCGACGACGAAAGCACTCCCAAGCAGAGCAAGAGCGATAC
>CAWAFZ010000016.1:0-123208 GCA_963781635.1 uncultured Acidobacteriaceae bacterium
CTATCTGGGAAGACTTCTGGGACGGCCTTATTTCCGAATCGCGCCGCAAGGAAAAAAGCGTCCCTTACGAGCAATACCGAGCCACTCGCTTGAAGCGCAGCCAGTCGCGTGGCTAACTATTCCGTTGTCATCAAATCGTCCGCCCCGGAAAGAACTCGACGCCTCGACGATGCCGTCTTTCGTCGCATTGACCGCAGGATTTTGGCGCTGGCCGAAAATCTGCGCCCGCTGGATGCAAGAAACTCAAAGGCTATAAAGACCAGTGGCGGATACAAATAGGGACTGGCGCGTGGTCTACCTCATCGACGATTCGACCGAGCGCGTGAGCATAACCCGCGTCGCGCACCGCCGCGAGATCTCGACGTCTAGCCCAACTTAGATGTACGGATGCTAGACTGGCTCGTCGGTCGATTCGCAATCAGTTCATGCCCTCGCAAAATGAAAGGCTCGGCCTCATCGCCGGCAACGGCCAGTTTCCCTTCCTCGTACTCGATGCCGCGCGGCCGCGGGATATGAAGTCGTCGTGATCGCGATCAAAGAAGAAACTTTCCCGGAGATTGAAGCTCATGGTGCCGCTTCGTTTCATTGGCTGTCGCTGGGCGAGCTCTCGACATTGATTGAGACTTTTCATCGCGAAGGCGTGAGCCGCGCCATTATGGCGGGACAGGTCAAGCACAAGCAGATTTTCTCAGCTATCCGGCCAGACTGGAAGTTGGCGAAGCTATTGCTCTCGCTCACTACGCGCAATACCGACAGCTTGCTCGGAGCCATAGCCAAGGTTCTCGCCGCTGAAGGCATCACGCTGGAGAATTCCACCTGGTTGCTCGAACCGCTGCTGGCGAAGCCCGGAGTGCTTACGCGGCGCGCGCCGACTGAGGCGGAGCGCAAGAATATCGAGTATGGCCGTACCGTCGCGAGGCGCTTGGCGCAGCATGATATCGGACAGACGGTGGTGATCGCCGAATCCGCTTGCGTAGCGGTCGAAGCCATGGAGGGCACTGATGCCACCATCGAGCGCGCGGGCAAGATCATGTCCTCGCTGCACGGAGACGCTTCCACGCTCGACCGCGCTCTTACCGTAGTGAAGATCGCGAAGCCCAATCAGGATATGAGATTCGACGTTCCCGTGATTGGAGTGAAGACGATCGAAGTCATGCTCAGCGCCGGTGCGACCTGCCTCGCAGTCGATGCGGGAAAGTGTCTGCTGCTGGACGGGGAAAAAATTCTCGAAGCAGCGGATGCGGTGGGGATCGCGATTGTAGCGGATTCAGAATCCTCCTGAAGCGAACGCGTCGCACGGCGAAAGCCCACCAGGCGCTGAAGCGCAGGTCATTTTCAGCGACTTAGCGGCACGACTGAAGTCGTGCCCTTCCCGACCTTGCTCCAGACAGGAATTGTAGGCGGCGGCGGGAAGCGGGTTCCTCGCGGGCTTGCGCCCGTCTCGGAATGACAACTCTGACGTTGCTGCCGACCGGCGCGTCTTCACGCCAGCAGCTTGGCGGCGTCTTTGGCGTAGTAGGTGAGGATGATGCTGGCGCCGGCGCGGCGGATACTCAGCAGGGATTCCATCATGACGCGGTCGCGCTCGATCCAGCCGTTGCGGGCGGCGGCTTCGATCATGGCGTATTCGCCGGAGACCTGATACGCGGCAAGCGGCACGTCGAAGCGTCGCGGGCCGCGGCGATAACGTCGAGATAGGGCATGGCCGGCTTGACCATGATCATGTCGGCGCCTTCTTCGATGTCGAGTTCGATTTCGCGCATGGCCTCGCGGACGTTGGCTCCATCCATCTGATAGGAGCGGCGATCGCCGAATTGCGGCGCGGAGTCGGCGGCCTCGCGGAACGGGCCGTAGAATCCAGACGCAAACTTGGCGGCGTACGAAAGGATCGGGGTGTTCTCGAAACCGGCCTCGTCAAGCGCGCGGCGGATCGCGGCGACGCGGCCATCCATCATGTCCGACGGCGCAATAATGTCGATGCCTGCATGAGCGAGCGAAACTGAGGTCCGAGCCAGCAGATCGAGTGAAGCGTCGTTGTCAATTTCGAACTTGGATTCCACCGCTTGGGCGACGATCGCTGCCAGTTCGTCGATGACTTTTTCTTTTTCCTGGTCGTTCTTCACCGCAACCTTACCTACCTTACTTGCCTGCACAGCATCTCTGGCGGCCGCTCCCAGAGATTTTGCCGTGGCGGTCGTCTTCACAATCCCGCAATGCCCGTGCGACATGTACTCACACAGGCAGACGTCGCCCATCAGAACAAGGCCGGGGATCTCGCGTTTCACAGCACGCGCGGCCTGCTGCACGATGCCATCGTCAGCCCACGCGCCGGTGGCCACATCATCTTTCTTGTCAGGAAGGCCAAATAGAATCACCGAGGGCACGCCCAGGGAATGAACCTCCTGCGCTTCTTTCACCGCCTCATCAACGGATAGATTGAAAACGCCCGGCATGGAACGAACTTCCCGGCGCACTCCTTCGCCCGGACAAACGAACATAGGGTAGACAAAGGAATCTGGCGTAAGGCGGGTTTCGCGCACCATATCGCGAAGCTGGGAAGTACGGCGCAACCGGCGAAGACGAGTGATGGGGAAAGCCATAGGGAACCACCTGACGGAACGAGGCGTTTCTAAACCCTTGATTTTAACAGGACACGATTCGAGCGGGTTGCGGAATGTGTGAGCTGTGATAGGCCCCGGCCGGGTTCGAAGCGCATGACGAAAGTAACATCAAATTCGCCGAAAGCGATCCGGAAAATAGCGACCTCATCCATAAGATAGAGGTGGATGAGTCTGCTTAAAGAAAATCGATGGTTTGCGCTCGCGATCGGAGTAACGTTGGCGTTGGCTGTGGGCTCTTTCGTTCTGCCACGGGGAGACGGGCTCACCGCTTTCTCCGATGTGGCCTATTTTCTGTTGATGCTGTGCGCTACGCTGGCCATGGCGGCGGCAGCGTGGTCGGCGCGCGGCTCTACCCGGCGCTTCTGGGCGCTTATGGCCGCAGGAGTGATTTTGTGGGCCGCCAATCAGGCGGGCTGGGTTTATTGCGAAGCTCTGCGCCACCGTGTTGTTCCCGATCCCTGGATCATGGATATTTTTCTCTTTCTTCATTTGATCCCGATGATCGCGGCGGTGGGGCTGCGTCCGCATCGCACCGAAGGTGAACAAAGATTTCGGGTGAGCACCCTTGACTTTCTCCTGCTACTGGTCTGGTGGATATTTTTGTACGCCTTCGTCGTATTTCCCTCGCAATATATTTCAGTCAATGTAGTCGCGTATGACCGAAATTATGGCGTTCTCTATTTAGTAGAGAGCGGTGTTCTGCTGTGGGTGCTTGGAGTGGTCGCAATCGGCGCGTCGCCGAAATGGAAGCTCGTGTACCTGAACCTGATGGCGGCCAGCGCCGTCTATGCTCTGGATTCGCAAGCCGTCAACCTGGCGGTTTCAACCGGGCGATATTACACGGGAAGTCTATACGATGTTCCTCTGTGGGGGTCGGTGTGCTGGCTGGCTGCCACGGCGCTCACGGCCCGCGATTGGCGGCCGGAAGCGGCGCCACCCAGAGCTCACGATAAGTGGGGCGCAATCGCATTGCAGTTGGCGATGCTGGCGATTCTCACTTTGCCGGTGCTGGGATTATGGGCTTTCCGCTGGGACACTTCGACACCGGCGGAACAGACCTTTCGCCTCTGCGCGGTGCTGATCGCGATGCTGGTGTTGGGCGGGTTCATATTTCTGCGGCAGTATTTTCAGGATCAGTCTCTGGTACATCTGCTCGAAGATTCGCGACGAAGTTTTGAGAACGAGCAGCGCCTGCAAAGCCACCTCGTGCAGCGGGAAAAGCTGGCATCGCTCGGTGACCTGGTTGCTGGCGCGGCTCATGAGATAGAACATCCCTTGACGGCCATCATGCAGTACTCCGAGAGGCTCTGGTCGGCTCCGCAAATCAGCGCTGATCAGGACAAGTTGGTGCGCAAGATCGTGAGCCAGGCGCAGCGTACTGGCGAACTGGTATCAAATCTTCTCAGCTTCGCGCAGCAGAGTTCCGGGCAGAAAGCCAAGGTGGATTTGGCGTTGCTTCTGCAGCGCAGTGTACAGATGCGCGAGCTTCAGCTTCACGATCAGAAGATTCGCATTGAGATTACTATCGAGCCTAACTTACCGAAAGTTTGGGGCGACGGCCACCAGCTTTTTCAGGTATTCGTCCAGCTTGTGGAAAATGCGCTGGATGCTTTGGAGGAGGTCGGAGGTGGAGTGTTGAGAGTAAGTGCCCAGAGGCACGGAGAGCAGGTTTCGGTGCAGTTTGCCGACACCGGGCCGGGCATTCGCGAGCCCCATCGCGTATTCGATCCCTTCTATACGACGAAGCCAATCGGCAAAGGAACGGGCTTGGGGTTGAGCGCGGTTTACGGTGTGGTGCAGGAGCACAAGGGATTGATTACCTGTCAGAACAAAGCCGAGGGCGGGGCCGTGTTTGTGCTCGTGCTGGCGATTGGCGGCGAGAATGCTGCGCGGGCGGTGGGCGCGGCGCAGTCATAACAGACCACCTTCGCATCTGATCCTTCCTGTAACATAAATTCTGATGTCTGAGCCGCTCTTCCATAAATCCGCACGCGTACTGGAGTTCGACGCGCTTCGCGAACTGCTGCGCGGTTACGCCTCTTCGCCCCTCGGGCGGGTGAAAATCGCAATGCTTGCACCTTCCACCAATTCTGCCTGGATCACTCAGCAGCAGGATCTGACCGGCGAAATCCGCGAGTTTCGCCGCGTCGGTGGACGATTCGACTTTTCCGGTCTGCTCGACGTTACGAAGTTGGTGGAGAAGTCCCGAATCGCCGGAGCAACCCTGGAAACCACCGAGATTCGCGATGTCGTTCTGCTGGTGGATCGCGCCGCGGAGTGGCGAGAGATTGCGCTGCATCCGCCTGCAAATATGAGATCGGAATGGCTCCGGACGGAAGCGCTTTCGGAAAGCGTGCCTGACTTCACAGAGTTTCTGAGATCGTTCCGCAATAAGATTCAGCCCGACGGAACTCTTGAAGATCGCGCATCTCCGGAGCTGGCAAGAATTCGTCGCGAAATCGAAAAACAGCGGCGCGGAATCCAGGAATCGCTGCGCGGTTATCTGCGCCAGTTGGCCGAGGGCGGCGCGGTGCAGGATGAACTGGTGACGATCCGCGGCGAACGCTTTGTCATTCCGGTGAAAATTGAGCAGAAGCGCCGCGTCCAGGGCGTGGTCCACGGAGCCAGCTCCAGCGGACAGACGGTGTTTGTCGAGCCGCTCGAAACCATCGAGCAAAATAATGAGCTGGTTCGATTGCTCGACGAAGAGCTGGCCGAGATTCACCGCATACTGCTCGAGATGACCCGCCGAATTGGAGAGCAGGCGCATGCGATCCTGGGGTCGGCGGAGGTGCTTGGCGAGTTGGAGTTGCAGTTTGCCAAGGCGCGCTTTGCCGAAGATTACAACTGCGTGGCCGTGCAGCTAAGCAAAGAAATATCAGGGAGGCTGATACTGAGCAATGCCCGTCATCCTCTGCTGGAGAGGAATCTAAAGCTCAAGAGTATTGCCGTTGTTCCGGTCAGTGTGGAACTGGAAGGTGAGCGGCGGCAGTTGGTGATCACCGGGCCCAACACCGGGGGTAAGACTGTGACGCTGAAGACGGTGGGACTGCTGGCCTTGATGGCGCAGGCCGGAATTCCGGTTCCTGCCGACCGGGCCGAGATGCCTTTGTTTGACGCGGTACTTGCGGATATTGGCGATTATCAATCGATCGAACAGAATCTCTCAACGTTTTCTGCGCACGTCACCAACATCGATTTCATTTCGCGAACCGCGACTGCGCGGTCGCTCGTGCTACTGGACGAGTTGGGATCGGCAACTGATCCTGAAGAAGGCGCGGCGTTGGCGGTCGCAATTGCCGGATACTTCGCCGGCCTCGGCTGCATGACCGTGATCTCTACTCACCACACTTCTCTGAAAGTCTACGGGGCGAATACTGCGGGTGTAATTAACGCGTCAGTGGGTTTTGATGAAGCAACTCTGCAACCGACCTATGAATTGAAAATGGGGGTGCCGGGGGCTTCGGCGGGGATCAACATTGCCCAGAGGCTGGGATTAAATCCAGCGATCATCGCTGCGGCACGCGGACGGTTGGGAAGCCAGGCTCGCGACGTTGGCGAATTTCTCGACCGGCTTCATGCGCAGTTGCGCGACGCGGAGAGCGAGCGCCTGCGGCTGAATGCGCGCGAGCAGGAGCTAGAGCACGAGAGGACTTATCTGGCAGCCGAAGGGAAAAAAGAACAGCAGGGCAAGATTCGTGAGATGGAGAAGAAACTGGAGAGCGTGCTGCGCGATTTCGAATACCATGCTCGCGAAGTGGTGAACGCGATTCAGGACAAAGCCGCGGCCCAGAAAGTTGCCAAAGATGCGGAACGGAAGATCGCGAAATTACGGCGCGAGTTTCGCGAAGAGTTCGATTCCACAGTTGTGGCGCACGCCAGCGGCGCCGACCAGGGAGATCCTCATGCCCAGCCGCAGGTGGTGAGGCAAGTCGCTGAAGGCGACCGGGTCAAGTTGAAGTCCACTGGCCGCGCAGCGAGGGTTGCGCGCAAGCTGGGTGAAAATCATTTTGAGGTCGAAGTGGGCGCGATGAAGATGAAGATCGCGCGCGACGACATCGCGGAAGTATTAACCAGCGGCGCTCGAACGGGTGATTCTCCAGTGCAAGCGGCACGCGCGCGAGGCATTTCGGTTTCGCTCGAGAACGAAGGCGAGAATGCTCCGTCGGAAATTAACGTGATCGGCTATAACGTGGACGACGCGACGCGCGAAGTGCAGAGGTTCGTCGACCGCGCCTTCCTCGCTGGCCTGCCGCGAGTGCGCGTCGTGCACGGCAGTGGCATGGGCATCCTGCGTAAGGCCCTGCGGCAGTCGCTGCAGCAGCATCCGCATGTGGAATCGGTAGCCGAGCCTCCACAGAACGAGGGCGGCGGCGGAGCTACGGTCGTGGAATTAAGAGTATGAGCGGAAGCTGACACCCAGACCTGCTGACCTGGGCTCGTTCACAGATCGCCTTGCTTGCCCCGCGTTCGTACGTAGACCAGAGCAAATGTCGATCCACCGTGGCCGTCTTTACGTTTCCCTGCCGGTTCGATTGCAACCACGTGCTGGTCATCCTGCTTGCCAACTTTCAGTTCAGTGACCGGACCCGAGTTATCGCCTTCGCATTTTAATTCCCTAGAGTGTTTCGCGCCGTCATCACCATTGGAACTTTCGTCGTCGAAATCTTCATGTGCGTAGCCGCTATGTTCCCGAGTGTGACACTCCAGAACCTTGCCGTATTTCTTGAGTTGGTCGCGATAGAACGCAATCACTTTGTCGGGTGCGTCGTCGGATTCATACTTCGCCACGACCAACTTTACACCGAATGCTTGCGTGAAGAGGCCGAGGTTGACTGCATCATTGTCGCTTTTTTCTTTATGAACGCGGGCTCCCGGATAAAGCTGCAGGCCAGCCTTTCGGGCGTCCGCATCGTTGCCCATGTGCAGATTCCCGGCGGAACTTTGAATATCCAGATGTCTATCTTGCCCCCTGTCGGACTGGGCCTGTGCGGCAAAGCTGGACATAGCCATCGCGAAAGTGAACGCTAAAGCGCCAATCAAACGTAACCCGAGGATCCGGCTCGCTGTTTGTGAAAGCTTAAACATGACTTCTCCTTCGAAGGCGATTAGATATCCGCATCCTTGCCGTGAGTACGCACATAAACCAGAGAAAAAGTAGAACCTTTGCCTTCTGGTTTAACGGCCACGATGTGCTGATCGTCTTTTCTCCCCGCTTTCAGTTCAATGTTGTCGCCGCCGCTGCCATCGCAAGTCAACTCATTCGAACCATCCTTGGAGGGTCCGACCGTGTTGATGTTCCAGTTCCCTTTGGAGGTGTGGCATTCCAGCACGTTGCCGTATTTCTTCAACTGGTCTTTGTAGAAGGACAGAACCTTGGCGGGCGTATCGTCGGATTCGTACTCAAGTGCCACCACTTTGATTCCAAAACCAAATCCGGAGATATTCACATTGGCGCTCTTGTCGCTGCCGTCGGAATCCTTTTGTTTCAAGCGTGAGCCGGGATAAACCGTCAGACCAGTGTCAGAGACATCGGCCTGTTTGCTGACGTGAACTCCTCCCAGGAGCGTTTTGATATCGACTTGTTTGTCTTGGCCGTTTGCTTCTTTCTTGACGTTCACGCTGCAGGCAGGCAGAAGCAAAAGCATAGCCAGGCCGGCTGCGATCGAAATATTGATAGCGAGTTTATGGTTGTGCATTTTGAGACCCTCCATTAGCAGGCCGCGCCGGGCGCTCGATTCCCGCGCCACGCGGAGCGATAACTGGAATGCTGACCGGAAGATGCCCGTGTAGCGCGATCTCGCCAAACAGAGCTTTGACCGCCGCGATCTCCGATACGGTGGCACTCGAAAACGTGCACATATAATTCTCGATCTTGGGGAAGTCAGAAGCAAGATACGGATTTCCCATTGCCACAACCACTGTCTTCTCCGCCGCGCCATCGAGCAGTTGCCTCAGCAACCCTGCGTTTGCGTCTGCGACGGCGACCGTGTTCTCCATCTTGCCCGCCGACGGCACCACGTAGACGGCCGCAACTACAGCCTTGGCTTCGCCGATGGCTTGCAAAACCTCGTCGCTCATTCCTGCGGCAATACGTGCATCAACGTAGATCACGCGTGCATCTGGGGTACGCGCTCGGAATTCACGGCTGAAAGCGCGGCCGGAATCCGTCCTCACATCATCGGAGAAAATCACAGCCACAACCTGATTATGGGTCTCCTCCTGTGTTGTATACGGAAGAGCAGCCTTCAAGGTTCCCTTAGATTTCAAGGGAAGAATCTTGCCGTTGTCACGGACTAAGGTTACGGCGGCATCAGCCACGTGCTGGCCGAAGTCCAGATTTTGCGGTTTGCCGACCGCAGTTGAGATGGCTTTCAGATCGACCTGGCGGGCGTGCTGCAACTGAAGCGACCCCTTGGCTCTCAATATTTTTAGCACCGAGCGGTCGAGCCGTTCGCGCGTAATTTCGCCGGAACGAACCGCTTGCAACATCGCGTTATATGAAGCTGGGAAGTCGGCGGGAATGAGCAGCAGATCGTTGCCCGCCTTGAAAGCTTCCACTGCCGCGCGGCCAATATCGTTGGCGAAAAGCTTGGTGAGGCCAGCCATATCGAGTGCGTCGGTGACGACGATTCCTTTAAACCCCAGTTGCGTCTGCAGCAAATCGGAGACGATTGCCGGCGAAATTGTGGCCACATGGTTAGGATCGGCATCGAGCGCCGGGACTGTAACGTGCGCCACCATCACCGCATCCACGCCGTCATCGATCGCCCGTCGAAAAGGTGGCAACTCGATGGCATCGAGGCGAGCACGGTCTCCGCTGACGCTGGCCACGCCGAGATGCGAATCGGTCGCGGTGTCGCCGTGGCCGGGAAAGTGTTTCACCGTGGCAAGCATTCCGCCTTCGTGCGCACCTTTGATGTAGGCCGAGACCAAATCTCCAACCTGTTTGGGATCTTCGCCGAATGAACGCGTATTGATGATCGGGTTCGCGGGATTGGAGTTGACGTCAGCGTCTGGGAAAAAATTCCAATGAACGCCGATGGCACGCGACTCTTCGGCTGTGATTCGTCCGAACGCGGCGGCATCTTCCAAATTGCCGTCGGCTCCGAAGGCCATGGAGTGCGGGAACGCCGTCGTTCCCATCAGCCGCATCGCCACGCCACGCTCGAAATCGGCGGCGAACAGCAAAGGCAACTTGGAGTCACTCTGCAAGCGATTCAGCAATTCGGCCGCTTCGTAGGGTTCAGTACGAAGAAGATAGGGACCGTCCACGTGCACCGACATGGCAAAAGAGCCAACGTGATACTTTTCGATGTCTTCGCGCAGTTGCAGGTATTCCGGATTTTCCACATTGAGAAAGCTGGCGCGGCACCAGACCATGAAAACCTGCCCAACTTCTTCTTCGAGGGTCAGTTTGTGCAAGGTCTTCTCGGCCCATTTCTCGCCGTCGTGCGTTAGATGGATTGGACCGGGGTGTTGAAATTTGTCTTTTGCCGGGCAGAACGTTGTAAGACACAGAACGAAGACCAAAGTAGCCCGGGCACGATGCATGCAGCAAACGATAGCAGAAACGGCGGAGGAAAGTGGCAGCTGCCCCGAGGCTGTTATCCCCGATGTCCTTCGGTACGCGAAGCCCCCATGGCGACAGCGGCCTCGCGCTGAATCTGCGCGTCATCCCCAAAGCCTCGCAGCCAGCGCACTTCCGGCTCGCGGCGGAACCAGGTCATCTGGCGCTTGGCGTAGTTGCGGTGCGCCTGCTGCGCGGCTTGTATCGCTTGTTCGTTCGTGAGATCTCCGCACAGGAACTGCACGGCTTGCTTGTATCCGAGCGATGCCAGCGGCCTAGCGGCTTCACCGTACGTTTTCAGCAGGCGCTGCGTCTCCTCGATCAGACCACCTTCGAACATCTGTCGCGCCCGCAGGTTGATGCGCTCATAGAGAGCCTGGCGATCAGGATCGAGGCCGAGTCGCAGGATGCCGAAGCCTCGCAGGGGATCTCTCCCTTGAATCTGCCAGAGTTCCGACATCTTCTGCCGCGAGGCCAAACAAACTTCGAGGGCGCGGACGAGCTTGGGCGCATCGTTCGCATGAATCTTCTCTGCCGCGGCAGGATCGAGGCGGCGCAGAATGCTATGCAGGTACTGATCGCCGCGGGTGGCGGCTCGCGCGCGTAACCGCTGGCGTAACTCTTCTGCACGCTGCGGGCCGGGGAAGAGTCCTTCCAGAGCAGCGCGCAGGTAAAGTCCCGTTCCTCCCACCAGAATTGGAAGGTGGCCTCGAGCTTTGATTTCTTCCAGCACCTGCCGCGCCAGGCGAGCGTACTCCCCGGCTGTGACCTGACCGGTGGGTTCGATGCAGTCGAGCAGATGATGCGGGACTTGCGCTCGTGCGGAGAGTGTAGGTTTGGCGGTTCCGATGTCAAACTCGCGGTACATGGCGACGGAGTCGCAATTCACGATCTCGCCATGGAAGCGCTCCGCCAACGTAAAAGAAAGTGCGGTCTTCCCGCTCGCGGTAGGACCGAGCACGACTACCAGCAGCGGTTCCGGCTGCACCAAGTTCAGCGCCAGCTCCAGTGAATGACGTGCCAGTAGCGGATCAGCGTGAGGATGAGCAGCAGAAAAGCGATCAGCAGCAGGCCGGAAGTTTCGGTAGCATAAATCGCGTGCCGCGGCTGCTTATGGGGGGAGTCGTTCTGTGGTTGAACTCGCGCCACGATCTTATTCTACGCCGTGCGTTAGCTGCCAGCGACGGTTTCGCATTTAACAAAACTATTCCAGCTCTTCTTTCGTCGGGTTATAAAAGAATCGAAAACGCAGCGCCAGATATTGCCCGCCGAAATCGCTGGGCAAGGGAGGGAACGGATCCGATCCCACGATGCCGGCCCACGCTGCGCGATCAAGCGGAACGTCTCCGGAACCAGCCACCAGCTTCATGCCTGCGACTTTTCCATCTTTAGTAATTGCAAACTCGATGATCAGGTTTCCGTGCTTCATCTGCGCAGATTCTGGAATGGCGTTATACCAGTTCTGCTTCACGTCGTGCAGCACGCGTTGCAGGTAGGGGCCGAAATCCACACCCATGGTGTCGCTGAGAACTTCGAGATTGCCAAGTTGACGGCCATGCGCTCCGGTGCCTAAGCCGAAATCGCCGCCGTTGCCTTGCACGCCTGTGCCGGACTGTTTGGCGTCAGCCACGCCTCGCGTCGCCTGCTGAATGGCCTCGCCCGCAGACAACGGGCGCGCATACTTGCTGAATTCACTGGCGACGTTCGGCTTGGGCAATTGCAACTTTGCGATCTCAGGATTCTGCGTCTGCTGTTGCAGTGCGGGCTTCTCTTGCGGCGCAGGAGCGGCGGACAGCGCGGGTGCCTGTTGCTGCATCTGTGGCCCACTCATACCGGGCGCCCCCGGTGGCGGCGTCGCCAAACTTTTTCGTAATTCTTTGAGATCGAGCTCTGGGTGCTTCGTCATCGCAACCCGATTTTTATCGGAAGCGATGTTCGTCTTTGGGGGCTGCTGCAGCTTTTGCAAGTCTGGCGGAAGTTCGAGGAAGGTTACGTCCTTTCCGCTGGTCGCATTTCTCGTCGCCACTGCCGAATGCCAGGGAAAATATTTCTCGAACCACTCGATTTTCACCAGAAATAAAATCAAAATCATGTGGACGATGATCGAAATCCAGGCTGCCTCGCGGCGCCGGGAGCGCGCCAGATCGTCCTGCAACTGAATGAGGAGGTGTGGTACGCGGGCGGCATCGTCATCCAGGTCGCGGTAAGCGGTCTCCCATCCCTGGGCATCGTAGAGGCCGAGCTGTTCCGGTTGCGGCTTCTCGGGCGGGGCGACGGGATCCTGGAATGGAATTTGGGTTATGGGCATGAACTAAGCTGGTCGGAAGCTAATCCGAGCAGACTGGTCCTAATCCGACCGGCCTACACTAGACCTGTCCGTTAGAGACAGATTCCCCTCCCCACGTTGCATTTCGCCTTCCGAGGTAACGCAGCGCGCGAACTCCGACCAACGTAAGCTTATTTTCGCATCTTTCCGGGGATTCTGCTCACTGACAAATGGCGAGGGACTTACGTGTGTAAACATTTGTAAAACAGTGGGAGACTCAGTCGTTTCATCCTAGCCATTTCCTTTGGCAATGCCGGCCAGCCCCACTTTCTTTCCGTGCTCGCGAATCGCGCCCACAATATCGAGCGCGAGGGCCAGCGCCCGTCGGCCATCTTCGAGCGGCACGAGAGGCGTTGAGCGCTCGCGCACAGAGTGGAGAAACGATCTCAGCTCGGCATGCAGAGGCTCTTCTGAAGTCACCGCGGGCTTGCCAACTTTAATCTGCGGGTTGACGCTGGGCGTGCCCGCGGTTGAACCGTCGTTGCCGATGGTGAAGACCAGAACCTCCTGGCGTCCGTAGTCGACGGAGATATATTGCCGGGGCTGGAAGAAGCGCAGCTTGCGCACGCGCTCGGTGGAGACACGGCTGGCAGTGAAGTTGGCCACGCATCCCGATTCGAATTCGAGGCGCACGTTGGCGATATCGACTTTGCCCGAGAGAATCGGCAAGCCGACAGCGTGAACTTCCTTCACCGGAGAATTCGCGAAGGAGAGCACGATATCGAGATCGTGGATCATCAGGTCGAGCACCACGTCGACATCGAGCGAGCGCGGCGTGAAGACGCTGAGCCGATGCACTTCGAAAAACATGGGCTGAGTGAGCAGGGGAAGAGTGGCGCGAACGGCGGGATTGAAACGCTCCAAATGTCCGGCCTGAGCGATGCGTTTGTGTGTAGCCGCGAGTCCCACCATCTCTTCGGCTTCGGCGAGCGAGGCCGCCAGCGGCTTCTCGACCAGCACATCGACGCCCGCTTCCATCAGTTGGCTGGCCGCTTCTAAATGGTGGAGGGTCGGTGTCGCGACAGACGCAGCTTGGATCTCGCTGTGAGTGGTCAGCATCTGCGCGATCGACCCGAAGGCTCGGCAGCCGAACTCGCGCGCCACCGCGTCGGCGCGATCAAGATTGCAATCGACCACGCCCACCAGGCGAACCGATTCCCCCTGCTGCTCCAGTTCGCGATAGACGCGGGCGTGGTTGCGTCCAAAAACGCCCACACCCACTACTGCAACGAAAATCGGATTGTCAGATTGCAGTGAAAGACTCTCGGCCGGCCGGTTGCCGGAAGGGAACCACAAATTGTAAACGCAAAGCGAGAAAAGAGCATTGCGACCGCTTTAGACTGCTCCTGAAATGTACGATTCCGGAATTGCGAGATTACGCGGCGCCCACATCCCTGCGGAACAATGGCGCGGTGTTCGCGCATACCGCGGTGGACTCCCGGCGCGTGACAGTTGCGCGCCACAGTTTGCTGCGACGAACCAACGAGAATCGATAAACGAAGCCGGCTCTGTCGATTCCCCGCAAAGAAGCTGCATTTTTCGCTCCGCTGAAGATCCAGGCGGCTTTTCCTTCGGCATGCAGATTCGCCGCCGCTTGGCGAATCGCCGTAGCATAGTGGCCGCGTCCGCGATCGGCGGCGGGAGTCCAGCAGTCGAAGATCATGACTGCATTAGGATCGGATGGCTCGAGTTTGTAGCCGATCTCCGCCAGACGAAAGCCGTTGTAGTTGTCGATCCAAAGAAAATGCACAGGCCGACCGGCTTCATCCTGCAAGAGAAAACCTCGCGCCTGATCTCCCGAGGAGGCCGGCGTTCTTAATCGCCGGGCACAACGCATCAGGTAACGGAGCGTAGCCCGGTCGCCGGCGTTGCTAATCGAGGCTTCGACCAAATGCTCCCACGTCAGCTGCAGCAATTCCATGGGCGAGTTCTCCTGCGCTTGAAATCCCCGCCCCTGGAACTCCGGCGCTTCAAAGAGCAATACTTCATCTTGCGAAGCAACGGAACGAACTGCCTTGCGAATTGCATAGCCCGCGGAGGCAACGACTCCAGCCTCTTGCACGCGGCTGGTCGCCTTTTGGCAAAAGAGTCGGGCTCGCCGCAGTTTGTTTCCCAACTCAGGAGATCGGTCCGCGGTTCTGCTGAGCATCTGCCGGATCACCGCGCTCACGTGTTTCTGAAAGCCGCGCGTGAGGTGCACGTAGCGCGTTTGCCGTACGCCGTTGGCAAAGCGGTCTTTGTAAGGCTCATCTCCCAGGCCAAGATCGAGCCATCGCACCGATGCATCTCTGGCGCTTTCTTCCACCATGAGACGAAGCAGGCACGATCCCGGAGAAACGTGTTCATACTCCATCTGAAAAGTTGGCAGGTACCAGAACCAACTGCCGCCGAAGCGGAAGCCATAGTTCCAGGCGACCGGCCGGCCATCGATCTCCAACTGGCTGATCTTCAGCCATCCGGAATGAGAGAGCAGATTACTCAGTTGCCGCAGAAACGTGCGGCGCTCCGGGCCTACCAGCGGGCTGACGCGGTCGCTCGCTAGAAAACGCGAAATCTGCGCCGAGACGATCGCTTCCAGGCTGATGCCAATCTGCTCCGGTTGCGTAAGGTGAATCACCTTCACGGAGCCCAAAGTCGTAAGCTTCTTCAACGCGCGTTTTTCCCGGCTGCCGGTGGCCAGCGCGCGGAGCACGGTTTCCCGTTGCTCCTCTCCGCCCAACTGCACCACGCCGCAGTTGTAGGAAGTACGTGAGCTTACGTAGAAGCGCTGCGATCCGGCGACCCGCGGGAGCTCCTCCAGCGTGGCCGAATTCGAGGGTACGTTGGCGAAGACCAGATCGCTAAGGCCGAGATTCTTGATTTCTTCGAGTAGTGAAAGCAGCACTGCATTGCGATCTGAAGGCGCGCTCACGATGTCGCAGTAATCGGCGGTGCTCGAGGTTAGAAAAAAAGCCGCGCGCGGCGCCCTGTGATCGACGGCCAGCGCGACCACTCCGGCGAGGCGGTCGAAGTCGTAAATCAAGAAAAGCAAGGGCGACAGAATGTTTTGGAAGCCGCGGCTTGCGGCCAGCGCCCACTGGTACGTGAAAAACACCTCTGGATTCTCCATCGCTAGAACCAGCGTGTTCCAGGCGTCGGAGAGATCAGGATCTTCGGGGATTTCTTTTAGAACTTTTACGTGCACGGGCTTTACTTACTGTGTCTCGGGCATTCGATACAGATAAAGGGACAGCAGAGGAATAAGAATGCCTGATTCCTGGGTGAGACGCAACCAAGCCATTTTAGTCTCCCACCGCAAGCTGTAAGCGAGTGTGCAACCCGCTCAAATGAGCCGCGAATTCGGGGAGCGTTGTATTCAAAGTCACATGGATTCTGGGCACAGCAAATCGATTCGAAGCCTGCGCGTCCTGTTGTTCGGCTTTCTCCCGTCCGACGCTCCAATGTTCTACGTTGAGAAATGCTGCGCTGAAGCCGGCTTCGCGAGCCAGGCGCACTTCCCGCTCGGCCATAGTGGAAGGGTTTCCAAACGGATATGCGAAAGCCCACGTGGATCGCCCCAGCGCCCGTTCCAATTCGCTCTTGCTCTCGCCAATTTCACGGCGCGCTTCTTCTTCGTTGCATAATGACAAGATGGGATGGGAGCGCGTATGCGCTCCCATGCTCATTCCGGCCGCCGCCAACTGACGCAGTTCGGCGACATTTAAGAGTCTCCATCGTTTCTCGGAGCGAAAATCCTGGAGGGGGCTGTACCGATCGCGCAGTTGAGCCAGCCAATCTGCTCGTCTGTCCGCATCTAATCGAGATGCTCTTTGTACCGTACCCCACCAGCGAGCCTGAAAATTATCTGGGGAGTTAAATCTTGCTTCTCCGTCCGCCGGAAGGCGAAGATCTTCGTCAGCCAGCCGCTCGTTTCGCATTAAGCGATACAGCTCCTCGTACCAGAGCATGCCTGCGTTCTCACGACACGAAGCCGAAGTCACAAAGAAGAGGCAGAACACATTCTCGCTCTGCAATATCGGGAGCATGTCGGTCAAGTTGTTAAGTAGGCCGTCGTCACAGGTAAGCAGAACAGCGCGTGCGGGAAGCGTCTTGCCTCGCTCGGCCCAGACTCGAAAGTCTTCCGGGTGAATTACGTGATAGCGGTCTTTGAGGAGTCTAACTTGCTTGCGGAATTCCTCGGGGCGAGTCAAATTCGCATTAAGGAAACTATCTTGGCTGGAATCGTGGGAGAGGTGGTCGGCAGGAACCACGCCGTGGTAATTCACCACCGCGAAACCGGCGGGCGACGTCATGCGGTTCAGCAATCCGCTGTGGTGCAGGGCCGGATAGATCGCGTGTTTCAACAGTGGACTAACCAGCCGCATCGGTGGGAAACCGATTCACATTGTAACAACACAGTGCATCGTATGTTCAACGCTAGCCGGCAATGTGCTTCTGTGCTTTTCGCCGGATTCCAGGTAACGGGATCAACCCGATGTATCTATTCAACGTGATGTGGTAGCGTGAGCCGCATGGACAAAAAAGAGATCAATTCACCAAAGATGACATTGAACTTCCTGATCTGGGTCGGCGGCGTGTTCATGCTGTTGCTGTTCATGCTGCTAGCGCATTTCGCGTGGCGGATTTTCTAACCTGCGCCGGGCGGAAAAAATGCGGCCCCATTGCTGGGGCCACGTTTTCAAAGAGGCAAAATTGGTAGGCGAAGTCAGGAAAGGCGATGGAAGCGCCTGCTCCACGGGGAACGGCACTTCGGGAAATGTTGAGAAGAAACGAGAGTGAAGGTCATAGCTGGTTGCGGCCTCTTTTGTTACATCTGGAAGAAGCACTTGCCGAGCCAAAACGGGAAAGATGAAGCTCGACTTGGTCGATTTAGTAAGTTATTGATTTGACTGGCATTAGCGGATCCGCGGAGACAAGCGATCCCTCTTTTTGAGCTCTTGGGACTGAGGAAAGTGCACAAGGATGCACAATGATCGCAGGGGCGTGCTGCGAAAGGTGTAACCCAAAGCGCCAGCGATCTGCTCGCTGGCGCTTTGGGCAATAGAAGAAGAGATGACTAGCTATTGCCGTCCACGGTACGCAGCTTCCCGGGCAGGAAGTGGTAGGGGGGCCAGGGTCCGCTAATGGCTACCTGGCAGTTCTTTAATTGCTTGGCGGCTGTGGAATAGCGGTTCTGGTATTTCTCTACCGACTTGGAGTCGATGAGGTGGGCGATGTCGATGAGCATGCCCTGCGGAGCGACCTTCTTGCAACTTATTTCTTCTTCCAGCGGATTGAAGAGCTTGTGCACCTGCACCGAAAGCGCTCGGGCCTTGGTCTGGCGCTCACGCTCCCGCGATGCTTTCACGCGAAGTTTCGAAAGATAGTCGCCGCCAACCGTATCGGGCAGGACTACGTCGATCATAGCTTCACGCAGCGACCCGTCGGTGACGGTGAGTTTAATGTGCATCTCCGACTTGCCGCGGAGTTTGGCGACGCTGGTGCCGAAGGCGCGCCGGTTAACCCGGACCGCCTGCCGCAGCGCGTCGTCACTTTCAAAGATCGTTCCGAAACGGAACGGCAACACGGTGGAGTTACGGAAACAACCACTTACCACACGGGCGTGGTCGATGGCAGCTTTCTGATCAAGTTGTCCAGCATTTGGATCGTATTCGCTCACAATCACAGCAAACTCGCCGCTGGGATAGCTGAGGACAGGGGACCCATTCACGCCTTGGACATTTTCGATTACAAAGGGGCGTCGGGAACGGGTGCCATTGGGGAGGGTCTGGTGCTCGGTAAGGCAGTATGCGTACCACGACATATTGAACTCTCCGAACCGGGACGGAGGCGGACGAACCACCTCTTTATGTTCTAGCCATGCTGAACTGCAATTTGGAAGTTGGACCAGCGGTACAGGGTTTAGGAACCGGGAAACCTTACTTTCGTACTCCGTAGGTCATATTACTTCGGAGTGACCCTAAATTGCAACTTTTTCGTTGCAAGTGGCATCGCTGTGGATTTTCCGGCTGTGGAACAGGGTTTTCCGCCTACGGAACGGGTTAGGGCCGGATGCTTCCGTAACCGGGAATCGCCCGGGGTGAAACCCCGGTTTCTCGATAGCTATTCGTACCGCAGGCTCTCCACGGGATCCAAGTGCGCCGCTCGCGCCGCCGGCAAAGTCCCGAAAATGACCCCGACGAGCGACGAAACCAGGATGGCGATGATGGCCGAAAGTCCTGAAATCGGGATGCGATATTCAGTGAGAAAACGCACCGAATAGGGAATCGCTAGGCCGATGACGATGCCGGCGAAGCCTCCGATCAGTGAGATCAGAATCGCCTCGGCGAGAAACTGAAAGCGGATTTCGCGATTCGTCGCCCCCACCGCCTTGCGAATGCCGATCTCGCGAATGCGCGAGGTCACGGTGGCCAGCATGATGTTCATGATGCCAATCCCGCTGACCACCAGCGTGACCATCGAAATCAGCAACAGCACCCAGGTCAGCCCGGTGGCGATGCGGTCCGCCATCGCCAGCAGGGCGGTGAGATTCGACACGTCGTAAACCGACTCCGACCGGTGCCGCGACTGTAACACGCGCTTGATCTGCGCCGTCGCCGGAATCACCATGGCCGGATCTTCCATGGAAAAATACAGCAGCTTGACGTTCGGTACTTCCATGAAATAGCGGCTCACCGAATACGGGATCAGCATAGTGTTATCGACGATCTCCGATTGCCCGAAGGTCTCCACCCGCTCTTTGAAAGTCCCGATGATGGTGAAGGGAAGCCCGGTCAGCTTAATTGCCTTGCCGACCGCGGCCTGCGGCGATCCGTAGACCTCGATCGCCATCTTCTCGGTGATCACGCCCACTTTGTGGTGCGCCTGCGAATCCTGCTGATCGAAAAATCTTCCCGAGGGTACGACCAGGTTGCGTACCTGAACATATTCGGGATTTACACCGAGTATCGTGACGTCTTTCTCCTTGCCGTTGCCCACCGGAACCCGGTCGGAGAGCTGGCTGACCGGCGAAGACGCAACAATTCCGGGAACCACCTCCTGCACCGCATGCAGGTCGTCGATGGTGAGCGGGTCGGGATTGGAGTTGCTGATGTGGGGTGCGCCACCGAGATATTCGGCCCAGATTTCATTCGTGCCGATGGCCTGAATCTGATTCAACACGAATTGCCGGCCCGTCATGCCGATCGTGACCACTAGAATCAGCGACGCGGTTCCGATCACCATGCCGAGAGCGGTCAGGATAAACCGCACTTTGTTGCTGCAGAAAGTGTCGTAGGCGAAGGCGATGATCTCGCCGAAGGCCATCTGCGGCCGAAGGCGCTCCGGGATTAGGGCGGTGGCCATTTCGTTAAATGCTACGTAGAGATCGGGAAAGGTGCAAGGTCTCGGCTCCGGGAGGCGTTCCTATATGAAACAAGAAATCGGCGCAGAGATTAGACAAATGTAACAAGGCAACTGCAAAATGTTCTGTTGTGTCAAAGTAAAACGTAAGTTTGATGGTACCTGACCCATCCCGAGGACTATTACCGCCGCCCCCATCGATCCTTAGTTCGTGGTGCTGTCGGCGTACGCAGTCGCGGCATGGGTCGCGAAGCGAAATCAGAGCCGAGCCGAGTTCCCGCTGGAAGTTGCCGTTGCGACTGGGGACTAACGAAATTGGTTTGACGAAATTGGACTAACGAAATTCCTTCTGCCAAAAATAAAACGTGGGGCATTCTTCTGCTGCTGACAACTGCAGCAGTGTTCGTACAGGGATACCATCCTTACGCCGAAGATGCCGAAATCTACCTGCCGGGCGTCGAAAAAATTCTGCACCCGGAACTCTTCCCTGTGGGGCAAAAATTCTTTGCCTCCCACGCCGGCCTCACTCTTTTCCCTAACCTGATCGCATTCTCTCTGCGCTTCACACACTTGCCCGTGGACGTGGGCTTGTTCCTATGGCATGTTTCGTCGATTTTTCTCCTTCTGCTCGCCTGCTGGGAGTTGAGCAAGCTCTGCTTTTCAAATTCAAGCGCGCGGTGGGGTGGAGTCTGCCTGATCGCCGCTCTGTTGACGCTGCCTATCGCCGGCACGGCGCTCTACATCATGGACCAATACTTGAACCCGCGAAATCTAGCAGCCTTCGCGGGAATTTTTATGCTGATTCGCACTCTGGAGAAAAAGTATGTGCGGGCCTTGCTGTGGCTCGCCTTTGCCGTTTGCATGCATCCCCTGATGTGGGTGTTTCCATTTTCATTTTGCATTCTGCTGCTCGTGACAGAAAGACTTGAAAAACACTGGAGCAGGCCGAAGCCGCCCGCGACCGGCGCAGCGGCCTTTCTTTGGATGCCTCTTGCCCCCGTCGCTTCCTCGGCATATCACGAAGCCGCGAAACATCATCGCTATCATTACATCCAAAATTGGGCATGGTACGAGTTGGTGGGAATCGCCGCCCCGCTCGCGCTGTTCTGGTTTTTTGCGCGGATCGCGAAACGCCGTCAGTTGCCCGTAGTCGAACGTCTGAGCCGCTCCTTCGTGATTTATGGGCTGATCTATGCGGCAGCGGCGTTAATCGTTGATCTGCCAGCGCGCTTCGAAAGCCTGGCGCGCCTGCAACCGTTGCGCAGCCTTCACTTTCTTTACCTCGTGATGTTTATCCTGATCGGCGGCTTCCTCGGCGAGTTTGTGCTAAAAAATCGCCTGTGGCGATGGCTCATGCTTTTTGTGCCGTTGTGCCTAGGAATGTTTCTCGCGCAGCGCTCGCTTTTTCCCTCCAGTGCACATGTAGAATTTCCCGGAGCGGCGCCCAGAAATCCGTGGGCCCAGGCATTTCTCTGGATCCGGCATAGCACGCCCGTGAATGCCCTCTTCGCCCTCGATCCGGACTACATGCACATCGCTGGCGAAGATGAAATCGGCTTCCGCTGCCTCGCCGAGAGAAGCCGTCTCGCCGATGCCGTCAAGGACAATGGCGTGGTCAGCATGTTTCCTCCGCTGGCCGAAGAATGGTGGTCGCAAGTGCAGGCGCAGAGTCCGTGGAAGAATTTCCAGGCAGAAGACTTCGCGCGCCTGAAGGAGAAATACGGCGTAGGGTGGGTGGTACTGCAACAACCCGGAATTGCCGGCATGGATTGCCCCTATCAGAATGGATCGGTGCGCGTTTGCCGGCTCCCTTAGAAGAGTCCGTGAAGCCAATCATGGCGCGAATTGTCATCTTGGGTTGCGCTGGCAGCGGAAAGACCACTCTAGCGCGCCATCTCGGCACCCTCACTGGAATTCCCGTTGTCTCACTCGATGCCGTTTGGCAGCCGCGTTGGACCGAGAAAGACATCCCGGCCTTCCGAACGTTGATGAAGACGGCGCATACCGGCGACGCGTGGATCAGTGACGGCAATTTCGCAATGGCGACCTTCGACATTCGTCTGCCTCCCGCCACCCTTGTAGTTTGGCTCGAATCTGCGAAACTAACTTGCGCATGGCGTGCAATCACGCGCGTGTTCAAACGGGGCGAGGCGCATCGGATCGGTCGGCTGGCGGACGTACTTTTATTTATTTGGAAATTTGACCGCATCAACCGTCCGCGCATCGAGGCGCTCAGGGTTTCTTGTGGGCCGGCCGTCCCGGTTCGCAGATTGAAAAGCCGCCGAGACATTGCCGCTTTTTTGTCTTCTTACACCCCAGGAGGTTAAGCATCTACGACCCAATGATTTACTCTTGGAAGCCCGCTCCTTGTGCGTTTTCAGGACCATCAAGATACAATCAAAATCTGGAGATTTTTAGCGAATGTCCACTGCCCACGCCGTTGAGGCCACGCCTCGGCTATTTCCCTATGAAAAGTGGGAGCCGTTGTCGTCGGCATTGGCGCGGCAATATCGTGAAAATCACCCCTGCCCGCACATTCTACTGAAAGATTTTCTTTATCCGGAAGTGGCCTCGGCCATGGCGCAGGAATTTCCCCAGCCTATAAGCGACGCCTGGACGCAATACAAGCATGCCAACGAAAACAAGTTAGGCATGGCCAAGCGCCAGCTTTTTCCGCCAACCATCGCTGCAGTCACCGACGAACTGAACTCGCCCGAATTTGTGGCCTGGATTTCTGAACTCACGGGCATCCCAAACCTGATGGCCGATCCCATACTCGAGGGCGGAGGTCTGCACCAGTCCGGCCCCGGTGGCTATCTCAACGTGCACACTGATTTTTCCATGCACCACTTCCACCCCAACTGGCATCGCCGCGTGAATCTGATTCTTTATCTGAATCCGGGCTGGAATGAACATTGGGGAGGATCCATCGAGTTATGGGAGCGGAAGCAGGGTAAGGTGGCGAGTTGCGCGGCGAAATATCCTCCGCTGTTGAATCATGCGCTCATTTTCACTACCGATGAGCGCTCGTTACACGGGTTTCCTGATCCCCTCACTTGCCCCCAGGGTGAGTCGCGCAAGAGTCTTGCACTCTACTATTACACCGTCGATCGCAACAAAGTTGTTACCGGTCATTCCACCGATTATTTTGCCCGGCCGCAGGATGGCTGGGGGAAATCGGCCATGATCTGGCTCGATAAAAAAGCTGTTGACCTTTATTCCAGAGCCAAGGCACGCTTCGGATTCTCCGACGAGTTCGCCAGCAAGGTGCTGGGCTTTCTCTCCAGAAAAAAATAATTGGGTCTCGTCCTACGCGGAGCGCGCGGTCCTGCTGGCGTAATAGTTAGGATAGCCAGGCTCAAGTTTGCGGCCCTGATCACTGAAGCGCGGTAAGCGAATCAGCCCCGCCCGCTGCAGCGCAAATTGTAACGTCGTAGCCAGCACACCCAATCCGTACTTCACGCTACGGCGGAAGTTGATCGAGGAAGCCTCCGCAAAATACTTCGTGGGACAAGATACTTCTCCAATACGAAAGCCAAAGTGCACGCATTGCGCCAGCATTTGGTTGTCGAAGACGAAATCGTCGGAATTCTCGAGCAGCGGCAGTTCGGAAAGAACTTTTCGGCTGAAAGCGCGGTAGCCGGTATGGTACTCAGAAAGCTTTACGCGCAGGAAGAGATTTTCAAACGCCGTCAGCAGCCGGTTCGAAATATATTTGTACACCGGCATGCCGCCGAGCAAGGCCGTTCCACCGATGATGCGCGAGCCCAGCACTACGTCATAAACCTCGTAAGCGACCATGCTTGCCATCGCCGTGACTAGGTGTGGAGTGTACTGATAGTCCGGATGCAACATGATCACCACGTCGGCGCCCGCAGCCAAAGCCTCGCGGTAGCAGGTCTGCTGATTCCGGCCATAACCGTAGTTGCGGTCGTGCTGAAAAACGAGTAGTCCCAGCCGTCGCGCCAGCTCTACAGTGCGATCGGAGCTATTGTCATCCACCAGGATGCGGATATCCACCAGCTCCGGCAGTTCGCCCACCGTAGCTTCGACGGTTTTCTCCGCATTGTAAGCGGGCATTACAACCGCGATGCGTTTGCCGTTGATCATGAAAACGGACAAGCAAGTTCGGGATAGTATTCAGTTTACCTGAAGTGGGTCGCGGCGGCAGCTTCGCTCTCTCAGAGTACCTTTTCGTCTCGTTGATAGGCTATTTGAGCAGCTTCGTCGTCCCGCCGCCAGATTGCCAGACGGTTTGCGCCGCTTGCAAGCATACCCAGGGTTGCCGACCCATGAGAAAGAGCAGGCATTTCCGCTGGATTGCCCGCGCTAGCATCACTCAATCCAGACGTCTTTCCAGCGCTGATTGGCTTGTTAGGTATGGTTTCGTAAGCGTAACCGGTGAGAGTGGCGACGATGCCGCCTTTGGCCGTCACGGTCATTCGCGCCCACCCATAATGCGTCTCGCCGTTCAACGAAAACTTAAGCCCGAGATAGCGCTCGTGAGCGTCTTTCCAAGGGCCTCCAGAGAAAAAGACTGTCCCAGACCGAGATCCCTCCGTGGCCATGGATCCGACGCCCTCAAAGAATCGATTGGGGCCGATTTGCACTCCGAAGGCTAGGTCGGCGGCGGGGCCGAGCTTCTGATATTTCGAAATCACACCATTCGCGGAAGCCTGGTGAATGACCGACAAGTGGGAGACTTGGTCATATTGCCAATTGCTGATTACGAAGTCATTGACCCCGTCGTTATTCAGATCTAAGGGAAGCGCGGTGCGCGGTGCGATCGTTATTTGTTTAGGGGTGTAAACGATCTTGGCTTCGGCAGACTGCGCCGCTGCAATCGATACTCCCGCTGCGCCGGCGGCGGCGACCATGTAAGCGGCGAGGTTCCTATCGAGTTTCGGATTGATCTTAGCTATTTCTCGGGGGCGGGTCCAGTCCGTGCTGGCGGGGTACATGGATGTTCCTTTCTCAGCCCTGTGAACTCAAGTGTCCGGCTGCATAAGCGGGAGGGGTACTCGCCCAACGGCACGAGTAATGAGGCCGAGTTTGTCATGTGTCGAGCCGCGAGTCAAGCCGTAGTTGCCCCAAAAGAGAAAGGCTTGGACTTCGGCTAGAACACTCCCGCGAGCTTGCTCAGATATGTCGCGCTGTGAAAAACTGAAATCTGCCTTTCCTTGCTAGGCGAACCGCGAGCCATGTCAGCAAAGCGCACACTCTTCGACAAGATTTGGCAGGCGCATCTGGTCGCCGAACCATCCGGCCGTTCCCCGATCCTTTACATCGATCTACATCTGGTGCATGAAGTAACCTCGCCCCAAGCCTTTGACGGCCTGCGAGTGGCGGGAAGAAAAGTTCGCCAGCCGGCGCGCACCGTCGCCACGGTGGATCACAACATTCCCACCGAACCGCGCGGCACTCCGATCACCGACATGATCGCAGCGCGGCAAATCGAGGCTCTGCAGAAGAACTGCAGAGAATTCGGCATCCGGCTCTTCGACATGGATTCACCCGAACAAGGCATCGTGCACGTGATCGGCCCTGAGTTGGGGCTTACGCAGCCAGGTATGACGATGGTCTGCGGCGACAGCCACACCAGCACTCACGGCGCCTTCGGCGCGCTTGCCTTTGGCATCGGAACGTCAGAAGTTGAACATGTCCTCGCTACGCAGTGCCTGCCCCAGCAGAAACCGAAGACCCTGAAGATCGACGTGCGTGGAATCCTGGCGGAAGGCGTGACCGCAAAAGATCTTGCGCTCGGAATCATCGGCCAGATCGGCACTGATGGCGCAACCGGGCACGTCATCGAATACTGCGGCGAAGGCGTGCGCGGACTCTCGATGGAAGGCCGCATGACGCTGTGCAACATGAGCATCGAGTCTGGAGCCCGTGCCGGCATGGTGGCCCCTGATGAAACCACATTCGACTACGTAAAAGGCAGGCGCTTTGCGCCGCAGAGTGAAGAATGGGACAAGGCCCTCGAACGCTGGCGCAGCCTGCCTAGCGACGACGGCGCGCAGTTCGGCAAAGTAATCGAAGTCGATGCGGCACAGCTTTCTCCTTTTGTAACCTGGGGAACGAATCCCGGCATGGTGGCTCCAGTAACCGGACATGTGCCGGAAGTCGCCAAGCTTGCCGATTCTGACCGACGCGCCAGCGAACTCGCATTGCAATACATGGGCCTCGAGCCCGGCAAACGCATCGAAGAGATCGGCATCGACCGCGTTTTCATTGGTTCCTGCACCAACTCGCGCCTGGAAGATTTACGCGCGGCGGCGCGCGTGGCAAAAGGTCATCATGTGAGCCCGAAGGTGCGCGCCATGGTCGTGCCGGGATCGCAAGCCGTAAAGCGCGCCGCCGAGCAAGAAGGCTTGCATCAGATTTTTCTCGACGCCGGTTTCGAATGGCGCGAGTCCGGATGCTCGATGTGCCTTGGCATGAATCCAGACATTCTGCAGCCTGGCGAACGCTGCGCCTCCACCAGCAACCGAAATTTTGAAGGCCGCCAAGGCCGCGGTGGGCGCACGCATCTGGTGAGCCCCATGATGGCCGCGGCGGCCGCGATCGCCGGGCACTTCACCGATATTCGCGAATGGAAATATCAGTGATTGCGGAAAGGTGACGTATAACAAATCCGATGAAACCGTTTCGTGAACATCGCGGCCGCGTGGCTCCCCTCGACCGAGTCAACGTCGATACCGATCAGATTATCCCCAAGCAATTTCTCAAGCGGATTGAGCGCACAGGCTTTGGCCAGTTCCTTTTTTACGATTGGCGCTTCTCCGCCGACGGAAAAAAGAACGCCGGCTTCATTCTTGATGAACTGCGGTACCAGGGTGCAAGCATCCTAGTCGCGGGCAAGAATTTCGGCTGTGGCTCGTCGCGCGAGCACGCCGTGTGGGCGCTAGCCGATTTCGGCTTCCGCGCCGTGATCTCCTCTTCGTTCGCCGATATTTTCGCTAACAACAGTACGAAAAATGGATTCCTGACTGTGCGCCTGAGCGACGATGAGGTTGCGGAACTGATGAAGCGTTCGAGCGAAGTCCCAAACTACGAGATGACCGTTGACCTGGAGCAATGCGAAGTCAGCGACGACCATGGGTTTCGCGCCAAGTTTCCTGTCGATGAATTCGTGCGTCACTGTTTGCTGAATGGGCTGGACGACATTGGTCTCACGCTGCAACAGCAAGCCGAGATTTCCGCCTACGAAGCACTTCATCCCGCGCCCGCAGCCCTGCGTGCCTCACAACCGTAAACGTACGTTCAAAGCTAGTAAAGATTTGTAAAATCTTCGCCCCGGCCTTGACCTGCGCTGCGCCGCAGTTGATGCTGGTTTTGTACGGCATTACTATTACATCTGCGTTTCGGTTCCTGCCTGACTCTCCAGAAGGAGATGGCTCGAAAAGCCGCTGTTCCCGGCCGGAGTTTCCGCAACCGAATGGAAACTGAATACGTCTAACCAATGGCAAGTTCAGCGCCGGTCGTGTGAAAGCTCATGTCCCAATAAAACCGTGAATAAAACTCAAATGATTTTTCCTAAACAAATCTCCCGGGCCGCTGTTCTGCTCGCGGTTCTGGTGCTGTCAGCGCTCACCGCCTGCAGCACCTCCGATTCCAAACAGCAGCAAGCCCAAGCCGCCGCGCCGCGCTCGGTTTCCGTGGCCGTGGCCAAAGTGCAACAACAGGATGTACCGGTTTATCTCGTGGGCCTGGGCTCGGTGACGGCGTTCTACACGGCGAACATCAAGAGCCGCGTCGATGGCCAGATCATGCGCGTGAACTTTGCCGAGGGCCAGACGGTGAAGCAAGGCGACTTGCTGATCGTAATTGACCCACGCCCCTACGAAGTTCAACTGGAGCAGATGCAGGCCCAGCTCTTCAAAGATCAGGCTACACTGAGCGACGCCAAACTAAACCTGGAGCGCTATACCACGCTGATTCCCTCCGGCAGCATCGCACAGCAGCAGGTGGACACGCAGAAATCCCTTGTCGATCAGCTTGATGGCCAGGTGCGTACCGATCAGGCGCAGATCGACAACGCCAAGCTGCAGATTATTTACTGCAATATCACAGCGCCGTTTACCGGCAGAGTCGGATTGCGCCAGGTCGACCCGGGCAACATCGTGCATGCCGCCGATACCAACCCGATGCTCGTGCTCACGCAACTTCAGCCCATCGCGGTGATTTTCACGCTGCCAGAGGATCAACTGCCTTCCGTGGCGCAGCACATGAAGCAATCCACGCTCACAGTGGATGCTTACAGCCGCGATGATCAAACCAAGCTGGCCACCGGCAAACTCACCACGATTGACAATCAAATCGACCAGACCACAGGCACAGCCAAGCTCAAAGCCGTCTTCGACAATATAGATAATCGCCTGTGGCCGAATCAGTTTGTGAACGCCAGCCTGCTGCTCGAGACCAGAAAGAACAGCACGGTTCTGCCCACAGCCGCCGTATTGCGCGGTCCGCAGGGCGCCTTTGTTTACGCCGTGAAGGCCGATAACACCGTGGAAGCGCGTCCCATCACGATTTCCCTGACCCAGGGCAATACCACGGTGGTCACTGCCGGGCTAAGCAGTGGCGACACCGTAGTCACCGACGGCCAGGACAAACTGCAGACCGGCAGCAAGATCGAGCCGCGCAACGCCACGCCCAGCTCTGCGAATGGCTCCAAGAGTAGCGGCGCCATCTCAGGAATTCCAGCTTCATGAGTCCTTCACGTTTATTTATTCTCCGGCCCGTGGCGACCACGCTGTTGATGGTGGGCGTGCTGCTGGTGGGCTGGGTTGCGTTTCTGCAGTTGCCGGTCTCCGCACTTCCTGAAGTCGATTACCCAACCATTCAAGTTGTCACGTTTTATCCGGGCGCCGATCCCGATGTGATGGCTTCATCGGTGACCTCGCCGCTGGAGCGGCAATTCGGGCAAGTGCCCGGATTGAGCCAGATGACATCGACGAGTTCATTTGGCAGTTCTGTGATTACGCTGCAGTTCGGACTCGATCAAAATATTGACGTCGAAGAGCAGCAGGTGCAGGCCGCGGTGAACGCATCCGCGACGTTTTTGCCGACCGATCTGCCGAACCCTCCGATTTACAACAAAGTAAATCCCGCCGACTCACCGATTCTCACGCTGGCCATGACTTCGGATTCTTTGGCCCTCTCAAAGGTGGAGGATCTCGCCGACACTGCTCTGGCACAGAAAATTTCGCAACTGCCGGGCGTGGGACTGGTTTCGATCAGCGGCGGACAGAAGCCCGCGGTGCGCGTGCAAGTGAATCCTACTGCGCTTGCTTCCTATGGTCTGAGTCTCGAAGACGTTCGCACCGCGCTGGCCCAGGCGAATGTAGATCAAGCCAAGGGCGTCATCGATGGAGCGCGCCAATCCTACACGATCGGCGCCAACGACCAGCTTTTCTCAAGTGACCAGTACAAGCCCATCGTAATCGCCTATCGTAACGGCGCGCCCGTGCGATTGAGCGATGTAGCCAACGTAATCGATGGCACGGAAAACACTTTGCTCGCTGCCTGGATGAACACGACTCCGGCGGTGATTGTAAACATCCAGCGCCAGCCGGGCGCCAACATCATCAGTGTCGTTGATCGGATCAAGAAGCTGCTGCCGCAGCTGCAGGCCTCGCTGCCGTCGGCGGTGAAAGTTCAGATTCTCACCGACCGCACCACCACCATCCGTGCGTCGGTGAAAGATGTCGAATTCGAACTGGCACTTACCATCGTGCTAGTGGTAATCGTCATTTTCTTCTTCCTGCGAAATCTTCGCGCCACTTTCATTCCCAGCGTTGCGGTTCCGCTCTCGATCGTCGGAACTTTCGGAGTGATGTACCTGCTCGGCTACAGCCTGAACAATCTCACTCTCATGGCGTTGACCATCTCCACCGGCTTCGTAGTCGATGACGCCATCGTCATGATCGAGAACATCGACCGCTATCTCGAAGCGGGAGACTCGCCGCTGGATGCAGCTCTCAAAGGCTCAGGACAGATCGGGTTCACCATTGTCTCACTGACCGTATCGCTGATCGCGGTATTGATTCCGCTGTTGTTCATGGGCGATATTGTCGGACGCCTCTTTCGCGAGTTTGCCGTAACGCTTGCCGTGACGATCCTCGTCTCGGCGGGAGTCTCTCTGACCCTCACGCCCATGATGTGCGCGAAGTTGCTCAAGCATCGCAAAGAAGGCGAGAAGGGCCGTTTCTACGAAGTCACAGAAGATTTTTACAACCGCGTGATCGCGTTTTACGGCCGCACCGTGAAATGGGTTCTAAAGCACCAGACAGCTACGTTGCTCGTAACCTTTGGCACTCTGGTTTTAACTCTGATTCTCTATGTAGTCGTGCCTAAAGGTTTTTTCCCGGTGCAAGACACAGGCGTAATCTTGGGAATTTCCGAAGCCCCGGATGATGTCTCTTTCACCGCTATGTCGCAGCGACAGCAGGAACTGGCCAAGGTGATTCTAAAAGATAAAGATGTCGAGAGCCTCTCTTCTTTCATCGGCGTCGACGGTACTAATACAACGCCCAACAGCGGCCGCATCCAGATCAACCTAAGGCCGCGGGACGAGCGCAGCGATGATGCTTCCGCGATCATTCGGCGTCTACAACCCGAACTGGCTGAGGTGGAAGGCATCACGCTGTACATGCAGCCCGTGCAGGACCTGACCGTGGAAGATCGCGTGAGCCGCACCCAGTTTCAATATTCGATTGAAGATGCCGACGCCCAGGAACTCGCGCAGTGGACCCCGAAGCTGGTCGACAAACTCCGCCAGCGCCACGAGCTCACCGACGTGGCCACCGACCAGCTCAACGGCGGCCTCAGGACCAACATCACCATCGACCGCGACACCGCCTCGCGCCTCGGTATCCTGCCGCAAGCCATCGACAACACGCTCTACGACGCCTTCGGCCAGCGCGAGGTGTCGATCATCTTCACCCAGCTGAACCAATATCACGTGGTGCTGGAAGTGATGCCAAGTTTTGCCCAGTCACCCGATGCGATGAACGACGTGTACATTCGCCCCAGCAGCGCCACGCCCAACACCGGCGCGCCCACGGCGAACGCAGCCACGCCTGCCACCAGCGGAGCTCCGGTTCCCATCAAAAGTTTCATCCGCATGCACTCTAGCAGCGCGCCTTTGGCCGTGAACCATCAGGGACAGTTTCCGGTGGTGACACTCTCCTTCAATCTCGCGCCGGGAGCTTCGCTGGGCGACGCCACCCGCGCCATTCAGCAGGTGGAAAAAGAGATTCAGATGCCAGCCAGCATCCACGCCTCGTTCCAGGGCACGGCCGCGGCTTTTCAGAATTCGCTTTCGAGTGAACCGTTTCTCATTCTTGCTGCCATCATCACCGTCTACATCGTGCTCGGAGTCTTGTACGAGAGCTATATTCACCCCGTCACAATTCTCTCTACGCTGCCGTCGGCCGGCGTGGGCGCGATCCTGGCTCTGCAACTCACGGGTAACGATCTCACGGTGGTGGCTTTAATCGGCATCATTCTCTTGATCGGAATCGTAAAAAAGAACGCCATCATGATGATCGATTTCGCGCTGGAGGCCGAGCGGGAAGAACACAAGCCGCCCGAGGAAGCGATCTTTCAGGCATGCCTGCTGCGCTTCCGTCCCATCATGATGACGACGATGGCGGCACTGCTAGGCGGTCTGCCGCTGGCGCTCGGCTCGGGCACGGGCGCAGAGTTGCGGCGTCCGCTCGGCATCACGATTGTAGGCGGACTGATTCTCAGCCAATTACTTACGCTCTACACTACGCCGGTGGTTTACTTGTGGTTTGATCGGCTGGCGCACAGGTTTGAAAAATACAAGATCGGCAATCCCATTCCTCACGAGCTTCCTGCGGATTGAGTTTGCGCATTAAAGCATGAGTATCTCTGCTCCATTCATTCGGCGTCCGATTGGCACCTCGCTACTGGCGGCGGCGCTGCTGCTCTCCGGGATACTTGCTTTTAATTTTCTTCCGGTCGCTTCGTTACCCCGCGTCGATTTTCCTGTGATTCAGGTAGGTGCCAGTTTGCCCGGCGCCGACCCGCAGACGATGGCCTCTGCGGTGGCCACGCCGCTCGAGCGCCAGTTCGGCCGAATTTCCGGCGTGAATCAGATGACTTCCACGAGCCAGCTCGGCTCGACCAGCATCGTTCTGCAATTTGATCTCAACCGAAACATCGACGCTGCCGGGCGCGACGTGCAGGCGGCGATCAATGCTGCCCGCAGCCAGCTCCCTGCGAATTTGCCCAGCAATCCAACTTACAGGAAAGCCAACCCCGCCGATGCGCCCATTATGATTCTGGCGCTGACCTCCGACACCGAGACCGTGCCGCAGATGTACGACGCGGCGGATTCCATTCTGGCGCAGAAGCTCGCTCAAGTCAGCGGAGTGGGACAAGTTTTCGTAGGCGGTGCGGCGCAGCCAGCGGTGCGCGCAGAAGTAAATCCCATGCTGCTCGACAAGCTGGGCGTCGGGTTGGACACGGTTCGCAATGCCCTGAATCTCGCCAATGCCAATCGCGCCAAAGGACAATTATCAAACCAAACCACTACGTGGACTCTCGCCGACAACGATCAGATCTTTACCGCTGATCACTACCGGCCATTAATCGTTGCCTACCATAACGGCGCGCCGGTTCGCCTGGGAGACGTAGCCGATGTCCAAGATTCAGTGTCGGACGTTCGCAACATCGGGCTGGCCAACGGCAAACCCAGCGTCCTGATTATTATTTTCCGTCAGCCCGGCGCCAACATCATCGATACCGTTGACCGCGTCATCGGCTTGATGCCCTACCTCCAGTCCTCGATCTCGCCAGCCATCAAGCTCGGCATTGCCATGGACCGCACCGTCACCGTTCGCGCCTCGGTGAAGGACATTGAGTTCACCCTGATCGTCTCCATCATTCTCGTGATCTTGGTGGTGTTCGCCTTCTTGCGGACGGTGCGAGCTACCATCATTCCCAGCATCGCCGTGCCGCTCTCGCTAGTCGGCACCTTCGGTGGGATGTACCTATGCGGTTTCAGCCTCGACAATCTATCGCTCATGGCGCTGGCAATTTCCACCGGATTCGTGGTTGATGACGCCATCGTAGTGCTCGAGAACATCACGCGCTATGTCGAACAGGGCATGGACGCCGTGACGGCGGCCTTCAAAGGAGCCGCCGAAATCGGCTTCACAGTGCTCTCCATGAGCCTTTCGCTGGTAGCTGTTTTCATACCGTTACTTCTGATGGGCGGGATCGTCGGGCGCCTTTTCCGCGAATTTGCAGTCACGCTCAGCATCGCCATCGGAGTTTCACTGTTAGTCTCGCTGACCACTACGCCCACGATGTGTGCCAAGTTCCTGCGCCCGCCCGCGCACGACGAGCGGCACAATCGCATTTATCGCATCAGCGAATGGTTCTTCGACAAGACTCTCGATACCTACCGTCACGCGCTCAAGTGGGTTCTCGAATATCAGTTGGTTACTCTTGTTGTCACCATCCTGGTAGCGTGCCTCAGCGTCTACCTCTACATCATCGTTCCCAAAGGTTTTTTCCCGCAGCAGGATACGGGACGGATTTCGGGATCGGTTCAGGCGGCGCAGGATATTTCGTTCCAGGCGATGCGCGGCAAGATGGAACGCTACGTAAGCATTGTGATGAAAGATTCGGCTGTGAGCACCATCGTGGGTTTTGCCGGAGGCAACACCGTCTCCAACCAGGGCCGCTTTTTCATCATGCTGAAACCGCTCTCCGACCGCGGCCAGTGCGTGAAGCGGCACTTCTGGCAATCCTGCCCCAACGTTACCGCTGACGATGTGATCAACCGCCTGCGCGGCAAACTCGCGGTTGTGCCCGGAGCGACACTCTATCTGCAATCCGCGCAAGACCTCACCATCGGCGGGCGCCAGAGCAATGCCCAATATCAATACACGCTGCAGGGCGAAAATCTGGAAGAGCTCAACACCTGGGCGCCGCAATTGCTCGCGAAAATGCGCCGCCTACCAGATTTGCGTGACGTCAACACCGACCAACAGGATAAAGGACTACAAGCCCAGCTGGTGATCGACCGCGACACTGCCAGCCGCTTGGGTGTGGCCGCGCAGGATATCGATAACGCTCTTTACGACGCCTTCGGCCAGCGCCAGGTCTCGACCATGTACCGGCCTCTTAACCAGTATCACGTGGTCATGGAAGTTGCGCCCGAGTTTCAGCAGACCACCGAAGCTTTGCAAAATATTTATTTGCGCTCTTCCAGCGGTGCGCCGATTCCGCTGGCGGCCTTTACTCACTTTTCGCCCTCAAACATTCCACTTGCCGTAAACCATCAGAGCCAGTTTCCTTCGGTGACTATTTCATTCAATCTCGCTCCGGGAGTTTCCCTCGGACAGGCCACCATCGCCATCGACCAGGCGCAACACAGTATCGGCTTCCCTAACACGATTCAAGCCAGCTTCCAGGGCACCGCCGCCGCCTTCCAGGATTCTCTTTCGAGCGAGCCTGTCCTGATCCTGACCGCGCTTATCACCGTCTACATCGTGCTGGGCATGCTTTACGAAAGCTACATCCATCCCATTACGATTTTGTCGACGCTGCCGTCAGCCGGTGTGGGGGCGCTGTTGGCGCTGCTGCTCACCCACAACCAACTCGATGTGATTGGGACCATCGGCATCATCCTCTTGATTGGCCTGGTGAAGAAAAACGCCATCATGATGATCGATGTGGCCCTCGACGTTGAGCGCACGCAAGGCAAGAAGCCGGTTGAGGCCATCTACGACGCCTGCCTGCTGCGCTTCCGCCCTATCATGATGACAACAATGGCGGCGCTGCTCGGAGGCCTGCCGCTAGCCTTGGGCACTGGCACTGGCTCCGAACTGCATAGGCCGCTCGGCATCACCATCGTCGGCGGATTGATCGTTAGCCAGGCATTAACGCTGTTCACCACTCCAGTAGTCTATGTGTATCTCGATCGCCTGCGGCTGGCCTTGCGCGGCGGCGAAGCAGATTCGCTCCCGCAACCGCCGGCCCCAGCACCCACGCCCAGCCCAGCTCACTGAAGCACGCGACCAGTGTGCAACCTTAGCGCCGGCGTCTCGCCGGCTGTCGCACGGGCGTCCCGCCCGCGCACGCCAGGCAAATCCAAAGCCCGCGCAAGCGCAGCAAGAAAGCCCCACATGCAACCACTCTTACTAACTTTGGCATCGCACCCTCAGCGGCAAAGCTGATACTCTCGCAAAGTTCGCCGGATTCCCCGCGGCCACAGTATTATTGTTCTTCGCCTGTGCTTAACGCTTTCAAATTCCTTCAGGAGTCATGGATGCTTCAACGAGCATTAATCTTGATATTTGTTCTCACCAGCATCGCCGGTCTGGCCGGATGCGGCAGCACCACCAGCCACTACGTATTCGCTACCCTCCCCGCCGCCAACGAAGTTACGGTGTACCGAGAAGATCCCAACTCCGGCGTGCTCACCGAACTGGCGGGCAGCCCGTTCCCCGCGGGCAATAGTGCGACCTCCGTCGTGGTTCATCCCAACGGAAAATATTTGTACACGGCGAATCCCGGCGTAGGCGAGAACGACATCTCCCTGTTTAGCATCGCCAGCGACGGCGTCTTAACCGAGATCACTCCCCGCACCCCAGTTACGCCGGGAGCAACAGATCCTCAGAACCTGGTCATGGACCCAGGCGGCAAATATCTATACGTGGCGAACGCTACCTCGAACAACATCTCGGTATTCTCGATCGACAGCAGCACCGGCGGATTGAGCCAGGTTACAGGCTCTCCGTTTCCGATCGGGGCTTCGCCGCTCAACATGACGATATCGCCATCCGGCAACTTCTTGTATGTAACCACCCCCAGCTTCAGTCAAAGCTCATCATTCGGCTCGATCCTGGGCTTCAGCGTAAACGCCGGCACACTCTTGCCCATCGTACAGATAAGTAGCGATGGCCAGGACCCCTCGGGCATCGCCATCGATCCCAAGGGTGCGTACCTCTACGTCACCAACAAAGTATCCAACAGCATTTCCATTTTTTCGGTCAGTTCGACTGGCGGACTGAAAGAGGTCCCCGGTTCTGCGCTCGCTGATGTCAACCAAGGCCCGGTCGCAGTCCTCGTGGATCCCTCAGGCAAATATCTTTACGTGGCCAATCAGGGTTCTGGGAACATCGCAACTTATACGATCGATACGACCACGGGTTTTCCCACCGTCATTGCCGACTCGCCGTTTGCTTCGGAAGCGAATCCCAGTTTCCTGGCAATCGATCCCAGCGGAAAATATTTGTTCGTGGGGAACCAGCAAGCTTCGCCCGGGATTGAGGCCTTCGGCAACAGCGGCGGAAGCTTGAACGCCATCTTTACCTATGCCACCGGCAACACGCCGAGTTCGATCGCGGTCCTGCAATAGGGAGGCGCGCGGCCAGTGCGCCTTCTAATCCTGAGGCTGATCGGCTGCCTCGTCAGGATAGCCACGCCTGAATTCGATTGTAGTCCTGCCCTGGAAATTTTGCAGGGCTATGACAACCAAAAGGCCGCCAATTCTGCGACAATGCATACGCCGGTACGGAGTCGTCTGGGACAACCACATACCAGAGCCTGCATCTAATCGTTAAGCTTCTTCGATTGGGTCAGCTTGGAGGTTGATTCCGTGCTGAGATTTACTTCAGGACACAGAATCCATGAGGATCGCAAGCGCGGCAAGCGCATTTCCGAAGCATTACTACACCCAGAAGGTCCTACTCGAACGCCTCCAGGACTATTGGGGTGACCAACTCAAGAATCCTCTCTTGCTGGCACGTCTGCACAAGAATGTAACTGTGGATGGCCGCTACCTGGCGATTCCCGCTGAAGAGTACGTCGACATCAAAACCTGGGGTCAGGCCAACGACATCTGGATCAGAGTCGCGCAGGAACTGGGGGAGCAGGCTCTTTGCCGAGCCCTGCAGACGGCTGGACTAGAGCCGAAAGATTTGGGAGCATTGCTGTTCACAACCGTTACCGGAGTTGCCAGCCCGTCCATCGACGCGCTTCTGATCAACCGCATGCATCTTCCGGCCAACATTCGCCGCACTCCCATCTTCGGCTTAGGCTGCGTGGCCGGCGCCGCCGGAATCGCCCGCGCCTACGATTACGTTCGCGCCTATCCGAAGCAGGCCGCAGCCGTGGTTTCGGTTGAGCTTTGCTCACTCACCTTACAGCGCGAAGACCTGTCTGTCGCGAACCTGATCTCTTCGGGACTTTTCGCCGATGGCGCAGCCGCCGTAATCGTGACAGGGCCAGAGTTCGAGAATGGCCATGCGGCGCCGGGTCCGAAAATTCTCGCCACTCGCTCTATCTTTTATCCCGCCACAGAAGAAATGATGGGCTGGAACATTTCCGAGAAAGGTTTTCGCATCATACTCTCTACCGAGGTTCCAACCCTGATCCGTGAAAATCTGGGGCTTGATGTGGACGCATTTCTGGCAGACAACGGGCACAAGCGAAGCGATCTGAAAAGCTTCGTTCTCCACACCGGAGGACCAAAAGTGCTCGATGCTTCGGCCGACGCATTGGGATTGCACAATGGACAACTCGATGCTTCGTGGGCTTGCTTGCGTAAGGTCGGCAATCTCTCTTCGGCCTCCGTGCTCTGTGTGCTTGAGGACGTGATGAAGAACCGCCGCCCTGAACCGGGGACGCTAGGTCTGCTGGCCGCCATGGGACCGGGTTTCTGTTCAGAGCTTTTGCTGCTGCAATGGTGAGGTCTTGATTTGCTTCGTTCGACGGATGTGTTTGTGATCGGCGGCGGTCCCGCCGGACTGGCTGCCGCAATTGCCGCGCGCCAGCAAGGTTTGAGCGTGATGCTTGCCGACGGTGCCAGGCCCCCGATCGACAAAGCCTGCGGCGAAGCGCTGATGCCGGATGCGATTGCAGCCCTCGATCAGCTTGGAATTGAAGTGCCTGCCCAAGATGCATGCCGCCTTCGTGGCGTGCGCTTTCTAAGTTCAGCAACATCGAAGCAGGCACTCACCGCAGACGCAGACTTTCCGTCGGGCCTTTGCGCCATAGCAATCCGCCGCACCGCTTTGCATCGCACCATGATCGACCGTGCCGCCGAGGCGGGAGTCGATCTGCTTTGGCAAACCGCGGTCACAGGAATCGCGCAGTCGCCGTCGCAGACCGAAGTCCAACTGGGCGAGCGTAAGATTCGCGCCCGCTGGATCATCGGAGCTGACGGCGCTTACTCTCGCGTGCGCCACTGGGCCAATCTCGAGGCTTACTCGCGCTCCGCGCTGCGGTACTCTTTCCGTCGGCATTATCGCGTGCGCCCCTGGAGCAAATGCATGGAGATCTACTGGGGCAAGCGCAGCCAGGCCTACGCCACAGCCATAAGTGACCATGAAGTTTGCGTGGCCGTGGCCTCGCACGATCCCAAGCTTCGCCTCGACGAAGCTCTGAACGAATTTCCCGAACTCAGCGGCCGGCTGGACGCAGCCTCGTCCATTGAAAAGGGCTCGATATCGGCGAATCGCAAACTCAAGCGCGTTTGGCGAAAAAATATCGCGCTCATCGGCGACGCCTCCGGCACCGTCGATGCCATCACCGGCGAAGGTCTGGGCCTGGCCTTCAACCAAGCCTTAGTACTCGCGAATTCTCTGAGAACCGGAACCCTTGCTGCGTATCAGTCTGCGCACCGCCGCTTGGCACTGCGGCCAACGTTCATGGCGCGATTGATGCTCACCCTCGACGGTCGGCCGAGACTTCAGCAACGTGTCCTTAAGACGTTTCGACAGCGTCCCGAGATTTTCCGCAGCTTGGTAGCCTTCCACGTTGGCAGCCTTTCACCTTTGAATCTCGCGCTAGACGGACTCAGCCTGGGCTGGGGGCTCTTGACCGCGTAAAGCCCATGGAAGACCTCGATTCGCTATCCGAAAATCGCAGGCCGTCCTGGCACCTGAAGCTGCCGTTGCTTGCCGTATTTCTAGCCGTTGCCAGCTTTACCGCGACCGCCGAGGATTTCGCGCTGCGCCTCGATCCTCAGCACACGACCATCAATTTCACTTTAGGCGATGTTCTTCACACAGTGCGCGGAACCTTTCAAGCCAAGTCCAGCGCCCTGCACCTTGATCCGGCTTCAAAGAAAATTACTGGCGAAATTATCGTGGACGCCAAAAGCGGTCAGAGCGGTAGCGGAATGCGCGACCGGAAGATGCATCGCGAAGTGCTCGAGAGCGAACGCTACCCGGATATCGCCTTCCGTCCCGATCGCTTCGAGGGAACTCTGGCGCCGCAAGGCAAGTCGTCGGTAAAGGTGCATGGCGTCTTCTCAATCCATGGAGCGGAGCACGAACTAACCGTCCCGGCGGAGGTCGAAATGTTTCCCGACCACTGGACCGCGACGCTTCGCTTCGCGGTACCCTACGCCGCATGGGGCATGAAAAATCCCAGTACGCTGTTCTTGAAAGTAAGCGAATCGGTTGACATTGATCTCCTGGCCTCCGGAACGATCAGCCATCCGTAACAGTTTTCGCCAGATCAAAATCCATCCAAAGGCGAAATCGCCTTGCCTTCCACACACTCATACGCGCAGCCAGTCGCGAGATTGATAAATTCCTCGCTGCGCCCGCTCGGCCAGAAAACGACGACGCGCTCGACGCGATCTCGCTTCTCCACCCCAAACGTGACCGGAAGCTCCGACTGCGAAAGATAACTCGATCCGCTCTTCACCATGCGCGACTGGCTTAACCCTCCAGCGAAAACGCGCACGACCGCGCCGATTGCGTCGCGGTTTGACTTGGTGCCGACCAGCCGAAAACGAATGCTGCGATTTCCCGCCAACTGATCATTGCGGTAGAGGTAGGCTGGCCCATTGTTCGTGGTGAGAAGCAAATCAAGATCCCCATCACGATCAAAGTCGCCATAAGTTAACCCGCGGCCAACCTTAGGCTGATCGAAGCCCCCGCCAACTTCCGCGGCTACGTCCCGAAAGCTTCCCTGGCCATTATTCAAGAACAAGAGTGGAGGCTGCGCATATCCCACATTGCCGCGAATATTTCTCACCGTCTCATCAATGTGCCCATTCGCCACGGCAAGGTCGAGCCAGCCGTCGAGATTGGCGTCAAAAAAAGCGCACCCGAATCCCAGGCTATTCTTTGAAGCCAATCCCACTCCCGCGTGTGCCGCAATGTCTTCGTACCCCTTGCCGCCGAACTCGTACAAGCCCGCCATCTCGTTGTCGAAATTAGTGATCGCAATCCCGGAACTGCCGGAGTTCATGAAGTCACCAACATCCACGCCCATTCCCGCGCGCGCCTTCCCCTCGCTGCTGAAGGCGAGCCCGGCCTCGACCGCAGCATCCTTAAAAGTGCCGTTGCGCTGGTTTCGATACAGCTTGTTGGGTTGCGTATCGTTGGCTACCAACAGATCGGGCCAACCGGTGTGGCCGTCATCGAGCATGGCAACGCCTAGAGATTTTGAACTGCTGTCGAAAATTCCGCTTGAAGCGGTCACATCTTCAAATGTGCCGTTGCCGCGATTGCGAAACAGCCAGCACGTCTCCCCGCGATAAGCCTCAGGAGTGCAATAAGATTTATGCCTGCCGTCCAGGCTGCAAAATACATCGCGCTCCGGCGACCACTTCACGTAGTTGCAGACGAAAAGATCAAGCAGTCCGTCGCGATCGTAATCAAACCACAGAGCCGACGTGCTGAATCCCAGGTGCTTCCCCAATCCGCTGTGCTCGGTAACATCGACAAACGTTCCTCTGCCAGTATTGTGGAATAGTCGATTCTGCCCCACACAAGTGATCAAAATATCGGGAAAGCCGTCGTTGTCGTAATCTCCCACAGCCACGCCCATACCGTACATTTCTACGTCCAGACCAGCGCGCGAAGTAGTGTCGGTGAAAGTGCCGTTGCCGTTGTTGTGGTAGAGGCGCAGAGTCGAGCGCTTTTGCTTGTGGCCCGGCCAGTCCATTCCGTTGATCAGAAGGATGTCCTGCCAGCCGTCGCGATCGTAGTCAAAAAAAGCGCATCCCGAGCCCAAAGTCTCAGGCAGAAATTTTCCGCCAAAGGCGCCGCTGTTGTGCTGAAACTGAATACCGGAAGATGAAGTTACATCGGAAAATCGAAACCCAGGAGAAGACGACGAAGCTGCCGAAGTTGCCGGTCCAAAGGCGCCCAAACTCCTCGGCGGCATTCCGGACAATGTAGCCAGACTTGCCATACCGCGCAGAAAATCTCTGCGTCTCACGGAACGTTCACCAGCCCCGAGCGAATGGCATAAACAACCAACTCCGCGGTCTTGTGAATCCCCAGCGCATTCATGATGTTGGCGCGATGCACTGCCACCGTATTCGCGCTCAGGTCAAGCGCGAGCGCAATTTCCTTGTTCGACTTGCCATCCACAATCATCTGCAAAACTTCCAGCTCGCGAGGCGTCAGCCCGCTGCTGCGCTCTCCTTTGAGGACTTCCGGCTGCTCTACCTGGGGATCGAAAATAGTTTCTCCCGCGGCCACGCGTCTCACCGCAGGCCCTAGTTCCAGATTCATCGCATTCTTCAGAATGTATCCCTTGGCCCCGGCTTCAATCGCCTGCCGCACCCACGTACTTTCCGAGTGCATGCTGAGCATCAGAACCGCGGTCTCCGGCGATTCTGCAAGAACCAGTCGCGTGGCATCGAGGCCATTCATCTTCGGCAAAGCACAGTCCATAACCACCACTTGAGGTTTCAAGTTGTGCGCCATCCTCACCGCCTCTTCCCCATCGCCTGCCTCTCCGACCACCTGCATATCAACTTCGTCTTCCAGCATGCGCCGGAAGCCGCGCCGCACCAAACCATGATCATCCACGAGCAGAACTGTGATCTTTTTCGTCATTTGGGATCAAACTCATTTCGAGGTGCGAGTTCTCGGACTCAAGATTCTCTCACCAAAACTGCCGATCGGAACTGCCGGATACTACTTCACGAATTCAACTCAGCTTCCTGCAACTCAACTTTCTCCCGAGGCACGGCCAGATGCAACAAAGTTCCACCTCCCACAGGAGTCGAAAATGCGATGCTGCCACCCATTAGCTCCACGCGCTCGCGCATCGCCACCAATCCAATGCCCTGCCGTGCCGGCTGCCCATTAAAACCGACGCCATGATCTTCCACTTCGAGTTCCAGCGCCACATTCAAAAAACGCAATCGCACCCAGGCCTGCTTCGCGCCCGAGTGCCGCGCCACATTATTCAAAGCTTCCTGCAGCACGCGGTAAATCTGCACCGCCGCGCTGCCGTTCAGCTCAAAAGGTGCGCCCCGCTTCTCATAGGATATGGCAACTCCCGTCTGCCGTTCCACGGTTGGAATATACCAGTCGAGGGTCCGCTCCAGCCCAGCTTCATCCAGCATCACCGGATGCAGCGCCTGCGACAAGCTTCGCACGCGGTCCAGCGTCTCCTGCGCAATCTGCCGGACCTCCTGTAAGTCCGCATTTAAAGTCGAACCTGGCGGAGCGTGAGCTCCGGCGCGCCCGAGCATGGCTCCCATGGCGGTCAATATTTGACCGAACTCATCATGCAATTCGCGCGAAATGTAGCGGAGCGTGGATTCCTGCGTTGCAATCAAACTCTGCGCCAGTTCGCTGCGCCGCTCGGAAAGCTCTGCCATGCGCGCGAATAGCCGCCGGTTCCACCGGATCATGGAAAATCCGGTAAGAACAATGGCGGCCAATGTAGCCGCTAAGAAAACATAAACCTGCCGCTGCACCCGGTCGTAAATCGCAACGATGCGCTGTGCCGCCTGCTCTTCGTTCTCGCTGTTCTGCACCAGCAACCGCGCCACGGCCGTGCTCAACGCCGCCTGCCGCGCCTGTAGCGAAAGCTGTATCTGTTCCCGTGCATCTTTTTCGCTTCCCGAGCCAGCCAGCGCAAAAACCCGATCCACTGCATCCCAGAATTGCGTGAGCGAACTGCTCAAAGACGCGCTCTGCTCCGCTGTGCGACTGGTAGGCGCCAGTCCAGCCTCCAGGCGCATGGCATCATCGAGATCAGTACGAATGCGCTGGAATTGCGCCGACCAGGCTGTCAGCGGATAAGGCTCGTCGTTGTCGATCATGTCCCGCATCGCAACCGCCAGCAGATTCAAATCGTTTTGAATGCGCAGCAATTGCAGAGAATCTTTGCGATTGCGATCGATCAGCTCCGACTGTAACTTGCGCAGCCCGGCCACCTGCCACGTGATGTAAGCGGAATACGCCACTACCGCGGCCAGCGTGACCAGCAGCCCTAGGAGCAAGCCTACAGTTGGAGAACGCTTCGACGAACTCTCCGGCACAGTTGTGCGAGACACGCCACGAGCATACAACGCAAGTCGGGAACATGTCACAATGCAGTAATAGTAATAATGAAGCCAAACATGCCCCGCCGGAGTCCAACAAGAGATTGAGTCCTCCAGGCGTTCCATCAGACAAGGCGACTTTAAAGCCAGCCAAAGCCCAGCGCTTGCGGGCTGTGCTTCCGATTGTCTGGGAGTTAACCCGTCCCCGCCTCGGCTTGCTCAGCCTTGGCTTTCTGCTGATGGTGATCAACCGCGTCGCCAGTCTGGTTCTTCCGTACTCGACCAAATTTTTATTCGATAGCGTCATTCCCAAGCGCTCGCTGCATCTCTTGGATCGGCTTGTGCTTTTCGTTTTAGCTGCAACCGTAATTCAGGGAATCACCTCCTTCCTGCTTACGCAGTTGTTGTCCAAGGCAGCGCAGCGTTTGATTACCGAACTGCGCCAACGCGTGCAGGCGCATGTCTCGCGGCTTCCAGTTGCCTTCTACGACATCAACAAAACTGGCACTCTGGTCTCGCGCATCATGAGCGACGTGGAAGGCGTGCGCAATCTGCTGGGCACAGGACTGGTTGACTTCACCGGCGGCCTGCTCACCTCAGCCATCGCCTTCGTGCTGCTGGTTCGCATCAGCGGGCTGATGACCTCCATGGCTCTGGGATTCTTACTGTGTTTCTCTCTCGCGCTAACCAAAGCCTTCGGCACCATCCGCCCCATCTTCCGCGAGCGCAGCAAGATCAACGCCGAAGTCACCGGACGCCTCACCGAATCCCTCGGCGGCGTGCGCGTGATCAAGGGCTATCACGCCGAAGAGCGCGAGGAAGCCGTCTTTGCCCATGGAGTTAAACGCCTTCTCGATAACGTAATGCGCACTCTAACCGCCACGTCGGTGATGAGCTTATCGGCCAGCGTGCTCTTGGGCGTTGTCGGTGCGGTAGTTACGTTCGTGGGCGCACGCCAGATCATGGCCGGAACGCTCTCAATAGGCGGACTGGTTTCTTTCACAGCCCTGCTTGCTTTTCTGATCGCGCCCATGGCGCAGGCCGTTGGCATCGGAACTCAGCTCACAGAAGCTCTGGCCGGCTTGGAGCGCACGCAAGAGCTTCTGCGCGAGCGTCCCGAAGATCAGGACCCAAACCGCTCCGCGACCCTGCGCGACATAATAGGCCGCATCGAGTTTGAGCACGTGAGTTTCAGCTACGATGCCGTCCACGAAGTGCTGCGCGACATTTCATTCCGCGCTGAACCCGGAACCGTAACCGCACTGGTGGGCTCCTCAGGCTCAGGCAAATCCACGACCATCGGCCTGATCTCCGCTTTTTACGTGCCGACGAAAGGTCGGATTCTTGTAGATGGAACTGACCTCAGTACGGTTCGCCTCGACTCCTACCGCACCCGTCTCGGCGTCGTGTTGCAGGAATCGTTTCTCTTCGATGGAACCATTCGCGAGAACGTTGCGTTCTCCCGCCCCGACGCAAGCGAAGAAGAAATCATGCGTGCCTGCCGCATCGCGCGCGTCGATGAATTCGCCGAATCGTTTTCCGACAAATACGAAACCGTGGTTGGAGAACGTGGCGTTAAGCTCTCCGGCGGCCAGCGCCAGCGAATTTCGATTGCACGCGCCATCCTCGCCGAGCCACGAATCCTCATTCTCGATGAGGCAACCTCGAGCCTTGACTCGGAATCGGAGCAGATGATCCAGCAGGGGCTTTCTTATCTCATGAAGGGCCGCACTACATTCGTGATCGCACACCGGCTTTCGACCATTCGCCGCGCCGATCAAATTCTCGTCATGGAGCAGGGACAGATCGTTGAGCGCGGCACGCACGAACAGCTCTACATCGCGCAAGGCCGCTACTACGATCTTTACACTCGTCAGCACGGAGTCGAGGAAAACCTATTTCTCGCGCCCGGCGAAGGCGACTCGATCGCCGGCGGCGACAACGGTAACCCTGCTCAGGCGCGCAATAGCGAGGCCAAAGCCGGTGACGCGATACGTGTGCTCAGAGGAGAGGTTCGTTAGCTCATGAGCAACACTGCCAGGCTTCCTCAAAATCAAGTCCCAACTGTCGATTCCCCAACCGCCGTTCCAGCGATACGTACCGAGCAGCTCTGCCGCCATTACCGCATGGGTGATACCGTGATCCGCGCTGTCGATGGCGTCAATCTCATCGTTCGCTCCGGCGAATTCGTGGCCCTACTGGGTAGCTCCGGCTCCGGAAAATCTTCAGTGCTGAATTTGATCGCCGGCCTCGATAGCCCCACATCAGGCAGCGTAATCGTTCACGACCGCGATTTAGCAAAGCTTTCGCGCGAAGAGCTCGCCGGATATCGCCTGCACACAGTTGGAATGGTTTTCCAGTCGTTCAATTTGATCGCCAGCATGACGCTAGCGGAAAACGTTGAACTGCCCATGCGCTTCGCAGAAATCGAACGCAGCCAACGCGACGGCCTGGCTCGCGAAGCCTTGACCCGAGTGGGATTGCAGGCGCGCATGAACCACCGTCCCAGCGAGCTTTCCGGCGGCGAACAACAAAGGGCCGCATTGGCTCGAGCTCTCATCAATCGTCCCAAACTCCTGCTTGCAGACGAACCCACCGGCAATCTAGACAGTCGCACGGGAACAGAAATCATGAATATGGTGCGCGATTTCAATCAGCAGTTGGGTATGACAGTCGTGATGGTAACTCACGAGCGCGCTTTGGCCGAGCGTTACGCCCAGCGCCTGATCTTCTTGGCGGATGGCAAACTTGCAGGCGACGAAGTAACCCAACCTGTGGGCGTGAAAACAGGAGGAGCGCGATCATGAAGCTCCCTGATCTCGCCGAACTCGCGCTGCGCAATTTACGCGAATCCGTTCTGCGAAACTCGCTGACCACCATTGGCATCTCCGTAGGCGTGGCCTCGTTGGTCGCCATGCTTTCCCTCGGCATCGGATTACAGCAGCTTGCCTCGCGCCGCCTGATGAAGTCCGGATTATTCGATACCGTCGTGGTCTCTTCCCGCCGCGACCTGCGCAACTTCGGCCGCGATGAAGAACGCAACGGCCCGGCCCCGGGCGAAAGCCGCGTGCTCGATCAGGCCGCGCTGCAGGAAATCGAACATCTACCGAACGTCATCGAGGCTTATCCCGATATTCGTTTCATCACCGAATTGCGCTACGAAGACAAGCCGCATTTGACGATGGTCGCGGCTCTGGCCGCGTCCGCGAAATCGAACGACGCCTTCGACGCGTTGCAAGGACATTTTTTCTCCTCCGACATCGCGCCCGAAGTTGTAATACAGAAAACGTTCGCCGAAGAACTGTTGGGAAAGACTCCAAAATCAGGTGTCGATGAAATCAATGTGAAGGAACTTGCCGCTCCGCTTCTAGGCAAGGAATTGACCATGCGTTATGCTCAGCGCGAAGCGGCACCAACCGTGCCCATGGCGCCCACGCCCAGCAGCGACGCTGCCCCAGGTGACCAGAGCTTGGCTGGTGCCGCATACTCCGTTATCTCCCGGGAACAAGAGCTAAAAATTGTCGGGGTCGCCGATCTCGATCCCGAAAGCATGCGCGGCCCAACTCGAGCCCGCGTCTTTCTTCCCCTCAAGCTCGCCGAGAGCCTCCATGTAATGCAGCCCACAGACCTGCGCGAAATTTCCCGCGCAGCCAGCGATCAGCCGGTGTACTCCTCCCTCAGCGTGCGAGTAAAGAATCCTGCGCAGATTCGCGCCATTGAAGATGCCATCAAGAAAATGGGCTTCAATACCTTTTCCATCCTCGACGCAACCCGCAGCCTGCAACAATTCTTCGCCGTGCTCGATTTATTTCTGGGCATCTTCGGCAGCCTCGCCCTCGCTGTCGCTTCTATCGGAATCGTGAACACTCTGGTAATGGCCATCCTCGAGCGTCGACGCGAAATCGGCATCATGAAGGCTATCGGAGCCAGCGACGGTGACGTAAAAAAGCTCTTCTTTGCCGAGGCCGGCGCCATGGGCATTCTCGGCGGCATAGTCGGGGTTGTTTTAGGTTGGTCGATCGGCCAGGTCATCAACCTCGGGACGAACGTTTATTTGAAGCGTCAGTCGTTGCCGCCCGAGCATTTCTGGTCCGTGCCGTGGTGGCTGGTGGGCGCGGCCATTGTATTTGCCTTCATCGTGAGCCTTCTGTCAGGCCTGTATCCCGCCGGACGTGCCGCCCGCCTCGATCCCGTGCAGGCCCTGCGCTACGAATAAACACCACTCATGCACCGAAATTTCTTAATTATCCTCTTGTGCGCAGCCTCGATGTTATTGCCGGCCCACGCGCAGAGCCGCATCGATTGCAACGCCCTCAACAGCCGCATTCTGAAATATCCAGTTCATTACTGCGTCTATTTGCCCGCCAGCTACGATGCCGGCGCAAACGCGCATCCAGCCCGGCGCTACCCAGTGCTGTATTTTCTGCATGGCCTGGGCGATAACGAACAAACCCTCTTCAACAGCGGCGGATGGACCCTCCTCGACGAAATGCGCAAGCAACACAAGATCGGAGAATTTCTGATCGTCGCGCCCGAGGGCCGGCGGACTTTCTACATCAACTCCGCCGACGGCTCGGTTCGCTACAGCGATTTTTTTCTGCAAGAATTCCTCCCTCACATCGAAGGTAAGTACCGCGTTGCTCCGGGCCGAAATAATCGCGCCATCAGCGGCATTTCCATGGGCGGCTACGGCGCTCTACGCTTCGCTTTCAGCCATCCCGAACTATTCTTGGCGGTAAGCGCGCAAAGTGCTGCGCTCATCACCGAATCCCCGCAGGAACTCGACACCGCCGCCCGCTCCGGTGCGCCGCTGGGAAAGTTGCTGGCCACAGTCTTCGGAGATCCCATCAATATTCCGCACTGGAAAGACAACAGCCCCTTTGTTCTGGCGCAGAAGAACACGGTAGGGTTGAAAAAGATGGCGATTTACTTCAACTGCGGCCAGGATGACAACTACGGCTTCGAAAAGGGCGCAGCCGCCCTCGACGAACAACTAAAAAAAGAAAATGTGAAGCACGAATATCATCCCTATCCCGGCGATCACAGCCTGACGTATTTCCTCACTCATTTCGCCGAGGTGATGGAGTTTCATTCCCGCGCCTTCGGGCTCGTCCAGTAGCCGTCCCGACGCATTCGGTCAGGGCTGCATCGGATACGCGGACTGTAGTAAAACTGTAAGAGTCGGAGAGGTGGCCGAGTGGTTGATGGCTCCGGTCTTGAAAACCGGCGTACCCGAAAGGGTACCGGGGGTTCGAATCCCTCCCTCTCCGCCAGACCTTTAGACCCAACGTGATAAAGCTGGGCTACCCGACCACGGCTACCGAATCGCTGATTTCCTAAAAATCCAAATCCAATCCTCCTCTTCCTCGCGTCCCGGTTAGTGAACTCTGCGCCAGAGTTCACGCTTGATTGACAGGAGCTGCTCGTCATCCGTCGTACATGCAGCGCAAATCCCTTGAGCGATTTCACGCCAGGTCACTATCGTCAGACTCTGTGCTACTTTCTCCAGAAGCAGGGGATCACGGTGCGGCAGATCACGCGACAGGATTGTGGGCTCTTCCCGGTATTTCCGCATCAATTGGGTGTAAGCGCGGCCCTCCGATGCGTCGCGTACAAACATCCAGAAGAGTGGGGCTCGTCCGTGCGCCGAGTCTAACAAACAGTCGATGTTGCGAATAATCTGGTTCCGAGCCGGATCGTGTGTGGTGCGCATACTGATATCCGAATCCAGTTTGGCCTCGATGTATATCAGGAGCCAGGAAGACTCGATGATGAGGTCGATCTCTGAATCACCTTCTACGGGTTCTGTGGCGCGGCTTCGTGCCGAAGTCATCGGATCAGAGGATCTCCGCATGCGTTCACGACTAGAGGCTTCGTATTCCTTTGGACTTGCCACTTTTTGCCAGAATCGAACCTGCGGCAGCATCGTTGAAGCCGGGAATTGCAGGTTCGGATTTGCTTGCATAATCTGTGCCGACAGCTGCGCCCACCACGTATCCGGTCGGCTGCTTAGCAGCAAATTCATTACATTCCAAGTAACCCAGTCTTCGCTCTGGGACGATTCCAGCATCCGTCGAACGTCGCCTCTCTTCGCCGCTTTTGCCAGCGCGGCAAAACCATCTGGATTTAACAAGGGAAATGTCCTCGGGAATGTGGCACGGCTGCTTTCCTGAAGCACAAGCCCAGAAGGTGCGAGGATTGCTGCGCCAGTCGATCCAATACCTAGAGATGCATTCAGCGCGCTGGTATATGAGTGCCACTCGCCCAGTAGATTTACGTCCATGTAAGGAGCATCCAGGATGTGAGTGGCTTTTCGCCGAACCTCATCGGCGCTCCAGCCAAAATCGCGCGCTCGCCTCTCCGTCACGTGATTTGGAATTGAATAATCCCGTAAAGAATAGGAGAAGCCGCTCGCACCTTTCTCAAAGAAAAAGAGGAACGATCGCGGGTTGATTTCCGGCAAGAGCACCATCTGTCTTTTCCTGCCTCGGCTGGATGTGGTGATGAGGTTCATCTTGGTTACTCCCCAACAAAAGCGTAGTCTATTTCACACACACTGTCAAGGCTTATTATCATATATGCCATTATATTGACTTAATGGCCATTCACTGTATACTTTTGCCATGGGCAAAGAAGGCGCTAAGCAACGTCTATTAACGCATCCGATTGTCATTCGCCTGCTGAACAATCCGAACTGGGAGCCTGCCGCGCGCGCTGCGGTAGCGGAACTTGTCGATGGGAAGAGGTGTCCGGTCACTTCATGGCGTAAGAGTTCGACTTGGCAACAGGTGAAAATGGCCTTTGACGAGATTACGGAAGGAACATAAGGTACGCGCTGGAAACGCTGGTCGGGAGGATCTCCGCCAGCGGTGGAATCCTCGCGGCGTCACCTAAGACCGCCAGGGCGATCTGCCAAGTAATCGGCTCGTGGTTTAGTTCCGGCAGGAGACGAGGTATGGTACGGCTACCGCCGGGCTACCGAGACACGAGTTTTCGGAGCCAGGACGAATGCCAGTAAGACTGGCAAAATCAAGTGGGCCGATACGAGGATCTTTTAATACCAGTGATTTAGGTCCTGTTTACGATGGTGAAAAGACTGCGGTGTAGAGTCCCTCCCTCTCCGCCAGAATCCCCCGGTCAGTGGCTCGCAGGCGGCGTCTATCCCTCCGTGTCGCGCTAGAGAGACATCCGCACTGGGCGTGCACCGCTAAAGGGGCACCGTTTACAAGCTCCGGAGGATCGGGCAAGAACTTTAGCGGAATAGGCAAACTCCTGCCAAATAAGCAAACTACACTTTTCTCCAAGTCGATCGCAAAGGAGAAGCAATGCAGAAGCGCAAACTTGGAAAAAGCAATCTGGAAATCTCGGCCCTCGGCCTGGGCTGCATGGGAATGAGCTTTGGCTACGGCCCGGCTGCAGACAAGCAGGAGATGATCTCTCTTCTCCACGCCGCCGTGGATCGCGGCATCACCTTTTTCGATACGGCCGAGGTCTATGGACCGCACACCAACGAAGAGCTCCTCGGCGAAGGCCTTTCTCCCTTTCGTGGCAAAGTGGCGATCGCCACCAAGTTCGGCTTTCAGTTGAAGCCGGATGGAAGTCCTGGTTTCGTTGGCCCCGATAGCCGTCCTGAGCAAATCAAGCGCGTCGCCGATGCTTCGCTCAAGCGCCTCAAGGTTGATGCCATCGATCTCTTCTATCAGCATCGGGTCGACCCGAAGGTGCCCATCGAAGACGTGGCGGGAGCCGTGAAGGACCTCATACGAGAAGGTAAAGTGAAGTACTTCGGCATGTCGGAAGCGGGCGCAAAAACGATACGCCGCGCTCACGCAGTCCAACCCGTCGCTGCGCTCCAGAGCGAGTACTCGCTTTTCTGGAGAGAACCGGAAGAGACAGTGATGCCCACCCTTGAGGAGCTTGAGATTGGCTTCGTTCCATTTAGCCCGCTGGGCAAGGGCTTCCTAACAGGAAAGATCGACGCAGATACGAAATTCGACAGCACCGACTTCCGCAAGATCGTGCCTAGGTTCAATCCCGAGCATCTTAAAGCGAATCTGGCATTGGTCGACGTGATCCGCTCTTTCGCGGAAAAAAAGAAGGCGACCCCGGCGCAAATCGCACTCGCCTGGCTACTTGCGAAGAAGCCATGGATCGTCCCGATTCCAGGCACAACGAAGCTGCTTCGGCTGGAAGAGAACCTTGGAGCGCTCAGCGTTGAGCTAACCCCGGACGATGTGCGGGTCCTCGAAGACGCCTCCTCCAAGATTAAGCTTGAAGGGGCGCGCTATCCTGAAGCCCTTGAGAAAATGACGGGACTATGAAAGGTAAGAATATGTCTAAAGCGAAAGCCTACTCTGCCGCGAGCGCGACGTCGCCGATGGCGGCGACCACGATAACACGGCGCGATCCAACCGAAAACGATGTGCAGATCGAAATTTTGTTCTGCGGCATCTGCCACTCCGACCTGCACTCGGTCCGCAATGAGTGGAGCGAATTTATGCCCACGGTGTACCCCATCGTGCCCGGCCATGAAATTGTTGGTCGCGTGACCAAGGTGGGCTCGGCCGTTACCAAATTTAAGCCCGGCGATCTCGCCGCGGTCGGTTGCATGGTCGACTCCGACGGCACTTGTCCCGAGTGCCGGGCAGGCTTTGAGAACTTCTGCCCGAATATGATTCTCACCTTTAATTCTCCCGACAAGCATCTCGGAGGCGTATCCTACGGCGGCTACTCCGAGAACATTGTCGTCGATCAGAAATTTATTTTGCGCGTGCCGTCGAATCTGAAACTCGCTGGCGCGGCGCCCCTGCTTTGCGCCGGAATCACAACCTACTCGCCCATGCGCCGCTGGGGAGTCGCCAAGGGCAAAAAAGTTGGCGTAATCGGGCTCGGGGGCCTCGGCCACATGGGTGTGAAGTTTGCCCACGCATTCGCCGCTCACGTGGTTGTCTTCACCACTTCGCCAAACAAAAAGGAAGACGCGCTCCGTCTGGGCGCCGACGAAGTCGTTGTCTCCCGCAATGCTGACGAGATGCAAAAGCATGCTGAGAGCTTCGATTTCATCCTCGACACCGTTTCCGCTGACCACGACATCAATGCCTATCTCAACCTGCTCCGCCGCGACGGCAACCTGACCATTGTCGGCGCGCCGCCAAAACCACTCGGCGTCGCTGCCTTCAGCTTGATCGCGCGCCGTCGCAGTTTTTCCGGCTCGAACATCGGCGGCATTGCCGAAACTCAGGAGATGCTCGACTTCTGCGGCAAACACAACATCACCGCCGATGTCGAAGTCATCCCCATCCAAAGGGTCAACGAAGCCTATGAGCGGCTGCTCAAGTCCGATGTGAAGTACCGTTTCTCCATCGACATGGCTTCGCTAAAAAGCGAGTAAAGCGAATTACTATGGATATAAAAAGAGCTGGCTCGCAGCCCTCCGCTAAAGGACCCTCAGAGTGGTTCACGGGTACCGTTCGCATCGATCCGCTCTTTCAAGCACCCGATCCGGCATTTGTTCAAGGTGCCAGCGTAACCTTCGAGCCAGGAGCGCGCACAGCGTGGCACACGCACCCGCTCGGCCAAACTCTCATCGTCACAGCCGGCTGCGGCCGGGCGCAGCGCTGGGGCGGCCCGATTGAAGAAATTCGCCCCGGCGACGTGGTCTGGTTCGCACCCGGCGAGAAGCACTGGCACGGTGCCGCGCCCACCACCGCCATGACCCACGTCGCTATTCAGGAAAAGAAAGACGGCAAAGTCGTCGACTGGATGGAACACGTCAGCGACGAGCAATACAACGAACGTAAATAAGGAAGATAGGCATGAGCAACAAGCCAAAGCAGAACGACACACTGAAAGACCGCCTCGCCAGATCTCGGGAAATAAGGATCAGCGTGACCGGCAGAAAGTCGGGCCGCACCATCTCGAACCCGGTCTGGTTTGTTTTGGAAGGAGACAAGCTCTACCTGCTTCCGGTGCGGGGCTCGGAGACCCAGTGGTACAAGAATGTACTGAAGAACCCGATGATTCAGGTCGGTGCCCGCGGCGAAGAGGCCGAAGTCAAAGTTGTTCCGATTACCGACGTCAAGCTGGTCGCGTCCGTGGTCGAGAAGTTCCGCGCCAAGTACGGTGCCGGAGACGTGAAGAAGTACTATTCCAAATTCGACGTTGCAGTCGTCGCCGAGAAGTTGTGACGCTTGCAATCGACCGGGAAGCGGGCGTATAGACAAGTTATCCATTGGAAGGTCCGCTAAGTACGGGGTTGTCACGCAAAGCGTCATCCGCATTTGGGATTTACTTGAAGGGAGTTCTCTATGGTCAGGCTGAATGTGAATGGAGTCCGGCACGAGGTCCAGGCGCCCGACGACACTCCTCTGCTGTATGTGTTGCGCAACGATCTGCAACTGATCGGCCTGCAATTCGGCTGCGGACTCGCACAGTGCGGAGCTTGTGCCGTTCTGATCAATGGCAAGGAAGCGCGCTCCTGCGTTACGCCTGTCGCGAGCGCCGCTAACCAGGAGATCACCACGCTCGAAGGTTTGCCCGCGCGATGGGCGAAGCAAAAAGCTCTCTCGGCAGACGAGGCGAAAAACACGCTTCACCCGGTGCAGCAAGCCTGGATCGAAGAGCAAACTCCCCAATGCGGCTTTTGCCAGAACGGTATGATGATCAAAGCGACCGAGCTTCTCGAAAGCAATCCACATCCGACCTTGGCGCAAATCAAAGAGGCCTTCACCAGCTCCGGGCCCTCGCCGAATCTGTGTCGCTGCGGAACCTACGTGGCCATCATTGATGCTGTGAAACACGCCGCCGAGATTATGGCGGAGAGGAGCTAGGCGATGGCGACCATAAGCGCAAAATCAACGACCACAAAATCGACCAACGTCTTCGGTCCAACACTATCGCGGCGTCAGTTTGTGAAAGCAGGTGGTGCCCTCGTCGTGGGCTTCAGCATGATTGGCCCGGAAATTCTGAAGGGCGACACGGCAAAAACCGCCACGTTTAAGAACTCGCTCGATCCCTCCCTCGCCAGTTCCTGGATCGAGATTCACCCGGACAATACGGTCCTTATTCGCACCGGGAAGAGCGACTTCGGTCAGGGCTCAACTTTTACCGCCTACCGGCAAATTGTGGCCGACGAGCTCAGCGTGCCCTTCGAAGCGATCACTACGGTTGTGGCGGGAGATACCGACTGCACGCCGGATGGCAGCGGCGCCTTCGATTTCCTCGGCCACGGAACGCCGAATATCCGTAAAGCCGCGGCATATACGTACCAGGCTCTGCTCGATCTTGCGTCAGAGAAACTCGGCGTACCGAAAGACAAGCTTTCCGTCAAGGACGGCATCGTCTCGGGAGGTGGCAAGACCATTTCCTATGGCGACCTAGTCAAGGGACAACAATTAAAGCTCACAATCCCTGTGAAAGGAGATCTGACCAGCATCTTTGGATTGACGATCGAGGGCGATCCGCCGATGAAGCCCGTCAGCGAGTACAAGGTTATCGGCAAGTCGTTCAAGAATTCCATCATCAGTTCGAAAGTGGCTGCGAAGGAAACGTGGGCGACCGATGTGCGCCTGCCCGGCATGTTGCACGCGCGCGTAGTGCATCCGAAAACACTCGGCTCGACTCTCGTGTCCGCCGGTCCATTGGACAAGACCAAGTTCCCGAATTCGCAAGTCATCGTGAAGGGCAATCTTGTCGGAGTGGTCGCACCCACTGAGTGGGAAGCGATCCAGGCCGCCGACCAGGTAGCCAGCGCCACCAAATGGACCGACTGGAAGGGTCTGCCGGGCAATGCAAAACTTTACCAGCACCTTAGGGAAGAAGCTGATTGGACCTCTGCGGCTGTCACGAAGAGCGATGCCACCAAGGGCGATGTTGCGCCCGCCCTCTCGTCGGCTCACAGGAAGCTTTCCGCCACTTATCAGTTGTCGTATATGAAACACGCTCCGATTGGTCCGACTATGGCCGTTGCCGATGTCAAAGCTGACGGTACCGTGCATATCTATACGCACAATCAAAATCCGCAGGCACTGCGCGGTGAAATCGCAATGATGCTCCGCACTACGCCCGATCACGTGATCGTGCATTCGTATCCCGGCCCCGGCCATTACGGAAGGTCGAATGGAGGAAACTCAGGCGCTGAAGACGAAGCAGTGCTTTTGTCGCAAGCTATCGGCAAACCGGTGCGCGTGCAGTGGATGCGAGCCGACGATATGCAGTGGTCCACCCAATCGGCCGCTGCCTTCTCCGACGTACAGATTGCCATTGATGAAAAAGGCAAAATGGCCGCCTATCAAATCGACCATTACATGCCTGCCATGCAAGATGATCGGCCGATTGGTGCAGTGCTCGCGGGTCTCCCCACCATGCCTGCCCCTCAGGTTCATTCTGACTCTGTAACTTCCACGGTCAACGAGATAGAAGATACGTGGGTCTACGCTCCTGTCCCCAATGTGATTGAGCGCGGGCACGGCACCTTCCAGGTGGGACAGAAGTCTTCGCCTCTGGCGGTCGGTCTCCGCGATCACAGCATGCGTACGCCCGGGCAGTTCCAGCAGAACTATCCGCGCGAGCTGGCAATCAACGAAGCCGCAGTGCTCGCCGGCACCGACGCCTTGCAGTTCCGCATCGACCATGCCAGCGAAGAGCGTGTAATCGGTGTGCTGAAAGCTGTGCGCGACGCTTCCGGTTGGGACACGCGCCCCTCGCCGCGTCCGGATGCTGTCTCCACCGGATCGGCGCCCGTGCGCGGTCGTGGGGTTTCGCTGATGTTGCGTAGTGGAACCTATTGGGCCTGTGTTTGCCAAATCGCGGTCACTCCCAGCACAGGTGCGATCGTGGTGGAGAAGTACACCATCGCGGTGGATCCCGGTATCGTCGTCAACCCGATGCAATTGAAGCGGAATGTTGAAGGCGGCGCAGTCATGGGTATCGGCCATGCGCTGTTTGAGGAAGTCACCTTTGACGAGAGCGGAATCACCACCGATGACTGGACTAGCTATCCTATTCCGACCATGGCCGACGTCCCCGAGATCAAAGTCGTGTTGATCAACAATCCGAAAGTCGGTACCTACGGCGGCGGTTCAGAAGCGGCGAATGCACTCGCCGCGCCGGCGATTGCAGCGGCTCTTCATGATGCCACTGGAAAAGTGATGCGCCGGCTTCCCATGAAACCCGCATACGTGCAGGCGTTTCTGAAGACCTAACCCATACCGACATGGCCGCGCCTCGTTGCAGCAGCCGTTTGGACACGAAAACTCCAATTATGATTACCACTGGAAGTATTCTCGAACCTGTGAAAGCCAACGGCAAAACATCTCTGCGGCGTGCAGAAAAGGTAGCAGACCCAAACCAGCCACGCACGGCAGAATTAGCCCGGCTGCTCGCAGCCTATGCCCCTCACGACGGCAGCTTCGAGTTGCGCATCCCCGGAGTTCACGCCAGCCGCTTTTCCCGCACCAACAAGGAGTGTGTGCACGCCCTGCGCGTTCCTTCCTTATGCATCATCGCGCAGGGAGCGAAGACCGTCATCGTCGGTGACGAGGTCTACGAATACGACGCCGCGCGCATGATCGTGTTTTCCGTAGCCCTGCCCGTCGCCTCGCAGGTTACGCGAGCCAGCCATTCCGAGCCTTACCTCGCCCTCAAGCTGGACCTCGACGCACGCCGCATCGCCGAACTCGTTTTGAAGGTGTATCCCAACGGCTTGCCTCCAGCGCAGGAAAGAACTGCGGTTTACATCACCCCAGTCGACATGAGCATCATGAACGCGGCGACAAGATTGATGGAGTGTCTAGCGAAACCCGGCGATGCCGAATTAGTCGCCCCGTTGGTCATCGATGAGATTCTGATCCGGCTACTGCGCAGCCCCATTGGAGTTCGCGTCGCCCAGATGGGCTTTGCGGAGTCCAGCGTGCACCGTGTGGCCAAGGCCATTTCCTGGCTGCGCGCCAATTTCTCTCAGCCGATGAAAGTCGAAGATCTTGCCGAGCTGGTGCACATGAGTGTTTCCTCTTTCCACGAGCACTTCAAATCCGTTACTTCGATGAGTCCGCTGCACTATCAAAAAGTGCTGCGCCTGCAGGAGGCCAGGCGTCTGATGCTTTCGACCATGGCTGATGCGGCGACAGCGAGTCAGCGCGTGGGCTATTTAAGCGCTTCCCAATTCAGCCGGGAATACAGCCGCTTTTTTGGCAGTGCGCCCGCAAGGGACATTGCTCGATTGCGTCAAGAAACCAGATTGTGGGCGTGATCGCTTTCGGCTCTCAGTTCTGAGAAAAATTCGGCAGTTTCTTGTGAGGTAGGCGACCCCAGCGACGCGACGTTTCGCTCCTTAACTGAGAACTGAGAACTGCCGTCCTCAATTTCATTTCACTCGCCCCTGATGATAGTCTGTCTGCACTCATGAAAACTCTCACTCGTCGTCGTTTCGGCCAGACCCTGGCCGCTTCCGCCGCGGCTGTCGCGGCCAGCGCATCGCTCCCACGGATTGCATTCGCTGAAATGGCCAAGGCCCGTTTGCTGCAATTTCCGCCTAACTTCCTCTGGGGCTGCGCCACCGCTTCGTATCAGGTCGAGGGAGCGGTGCGGGAAGATGGGCGCAAGCCCTCCGTCTGGGATACTTTCTCGCACACTCCCGGCAAAACCTTCCAGGGACAAACTGGCGATGTCGCCGATGATTCCTATCATCGCTATAAAGAAGATGTGAAGCTGCTCAAGGACTTGGGTGTAAATGGTTACCGTTTTTCTATTTCCTGGTCACGCGTTTTCCCCGATGGCACGGGTCAACCAAATGAGAAAGGCCTGGCGTATTACCAGCGCGTACTCGACGAGTTACTCAAGAACAACATCGCCCCTTACATCACTCTCTTTCACTGGGACTTGCCACAGGCGTTGCCCGGAGGTTGGCAGTCACGCGATACAGCCAAGGCTTTCGCGGATTATGCCGGATATGTATCCCGTAATCTTTCCGATCGTGTCAGTCACTTCTTCACCATCAATGAGTTCACCTGTTTCACCGACCTCGGTTACAAAACAGGAAAATTCGCTCCCGGGCTGAAGCTGCCGGATGCCCAGGTCAATCAGATTCGCCACCATGCTGTGCTCGCCCACGGGATGGCGGTCCAAGCTATCCGGGCCAACGCCAAGCCTGGGACGCAAATCGGTCTCGCGGAGAATGCAGTGGTCTTTGTTCCGGTGATCGAAGATCGTGAGCAAATCGAGGCGGCGCACCGCGCTACTCGCGAGGAGAACGCTCCATTCCTTACCGCTGTTATGGAAGGCAAGTACACTGACGGATATCTTCAGCGCGAGGGCGAGAATGCTCCCAAGGTAGAAGCTGGCGATATGAAAATTATCGGCAGCCCGCTTGATTTCGTCGGACTCAATGTGTACACGCCTGAGTATGTTCGCGCAGACTCTTCTCCCGCCGGCTACTCGATTGAAAAACGGCCTTCGTCCTATCCACGCATGGCGTCAGACTGGCTATACATCGGTCCGGAGGTGATTTACTGGGCGGTTCGCAATGTCGGCGACATCTGGAAGCCACCGGCTCTTTACATTACCGAGAACGGTTGCTCGTCTGACGATGTAATAGTTCGCGGCCGCATCGAAGACATCGATCGCGTCATGTATCTGCGTAATCATCTTACCCACCTCCATCGCGCAGCTTCCGAAGGTTACCCGATTAAGGGCTATTTCCTCTGGAGCTTAATGGATAACTATGAGTGGGCTGATGGCTATAGTAAGCGATTCGGCATTCACTACGTGGACTTCAGAACTCAGGTACGCACACCAAAGCTCAGCGCGGAATGGTACAAGGAAGTAATTGTCCGGAACGCCGTGGAGTAAGTTAAATCTTGTGTGAGTTTGTCGACTAATGCTGCGTTGCTGCCGTGTTCACACTGTTATCTTTCTTAAATCCAATTTTGTCTAACATCGGTTGAATTTCAGGGTTAGACATGAATAATTTCCAGATCAGGCCAGTACGGTAGTTCTCCACCATGACCACAATCGGCGCTTGGTCAAGTCCCATGTAGACGGGAGAGAACCAGTTTCGCGTCAGATTGAAAGCATCGTGCGGGCCATAGATCCCCCAGAGCCGATCGCCCAACTCCCGATAAAAAAACTTCAGAGCCGCCATTGATGCCTCGGGAGTGTACGGAAATGACGAGAGCGCGCCCGTCGGCGTGATCGTGCCGTCGTCGTTGGCCAAGTCCGGAGAATGCGCGAGATAGCCTAGCTGATCGTCGCTGGCTGTAAGTCCCCAGTCAGCGGAACCGTAACCTTGAAAGTGACCGGGATTAGCCTCGCAATATGCCAGATTAATCAGTGCGATATTCCTATTGTTATCGAAGTAATCCGTGTACTTATCGCGAATGCCGCGCGGATCGAATCCCATGAAGGAATACTGAGTAAAAAATAGCGGCCCTCCAGTATTCACTCCCACATCGAGCTTGATCCCATAGTAAGAATGTCCATTTCGATAGCGATCGCCTTCGGTGGATCCCGACCAGCCGCTACGATAAGCAATCGCAGCCGGCGATTGCCCAGCCCATCCCGTGTAATAGAGATCCGAAGAAACTCCGTGCGTGGGAGAGGCGATCGCTAGAAGATAAGCGATCATAGTTTCATTGAATCCAGTAAGGCGATGATCGATGTACCAGGACCATTGCGGTGACCAGTGCCAGAACAGCGAGTTATCCTGCGTCGACCGCCGGTACCAATCCCATTCCACGGATTCCCAGAGCTTTGTAATTCTGTTGTAGATACTCTTCTCAGCGTCACCACTTCCGTTGAAGTACTGGCGCGCAGCCAACAAACCTTCCATTAGAAAAGAAGTCTCGACGAGATCGCCACCATTATCGAACATGCCGAACACCGACATGCTCTGTGCGGTGTAACCGTTAATGAAGTGCGGCCATGCGCCGTGGTAGCGAGGTACCTTTTCCAAGAAATCCAAGATCAGAGTAAGTTTCTGAACACCCTGCTCGCGACCAGTGAATCCTCGCTCGACCCCGACGATAAGAGCCATGACGCCGAATCCCGTGGCGCCCGTAGCGACAATGCGATCATCTCCGGGAATATTTTCCAGCGTGGTACCCGCGACTGGATGTGCACCTTCAAAGTAATAACGAAAGCACTCTTCCTGCAGCATGGTTAGCAATTCGTCGTCGGACAACTCTCTGGTCGATGCGCTCACCACGTCCGAAAAAGCGGACTGCCGATACGCACGGTCCACGGCCTTAACCCGGTACGAAGCCTTCACATCCGAGCGCCCGACAAAATCCATGTACCGGTTCACTCCGGCAAGCTGTATCCCGATCGGTTGAAACTTTCGGCCACCCAAGGAGCGATAGATAACATAACTCTGCAGATCATCGTTCTTCACTGGGTCCCAACTAATATCAATGTGCCTGTCATAGCCTTTGGCTTGCACATTCTGCGGCGCGTCGGGCGCGCCCCTTACCTCATGAGACACGGGAGTGGCTGCACTCTTCTCGTCGATCTTGATCTCATCGATGATCAGTGCGTGCGGCGCATTGTCGTCCCCGCTTTGACCAAAGTGCACGCTGTGCAAACGCCTCGGCTGAAACGGATGAATCGAAGCCGTTTCAAACTCGCTCAGCGGCAACCGCAATTGCACCCACCGTTTTGCCGGCAAGTCGCCGGTAATGCCATCCAGCTTTACCGGCGCAGTAAAGTCATGTTCCTCGTCTTCCAATTGGATAAATGGCAGGTCGGCCGCCGGAATTCCTTCAGGCGAATAACACCACAGATAAAGCGTATCGCCGCGAAAATCCATGGGGCGGTTGCGCATGCTGACCACTCGTACTTCCGTTTCCCAACTTCCACCGGGCGCCGAAGTCCATTCCAGGCGCAACGCATTGGGAGGCGTGAAAAAAGTTCTCTTCTCCACGGGCAACGCCCCCGATAGCAAACGCACCGTGCTAGGAAACACCGAGCGGCCGCTGCTGTAATAGTAATAGTCGGGCGTGATGCTGTTGTCGAAAACCACGTGATTGTAATAATCCGTGGACGTGGCTTCGAGCGCGCAGCAGGGAACAGAAGTCAAGATAAAGAAAAAGGCCCAACGGAAAAACAAACGCACCAGGCACTCCAAGTGTAGGCGGATGAAGAGAGCAAAATGCCCCTCGAAAGCGCAGTTTACCACATCGAAATTCGATACCACGCACGCAGAACCGTTACTTTTGGCGTTGTCCCAAGCCTCTAAAATCGGCCTCACGATGATCGCAATTCTTGCCTTGTGTTTCGGCGAGATTCCAAAGTGAAATAGAATGTGGCTCCTTTTTCCACCGATCCCTCAGCCCACACTTCGCCGCCATGCCGTTGAACGATTCTGCCCACAGTAGCAAGCCCGATCCCGTTGCCTGGAAATTCTGCGGCGGAGTGCAGGCGTTGGAATGGTTGGAAGAGACGGTCGGCCGACCGCGGATCGAAGCCGCTACCATCGTCCCGGACGAAGTAGACTTTCCGGCCATTCGTAATCTCTTCGCCAAATTCAATGCAGGCGCGCCCATGGCGAGAGGTATATTTCCATGCGTTTCGCAGCAAATTATCCATCACGATGCGCATAAGACGTTCGTCCGCATACGCTTTCACACGCGCCGGTGCAATGAATGCCACCTTTCTGTCAGGTGCTTTGCGGCACAGTTCTTCCATAATCGAGCGCGCAAATGCGCTCAGATCGATTTCTTCGCGGTGCATCGTGCTGGTAGTAACCCGCGACAAGTTCAGCAAGTCGTCAATCAGCTCAGACATGCGCTTGGCAGCCGCTCGAATGCCCTGCAGCGAGTCTTTTCCGTTAGCATCAAGTTGGCTGGGATAATTGTTGAGTAGCAGGTAGCTGAATCCGTTAATGGCATCGAGCGGCCCGCGCAAATCATGAGAGACCGAGTAAGAAAACGCTTCAAGCTCCCGGTTAGCCGCCAATAATTCCCGAGTGCGCTCTGAGACTCGCTGTTCCAGTTCGTTGTGCGCTTTCTGGAGCTCGCTGTCACGCTGTTGAATCTCCCGTAACATTTCGTTGAAGGAGTCTATGAGGATGGCTAACTCATCCCGCTCCCCGCCACCCGCCACCCGCACTGTGTAATCTTTGTCGCGAGAGATCTGCCGTGCGGTCGCAGCCAGCGCGACGATAGGATCAGCGACCGATTGCCGGAACTTCGAGGATACTATCAAGGCGAACATCAAAGAGACGAGCAGTACCGCCGCAGAAATCAGTGCGTAGCGCCAGAGTCGTTCATCAAGCTCATGCAGATCAGCTCTTATATATACAAACCCTAAGAGCCTGCCTTCCGATAATATCCTGCGTATCAAAACTGCGTGAGTTTTTCCGAAGCGGTAATCTTCAACCTGATCGTCACTCAGCGACGGAATACTTAAAGATTGGTCTGCGCCGGGCCGCGTGTACTCCGCAAAGCGTCGTCCATCCGCTGTCAAAATACCTGCCGAAGCAATGTTCGGAGAATTCTTTAGGGCGGAGAGAGTGTTCGATGCAGCCTGAGGGTCGCCGAATAGCAACGCCGATACGCTGTTAGAGCCTATAATCTGTGCCTGCGCGGATAAAGAACGTGCCAGGTTCTGGCGGAATGTAATCTGGTCGTAAGCAAAAAAGGCCGCGCACGCCAACACCAATGCCGCGCCGCTCACCAGCATGTTCATCATGGTAAGCTTCGTCGAAATCGATGACTTGGTGGGTGCGGCCATGATTATTGTTCCGCCGCCTTGTTATATAGCCGGCTGGCTACCTTGAGTAATTCCGAACTGAGGGTGAGATGTGCCTGCTCGGCGGCGCTACGATTCACCTCGAAGCGGATTTTGTCCTGCTGCAGAACAAATCCGATGACACCGCCACGCTCTGCGAAGCGCGGTATGTCACTTACCGTAAGCACCCGAAAGCGCTTAGCCACAACGAGGATCGATCCCAGTTGGCTTTCCTCGGACGAACTGATAAACAAGATGCTGCATGACGCCGCATCTTGCACTCTGGCGAATCTCTTTACGGCAAGCTTCCGGCCGTCGATACTCTCGCCTTCCACCGTCGTGTCCAGAATAGGGCCGAAGGGATCTTTTCCCAGAATACAAATCAACATTTCTGGATTAGTAGGGTGATCCGGTTGCCAGCGGACGAATTTCCCGAAGTTATAGAGGTAGGCAGCTTTTACCTGAGAATCGGTGGGATGCTGCTGCTGCGCAGAGCTTGAAATGGAAAGGAAGAATGAAAGTAGTACTGCGATAGCGAGGAAAGGTGGCCCCTGCGAACCACGCGACCTTGCTCGTCTCGCGAACTCCTTCGCCTTTGTGACCGCAAAAACGTACCGGCGAAGCGCGGCAATCACTCGAAGCGTACTTAGTGCGTCCACGTGATTTGCCCGTACACCCCTCTCTTGATTCCTACCAGTGGGCCAGGATCCACCCCACCGAACTCAACGTGATGCGGCTGCAGTAGGTTGCGCCCCACCACTGAAAACTTAACTTGCCGGTTCGCTTCCCAGTCAAAGCGCGCATCCGCGGTTGAATACGCTGGAACGCTCAGCGCCGGCAGAGCGCCTACGTAGCGATAAGTAAGATCAAGACTGAGAACCTTTGCAAAATCAAGACCTGACGAAACCGATACTTCATGCTTCGGGCTGGAACCTTCAACGGCGGAAGGTGGTTCTATGTCCAGCGAGTTGTGAGATTTCATGATGTCCATCTGCAGATATGAATAAGACGCCCGCAAGCGCCAGGAGGGAACCGGCCTCCACTCCGGGGCGAACTCTATTCCCTTGGTTGTGCCCAGAAGGCCGTTTCCAAAATCAGCCGGAAGAAGAAGGTGTGGCGGGGGAGGATTGCTCTCCAAATATATGCCTCCCGTTACGTCTTCGCTGAAAAGACCACTGTAGTGGTTGTAAAACGAAGCTACATCGAAGTAAGCCGACTCAAGCAACAGAAAGCGATATCCCACCTCGTACCCATTGAGTTCTTCCGACCGGAATTTAGGGTTAGGATTAAAGCGCGCAAAAAAAGGAAGTCCGTTTACGATTTGTCCCGTAAAGCCTAGAAGGGAAAAGTTCTCTTCCGCATCGGATGGAGTTCGAATGGCATGGGTGAAAGAGGCCCATACCGTTTGCTTGCCAGTGGGGGTCCAAAGTAGTCTGCCGCTAGGCTGCAGCCTGAGCCCTGTAAAGTTCGTTTCGAGAAATTTTGTACCTACCGTAAGAGTGAGATGCAGGTCGACGAGCTTGATTTCATCCTGCAGAAATGCGGTCAGCAAGCGGTCGGTTCTTGTGTTCGGCTCGAAGGTAAGACCGGGAACGATTATCGGATTTGTGCCCCGGCTGAATCGAGCCCCCAGTCCCCACGATATCTGTTCTCGGCCGGGTAAGCGAAAGCGATCCAGAAAATCTAGGTCGTAGGTATCTCGAAGGTCGGCAAAGTTTAGTTCGTGACGATTGGTGCGATCATAAAAAGCTTGTAACTGAAAATCAGTTCCTTCGCCGAAAGCTCTTTGCCACCTTCCCAGAATGTTGCCTCCAGAGAGTGGCGCGGTGCCATAGAGAATTTTTTGGTACGGAGGTGTGTAGTAAGTAGCCGTTACTCCCTCGCCGTAACCTTCCGCATAGATATCGCCCTGCAGAGTTAAACTGTCACGAGTATTCTTCGTCCAATCGGTGCGAAAGCCCCCTTGTATCGCTCGCCAGTCGTCGAAGTTCTTTCCGTCGGGATGATATTGGTGGCCGCGATCGAAGCCCAACCCGTACACTCGATAGTCGACGCTTCCGGAGCGCCCGCCGTAGCGCGCATTCAATGTTCCCGAGTGCAGACTTCCCGCCTCCGCATCGACCAGTGCGCCATGCGTATCCTTCGCACTCTTGGTGATGATGTTGATCACCCCATTCAGCGCGTTCGGTCCCCAGATCGTGCCCCCAGGGCCGCGGATGACTTCGATGCGCTCCACATCATCCAGCATTACGTTCTGAACTTCCCAATACGTGCCCGCCAACAACGTCGTATACACCGTTCTGCCATCGATGAGCACCAGCACATCCCGCGCCAGTCGGCTCCCAAACCCGCGAATGCCGATCGACCAGGTATCGCCATCGATTCGTGCCACCTCAACGCCTGGGGCCAGCCGCAAAGCCTCAGGAATATTGGTCGCGCCAGAGCGCCAAATATCTTCCTGGGTGATCACATAGATAGCAGCTGCGGTATTTCTGACTTCCTCCGGCGTTTTGGAGACACTAGTGACTTCTACATTCGCCAGTTGCTCCAGAGTTAGCGTCTTTACAGGATTGACCGATTCTTCCGTGCCGGCAGAAGCTGCGGCTGTCGGTATAGCGAGACCGCTCCAGAACGCCAGAGCGCACACCGCAGTAAGCCCTACGCGAGAGAAATGGCCGGGCTCGTGCATTTTCATTCAGGAAATGGCAGGTTGCTGCACCTCGGCCCGCAGGCCGATCAACCGCTTGACTTCATTGACCAGATCCTCTGGTTCGATCGCGGCCTTTCGCAGCCATGCATCCACAACAGCGCCCTCGCCCGGCAGCGATGAAAATCCCGACAGCATCACAATGGGGATTCTCGGGCGAAGCCGCTTCATTTCTTCCGCAACGGTGGTGCCGTTCCGGTCCGATAACCAGTAGTCCATCACCACGGCATCAATCTGGTGGTCACGAAAAATGTCCATCGCCGCCTTGGCCGATTGCGCCTGCAGTACTGCGAATCCCGCCGATTCCAGCAACACTCGTCTGAGTTGCAATTGCAACTGTTCATCATCGACGCAAAGAATAGTCTTGGCGGGAAGTAAGTGGACGTGTTTCCGCCGTTTGCCTTCCTGGGTCAGCACCGCCGAAACCGCGGTCAGAAGGACCTCCGGTTCTGAACCCTTTTGCACGTGACTGTCGACCATGTTCAGCATGGCGGGGGGCAACTCATCCACGGCCGAAACCGCTACCAGCCGCAAATTCGGATACGACTCGCGCAGTTTCTCCGCCAGTTCATCGCCCTTCATGCCGGGCATCACATAGTCCAGCAGCACGGCGTCGGCCTCCATGCCCTGCTCCAGCATTTGCAGCGCCTCCGCTCCAGAAGGCGCCGTCAGAACGGAGTAGCCCGCCATCTCCAGTTGGAGCTTGCGGAGGTTTAAAGTCTGGGAATCGTCGTCGACGCAGAGTATGCGTTTCGAATTACTTTTCAAAGGCCTCCCCCGGAAGGCAATGGGCGCGCCAAGACCCAAGCTCTTGCAATCTCAAGTAGCTACCACTACCGAGCTTTTTCAGATCCTCGGTGCTGGCGAATTGTCACCTTCTATCCTCTCGGGTCGACCATCTCCGGGAAGGAATGAGCCACAAAGCAGAATGCATCAGGAAACGGATCCTTCGACATACAGTCTTCACTGTATAAACACTATTCATGCTCGAACTTAGCGCTCCGCCACCTTCCCTGCAGTTGCGCAAGATGACGCCGCAATCGCCGTGTGGCATTCTTAAACAGCGCATGAACCCGAGGATCCCCTGCCATTGATCACCGAGAATCCCTCTCGAGACACACCATCGTCTGTGACTAAAGTGAGTAAGACTTCGGTCTTCGCCGTGTTGGCTCTATTCGCACTGGTCTACTTGGGCTCGCTCTTTTCCCCCGGACTGCAGGACGATGCCGATTCCACCCACGCCGAAGCTGCGCGCGAAATGCTGCTCACGCACGATTTCGTGACGCTGAAAGTAAACGGCAACCGTTACCTGGAGAAAGCGCCGTTCATGTATTGGGCGGTCGCGCTCTGCTATTTTTGCTTTGGAACAAGCGAATTCGCCACGCACCTTCCGGTCGCAATTTCGATGTTGCTGCTTGTCCTGCTCGGCATGCGCTGGGGCGGCCGTGCCTTCGGCCATCGTGCCGCTGTCTATGCCGGGTTGTTCATAACGACGGCGGCGGGATGTTATCTTTTCACTCGCATACTCATCCCGGAGTCCATTCTCAGCCTTTTCATCGCCGCGGCCTTCTACTTCTTTGCCACCGCGCTGGAAGAATGCAAAGCCTGGCGCTGGTACGCCGCTTACGCCAGCGTGGCGCTGGCCGTCTTAACTAAAGGCTTGTTGGCTATCGCTGTGGTCGGATTGTCGCTTGTCGTCTACCTGGCGATCAGCGGCGAGTGGCGGCGCTGGCCCGAATTCCGTCTCTTTACCGGCACCCTGCTCTTTTTCGCGATCGCGGCCCCGTGGCACATTCTCGCGGGTATCCGCAATCCGCATTTTTTCTGGTTCTATTTTGTGAACGAGCACTTCATGCGCTTCTTGGGCAAGCGCATCCCCAAGGATTACAACAAGCAGCCCAACTCGCTCTACTGGACGCTTCACCTCGTCTGGCTGTTCCCTTGGAGTTTGTACCTGCCTGTGGCGCTGAGACGGCCAATCGGAAAATGGATGGCGCGCCGCAAACAAGGGGACGTTAAGCCCAGAGCGCCTCTCAACTTCCGCTCCCGCACCGAATTGCTCTGCCTCGCTTGGGCTGGGGTAACGCTGGTTTTCTTCTCGTTCTCTACCAACCAGGAGTACTACACTTTCCCGGCGTACTTACCGATTCTTTTGCTGATCGCGGAGAAGCTGGCCGACGAAGAAGAGTGGGGATCGCGTTCTTACCTTCTATGGAGTTCGGGCGTGCTGGCCGTAATCTGCATAGCGAGTTCGCTAGTCCTGGCGGCGGGATTGTGGAATTCGCGTCATCTCCCCTTCGTCCCCGACATCGGCACAGTACTAGCCAAGCCCGACCTGCAGGCCGAAACCCTATCGATGGGACACATCCTCGACCTAACCGGCGAATCCTTCGCCGCGCTGCGGCTCCCCGCGCTGTTGGCAGCCATCGTCCTGTTGATCGGCCCCGCCCTGGCTTTCTGGCTGCGCCGTCGCAGCGCCCACCTAGCCGCAACCTGGGCCACAGCAATCACAATGGCCGTCTTCCTCTACGCCGCGCACATCGCCCTGGTGCGCTTTGATCCTTTCCTAGGTTCACGAAGCATGGCCGAGCAAATAGCTCCCGAACTACGCCCCACAGATCGTGTGATGATTTACGGCGATCAGTCCTTCGGCTCGTCGCTGCTCTTCTACCTGCGCCGCCCGATCGAATTAGTGAATGGGAACACTACATCGATGTGGTGGGGATCCACCTACCCCGATGCTCCGCACATTTTCCTGAATGATCGCGATCTGCAGCGCGCCTGGAATTCCCCGCAGCGAGTTTTCCTTTTCGTCCCCCAGCACCAACGCGCCAAGGTCGAAGCCTTGCTCCCGGCTCCGCTGCACGTAGCCAGCGAAGTGTCAGGAAAAGTAATCTTTAACAATCATCGATAACTGCGCAAGGAATTGGCAGCTGACGCTTCCCATAAAGGGTTTCGGGAAGGACACGGCTTCAGCCGTGCCGTTTGGAGCCATTTAGGACTAGGGCTTTACCTTTGAGGAACTTGCCGACCTGCAGTACGAGTTGTCGGACACGAGCCCACGAATGTCGCAAAATGCTATTTTCGCTCTCACCGGCGAGACCCCGCTTCAACCTCTTTCACCGTCGGCAGCGAGTACCCCGACTTCACCGCATCCCGCCGGAACATCTGCACCGTCTCCTGCGAAAACTCATGCAGATCCTTACCCACGAGCGGTAGCTTCTTCAAAATGTCGGTGGTCGCCGTGATCACGTGACATCCAATTTCGTCCGCCTGAAAAACGTTCAGCAATTCGCGAGGACTGGCCCACATCAGCTGCGCGTTCGCATCGTTCACCATAGCCACAGCCTCGCGCATGATCGTCATAGGATCGCGCCCCGTATCAGCGATACGCCCGGCGAAAACCGAAACATAAGCCGGCGCGCTGCCCTCCAAAGCATTGCAGACGCTCCGCACCTGCTCGAGCGTAAGCAGCGCCGTCACGTTCAGCTGAATGCCTTCGGAAGAAAGGCTGCGAATCAGATCGTACGTGGCAGCGCCCTTCGTATTCATCACCGGAACCTTGACGAACACATTTTTGCCCCAAGCCGCGATGTGCCGCGCCTGCTCTTCCATCTCCGCGCCTTCATCTGCAAACACTTCAAACGAAATCGGCCGGTCCTGAATCGTCGCCAGAATATCTAACGCAAACCCCTGATAGTCGATCACGCCGTTCGCCCGCATCAGCGTGGGATTCGTGGTGAAGCCTTTGATATAAGGCTGGCGATACAGCTCCAGCATGCTGGCCTGGTCGGCCCCGTCCGCGAAGATTTGCACTCGCAGTTCGGACACTGACTTCATCAGGAATGCGCTCCTATGGGCGCGGAATGGAGAATCCAGTCGGCCGCTTCACGAAGGGACTCCACCCGCGCATCTGGAACCCGGTCTGGAGCTTTCTCCGCATAGCCGTAATCGATGAGAATAGTTCTACATCCAGCATTATAACCGGCCTCGATGTCACGCCAGCGATCACCCACCATGAAGCTGGCCGTAAGATCGATGTGATGTCTTCGCGCCGCTTCCAGAAGCATCCCCGGAAGGGGCTTGCGGCAGTCGCACTGATCTTCGTCGGTGTGCTCGCACACCAGAATATCGTCGAGCGGCAGACGCCTGGATAACGTTCGATGAAATGCATCCAGCATCTCCTGCGATTGCTTTCCGCGCGCCACATCGGGCTGGTTGGTCACTACCAGCAACTTGTAGCCTTGCTGCTTCAGCTCCTGCAAAGCCTCTGGAACTCCGGGAAGCACTTCCAGTTCCTGCAGATTCGCTGGCGGAAACGGCTTACCGTTGTGCACAAAAGTCCGGTTAATAACGCCGTCGCGGTCCAGAAAAACCGCGCGGTACCGGCCATTCGAAGCCATCGATTCCCACTTCGTCGCCTGCCGCTTCACCGCTGGATGCGAAACCAGTAGATGCCAAACCACTGCCTGGAATGCCTCTGTATGCGGCGTGATGTGCGCGGCGTTCACCGTAGGGATCAGCACGCAAACATCGGCGACGCGAGCTGTGTAACCGCCGTCGCGCCCCACCACGCCGATAATCTTCGTCCCGACCGACTTGGCATACTGCAGGGCGGCAACAAGATTTGGACTTACATTTTGTTCCATATCTCCGCCGCCCACCGAGAAAATCAGTAGCAGATCCACCGAGCGCAGTCGGCTGGTGCGCAGCCAGCCGTCGAAAATTGAACCCCAGCCTTCATCGTTGGCGCGCGCCGTAAGTTCCGCGACATTGTCGGTGGGAGCGTAGGCCTCCATACCCGCAATTTTGCGGAAGTCGTTCACCGCGTGAGAAGCATTAGCAGCGCTCCCGCCCACACCGAGAATGAACAGCCGCCCGCCCGCTGCTCGAGTCCGCGCGAGCAATTCCGCAGCCTTTTCGATGCTAGCGACGTCCAGCTTCGTGATAATCTCGCTAGCCTCAGCAAGAAAATCTCGGGCGAAGCTTTCCTCATGAAAACTGGAGTTGCTCATCTTGGCGCATCTCCTACGTGACTCAAAAACTTTGTCGTCTCTTCTAATCCAGCCGGCGACCCAATCTCGTAAAAACGCTCGCGCACTTCGAACGCGGCCAGTTCGCCCGTCTTTAACAGGTCTGCATAAACATCTGCAAGATCCGCAGCGCAGCTTTTGGCAAACGCTTCTGCGCGGAAAACACCCAGCCCATAATCGATATACCGCATGCGCTCAGTTCGATTCTTCTTGTTGTAGGCCAGAAGGCGTCCCTCTTCAAACTCCACGTTGCTCGAATCCCACTGTCCTTCGTTGCGAAACACAGTCATCAATCCCAACTTGCCGCTCCGTGAAAACTCGCGCTCGACCGCCGCGAAGTCGCAGGGGAGATAAGAATCCCCATACATCACCAAAAAACTTCCTCCCAGTTTTGGCAGTGCGCCGCGAATCGCTCCAGCGGTGCCGAGCAGCACCGGGCCATCGTAGGAATACTCCACTCTTACTCCAAAGCGTTCCCCATCCCCGACCGCCCGCTCGATCATCTCGCCCATACGACCGACGCACAGTATGACATGTTGGATGCCATTTTTCCGCAGCAGGCGCAATTGATGTGCCACAAATGGTTCCCGGTCGATTGCGATCAGAGCCTTCGGCTTGGACTGAGTTAGCGCTCCCAGACGCGTCGCCAAGCCCCCAGCAAGTATTGCCACAGGTAACATAAAATTCTTTAAGAATGCGCCAGGACTGAAGTCCCGCTGAAATCAAACTGCATGCGGACTTCCCGCAATCCAGCGCCTCGCATGGCCGAGCGCAAACGAGTTTTATCTTCTGTGTAGAGCAGCAAAAAACCGCCCCCGCCGGCGCCAATCAGCTTGCCTCCAATCGTCCCGTGAGCGCGCGCCAGTTCGTACATCTCATCGATAAATCCGCTGCTCATTCCCGGCGAACGTTTTTTCTTGTGCTCCCAGTGCACATGCATCAACTCGGCAAACTTGCGCAGATCGCCCGCCAGCAACGCATCCCGGCTCTCGTGCCCAAGTCGCTTGGTGAAGTGCAGATTCTCCAGCATCTCGCGGGCATTCTCACGAGTGCGCCGATCCTGGTCGCGCAAAACTTCGCCTGCCGAGCGCTCCGCCCCGGTAAAAAACAGCATCAAATTATCCTCAAGATTGGCCAGCGCTTCAGGAGCGATCTTCAAAGGCTCGGCGATGACCCGGTCATCCGACAAGAATTCAAAACAGGTTAAGCCTCCAAAGGCCGAGATGTATTGATCCTGTTTCCCGACAGGTTCTTGCAGCAAATCGATTTCGATATGACAGGCCTGCTCCGCCAACTCCTGCGGAGGGACAAAACTTCGCTTCTTGGTGTGCAGCGCGCGCAGCAGCGCAGTGGTGAAGCTTCCCGAAGATCCCAGCCCGGTCCCCGCAGGAATATCGGACAGGCTCACAATTTCAAGGTAAGGCCCAGTGACTCCGGTCAGTCGCAAAGCTTCCCGAATAATTGGATGTTGAATCTCCTCCACCCGCTCCACATCCTCCAGTTTCGAATACTTCAAAATTATCCGCGGACGAAACGCCTCGTTGATGGTGATGTAAACATACTGATTGATAGCGGCCGAGAGCACAAACCCTCCGTGCTTCCGGTAGTACGACGGAAGATCGGTGCCTCCACCACCCAGGGAAATTCGCAGCGGGCTTCGCGTGATGATCAAAGAATAGGTTCCCAGAAAGGCGCAAAATGCGATAGTGCCGAGCGTGAAGCGGCCAAGTATAGCGTACTCAAATGCCCGCCTTCACCGCGGCTGCATCTGCGTTCACGAACTTGATCGTGGCCAGAACTGCCTGTTTGATGCTCAATCGCGGCCGCCACCCGAACTCGCGAATACGCGAGCAGTTCAGAAAAATGAACGGGCTATCGCCAATCCACCCGCGCTCGCCGCCGGAGTAAGTAATCTTTGGATGCAAGCCAAGGTACTCACAAATCCATCCGATCGAATCGTTCACTTCGCAATACTCGTCGGTGCCGAGGTTGAAAATGTTCACTTCGTTGTCAGCGCGATTAAGTGCCAGAAGAATCGCGTCGATGCAGTCCTGTACGTAAAGGTACGACTTCCGCTGATGACCATTGCCCAAGACGTGCAGGCGATCAGGATGCTCCGAAAGCTGTTGATAAAAATCGAACACGTGTCCATGAGTGTAGCGTTCACCAAGAATCGATACGAAGCGAAATACATACCCCTGCATTCCAAAGCCTTCGCAATAGGCTTGAATCAAGCCTTCCGCGGCCAACTTCGACGCCCCATAAAGCGATGTCTGGACTGGGAAAGCACATGTCTCTGGCGTCGGGAAAATCTCCGGCTCGCCATAAACCGATCCCGTGGACGCAAACACAATGCGCTTGCACCCCTGCTCGCGCATAGCCTCCAGCACGTTCGAGGTCGCTATCGTATTCTGATCCAGATCTTTTCGTGGATGGTCAGTGCCGAAGCGTACATCGGCGTTTGCGGCAAGATGCACCACCAATTCCGCGCCCTGCATAACCTCCAACAAACTTTCTCGCTCGAGGAGATCGCCCCGATAAAAACTAAAACGAGAATTGCGGCCGGCCTCTTCCAGAAAACGCTCATGGCCGGTCGACATATTATCGAAGCCGACCACCTCATGGCCGGCAGCCAGGAGTCGGTCGACCATGTTGCTGCCAATAAATCCTGCTGCTCCCGTAACCAAAACGCGCAATAAAGCCTCCCAAAAATCAAAAAGCCAGCCTAGGAAATCTGGAGTAAAGAAAATGCTACCTGCTATCGGAAGTCGTCTGTCGCAGCGCAATCCGCGTCCCCTTCAACTCAAAGCGGCTGTCGCGCCAAACATAGCGCAGTCTTAGGTAGCTCGCGAACCAAATGGCAAACCCCAGCAAATCGCGTAGCGGATAAAGCCAAGGCGCCCGCCGTATTTGCGGATCGCGCACCACCGTCCACCCCACTAGCCAGGCCTCAAGCAAGCGATTGAGCACGGCGATTCCCAGCAGCACCGCTCCAATCGCCAAGTGTCCCAACCCCCAGGCTGCGAAGAATCCCAGCAGCCCATAGGGCATGGCGAAAATAAGTCCGCTGCCAAAGTGCCCTTTGGGCCGCGAGTAGCGCGTAGTTTGCGCCCAGCGCAACTGGTTCTGCCACATGTGAGGAAACGATTTCTGGTTCACCACGTGATCGATGATGTGCCCCGAGAGCATCACGCGATAACCCGCCTTCGCAATCAAGTTTCCTATCGCGAAGTCGTAAGCAATGTAATCTTTCAGCGCCGTATAACCGCCGATACTCGCCAACGAATCCTTGCGCACCACGGTTGTCGGGCCTAGGCCAAATTTCATTCCTTCCAGCAGATTCGCGACCAGCACGCCCGCGGTCATCTCCACCGACATTCCGATAGCCGTCAGCCCGGAAAAAAATCCTGCCGCATTCTTGCCGCGATACACACAAGTCAACATGCCAACTTGCGGATCAAGCATCGGCGGCACAATCTCCCGAAGGTAATTCGGAGAAACTTCCACGTCGCTGTCGGTTGTAACCAGAATCTCGTGCGCCGCCACCTCCGCCATCGAATAAAACGAATAGACCACCGGATTCGGCCACGGCGTCCCGGTAACCAGAATGCGGCTTCTGATATTCGGATAGCGCGCACTCACTTCCCGCACAACCTCTAGCGCTGCATCGTCGGCCGAGTCTGCCGCAAACAAAATCTCGTAGTCGGGATAATCCTGCCGAAAAAAGCTTTCAATATTTTCTTGCAGCCGCGCTTCCAGCCCATGAACCGGCTTAAGCACCGAAACCGGGGGAAGGTGAGCATCATCAGGAATGGCGCGCAGTTGCCGCCGCGCATCGCGATGAAATCGAATCACTCCCAGGAAAGCTAGCCCAAGAAATACCGCGGAAGAGAGCGTGCCAACAATGGCTACCCCTAACGCGAAATATAGAATCAGCCACACAATAAGCCGGTATTTACCTTAGTAAAGGTTCTTAAACAAGCTGCACTACTATTGATTTTACATGCAGGGTTCCGCGCTGCACTACTTCGCCAATCCATCCAAATCAGCCGCGGCGGCATTGATGAGCGCACTTTCATTTTCAAGCACTTTCGCCACCCGCAAGATCTCAACATCAGCCTCCGGCCAGCGCCGCTGCTCGATGGCCTCGCGAATCCCAGGCATTGTCTTCGGTGCATAGCCCGTGTAAACACCGGGAGCGTAAATCATGTGCTTGTACCAGGGGCGCCGCGGCAGTCCCTCAGGATCGGTGAGCCGCCGCTCACTCTGCAACAACTTCTCATTCAGCGCAGCGAGCTGCGAATCGCCAGCGCCAAACCCGGCGGCCTGCGCTTTGCCAAAAGCCGCCTTATAACGCTCAGCGCTCTTGCCAAGCCCGTCGATAGCATTCTCCAACGGCGCAAAATTCAAGTGTGGAGGCGTATCTTCCGCAGGCGGCGCAACGGTAGGCCGGTGTGGATCGTTCGCCGCCCGATACGTGCCCTCCTTTAGTTCCAAGTCGCGTTCATGTGCTTCATTCTGCTTGCTCTGCAGGAGCTTCTGCAAATCCTTGTTGTACTTGTGCATAGTATCGGCGAGGCTGGTGAACTCGTAGGGCAGTACATCAGCATCTGCCATGCGCATCACCGCGCTTCCAATCGTCTGCGAGAGTGCCACTCCGTAAACAAAATCAGTATCGGAAAAATGCGTGTACCAGTAAAAGTCATCGTAGATCGAGTGATATATTCCTCCATCATCCTCGCCGCCGTAACCAAGATTAAGAGAGGCAACACCCAAATGGTCGATAAACGCTGTGTAATCCGTGCCCGAGCCCAGCGCGTCCATGCGCAGATCAGCTCGCTCGCGCAGTTCCTTACGATCATCATCAGACTTTGCCGCGACAATCCCCGCCAGCCGTTCGCGCTCGAACGCAGTAAGCTTGGTCTCCGGATCCTCAATGTTCCGCGCCACATCGTTCATGAAATGTTCCAGCGAGTGTGAACCCTCCAGGAGCAAATATCCTCGCCCGTTACCATCGGTATTGATGTAGACGGCAGCGTGCTCCTGCAACTCGCGCCCATGAGTTTCAGCCCACGCAGTCGAACCCAACAACATCGGTTCCTCGCCGTCCCACGCGCAGTAAATAATCGTGCGCTTCGGCTTCCAGCCTTGCTTCAGCAATTCGCCGAACGAACGCGCCTCTTCGAGCAGCGCGACCTGCGCTGAAATCGGATCTTCAGCCCCATTCACCCAACCATCGTGATGATTGCCCCGCACCACCCACTCATCAGCCTCCGTCGAGCCAGGGATGCGCGCGATCACATCGTTCACATCCTTGATGTCCCAGTTCGATTCCACCACCAGATGCACCTTCGCCGCGCCGGGTCCCACGTGATAAGCGATCGGCAAAGCTCCGCGCCATTCCTCAGGCGCAAGCCGGCCAGTCAGCGAAGCCAGCAGCGGCTGCGCGTCGCCATAAGAAATCGGCATTGTTGGAATTCTTGTAATGCTGGGAGCATTGCTCGCCGTCATGCGTGGCGCATTCGGATCGCCGCGATCGGGAGTAAGCGGGTCGCCCGGATAGTTCGACGCAAAATCCATCACGCTGCCCCGCTGCACGCCCTGATCAGGCCGCATCGCGCCTTTAGGAAAAACATCGCCGCCAAAATAGCCGTCATCCTTGGGGTCCGAGTAAATAATGCAACCCACCGCCCCGTGCTCGGCAGCGATCTTGGGCTTCATTCCCCGCCACGAGTTTCCATAACGCGCGATCACAATCGCTCCCTGCACCGAAACGCCCAGGCGCTGCAAGCGTTCGTAATCGTCCGTCAGCCCATAGTTCACGTAAACCAGCGGCGCGGTCACATCTCCATCGCGAGAGTATGCGTTGTAGGTCGGAAGCTGCTCATCGCGCTGGTTCGATGTCAGGATCCTCCGCCAAAGCAGGCTCCTGCAGTTTCGCCACAAAATGCGTTGGGGCGATCAACTCCACCAGTCGCTTTTTCGGCGTAGGAAAAAGAACTTTGAAAGTTTCAATCTTCGCATCCAGTCCCCACTCTTTGAACCGGGCCAAAATCCACTCGGCATTTTGCTTATCGTAAGCCGAGCCCACATGATGCGGCCGCGCGGTCAGCAACTGCATGTAGTCGCGTTGCTTCTGCGCATTGGGCAGCGCTTTAAACTTGCTCTCCCACTCGCGCTCGCTGCGGGCATGCTGCGCCGAAAATCCATAAATCGGCGCGTCCGCCTTCGCTTCCGCCGAATCTGCAATGGATGAGGGCACACAAAAGCTAATGACAAGCAGCGCGAGGATAAGGCGTTGCATAGTCCTCCTGAAATTTTACGAGCCCAATTCCGGGAACCGGATTCTACGATCCCCAAATTTATGAACCAAGAGTATATGCCACCGGCTCTTGAACAGTTCGGGAGATAAGATTGCAGCAGCTATGCGTCCACTTTCCTACGGGCGGCTAACCGAACGCCGTCTGGTAGAGTCTGATGTTAGGTGTGCCGAAAACCTATGGGAGACGTAGTTTGATTCGCCGGGTCTTTAAGGCATTTCAATATCGCGATTTCCGTCTGATGTGGATCGGCGCCTGCACTTCCAGCATCGGCACCTGGATGCAGATCGTCGCCCAGGGTTGGCTTATCTACCGCCTCAGCCACAATGCACGTTTGCTCGGCATCGATCAATTCCTCGGCGGCCTGCCAATTTTTCTTTTCTCTTTATTCACGGAGTCATCGCCGACCGCGTCGATCGGGGAAAAATTCTGCTCGCCTCGCAGTACGTCCAAATGTTCAGCGCCGCCGTGCTCACGGTTCTCGTGGCCAGCGGAGTTGTGCGCGTCTGGGAGATTTTCTGTCTTTCGTTCCTCTCCGGAACTCGCCCAAGCTTTCGGCGGCGCCAGCCTATTCCGCGCTCATTCCGACTCTGGTCGAGCGCGAAGATATGCCGAACGCCATCGCTCTGAATTCAATTCAATTCAATGTCGCGGTTATGGTGGGGCCAGCATTAGCCGGCCAAGCCTTGGCGAAGCTGGGTGAAAAATGGTGCTTCGGCCTGAACGCGCTTTCCTTCCTGGCGCCGATTATCTCGCTTTCAATTATCAGCACTCGTTTTCTCCCGCTGAAAACCGGTGAGTCCATCCTCTTCAGCCTGAAGCAGGGCATTCACTTCGCCCGCAAACAAAGTTCGATGGAGGCTCTAATCGTCCTGGCCTTTTGCATGACAGCGCTCGGCATGCCCATGCGGACTTACATTCCAGTTTTCGTCAAAGACATCTTCCACCGCGGCCCTGAAACCTACGGCAATCTGTTGGCGCTCATGGGGCTTGGATCTATCATCGGTTCCCTCACCATCGCAGGCCTTGGCAATATCACCCGAAAAGGACTCGTCGCCCTCGGAGCTCTCCTATGCCTGGGCGCGGGGATCGCCGGCTTCGCGCTTTCCAAGTCAGTACACCTCAGTGGCGCCATTCTCATTCTGGTCGGCGCCGCCATGATGGCCGTCTTCGCTACCGTAAATTCCCTGGTGCAACTGATGACCACCAACGAAATGCGCGGCCGGGTGATGAGCGTCTACAACTTCGCCTTCCGCGGCGGCATGCCGCTCGGAAATCTGTTGTCAGGATGGTTGGTCCCCCTCTTCACCGCGCCAGTAGTGTTATCCGTAAACGGCTTCCTCCTGATTCTGCTAGCCATGTATTTCCTGCTGATCCAACGAAGAGTAGCCACGCTCTAACCGGGCTGCAAAAAAAGTCGCAGCTGCACTGTAATGCGAATGGTGGACCAGCGTGCCGGGGTTAGCCGCAAAGCGGCGCCAGAATGCAGCCCACGGCGCAAGCCGTGGGTAGAGAGTGGGAAACGAACCAGCCCCGAAGGGGCGTAAGACAAGGGTACGACACAGATTCCGCAGGAGGCGACCGAGTTCTCAACCACAATCTCGAAGCTGCGCAAGGTTTGAAAATTTATAGCCGCGGGACGCTCTCGCTCACCGCCCTACCCAACCAAAGATTCAATAGCCCCCACGTCCTCGGGTGAAAGGTCCAAGCGAGAGCTTTCCAGATCCTGCTTCATATGTTCGGAATTCGAAGTCCCAGTCAGAGGCAGCATCCCAACACTGCGAGCGAACTTAAACACAACCTGCGCGGGAGTTACCTTCGTACGAGCAGCCACATCAGTAACCAAAGGATGCTGCAACACCTCTAGATTTGCGGTCAGCAAAGAAAATCCCTGATAAATGATTTGGCGTTCCTTGCAAAACAATCGCACCTCGCGGTCCCAGCCCAGGCGCGCGTAACACCGGTTCTGCACAAACGCGGGAGCTTCAATTCCACTCCCCACCATCTGCTCCAGATGTCTCAATGAAACGTTGCTCACGCCAAGGTAGCGAGCGCGTCTCGCATCGCGCTCTTTTGTCATTGCCTCCCAAACTTCGGCATCGGCCGCGCTCCAGCCATACCCCGAAGCCGGCCCATGCAAAACATAACTATCGAGGTAATCGGTGCCCAGATGCTCCAGCGAGCTGGCCATTGACTGCGCCACCTGAACCGATAAGCTAGCCTGCGGATCGTAAGGCAGCCGCTGATCCTGTCCCGGCCGGTAAGTGAATTTCGTCTGCAGAAAAAGATCGGCCCGCTTCACGCCCCCCGATGCATAAGCGGCCGCTAATCCCTGCCCCACTCCGGCTTCAAAATAATGTCGCCGCTGGTTAGCCGTATCGATGCCCCGAAAGCCCATGCGCAGCGCCAGTTCCGTCAGCCCAGCAGTGCGCTCTTCCTTCCATGCAGTGCCGTAAATAAATTCCGGAAGCTTCGCCGCAATCTCAGCAGCCATCGCGCTATTTTCCCACGTTCCCAATCGCTCCCGGGCCCGACATATGCACCGAAAATCGGGAGTATAATCTCCGAGGCCGTTAACACTTTTCAGGAGGAATCCACAATGAAGAAGCTAATTACCCTCTGTTTCGCACTCACCCTGCTGACCTGTGGTCTGGCAATCGCTCAAGACACGATGAAGCAGGACAGCATGAAGGCCGACTCTTCCGCGAAGGCGGTCCCGGTCAAGGGCAAAATCAGCGACGATGGCAAGAGCTTCGTCAGCGACAAAGACGGCAAGAGCTGGACCATCGTCAATCCGGAAGCCGTAAAAGGCCACGAAGGCCACCATGTCGTCCTCACTGCGCACGTTTACGCCGACAAGGGCGAAGTGCACGTCATGTCTCTGAAGATGGCTAAGGCGGATAGCATGAAAAACGACAGCATGAAGTAAGCGCGCCACCATATCGTCTTTTCTCGGCCAGCTTTCGCTGGCCTTTTTCTTTTTTCTTTGCCTTCGCGGCAGTTAGCGGTTGGCAATTGGCAATTAGCACCTCGAGTGGTCGAATCCCTAGTCCAAAGCGAAACTGCAAACTACTCCATTTGCAAACCGCTAACTGCTAGCGCGCGCTTCACTGTTACCTTTGTGCCTCACCCGTCAGGGCCATTCCACTCCAGTCTCAGATGTTGCACACTTCTAGCAGGTCACCAATGTCAACCGTCAAAGTAAAGAACAACCGGCGTCGCCAGGACCGCATGCAGGCGGTTTTGCCCGTGCGGGTCCGCGGTACAGACGCTTCCGGCGCCTCTTTCGAAGCGCTCGCACACACCCTCGATCTCACGGCCAGCGGCACTCGCATAGGCGCAGTTCGCCACGAAGTGCAAACCCCGGCCACGCTCAGCATCTTTTATCGCCAGCGCAGAAAAGACTTCACCGTAGTTTGGTCCAAACTGCTGGCTGGGACCAGCGAATATCAGCTTGGCCTTCAGGCTGTCGCGCAGGAGAAAGAACCCTGGGGACTGCAGCTTTCCACCAGCAGTGCACAGCCGGAAACCAAATCCGCAAGATCGGGAGCCAATTAATTAAGGAGAGCTATGAACCACTTATTGAAAACACTTGGTCAAAACCTGTGGCAAGACGAAGACGGTCAGGACATCGCCGAATACTCTGTGATGCTGGCGGTCATCCTGGTCATTGTCGTAGGCACCGTTCGGCTAATCGGCTCGAACGCTAACAACGTGTTCTCCGAGGTAGGCAGCTCGATACAGTAGGCTGAGAGCTACGCCGAAATCTAAACGCCCACACTCCCGCCGCAACACGTGAGAAAATAGCCGAGTCCGGCGGTTTCTCATGAAACGCATCTTCCAGGCGGCGATCCTGATTGCTCTAGCAGCGCCCTGCCTGCGTGCGCAGACTCCGGAGTCCCAAGCCAAAGGATCCATCTCCGGCACAGTTTCAGATTCGACCACCGAAAAGCCGATCCCAGGAGCGATCGTCTCCCTGCGCAATCGAGGAGCCAGGTCCGCGGGCAATCCCTCGGCATCCACCAATGCCGAAGGCGAGTTCATTCTGGAGGGAGTGTCTCCAGGACGCTATATCATCTTCGCTTCTCACGACGGTTACGTGAGCCAGCGCGGTACCGGCTCCGGCCTCTCGCGGCAAACGGTTTTAGTCGGCTCCGGCGAACGGGTAACCAACTTGAAATTCCGCCTCGCTCCGGGAGCGGTCATCACTGGACTGGTCACCGACGCCGCCGGCACACCTCTGCGTGCCGCAGCCGTCGAGGCCATGAAGCGCTCCTACCGTCAGGGACAGGCAGAATTGAACAGCGTCACTTCGGTGTCAACCAACGCCGCCGGCGAATATCGTATCGAAAACCTGCCTCGCGGCGATTATTATCTTCGCGCCTCCTACGCCGGCACCCCCGCAGTTAAGCCGAAAGACAACGAAGTCTACGTTCCGCTCTACTATCCCGGCGCCAGCGACGTCGAACATTCCGTAGCGCTTTCGGTGCGCGAAGGCGAGCAACTCTCGGCCATCGAAATCCATCTCACGCCGGTGCGCGCCTTTCGCGTAAAAGGTGTGGCGTTAAACGGAACTACTTCTCTCCCCGCCAAAGATGCGCATGTAGTCCTCGTCGGAGATCAAGGCAAGCAAACCTTTTCGCTCAAAGATCCCGCCGTCGGACCAACCGGAGCGTTCGACTTTCACGCCATTCCCTCCGGCTCGTACCTTCTAGCCGCTGACCTGCAACCGACCGGCCCAGGGAAAACGCTTTACGGTCGCGTTCCCGTTCAAGTCTCTGCTCTTAACGTGAACAACGTGGAAGTCGTCTTGACCCCAGGAGCCGACATCAACGGGCGCCTACACGCCGACGCCAAAAACAACGTGGATCTCAGCCGCCTCGTGGTTGAACTTGAGCCGCGCGATCCTCTGACGGCGACCGCCGCTCCAGACACTCCCAGCACGGCAGTGGGCACGGATGGCTCTTTTGTTTTTCACGACATTCCGGACGGAACTTACAACCTGAATATCTTGGGGGTGCCCCAAGGCTTCTATCTCAGCGCGAGCGGCGCCGATGTTTTTGAATCCGGAATCATGGTAGCCCGCGGCGCCGCCCCCCTCCTCCGGATATGACTCTCGCCCAGGCGAAAGGCCGCGTCGATGGCACGGTCTCGAGCAGCGACGGATCACCCCTCTCTGGAATCACGGTCCTGCTCGTACCGAATGGCTCGCGACGCTCGCAAATGAGCGCCTACCGTCGAGCCGTAACCGACCAATCCGGACGATTCGCTCTCCAGGCAATTCCTCCCGGTGACTACCAACTCTTCGCCGGCAGCGACATGCAAATCAACGATTTTATGAACGTGGATCCCTCAGCCCAACTGGAGCAAGGCAAAGCCGCCCACATCGACAACGAAACCACCCTGACCATCCAATTGGAAGAAACCACCGACCGATAGGATTAGGAAGGGCACGCGTTCAGGGGCTGCAGCAAAACTCTCGCCCCTTGCCCAGTTTTGAAAGGGCGCGGCTTTAAGCCGCGCCGTAAAGTCGATGAAAACGAAACTGCGCTTTAGCGCCCGGGATCAAAACGCCAGCCGCGAAGCGGCCAAAGAATGCAGCCCACGGCGTAAGCCGTGGGACCAAAACGGTAATGCTGAAAGCCCCAACGGGGCGAAAGATGGCTGGGATAGAAACTACGGCCGCAAAGCATTCCCCATCATCAACGCAAACAACAAGGGAAGATAAATCACGGTAGCCTGGAGCACATGCCGCGCCAGCATCTTCGACCGCGGACTATTCACCGGCAGCTTCAAAAACGCCAACCGCGCCCCAAAATAGAAAAGCGCGATACCCAGAATCACTGCGCCGACTAAATAGATTTTCCCCGCCATCCCGAACAAACTAGGCAGAGTGCTCAGCGGAATCAGAATCAGCGAGTACGCCAAAATGCGCCGAGCCGTAGACCGCCCATCCTCTTCCACTACTGGCAGCATGCGTATCCCGCCCGCCGCATAATCCTCGCGATAAAGCCATGCGATTGAGAAAAAATGCGGGAACTGCCACACAAAAAGTATGGCAAACAAAATCAGCGTGCCCCACTCCAATTGCCCGCGCACCGCGGTCCAACCCAAAACTCCAGGCATCGCTCCCGGAAAAGCTCCCACAAAAGTGCAAATCGGAGAGACCCGTTTCAAAGGCGTGTAAGCCGCCAGATAAACAACCGAAGTTAGAAAGGTCAACAACCCGGTCAGCGGATTCGTGAAATAGGCCAGATAAAACGATCCGCCCAGAGTAGCCAGCAGTCCGGCAATCGTAGCGTGCGCCAGGCTCATCCGCCCCGCCGGCAGCGGACGCATCGCGGTGCGCCGCATGTTCGCATCCACCTTGTACTCCATCACTTCATTCAGCGCGGCCGTCCCGCTCGAAACCAATCCGATTCCCAGCAGAGCATGGAACAGCCCCCAGCTCAACGAAGAAATCCCGGCCTTCTGCGCGCCAAAATAATATCCGCACCATGCCGTCATCACGATCAGCGTAGTGACCCGCGCCTTCATCAATTCGGCATAATCGCGCAGCAAAGAAGATGCCTGCCTGCGAAACAGCACCAGTGGTTGAGTCATCGCGCTCATGGGATCGTTTCGTGGTGTGGTTGTCGTACCGCGGCCTTCACTCTAACATAGCGTTTAAAGTGAAGCAGGCACAGGCCAGCCCCCACAAGGCCGACAATAGCCAAGAACTGCATAGGTACTCCGATGCCTTTCGAAAGTCAAGTCCAAACTCCGAAATTAGCTTTGCCAATGCTTTACCGCCCAATCGGTGGCTGACCAGATTTGTACCGCGTGCGGGCCAAGTCCGTATCTACTTTCGAGGCTCGCGCCCAACCCCGAAGAACCATCCGTGTCAGAAAAATTGCCAGGGGAAAGAAGACAACGAGGACCTCGGCCTTGCGGCCCACTATCACGTAAACCAGGAGGGTAGGCAACAGAGCAAGGAGACTTCCAATCAGCACGCTGCCCGCCACTCGCATACCGCGGTAGTTAACGATCACTGCTTTCTCTCTTTGGCTCGCTGCGGTTTCCCCTGCTTCACCTTGAGCGCGTCCGCCCTTCCTTGCCTACTGGCTGGCCGCCGACCCCGACTCGCTAAAAGTCTCCGGCGGATCAAAAAAACACTGATGCCACAGCCCCGCATCCGATAACTTCCCCGCCTTCCACTGCTGCAGCGTCGCCAAAGTCGCTGCCATCATTCCGCCATCCGACGAATCAAAAATCACCACGATGCCCGCCAGTTCCTGCGGCTTCTGCACCAAACCTGCATAATTCTGGTCGAGCAGAGATTTCGCAAATTCCAAGCTCACGCGAAACCCCGCATCCTTCTCGCCCTCGCTCGTCTTTTCTACCGAAAGAATTTTCACGCGCTTCCCGCGTAGCGGCTCCCAATCCCCCGGAAACGGCGCAATCTCTTCCCGCGAAATATGAAATAGCTCCGCCGCCGCTGTTGCCGGAGTCGGCGGCGGCGGCACATCCGCATCCGGAACGCTATCCGGCATCTCCAGATTATTTCGCCAGATCCAGCCCCGCGACAGCCCCGAGACGCGCACATGCACCCAATCCCGATTGAAATCCAGCATCTCGAACTCGTCGTGCGCGCTGGCCAGAAACAAAGTCTTCGCCGTTAAACTAGCGCTCGCCACCACAGGCGTCCCGGATTTCTTTACCGCTACCAGATTCTTCGGATGCGACTGGTTTCTTAAAACCTCTTCCAGGCTCTCCGCCTCAGCCTGCAAGTTCGGATCCTTGTCCTCAATTTTTTGTCCGCTTTTTTCCTGCGCCTCCAAACTCTGCGCCAGCGAAGAAGAAAATTTCCCATTTACGCCCGGCAGCCGTGGAACCGGCGCGGTAATAGTAGGCTCCGATGAGGCCTCTGTATCGGACGGCTTCGAAGCGGCGCTCGGGGAGGTCCCAGCATTCAGAGAGCTCCCCGCACTCGCACGCGGGCCCAGCGCGGCAAGTTGATCCGCCAGTTGATCCAGCAGGTCTGCCTCCAGCCGCCCATTCGATGCCAACACCTGATAACCGGAGTGCGCACCAGACGGATCCGCATACCATGCCGTCACCTGCGCACTCACCCGCACAATCGATCTGCCCGAAGGCGCTGCGCTCACCTGAAACTTCGCCTGATAGTAGCCACGCTGAAAGCGCTCTAAGGGATGATCCGCGGAGGTTGCAAATCCCGCCAGAACCGGAAGCCTTCCCGCCGTGGCCGCCTGCATCTCTTTCAGCGCTCGCTCCACCGTTGCCTTCGACTGTGGGAACGTCCGCTCGTTACCGCCTTGCGCCAAGGCCACGCCAACCAAAAACCCCAGTGCCAACCAGAGCTTCACAAATACCCAACTCACCTTCATGGCTGCACCAGTTCGTCTCGCATAATCCACCCATGCTGCCCGTCGTGAGTTTCCACGCCATACCAGTAGGGCGTCGTGATCAGAATCAAAACCTCTGTCCCGGGAGTCAACGATTGCAGTGTGCTCGCAGTATGAAACGGCGCCGACTTCAGCGGCGCTCCCGGAGCCTTCACCAGGCGCTCCACCTGCTTGCGCAATTCTTGTACGTGATCCGCCAACGACTGACTAGGCGCAAGCTGCGTTCCGCTCTGCGCGGAGATATCCGCCCCAGGCGCGGGTGCCGCGGAGACGACGGCACTCCCCTCCCCCTGCGCATCCGGCTTAGACGAAGACTGTTGCGAATCGGCCAAAACTGCCTGATCTGCCGTCGCCCGCCCCAACTTTTTCTCCCGCGCTTCCTTCCGCTCTTCTTCCGCCTCGATGGTCTGCTCTCTCATCACCTGAATGGCTTCGAGGTGGTCGTGAATATCCTTGTACTCTGCACTCTCAACCGAGCCGTTCGAGGGATGCACCGTCTTCCGAAAGCTTTCCTCGAACAGCGCATTGATGCGCAACACGGTGTTCTTATCGCCTTGCGGCTGTATTACGTAACGCACCACCAGCGTTCCTACGTCCCCGCCGTCCTTGAAGCCGCGTGGGTCGATCGCCTGTTCGCGCACTTTAAAGAAAACCTTCCCTCCCTCAGTCCAGGCGGGAAACACCGACGAAGACGTAGCCGCCTTCGCCCCACTCACAAATTCGTCTTTGTTGTATTCCTTGGTTCCGCGGATGATCCCGTTCTGCGCCACATCTTCCACCACCTGGGCCACTTCGGCCTCGCGCATCGGAATATTAACGATCAGGCCCTCGCCATAGGAGATTTTGTCTTTGTCCCGGCCAGCGACAGGATTCGGGGCTGCCGCCAGCAAAAGAATCACAGCCCACAAGCGCAACACACGCCGCCAGCTCAATGAATACAAGCCCTCCAGAGCAACCTCACAAGTACCGCGCCAGCCCCTCTGGCAACCCATCCTGATCCCCGTTTCCAACTGACCAAAGTCTCGTATGCTGGGCACAAGCCTGTCAACTCGCTGAAAAGGCTTTTGAACATCCATTGAAACCCTTAGAAAAGTTGCTAAGGAAGAGACGTTGTAAAAAAATTGTAAAAAAATTCGTTCCTCCCCCTTGAACTTCTTCTTCGGCCCGTAGTAGGATTCATCCCCGGTAAGGTGGTAGGACCTTAGCAAAACAGGCCGCCACTTCTCGCACCTGGTAGTGCGGAGGAAAATTTTCTTGTTCGAGTCCAGCGGTTTTTGCGGTAGCCGTAAGTCATTTCTCCGAGCTTTACGCGATCAAGAGCCACACGATCCCGATTCGATCCTGCCGAGGAGTACGGCCATGCGCGTTTCAAAGCGTTTCAATCTTTGTAACCTCTCGCAGTTTGCGTCCTCCTTTGCGGCGGTCGCACTGGTTCTCGCGTCCGTGGTTCTTACGTGCAGCCAGCCCGCGAATGCCCTCCCCGCTTTCGCTCGCAAGTACGGCTTGCGCTGTTCCGCGTGCCACGAGTCCTGGCCGATGCTGAACTACTTTGGACAGAAGTTCAAAGACAACGGCTACCAGCTCATGAACGACCGCGATGCTCCGATCTGGCAGAATCCTTCGTATTGGCCGGTCACCTTCCGCATCACTCCGATTTGGCACCGCGTCAGTACCGGTAAGGTTCTGGTCGACACTTATTCCGGAGGCGCTACTACTCCCTCGGGACAAGCGGTCCAGCGCGTCGAGAGCTCCGGCTTTGATCTCAGCGGCCTTGACTTCCACACCGGCGGCGTTCTGGAGAAGAATATCTCCTTCTATGTGCTGCCCTCTTCCGACAACACCGCGTCGTTCCACTTCGAAACCGTAATGGCTCGACTGGATAATCTCTTCGGCAGTTCCTGGCTCAATGTGAAGCTTGGCAAGTTCGAACTCGACAACTTGCTCTCTGAAAAGCGCATTCTCACCCTCACCGGCAACGGCGGCATCTATCAGCTTTACCACTTCGTCCCGGTGGGCGATGGTAATATCTTCGGGCAAATGGGCGACAATCAGCTCGGCTTGGAAGTGATGGGCCATTCTTGGGACGATCGCACCCGCTACTCTGCGGCGCTACTCAGTTCGGCCGATGGCAACGTCGGCCTTAGCGAAGGAGCCAACTCTTACTCTGGCTTCTTTACCGCCAGCCAGGCTTTCGACGCAGGCAAGTTTGGCGTCCAGCGTATCGGTGGTTACGCCTTCGTCGGCGAAGCGCCTACCACGTGGCTTACCACTGGCGGCAACACGTCGATTATTGCCGGCTCCGGCATCGGCAACAAGACCTTCAGCCGCGAGGGTTTCGTCGGCCAATTCTACTTTGGCCAGCATGTCGATCTGCAGGTTGTAACTCAGCATGGATCGGATAGCGCCTGGTTCGGTCAGGGTTACGGTGACCTCATCGGCGGAAATGCCTCGCTCAACAATACTGCCGGCACCACGCTTCCCGCTGGCTCGCGCAATCCCACGTGGAATGGCGTACTCGTTGAGCCTCACTACGTTTACAGCCCGCAGCTTATCTTTATCGGCCGATTCGAAACCATCCGGATGTCCCAGCAGTCGACTCCGGGCACCGCTTCGAATTTGGGCAACATCACCACCTATACCGTGGGCTACCGCTACAACCCGTTCATGACCAGTCGCGCCGGCTTTGCCTGGCACAACGAATACAACTGGCTGCATCAGGATGGCACCGGTCCGACGCTTGGCTTGACTGCTACCAACATCAACACCAGCGAACTGCTGCTGGGCTTTGACTTCGATTTCTAAGCGCTGATTTCTAAGCTCTGATTGAGAGGCATCGACATGGGGACTCAATTGCGAAAGTCGTCGCTTGTACTCATCGCTGCTGTGGTTTGCGCGCTGCCGCTGTCTTCGTGGGCGCAACTTACGCAGCTTGATCTGCAGTCGCGCATCGGCATGGAAAGCCACATCGGCAACATTACCGGCCATGCCAAAGACGCCGAGGCTCCCTACCGCCGCTATTGTGTCGGCTGCCACGGTCCGCTGGGCGATGGCGAAGGCGAAAACGCCCCTTGGCTGGAACCTCCTATGTACCCCAAGCCACGCAACTTCCAGTTGGGCATTTTCAAGTGCCGTTCCACTCCCACTGGAACTTTGCCCACCGATGAAGATCTCTTCGATAGCATCGCTCGCGGCTTCGACCGTTCCAGCATGCCGCAATGGAGCACCTTCACCAAGCAGGAACGCGCCGATCTGGTGGCTTGGGTCAAGCATTTCTCGCCCCGCTGGACCGGCGAAAAACCTGGAACTCCCATCACCATTCCTCCCGAGCCCGAAGTCACGCCAGAACGTATCAAGGCCGGCCGCGACGTCTTTGCCCGCGTCCAATGCTGGAAGTGTCACGGCGTTCTCGGTCAGGCCAACGGACCCTCCGCTGCCACTCTCACAGATGACCTCGGCCGTCCAATCGCCGCGTTCAACTTTACCGAAGGCTCCCGTCCCAAGTGTGGCGACACTGATCGCGACATCTACCGCATCTTCATGACCGGCTTGGACGGCACTCCCATGCCCTCCTTCGCCGACAACATTAAACCCGACGAAGCTTGGGATTTGGTCTTCTACCTGCGCACTTTGATGAAGCCGAAAAGTAAAGAAAAAGAAATGGCCAAGCAGTTGGGGCTGAAGCCAGTCGATCCCAACGCCCCGGCGGGACAACAATAAGAGCTACAATGGCATCGCAAAAAACGCTACATTTACGCTGAGTAGTTCTTAAGGAGAGATCTATGAGCAAAACTGAGACGAAGACTAAGAAGCTCCATCTGGCCGTTGTACTATCGGCAGTAGTATTGGTATGCTGCGGGGTACTTATCCTGGGCCAAAAAGTGAACGCCGCTGCGGAAGGCAAAATTACCGGAACTGTGAAACTCGACGGCACTGCTCCTCATATGAAGGGCATTGACATGTCGAAGGATCCCTACTGCACGAAGGCTCATGCCAGCGATCCCGCCCACCTCGAGAACGTCGTAGTCGGCTCCGGTGGCGGTCTCCAGAACGTCGTCCTTTCCATCTCTGACTGGAGTGGCAGTCCGACCACCTCGACCACGGTGCCGGTATTCGATCAGAAAAATTGTGTATACACACCGCATGTGCTGGCCATGGATGTGGGACAAACCTTCAAAGTCACAACCAGCGATCAGACCACGCATAACATCCATCCGCTTCCCAATCCGATGACCGGCAACATTCCCTGGAATCAGTCCCAGCCCCCTGGAGCAGCACCAGTCGAGAAAAGCTGGAAGGCTGCTGAAGCGATCCACGTACAGTGCAACATTCATCCCTGGATGAGCGGTTGGTTCGTGGTAGTAAAAGGCCCCTACGCCACCACCGACAGCAGCGGCAACTACACCATCAGCGGAGTGCCTCCTGGAAACTACACCGTAACGGCTTGGCAGGAAGACTACGGCACCCAGACGCAAAAAGTCACAGTTGCGGCCGCCGCACCGGGAAGCGCGAACTTTACCTTTAAGGCGAAGTAGTATTTCTTTCGAAGAAAGTCAGCACAATTGCAGTAAACAATTGTAGTATTCGGAACGCCGCAGTCACCTGCGGCGTTTCCACATCACTGATACCGGCTAAAGGCGGGCGATATGGCGAAGCTATTCGCGGTGATTATCGTAATAATCGCAATCGGTTCGGCGATTCCCATTGTGATGCACACCTGGGATCTCCCTCAGGACATCTCTACCCACGGCCATCTCATCGATGAGCAATTCACCGACACCATGCTCGAGGCCGGCATTTCCTTCCTCGCCTCGCAGATCATTCTTGCCTTCTTCATCTGGAAGTTTTCTGCCACCAAGCCCGGCGACAAGATTAAGAGCTTCCCCGGGGGCGCAACAGGATTGGTCGTAGCCGCTCTCCTTTTGGTGGGCACGGAGGTTTTAGCCCTGGGCGTCTTCGGTACCAAAGCCTGGGCCAGCGTCTACTTCACGCCGCCCGCCGCCGATGCCGTCCAAATTCAGGCTCAGGCCGGCCAGTTCGCTTTCTATTTCCGTTATCCCGGTCCCGATGGAAAGTTCGGCCCGCTCCACCCCGAACTTATCAATGAGTCGAATGCCAATTTCTTTGGCATTGATACCGACCATGATCCCGATTCCAAAGACGACATCGTCACTGCCGAGATGGCCATCCCCGTGAACCGCGAAGTTCATCTGCTCATGCACTCCAAAGACGTAGGACATTCTTTCTACGTCCCCGAATTGCGCGTGCAGCAGGATTTCGTTCCCGGCCTCGATGTTTCGATCCACTTCACCGCCACCAAGATTGGCAAATACGAAATCGTCTGCACCCAGTTGTGCGGCCTCGGCCACTACAACATGAAAGCGTATCTGGAAGTAAAGTCCCAGGAAGATTACGACGCCTGGATCAAACAACAAGCAGCACTGCAATAAGCAGGCCCGCAAATAGCCTGTAGTAAGAAGATTCGTATAAGGGCACGGCTTAAAGCCGTGCCGTTAGTGTTCCGAAGAGAAGACGGGCTTTAGCCCCTGACTACCACATCTCGTTTGAGGTGAGCGCAATGCACGACATGTCGACCCACGCAGCCCACGGAGCTCCCACCAGCTTCATCCGCAAGCACGTCTTCAGCATCGACCACAAAGTCATCGGCAAGCAGTACTACGCGCTTGCGCTGGTCGCCGCTCTGGTGGGCATGTTCCTCTCCTGGCTCATGCGCATCCACCTGGGCTGGGGCAGCTTCGCCATTCCCGGTCTGCACATACTCTCCAAGAACGGCGCTCCCGGCGATGTGATGACGCCCGAATACTACCTCCAATTGATGACCATGCACGCCACCATCATGGTCTTCTTCGTGCTCACCACCGCACCCTTCGCCGCCTTCGGCAATTTCTTTCTGCCCATTCAGACCGGCGCCGAGGACATGCCCTTTCCACACTTCAACATGATGTCGTTCTGGGTCACCTTCGTGGCCTTCGTGGTTTTGATCAGCTCCTTCTTCGTACCCGATGGCCCCACTCTCGGCGGCTGGACGCAATACGCGCCCTTGAGCGCGATAGGTTCGGTCGGCGGTCCTGGCCAAGGTCTTGGCGTGGTTCTCTGGGCGGCTTCCATCGGAATCTTCTGTATCGGCCAGTTGCTCGGCTCCCTGAACTTCATTACCACCACACTCGACATGCGGACCAAGGGCATGTCCCTGATGCGCCTCCCGCTCAGCGCCTGGGGATGGTTCATCACCTCCATCATGGGCCTCACCGCATTCGCGGTCTTGATGCCCGCTTGCATCCTCCTGATTCTCGACCACGTCGCCGGAACCAGCTTCTTCGTCCCGTCGGGCCTGTCAGTAAACGGTCAGGTCCTGCCTCACTCCGGCGGCTCAACCTTATTGTGGCAGCATCTCTTCTGGTTCTTCGGACACCCCGAGGTCTACATCGCCATCGTCCCCGGCATGGGCATCGTCTCTCACGTGCTCATCACCAACATGCGCCGGCCCATGCTCAGCCACCGCGTTCTGATTTATTCCATGGGAGCCTTGGCCGTCCTCAGCTATATGGTCTATGGCCACCACATGTTCGTCAGCGGAATGAATCCCGTTTCATCGCTGGCCTTCTCCTTCCCCACGCTTGTGATCACGATTCCATCCGCGATCATCGTGCTGATCTGGCTGGGTAGCCTCTATGGCTCGAAGTTACGCATCAACTCCGCATCGCTCTTCGCCCTCGGCTTCATCTCCATGTTCATCGCCGGTGGCGTCAGCGGATTCTTCCTCGCCCAGCCTTCGCTCGATATCATGATCCACGCCACTTACTTCGTGGTCGGCCACTTCCACTTAGTCATGGGAGTAGCCGCTATGTTCGGCATCTTCGCCGGAACCTACTTCTGGTTCCCCAAGATGACCGGCCGGATGATGAATGAAACCTTGGGCAAAGCCCACTTTATCCTGAGCTTCATCGGCGCCTACTGCATCTTCATGCCCTTTCACTACTTAGGAATGGCAGGAAACGTCCGCCGCTACCAGGCCTTCACCGACGACTACCTGATCCCACTAATCCCGGTTCATAAGTTTATTACGGTGTGGGCGCTAATTACCGGATTTGCCCAACTTATCTTCGTCTATAACTTGATCCACAGCCGGTTCTGGGGCGCGCACGCTCCCAACGACAATCCGTGGGAAGGTACTTCACTGGAGTGGAGCACGGCAACGCCTCCGCCCCACAACAACTTCGGCGATAAGATGCCGGTCGTCTACCACGACCCGTATCAATACAGCGTCGAAGGAGCGAGCGCCGACTACATCATGCAAACCTCGCCCGAAAAACTGAACAACCCGAAAGAAGAGAAGTAGAGGTAAAAACGCGGGTCGCAATTCGTAATCGGATAAACATTATGGCCACAACCATCCCCGAACCGCCGAAAATCGAACTAGAACGTCCCACTAGCCACGGCTCGGGCGACGGAGGCCGGCGCAACCTGCCCCCTGGCGGAGAACTGCGCCGCACCAAGGACAACTCTCCCCCACCGGCCAGCACCGGCATCTGGGTAGGTCTGGCGGCCATCACCATGACCTTCGCCGCCTTCACTAGCGCTCTGATCGTTCGCCAAGGCGCAGCCCCAGATTGGCGACACTTCACCCTACCTTCTGTCCTCTACTTGAACACCCTGATAATCTTCGCCAGCAGCGTAGCTCTCGAGATAGCCCGCCGCCAAATTGCCGACTTCATGAGCGCAAAAACCCTGGTAGCCAATCCAGCTCGCTGGCTCTATGTAACCTTGTTCCTTGGCCTTCTATTCGTTGTGGGACAATACGCCGCCTGGCTCCAACTGAAGTCCCAGGGACTCTATCTAGCGACCAATCCGAGTAGCTCCTTCTTCTATGTACTTACCGCTGCCCACGCGATCCACTTACTCGGCGGTTTAGGAGGCCTGGTTCGCGTAATAGGTAAACTAAATAATGGGACACTGCGTCGCAGTACTCTCGACGCAACTTCATATTACTGGCATTTTATGGATCTACTGTGGGTGTATCTGCTTTTGCTGCTTTGGATAAAGCTCTAACCCAGTCAAAGGTAGGAGGCAACTTGAGCCAGGCCGATCTTTCAATTCACGGGCAGGTGTCGCGATCAGAAGCCACCGAAGTAATGACGGCGCCCACGTTCTCGGTCCCTGCAAAAAAAATGGCGATGTGGCTCTTCATCATCGCCGACAGCATGACCTTCGCCGGTTGTCTCGTTGCTTACGGATTTATCCGTAACGCCACGCCCAACTGGCCGCGCCCGTTCCACAGCATCACCAACGTCGCGATCATGACATTCATCCTGCTCACCAGCAGTTTGACCATGCTGATCGGCGTGCGCTCGGCCCAAAAGGGCGACAAGGCCGGAGCCTTCCGCTGGACCATGATCACGGCTGTCCTCGGCATCCTCTTCGCGGTCCTTCACATTCGCGAATGGATGGGCCTGATCGGCGAAGGCGCAACCCTATTCCACAACCCGTGGGGCACGCCTCTCTTCAGCGCGCTTTTCTTCAGCGTAACTGGCTTGCACCTTACGCACGTAACCGGGGGCGTGATCGCTCTCATCGCCGTGGCAATACGCTATCAAGGCGGCCGTTACGGAGCCGACGACCTCGAAGTCACCGGACTCTACTGGCACTTTGTAGACTTGGTTTGGATGTTCGTAGTACCACTAATCTATCTTTTGAACCTATCTCACTAAGCTGGGAACGTGGAAGTAAGTGAAGACGAAAAGAAGCAGGAGCGAACAACGATGAGCACCGAAACTCAAAGCGGTAGCATGGGAAAAGATCTGATCGTCTACGTCTTTCTATTAGTCCTGGCAGCCGCCCAGTTCGTAATCGCCTATCAGGACATCAGCGCCTCGCAAATGTTCGTGCGCATGCTGGCGGTAGCCGTAATCGAGGCAGGTCTGGCACTCCTCTTCTTCATGCACCTAGCCGAAAATCGCGGCCTGAGGTGGTTTGTCCTGATCTTCATGGTAGCAGTAGCGCTAGGCCTGCAATACGGCTGGACCGACGCCTTCCGCCTCTCCAACGGCGTGCCCTGGGCACACTAAAGCGGTATGTGGAGACAGCCGCCTCGGCTGTCCAGTCGAGCGGAGCGAGGCGCATTCAGCAGTCTGTAATTGTCAAGAAGGTAAGTAAATATGAAGTACAAACAAATCTGGATTCTCTGTGCGGCCCTAGTGGGGCTAATCATCCTACTAACTCCGCTCCCAGCACTGTCCCAAAGTTGCGCTCTCTGCTATACCCAAGCTGCCTCCTCAGGCTCAAAAATGATTCAAGCCTTGAAAAGCGGCATCCTGATTCTAATAGCCCCGCCAACTCTAATGACCATCGGAGTGATCTTCGTCTGCTACCGCAAACGCAATCAAACCCGATCAGCCGAAGGCCCCGACTCCAATAGCGAATGGACCAGCAACAAATAAGATGCTAACTAAGAGTAAGTAAGTGTGGGGACAGCCGCCTCGGCTGTCCAGCCGAGCAAAGCGAGGCGACTCGCGCATGGGCAGACTTACTTCTTGTAAACCACCCCACCCTTCATCACAAAAGACACGCTATTCAAAGCCCCAATATCCTGCAACGGATCGCCCGTCATAGCGATAACATCCGCCAGATACCCGGGCTCCAAAGAACCTATCTGCCCCTCCCAACCCAGCAACTTAGCTCCATTGAGTAAGTCAGCCTGCAGTACCGCCAAAGGCGCCATCCCATACTTCACCATCAAAACAAACTCCCGCGCCTGAGTTCCATGCGGAAAAGGTCCCACGTCAGATCCAACTGCCATCGGAACTCCGCCCGAAATCTGCCTGCGGAATTCTGCGGCATGAAAATCCAACATAGCCTGCTCCCGCGCCGCTAGCGCCGGAGTAGCCGCATGCTCGGCAAAGTACTCCGCAATCGTAAAAGTAGGCACTGCGAAGATCCGCTTCTCCCGCATTACCCGCATGGTCTCATCGCTGAGTTGGTAAGCATGATCAATTGACGCAACTCCCGCGCGTGCCGCAAACAATGTGCCGGGCTCGCCGGTAGCATGCACAGCGACGCGCTTACCCACGCGCGCCGCCTCCGCCACCGCCACACTCAATTCTGCCTCGGTGTATTGATAAATCGTCGAGAACCGCCCATCTTGCATCACATCCGGACCAGTTTCATAAATCTTGCTGAAATCCGCGCCTTCCTTATACTGCTCACGCATCACGGCAACTAACTCATCCTTATTATTCGCGTAATCGGCATTCGGCAAAACGTGCTGCGCCGGGTTATAGCCAATAGCATCCTCGTGTCCGCCGAGCATATTGATTGCGTTTCCACTAATCCGCAGCCGCGGCCCCGGTATTGACCCGTCATTGATCGCATCGCGAACCGCGGTATCAGCGGACCCCGCTCCCTCCGTCCCCATATCGCGTTCGGCCGTAAACCCCGCCATCAAGTCATCCCGCGCCGCCAGCACCGCCATGATCGTGCGCTGCGGCACCGACTCCTGCACCGTCTGCAAATCCTCCGCTCCCGGATGCAAAAACAAATGCACATGCGCATCAATCAACCCCGGCAACAACATGCGATCGCCAAGATCGATCACCTCTGCCCCTGCGGGATGCTGAACGGCAGGCCCCACCTCGACGATGCGCTCGCCTCGCACCAAAATTTCCCCCGGCTTCAACACACGCCCGGCCCTGACATCCAACAGCCGAGCCCCATGCAACACAATCGTGTGCGCAGTTGCCGCCGTAGATGCTGCCTGGGCCGCACAGACCGAGTCGCCATTGATCAAAGCGACGAGACAAGCCGAGAGAAAGAAACAAAGTGTTTTCATGTTGTCAGCACAGGATAGTAACACTTCACCGGGACTGAGGAGAAACGGGTGGGATAGTAGTTGATAAACCTATGTGGGGACGGCCGCCTCGGCCGTCCAGCGAGCGAAGCGAGCGTGTAGCACGATGCTAAGAATTTAACTCTCCTGCAGCCCAGCCAGCTCCGGACTCTTCAACTCATCCAGCAAAGCCTTCTCCACTTTCTTCCGCAACTCCGCCGGAAGTTTCTTCCCCGCTGAAGTCAAATAGAAAACGTCAATCGCCATCTGCCCCTCAGTATCGATCAAAGCAATTTCAATATTGCATCGTAGCTTCGACAGGCAAGAGCTAATCCGGTGCAGCAGCCGCGGACGGTCCTGCGTAATCACCTGCAACCACGTACTCATCGACGACGATGCATCGTCAAAATCAATCCGCGTCTCCACTTTTACCTTGGTGCTCAAGTTCTTCTCGCTGCGCTGCCGCTCCCGAAGCATGCGATCAAGATCCGCCTCCCCCGCCAGAACCGACGCGATACTGGTCTTAAAGCGTCCCCACTCCGATAAGTTCAACTCCAACGTTCGAAATCGATCGGTAAAATAAAGCGTGTCTACCACGGTCCCGGCCTGATTCGAAAACGCGTTCGCCTTCACAATATTCATTCCCCAGGCTGCCAGCACTCCGGTCACTGTAGCAAACAACGATGGTCGATCCTTAGTCACCAGGGTCAGCTCATACCAATGTCGTCCTCTTTTCAAATCCAACTCCATCGCATTGCTGGCCAACCCATCCGCCATCTGCATATGCTGCATTACTTCCTCGGCGGAGTGCACCTGCAAATAACGCTGCGGAAATCCCTCTACGAAATCTTTGAACTTTGCCCCGGTCACCGGAGCCAGGCTGCGCAGCCGCGCCAATTTCTCTCCATTCGCATAGCCGTGAACCCGCTGGTCGGCGCTGTGATTTAAATAGTTCGCCGACGCAATATAAATCTGCCAAACGCTTTCCGCCTTCCACGGCGTCAGCGCCTCCGGATTCACCGCCTTGATATCCGCGTAAGTAAGCAGGCACAGCATCTTCAGCCGCTCCGGCGTCCCTACCTTCTCCGCGAACGACGCCACGGTTTCAGAATTAAAAATATCTCGCCGCAACTGCGCCGACATCTCCAGGTGATTCCCAATCAAGAACATCACTACCGCGCGTTCGTTCTCATCTAAATCCAATCGGTCCATGCAGCGCCCCGCGATTTCGAGACTCGCCTCCACATGATTGCGTCCCGGTACGCTCTTCCCCGTGTCGTGCAACAACAGCGCCAGGTAAAGCAGCTCCGGATCTTCCAACTCCCCTAGCAACTCCGCGTAGCGCTTATCCCACTCCGATTGCCCCTGATTTAAGCGGTGCAAAATCTCAATTGCCAGGATCGAATGCTCATCCACCGTGAAACGATGATAGTAATCCCGCACCACCAGCGAATCGATCGGCTTCAGCTCCGGCAACAACAAAGTAAGCAACCGCAGCGAATGCATCGCCCGCAGCGCCTCGGCAGCATGCGGCTGCAGCAAAGTTTCCTGCACATAAAGCCACAACTCCGCCCCCCGCGGCGGAGCCACCGCCAAAGCCGGCAAAGCCTGCTCGATTCTGTGCTCCGTAGTAGTGCTGAGCCTAAGCCCGTGATGCGCCATAAAATGAAACAACCGCAACAGCATCTCCGGATCCTGTAGCGATGAAGACTGCTGCAGAAAAATCATTCCATCCACCACCGAAAAATCCGGACTCGAAGGCCGCGATCGCCAACTCTGTACCTGCCTCCGCACCGAAGACCAAGCCTCCGGAATCTCCTCCAGCAACTGGAGCACAGTACGCTGCACCGCGCGCGCATGGCCAAAATAAATTCGCATCCAATCGGCCGGCGACAACTCCGCCGAATCCGATGCCCCAATTTTTCGCGCCGCCGCCTCGTCCTGGGCCTCCCAACTGAGCGCGTTGTCGTCGCGCCCATGACGAAAGTGCAGGAAGCATCGCGTCGCCATCAGAAACTCCAGCGCCGCATCCAGTTGTTTGCGCACCGGCGCCCGTAGCGAACTCGCGTCGGGCCAGTCGCGCAGCTTGTCCATCGCCGGAATCAGCGCTAGCCAGCAAGCCACGTTGTAGTCCCGCAACCCGCCCGGAGTTTCCTTCACGTTTGGCTCGAGATGAAAAACAGTATTCCCGAATCTCCCATGCCGCTCGCGCGTTACCTCCGCCAGCCCTTGCAGCAGCGCCTTTGATTCGCGCATCACCAGCTTGGGAATTACTTTGTCATGGAGTTTTGCGAATAAATCGTGGTCGCCCGCCAGGTAGCGGCTATCGAGAAGGGAGATCGTAAACTCGGTATTGTTTGGGTCGTAGCGGTCGCACTCCGAAAGCATCCGCGAGGCAGGACTCAACTTCAATTTCAAATCCCAGAGTTCCTGCGAGAAGCGCCGAATCGGATCTTTGTAAAGTTCCTCGCCCGCGCGATCAGAATAAAGAAAGAGCAGATCGATATCAGAATATGGAAACAGCCAGCCTCGCCCAAAGCCACCGGTTGCCACCAGGGTGAAGCCCCGTGGCCCAACCTCATCGGCGGAAACCATCTCCCGCCAAAGGCGCTTGAGTATGTCTTCGATCAGCCGCGTACGTTGTTGCACCGCCGCGCGGCCATCTCCAGTCTCCGAGAAATCGCGCGCGCTACGTGCCCACTCCTCGGCCAGAGAGTTGCGCAGTTCACTGATCAGCGAAGACGCTGCGGTCATGACGATGCGTTGATAAATCGGCGATCATGGATCTACAATCTTCATCGAATTTCTACAAAGCTCCTTCGCCCCGCTCCTCATTGCGGATGCGAATCGCATCGTCCACGCGCGTCAGAAAAATCTTTCCATCCCCGATCTTCCCCGTGCGTGCCGCCACCAGGATCGCCTGCACCGCCTTCTCCACCAGCGCATCTGCCAACACAAGCTCCAGCTTGGTCTTTGGGATGAGGTCCACGCTGTATTCGCGGCCGCGGTACACCTCGGTATGCCCTTTCTGCCGCCCGTGCCCGCGCACTTCAATCACCGTCATGCCTTCGACCCCGATTTCGTGCAGCGCACTCTTCACCGCGTCCAGCTTGGAGTTCTGAATGATCGCTTCGATCTTGGTCATGATTTCGTTCTCAAGCGCGCACTCCTGCCCGCGTAGTCTATCCCAGGCATAATTCGGGACGCGCTTACTCTATCTTCTGCCATTGTTTCACGGAAATCGAATCTATTTATCGTCAGGATCAGGTTTTGTTATTGCGAAATCAAGGATACGCTTTTCATTCGAAATCGCGCAGCGAAAGGCTAGGAAGCCGCAAGGTGGCGCGAGAATGCAGCCCCCGGTGTAAGCCGTGGGTAGACGGTGGGACACGATTCAGCCTGGAAGGGGCGAAAGACAGACCTCTCCGCAGACTACCTTGGGGACGACTGAGTTCTCACAATCCCCGCCTAGGGCCCCTCACTTCGACTTCGAAAAATCCTCCACGGCAAACCACTGCCCGCTGCGTTCCACCACTCCCACGCCGATCGAATCCATATCCGGATCCAAAATATTGGCACGGTGACTCGGCGATCGCAAAAACTCCGCTTCGATAAGATCGACTCCGGAGCCCCGGCCCACATTTTCCGCCAGCCACGCATAATGCGCCCCCGCCTGCGTAACCCGCGATGCCAGCCCCGGCTCGCCCGCAAAGCCATGTTCCGCCGCACCGCGCTGCGCCATCACCCGGGCATGCCGCCGCGCCGCTGTTGCCAGAGCCTCATTCCAGCGCAAGGCCGGCAAGCCTTGCGCCCGCCGCCCCCGATTCACCGCCGCATACAATTGCAGTTCCGCAGCACCTGCACCGGATTGCGCCCGCGCCCCCGAAAACGCGCAAAGCCCAACCAATAAGAAAGCCGCGACACGAACTGCGCTTGCTTTTCCAATCCTCATGCAAGAACAAACCCGCTATCTAACCATTCCACTCGCGTGCGGGCGACGGCAGCGCTGGCGTCCCGCGAGCGTCCCGCTCCCGGCGCCGGTAGAAGAACAAACGCTTAAGCTTTTAGAGTACCCAACCGAATCACTTACCCGGACCTTTAGCTCCTTCGGGGACCGCCGATGGCTTCTCAAACTTGGCATCGTCCACCGGTACATTCTGCTTCATTTCCGTAACCTGAATCGTAAACCTACCGCCCGGCCGCGCCAGCGTCCAGCGAAACGGAATCTTTACTCCGCCCACCTCTCGGTAATCCGCATAATCGATCTGCGTAGGTAATCGCCCCAGCGGAGTCTCTCCAAACCGCACCAGCCGCACCAGCAGCCCCGACTGCTCATCAAAATACAATCGCACCGGAGTCTTTTCCCCACGTCGCCCGACTACAAAGTAAGCGTCGTGATCTCCAATCTTCTCGGCCCCTCGGACCTCAACCTCGCTGAACGTGCTTTTCAAGTGCGCGGCAAAATGCAAGTCGGCATCCATCGCCGCTGCGTCCAGATCCGGACCGTGCATCTCGCGCACTGGCCGCCCCGGAACTCCCAACCAACCTTCATGCCCGTCAAAGGCGGTAACGTTGTCGCCGTCAGGCGTGTGCGTGATCGAAATCCGCTTCTCCGGATCTTTCGCAAAAATCTCGATTGGCACATCCCGATCACCGAAGGTAACGGTTCCCTTCATCACCCGGCTCTTAATCTTGTTGATAGCCGCCGCCCCGCCCACCGCCCGCAGATACTTGTCAATCAATTCGTCACCGGAAGGCCCGCCAACAATTTTTGTTTCAACTTCGTTCTGTTTAGCCACGTCGGCACCCGCTTTCGCCTCCTCCATCACCACGGGCGTGGCTGCCGGATCAGTACTGCCCCGATGGCAGGAATAGCAAGTGACCTCGCGTTTCCTGTCGAAGTTGTCCGCGTTGATCGCGAACATCATCTCCATCATTTTTCGCGCGGTCTGCTTCGGCTTCTTATCATCCTTCTCGAAGGCGCCCTGCACATGGCAAAATTCGCACTCCACTCCCAGAGACGCGCTCATGAACTGCATCGCCGGAATCAACTGATCCGCCGGAATTCCCTTCAGCATCTGGATATTCTTGAACTGCTGCCCGGCCGTTTTCGGCCCCGAAGCCGGCGCAGTCGTCGCAGCCGTGCCAGACTGTGCTTTCGCGACGACAACCGATAAGGCCAAACCGATGAATATGGTTGCGACCGAAAGTAAAAATGTGGGGACAGCCGCCCTCGGCTGTCCAATCGAGCGCAGCTCGAAGCCTTTTCTCAGTCTCATAGTTCCCCTCATTAGGTGCGAACGTCTATTAAATGTCGACCAGCCACAACCGAACCGGCCAGCGAAGCTTTTCAATGACCCGATCACCCGATCGCTCAATGGCCTCTAACAAAGAACCTCCACTTATCCATTCCCGCCGGCACCGCCACGTCAAAAAATCCCACCATCATCTCCTCCGAAGTCTGGTCGCCCCAAGTCACCATTTTCTCCGGATCAGGATTATGCGGATTATTTTTCGAATTGTCATACCAAGCTACCGCCCGCAGCCGAGTTCCTGCTTTTAATAAACGCGGCTCCGCCAACTTATAACTCAACTGCCAATGAAAGTGATAATTTACCCGCAGCAAAGTCTCCACGCTGCCATCATCATGCACAATGTCATATTCAAAACGCTTCCCGCGCAGATGCATATGCGGAAACAGACTAAGCAAAGTCGCATCATTCGGCAGAGTCCCTTCCACCTCGACGCGAAAATTATCCGCCCCGGGGGGAATCATCAGAGCATGATTATTCAGCTGCAACGTAATCACACGCTGCTTCAGCGGACTCTTTGCAAACACCAGCCCCACTCGAGTCTCGTCGCGAGTCGCCTCACCATTAGTCGTGTAATGCATCTGAAAGACTAAATCCGATCCCGCGGGAACAAACTTCGCCATTCCATCTGCCCACCGATCCGGCGCGCTCCCAGGTGCATATACCAGCAGCAAATCGCTGGTAGTTTCATGCGCCTGCCGCCGCTCCTCGGCATCAGTAAGCATCGAAGCCGTAAACGGCTCGCCCACGGGCGCATGCCGCAGCCACGTCGAATCCGGAGGCCGAATATACACCACCGCATGGTGCACATGCGCCGCGCTCGAAGACCGCACTTCCACCATCTGCGCCCACCTGTCCTCGCCAAAATGCGTGGGCGCGATCTCGTACGTATACTCCACTTCGCCCTGCGCCGGAATCTGAACTGGCCGCGGCATCTTCACCACCACGTCCGGCTCAGGAATATTCCATCCATCGCTCCACTTCGGCGCAGCGGGCGCATCTCGTAAATCTCCCGCAGGCGCACCAGCCTTGGCCCAAGCGACAATCGTCGCGATCTGCTCCGCGCTCAACGACGGATCATTGGCAAAATGGCCATATCGCGGATCGGCAAACCAAGGCGGCATCATCTTCATCTCGACAGCGTTAGCGATGCCAGCCGCCCAAGGCCGGGTTTGCTCATAACTAACCAGCGGCATCGGCGCAGATTCTCCACTTCGGTGGCAACCCTGACAACTCTTCTGCAGAATCGGCAGAACATCCCTATAAAAAGTGGAAGCAGGTGCGCTCTTCACACTCCGTTGCGGAAGCGCAGCCACGCTAGGCAAGCCGCGAAGCGGCGTAAGAATGCAGCCCACGGCGCAAGCCGTGGGTAGCACGTAGGATGAGAACGAGTCCCAACGGGACGAAAGAAATCGCGTAGTTCGGATTCGGATTCGTCGGCGTGAGATCACACCCGTGTTCTGAATCCCGGTTCCCTCCGAAAACATTCGTATTGTCATCGCCGCGAAAAACATCGCGCCGATTCTCCCCGCGACTTTTCTCACACACTTCATCGCTCCAATATCGCACACCGCACGGCACGCCCCGCCGCAAAAATGCTACATTAATTCGTTCATGTCCGCGCCCAATTCTCTCTTCGTTCGCGCCTGCAAGTCCAAGCCCACCGAGCGCACTCCGGTATGGTTCATGCGCCAGGCCGGACGCTACATGCCCGAATACCGCGCCGTTCGCAAACAATATTCTCTGCTCGAAATCTGCAAGAAGCCCGAGGTCGCCGCCGAAGTCACCATCACCGCCGCCGAAATTCTCCAGGTCGACGCCGCCATCATCTTCGCCGACCTCCTGCTCCCGCTGGAAGTCATGGGCCTGCCGTTTCATTTTTCTGCGGGCGAAGGCCCGGTGATCGAAAAGCCGGTCCGCACCACCGAAGACGTAACTCAACTCCGCACCGATCGCGCTGCCGAACTGGGCTACGTCTCCGAAGCGATAAAAAAAGTAGCCCAGCACTTCGCTGGAAAGCTCCCCGTAATCGGCTTCTGCGGGGCCCCCTTCACTCTAGCCAGCTACATGATCGAAGGCGGGGGCTCCCGCCACTACCTCCACACCAAGAAGATGATGTACAACTCGCCAGCCAATTGGGATCAGTTAATGCGCAAGCTGGTGGATGTCACGGCAGAATATTCCGCCGCGCAGGTGCGTGCCGGTGCGGACGTAATCCAGATTTTCGATAGCTGGGTAGGCTGCCTGAGCGTAGAAGATTATCGTCGCTACGTCCTGCCGCACGTGGCCGACTTAGTGAAGCGCCTGCAAAAAACCACCGCGCCCATCATTTATTTCGGCACCGACAGTGCCACGCTGCTGCCCGCGATGAACGAAACCGGCGCGGAAGTGATAGGTCTGGACTGGCGCATCCCTCTCGACAAAGGATGGAGCGATCTTCAACACCGCTGCGCCGTGCAAGGCAATCTGGATCCCGTCCTGCTCTTCGCCGACTGGAAAGAATTAAAATCCCGCGCCGAACAAATTCTGCACCAAGCCAACGGACGCCCCGGCCACATCTTCAATCTAGGCCACGGCATCCTCCCCGAAACGCCGGTCGAAAATGTAAAAAACCTGGCGCGCCTGGTACAGGACTATTCCGCCAAGAAACCGGAAGCCGTAAACCGAGAGCCGGAAGCCGAAAGCCCGAAGCCCGAAGCCCGAAGCCCGCTCTCATGATACGCATCGCCATAATCGGCGGCGGTATCTCCGGACTCTCCGCCGCCCACACCCTCGAACCCCATCGCCGCGCTGGCGCAGCTGAATATGTTCTCTACGAATCCTCCCCGCAACTAGGCGGCGTACTCCGCACCGAGCACATCCAAAACTGCGTAGTCGAAGCCGGTCCCGATTCCTTCATCACCGAAAAACCCTGGGCCGCCGATCTCTGCCGCGCGCTAGGCCTCGGCGATCAACTGATCGGCTCAAACGACGCCGACCGCAAGACCTACATTGTTGTCCGCGGCCGCCTGATCCCCATGCCCGACGGCCTGATGTTCATGGTCCCCACAAAAATTTTGGCCACGGGCCTCTCGCCGCTCTTTCCTGGACCACCAAACTCCGCATGGCCCAGGAATTATTCCACCCTCCGCGCCCCGCCGCAGAAGATGAAAGCGTTGCCCAGATGGTCGAGCGCCACTACGGCGCCGAGATGGTCGACCGCCTCGCCGACCCCCTGCTCTCCGGTGTCTACGGCGGCGAAGCCTCAAGCCTCAGCGTGCGCGCCGTCCTCCCCCGCTTCGCCGAAATGGAGCGCACTCACGGCAGCCTCGGACGCGCCATGCTAGCCGCGAGAAGAAAAATGCCGAACTCCGCAAACAAGCCCGCGCCCCCGCTTTTCACGTCACTAAAAAATGGCATGCAGCAGCTGGTCGAAACCATCGTCCCGCAACTCAACGAATCTTCGCTGCTGACCAACACCTCCGTGCAATCGATCCAGCGCGAAGCCATCGGTTGGACCGTCTCCGCCTTTCCCGAAGGCCGCACCACCGGACTTCAATCCGCTCACTTCGACGCCGTAATCGTCGCAGTTCCAACCCACGCCGCCGCGCAGATGCTCACGAACACAAGTCCCGAGCTCGCAGCCGAGCTAGCCGCAATCGCCTACAGCTCTTCGATCACAGTGGTCCTAGGTTACGATCGCGAAGTCCGCCAGAAGCTGCCACCAGGTTTTGGATTCCTGGTTCCGCGCAGCGAAGGCCGCCGCCTGCTGGCCGCTACTTTCGTTCACAATAAATTCCCCCACCGCGCCCCCGAAGACCGAGCCCTGCTGCGCTGCTTCTTCGCCGCCAAGAACGCGGAAAATATCTGGCAGCTCTCTGAACAAGAAATCACCAACGTAGTTCGCGAAGAGTTCCAGCAAATATTAGGCCTGCAAGCCGAACCCCAATTCGCCCGCGTCTACAAATGGAAGTCCGCCATGGCCCAATACGGCGTAGGCCATTTAGAACGCCTAGACCGCATCGAGCGCTTACGCCAACAACTCCCAGGCCTAGCCCTAGCCGGCAACGGCTACCGCGGCATAGGCGTCCCAGACTGCGTTCGCTCCGGCCAACAAGCCGCCAGGCAACTCCTAGGGCTCTAGTCAACACGAGCAAGACGGCGCAGCTAGAGGAGCAGAGAAGATGTGGGGACAGCCGCCTCGGCTGTCCAGCCAAGCGCAGCGAGGCGTCGCGGGCACAACCGCGCTCACCCTCTAAGCCGGAACATCCGCCCGCACCTTCCCCTCCCGCCGCAACTTCGCCACCACCAGCCGAATCTCGTCATAAGTAACTTCCGGAGGCAGTGCATCCTTCAACGGCTTCAGCCACTCCACGCCGAGCTTGGTACAAGCGGCCTCGATCACCGCCTGCTTATTCCGATCAATCCACTCCTCCCGAAATTCCAGATCGCCGCGCTCCACCAGATTAGCCACGGCATTCACCACGGTACTAACCTGCCGCCCGCGAATCTTAGCTATGTCTTCAAAGCTGTGCCCTTCTTTCAGCAAGCGCAGAGTCTCCATCGCCGGCGCAGCCTTCTTCTCTGCAGTAACAGCAGCCCGAGCCCCACCACGATACCGCTCCAAAGCAGCAAGAATGCTCTTGCCGTAAACCTCAGCCTTCCGCTCGCCAATTCCGGTAATACTCATCAGCTCTACAATCGACCCAGGCCGCCGCCGGCAAATCTCCTCCAGCGTAGTATCGTGCAGCACCACAAACGCCGGCGTGCTCTGTTCCTTAGCCGCAGCCCGCCGCCACTCCCGCAAATATTCATGCAACTCCGCATCGGCGGCAGAAACAGGCGAAGCCGCAACCGGACGAGATTCCTTCCCCGCAAAGCTCACACCCCGAACCGGTGCAGCTCCCATCCACTCCGCCGCAACTCCGCAAACATCGCAAGCCGCACACTTCTCCCACTTCGGAGCCTCGCCAAAATGCGCGCAAATCTGCCGATGCCGGCAGCGCTTAGACTCCACAAATTCCCGGATAATCCGGTAACGCTCCCAGGCCCGCTCGCGCTCCGCCGCATCGGTAATCTGGTTGGCAAAAAATCCCAGCAGCCCCGCATCTTTTTTCTGCCACAACAAAACGCAATCCGCGCTCTCGCCGTCGCGCCCCGCCCGTCCAGCCTCCTGGTAGTACTGCTCAATCGACTTCGGCAGCGACAAGTGAATCACCGCCCGCACCGCCGCCTTATTAATTCCCAACCCAAAAGCAATCGTCCCCACCAGCACCCGCACTTCATCGGACATCCACCGCTCTTGGCTGCGCCTCCGCAAATCCGCCCCCATCTTCCCGTGGTATCCCACCGCAGGAATATCGCGGTCCTCCAAGAAATCGACCGTCTCTTCCACGCGACTGATCGTCGGCGAGTAAACGATCACCGTGCTTCCGGCATAGCTCCGCAGCGCCCGCTCCAGCAGTTGCATCTGCACCAGCCCCTCGCACTCGCGCACCAGGTAGCGCAAGTTCGATCGATAGAAGCTCGCAATATATTTGTCAGGATTGCGCAACTGCAGTTGCGCCAGGATGTCGTGCCGCACATGCCGTGTAGCGCTGGCCGTAAACGCCGCAATCGGACAATCCGGAAACTTACTTCGCAGCTTACTCAACTGCCGGTACTCGGGACGAAACTCGTGTCCCCACTCCGAAATACAGTGCGCCTCATCAATCGCAAAAAAAGCAATCGGAACCTGCGACAGCCAGCCCAAAGTATCGCCGCGTGCCACGCGCTCCGGCGAAACATAAAGCAGCCGGTAAGCCCCGTCTCGTGCCCGGCTCATTACGCTAGTCTGCTCCGAGTCGCTCAAAGTGCTGTTCAGCACCGCGGCCGGAATCCCCATCTGCGCTAGTTGCGCCGCCTGATCCTGCATCAGCGCGATCAAAGGCGAAATCACCACCACGGTTCTTCCCGACATCACCGCCGGCAACTGGTAGCACAAACTCTTGCCGCCGCCAGTAGGCATCACCACGCAAGCATCGTGCCCCCCCAGCAGGCTGCGCACAATCCGCTCCTGCAGCGGACGGAACATGCTGTAACCCCAATACCGCTTCAGCGGCGCCAGCAAATCAGTTTCAGTGCTCATGAAAAGAATTCAAAACATGAGTATAGAGCCGAGGCGAAGATTAGGAGAACCTAATTACAGAGAACTCGCGTCAAAGTTTCCAAATCAGAACTACCCCGTGAACCCCGGTGTCCTCTGTGTTAAAGATTTTGAATTGGTTTGAATTTAAATCGTGACAGAAGATCCCGCCCGATACCTAACCTCAGGATAAACCCGCGAAAACACCACCCAAACCATCCCCATCACCACAAAGCAAAGCAAACTCCCCTCCGGCCCAACCATCCCGCCGGTAAGCCATCGCGGCCCATGCAACGACGCCTTCAAAAGATGCCCCGGGAAAACGGCTCCGCTATCCGGGACCGAATACAAAAACGTCTCCCCCCAATCCCAAGCCGCGTGAAAGCCCACCGCAAACCACAAGCTACCGGTCCGTCGCAAAGTCAGGCAAAAGAAAAATCCAATGACCCAAACCGCCAGCAGCCCCGGCCACTGCTCTCCCGGGTTCCCCATGTGAATCAAGCTAAACACGCACGAGAGCACCACCGCCGCAGGCCAGAAGCCGATCAGCCGCGTCAATGTAAACTGCGAATAACCGCGAATCAAAAACTCCTCGTACCACCCCACCACCAGAAAAAACGCAGCCCAGAAAACAGCGAACTTCAGCGCGCGTAATCCATGCAGCGCCAAATCTCCCACAGACAAAACCCGCGCTCCATACAACACCGCCAAAAGTAGCGTGATGCTGCCGAATCCCCAAAGCGCCCCCACCCAAAACATTTTTCCGAACGCCAGCCGCACCGGCAAACCATAAGCACCCCAAGGCCGCCGTTCCACCACCGCCAACGCAACAGCCGGCACCAGCGCCGCCAGCATCACGCCCATCTCGGCCAGCATCATCGGCCACAACCAGTTCCAGCCGCGATACCAGGACCAAGCCCACCGGCTGGCCACAAACTGAAGCGGATAATAAGCGGCCACGTAAAACGCCAACCCCCACCCCGCCTTCAATCCATCGCGACCGAAAAATACCGACCGCACATAAGAAGGCTGCACCGCCGCTGCAAAATCGGGCACAAGAGGAGTAGGCGCACTCACAGGGGCCGCGGGGGACGGTTCTTGCTCTCCTCTCGAAATGTCAGTGCGCTCATCCATCAAGTATTGCGATTACAAGGCAAAATTAAGATATGTACGGACAGCCGCCCCGGTTGTCCGCCAAGCGAAGCGAGGCGTGCAGCGAGATTTTGGGTGGCGCTGCGCTTTCAGCGCTGCGGTAAGGCTTCCCTCTCAGACCGGCTTTAGCCGCTGAGGTTAGCTTACCCGGCGAACTTCGCGCAATCTGTATCCCTGCCTGCCACCTCTACACTTCTCTCCCGCAAAACCGCTCGCTCATGGTAAAACACTTCGTTCCATCTATGCCCCCATTTTTCACCCGCCAACGCTTCGGACGCCCCCAAGCCCTATCGGGGATGTTGCTTTTAATTTTCCTGGCGCAAGCTCTCTGGCTAATCCGCTTCGAACTGAAATCCACCAGTGAGGTCAATGCCAACGAGCAAATCCGCATAGTCGCAGGCTGGCGGCAACTGCACGGCGCAGGCGTCGCTGGAGCCCCTTATCCCGACTCGGCGCAAGCTCTTCCCCTGGAAGTTTCTCAAGACCAGGGCTTCGACACCGAGCACTCCCCGCTGCTCTCTCTGGTCACAGCCGCACCACTGTTAGCAAGGCCAGAAAGCCTCACCAATTCTGAATCCTCTCCATACTGGCGCTGGCTCCCGCGCCTGCCTTTCCTAACCTTCGGAGTTTTGCTAGGTGCCTCACTCTGGTATGTAGCCCGCCGTCTCTGCGGCAATCACGGAGGCTTCGTAGCCCTGACTCTCTACTGTTTTTCTCCGTCAATGATTCAGGCGGCAGCCGTCTGGCACACCGAGCCAGAAATCCTCGCCGCCTGGGGATCCTTTGGAGCCATCTTCACCGCCATCGCCGTAGCCCATACTCTCTACGCCCCGCGCGAAGTCATCCTCTGGAACTGGCGTCGAATAGTCCTGCTCGGAATTTCTCTAGCGATAGCGGTAGGCTCGCAATTCTCGCTGATCATCGTCGTCCCAGTAGCGCTCGCGTTCATGCTCTACGTCGCGCCGATCCGCCGCGCCGCAGCCTTCACCATCTGGCTAGCCGCCAGCGTCGTAGCGATAGCAATACTCTTCGCCACATACTTCTTTCACGCGCACATTTTTGCCGAAGCCATGCACCACGCCACATTCTGGGGAGCAACTTGGCGCACCTTCACCGTGCTAGCCGTCTACCGCGCCGTAGGATTGCAAATCCTCCGCGCCTGCCCCGCCTTCGTCCTCCTCCTGCCATCAGCAGTAGCAGCCTATGCGCTCTGGCCGCGCACGCGTTACTTCGGCAACACCGCCCCGCTGCTGGTAGCCGTACTTTTCATCGTTCTAGGCATGGCCCACCCGCGAGTAGCCGGAGCCGGCTTCCTGCTGGCCTCAATCCCCTTCATCCTGATCTTTGTCTCCGGCGTGCTAGCCGACCTGATGGAAACGACCTCCCGCCCCCTGGTAACCGCCTGCACTTGGGCGCTCCTGGGCGCTTACATAATCTGGAGCCTCGAATCGCTATCCCAGGTCCCGCCAGGCTAATAAAATGAAGGACGATCCCATAAGCAAGTATGTAGGGACGGCCGCCGCGGCTGTCCAGCCGAGCGCAGCGAGGTGTTGCGCGGATGATGGCCTTCAGGCCCTGTGAACCCCTGCGTCCCGTGTGTTAAGCCGTTGATCTTCCCGAGAAATAGTCGCGGAGCCCAACACTTCCGTAAGCTGCCGAATATCTCAATCGTTGCTAATCTCGAAACGAAACTCCCCTGGAAGACACACCCATGCGATTCCCGGTCGATGTCGATTTAGCGGTATTCCTCTACACGGCTGGCAAAACCCTATTCACCGGATTGCCCCGTCTGCGCCAAAACGCGCCACTTGTTCCCGCCTGCTACGAGATCGAAAACGTCCCCGAAGCCACTCTCACCGAAGCACAAGCACGTTGTTTCGCGCCCTACGACGAAAAATTGGCCGCCATGAACTACTGCCCGGTCTGCACCTATCGCATCAGCAACTATGGCGAAAACCTCGTGCGACAGTACGTGAACCCTGCCGAGAGCTCACGCTGTGAGGTCGTGATCCACGAACTGGCCCTCACCGTCGAGAGCACCCAAACCTTCACCGGCAGTTGCGTAATACACTTCCACACCCGCTTCACAGACGACACCATCCTCACCACGCGCAATTTCAAACTGAAGTCTATCCTCGACCAACCGCCTTATTGGGTGGTGCAGGAGTGTCCGCAGATCAACGATCCCGCGAAGTTGAAGCGCATCCACGACGCCCGCGCTCAGACCATGGGATGCCCCGTCGCCCCTTTCACCGACGTTGACCGCGTCTTCAAAGACGTTCAAAGCGAACACGAGCGCTTCACCACTTATCAGCTTTCCGTGGGAGGCTACCGGCCTCTGCCCGGCGAAGACAGCTACGCCATCTCCGACAAAGCCCACTGGCGCGCCGTTCGCAACTTTTTCAATCCTTTTGCCCAGGGCATTTCCGCCCAACGTTTTTTACCCGTAGCAATCCTGGCAGCTGCCCTGCCCCTCTTCGCCCGTCTTGAATACGCCCCCGCTGCCGCTCATGCCGCCCGTACCCTCGGCTTCCCTCCCGAATTCGCTGCTGCGGCCGTAATCCGACTTTGTTACTTCGTGGCGGGAGCTCTCATCGGCTACGTCCTGGAACGCGACACCTTCATCTGGGTCTTCCTGCTTACCTACTTCTCGGTCCGACTCTTCACCAGCGCCGATCTAGGTCCCATTCCCTACAGCGCTCTCGCCGGAGGCGTGGCCTACTGCGTAGCCCAGGTCAAGAAACGCCGCCGCGCCGTCCTAATCCCGCAAACCGCTCCTTGACCGGAAATGGCATAACGCAGAGACTTTCTCCTCTGTGAACCGCTGTGTCCTCTATGTTTAAAGCTTTTGTCTCGCCTTAACAATTCTCTACAATTTCCCCGCATCAGCCGCCCCGCGCACCGATCTAAACTACTAAAAGAGGTGCGCGCCATGAAGCTCTCCTTGGAGTATCATTCAGGTGTGCGGCAGTCGATTCCGGCTTCGCTGGCTCTTCTCGGGATGCTCTTTCTCCCCCTCCTCTGCCACGCGCAAGCCAACAGCGCTGCCAACTCATCAGCAGCTTCTTCCGGCGGTCACAGCTTCAGTTCCAGCTCCCCCGCAATGAGCTCAGCAGTTCACAGCTACGCGCCGGCAAACTCGGCGCCAACGTTTTCAACCAACTCGACTCATGCCGTCTCCAACTCTCCCCATTCCACCGGAGGTTCGCACAACCCGCCGCACCACTACCCGGTACATCGCGGCCCAAACTCAAACTCAAACTCAAACTCCGGCGGTGTAATCTACTATCCCTATCTCTACGCCGTACCTGTGCCGTACGCGGCCGATGACGCTGACGCTTACAACACCGACACGCCAGATGACAACGACGACGCTGATTATCAAGGTGGACCCACCATCTTCGATCGCCGCGGCTCCGGCCCAGACTCCTACATCCCGCCAGTCTCCGAAACTGTAGCCAAAAATCAAAATGATCAGGATATTTCAGCGAACATTTCCGCGAACCTGGCCGCAGCCGAACCGCCACAACTCCCGACCACCCTGGTTTTCAAAGACGGACATCAACTCGAGATCGCCAACTATGCCGTCGTCAGCCAAACGCTCTACGACTTGACCCCAGGCCATCCCCGCAAGATCGCTCTAGCCGACCTGGATCTCCCCGCCACCGAAAAACAAAACGACGACCGCGGCGTGACCTTCCAACTCCCGCCCACCTCACAGGCAAACTAGCATGCGATTCGGCGCCAAGACTTCCACACTTGTTCTGCTGACAACTCTAGCGCCGTGGGCTTTTGCCCAGCGCGGAGCAGCCATTCATGCCGGCTCGCAGCAGGGCCGCACGATGCAACACTCCAACCCTCATAACGGTATCTATGGTCGTGGTGCACATTTTTCGTCCTATCGCCGCCAGTCCCCGTACAGTCCCTACGACTCGCTGCCATTTCCGTTCTTCACTGACGCCTTCGATCCCGGCGACATTTACTCCACCGGATATCCCGTAGCCTCCGAACCTCCTCCATACGTGCTGCAAGCCGCCGCGGCCATGGCCGCATCGGGGGCCAATCCTCTCGGACGAGATCTAACTTCCTACGATCACGCACCTTCCTCGCAGCCGCTGATGATCGAACTCCAGAACGGCCGTTACGTCCGCGTAAACGCCGCCGATGAGCAATCGAAAAACGGCGAAGCCCGGGAACTGACTCCAGCCCCGGAAAAATCTAAGCAGGCATCGTCGACACCCGCACCGCCGCGCGATGCGGCTCCAGCCCCCACACTACCCCCGGCACTCCTAATCTTCCGCGACGGGCACCGCGAGGAGGTCCGCGACTACACCATTGCCGACGGCATCCTCTACGCCCGCGGCGACTACTACACGGACGGCTATTGGAACAAAAAGATCGCGCTCTCCACGGTCAACATAGCCCAAACGATGCAAGCCAACACCGCCCGCAACGTAAACTTCGTTCTGCCGTCGTCACCGAACGAAGTAATCACGCGCCCCTAGCCATTCACCCTTGTTATTCCGGAAAATTAAACGTTGTCATTCCGAGCCCGAAAACCTTGTCATTCCGAGCCGCACTTGGCGAGGAATCCGCTTTTGCGGGTGGCGCAGCGCTTCAGCGCTGCGATGGCAGGCCGCCTTTGATTCAGGCTTTAGCCTCTGAGCTTCCAGCGTGTTTGTGAGAACTCGATTCCCGAACCCGTGGCGGAACGATGCTCATAGGGTTAGCCGCAAAGCGGCGCAAGAATGCAGCCCATGGCGCCAGCCATGGGTGGAAAGTGGGGAATTAATCAGCCCCAAGGGGCGGAAGAAGAATTCTCTCGCACTCGCGTGCCGCGAACTCAGCGTTAGACTGAGCATCGTCTTTGGCGGAGCCGCGTGGCTGGAGCGGATCGAGGGTGGAGCAGCGCTTCCAGAGCAGCGTTAGCGGCCCACGATACGATTCCCGATCAGTGCATGCCTTACCACGCCGAACTCCAAGTTGCGGCACTTTCATTCGCTATTGCAAGTCCAATAAAAAGCCGCCCGAAGGCGGCCTCCAGTCAAAACAATCGAAGCAATCACTCCGTAACTTGGAATGAGAAGACCGTGCCGTCGCCAAGAATGGAGCCTGTGTCCTTGTTGAACCTCCCGCCTGCTGTCGTCGCTCCATAGAAAATCCCATTAGCGCCGGGCGTAAGACCCCCTGGGCGATCTCCATCGATGCACAGATTATATTTGACCTCAGCGCAAAAGCTGTAGAGAGTCGTCAGCGTGCCCGTGGGAGTAATCTCGAAAATTGTTCCCCCTTGGCCGTTAGCTCCGCCCGCGGACGTGCTTCCATAAAAGTTTTTGTCGCTACCCTGGATCAGCGCCACAGTTGGTGTTGCGCCATCCACGCAGCCGGGCTGCGAGCAAAAGCTGTAGAGCGTGGTGAGCTTGCCCTTGGGTGTAAGTTCAAAAACCGATCCGTTTTGTGTAGCTCCGCCTCCCTGGCTCGTTCCGTAAAAGTCCCCGTCGGCAGCCTGGATCAACGCATTGGGCAAATACCCGTCCTCATCGGGGGACGGAAAGCTGTAGATCGTGCTGAACGTTCCTGCCCGGGTGATCTCGAAGACGCTGCCCCCCGCCGAGTTTGCCGTTGAAACCTGCCGTGCCGTAAAGGCTCCCATTCGTCGCCAGTAATAAGCCTGTGGGATTAGCCCCATCACCGCAGTTCGTCGACGAACAGAAGGTGTGAAGCGTGGTCAGCTTTCCACTTCGTGCAACTTCAAAGACCGTGCCACCGCCGTTGGCCCCTCCTTGGAATGTTGTCCCATAGAAAATACCGTTGGCTCCGGGCACCAGTTGCGTCTCCGGTTGTGTCCCGTCAGCGCAGTTGGCTTGCGAACAAAAGCTGTAGAACGTGGTCAGCTTGCCGCTCGGAGTGATTTCAAACACCGTGCCGCAACCGCCCTCCTTCTCGCAATAGCCCGGCTCCCCGGCTCCCGCCGTGGTTCCATACAGATTTCCGTCGGCGGCTCGTACCAGCGCCGCCATCGGGAAGAAGCCATCGGCACATGCCGGCTGCGAGCAAAAGTTATACAGCGTGCTCACCTTGCCCTCCGGAGTCATTTCGAAGATCGTCCCGCACCCAATTTTGCCCGTACAATAACTTGAGGTCCCTCCATAGGTCGTTACCCCGTAGTAATTCCCATTACTCCCCAGCGTAAGTGCCACCGGCGACATACCGTTATTCTCGTCGAAGTTCGACAGCGTAGTCAGTGTTTGCGCCGACGAAGCGACCGCGGCTGCCACGCAGAATACTGCAACGATACAAGCAATCTTCCCCAACTCAAGTTTCCGCATATTGCTCCTTATCCGGCTGCGCGCCAGCGGCGTGAAAGTAGAACCGTTTGGTTATGTCGTCGAGCCGGCCCGGGAGCCGGCTCCGTATTTTCAAAGTTGCGGCGAAGAAGCCGCTAGTGAACCTGAAAAGCCACGTTGCTCGAAAGCACGCCGCCCGGAGTAGTTACTTTGATCGTTCCGGTAGTCGCGCCCGTCGGCACCATAGCTTTAATATAGCTGTCGGATTTGACTTTGAACGCAGCCGGCGTCCCATTAAAGCTGACGCCCGTCGTGCCCGTCAGATTGTTCCCCAGAATGACCACCGTTTGCCCGGCGCTGCCAAAGCTCGGATTCGCTTCCACGAACGGGCTGAGTCCCATCGACAGACTGTAGATGGTGCCGCAGCCGCTGCTCCCGCAGTTCGAGCTGGACCCTCCATACGTCATAGGGCCATAAAAAATCCCGTTGGTCGCCTGTATGAGCCCTCCCTGTGGACTACTTCCGTCAGCACAGTTCGTCTCCGAGCAAAAGCTATGCAGCGTCGTCAGCTTTCCCGCTAACGTAAGCTGGAAAACTGTGCCGCAGCCCAGGGGACCGCAATCAGGGCCGGTGTTCGCGCCGCCCTCGACTGTGGTCCCATAGAGATTTCCATCGGTGCCCTGAATCAACGCGCTGGCGCCCACTCCGTCCGGGCAGTTTGGGTTAGCGCAAAAGTCATACAGCGAACTCAGAGTGCCCTCGGGTGTCAGTTTGTAGATGAACCCGTATCCGTATTTCCCGCCCGCGGCAGACCCGTAGAAGTTCCCGTCGGTCGCCTGAACCGGCGCCGTAGCGCAGCAATCGCCGTTTGCCTCTATATCGAAGGTGTAGAGAACCGACAGGCGTCTGTTCGGGGTGAGCTTGTAGAATCCGCCGCCGTAGCTGCCCGAAGCCGAGTCTTGGGTGGCTCCATAAAGACCGCCATCCGTGGCCAGCGTCAACCCGTCGCCCCCTGACCCCACAGGGCAACCGGGCGTCGAGCAGAAGACATGCAACGTCGTGAGCGCGCCCGTGGGCGTGATTTCGTAGATCGTGCCGCATCCCAACTCGCAATTGTTGTCTCCGTTAAGATCACCGCCGAACTTTGTCGTGCCATAGAAATTTCCATTGGGACCCACAGCCAGGGGCGCGCCCCAGGGGACGAAGCCATCGTTGCAGTTGGCCTGGGAACAAAAGCTATACAGCGTCGTCACTGGTTGCCCCGGACGGATCTCAAAGAAAGTGCCGCAACCGAAGCTGGTGGTGCTGCAATCCGCGAAATCCGACGCGCCGCCTTGACTGGTCGTGCCATAGAATTCTCCGTCGGCAGTCTGGATCAAACCATTCGGAGTGGTCCCGTCAGCGCAGTTGGCCACCGAGCAAAAACTGTAAAGCTCGCTGACCTTGCCCGCCGGAGTCATTCGGAAGAACGCTCCGCCGGTCGAGGAGGTCCCATTCGCACCCCCGTTCAAAGTTACGCCGTAGAAGTTTCCGTCGAGGCCTTGCAATAACTGCGTGGGGTTGGCAGGATGCGGAGTTCCGTTAAACTCCACCAGTGTAGTGAAAGTTTGCGCGGACGAAGCCACCGCGGCGGCGACGCAGAATACAGCGACGATACAAGCTATCTTTCTCAACTCAAGTTTTCGCATACTGCTCTCCTTATCCGGCTGCGCGCCGGGCAAACTGTCCGCGTGTTTGTGTTTTTCTTCATGCGAGATCCCTTCGCTAGACGAAGGTGTGGGGTTTCTGCGAACCAAGAGAGAACGGAGACCGGTCTGGAGACGGGGAGTACAACCAGGTCCGAGTGTGCAGAATTATTAGCGAACCCAGCCCAGCTGTCAATGTGAAGAAACTTGCGCACCTAGGTCCGCGAAAAATGACTCAGGACTTCTGTCGGCTCATGGACTTGTGCCGGCCATGACTTATGCTGCCATTATGTGGGGACAGCCGCCTCGGCTGTCCAGCCGGGCGAAGCAAGGCGCCCGCGCCAGCAAGTTCGCGCCAGATAAAAATCGGCGTTAGCCATACCGTGGAAGAGCGGCGCTTCAGCGCCGCGTGAGCGTCCCGCAGAGGCCGTCGTAAAGCCGCGAAGCGGCGCTAGAATGCAGCCCACGGCGCAAGCCCTGGGTGAAAAGTGCAAAGTGAGTCAGCCCTAGAAGGGCGAAAGACAAGCTAAATTGCGATTCGCACGACATTTAGCGTGGATAAGGGGGAACGGAGCCCGCTGCTCTGTCAATTGACTGTGCCAACCCTACTGCAGCAACCCCCCGTTGCCGTTCCCTTCTTCCTCCGGAGCCAGCACCACCGCCGCTGCCACTCGATCGCCCGGTTCCATATGCAGCAACCGCACTCCCTGCGCATTCCGCCCGGACTCACGAATCGTCTTCGAATCCATGCGGATAATCTTCCCGTACTGACTAATCAGCATCACCTGCGAGTTCTCATCGACCAGCGCGATAGCGACAACTTTCCCCACGCGCTCCGTAGTCTTGATATTGATCACGCCCTTGCCGGCGCGGTTGGTAAGCCGGTATTCGTCAGCAGGAGTCCGCTTCCCATATCCATTCTCCGTCACGGATAAAATCAGCGTTCCTTTCTGAGTAAGGTCCACGGCCTCGCCCGCCGGCACATCGCTCTCAGTCGCTTCCACAGCCACGGCTGCCTCGCCCGGCTTCGGAGTAACCGTCATGCCCACCACGTAATCGCCCTCTTCGAGATTAATCCCGTTCACGCCATAAGCCGCGCGCCCCATCGGACGCACATGGTCTTCCTCAAAGCGAATCGCCATGCCTTCATGCGAAGCGATAAAGACAATCTGATTGCCGTTTGTAATGCGCGCGGCCACCAGCTCGTCTCCTTCTTCAATGTTGATGGCGTTGATGCCGTTCGAGCGCACGTGCATAAACTCGCGCAACTCCGACTTTTTCACCAACCCGTTGCGCGTAGCGAAGAAGATAAATTTACTTTCCTCTTCTAGATTGCGCACAGCCAGCATAGTGCGCACAGTCTCTCCAGGCTGCAGCCCAATCAAGTTGCCAATGTGCTTGCCCTTACCCGCAGCGCTGACATCAGGAATCTCATAAACCTTCAGCCAGTAAACCCGCCCCTTATTCGTGAAGATCAGAATGTAAGCGTGCGTCGACGCAATAAAAAGATGCTCGACGAAGTCCTCGTCGCGCGTCTTCATCCCGGTGCGCCCCGACCCTCCGCGCCGCTGCATGCGGTAAGTCGAGATCGGAGTCCGCTTCATGTAGCCGGAGTGGCTGAAGGTCACCGCGACCTGCTCATCAGCAATCAGGTCTTCGAGAACGATCTCCGCCGCTTCATCTTCAATGCGAGTGCGCCGCTCATCCCCGTAGAGCTCTTTGACCTCTTCCAGCTCCTTAACTATGACCTTTCGCAGCTTGCTCTCCGAAGCCAGAATCGATTCGTAATCTTCGATGCGCTCCCGCGTCTCCTTCAACTCGTTAGAAATTTCGTCGATCGAAAGCCGCGTCAGCCGGTGCAGTTGCAACTCCAGAATCGCCTCAGCCTGCCGTGTAGTGAAAGGCTTTTCCGGATCCACCCTCGGAGCGCGCCCCGTAGTATTGATATCAATTTTCTTGCCGCCGAAATAAGCGACCAAATTCTCCCGCGCATCAGCCCGATTAGCGCTCGCCCGAATGATCGCAATCACATTATCCAGATGATCCAGCGCATTCAGGTAGCCTTCGAGAATGTGCTCGCGGTCTTTAGCCTTCTGCAACAAAAACGCAGTCCGCCTCCGCACCACTTCCACGCGATGATTAATAAAGTGCTTGATGGCCTGCACCAGCCCCATCTCGCGCGGCTGCCCATTCACCACCGCCAGCAGGATCATCGAAAAGCCTTCCTGCATAGCCGTGTGCTTGTAGAGCTGGTTCAAAACAATCTGCGGCTCCGCGCCGCGTTTAAGCTCGACCACAATGCGCATGCCGTCGCGATCGCTCTCATCGCGCACATCGGAGATATCCTCAATCTCCTTATCATTCACCAACTGCGCAATGCGCTTGATCAGTACCGCCTTATTCACCTGATAAGGAATTTCCGTAACGATGATGGCTTCCCGATCTTTGCTGAAAGTCTCAATCGCAGCCTTGGCGCGCATCATGAAGCGCCCGCGCCCGGTGCGGTAAGCCTCGAAAACTCCCGCGCGCCCATGAATAATTCCAGCCGTAGGAAAATCCGGCCCCTGCACAAACTTCAAAATCTCGGCCAGCTGCGCGTTGGGGTTGTTAACCAATGTGATCGTAGCGTCGACAATCTCCGTCAAATTGTGCGGAGGAATTTTCGTAGCCATCCCCACCGCAATTCCATCCGACCCATTCACCAGCAAATTCGGAATGCGCGCCGGCAAAACATCCGGCTCTACTTCGCTGCCATCGTAATTAGGACGGAAGTCAACCGTCTCTTTATCCAAATCCTCCAGCAGCGCCGTAGCCACCTGCGCCAGCTTAGCTTCCGTATACCGATCCGCCGCCGGAGGATCCCCATCCACCGACCCAAAATTCCCCTGCCCAAAAATCAGCGGATACCGCAAACTCCACGTCTGCGCCAGCCGAACCAAAGCGTCATACACCGCCAGATTTCCATGCGGATGGTACTTGCCCATCACGTCGCCCACGATGCGCGCGCACTTGCGCGTAGCGCGATTCGGCTGCAGTCCCATCTGCTGCATCGTGTACAGAATGCGCCGGTGCACCGGCTTCAATCCGTCGCGCACATCCGGCAGCGCCCGCCCAATAATCACCGACATCGAATAATCGAGATACGACTTCTTCATCTCGTCTTCAATGTTCACGGGCTGTATATGCAGCGCCCCAGGCGAGCCATCCCCCGGCGGCGGAGGCGTCAAAGGAAGTTCAGGATTCTGATCGTCAGGCATAGTTAGATAAGTAGCTCGAAGCTTTTAGCGGCGAGCTTGTCGCTCCCTGAAATGTAGGCTAAGCACTTGCATCTAAAGCAGGTTAGATAAGTTTTCGGATAACGTTTATTGTACCACGTAAGAAATCACCGTGGCGGAGGGAACCAAAAAGAAAAACGCAGGATGTCCGAAAAGGAAACAAAAAAACGAAGACGAATCATTAAGAGAAATAAGAAATAAAGGAATGAGCAAATGAAGAACTGAAGGAAGAAGAAACATGTGGGGACAGCCGCCTCGGCTGTCCCTTCGAGCGCAGCGAGAAGTGTAATCACCACACAACCGCCGTCATCCCAAAGCCGCGTTTTTCAGCGGCGTGAGGGTCTCAACGCATTGCGGCCGAGCGGGATGAGGTCGCACCGCACCTGAGAGAGCCGCCGCGAGCCGCAGTCAAGATTTCCTGTCAAGACCCAAAAGCCACGGACTCGGCCTAAACCAATGATCCAGCAAGCCAAATAAATCCCCGAGCTATGTCCCTTAAGCCCATTGCTTAATGATATAATAGACATATACATAAATAACTAACGCGACCCATACTCCGGGGCGCGTTTTTTTGTGCGCAAGAGTTTTGAAAGGGCGCGGCTTCAGCCGCGCCGCACAGCGAGCCGAAGAACCAGCGCCTCACAGGTTTCCGAAAAAACATGAAAGAAAAAGACAAAAGTTCGGATAGCCCGTGGAAGAGCGGCCCTTCAGGGCCGCGTAAACCTCCAAAATCACTGGGGCTTTAGTGTGTGCGTGAGAACTCAATGCTCGACCTCGCGGTGGAACGATGGGCATAGGTTTTAAGCCGCAAAGCGGCGCAAGAATGCAGCCCACGGCGCAAGCCGTGGGTGGGAAGTGGGACAAGAGTCAGCCCTGTAAGGGCGAAAGATCAGTTCTCACGCACACGCTTTAGCCCCAGTGGTCGTACTTCGTGTGCGAATTGCATTCCGCAAACCCCTCGCGCGCCGCGTTTCCACAACCACAACCGAAATCCACCAAAAGGAACCCATGCCAAAACGCCCCGGCCAAAACATCCACCACCCCAAACTCCGCGGAGAGTGGGCCGAGCTCCGTTTCATGCAGCGCGCCACCGAGCGCGGCCTCCGCGTCACCAAGCCCTGGGGAGAAACCGCCCCCTACGACATCGCCTTAGCCTGCCCTGAGAGAGCGACAGCGACCGAAGGGATCACCAAGGCCACTTCCTCCGCGTGCAAGTCAAATGCACCCTCTACAAGCGCGGCAACTAGGTCCCGGAGCCTGCCCTGAGAGAGCGACAGCGACCGAATGGGCCTGCACCATCTGCTCCAGCCACGTCCTCTACACCCCCGACCAACTAGACTTCTTCGCCGCCCTGGTAATCCCCGTCGACACCTGGTACATCCTCCCCATCCAAGCCACCCACAACCAGCCAGTAATAGTCCTCTCCCCGCACCTCCCCAAATCCAAATACGGCCCCTACCAGGAAGCCTGGCACCTGCTAATGCGCAAACCGCCATTTAGGACGGGCACTTCCTTCCGTCGGCTTCGTTCATAGTGATCTTGTTCGTAACCAATTCGCCGAGGGACGCACCATCCGCGCGGCGCCAGTCGAAGGCCGACCGCTCCTCATGCGTTTCGCCCATGGCGAGGGTGGAATTTCGCTGGAGGCTCCCACCTCCAGCCGCAATGCGGCGATAGAGCGCAGCCCACGGCGCAAGCCGTGGGTGGGGTGCGGGATTTAACCAGCCCCGAAGGGGCGAAAGAAACCAAACCTAATCCCAGATAAACTTCTCGTCATACTCCACACGATTCTTCTTGAGGAACGCAACAAATTCCTCTTGAAAAGAATGCTTCTTATGATGTTCTTCCTGCCCGGCAATATATTTCGTAACTGCCACAACATTTGATTCGCTGACGCTAAACACGGCGTACCCGGTCTGCCACGCAAACTCTGAGCTCCACTTCTCGCGGACCCATCGCGACGAATTCGTCTTCACCACACGCGCTACCTCGGCCGACGAATGCACGGGACGAACCCGCAACAACATGTGAACGTGATCCCCGGTCCCGTTGATGATCAGAGCCGCACCGTCCATCTCCCGCACGATCCCTCCGAGATAAGCAAACAGATCCCCGCGAAACTCCTGCCGGATAAGACACCGCCGCCCAAGAGTGGAGAAAATGAAATGAAGCAGGATATTTCCAGATGTGTGAGACAAACTTCTTTCGCCCCTCCGGGGCTGCCCAATCCCGCGCGCGTCAACCCCGGGCTTGCGCCATGGGCTGGAATCTACTGCCGCGCCGCGGCTCCGCCCTCGCAGATCTCGCAATCACCCAACCTGTATCGCGGACATTGTTCCGCTAAGAAGCCTCGAGGGTCGGTAACAAATGTCACAAGTCAGCGAAATCAAAGGAGGAAGTTCCAAAACGAAACTCCACGCAATCCCAGCTCCGAAGGAGCCCAAGAACGCAGCCCACGGCGCAAGCCGTGGGTAAGGCCCAAAACGTCACAACCAGCCCCGGAGGGGCGAAAGAGGAGTGCCCATGAAACAACTACCCGAACATCTGGCCTAGCCAAAGCCAAAATTCCAAATACGCCCGCCACAAAGAAGCCTGGCACTTTGCTGAAGCCCGGACTCTGACCCAGCCCATGTAGGATGGCGCCAGCCGCGAAGCGACGATAGAGCGCAGCCCACGGCGCAAGCCGTGGGTAAGGTCCACAACGTCGCAACAAGCCCCGAAGGGGCGAAATATACCGACGTCGGAATTGTCGGGACAATCGGGACAATATGTGGGAACGGTTGGCCGTTAACCGATGCGACCGACTAATGGGCTGCGGTTCCCCGAGCTTTCGGTCCGCGAGCTCCGTATACAGAGCGTTCCTTCCATCAGCATCGAACACCAAGAAGCCAGACCTAGACGTCCCGGCTGCCGCGTAGAGAGCGGATAGCGCGTTAATGGCTGGAAGTGCTCGCTGCGTCTTGTCGGTGACGGTCAGGGTGAACTCGCAGACGGCCCCGGTGAACGTACCTTTAATGACGTAACTCTCGATTTTCGGCTCCGTTGAGCCGCCTGCCCATATGGCCACCAAACCAACCCGACCCGGCTCCGTCCTGATTTCGACCTCCCCTGAGATGCGCCCGCTGTCGAGCACGAGGGCCGTTTCACCGAATGGAAGTCTCCATCGTCCTTGGATAGCCGGCGTCGAAGCATAAGACGCCCGGCCCATTC
>CAWAFZ010000017.1:0-13655 GCA_963781635.1 uncultured Acidobacteriaceae bacterium
CGAGATCTCTCCGAACACAAATTCGTCGGCCACCAGATCCCCAAGCACCGTGATTGTGACCTTGGGAAAGGCCTCGACGATCTTGCGCAGCCGCTCAACTTCCTTAAGATGCTTCGTCATCAAAATAATGAATTGTTATTCCAAACGAAGTGAGGAATCCGCTTCCCAATTCTGCCGTCTGCATTTTCTCACGAGCAGCGGCGCCGCTCTGCGATCACTCGCAAGATGGTATCCACAACGTTAGCCGCATCTGCCAACTCCATTGTGACGCGCACCACAGCCAGCGGAGCGAGTGCCGCAAGATAAGGACCAAGGTTCACCGCATCTTTCTCCGTAGTGATGATGCCTGTGGCCCGGCTGCGCTGCCGTAGTTCTAGCAAGTCGCGGACGTCTTTCTCGGTGTAAGCATGATGGTCACGAAAAAATGCTTCGGCCACAGGATCAACACCTGCCGCCCGCAATTGCAGTACAAAGTTCCGCGGACGAGCTATGCCGCAAAACACCACGGGCCGAGATCGCACCTGCTGCGAGATATCATCCGTCACGATCCCTCGCCGCACTCGCCAAACCATCTTCTCCGCGAGGGGAAAAGAATCCGCCGACGCTCCTCCAATCAGCACTGCGGCATCAGCTCGCGCCAAAGATTGCACGGGCTCGCGTAGCCGTCCTTCGGGCAAGAGACGATCGCGCGCATCTTCGGGCGTCAACAGCACGATGTCGAAATCCCGCCCCAAGCCGCGATGTTGAAACCCATCATCCAGCAAATGAATCCGCGTACCGAACCGTGACTCCGCAAAACGGCCGGCCTCATGCCGATCTTCGCCCACCACGACCGGCGCCTGCAGTCGTCGCGCAATCAGCAAGGGCTCGTCGCCGAAGTCGCGCGGGAGTCCGCCCGGTTGCACCAGCAAAACACCGCGAGTTTGCCTTCCGTAGCCGCGCGAAAGAACATCAAAGCGAATTCCTCGCGCCTGCAACAACTCGCCCAACAAAATCACAAACGGAGTCTTCCCCGAACCCCCCGCCGAAATATTCCCCACGCTTACCACCGAACCTTGCAGCCACTGCGCACGCAGCCACCGGCGGCCGTAGAGCGCATTCCGCACTCCCACAACCCCGCCGTAGAGTGTCGACAATGGATTCCACTTCATGGTCGCGCCAGCAACTCTTCCAGAGCGCTCACCGTGCGCGCGGTTGCGCCGGCCTGAGAGCGTATAGTTTCCGCCGCTCGCTGTCCCAACGCCTTTCGCTCGTTATCCTTCGCCAGCAATTCGAGAAACATTAGCGGCAACTCCGCTGGACCAACCACCCGCACCGCATCCCGGCTCTGAAACAGATTCACAATGTCGCGAAAGTTTTCCGTATGATTACCCACCACGATGGCGACGCCATTTTGCGCCGGTTCAATAATATTGTGCCCGCCGCGCGGCACCAGGCTCCCGCCGACAAATGCGATATCCGCTAACCCATATAGCGCAGCCAGTTCTCCGATCGTATCCAGCAGAAAAACTCCGCCAGCTAAGTCTTCACCGTTCCACACAGATCGGCGGCGGTATCGAATCGACATCTGTTCCAGCAGCGCAGCCACAGCCGCGAAGCGCTCCGGATGCCGCGGCGCCAGCACCATCACCGCCCGCGGATGCTGCACCAGCACATTCTCAAACGCCTTCAGCAGCAGCGGCTCCTCGCCATCCACTGTGCTGCCGCATACGAGCACCGGACCCGCGGCACCTCCGGCAAGCGATTCTCGCAGCATCTCAACCACTAGCGGCGCAGCCGGCACCGGAATGTCGAACTTCAAATTTCCCGCCACTCGCACGCGATCCTCACCCGCCCCAATTTCCCGCAGGCGCACGGCATCCTCGGAAGTCTGCGCCAAGAACAGATCCACATGGAGCAGAACCTTTCGCAGCAACCCGCGGAAGCGCCTGTAGCGCGGCAGCGACCGGTCCGAGATACGGGCGTTCACCACTGCGATCCGCGCGCCGCTATCGTGCGCCAGGCGAAGAAAATTGGGCCAGAACTCAGTTTCCGCGATCACAACTAGTTGCGGCCGCAACGCTCCCAAATAAGGACGGATGGCAAAGGCAAAGTCCATAGGAAAATAAAAGGCGTACCCCTCGCCGAAGCGCTTCTGAGCCAGCCTTTGTCCGGTATCGGTGGTCGTCGAGACAAAAATCCGATGCTTCGGAAGGCGCCGCTGCAGTTCTTCCACCAACCCACCAACCGCCAGCACCTCTCCCACCGAAACTGCGTGCACCCAGATCACCGGCTCGGCAGCCACCGGCAACCGCAGCCGCGAAGGCACGCGCCCCAGCCTCTGTCTCACGCCCTTGCGGTACTTCCCATGCCGCACCATTTGAAAAATCCAGTATGGCAGCCCGGCCAACATGGTCAAGCCCAGCGCCGCACTGTATAGAAAGCTGTAAAGAGAAGAGATCAAGTGCAGCCATTCTAAACAAAGTTCTGACTGAGAGATGATCTACCCTGTGCGCCTCAGTATCCTGTGTGTTTGAGATCGTAAGAAAGCAGGTCGCAAGGCAAGACAATAACGAATACAAGACGTTCTATAATCGGCCTATGAAGTTAGCGCGAATTGTGAAGCGGGCCGTCGTTCCTGCGACATTAATGTTGGCCGCAACGCTTCTAGCGGCGAAAGACTTCGTCAAGCCCGCGGCGCAGCCCGCGAAGACCTATCCCGCACACGACGATCATGCCAACGAAAAAGTAGCCATTGCCGCCGACCCCTACGATACAACCGAGAAGGCAAAGATCTTCACCGTGAAGTTCGCCGAGCACGGATTCCTGCCCGTCTTCTTTATCGTTACCAACGACAGCGGTCAGCCCATCTCCATCGCCAACATGCAGGTGACGCTGACCACTGCCAATCGCGACAAGCTCACGCCCACCGCGCCCGAAGACATGTACCGCCGACTTAACAATCCGCGCACCAACACCAACGCCCCGTTACCCTTCCCCATTCCGCAGAAGAAAGTCAAGGGGACGATCAGCCAGAAAGAGCGCGACGAAATCGAATCCTCGCAATTCGCTGCCAAAGCCGTTGAACCCCACGCCACGCAGTCGGGCTTCTTCTTCTTCGACGTGGAAGGCATCAACGAACCCCTTGCCGGCGCGCACATCTACGTAGAAGGGGTCAACGATGCCAAGGGCACCGAGCTGATGTACTTCGAGATTGTGATGGCGAAGTAATTCGACCGCCCGAATGGCCGGACTCGTAACAATTCCGTTGCACTCAAGAGCGGTCGCCCGGTCGTCTTCGTCGAACAGTTATTGGGAAGCCGGCTCCAGAGGGCCTTCTAAACGGAGGAATAGAAACTACAGGAGATCGGCAGCCAGCTTGCTGCCCTGCGGGGTCCCGACAACGCCCGGATCGTGGTCGCAGACCCGGATCGTGTCAACAGAAAAGGCGCGCTGCCCGAGGGTGTAAGGTGCTGGTGCCGTTTCATTTCCACAGGCATTCGGCGCTAGACTGTACTCATGGCAAACAGACGACTGCGGATCGTCAAAGAGTCCCCGCCCCCGGTTATCGGTGTGTGCGAACGCTGCAATGCCCAGTTCAAATCGAGCAAGCATGATGCGGTGGCCGATGTCGCAGCCCAGTATGAATCTCACAAGTGCAAGCCTCTGGACAGCAGCCAGAACGCGCTGCGGATTGTCCGCGAAGCTACCGAAAATAAGTAGGCTACACGACATGAGTAGTCGCGTCTGGCTTCTTGAAGTAATAAAATTCATTTCGGATTGCAACAAGTTCCCAGCCCTTATCTCCAAAATCGTTTAATTGCTGCGCGGTTCCATCCGGGTCAACCGTTCGGATTTCCGTTACAAAATATTTCCACTTCGTTACAGTCATCTGGTTCCTCCGTTGAAGAGTGCTTACTCTGTTTCATACTTTACTATTCGCTCCTGCATCGCTAAAAAGTGATCGTACTTCAAGAGCACGGCCAATGGTTTGTCGTTATCCTGGATCACTAGCGTCTTGTCGAGTTCCCGAAGTTGCGTCACGTTCAACGCCCGGAGGCGACTGATTCCTACGTGCTGCACGCTGGGGTCAAGGTACGGAATCTCTACATGGTTTGCTTTTGCCATAAATCCTCTTAGTTGGCGCGTGCTAGCGCCCTGAGTACGAGTTCCTTGTTTAGTTTCGCGTTCGGTTTCCGCTGAGGCAACAAGGTGCACAATTCTTCCAGCGTCCAAACGTGGTCGGTTAAACCCGCTTCCATGGCTGGCGTCACGCGCAGCGACGAATGCACGCGGCAGAAGTTGTAGTGCATGAAGTAGAGCGCCACTTGATGGCCGTGGTTCTCAACTTTCTTACTGTGGCCGTTTGTCAGCCGCGTAAATCGGCGCATCCCCATTCTCATCGAAAGATTACTGCGCTCTACGAAGCTCGTAGAGATGTGCTTCGGATCGGGTTTGCCAGCGAGTACTCCCGTTCGGCATCCGATGCAGGTCGCGGGGCTGTAGCGTGATTCCGGATTGTCATTCGATGCGCCGTAGATTTTAACCAGCATCGCATAATCTACTTCCGAGCCGAACGCACCCTCTACAGCCTCAGCGTAGACGCGATGGCCGTCAGTCGTTAACTGAATCCGCGTAGAAATGCGGGACGCTACATCGCGCATGAAGGCTTGCGCCGTGTCCGCTCCACGATCGCCAAGCATGTAAGAGACGATCAATTTTGAATCGGCGTCAATGGCTGTCCACGTCCAAATGCTACCAAACCCCGCCTGTACTTGTTCCAATGTAAGGTTCTTATCCTTCCCTAGCACGAACGCCCAAATTTCATCGCACTGGACGCGCTTCACATCAAGGCCGCGCACCATTGCATCGTGATACGCTGCACAGGCGCATCCGGCATCTTCCAAAAGACGAAGGACGGTATGTTTTCCGACTCCGAGCATTCTGCACGTCGCGTTAATCGAATTGCCTTCGACCAGTGCTGCTATGATCTGCGCCCGTTTTGTCGTGTTTAGTTGATTCATTGCCGTCTCTTTACTGCCTAATATTAGGCAATATAACGGCTAATGTCAAGCATTATTTTGCGTTTTTATGATGTTTATAAATGCATATAATGGCTCCCGCCAGCAATAGACAGAAGAGAGCAGCCATGATCTTTAACATAATCTCCGCCGCATCTACCTCGCTTTCCGCACTCATCATGCAGACAAGCGATTCACTGAAGGGCGACATCGAGAATATTCGCCTGTGGTTTTTCTGGTCACTCATAGGAAGCACCATCCTTGTGATGGTTGGTGTCCTCATAGAGGGTGCCGAACATTTCATCCCCGAGACAATGACGTGGCGCAAACGCATGGAAAGTGTGGGATGGACATTGGTGCTTATGGGCGTACTAGGCGAAGGGGTGTTTGAAGTGCTCACTACGACGGTAGACAACACCCTGCAAGAATTCAACGGTACTATGTTGGCCATTGCTACCGACCAAGCGCGAGGGGCTAGTACAGCGGCGAAAGCGGCGAAATCTGCGGCATCTAGCGCCAAAAGTATAGCAGACGCCGCGAAACTATCTGCCGGAGACGCCCTCGATAGATCTAAAACGGCGAATGACGCCGCCGATATGGCCCAAGAAAAAGCGGGTGAAGCAGAGAAGCGAGTCACCAATGTCGAGGAGAAAGCCGAACAACTTCGGCAACAAATCGTCCTGACAGAAGCCCAGATCAACGAAGAACACAACAAACGAATGGCACTCGAAAAATCGCTTAAGCCAAGGCGTTTATGCTTTGCAAGGTATACCGACGGAACGGAAAACATCGACAACCTCAAGGCACTTGCTGGACTTAGAGTCATCGTAGAAGCCATTCCGGACTTTGAGGCCAAACAGGCAGCGGCGTATGTCGTCTCGATTCTGAGAAAGGCTGGGTTGGTTGTTATTCGCACCGGAATAACAGACGAGTTTGTTTGGGACGGAGTAGAAGTCGAGCAATACATGGCTCCCGTATGGGATAACGCCGCAGGTTTCGATGAGCTAAGGTCTACAGTGCAGGCTGAAACCGTAATAGAGTTTCTGGGAGATAATGATTGGGTCGCGCTGGCGGGTTGGGCTGGACGCGGGGAATTAGAGCGAGACATGCTCCGAATAAGGGTCGGATATAAGCCGAATCCGTACTTCACTGAGTCCCAGAAGCCCGATCCACAACATAGAAGGCTCGCCGCGAAAATCCCAAACAACAAGCCCACAAAAGTATACCTTTGTGGATTCACGCCCTTCCCAGAGAAACCGGAAGGGCGGACTAAGTAGCCGAGTTTCTGTGGACGCGAAACGGCACCAGTACCGGGTGTAACCTGTCGTTGACATTTCACTGCGGCCTACGGTATCTTTAAAGCTTTGGGAAGTCTCGCGGTTGCCCGCCTGATGGTCTGGCGTCCTCGCCGGGGAATCAACGAGCGGTCTTCTTTGTAATTTCAATCGCGTTTCGCATTTTTTCATTTCTGGGAGAGTTCCGATGTCAACCTATTTCCCCAAAGCGGGGGAAATTGTGCGCAAGTGGTACGTCGTGGATGCCGATGGGCAGACGCTCGGTCGTCTGGCCTCGCAGGTGGCACGCATCCTCATGGGTAAAGAGAATCCGCAGTACACACCGTTTCTCGACACCGGCGATCACGTGATTGTGGTCAACGCTGAGAAGATTAGAACGACCGGCATGAAGTCGGAGCAGAAGCAGTATCACCACTACACGGGATATCCGGGCGGTCTGCGCACTGAAGATTACCGCAAACGTTTGGCGCGCAAGCCGGAAAAGATTATTGAAGATGCGGTGCGGCGCATGCTGCCGAAGAACAAGCTGGCGGCGCATATGCTGTCGAAGCTGAATGTGTACAAGGGCGACAAGCATCCGCACGAGGCGCAGAAGCCGCAGGATTTGAAGTTGGAAGTAAGGGCGTAGAGACGTTGCTTTGCAACGTCTCTGCCGGAGCCGGCAGGTCAGCTTGTTGCCAGAGGAGACGTAACAAGTTACGTCTCTACAAATGAGATTAGGAGCTTAGAGCTAGCATGGCAGAATTGGTTCAGTATTACGGGACGGGACGGCGGAAGCGGGCGATTGCGCGGGTTTATTTGCGTCCGGGCAGCGGCGATTTCAAGGTGAATGGACGCGAGTTCGAGGAGTATTTCGTGACTCCGGCGCAGCGTTCGGCGGCGAAGGCTCCGCTGGCGACCACGGAATCGGCGGCATCTTTCAACATCATCGCCAACGTTTTGGGTGGCGGGGTGCGTGGCCAGGCCGACGCGGTGAAGCTCGGCATTGCACGCGCCCTGATGCAATTCAACGCGGAGCTGCGCGGGAAACTGAAGGCCGAGGGCTTAGTGTCGCGCGACTCGCGCGGTAAAGAGCGCAAGAAGTACGGGCAGAAGGGCGCGAGAAAGCGCTTCCAGTTCAGCAAGAGATAGTTGCGAGTACCGAGTACCGAGAAAGCACCAAGGTTCTTCGCTGCGCTCGGAAGGACAAGGGTCTTAGTTTTCACTGGCTACTAACATCTGGCAACTGGTTTTGAGGTGTTCAATTCTTCCTGTGCCTCGCGGCGCGGGGCGGGAATGGCAATCCGGAGCGGAAATTACGCGAAGGATGCAGACTGAATAAGGAGGTTCATTGGCTACTATCACCATGAAGGAGTTGCTCGAAGCGGGTGTTCACTTCGGGCATCAGACCAAGCGCTGGAACCCTAAGATGAAGGAATACATCTTCGGTGAGCGCAACGGAATCTACATCATCGATTTGCAGAAAACGCTGAAGATGTTTAAAGAGGCGTCGAAGTTCGTACAAGAGCTGGCTGCCGACGGAAAGATTGTGCTGTTCGTGGGCACCAAACGTCAGGCGCAGGACGCGATCGCCGAAGAGGCCACGAAGTGCGGCGGCTTCTACATCAACCAGCGCTGGCTGGGCGGCCTGCTCACCAACTGGGTTACGGTGCAGAAGTCGGTAAAGCGACTGAAAGAACTCGACGAGATGGCCACGGATGGCCGCTACGAGCTGCTGCCGAAAAAAGAAGTGATCAAGCTGGAACGCGAACGCAAGCACTTGCAGGCGAACCTGGCGGGCATCAAGAATATGAGCCGGTTGCCGGATGCGATCTTCGTGATCGATTCGAACAAAGAACAGATCGCGGTGCGCGAAGCTCGCAAGCTGGGCATTCCGGTGGTCGCGGTAGTCGATACGAATTGCGATCCCAGTGAAGTGGATTATGTGATTCCGGGCAACGACGACGCGTTGCGCGCGATCCGGCTGTTTACCTCGAAGATTTCCGAGTCCATCGCCGAGGGCGCGCAGTTGATGAGCGATAAGCAAATCGCCGACATGACTGCCGCGACCGAGCAGGCGCAGGCTCGGGAGATGCAGCAAGCGGAAGATGCGGCCGCAGCGCTTGAACTGCGCGCGCAGGAAGCTGCGTCGGCGTCAGATCTGGCCGATATCGGTGAGGACATCAGCATGGAAGAAGTATTGGGACCGGGCGGGCATAAGAAGCCGGTGGCCAACGAAGAAGCCGACGTGCATAAGGTCGAGAGCCAGACGGTTTAGGGACGGTCGTTTGTCGCTGGTCGTTAGCTTTAAGGAAGACAAAAACCGGGCATTCATCCCTTGAGGGAATTAGACCCGCGCGGGTCGTCCGGCGCGGGTCAAAGTTTGTTAGGGAACGCAATTAAGAAGGACTTCATTTATTTATGAGCACCACTATGGCGAATATTTCTGCGGCGCAAGTGAAAGATCTCCGGGAAAAGACCGGGGCACCGATGATGGATTGCAAACAGGCCCTGACCGAAGCCAAAGGCGATATGGAGCAGGCGGTCGTGATTCTGCGCAAAAAGGGCGTTTCGGTTGCCGCGAAGAAAGCCACGCGCGTGACCAGCGAAGGCGCCGTCACCAGCTACATTCATGCCGGTGGCAAGATCGGCGTGCTGGTTGAGGTGAACTGCGAGAGCGACTTCGTGGCCCGCACCGACGACTTCAAGGAGTTGGTGCACGATATCGCCATGCACATTGCGGCGAGTGATCCGCGCTACGTCCGCAAAGAGGATGTTACCCCGGCTGACTTCGCTAAGGAGAAAGACATTTATCTCGCCAAGGCCGTTGCTTCTGGCAAGCCACAGCATATTGCCGAGAAAATGGTTGCTGGCATGATGGAAAAGTTCTATGAAGAGGTTTGCCTGCTGGAGCAGCCCTTCATCAAGGATCAGACCGTCTCGATTGCGCAGCTGATCGCGGCGAAGATTGGCAAGCTGGGCGAGAACATCAGCGTGCGGCGCTTCGCGCGCTTCAAGGTAGGCGATGCGGGCGAGACTTTCGCGGTGGCCAAGCCTACAGAACAGAAAGCGGAGTAATCAGGCGCCTTCGGGCGCCTTTTTTATGCTCGCGAGAGGGCGGGATGCCCTCTCGACAGCCGGCGAAACCCTTCGGTTAAGATCAGGGGCGAGCGCGGGCACTACACTATGCAAACCCCTGCCTTCAAACGCGTTTTGCTCAAGCTTTCTGGAGAAGCCTTGGCCGCGAATCAGGGTTTCGGTGTGGACACGGCGCGCATCCACGAGGTGGCGGCCGAATTGGCTGACGTGCACAAACTCGGTGTGCAGCTGGCGATTGTAGTCGGCGGAGGCAACTTCTTCCGCGGCGTGGCCGACCAGGCGCGCGATATGGACCGCGTCTCTGCCGATCACATGGGCATGCTGGCCACGGTCATCAATGCGCTCGCGCTGCAGGATGCGCTTGAGAAGCAAAATGTATACACGCGCGTGCAAACCGCGATAGAGATGAATCAAGTGGCGGAGCCTTTCATCCGTCGGCGCGCCATCCGGCATCTTGAAAAAGGCCGTGTGGTGATTTTCGCTGGAGGGACGGGCAATCCTTATTTCTCGACTGACACGGCCGCATCTCTGCGCGCCATGGAGATCAAAGCCGACGCGATTCTCAAGGCCACGAAAGTCGACGGCATTTACGACGCCGATCCTATGAAAGTGAAGGATGCCAAAAAGTTCACCGACATCACCTACATGGATGTGCTGAAGCTGGGGCTCAAGGTGATGGATTCGACTGCCATCAGCTTGTGCAAGGACAATAATCTTCCCATCATCGTCTTCAACTTGAATCAGCATGGGAATATCCGCCGCGTGCTCAGCGGGGAAAAGATTGGGTCGAGGGTGGGCGCTTAAATCTCAGCCACGGATTTGCACGGATTCACACGGATAATTTTAGAGATTCTTGATCCGTGGCGATCCGTGAAAATCCGTGGCACGTTCGTTTTGGGTTTATAATTTTGCGTTTTAATTCTTAGCATCTTACGGAGCTGACGATATGGCGCAAGCCACCATGGCCGCGATTGCCGGACTGAAAGAAACCTACGTACAACTGAAGACACGGATGGATAAGGCGGTGGAAGATTTTCGCAAGGCGATGGCCGCCACGCGGACCGGGCGGGCCTCGGTGCACATGCTGGACAGCGTGAGCGTCGACTATTACGGCTCGCAGATGCCGCTGAATCAGATTGCGCAGGTGCATGCTCCGGAGCCGCAGATGATCACCGTGCAGCCCTTCGATCCCTCGCAGGTCGGACCAATTGAAAAAGCGATTCGCTCCGCCGAACTGGGATTGAATCCCATGAACGACGGCAAGCTGATTCGCGTGCCCGTGCCGGCGCTGACCGCGGAGCGGCGCCAGGAGATGGTAAAGCACTTGCACAAGATGCTCGAGGAGCATCGCACCGCAGTGCGGAATATTCGCCGCGACGGCAACGATGCCATCAAGAAGGCGATGAAAGACAAGAAGATTACCGAGGACGAAGAGAAACGGTCGCTCGAAGAAATCCAGAAGCTCACCGACGACGAAATCAAGAAGATGGAAGAGATGAGCAAAGCGAAAGAGAAGGAAGTGCTGGAACTGAAATAGCCCGGTTCTCAGTTCTCAGTTGCGCTGAAAACCTGTGCTTCCGCTTGTTCTCCGCACTGAAGTACAACTCCCCAAAGTTCGCATCCCGCCAACAACTGCCAACCACCTCAAACTCATGAAGTTATGCGATTTCCGCGTCTGGAAGTGCATTCCGTAAGCGGAACACAGGTTACGCGACATCCCGTCCTGACTCGTGTTTCCATCATGGTGAAGCAAATCGCGGCTCCCCTAGCGTCACAATCAATTTTTTGCATAGGAGTTTTACCATGAAAAAATTTCTTGGGATTGTCCTTTCGCTCGCCCTGTCGATGCTGGCGGCGAGTTGCGGTTCGAATTCATCGACCTCTTCCACATCCACGCCGACCGGCCAAACCGCGTCCGTGTTTGTAACCGGCGAGGATGCTCCGCTGGCCTCGGTGGTGGGCTTCAATGTCACTATCAACTCGATTACTTTGACCGGCAATAATGGATCGCCGCATGTGTTGTCCACACCGACAACGGTGGATTTCGCGCGCCTGCTGGGCTTGCGCTCTCCGCTGGCATTCAACACAGTGCCTGCCGATACGTACACCAGCGCGACGTTTTCGCTTTCGAACCCCGTAATCTCTTATGTCGACATGAGCACCAATCCGCCGACGATTAGCACGATTAACGGCACCTTCAGCCCGACCACTAACTCCGCTACGCAGACAACTGTGACCGTGACTTTTCCGACAGCGATGGTCGTTGGCAGCAACGGACTCGCTGGACTGAGAATGGAACTCGACATTCGGCAGTCGGTCGCGGTTGACGGCAACGGCCAGGTCACGGGCAACGTGAACCCGGTGATTTACGCGCACGCAGTGCAGGCAAGCGATCCCAGCGGGCAGATCACCGATCTCACTGGCGGCCTGGTTTCGGTGAGCGCCTCCAACAATTCGTTTGTGATCCAAGGCCCGTATGGACATCAGTTGACGATCGACGTGAACAGCAGCACGAAGTTCAACAGCGGATTCAGCATCAACAATCTCGCTGCTCCGGCGATCGTTGGCGTGCAGGGATACTTCCAGGCCGATGGCAGCCTGATGGCAAGCAACGTGGAAGTCATTACCACGTCGCAAGCGTTCCTCTCAGGGCGCGTGCTGGCAGTGAATCCAACTTCCGGGCCGGTGCAGACGATCACAATGTGGGTGGGTGAGACCAGCGCCGATCTGGTTAGCAACGTCGACACCATTCAAACCATCAACGTGAGCGCGGTCACGCAGTATGACATGTGCTTCTTCGGCAATCTCTTTACCAACGCGCTGTTCAACGATTCTTCGGTGATTGTGGGCCAGCGGATTTTCATCGGCGGTAGCGATGTGAACAGCGTCTTCACGCCGCAGATGATTTCGCTGCGCTTCCAGGGGGTTTATGGCATGCTAACCGCGGGCAGCGTGAGCATCACGAACGGCAATGCTGGCACTTTCCAGCTGCAAAACAACGCGCTGATCGGATATTCGCTGGGAGGCGCGCCGCTGACCGTGGCTACCGGCAACGGCACGCTCTTCATCAACACCAATGGTCTGAGCCAACTGCAATCTGGTGGATCGGTCCCGCTGGTCGCGGGCGGTCTGCTGTTTGTCGATCCGCTCACCCAGACTCCGGTGATGGCGGCGGCAGTGGTGGCCGATCCGCCGTTGGCACAATAACTCCAACGGAACTAGCTTCACTCGGGCGGCCTGTAGGCTGCCCGTTTTGTTTTTCCGTCCCGCCGGGTTTTTGCGATCACACACTATAATCGAACGATGGCGAAGAAGGTCGTCCATGGCGCGTGTCCGCACGATTGCCCTGATGCTTGCGGCGTTTTGATTACTGTGGAGGATGGGCGCGCGACGAAGATTCAGGGGGATTCGAAGCATCCGTTTACGCGAGGGTATTTGTGCGCCAAGGTGGCGAAATATCTGGATCGGGTTTATTCGCCGGAGCGGGTGCTGTACCCCATGCGGAGGATTGGGGCTAAGGGGGCAGCGAGGCAAGAACGGAGCTCCGCTCCTGGACAGCCGGGGGCTGCTGTCCCCACACAATCAGAGTCCACTCAGTCACAAACCTGGCAGCGTATTTCTTGGGATGAGGCACTGGATGAGATTGCTTCACGCTTTCGCGCCATCACTGGAGAGTTTGGAAACGAGGCGATTTTGCCTTACTCCTACGGCGTTGACGCTCCGCACTACAGCGCAGGCGTTGAGACGGCCCGAGCCGAGCTCAGCAAAGACTATCAACTCTTCGAATTCAGGCCCAGCTGGGCTGGCGAAGAGTACAAGGGTATGAGACAGTAGATGGAGGGGATCCTGCTCGTAGCCAGCTATTCGAGACTCAATCCCATACCGGAGATAGCTTCGGGAAGCTAAGGCAAAAGACACATGATGCGTACGAGAGGATAGCGTCTCCCGAAACTGCTCCGGCGGAGCGCTCAGAGACTGCGCGACTACCAACGGGAGATGTGACGAGCAAGTCCCCGTGCCTCCCGGCGCCCTGAAGTTCCTTCCCTACAAGAATAAGGAGGGCTAAAGTTGCCCGAGGAAATTTCTGCTTATTACGCGGTCATAGGAACAGGCAGGACCGTCGCAAACCCGTCCGGCCTTGTCCGCAGGGCGTTACACGGCTGACGGGCCAATTGATGAATCATTCACCCGCGAGCCTTCCCCTGGAAATTTACTGACGCTGTGTATCAGGACGAGCGGGGAGAGAACTTCGGGCCGAACCTGGGTCGAGAGAAGCCCTGGG
>CAWAFZ010000018.1:0-63237 GCA_963781635.1 uncultured Acidobacteriaceae bacterium
AAAGTGACCAAGGGGAACCGAGTTGGTGGCGGAGATTGCCTCGCGCAAGCCGGGATCGAAAGTGGTGCTCGGCTTCCTGCGCAACGGCAAGCAGCAGGAGCGACTGTAACGTCGCCGACCGCGCCAAACTATTTGCGGCGCGCTTGAACGAAGATGACGACGACAACGACGAAAGCACACCCAAGCAGAGCAAGTTCGGGGTGACGGTTCGCAAGCTGACGCCGGAGATGGCCGACCGGCTGGACATGCCGTCCGGCAAAGGCGTCATCGTGCAGGACGTGAAGCCGGGGTCGTTTGCCGAGGACATAAATTTGAGCCGAGGCGACGTGATCCTCGAGAGTCAACAAGCAGCCGGTGAACAGCGAAGAGGATTTTGCCAAGAGTGGAATCCAGCATGAAGAGCGGGCAGGACGTGGTATTCCTGGTGCGTCCGCGGGGCTCGACGCCTCAGGACGGAACCATCTTCATGGCAGGGACACTTCCGTAACCTGAGACGGGCCCAGCCGGAACTGGCATTGCATCCTGCAATGGGGGATGATTACGATGCGGGTTCCAGTTGGGTCTTTTTGTTTTCGGGCGCGCTATCTCTCAACCATTGCGGCGAGGCGCGTTCCTGGCTCCGAGGCTTGCCGTTGAGAAGCATGCAAAAGCGTGGCGCGGGAAAGCGGAGTTGGTTGGGTACAGGCTGCGCCGTGGCGGCGCTGCTTTGTGCCTGCGCATTACCGCGCGCGGGGTTCGCGCGAGACCGCCTGATTCCACCGGTCCTGCTTTGAAGGGGAGCGGTGAAACGGCTAACTCGAAGACAAAATCCAACACTGCTGCGGCCCACAAAAGTACCGCGAAGCGCTCAAGCTCTCACCGGCGAGGCAAAAGAAAAGCCATCGCGCGAGGTCAGCAGAAAATTGATCCTCAGCGCGCGAAGGAGATTCAGGAAGCGCTGATTCGCGAACATTACCTCAGCGGCGAAGCGGCCGGGAACCTGGAACCAGGCCAGCGAAGACGCCATGCGGCGCTATCAAGCCGATCACGGGTGGCAGTCGAAAACCGTACCCGATTCGCGCGCGTTGATCAGCCTGGGGCTGGGCCCGAGCCACGACCATCTGCTGAATCCGGAAAGCGCGATGACTACGGAACCCGTCACGCACGCATCGGGTCTTCGACGCCCGGTGTCGCACAGTGCTGATCCAGCAACGCCCACGAATGCACCACCGGTTCCTCCGGCACCTGCCCCCACACCTGGGCACGATGGGTCGAGCCCGCAGTAGATCCTCCTCGTCAAGCTTAAAACAGGATTGTCACCCGACAGGATTGTCATCCCGAGCGCAGCGAGGGATCTTTGTTCTTGCCGGTGCGGCCGGCGTGTCGCCTCTGGCAAACACCAAGGTCCCTCGCTTCGCTCGGGATGACAGGATTGTAGATGACATATCACGCGCAGTACTGATTTCTAGCTCACCTTGCGCCTTGCGGTAGCTTCCCAGCACGGGTCGAGGAAAATAGGGGAGGGGTTGCGAGTTCACGATAGCGGAGGGGTTGGCCTCGACGAGGGCATCTGCTATTTCATCGCCGCAGATTTCGGCGGCGGCATCGCGCGCGGTAGAGAGCACCGGGGTCCGCTTCTCGGTATCGTGGGCGTCCGTTGCCAGCACGTGCACGGCGTCGTGTTCCAGCAGCCATAGGGCGGCGCGCCGAACGCGTTCTCCCCAAAAGCCGGTGAGCGCGGAGCCGGTCACTTGGATGATGCAACCCTGCTCGGCCCACTCCCTCACACGCTGCAGGCTCTCGCGCAGGATCGGATTGCGTTCGGGATGAGTGATGACCGGCGGTAATGCCGCGGATCGCCCAGTTGCATGAAGCAGTCGGTAGTTTGTTGCGGAACACTGTAATTGCTCAACTCGACCAGCATGTAGTGCGTGCCGCCGATGGCGTAGCGGGCGGGATTGGCGAGGACATCCTGCAGGTTATCGTAGGAGAGATGGAAGTCGCAGCCCAGGCTGAGGGTGAGCGTATCGCCGATCAGACCCTGCAGATGGGTGACTAGTCCCTGAAGATATTCGCGGTCGTAGTGGTAGCGGTCGTTGGCATGGGGCGTAGCGACCTGGTGCGTGATGCCATCGGCGGCGGCCATGCGGCACATGGCGACGGACATGTCCCAGGACTTGGAGCCGTCATCTACCTCCGGAAGAATGTGGGAGTGGATATCGACCACGGTATGGAGAAAATCTAATTTGATTTAAGCAGATTCGGGGGGAAAGAGAAAGTGCCGATGGGACGTGGACCAAGAGCTTTTTAGCGCGGAGTTTCGCGGAGAAAAGCCGCAGACGTTTTGGAGAAAACCTCTGCGGCTTTTTGACTTTACATTTTCTGTCGCTACTTGGACGGCAGGTAACTCAGGTCGGGACGGAATTGCAGGATCTCGCTAGTTTCCTTTTCCACCGACTGGTTGATTCGTTCGACGATGGAATCGGCTTCCGCTTGTCCAAAGGCTTCTTTGAGCATGTCGCGGAACGGTTTTACGTTGGGGTTGTCTTCGAAATCGGCCCAGTTTTTATGCGGTATGGCGAGCACAAACAGGCCGGAGGGGCCGCCGCTTTCCAGTTCGTACCATTCGTAATTGAGGGGCCACTTGGTCTTCTCCGAGGCATCGTGGATGCGACTCATCGCGGAGTGGAAATCCGATTCCTTGGCATAGCGCACCTGGAAGATGTGGAGATCGGTGAATTTGCTGGGCATCATGTCGCCGCTGGCGTTGCTGACCTTTGGCATGAAGTCGTAGTAGCGAAGCGTCATGGACTCGACGTAAGCGCCCATGAGTTTTTGGTACTCGGCTTCGTCGGCCTCGTCGGAAACAGAGGGCTTGTCGAGAGTAGTCCAATGCTGGCCGAAGCGGCCGACGTAAAAAGCACCCGTGTTGTCGCCGGTGAGGATTTGCCAAACGAAGAGCGGGACGGAGTCGTTCTGCTGTTTGTGCCAGGCGGCTTTTTGCTTTCTGCCGGCTTCGTACTGCGGTTGAGTTCCGTTTTTCAGCTTCTGCAATTCGACGCCGGCCAGAGTGCCGGGTTTACTCTGATCCTGCGCGACGAGCGAGCAGGTTGCGAACAACAGGATACCAACAGCTGAGAGCAGCTGATTGCGTTTCATAGTTCCTCTTTCGTTTTAGGTTGATCGTTTTCCACACTTCAAAACCGCACAGGCATGCCCCTGGTCCGCTTGGCTTGCGATGTCAAGTTCCGTTACTGGGCGCCTGGAGTGTGGATGGAAGGACTGGAGCATCGTACATGAATTTGGGAGGAGGCGTTGGGAAATTAGAGAATAAGGGCGGCTACCAGATTGTGGGCAGGGCTCTTGACTTGCGAATCTCGCGGTCGGCGGTGAGTAGCGGAATATCTTGGACTAGAGCAGTAGCGCCGATGATGCGATCCGCCGGGTCTTTAGGATAGCCGGATGGTAGAGCATAAGCCTGAAGGGCAACATTGGCTGTGATTGGAAGAACAACAAAGAGGCGTTCAATTTCAGCAAGAACCGTCTCTGCATCAGGTCTTAAATTAACCTGCCCATAACTGGAAAGCCGCGAGATCTCGACCAGCGTGATGCTGGAGATCGCAATTCCGCGTTCTTTCTCGCGTGCTTCTTTGATCGCTGCATGAGCTTTCGTCGATATCTGGCGATAATCCTGCCCTAGCCATATCACTACATGAGAGTCAAGAAGGATCAATAGAGATCGCCCCACTCTTCCGGAGTGAGTATCGGCGAAACAATATCGCCCTTAATTTCAATCGAGCCTTTCCCCTTCATGAAGCCAAAAATGTCGTCTTTTTCTTGCTCGACGGGGACGAGCTTGGCCACCGGCTTGCCGCGCTTGGTGATCAGCACGGCTTGGCGTTTGGATTGAACTTCATCCATGACCTTCAGGCAATGGACTTTGAATTGGCCTGCCGCCATTTTCTTCATCGGGTAAGTCTTTCGATCATGGTCATTATACCATGGTCATACTAGACGCGAAGGCGACTGCGGGTATCTGGCAGGCATGCCGCTAAACCGGAGGTAACGTGCGCTGCATCTGAGTTCGCGCCTAGTATTTAGCAATGAGCCGAATCGTAGCAATAGCATTACTGTGTCTCAGCGTTTGCTCAGCTTTTGCGCAAGCCGTCGCTCGTCCTCGACGGAAGTACGAACCGCCGATTTGGGCGCCGCAACCGCTATGGAAGTTCGACGATCGCAGTTTGCCAAAGGCAACCGTGCTGAAGGAGATGATCGCGAGCCTACGCGTGTCTGGAGTCACTATTACGCTTGAGGGAGAGTCAGAGTTGGAAGCTTTGCCGGCCCGCTTCGGTGGCGAAATTGGCTCCCAAGGTGACGCTGCGGACTCACTCGGATGGTTATGCCTGCATGGGAGCGATGCAGTTGGTCCGTGGGTATTGTGGCTCGAGAGTGGTGAGATTGACGGCCCTTACGTGGGCGCGTTTCAGTGGCATCGGGTCTCGCGTTCAGCGCAATTTGACGAGCGCTGTTCCGCCTTGCCTGACACAAGCGAAGTGGAGCTGCCAGTTGACCTTCGCCTTGGCAGCTCGGAGAAGAAGGTTATTAAAATCCTCGGACATCCCACTTCTCGGAGGGGCGGTACTCTGCTTTACGAGCATGAGCACGAAGAACTCATTCGCGGCGAAGAATTTAGTTCGTCCAACATCGTGATTGTGGAGCTTCGAGGTGGGGTGGTATGGGCGATCCAGGTGGCTAAGACCACAACGAACTAATTGCGGTTCGTGCCTTCCCGCTAAGAGGCACCATAGCGTTCGCGAATGAAATCTGCAATTCCTGCATAGGCTCTGGCCAACGTCTTTTCATCCGGCAAAAACACGATGCGGAAATGCTGCGTGCCGGGCTTCTGTCCGAAGCCGGAGCCGTGGACTACCATGACGTGCTTCTGGCGGATCAGTTCTTTGACGAAGAGTTCGTCGCTCTCGGGGATGTCGATGCGCGGGAAGGCGTAGAACGCTCCGCGAGGGGCGACGCAACTCACGCGCGGCGTGGACTCGCACCATTTCTGGGTTAGATCGCGGCGGGAGCGCAGCTTGCGCCGCACTTCGATGAGATGATCCTGCGGGCCTTCGAGCGCGGGCTTGATGGCGTATTGCTCGGGATGGTTGGCGCAGAGGCGGGCGCGCAGCAGGCGGTGAATGCCTTCGGTGTAGGGCTTGATGGCGGCGGCGTCGCCAGAGACGATGCCCCAGCCGATGCGCCATCCCGGGACCAGATAATTTTTCGACATGCCGCCGAAGGTGATGCAGGGGACATCGGGGGCTACGGCGGCGAAGGCGATGTGCGGCGTGACCTCTCCGTTCGAATCGGGGAGTATCAATTTGTCGTAGATTTCGTCGGAGAAGACGACCAGGTTGTGACGGCGGGCTATTCGGCGATTTGCTCGAGCATCTGCTGCGAGCACAACGATCCCGTGGGATTATTGGGATTGATCAGCACGATGCCGCGCGTGCGAGGCGTCAGCTTGCGTTCGATGTCGGCTAGTTCGGGCTGCCAGGCGTCTTCTTCGTTCAGGTCGTAGGCGTTGAGGGCGATTCCCAGCTTGCATAAGACTGCCGAGTAGAGCGGGTAGTCGGGCTTGGGGGTGAGAATGTCTTCGCCGGGATTCACCAGCGCGCTGATGCAGAGGTCGACCGTTTCGCTTACGCCAGAGGTGACGAAAACATCCCGCACGGTGGTGATGCCTTTGCGCTGAGCTTCGCCGCGAATTGCTTCTAGCGCTTCGGGAATTCCCGGCGATGGCGCGTAGCCGTTCTTGCCATCGCGCATGGCTTTGTATACCGCTTCGATGATGTGGGGCGGGGTTTGGAAATCGAAGTTTAGCGGGTCGCCTATGTTCAGCGGAAGAATCTCATGGCCCTGCTTCGTTACTTCATCCGCTACGGACGCCAGGTCGCGGATGGCGTAGCGGACGTTTTCCAGACGTTTCGCGGCCGTGATTTGCGTGTGCGCTATCGGCATGGGTTAAGAGAAGAACTTAAACACAGGGGTCACAGAGGTCCACAGGGTAATACTATCTCCTTGGCTTCACGGCATCGAAATTTCTTCCCTCTGCTTTGCTGCTTTATTCGCTCTTCGTCGTGCCGGTGAGCGCGTCGATCAAGGCGGCGCCGGTGGGGCTGCCCCAGCCGGTTACGAGGTCGTAGCCGGTTACTGCGGTGTAGCCTCCGTTGCTGCCGCTGGTGATGTCGTGGAAGTCGGTGGTGTAGGTCGAGCCTACTCCTAGCGCGTAGAGTGCCGGGTTTAAGAATCCCAGAGTCGATTTGCCGTTCGATACGGCTTGCTCATTCGCCATGGCGATGAAGCTGGCCCATTGCGGGGCGGCGAAGCTGGTGCCTCCGTTGCCTCCGCCGCAGGTAGCGTCGTAGCAGCTGTATTGGTTGGTGTTGGACTCGGCGGCTACGTCCGGATAATTGCGCAGCGTTTTCGAGGCGTGATTGAGCGCGGTGACTACGCCCGGTAGCTGCTGGTAGGTGGGGATGGGAATTTTATTTTTGGAGGGACTGCCGGCGCTGCCGCTCCAGCCGGTTTCAGATTTCCACGCGCCGCCGGGGCTTACAGTGTTGATGTCGGTGCCGCCTACGGCCGTGATATAGGGATCGTCGGCCGGCCACACCACGTCGCCGGGAGTGCTGGAGCCGCTGTCGCCTGTGGCTACGAAGACGCTCTGACCTTGCATGGCCATTTCCTGGAAGATGGGGTCGAGGCTGCTTTCGTTGTCGGTCCATCCCCAGGAGCAGCTTAGAGTCTTGGCGGTGTTGTCGACGGCCATTTGGTTGAAGATGGAGACATCTTTGCTGCCTACGTAGACGATAACTTCCTTTAAGCCCGGGGCCATGCCGATCGCCATCTCGATGTCGATGACTTGTTCGCTATCGTCGCAGGTCGCAGGAGGACACTTCAGGCTCACGCCGTTCAGCGATTCGCCTTTCACTTTTACGGTGATGGTCTGCTTGAGATTCTTGAAATAAGCTTTGACATCGGCGGTGTTGTAGCCGGCGAATTCGAAGAGGCCGACGGATTGTCCTTTGCCGGTGAGGGGGCCGGAGCCGTAGTAGGCGGCGCGCATGTCGCTGGCGACATATTGGCCGCCGGGGCCGGAGCCGGTTTTGCCGATTGCGCTGGCTTCCGTGATTTGTTGAGACGAGCGAATGTTCTTGGCTTGCGGCAGGGAGAAGTTGTCGAGGCCGGAGATGTGCAGAACAGGCGCAGCTAGGTCGAGCGACGGTTCGCGATCTGGCGCGAAAAATGTGCGGCCCTCGGTTGGGTGCTGATAGAGGTTAAGCGTAACGTTGAAGGCCTTCTCGATATTCGCAGCGGGGCCTTCGATGTCGAGGACCAGGCGGTTGGCCGCGGTGTCGATGATGTCGAGTCCATTGGCTCGCGCGAAATTGATCGCAGCCGCGTAGTCAGACTCGGTGGGACCGAATCTGCTGGTGAACTCTTCCACGCTGAGGTATTGGTGGAAGCTGGGGCTCTGGGGATCGTAGAGTTGCTGGAGGAGATCGTCGAGTTCCCCTTGATTGCGCAGCGGTAGAGAGATGGCAAGACTTAGACGCTGTTCGCTGGGGACGTGGCCGACTAGCGTGGCGATTCCGGTGGAAACTGCCGCGGGAACGTGAGTGGTCTGAGTGCGCTGCTGGGCTTGGGCTGTAGAAACTGCGAAGAAGAGTGCGGACATGACTAATACGGCAGATAACTGCAGAGTAATTGACGAAACCTTTTTCATTTTGGCGGGTCCCCTGACGAGTTTGTACTTTACAACGATTGGGGGTGATGGACAAGCAGAGGATAGTCTCTAGGCAGTGGGGCGCTGGCGCTGGCGAAAACCTTTAACACAGAGGACACTGAGGGGCACAGGGTAGACCAACCTGCGCCCCTTGATGCTCAATCCGCTCTATCGATCTGGGCCTTCTGCAGCTTGTCCGAATAATCCACGTAGACGGACTTCCACTCGGTATAGAAATCGATCGCGCCGATGCCGCCTTCGCGGTGGCCGTTGCCGGTGGCTTTGGTGCCGCCGAACGGCAGATGCACTTCTGCGCCGATCGTGGGAGCATTGATGTAGGTGATGCCGGCGTAGAGGTCGCGGATGGCGGCGAAGGCTTTGTTCACGTCTTTGGTGTAGAGCGCAGAGGACAGTCCGTACTCGATGCCGTTGGCGATTTCGATGGCGTCTTCGAGGTCGTCGCAGGGGATGATCGACACTACCGGACCGAAGATTTCTTCCTGCGCGATGCGCATTTTGGGGTCGACATCGATGAAGACAGTGGGCTCCATGAACCAGCCGTATTGGTAGTCGCCTTGATCGAGGCGATTGCCGCCGCAGAGTCAGCTTTGCGCCTTCGTTCTGGCCGATCTCGACGTAGCTTAGGTCGGTCTGGAGTTGCTTTTCGTTGATGGCCGGTCCCATCTCTACGGTTTCATCCAGGCCATTCCCTACTTTCAATTTCTTGGCGCGGGCTACGTAGCGTTCGACGAACTCGCGGTAAACGCCCTTCTGCACAATGATGCGGCTGGTCGCGGTGCAGCGCTGGCCGGTGGTGCCGAAACCTCCCCAGAGGCCGCCTTCGATTGCTAGATCGAGATTGGCGTCGTCGAGGACGATCATGGGATTCTTGCCGCCTAGTTCGAGCGAGCAGTGTTTGAAAGTTTTGGCGGCGATGCCTCCGATGATGCGGCCCACGGCGGAGGATCCGGTCAGAGAGATGGCGCGCACGTCGGCATGATCGGCTAGCGGCGTACCTACGTCGGGGCCGAAGCCGGCTACGATGTTGATCACGCCTTTGGGCAGGCCGGCGTCGGTTAGCGCGCGGACCAGATTGAAGGTGGAGAGTGGAGTATCCTGCGCGGGCTTGATGACGCAGGTGTTGCCGCAGACGATCGCCGGGAGCAGCTTCCAGGATGAAATTGCCATGGGAAAATTCCATGGCGTGATCATGCCGCAGACGCCGATGGGCTGGCGCACGGCCATGGCGAACTTGTTCGGCATCTCCGAGGGCACGGTGGGGCCGAAGAGGCGGCGGCCTTCGCCGGCGTTGTAGTAGGCGGCGTCGATGGCTTCCTGCACGTCGCCGCGAGTTTCGGCGAGCACCTTGCCCATTTCGCGGGTCATCTCGCGGGCGTAATCTTCTTTGCGCTCGATCAGGATTTCGGCGGCGCGGAAGACGATTTCGGCGCGGCGCGGGGCGGGAACCAGACGCCATTTGGCGAAGGCGCGCTTGGCGGCATCGACGGCGGCATCGACGTCGGCCTTGCCGGATTTCTGGAAGATGCCGACCACGTCGCGGGTGTCGGCGGGATTGCGGTTTTCGAAAGTCTCTCCGGTGGAGGAGTCGACCCACTCGCCGTCAATGAAGTTCTTAAAGACTCTCGTGGGCTTGTGGCTGAGGGTCGCTGGGGTGGGAAGGGTGTCGGTGGCCATGATTGCTCCTTATTTCTTATGAATGTCTGAGTATTGATGCTACAAGGGGTGGGGACGGTGCGGCAAGGGACCAGGTGGAGAACGAACATTTGAATTCTGGCGCAGTCGATGGGATGAGATGATCGGTCAACATCAGGCTCAAAACAGGGTATGTTGGCAACGACTAAAATCGGACGGATTAACCGCTATAGCGCTAAAGCTCTGATCGTTCTTTCTCTTACGGCGCTGCTTTGCGTCTTCAGCGGATACTTTCAGGCACCGCAGCCAGACGAAGGCTCGGCGGCGCATATCTTTCAGCTTGCCATGGTGGCGCTAGGGGCGGCGATATTGCTTTTCGTCGCCACGGCGGATTGGAAGCGTCCTTGGCGCAGCGGGCGGCCTTTGGTCTCTACCGCAGCCGTGGTAGTGCTTGCATTTATGGCGCTGTATTGCCTGGAACACAGGTTTTACCTGGAGCACTATCGGTGAAGGCTGAAGCCGGAGTTTTTCTGACCTCCTCATGTGCGCTCGCCACTGTTCCCCCGGTTACGCGAGCAAGCGGCAGGTTCCTGCCTTCGCTCGGAATGACAAAATCGTCGGAGATCGCAGATGCGCGGCTCCGGCTGATCAGAGTTGTGGCCGTTGACGACTTTCTAGTATCCACGGGTTTAGTTTGTCGCCAGCCTTGCGCTTTCATCCACTGTCAAGACTGTCGGATCCCCTCCTTTTTCGGCTTAAGTTTCATCCCATCAATCACTTCCGCTCCCGCATGGCGGGTCGAGGCAGACCGCTAGCTTCGATGCCCGTTTTGGGAAAATCCTTGTAACCCGACTTTGCTTTCTGGCATCTGTGTAACGTTCACCTGCAATGCCTGAGTCTTGAAAGGAGAACACTGTGGCTACAGCCGCCCCCGCCAAATTTCGCATTGACGTTGATATTCATAACCTACTGATGAATTCCGCATCTTCCGGACCTGTGCCGGTTGCTGCGACAGGCGCAACTCTGCCGGAACCAGTTTTTCCGCAGTATCCCGAGTTGCTGAACGACCCTGGGCCGGCGGAAATTCCGGAGTATCGGGATTGGACTTATCCCCAAGTGTGGCGCAAGGTGCGAGGTTGGCTTTTGCCCTACATGCGGTCGCGCGTGATGCCGGGCGAGTTTCATCCCATCACCGCTTATCTTTTTCTCGATTACAAATGCAATCTCGATTGCTGGTATTGCTGGGCCTTTAACAATAAAGTCAAAGGCATGACGGAGGATGTGGCCAAGCGCTCGATCGACTGGCTGCACGATCACGGTTGCCGAGTGCTGGCTCTGATGGGTGGAGAGCCGTTGCTGCGGCCGCAAGTGGCGCACAAAGTGGTTTACTACGCGGCTAAGAAAGGCTTCTGGATTTATGTTGGCACGAACGGCCGGTTGCTGCGCCCCGAAGTTGCCGATCGGCTGGGCGATGCTGGAGTTTCGATCTTCAACTTTGCCCTGGATGCATGGGATGAAAAACCCAGCCTGCCGAAAGCGTTCGTCCCTGGGCAGAAACATTTGGAATACCTGATCCGCAAACAATACGTTTACGGCTACATGGTGTTTTTCAACATCAATATCTGCCGCAACAACCATGAAGATGTTAAGAAACTTACGGAATACGCGCGCGCTCACCGCCTGGCCACCGATTACCACATCAACGAAACTCCGATGCTGGAGCAGGATGAGCACTTCAAGCATTTCGATGAGAATCCGACCTATATCCGGCCCGAGGATTGGCGATCGGTGGATTCGCTGATCGACTGGATCATCGAGAAAAATAAAGCCGGGTATCAGATGGTGAACTCAGTGCAGCGGCTGCAGGAGATGAAGGCGTTCGTCCGCATGTCCTCGGGGCTCGACTTGAGGAAATACGGATGGTACGGCGATGGCACGGGCGCGAATGGCAACGTTGGTGCGATGCTGGCGAATACTCCGGGAATTGCGCAGGATGCCAACGGCGAATTGCACTTCACCGACTGGAACTGCCGCGCTGGGCAAAATAATGTGATCATCCGCACCGATGGAACTGTGGCTCCGTGTTTCCCGATGTATCCGTCTACTTTTGACTGGGGGAATATCGACGCTCCCAAGTTCGAGCAGAAGCAGTTGCAGGATATGAAGCATACTTGCCAGCGGCATTGCTTCTCTACGCTGAACCACAACTTGGGTTACTGCTACAACGATGCCCGCGTGATCAAGTGGGTCTGGACCCAGGCGGTCACCAACCGTATGAAAGGCGGGGCTCGAAGTTTCGAAGATTGAGACGTGGCTAGATGCCGTAATTCACTTCGCGGAGGCCATCTTTGTAGGCTTCGCGGGCTCGGGTGGCTTTGGCGTGCGCATCTTCTTCGCGGAAGTGGGCGTCGTCCCATTTTTCCATGGCGATCATGGAATGGTCGGGGGTGGCGAGAGCTTCTTCGACGCGAATGGCGGCTACCCATTCGTCGGTGGCTTGCTTGTAGGCTAGACGCAGCTGATCGAGATTGGGAGGCGCCATAGCGTTGGAGGGTACCGCTGCGACCGCTCGCGGTCAATTGCGAGCGCGAAAATTCATGGAAAATTAATAGGGAAGGAGGGACCGGTGCTGAAGCTCGGATCTTCTTTTGCCGCTTTCTGCGGCGCTGAAGCGCCGCCTCTTCCAAGTTGGAAGCCCGCTTTCACAGTCGGGGCTGGCGAACAGCAGCTTCCTCCCTTCGGTCGGAATGACAAAGCTGTGAGTGGTCGCGTTTCGGCTGCTGAGGAACTGCCACTCTTCCCTCTCTAGTCTTTCTTCCCACAAGTTTGTGTTTGAAAACTTGGACATTTTACAAGCTTCTGACATTCGGGGCAACGCTGCGTTGTAGTGTCTTGAACTGCCGGGCTCGAAGCTCGCGGCAGGGCGTTAACTTCAGCGGAGAGGGTCAGGTCATGAATTGCTGGAATCTTTTTCGTTCGAATTGGCTAGGAGGGGTCGTTCTCATGGGTGCGCTTTGCTTCGGCCTGGCAGGTCGAGGCAGTGCGGAGCAGCGGCCTCCGGTGGGTCCGGGGACGATTGTGCACAGCCAGTTTGGCGGGCAGATTTTTGGTTTCGACATCGATCAGAACGGCACCGAAGGCGTGTTGAGCGAGTCCCAGGATTTGGGCGGAGGGAAGGTGCTGGCGGCGGTGGAAACTTTCGATCAGGCTTCCGGCAAAATTCTGAAGGTGGTCTCGAAGATCGAGACCAAGGACGACTTCCTGACTCTCGGAATTACCGGTGGCAGCGTGGGGCTGGTGGAGCGCGAGCACGTGAAAGGGATCTTCGTAGTGAAGCGGATTTATGACGAACTGAGCCCGCTCGACTCGAATAAGTTCACCAGCAACTGGACACCGCCACTGGCGGCCAACGACATCATTCTCGGAATCAGCCGAGAGCAGAGTTCCACCACTACGGCCGTGCTGGCTTTTGAGAATGGCGGGAACGATTCGACATTTGTATTCGGCTCCAACGTGGGCGCGAATACCTTCCAACCTCTGATTACTTTGACCGACCCGGTATTTTTCTTCAGCAATGCTCCGCAGGTGGCTTACGACGATGTCACGAATGAGGCGGTGGTGGCGGCATCCGATGGCGCCGTGGGTGGTCCGCCGCCGGTGTTTGCTTTGGTGGATCTGACCACGGGCACGGTGAGTGAGTTCACTGGAATTCCGGGACCACCTCCGTTTCGGCAGGGTTCGATCAACGGGCTGGCGGTTGATTCGGAAGATGGGATCGCGTGCACGACTACCGAACTTGATTTCAGAGTGGAGTTCTACGATCTGAAGAAGAAGAAGGGATTCGCGGTTGTGCTGCCTGGCGCAAACGGCCAACTGCAGAGTGGGTCGGACGTGGAGTTCGATCCGGTGCACAAATTGTTTTTGTGGCGCAGTCGGTCTCAAGTACGGGGACGGGAAGTAGCATTCAGGTTTATGACCCCAAGGGAAATTTGGTGGAGTCGCTGAATGGGTTTAATTTTTCGAATGCGTCTAATGTGGTGTTCACGCATATTGCGCTGAATCCGAGTAATCGCAGCGGGTATGTCGATGGGCCGGATGCGGGAGTTACGGAGATTCAGTCGTTTACTTACTAGTTTGCGCGGGGGCTAAAGCCCTCGTCATCTTTGCTGCTTTACGCGGCGCTGAAGCGCCGCTCTTCGACGTCGGGTGGTCTTCCACGTTGGGCACGCTTTCACGGTTGTGCGGGCGAAAAGCAGGTTCCTCCCTTTGGTCGGAATGACAAGCGTTTTGGCGCTTTACAGCTCCAATGGGCCAGTTCATTGCCCGGCTGACTTCGAACTCCCTGCCGTCCCGTTGAATTCTTCGGCCATCCAGTGTTGCAGGGCGGTAATGTTTTGCGGGCGGCCCAGGAAATTCTTTACTAGATCATTGGCCGACATGGAGCCACCCGGCTCCAGCACTACACGGCGGTAGCGCATGGGTGCGTCGCCTGCCAGGAGATTGTTGTGGTCGAATTGCAGGAAGAAATCTTCGGCGATTACTTTATCCCACAGATAAGTGTAGTAGGCACTGGAGTAGCCGCCGAGGTGGCCGAAGGAAGCCCAGAAGTGGGTTTCGGGCTGGGGCTTGAAAAGAGTGTAGTTGCTGTTGTCGTTGTTAGTGGTTGTGTCGAGATCAACCGCTTCTGGTTTCGTTCTGTAAATGTCGTAGGAGATTGCGGTTAGGGCGTTCTGGCGATCAACCCAGCCACCGCGACCGAAGGCGTTGGCGCGGTTCATGCGGGCTACGAGTTCGGCGGGGATGGGTTCGCGCGTCTTGTAGTGCAGGGCGAACTTCGCCAGAACCTGGGGGCTATGAATCCACTCTTCGAGCATCTGCGATGGAGCCTCGACGAAATCGCGTTCCATGGATATGCCGCTGATGCCCGCCCATTGCTGCTGGCCGCCAAGGATGTGGTGCATGAGGTGGCCGAATTCATGAAAGAAAGTTTGCACGTCGTTGTAATCCATTAAGCCGGGATCGTCGGCGGTGGGCGCGGGAAAGTTGCAGACTAAGATCGCCTCGGGTTGTTGCTTGCCGCGAATGCCATCGAGGATGGGGAACATGGCGGCGTGGCTGTATTTGCCGGGGCGTGGATGCATGTCGAGATAGAAGCGGCCGATAGGCTTGCCGTTATCGATCACGATCCAGGTTTCGACTGCGGGATCCCAGGAGGGAACGTTTTCTTCTTGCTGGAAGCTGACGTGGAAAAGATCAGCGGCGGTGTCGAGAATTCCTTGCTTTACCTGCATGAAGGGAAAATAGGGGCGAACGGATTGAGAGTCGAAGTCGTATTGCGAGCGGCGCACTAATTCAGAGAGATAGTTGCGTTCGTAGTCCCAGATTTCTTTGGCGCCGGGATCGGTCTTCTGCTTTTCGGTGAGCAGCATTTGAAACTCGCGCTCGGCCAGCGGGCGCGAGGTGTCTTTCACTTTCACGATGAAGTCGGCGATATTGCTGCCCTTCACGGCCATCTTGTCGGCGGCGTTGTAATCAGCCCAGTTGGAGAAGCCGAGCAGCGTGGCGATCTCGTAGCGCGTCTTCATCAGGTTGGTCAGGACTTCCTGATTCTGCGGGTAGGCGCGGGTATTGAAGGCCAACGCGAGGCGGCGGCGCAGGTCTTCGCTTTTGGCGAAGGTGCCGACGGGCAGCGCATCGGGATAATCGGTGGTGATGCGGATTTTGCCGTTCGGGCCGGGCTTGTGGCGATCGATGTAATCCTGGGGCAGGCCGGCTAGTTCAGAAGGATCGGCCTCAATCGATTTTTGTCCGTCGGAGATATTACGTTCGAATAAAGACAGCTCCTCGGTGGCCTGGTCGTTGAGTTTTTTGATGCGGGCGCGGGTGGCGTCGTCTTTGTCTACGCCGGAGAGGCGAAATTGCAGCAGTTGACGCTCGACGTAGTAACGCGTGGCGGAGTCGGCCTTCGATAGATCGACTGCAGCTAGGGCGTTATAGATTTCGTGGTTGAGCGAGATGGTGGTGAAGGCGGCGCTGGCCTTGGTGAGCATCGTCGTGGCGTGATCGCGGAAAGCGGAGTCGGGATGGACCTGCTCCATGAGCCCGGCGAGGTTGGCGGCCGAGCCGATCTGGTGGAAGGCATCGTCGAGAGGAGCAAGCGTGTTCTCGATGGTGCGCGGCCCTTTAACAGCAAGCAGCGCGTCGATCGAGCGCTGGCCAGCAGCGAGGCGGTCGTTCTCGATCTTTTCGAAAGCCGGGATATCGGGCTTGGTGGCCCACACTGTGGGTTGTGAGACTGTGACTTTTTGCGCGGACATAACTATAGCTAGCATAAATGGTAGGCCGAGAAAGATGGCCAGGCGTGCGAGCATCATGAATAAACCTCGTGAGATTAGACGAGCGAGGAACGATTTGGGGACAAATTTGAGTTTCGTCCGATTGTTGACGAGGGCGTTGAGTGATGTCAAGCGCGGGGCGGAGTAAGACTGCGGCGAGACGAGGTCAACACGTTCTCTGTCTCAACCCTCTTTGTCTCAATCCCCTTTTATTGCCAGTGCTTGATTTGCGGCCACAGTTGGGCTAGCGTGCCGAATTTTGCGCCGCGGCAGAGGAAGACGTCGATTCTTTTCTCCAGCGCATAGGGATTGTCGGCGGAAGTGCCTACGTGTTCCACGTGCTCGAAAAGTTGTTCGAGGCGTTGGCGGCGGTCGTCGAGGACGATCAGGCAGTTGCCGGAGTAGCCGCGCGGTCCCCATAGAAACCAAGTTTGGTGGCCGCTGAGGGAGCGCGGCAGGCTATATTTGCGGCCCAGGAAGTCGATGGCGCCAGCCAGTCCGTAGTCCTGGGCGAAGATGCCGCAGTTCTCGTCCTGGCGTTCTTCGGGGGCCAATCTGTTCCAGGCCACGGCGGTTTCATCGACAATTTCCTCCCATCCAAACTGATCCGAGTACCACTGCGGCAGCGCTGCGAACCCATGAGAGTGTTCGGTGACTGGAAGTTTGAACGGAAGGTATTTCACGTAGTCGATGAAGGCATCGGGAGAAAGAACCGGCACGACCACCGGAGCGAGGTAAATGCCGTTGGCGATCAGTACGGTGGCGATCGCGGGTTTCAGCCACGGGGCAAATCGCGCGCTTATCGCTGCGTCAATGATTACGGCGCCAGCCGCCAGCAGCATGGGATAAATCGGAGACAGATAATAATTCTTGCCGTGGAGCAGGAATAAAACGGAGTAGCAAACCAGATAGGACCATCCTAAAAAACGGTAAGGTTTGAGGCGCTGGGATAAAAGCAGCGCCACGAGCCCGGTAAGCCAGATCGGGGCGCTGAACGGATTCACCACCAGAATCTGCTCCCAGAAGTATGCCAGCGGACCCAGCACTACATCGCGCCCCTCGGCGCGGATGTTGTGCATCAGTTGAAGAAAAGGCCAGTCGTACTTGAAATTCCACATCAGGTTAGGAAGAAAGACCAGGAAAGCGGCGAGGCCGCCCAGCCAGATCCAGCGGTTGAGAAAGACGCGGCGCTGGGCGGTCAGCAGAAGGCCGACGACAATGCCCAGTCCGAACAGAGCGATGGTGTATTTCTCCTCCATGCCAAGGCCGGCGACTACTCCGAAGCAAAGCCAGTAGCGCGGCTTGTCGCGCTTGACGGCGAGGGTGGCAAAGTGGGCGCAGCCCATCCAGAGATTCGGTTCAAGGCAGTTGGTGCCGAGCAAGCTTCCATTCGAGAGATACTGAGGACAAGTGACGATCGTGATGGCGCTGAGGAGCTGGGCGAAGCGGCCTCCGCCGAATTCGCGGGCGAGGACAGCACCTTGCACCACGAGTAGAGAAGAAGCCAACGCGGGAGTAAAGCGGATACTACGCAGCGAGTCTCCCAGCACGGCGCGGCAAATGTGAATCAGAAACGGAATGAGCGGGGGCTGGTCGACGTATCCCCAGGCGAGGTGATCGCCGCACGACATGTAATCGAACTCGTCGCGAAAGTAGCCGTAGCGGTTGTTGAAGTAGATGTGGAAGAGCAACTTGGCGAGGGTGATGACCCAGATGAGCGCCATGCCGGAGGCGAGAGAAGATTTGCCGTCGCGGCTGGGTGCGGAGACAGTGGTTGAAGCGGTGGTCACGGGGAACAAGAATATCGGAAGGAGGCGAAACTGTCATTGGTCGCCGCAAAGCGTCAAGGGCACAGGAGGTGAGCAGGCGCACCTGAGAAACGAAGGTAATGTTCTCAGTTGATTACCTGTTCTGGGCGCTTAGAGGCTTGTGATAACTTTGGAATTACCGCATATTCAGAAGGTTTGAATAAGCTTTTAGGGGCACGTGTCTTCGCAGACTCGCAAACCGGGAATCCACGTTGCGTGGAAAACGGTCACGTACCGCAGTGTGGCGCTGCTGATTCTGGCGGGCTGCGCATTGTTTACGGTGGCGATGCGACTGGCCTTTCCGCAGTTTACCCAGAGCAGCATCCGGGCCGCTGATGGCGTCGCGAAGGGAGTTTTGGAGCGCGTAGCGGGCATGGCTCCTGCGCCAACTGGCGGCAAATTGACCGCGCAGAATGCCCACTTCACCGCGCTCGACGGTACGGTGCGGGTGAAGAAAGGCAGTGGCAACACTTGGGTTGCTGCTGACTACAACGTACCGCTCGAAAAAGGCGACGTGGTGCAGACCGGGTCGGAAGGCATGGCGAAGGTAGTCTTCAACGACGGCACCAGCTATACCGTAAAGCAGGATTCGCTGATCGTGATTGAAGAAAATTCGGCCAACGATCAGCAGCAGACGAACGTGGCCGTGGCGGTGAGTACAGGAACTGTGGATCTTTCGACGGCTACGTATTCGCAGGGATCGAAGTCGCAGGTGATTGTGGCGGGAGCGACGGCGTCGCTGGCTCCGGAGTCGACGGCGCAGGTGCATAACGATCCCAAGGCCGATCAGCACGAGATTTTGATGAAGAAAGGCAGCGGCGAAGTGCAGCGTAACGGAGAGACGGTGCAGTTGGCGAATTGGGAAAAAGTCAGCTTCCGTGCCGATGAAGCGCACATGGAGAAGGCGAAGGGAATCGGGCCGCCGACTCCGATTTCTCCCGCGAACATGGCGCCGATCTTTACCGCTGGTGAAAACACCAAGGATGTTGAATTTTCCTGGACGCCGATGGCGAATGCGGTGGCGTACCGACTGCGAATCTCAAGAAATCCTTATTTTTCTTCCACGCTAGTGGACAAAAGGGTAACTACTGCCGATGTTACTGTTACCAGTCTCGGCGAAGGCGCTTACTACTGGGTGGTACAGTCATATGAAGCGTCAGGAAAAGAGTCGGTGGAAAGCGAGAAGAACCGCTTCACGATTATTCCCAAAGGAAAGCAGACGGAAGCGATCGATCTGGAGCTGGATCCGTTCATTCAGCATGGGCACGTGATTGAAGTTATGGGCAAAACGCAGGTGGGAGCGCGTGTGATGGTGAATGGGCGGGAGGTTCCGATGATCAATTCGGACGGAACTTTCCATTACTTCACGCCGCCGTTGGCTACCGGAGAAGCTGTGATTACTGTAACAGCGCAGACGGTGCAGGGTGGAGTGAATACGCAGCAGAAGAAGATTGTGATTCAGTAGCGGAAATTCTTAGGAGTGAGAAGTGGGGTTCCGTCAGGAGTACAAGGAACCTTCGGTACCGGCTAGGCTGTGCGTCTCTCATAGACTAGATACAGTAGGACTAGATAGAGCATGATGCAGATGGAGCACGCAGAGATGCCGGAAAGAGCAAATCGGGTTCGCCCGCAAACTGTGCGGTCACAGTAGATCGCGAGAAGAGTTCGTCCATGTCAAGCAACGGATTTCATTCTTCACGTTCGCATAATCTCAGGTCGCTGTTCAGCCTGTTTTCCAGCGACCTAGCCATCGATCTGGGCACGGCCAATACCCTGGTCTACGCGCGCGGCAAGGGCATCGTGGTGAACGAGCCCTCCATTGTCGCCATCAACAAGAACACGGGCGAAGTAGAGGCCGTGGGCAAGGAGGCGAAAGAGATGCTGGGCCGCACGCCAGGCAACATCGTCGCCATTAAGCCCATGAAGGATGGCGTGATCGCCGACTTCAAGGTCACCGAGAAGATGCTGAACTATTTCATTCAGAAGGCGCACAACCGCAAGATGCTGGTGCATCCGCGCATCGTGATCGGCGTGCCGTCGGAAATTACGCAGGTGGAAAAGCGCGCCGTCATGGATTCGGCTTATCGCGCCAAGGCCAGTGAAGTACATCTGGTGGAGCAAGCGATGGTGGCGGCGATCGGAGCGGGACTGCCGATCACGGAGCCTAGCGGCAACATGGTGGTCGACATCGGCGGCGGGACTACCGATATTGCGGTGATTTCTTTGAGTGGCATCGTTTATTCCCGCTCGGTGCGCATGGCCGGTAACCAGATGGACGAAGCCATAATGAACTATCTGAAGCGAAAATATAACCTGCTGATCGGCGAACGCACCGCCGAGCAGATTAAAATGGAAATTGGATCGGCCCATCAGCTCGATAAGCCGATGACCATGGAGATCAAAGGGCGCAACCTGATTGAAGGCGTGCCCAAGACGATCACGGTGGATGATGGCGAAATGCGCGAGGCGCTGAGCGAATGTGTTTCGACGATCATGAATGCGATCCGCGTTGCTTTGGAAAGGACACCTCCGGAACTTTCGGCCGACATCAGCGATCGCGGCATTGTGCTGACTGGAGGCGGGGCGCTGCTAAAGAATCTGGATAAGCGCATTCGCGAGGAAACCGGGCTGCCGGTTTCGATCGCCGACGATCCGCTGTGCAGCGTGGTGCTGGGCACGGGCAAGATGCTCAGCGACTTCAAGCTGCTGCGGAAGATCTCGATCGAGTAGCAGTTGCCAGTGGTCGGTTGCCAGTTGCCGGTCCAGAACTCTGGCGATTGCACGAGCGAGAGCCTCAGGGGCTAAAGCCCAACATTCTTGGGACCTGACGGCACGGCTAAAAGCCGTGCCCTTCGCGACCCTCTTTCACCACGCCTATGAGCCGGCTTCTGGCTGGAACTAGCAACTGAGAACCGGCAACTGGCAACAGTTTTATGGAATCTGTGCTTGGCCGTTACCGCAACCTGACCATTCTGGTGGGAGTGTTGTTTCTGCAGGTGCTGGGGCTGGCGGTACAGGTGAAGCGCAGTGCGGATGCTGAGAATACTCGGCTGATCCGCATCTGGGCGGTGGGTGCCATTACTCCTTTCGAGCGCGGGCTGGTCTGGGTGCAGAACAGCAGCCGCAATCTCTGGCACAACTACTTTTATCTGCGCGGGGTGCGAGCGGAGAATCGCGAGCTCAAACAAGAGATTGAGCAGATGCGGCTGGAGCAAGTGCGCATGAGCGAGGATGCCACTCAGGCGCATCGCCTGCAGCAGATGCTAGCATTCAAGGAACAGTACATCTCCAAGACTGTTGCCGCGCAGGTGATTGGCTCGAGCGGCAGCGATCTTTCCCGCTCGGTTTATATCGACAAAGGCTCGAACGATGGCGTCGCGCCGGACATGGCCGTGATCACGGCGAATGGCATCGTGGGCAAGGTGTTGCGCGTGTATGCCTCGACTTCGCTAGTGCTGATGATCAACGACCAAACCAGCGGCGTGGGCGCGATGCTGGAGAAGTCGCGGCTGCAGGGCGTGCTGCGCGGGACTCCGAATGGGGAAGTTGATTCTGGAGCGGGTGATGAGCGATGAGCAAGTCACTCCCGGAGAGACTGTGCTGAGTAGCGGTGGCGACCAGATTTTTCCCAAGGGACTGCCCGTTGGCACGGTGAGCAAGGTGAGTCCGGGGCGGGAAATGTTTCTGAATATTCAGATCAAGCCGGCTGCGGATTTGAATCGCTTGGAAGAAGTTCTGGTGGTAACGCAAAAACAGGAGCGGGACGCCGTGGCCGACGGGCTGACGCCACGCGTGCGTGCGGCCGACGTTCTGGCGCAGCGCCTGCCTTCGGTGCCGCAAAAACCTGCGGGCGATGCGGCTGCCGGAGAAAATGCTGCGACCGGCGCAAAGCCGGCGGCGCAAGCCGATAGCAGTTCGGAGCACAGCGTGAAGGCGTCCGGATCGGGCGATGCCGCGGTTGTCCCGAAGATCGCCGTTCCAAAAGCGGCCGTCGCTTCGACGGCAAATGCCAGCGTGGCGGCAGCGAAGACTGCCGATGCGAAAACTTCTGGCGCGAAAACGAACGACCCGAAGACTGACGCAGCTAAGACTGACGCGCCGAAGACCGGTTCTGCCAAAGCATCGAACGCGCCGGTGACGCCGTCCAATGCTGTGGCCAAACCTTCTACACCGCGGGCTGCAGCCTCGACTCCCGAACCTGCTGCGCAGACCCCCGCGCCCGAGGACACTCCCCACTAGCGTGCCCATCACTTACACATCCGGAGAGCAGATTGAGGTTTACCGGTTTAGTATCCCGGTGACGGTGGGCGTGCCGTTGGGGGCGCTGTTTCTGCAATCGTTCGTGCCGCGCGTCTTTCCGGGATTTGCCGTTTATCTCGACTTGCCCCTTCTGGTTACGATTTTCTTTGCCATGGCCCGCCGCAATCCGATTTCCGGCCTGTTTACCGGAGCCGCGATCGGACTGGCGCAGGACATGCTTGGTCCTTATCCGATCGGAATCTATGGGATCGCCAAGACGGTGGTGGGTTACGGGGCGTCGTCGCTGGGAGCGAAGCTGGACGTGGAAAACGTCGGGGCGCGCTTTCTGGTTACGCTGGGATTTTATCTGGCGCATGCGGCCGTTTATTTCACAGTGGCGCGCGGCATGGTCAACCTGACGCTCGATTGGAGCTGGAGCCGTGGAATCCTGGCCGGACTGGCGAATGCGCTGCTCGGGGTTGGGCTGTACTTTGTGCTGGAAAGTTCAAGCAAAGAACGTGAAAGCGGGCTTCAGTTTTCGGGCTTTGGCTCAAGCCGAGCCGAGAGCTATTCGCCCAGTGACCTTGGTTTTCGGACAGACTGCCTTGATTTGCGACACGCATTACAATAAAGACAATCCCCGAGAGGAAAACCAGGGCATCTGCCTCTGGCGAGGTTCGTCGCGCGCCCGAAGCCCGAAGCCCGAAGACTGATGTTCGGCCGTGACGAAAAAGTATCGGAGATCCGCCTGACCGCGGCGCAGTACGTGATCCTCGGCATTTTTCTGGTGCTGGCTTACGGATTGTGGCGGCTGCAGGTGATGCAGAGCGGGTACTACGCCTCGGCGGCGGAGAAAAACCGCATCCGCAACGTGCCAATTCTCGCGCCTCGCGGCAAGATTCTGGATCGCGAAGGGCGCGTGATCGTTGACAACTATCCCTCGTTCTCGGCGCTGCTGCTGCGCGATTCCTCGCGCGATCTGAATGCCGACGCGGATCTGATTGCTCAGGGGCTGCACCTCGATCCTACCGAAGTTCGTACGCGCATCCGCCACTTCTCCGCGCTGCCGCAGTACCAGCCGATTTTCCTGAAGGAAGATATCACTCCTGACGAGTTGGCGTTCATCGATGCCCACCGCAACGAGTTGCCGGAGCTGGATACGATCGTGGCGCACCGGCGGCTTTATCCGCGCAACGGGTTCCTGGCGCACCTGATCGGCTACGTGGGCGAAGTCACCGAGGACATGCTCAACCAGCCGCAGTTCGAACTCTACAATCCCGGCGACGTGGTGGGAGTCTCGGGCGTGGAGCGGCAGTACAACACTGCGTTGATGGGCAAGAACGGATCGCGGCAGGCGCTGGTGAACAGCCACGGCCGCGAGGTGGGACTGCTGGGTGAGACGGAAGCGATCCCGGGAAAACAGTTGAAGCTGACCGTCGACATCGATTTGCAGATCGCCGCCGAGGAGGCGCTTGAAGGAAAGAACGGCGCGATCGTGGCCATGGATCCGCGTACGGGAGAAATCTTGGCGATGGTGAGCCGGCCGACCTTCGATCCCAACGATTTTGCGGTGCGGGTATCGCGCGATGAGTGGAACAAGCTGGTCACCGATCCCGACAAGCCGCTGCTGAACAAAGCAATTCAGGCGCAGTTGGCGCCGGGGTCGACTTTCAAGATCATCATGTCGGTGGCCGGTTGGCAGGAGCAGGTTGCGCAGACTCTGCACGTGAACTGCGCCGGCAGTGCGGAGTTCTATGGCCGGCGCTTCGGTTGCTGGGTGAAGGGTGGTCACGGCGCCGTCTCTCTGGAGAAGGCGATTTATCAATCCTGCGACGTTTTCTTTTACACGCTGGCGGAGAAGTTGGGCATCGACCGCATCGCCAAATACGCTACTGCTCTTGGCCTGGGGCAGAAGACCGGCATCGATCTCCCGAATGAAGTGAGCGGCGTGATGCCGTCGGAAGAGTGGAAGATCAGGAACTTCAAACAGAAATGGTTTGCCGGCGAGACGATTTCGGTGGGCATTGGACAGGGTGCGGTCGCGATCACGCCGGTGCAACTGATGCGCGCGATTTCGGCGATCTCGATGGGCGGGCGCATGGTGGTGCCGCATGTCGTGAATCCGCAGGAGCTGCCGCCCGATTACGTCGAGACCAGCGACGTGAAGGCGACGAAGGATATTCCGATCGATCCGAATGGCTGGACGTTTATCACCGATGCCATGTCGCGAGTTCTGCTGCCTGAGGGGACAGCACCTTCAGCGCATATTCCGGGGATCGACATCGCAGGCAAGACGGGGTCGGCACAGATTGTCTCGCTGGCCACCCGCGCGAAGTTCAAGAACAGCGAATCGCTGGCGCAGAATGGATGGTTCGTGGGATTTACTCCACGGCGCAATCCCGACATTATTGTGTGCGTTCTGTTCGAAGGCGGCGAGCATGGCAGGTTGGCGGCACGGTTGGCGACGCAAGTGATGAAGGCTTACGTCGACAAGCAGCACCGCGCGCCGCAGAAGATGGTGGAGAAGCCGAAAGGCGATGGCAAAGTGGATATCGGAGCGCTATGGTCTGGACCTGAAGGGGACAAGTTGGAGGGCGGTCGCTTTGTTTTGGATTTGTCGAGGCGGCCGGTTGTGGCGGCTACGGCTGCGCCTGGACTTGCCAGTACTCAGTACCTAGTACCGAGTACCGAGAAGCTACGATGAACAAGTTACGGGAAAAAAATCGGCGTGAGGAGGCTCTTACTCGGTACTCGGTACTGGGTACTAGGTACTCATGAGCCGTTACGTTTCATTTCGCGATTTCGACTGGGGGCTGCTGATCTTTGTGCTCATGATCTGCGGGCTCGGAGTCATGGAGATTCACAGCGCCACCGTGCACACCAAGTTTGCCGGGTCGCACATCAAACAGGTTTACTGGATCCTCGGCGGTGTGGGCGCGATGTTCGTGATCAGCGCCGTGAACTATCAGATTCTGCTGGATCGCATTCACTGGTTTTACATTGCGGCGATCGCATCGCTAATGGCCGTGCTGCTCTTTGGGCAGAGATATCTCGGGGCGAAGCGTTGGATAAAGATGCCCGGTGGCAATCACTTCCAGCCCTCGGAGTGGGTGAAGCTGATCCTCATCCTCGCGATGGCAAAGTTCTTTGCCGATCTGCGGCATCGCGAGCTTTCTTGGCCGGATTTTGCCAAGGCCGGGGCCATCGTCGTGATTCCCATGCTGCTGGTGTTGAAACAGCCGGACTTGGGCACGGCTCTTACGTATATTCCCATCGCCATCATGGGAGTTTTTCTGGGAGGGATGCAGTGGAAACAAGGTTTGCTGGTCACGGCGCTGGCGGCTGTAGCGGTGGGCGCGGTATTTTTCGTCCCCCGGGTGCACGTATTGAAGACCTACCAGAAGCAGCGGCTGACCAGTTTCGTGGACCCGGAGCTCGATCCCCAGGGGTCGGGGTACCAAGTTGAGCAATCCAAGATTGCGGTAGGTTCGGGGGGGCTGTGGGGCGGGAAAGGCTCGCAAACACACGGCGCTTTCCTGCCTGTCCCGCAAACGGATTTTATTTTTGCGGCCTTTGCGGAAGAGCACGGATTCGTGGGCGCGCTGGGGGTTCTGCTGTTATACTTCATGGTGCTGATGCGTTTGACGCAGAACGCGCAGACAGCGCCTGACCGCGCTGGCGCGTTCGTGGTGATGGGTGTGGTGGCGGTGCTTAGCTTCCATATTCTGGTCAACGTCGGCATGGTGGTCGGCTTTATGCCGGTCACTGGAATACCCCTGCCGCTGATGAGTTACGGTGGGTCTTCCGTGTTGTTCATGTTCCTGGCGCTGGGGATGGTAATGAATGTTCGTATGCGCCGCTTTGTGAACTAGCCGGATCACACAGCTGAACCGGCTGAGGGAACTGGCTGAAATGAGCCAGGTACATGATTTAGCAGTAGTTACTGAAACTGGGAAGACGGCAGAGGAACAATTGCTGCGCTTCGGCGCAGCCCCAAAAATATCGATCGCCCTCGCGTAAAGGGGGCATTTCACCGGCCAGTCGAGCAGTCGAAGGCCGGGCAGGATTGCAGCAATGCTGGGCAGGGAAACGGCCCCCCGACCGGAAACGGTCTGAGAGTGCGGTCACAAACCCCGGCAGATAAAAGCGAAACAGTGCAAAAGATTCCCAAGCTTGTGCAGCGGATTCGGGCGGGGAGAAATCTCCCAAGCCCCACCCGTCCCCCATGTGGGGCCAGCCTCGCTACGCTCGATCCTCCCCTGCCAACTTTTCGGTTGGCTCCGGTGAAACCCGTACGGCTTTGAATAGCCGGCGGGACCGGAGTGTCCATGAACAAAGAGTTGTTTGTTTCTTCCACGCCTCACGAGACCAAGGTGGGGCTGGTGGAAGACGATCTGCTCGCGGAAATCTACCTCGAGCGCGAAAATGAATACACATTAGCCGGCTCCATCTATAAGGGCCGCGTCACCCGCGTGCTGCCCGGCATGCAGTCTGCCTTCGTCGATATCGGCCTGGAGCGCGATGCCTTCCTCTATGTTTCCGACTTTATGGAGTTGGAAGAGCACGACGAGGATGTGACCGATGTCGTGCCCGCCAATCGCGGGGTGCAGGATATGCGTGGGCCGGCACCGGCAACGGAGCAGTCACCTGCTGCGGCGGCTGCAGGCGAGTTGGAGGCTGGCTTAGAAGGTGGTGCCGCCGCCCACGATGGGGACGGCGAGGGGAATTTCGAGTCTCAACCCTCGGGACTTGCGGCGGTTTCGAGTGAGCCTTCAGGGGGCAGCGATTCTACCGATCGCGAGCGTGGGGGCTGGCGTGGACGGCGACGCCGCCGCGGCGGAAGGCGCGATGGACGAGGCGACGGGCGGGACCGAAACCTGGAGCCGCGTTCGCCAAGACCGATGCCTGAGAGTGTCGCGCCAGCAGTAGCGCGACCGCAGGAACCGGCGAGGGCACCACAGTTTGGCCCTCCAGCCGGATACCAGCCGATCATTCTTCCCGGAGAATCGATTTCGAAGTATCGCGGATTGGCACAGCCGGTAGAGGCGCAGGAGCACCGTTATCAGGAAACCTCGGCGCCACGAACTGCAGAGACGCCGGTAGAGATGGCAGCGCCGATTTCCAAAAGCTTTCCTGAGGATGAACCGATTTTCGCGGAGACTGCGAGCGTTGCTGTTCCACCGCATGAGGAAGTTGAAGAGAAGCAGCCTGCTCGAGAAGAACAAGTGGAATCCGCCTCGACTTCGGTGGACTGGAACCGCGAATTTCACCGGCGGGATACGGTCAGCGACAGTGCGGCGGCTGCCGCCGCGCGGGCTGCGGAGGCAGACGTTGTGGAGGAAGAAGTAGAAGAAGAAGAGGAGGATGACCGGCTCGACGACCGCCTTGTAGCGATTCCCGAACATTCTGATCGCGTTCCGGCGCCGCCTGTGCAAGAAGTTCCAGCCTTTGCGGCTGCGGGCACGCTCGAAGAAGAGACCATCGACGAAGAGGAAGCGGAGACGCTGCGTTACGAGGAATCCTCCGACGAGGGCTACGAAGAGTTTGAGGAAGAGACGCGGGCTGCTGGTCAACCTAGCGTGGAGATTGGTCAGCACGAACTGGCTCAGGTACGCGAGACGGTGGATGAAATCCACATGTCGTCTTTAGCGGATGCAGGTATTGCGTCCGCTCCGGCTGCGGAGAGCGAAGACGACTCCGAAGAATTGGAACTCGAAGAAGCGCAGGCGGAAGCCGAGGCGATGCTGGCTGCCGAAGCGCGGAGGCGCGAACGTCGATGCCCAAGCTGAGGTTCGCGCTCCGGCGGGCACAGCGGGTTACACGCAGCGCGCGCCGCGTCCGCGTCCGAGCTTTGACCGCCACGGTGGCGGGCAGCGCGGACGCCGCGGTGGACGCCGCTTTCCGCGCCGCGAGTCGCATGAAGTTCCGAAGATCAGCGACCTGCTCAAAGAAGGCCAGGAAATTCTGGTGCAGATTGCCAAGGAGCCGATCGGCAAGAAAGGCGCGCGCATCACCAGCCACATCGCGCTGCCTGGACGTTTCCTGGTCTACATGCCGACAGTGAACCACACCGGCGTTTCGCGCAAGATCGCGTCCGACGAAGAGCGCCAGCGGCTGAAGCGCATCATGATGAGCGAGCGCGACAACGGCCATGGAGGCTTCATCGTCCGCACGGCCGCGCAGAGTGCCAGCGAAGATGAGCTGCGCGCCGACATTCGTTTTCTCAAAGGCTTGTGGAACGACATCAAGACGCGGTCCGAGGCTTCGACGCCGCCAGCGCTGATCTATCACGATCTCAACGTCGTGGAGCGCGTGCTGCGCGATCAGGTCACTTCCGACTTCTCCGTGATCTGGGTCGACACCGAACCGGAGTACGAGCGCGTCCTGCGCTTCTTCAACCGCTTCCAGCCCGGGCTGGTGAAGCGCGTGAAGCTTTACACGAAAGAAACTCCTCTGTTCGAGCAATTCGGCCTGGCCGAAGAGATGAACAAGGCGCTCAAGTCGAAAGTCTGGCTGAAGAGCGGCGGCTACATCGTGATCAACCAGACCGAGGCGCTGGTCGCGATCGACATCAACACCGGCAAGTACGTGGGCAAGACCACGCGGCTCGAAGACACCATCGTCAAGACCAACGTGGACGCGATCAAAGAAATCGTGCGGCAGATTCGCCTGCGCGATCTGGGCGGCATCATCATCATCGACTTCATCGACATGGATGAGCGCCGCAACCGCCAGCGCGTGATGCAGGCTCTGGAAGAAGAACTCCGCCACGACCGCGCTCCATCAAAGGTGCTGCAGTTCAACGATTTCGGACTGGTCGCGATCACCCGCAAGCGGGTGAAGCAATCGCTCGAACGCACCATCGGCGCGCCGTGTCCGTATTGCCAATCCACCGGCTACGTGAAGTCGGTGACCACGGTCGTGCAACGAGATTTACGTGGAGATGCGCAAGATCGCCAAGCATCTGGAGCACGAAGACGTCATGCTGCGCGTGAATCCGGATGTGGCCAAGGAGTTGAAGACCAACAACGGCCGCCTGCTGAACGAGATGGAAGAACTGACCAAGCGCACCATCATCGTGAAGAGCGATCCGGCGCTGCATCAGGAGCAGTTCGATATCAACTAGCTGTCAGTATCAGCACCCGTGTGGGACAGCCGCCCTCGGCTGTCCTCCGGCAGAGAACTGAGAGCTGCTCCTAGCTTCCCGGATGCGCCAAAGCTTTCACAGCCAGGTCAGAGCGGTCGCCGAGTTTCAGTACCGTCTCGCGGAGAGCTTTGGCAGATCCGGCATCACTGCCGCTTTCCGCGGTATTGGCGGTGTTTTCGGCATCTTCGGTGATAGTGCTGGCGATGTCGAGCAAGACTACCAGTGCATCCGCGTGCAGCTTCCACAGCGACGACATACTCTGACTGCGTTTGAGTTCTTCGAGCTCGGTGCTGATCCGCGCCAGGCAGGAAACCAAGCGAATCAGCGCGCGGGCGACATCAGCACGCAGGCTCTTCTCTTCGAGGAAGTCTGCATTGTAAGCTTCGGCTTCGGCGGCAGTGAGGGTCAGGTTGAAGAACCGCATGGGAACGATCTGGCGATATTTGGGATCGGCGACGCGGACGAAAATGCGAATGGATTCTTCCACGCGCCGCATTTTGCCTTCCTCGGCCGAGATTTGCTGCGGAGTAATTACTGGCGGCTGGAAGGTGAGAGCTGGAGCTGGCGCTTTGGCTGGAGCAACCCGCGCGGTTCGCGCTGCGGCAGCGGCTCCGCCCGAAGATTGTGCTCGGCTCCCAGCGATGGGAGTGAGCAGCGATTTGCGAATGGGCGGGCGCCGGTCCAGTTCTTTTTTCAGGCGCGAGACGCGTCGAAATCTCTCCAGAGCGTTGTCGTAGTCGGCCTCGAGCATCTCCTTCTGTTCGATCGCCGCGACGTGCTCGACGGTTACTTCCACTCCGTCGACCGTGCTTAGAATACTGCCTCCCATTTCGTCGAGAACCTGCGCGAATTGTTTGATCTCTCCCAGCGCCTTGGCGAAAAGGCGGTCGAACTGCGCGCCGAAGGCGGCGTTGTAGGCGGCCACATTCGCCATCACGCAGGGATGGTAGAAAGAGGGTCCCAGCCAGCGCTTCAACTCACGCACGCGCGAAATGATGCCGGACTCGATGAGCGCATTGAAATCGCGATAGCGGCCAACCTCTTCGCGCAGCGGATCGAAGTTGCGCAGCAATTGCACGTGCTCTTCGGGAAGCGAGGGCACATCCGTATCGGCGAGAATTTCGATGAGTGCGATTTCGAAGGGAGAAAGGGGAAGAGAACCATCGAGGCCGTAGCCACGCTGTTGCCACTGCCCGGCGACGCGCGGATGGCGATAAAGAAATGTCGAAATGAGATCGGTTTTATCGCGGTTGACGTCGCTTGATTCGCGGCGGCGGACAAAATAGCGGAGCAGGGCTTCGGCGACCTCTGAATCTGTTTCGGGAGGCAGGGCCTGACGCAGCATTGCAGGCGTCACCGCCATATCGAGCACGCGCAACCAGCGGTACATCCGGGAAAGAGTTTCAGGCAAATCGTGGTCGATGTGGCGCAGCGCTAGTTCGTCAAGCCCGGTCGGAATGGGTACATCGCCGCCGAGCAGGTCCCGCAGCAGCTTCTGATAGAAGCCCTGGACCGTTGCCAGGATGGCTAACTCAAATTTGAGGTCCTCGGCCAAGAATACTCCCGCGCGCGAGAATTCGCTCTTTCGTGAAGGCAATTCCCACTACCGTTTCAGTAAAGTCGAAAGTCACCAGGGCCGCAAGTTACCTGCGGAGTGGGACTATCACGCGTCGGAATTGCGTTTACCGGATGTACATGTCCTTCCACGCGGAAGAAGGCCGTGTTTCAAAAGACCACGGTTTTATTGCCGTAAAGAAGAATGCGGTTTTCGACGTGCCAGCGGACGGCACGGGAGAGGACGACCTTCTCAAGGTCGCGGCCTTTGCGGATGAGATCTTCGACGGTGTCCCGGTGAGAGACGCGGACTACGTCCTGCTCGATGATGGGTCCGTCGTCGAGAACTTCAGTAACGTAGTGGCTGGTGGCGCCGATCAGCTTGACGCCGCGTTCGAAAGCCTGGTGGTAAGGCTTGGCGCCGATGAAGGCGGGCAAGAACGAGTGGTGAATGTTGATGATGCGCTGCGGATATCGGTTGACGAAATCGTCGGAGAGAATTTGCATGTAGCGGGCGAGGACCATGAAATCCGCTTTATGCTCGCCAATCACAGAATGAATTTGTTCTTCCGCCTGCCGCTTGTTTTCTTTTGTGATGGGTATGACCGTATAAGGAATTTTGTAGAAGTCGGCGATGGGCTGGTTGTCCGGATGATTGGAGATGATGAGCGGGATGTCGCACGCTAATTCGCCGCTTTGGTGACGGTAGAGAAGATCGACGAGGCAGTGATCGTACTTCGAGACCAGAATGATCATGCGTTGCCGATGCGACGACAGAGCCAAGCGCCATTTCATCTGAAACTTTTCGGCGATAGGAGAAAAATGCTCGGCGAAGCCGGCGAGGTCTTTGTCGTTGAGATCAATGTCGAAATCTTTGGGATCGAACTCGACGCGCATCAGGAAGAGGCCGGATTCTTCGTCGGCATGCTCATCGGCGTGCAGGATGTTGCCGTTGTGGCGGTAGACGAAGTCGGCGATGGTGGCGACTTCGCCCTTCTGGTCGGGGCAGGAGATTAGGAGGATGGCGGAGGGCTTCATCGGCAAGCAACTATCTTCCGCGCGACAGAAGAGAATGCTGGACCTCGCATCTCGAGGTCTTCGGCCTTGAAAGGGCCAAATTGTTTAATCCACACATCGACGACTATACTTTCGCACTGCTCCATGCTCAGCGGTTTCGTCCCAAAGTCTGCATTTTTGCGATTTCGCTTTGGATCAACGAGGCTTCACTGTCGTATTCGTCGGTAGGGCATCCACTGGCTAACAAGCCCTCGATATCTTCATGATCGAGAGCCGCCTTGATTTCGCGGAATATGGACCAGGGTTGCATCGGCGCTCATTCTCGTCAGCGGTTAAGTTTATTTCTTCACGCACTTCGCAATCTCCCGCGCTGCATTGGCGCCCGAGCCTCCGGTCAGGCCTGCCCCGGGGTGCGTGCCGCTGCCGCAAAGATACAAGTTCTCTATCGGCGTGCGGTAGCGTGCCCAATCCAGCAGCGGGCGCATAGTGAAGAACTGGTCGAGCGCGAGATCGCCGTGGAATATTTGTCCGCCGGTTAATCCGTAAACGTCTTCGAGATCCTGCGGCGTGATGATCTGGTGGGTCAGAATCAGTTCCGGTAGATTCGGCGCGTATTGCGTTAGCGTTTGCACCACAGTTTGCCCGAGCGCTTTGCGCTGGCTCTCCCAATCGCCTTTGAGCTTGTAGGGCGCATACTGCATGTAGATCGACATCACGTGCTTGCCTTCGGGCGCGAGCGTGGGATCGGTAAGCGATGGAATTGCGACCTCGAGATAGGGATGGTGCGAGAAGTTGCCGTACTTGGATTCGTCGAAGGCGCGCTCCAGGTAATCGATCTCCGGCCCAATGTGAATGCGGCCCTTCAGCGCACTAACGTCACCATTTTTCAACGCCGTGAAATCGGGTAGGCTCGAGAGAGCCAGGTTGACTTTCGCGACCGTGCCATTGCCGCGATAGTGCTGGAGCTTTTGCACGAAGTCCGGCGAGAGGTGCGTAGGGTCGGTGAGCTTGAGCAGAGTGCGTTTGGGATCGGCGTTGGAGATAACGGCTTTAGCGCTGATTTCTTCGCCGGTTGCGAGCAGGACGCCTGTAGCTGCTCCATCTTTCACGCGAATTTCAATGACTTCGGCAGCGGTGCGAATCTCAACGCCTGCGGCTTGGGCCGCGGACGCCATTGCCTGCGTGAGCGCGCCCATTCCACCCGCAACGAAAAAAGCTGAGCCGCCGGGATGAGAGTCGCCGGCAGCGCGGATGAGCAACTGTAGCGCGCTTCCGGCCGACCAGGGGCCGAGAAAGGCCCCGAAGATTCCGCGCGCTGCAATCACCGCGCGGAGCAATTCGGTTTCGAAATATTCGGCGACCAAGTCGGCCACGGCCATCGGTCCCCAGCGCAGGACGCGATACATATCGCGCTTGCCCAGATTGCGCAGAGCCCGGCCGGTCTTGAGCATGCTCCACAAGTCGCCTCGGCTGGGGTGGTCGATGTCGGGCGGCGTTGTGGCAAGCGCTTCTGCGATCACTTTGCTGATCTTGGCAAGCGAGCTTTTCGAACTCGGGATACTTTGTCGCATCTTTCTGCGAAAGAGCTGAGACGGCTTGCGCAGATTTATTCTTGTCCTGAAAGAGGGAAAGGGCGCGACCATCGGGCGAGAGCGCAGTGACGCAGGTTTCAGGCGTGATGAATTTCAGGCCGTGCGTTTCCAGTTGCATGTCGCGGACGATGTCGGAGCGAATAGGTCCGGCAGTGTGCGCCAGCGTGGAGCAACGGAAGCCGGGATGGAATTCATCGGTGATGGCAGCGCCGCCGACCTGCAGTCGGCGTTCGAGAACGAGAGGCTTGAATCCGGCTTTGGCGAGGTAGAACGCGGTGACCAGCCCGTTGTGGCCGCCGCCGATCATGACGATGTCGCGCGTAGCGAGTTTTCCGTTTGTGCTCATAGAGTGCATTCCACAGACGCAGGTAGAAAACGCCTTGCGACCGCCGGCTGCGGGATAGGAAGTAGGGATCCCTTCGACAAGCTCAGGGCAGGCTCTTCGACTGCGGTTGTTCTTCGCCCTTGATGGGCGAAGAACAATCCTCGCTCAGGATGACAAGCGATAAGCATCTAGGCAGCTCCCTTGTCTTTGAGAATTTCGAGAGCCGCAAGACGGCCGGGCGCGCCCATGATGCCGCCGCCCGGATGTGTGGCTGAACCGCACATGTACAGATTTTGTACGGGTGTGCGGAATCGTGCATATCCCGGCGCGGGGCGCAAAAAGAAAAGTTGCTCCAGCGAAAGCTCTCCTTGAAAAATGTTGCCTTCGCTCAATCCCCATTCGCGTTCGAGATCGAGCGGAGTGATGACTTGGCGATGAAGAATGATGTCTTTAATGTTGGGCGCGTACTCGGCGATGGTGTTGACGACGGTATCGCCGAAGGCTTCTTTTTCACTCGTCCCAGTTGAGGCCTGGACGCAGCTTGTAGGGAGCGTACTGCACGAAGCAGGAGAGCACATGCTTGCCCGGCGGCGCGACCGAAGGATCGGTGAGCGAAGGGATCACCATGTCGATGTAGGGGCGGCGCGAGAAGTTGCCGTACTTGGCATCGTCGTAGGCGCGCTCCATATATTCGACCGAGGGCGAGATTGACATTGCGCCGCGCAGATGCGGGCCCGGGCCCGGCATGCACTTGAAGTTCGGCAGACCATCGAGCGCCATGTTTACCTTGCCCGATGAGCCGCGATATTTGAAGCGGTTGATATCTTCGAGAAAGTCAGCGGGAAGATGCTCGGCTTCGATGAATTTATTGAAGGTTAGACGTGGATCGACGCTCGATGAAATTATGTCAGCGTAAATTTCGTCGCCATTGGCGAGGACTACTCCTTTGGCTTTGCCATCTTTCACGATGATTTTCGCAATCGCAGCCTGCGTACGAATTTCTACTCCAGCTTCGCAAGCCGCGTCGCCGATGGCATTTGATATTGCTCCGGTGCCGCCGCGGGCGAAACCCCAGGCGCGGAAAGCGCCGTCGATCTCTCCCATGTAGTGATGGAGAAGAACATAGGCCGTGCCAGGCGATCGAACGCCGAGGAACGTGCCAATGATGCCGGAGGCCGACATCGTGGCTTTGAGCACGTCCGTCTCAAACCATTGATCAAGAAAATCGATCGCGCTCATGGTCATGAGCTGGACCTGGTTGTATTTATCGTAGCTCGACATACCCTGAAAGCGCTTGCCGATGAAGAGCAGCTTCATCAGTTCGCGCGGATTGAGCGTGTTGGGGTCGGGCGGCACCATGCTGAGAATCGGTTTCACGAAGCGGCACATGGCTTGCATGGCCTTGCCGAATTCGTCGTAGGCTTCGGCGTCGACGCGGGAGTGGCGGGCGATCTCGCGATGAGTTTTGCCGTGGTCGTTCACGCGCCACAGGTAATCGCCGCTGGGCATAGGCGTGAAAGTGCCGTCGAGCGGGAGAATCTCGAGGCCGTGGCGGGGAAGATCGAGGTCGCGGATGATTTCCGGCCGCAGCAGTGAGACCACGTAGGAGCAGACCGAAAACTTGAAGCCGGGAAAAACTTCTTCGGTGCAGGCCGCGCCGCCGAGAATGTGGCGGCGTTCGAGCACGAGAACTTTCTTTCCGGCGCGCGCGAGGTAGGCGGCATTGACCAGTCCGTTGTGGCCTCCGCCGATTACGATTACATCGTATGAGTTAGCCATAAGCTCTTAGCCTTTAGCTGTTAGCCTGCTGGTTGAGAATGGGGACGAGGAATATTAGCGCAGTTTAGGGAGCGCGTATCAGAGGCCGCTGGGAAGGACGCTCCAGCTGCGGAGGACGTTCGACAGGATTGGCTTCAGTGAAGGCATGCGAGGCGAAGGGACATTCTATCGGGAATCGGTAGTTTTGTCTGCTACGAGCCCAACTTCCGGCAGAGGTTGTTTGCCGGGATATCCCTCTCTCCGCATGAAAAGCGCCTGCGCTCGGGATGACGCTGCTATGGGGCCCCAGCGTATAATCTCGCTTCGAGTTCAATTTTTTCTGAGGTATCCAATTTGCCCATTGGAACCGCATTTCACGAGAGAACATTTCCGCTTTGCCACAGCCTGAATTACCGCGAGTGGTCGGGATACTACACGGTCAGCGTGTACGAGGTGCATCACGAGCACGAGTACAACGCCATTCGCAATGCGGCGGCGCTGATCGATATTTCTCCGCTCTACAAATATTTGATTACCGGCAAAGACGCCACGCGGCTGGTGAACCGCGTGATCACGCGCGACATCAACAAAGTGAAAGTGGGCCAGGTGATTTATTGCTGCTGGTGCGATGAAGAGGGCAAGGTCATTGACGACGGGACGATTTCGCGGCTGGAGGAAAATGTCTATCGCTGGACCGCCGCCGACCCGAGCCTGCGCTGGTTCCGGCAGAACGGCCTGAACATGGATGTGCAGGTCGAAGATATTTCCGAGAAAGTCGCGGCACTGGCGCTGCAGGGGCCGACCTCGGCGAAGCTGCTGAAGTCCGTGGCTGAAGCCGATATCGCGAACTTAAAATATTTTCGCGTGACACGCGGCAAGATTGCCGGCGTGCCGGTGGACATTTCGCGCACTGGATATACCGGCGACTTGGGATACGAAATCTGGGTTCCGTGGAATGATGCGGCGAAAGTCTGGGATGCGCTCTGGGAAAAAGGCAAGCAGTTTGATCTGCACGCGGCGGGCATGTTGGCGCTGGACGTGGCGCGGGTGGAAGCCGGGCTACTGCTGATTGAAGTCGACTACACGAGTTCGAAGAAGGCGCTGATTCCGTCGCAGAAATATTCGCCCTACGAGCTGGGCTTCGGCAAGATGGTTCATCTGGAGAAAGAAAATTTCATTGGCAAGCGGGCGCTGGAGCGGGATGCGAAGAACGGCGTGGCGCGGCAATTGGTCGGCGTGGAAGTGGATTGGACCGATGTGGAAGCGCTGTACGAACGTTACGGGCTCACTCCGGCCGCGCCGAGCCAGGCTTCGCGCGTCGCGGTGCCTCTGTACTCGGGAGAGAAGCAGGTTGGCAAGGCGACGACAACGAGTTGGTCGCCGATCCTGAAAAAGATGATCGCGCTGGCTAGCGTGGAGACGGAGTATTCGAAGCTGGGGACGCAGTTGCAGATGGAGATCACGATCGAGGCGATCCGGCTGAAGACGAACGTGAAGGTGACGACGCTGCCGTTCTTCAATCCGCCGCGGAAGACGGCGACGCCGGTATAAAATTGAAGACCGGCGGCCTTCCTATGCCTACCCGCGTCGAGCGACAAACGGTTGATCTTTCGGGTTATCCCGACCTCGTCGTGATTTACCTCGGCATGCGCGTGAATCGCATTGCGGGAATCAAGACCCTCCTGGGATTCGGCTCGAAGATTTCCGCCTCCGTTGAAGCCCATCCCGACGGATTGCTTTTGCACGAAAATTTCCTTTTTTCTTTTTTCCCGATGCACGCCGGTATGCGCCAATATTGGCGAGATCAGGAGTCGCTGCTGAAGTGGACGCGATCGGCTCCGCACCGGGAATGGTGGCAAAAGTTTCTGAAGGATTCCGGCGGAACCGGCTTTTGGCACGAAACTTATCTGCGCCGTGGCGGCATGGAAGCCATCTACGACGATATCGTGCCGAAGATTGGATTCATGGGGTTTGCACCGGTCGTGCCCGCTCGCGGGCCCCTGTTCGGCGCGGGGGTTCGTGCGGGAATGGGGTTTGCCGAACCGCCTGTGCTTTCGGAAAAAGAACTCTACGAACACACAGACTGAACAAGCCCTCGAAGACGGAAGTCAGGCTATCTTGTTTTGGGCCGCCCGGCGCTTTCCAGCCACGTAAATCCCAATACCAACCAGCACGAGTACAGCTGTTCCTCCCACTATCTTTAGTAGCGCCAGCGGCTTGTTGGGCTCGTCTGGCTGCGGGATCAGCGAGAGAACTATCGTTAAGCTCGGTGGTGACGAATCCTAGCGCTGCTACCATTTTCGCTACTTGCTTCCCTCCGGGAACGCGGATTACGATCTGGGCCTGCGGGTTCGCGCTGCAGTTTGATCATGGCGGCGAAGAGGTACAAGTACGGGATGAAGTAGGCGATCACGCCCATGCTTACCAGGACGTCGTAAGCGCCTTTCACGCTTGTTCCGGCTTGGCCAAGAAAAATGAAAACTGCTCCGAGAACGAATTGGGTTAGCAGGGCTATCCAGGGAGTTTTCCAGCGCGGATGGAGCGCACCGAAGGCAGCTGGCAGAAAGTGATCGAGGCCAGCTACGAAGGGTAAGCGTGCTACTGCTGCGAGGTAGGCTCCGGCAGCGCCGATGTTGCTGAGCGCGATCAGGAATGCGGCAACCGGCAACACTCCCGGGAAACCCACGCGGGAGGCGGTTTTCGAGATGGCTTGTACCAATCCCTGCAGGCTGCTGACTTCGCCCGAGGGCAGCGCCAGCAGCACGCAGACCGTGCCCAGGATGTAGCAAAGGGTTACGGTTACTCCGCCGAAGAGCAGCGCGAGAGGAATCGAGCGGCGGGGATTCTTTATTTCCTCTCCCATGAAGGATGCGGTCTCGCATCCGCCGAAGGCGAAGGTCAGCACGGACCAGAAAATGATTTCATTCAAATGAAAGCTGGGGGTCATTGTGCGCAGAGTGAACTGAGTCGCGGAGCCGAAGCGATGCCAGGCGATTAATCCCATCACTACGACGATGCCGACGGGAATCCACATGGCTAGCGCGCCGACATTGTGCAGCCACTTGCCGACGTCGAGGCCGACTATGTTCATCAGAGTGGCTGCGGCCAGAGTGAGCAGAGAAAAGACAATGTAGAACGTGGCGTTGTTGGAGAGATGTGCCCATCCGTTCTGGCGCATGAAGAGAATGTTGCTGGCGGCGAAGTAGAGCACGGCAGGGAAGTAGGGGAGGTTGCTGGTCCAGTAGGTCCAGGCGGACATGAAGCCGGAGAAATCTCCGAAGGCGCGTTTGCTCCAGACGTAGAGGCCGCCTTCGGCGGGATAGCGAGAGGAAAGCTCCAGTACCGAGAGCGCAAGAGGGGTGTAGAAGCAAAGCCAGGCGCCGATCCAGATGACGATCGAACTTGGTCCGGCGGCGGCGGCGGTGGCGATCCAGCGCAGGCTGATGCCGGTGACCACGTAAAACAAGACTAGATCGCGGAAGCCCAGCACGCGCTTGGGACGGCTGGGGTCTTCGGCTTCGGCGATCGATACGCCGGAAGCGAGTGGTATTTCCTTCATTGATTCGCGACCGTTATTAAAAGCGAGTCAGGAATAACATTCGCTTCGCTTGCGTGCAAGGTTAAAGTTCTTCTAGGGGGTCGGCATCCTGATTAAACCCAGGGGCACCGGGGAACACAGGGTACACCGTTGCTCAGTGTGGGATGTAGTTATCTAACAGCGGCACGATGCTGGCGGTAAAGGGCGATAGACGCTGCTGGGCCTCCTCGGCCGATTCCCCAGGCAGCATGGGAGTTACCAGGCGGACCAGAGCTCCGTCGCTGCGGTTCATGCGAATTGAATCTTTCACCAGATAATACTTCGCCCAATATTCGCTGGCTACTCCACGATCGTGTGCCCAAAACCAGTAAAGAACGAGTTCGCGCTCGCCTGCTTTGGAGATGACGTACCGGTTGGCGGAGAAAGGAGCGTGCCCGGCAGGCGAAAGCATTACGCGGGTGTTTTCGATTGGCGCCCACCCCGAGCCGGGCAGGCAATTTTGCGGGGAGTGAATCGTGTCTCCGGCGCGTTGGCTGGCGAAGTAGGCCAGAAACAAATCAACATAGGGCAGATTTCGGTTGGGGTCGCGATAAGCTCGCTCGAGGAAGTCGCCTGCTCCCAGTACCTCGAGAGTGTCCTGATCGAGTTCAATGTTCGTGCTGTCCCAGTTGGCCAATCGCGCGGGAAACGACGAGAGTGGCGGGGGGTTGGGAATGATTTCGCTGCGGGCGCGAAGCAGGATCGCGGTTACTGCGATTAGCACGGCAGCCAGAGCAAAGCGCAATGTGCTAAACGGTTTCATTCTGCCGGTCCTGCCTCGTGCCAGAAAATTCGGAGCAGGCGATGCAGAAGATAGAGCATGAGCAGGGAAACAACGAAAATCAGCCATCCCGAAAATTCGTGAAAGAAGCCCTCCGCCCGTTCCGGATCCCAGTATTGCACCAGCAGGCCGGTGCCCACGATGCGAAGACTGTTAGCGACCACGGCAATCGGCACGGATGCCGCCGCGAGCAAAATACGCACGGCGATTTTGCGTTCGATCAGGTAACCGTAGATGAGGGCAAGAGTGGCCAGTGACATTAACGAACGTATGCCGCTGCAGGCTTCCGCTACCTCCAAGCGCATGACTGCGAGGACGATAACATTGCCTTCCCGCAAGACGGGTACGCCTAACGCAGATAGGATGGTGCTGGCCACTTTCGATGCCAGCAACTGCAGCGGGAAGGTGATCTGGTTGAAGATGATGGCCGGCGGAGGGATCATCAGAAACATGAAGGCCCAAGGAAACAGAAGTGCGCGGAAGAAATTCCAGCCGTAGAAAAACACGGTCAGGCCGGCCAGCACAATCAGCAACGATAAGCGCGGAAGAAAGATATCAGCGCCTAGCTGACCGATAATCAGGATGAAGAGTCCGAATGCCAGCAGCAGCAGCCCCCACCACGAGGGTTGAGGTTGCAAGCGGGCTAGGCGCGGGCATTCTTGCCAGATCACAAAGCCGGAAAAAAGAGGAACGAAAAAACCGTGGGAGAAATTGGGGTCATGCCACCACTGCCGGACGAGGTGAGAGAGCGTGGGAGCGTAGAGCCAGAGAAGCAATCCGCCCAGCACGGCGATTTGCCATAACGGGGGCCATTTCGACTCAGAAGCAAAAGCGCGCGCAGTTGGGGGTTCGGCTAGCAGCACTTGGCTCACGGAATCCACTCAGTCTGCCCGGGGTAGGACCCAGCATAAGCGAAGTGGTAATAATCTCACAGTAAATTCGTAGAATCGTCTCGTATCGGACATCCGATGGCTTTGAAGTGGTTTGCAGGAAAGGCAATGCGTTCGGGAAGAGTTGTTGGGCCTGGCAAACAATCCCGCGGCAGCTAAGGCCTTTGCAGTTTTTTACCGCTTGCGGCGAGGTCTGAAGCCGCTTCTTTCAAAACAACCTTCTCAGGGCAAAAGCACCTTCTGCGTGCAACTTTTGGCAGCCTCCCCAAGAATCAGGCTCCTGAGGTCGGCCGAAATCAACGCTGGAGCGTCAGATTTGGCTTCGATTCGTTATATACTTCTGGTTTGGCGGATGATGTCGTAAGATGGCGTGGATAGGCCTTTATCCCTCTCGGAGCCCGGGTTCTGGCTGAAAAGCTTTTGAAAATATAGAGTGAAAGTTCGGCATCATCCCTTCAAGGGCCCATGGTGCTCGACGTGGTACTGCGGAGACACCGGCGAAGATAAAATCGAAGCGCGGTTGCAGGTTTTTCAAGAGTTAGGCCGGAGATCCTGGCCATCAGAACGTTTTTGCGCAGGGCCGTGGAGAGTTGTGGGTTCAAGATAAGGTGTCGCAATAGCGGGAATAGATGGATGCTTGATTGGAGCTTCGAGACTACGCAGGAGAGTGCATGAAGGTAGGCATGAAATTGGCGTGCCTGGCAGTGCTGGGAGTCGCGGCCAAGGGTTTCGTAATGCCGGTCGCGCGGGCGCAGGATGATGTGCCGGAAGCGAGCGACCGCGCGCAGAAAGCGCAAAAAACTACTGCGCCCGTCCCGGTTCCTGTGGAAGTACCCGCCGACTACGTGATCGGCTCCGATGACACATTGCATATCTCCGTTTGGAAAGAGCCGGATCTCTCCGCCACTCTGCCGGTCCGACCCGATGGAAAGATTTCTCTTCCTCTGCTGGACGATTTGCAGGCCTCTGGAATGACGCCCATGGAGTTGGCGGCTTCGATTAAGGAGAAGTTGAAGAAATATATCGCCGACCCCCGCGTCACCGTGGTGGTAACGGCGATGAACAGCCGGCGGATCTTCGTGACCGGAGAGGTGGTGCACACTGGCGCGATGCCGCTACTGCCGCACATGACGATGCTGCAGGCGCTATCCGCAGCCGGCTTTAATCAATTTGCAAATCTGAAGAGCATTTACCTTTTGCGCGTAGAGAATGGCCAGCAAACAAAGTTGCCCTTCAACTACAAAGATGTGGTGAAAGGGAAACATCCGGAGCAGAATATTATGCTGCAGCCGGGCGATACCATTGTGGTCCCGTAGTGAGTGTTTCGACGAAGATAGCGTATAGCGATCCTGCAGTAAATTGTCCGTAAGAACTGCCCGTAAAGAACAGTGATGAGCAAACGTCGAAACATTCCGGTCCTAGCCGCTCTCGCCTGCATCACGCTAGGGCTAAGTGTGGCTTGGGGTCAGGACACTCCCGCCCCGCTGGAGCCGGGGACTACTCCGGAGAGCGGGCAGGCGCAGCAACCGGTGCCCGCCTTTGGGCCGGAAAGTCCCGTGCCGAGCGTCGACGAAAATCCACCCATCACGGGTTTGGACATCCCTAACCTGCAGCCCCACGCCGCACCGTTGAGCTACCTTCAGGCGGGAGCACACGTCAGCGAATCCGCGGATACCAATGCCGAGAACTCCCTAGGCGGATCAGATCTGGGTTCAATCACGCGCGCCGAAGGCAGTCTCGAGTTGAAACGGCTGTGGAGTCACTACGATCTCTCCCTCGACTACCTGGGAGGTGTCGGTTACTACAACGTGCAGGGTATCGGGTTAAAACAGGTCGAGGAATTGGGACTGGAACAGAAGATCAACTGGAAGCGAGGCCAACTGGGCATTCGCGACGCCTTCAGTTATCAGCCGGAGGGCACCTTTGGCGGTTCCTACGGGGCCGTGAGTGCGACAGGCGCGGGACTTGAAGGAGACAGCACTTTTTTCGGAGGCACCGGGCTGGGAGCGTTGGGGCAGGTTCCCCGCATCATGAATCTCAGTCTGGTGGACATCGTTGAGAACTTGACCCCCAAGTCTTCGCTCACCCTGACCGGCGGATATGGCTTCGTGCACTTTCTTGGCAACGATCCCGATACTGGGACATCTTTCATTGGCAACAGTCAGGTTTCGGGGGAATTGGGCTATAGCCGCATCCTGTCGCCGCACGATCAGGCGGCAATCCTCTATGGATACCAGGGTTTTCAATTTTCCACGGGCATTACTTTTCACAGCCACGTGATTCAGTTGATGTGGGGACATCGCATTACCGGGCGGATGGATTTCCTGGTCGGCGCGGGACCGCAATTCACGCAACTGAACCACGTTCCGACTCCGGTAATCAGTCCAACGGCAGTAGACACGATCCCGCCTTGCCAATTCGCAGCTACGGCGCAGTTTCTGAACGCCGAGATTTGCCCGCTGAATGACTTGAAGATTTCTGTCGCGGGGCGAGGGATGTTGCGGTATCAGTTCCCCAAGACCAGTCTGGCTCTTTCTTACGATCATTTCATTACCAATGGCTCCGGCTTCTTTGCCGGAGCGGAAAGCGACCTGGCGCGCCTTTCTCTGAATCGGCCCATTGGTCGCGTTTGGGGAGTTTTTTCAGACCTCGGATACTCACGCAACAGCCGTGAAATACCGCTGACTTTGCAGCAGATCACGAACTGTGAAACTCAGCAGGGGTCAAATGGTGGTGTGTTCAACGCCAACTGTCCTGGGGTCAGCGCCAACACCTATGCGTACGGCTTTGCGGGCGTGGGCGTGCATCGCATGTTAGGCAGAACTCTCCACGTTTACGCTAGCTATCAATTCAATGAGCTGTCATTTGATAGCTCTTATTGTGGATCGAGCGGCCACTGCAACCGAATTTCTCAACGCAGCGTAGGGACGATTGGACTGGACTGGACTCCTCGGCCCATGCGGCTGGATTAGTTTGAGGCTGGCGATCGGGCCAGCGGAATGAGTAGTGTAACCATGGAAAACCGCGAACTTACGATGGACGATTATCTGGCGATGTTGCGTCGCCGGTTGAAGGTGATCCTGATTCCGGCGCTGCTGGCGCCGCTGGCCGGATTTCTGATGTCTTATATTTTTCCTCCCAAGTACACATCGCAATCCCTGGTGCTGGTCGAGGGCCAAAAGGTTCCAGAGGGCATTGTGCAATCCGTCATCACCGAGGATTTGACGCAACGCATCGCGACCCTGCAACAACAGGTGTTGAGCAAGTCGCAACTGCAGCCCATGCTCGAGCGTACCGGCATGGTGAAGCCGGGTCAAGATGTCTACGCGGTGATCGACGGCATCCGCGCCAACATGGCGGTCGAACCTGTTGTGACCGACCTGTCACAGATTGGAGCCAAGAAAAAGCCGGGAAGCCAGAGCAGTCCAGTTCCCGGTTTCACCGTCAATTACACGGCTTCGTCTGCGCGCGAGGCCGAGCAGATTTGCAACGAACTGACCTCGCTGATGCTCAGCGAAAACTACTCGTCTCGTCAAGACGCAGCCAGGGGCACGACCGATTTTCTCACTAAGCAGGTCGATGACACCAAGCAGAGACTGGACGAACTAGATAGCAAGCTTGCCGCCTTCAAGAAGCAATACATCGGCCAGCTTCCTGGGGAAGAAGAGAATAATCTAAGAATCCTTACCGGACTGAACTCGCAATTGGAGGCCAACACCCAGACTCTGGCACGTGCGCAGCAGGATAAAACCTATACCGAATCTATGCTGGCGCAGCAATTGTCGGCGTGGAAGAATTCGCAGTCAACAAACAATCCGCAAACTCTGCAGACGCAGCTTTCCACGTTGCAATCGCAACTCATCGACTTGCAGGCGCGGTATACCGACGATCATCCCGATGTAATCAAAACGAAAGCCGACATCGCGGCGATCAGGAAAAAACTGGCCGAAGTTAACGCCGGAACGAACGACGATGCCGACGCAGGCAAGTCGGGCAGCGCCAAGGAGTCGGCCTCAGAGCCGAACGAGATCCGCGCGCTACGCCTTCAGATTCACCAGTATGAAGACATGATTGCGCAGGCCACGAAGGCGCAAAAGAACCTGGAGCAGGAAATAGCCTTGTATCAGGGCCGCGTTTCGCTGAGCCCGGTCGTGGAAGAACAATACAAGCAGCTGGCGCGCGACTACGACAACACGCAAAAGGTGTACCAGGATCTGTTAACCGACAAGAGCAAGTCCGACATCGCGCTCCACATGGAGCAGGCGCAGCAAGGCGAGCAGATGAAGCTGCTGAACCCCGCCAACCTGCCGGATTCGCCGAGCTTCCCCAACCGGATACTGTTTGCGGGAGGCGGATTGGGCGCTGGTTTGGCCTTGGGAGCCACGCTGGCGTTGTGGCTGGAGTTGCGTGATAAATCGATTCGTACGCAGGCCGATGCCGAGGCGGCGTTGGATCTTCCCATGCTGGTCGCGGTGCCGTGGGTGGTGGAAGCCGCGAGCAACGGGAACGGCAAGAATGGTTTCTGGAACCGAAATAAACCGGCGCCAGGAAAAGAAGAGAGAAAGGAAGCTGTCCGGTCGTAAGACCGCGCAGCGAAAGTCTTTAAGCCAAGACCATGTACAAAGAGTTTTACGGACTGCGGGCAAATCCTTTCAACGTGAATCCCGACCCGCGTTATCTTTTTCTAACGCGGCACACGGAGGAGGCGCTGGCTTGTCTCACTTACGGCATCCAGAGCCGTAAAGGATTTGTGCTGCTGACCGGCGAAGTGGGCACGGGCAAAACCACGCTGATCAACAAGTTGCTGGAGTGGCTCCGCTTACAGCAGGTGCCGACTGCTTTTGTTTTCAATTCGCGGCTGAATACCACGCAGTTTCTCGACTACATGATGGCGGATTTTGGCATTCCCTGCGATTCCAAAGCCAAGAGCCAGGTGCTGCTGCGGCTCTACAACTGGCTGCTCGATCGCTACCGGGCTGGTGAAACGGCTGTGCTCATCGTGGATGAAGCACAGAATCTCACCGAAGAAGTGCTGGAAGAGATTCGCATGCTGACCAATCTCGAGACCTTCACCGAGAAGCTGCTGCAGATCGTCCTGGTGGGGCAACCGGAGTTGGAACAAAAGCTGAAGCATCCGCAGTTGCGGCAACTGCGCCAGAGGTTGACTCTGCGCGCCAAAACCCATCCGCTGACTTTGGAGGAGACCGCGGCTTATATCCAACAGCGGTTGCGCATCGCGGGCTCGAACGGACACCGCATTTTCGATCCGGAAGCGGTAGTTGCGATCCATCGCTATGCCAACGGTATTCCGCGCGTTATCAATCTTCTGTGTGAGCATTGTCTGGTCAGCGCGTTCGTGGATCAGCAGAAAACAATTGCGCCTGCAGTGGTGGACAGCGTGGCCCGCGATTTTGATCTTGGTGAGAGCACGGCAGCGGGCGCAATGACGCCCCCCGCGCCGGTAGCGAGCGAGAGGAACGATTTGGTCGATGCTCTGCGATCGCTGGCTACGTTAGCCGAGCGCTTGCGCGAAGAAGAGAAGGAACTTCCCCGGGAAAGGAAATTATGAGTAGGATTCACGAGGCGCTGAAAAAGGCGGAGCAGGAGCGCGCGGCAGCGCAAGGCGTGGCCCCGCCCGGCGTTGCGCCCCCATTGGCCAACGAAACAGCGGAAATCACCCTGGGACCGCCAGACGGATCGCAGGCAGCAGTTAGAGATTTTTCCGGTGGGGTTCCACTCTCGGTAGCGATGCCGTCATTCTCTGGCGCTTTCAGCCTGGAAAACCTGCTGGCGCGTTGCTCTTCGCTGCCCTGGAATCCAGACCAGAGAACCATGCTCTTTTTCAACGGCGACGAAGGGGCTCGCGGGACTGAAGAATTTCGCACCCTGCGTTCCCGCCTGTATCACACCCGCGAAAAAATGCCGTTGAAGAAAATCCTGGTTACCAGCGCCTTGCCCAAAGAGGGCAAATCTTTTACCGCGGCTAATCTGGCGCAAGTGCTGGTGCGGCAGCATGGACGGCGCGTGTTGCTGGTCGATGCCGACTTGCGTGCACCACGGCTGCATATGATGCTCGGCACGAATTCTTCTCCGGGCCTCTCCGACTATCTGCAGGGTGGCAGCGATGAAATTTCGATTATGCAGCGCGGACCTATGGAAAGCCTTTTCTTCATTCCTTGCGGCGCAGAAATCTCCGATCCCTCTGAATTGGTGGCGAATGGGCGGCTGCAATTGCTGTTGCAGCGCGTAGAAGCGCTCTTCGACTGGATCATCATCGATTCGCCGCCCGCAGTGCCAGTTTCCGACGCCAGCGTTCTGGCCAAGGCCTGCGATGGCGTGTTGCTGGTGGTGCGCTCCAACTCGACGCCGGTCGACATGGCCCGCCGGGCGCGGCAGGAATTTCCAGATCAAGCTTTAGTGGGAGTGGTGCTAAACGGCACCGAAAATCAAGCTGTGCCGTATACGCGCTATTACTACGACAATAATGACAACAAGCTGAACCACGACAAGAAAACGAACGAGTCCAAGCGTTAGGGAAACAGGGAAAACCGTGATCCGGCTGTTCAAAGTGTATTACCCGCTGCGCACGCTGGTTCTTCTGGCGGGCGAGGCCCTGATCGTTTGGGTTTCTTTTCTGCTGGCGACGATGTGGCGGAACCCGGAGAGTTGGCTGCTGGGCAACGTCGATGGCGGATACCTCCAAGTGCTGGCGGCATTAGCGCCGAGGATTCTAGTAGTGACCGGAGTGGTCCTGTTGTTTTCCCACGGACTCGATCTCTACGATGTCTCCAACCTGGGCGAGAAGTGGGATCAGATCTTCCGCTTGCTGCTCGTACTGGGAGGCGTAGCCCTGGCACTTTCCGCAGTTGGCTTTCTCCTTCCTAATCTTTTGCCGGGCAATGGTTCTGCTCTTGCGGGGATTATCATCCTCACCTTCACGCTGTTTTGCTGGCGTGCCGCTTATTCCTGGATGGTCAAGCAGCCCTTCTTTCGCGAAAAGGTTTACGTGCTGGGCACGGGAGAGCGGGCAAAGCTTCTGGAGCGAGGGTTGCGCGAGCGCAGCGGGCTGGGTATTGAAGTGGTGGGCTGGACCGGAAACGTTGAAGGCGAACTCACGCGCGAATCCGTCGCCTCTCACCTGATGAGCATGGTGAGCGGCAAAGGCGTGCGACGCGTGATCGTAGCCTTCGATATTGCGCGCGGGGAGGAGCCGGGGTCACCGAACTTGCCCAACGGCCTAAAAATGTTGGACCGTCGCGGGACCTTGCCGGTAGATGAGTTGCTGCATCTGCGACTGGAAGAGGGAGTAAAGGTTGAGGAAGCGACCTCGTGGCTGGAGAAGATCTCGGGGAAGATCGAAGTGCAGCAGTTATATCCGAGCTGGTTGATTTTTGCCGATGGTTTCCGGTTCAGCGCTTTTTTCCGGCTGGTGCGCAGGGTGCTTAACTTTTCGTTTGCCTTGGCGGGACTGCTGATCTCGCTACCTCTTGTGCCTTTCATCATCATGGCGATCAAATTGGATTCTGAGGGCCCCGTGCTCTACCGGCAGAAGCGCGTAGGCCGCGATGAGCGGGAATTCAATTGTTACAAGTTCCGAACCATGTGCCAGGATGCAGAAGCCGATACCGGTCCTACCTGGGCGCTCGACGACGATCCGCGCATCACGCGGGTGGGGAAGTTTCTGCGTTCTTCACGGCTCGACGAGATTCCGCAGCTATTGTGCGTGCTGAAAGGCGACATGCATTTTGTGGGGCCGCGTCCGGAACGGCCAGAGTTTGTGAAGAGGCTCAAAAAGGAAATACGTTACTACGGTGTGCGCCATGTGGTGCGCCCGGGAATTACAGGCTGGGCGCAGGTGAAATACAAATACGGCAACACCATCGAAGATGCGCGTGAAAAGCTGCAGTACGATCTTTTCTATATCAAGAACGCGTCACTCGGCCTGGATTTGCTGATCATGTTCCAGACCATCAAGATCGTGCTACTGGGCCGGGGCGGGCAATGAAGCGGGGCGCGCAATGAAGTGGCTATTCTGGTTGTCGGCCGCGCTGATCGCTTACACCTACGCCGGATACGTCGCGTGGCTGTGGTTGCGCGCGCGGCTGCGGCCGCGACCGGTGCGTACTGGGCCCAATCAGCCCACGGTGTCGATTGTGATGGTGGTGCGCGACGAAGAGAAAGTCTTGCGGCAGAAACTGCGCAACCTGCTGGCGCTCGATTACCCGGTGGATCGTTACGAACTGGTTGTGGTTTCCGATGGGTCGGTCGATGGCTCGGAAAACATTCTGCGGGAGTGCTGCGACCCGCGTTTACGCATGGTGATGAAGCAACTGCCGCAGGGCAAGGCTTGTGGGCTGAACGATGGCATCGAGATGTCGCAGGGGGAATTGGTGATGTTCACGGATGCGCGCCAGTTGATCGAGCCCGACGCTCTGCGGCTGTTGGCCGAGAATTTCGTGGATCCCGAAGTCGGCTGCGTCAGCGGAGAGTTGATGCTGGGCGACTCGCAAGCCGGCGAGGCTGCGGAAGGCATGAGCCTCTACTGGCGAGTCGAAAAAGAAGTTCGAGAGTTGGAATCGGCTTCGGGATCGGTGGTCGGCGCGACTGGCGCAATCTATGCTGTGCGGCGCGAACATCTGATCCCGGTGCCCGAGGGAACGATTTTGGACGACGTATTTATTCCCATGCAGGTGGCGAAGCAAGGCAGACGTGTAGTGTTTGAGCCGCGGGCCCGCGCCTGGGATAGCACTGACCTTGGCGCCGAGCGGGAGTTTGCCCGCAAGGTGCGCACACTAAGCGGCAACTATCAATTGCTGCAGTTGGCGCCGTGGCTGCTGAGCGCGAGCAATCCGCTGCGCTTTGAATTCATCAGCCACAAACTGCTGCGGCTGGTTATGCCCTTTGCATTGGTGCTGGCATTCGTGACCTCGGCGTTTGTTCCTGGGCCGGCCTATCGCGCAATCTGGCTTCTGCAGGTTGCATTCTATGCGATGAGTTTGCTGGCGCTACTACAGCTCAAACTCGGAGTGCTGGCTCGTGCCGCCAACGCCGCGCTGACGTTTGTGGTGCTGAATACCGCGGCAGTCGTGGCTTTTGCGAATTTTGCCGGCGGGCGCAAAACCGGATGGGGTCGCTGATACCAAGCTTAGTTACGAAATTCGGAGTGAGGAGAGTTGGGGGTGGCAACACTGGCGACGGCGATCGATAGGAAGACGGAGCGGGAGAGTACTGCGAGCCCGCTCGCCTATAATGCCTTGCTGCTTTTCACTTTCCTTTATTACACCCGCCCGGAAGATCTGATCCCAGGGCTGAGCTTTATTCCCATTGAAAAAATCATTGGCGGGGTAGCTCTCATAGCTTTGATCTCGACTCTGGCATCCGGCCGAGGCAATAGAAAGCTTCCTCTCGAACTTAAGTTGCTGTTGTTGCTGTTCGCGCATCTGGTCATTTCGATTCCTTTTGCCTATTGGCGTGGCGGAGCCTTTGCCACGGTCTTCTATAAGTTTTCCAAGGAAGTTACGGTTGGCTTATTGGTGACCATGATCGTCACCGATTTCATACAACTGCGAAAGTTGCTCTGGGTGCAGGCGGCGGCGCTGGTTGCCACAACCATCGCCTCGATCCTGATTCACCGCACTTCGGAAGGCGGGCGTCTGATCGGCGCCCTAGGCGGGACGTTTGAAAATCCCAACGACCTGGCCATCAACATCGCGATTAATTGGCCGCTATGCCTGGGCTTCCTGTTGCTGGCGAAAGGGATGGGCAAGAAGGTCGCATGGACTGTCGGAATTCTGGCGATGTTGCTGGGAGTGGTTCTCACCTACTCGCGCAGCGGCCTGGTGGCGACAGCCGTGGCCGTAGTGCTGTGCTTGTGGGCGTTCGGCTTCCGCGAGCGGCGATACTATTTGATTGCCGCGGCCTTCTTTCTCTGCTTGGCGGGGACCGTCGTGATCTTCGGAACTCCTCACTATCTGGCGCGGGTTGAAAGCATCTTCAAAGGCGACATCCAGGGTTCGCAGGACAAGGGGTCTCTGGAGGCCCGCCGCAAGCTGCTGATGCTGAGTATTGACGAAGCGGTGCATCATCCCATCTTCGGCATTGGCGCGGGCAACTTCGGAGCGGCCACCAAAACCTGGAAGGTCACGCACAATACTTACACGGAGTTCGCGTCTGAGGGAGGTTTTCCGGCGCTGATTCTGTTTCTCGCGATTCTGTACTTGTCCTTCCGAAACCTGAGAAGAGTCCGCCAGCTACCGGCTTACCGTGACAATCCCGAAGTGCGCGTGCTGACGGACGCCATGTGGGCCAGCCTCGCCGCGTTCATCGTAGGATCGTTTTTCGCCAGCTACGAATACGAGCTTTTTTCCTACTTCATGATGGCATATACCTCAGTGCTATACCGCTGGTGCGCTGCAAATGCCGCTGAGCTTGCCTCCGGTGAACCAGTAACCACAAAGACGCCGTTGAAACTACAACCCTGGCAGAGATATCACGAACCGAGAGAAGCATGGAAGCGATGACGCAGCAGAGTGAGCGTAGAATCCCGGGGCAAGTGTTAGGCATCCTGCGTTGCCTTTCATGCGGAGGGACGCTTTGCCGCGCCCCCCAGGACGAGCAAGATCGGGGCAGTCTAGTCTGCGCAAATTGCTATCGGCGCTATCCGTTGGTGAAGGGCGTTATACGCTTCGTCGACGCCCAGGTTTATGCACGAAGCTTCGGCTTTCAGTGGCTAACCTTCAAGACCACGCAACTGGATAACGAGCAGAGCCGTGTTTCGGAGGCCGACTTCCGCCGCCGCACCGGCTTCAAGCCCGAAGACCTCGCAGGCAAACTCGTGCTGGACGTGGGCTGCGGCATGGGCCGCTTCGCCGAAGTGGCCACGCGCTGGGGCGCTCACGTGGTCGGAATCGATCTGAGCCTGGCGGCCGAGGCCGCGGTAGAGAATCTGGCCGACCGCGATGCCGACCTTTTTGCAGGCCGATGTTTTCCAGTTGCCGTTCGCTCCCGAGAGCTTCGATGTGATTTACAGCATCGGCGTGCTGCATCACACGCCTAATTGCGAGCAGGCCTTCAAGGCTCTGCCTCGATTGTTGAAACCGGGCGGGCGCATCGCGATTTGGCTCTACAGCAAATACACAACTGGTACAAGATGAGCGACGTCTATCGCAAGGTGACGCGGCGCATGCCGCCGCGCTTGTTGCACAAGCTCTGCTACGGGGTGATTCCGCTCTACGGTATGCATCAAGTCTTACGCAAAATTCCGTTATTTGGTCGCCCGGCGAGCGGAGCTTCTCGCCTATGCGATTCCCTTCGCCTTTCACGAAGATCCCAAGTGGCGCGTGCTGGACACGTTTGATTGGTATTCGCCCTGGTACCAGTCCAAGCATACCTACGAGGAAGTCTTTCGCTGGTTTGAAGATTGCGGCCTCGAAGACCTGCGCGTGATCCTGCAGCCGATTTCGGTATCGGGCCGCAAGCCCGCCTTGGTGCCGGCCGCCGTCCTCGACACGTCCGAGAAAGACGACAGCTTCGAGGTGCAACGATGTGCGGAATAGCCGGAATGATCGCCCGCCCGGGCGAGCAAGTTACGGCCGAGCAGGTGCGGCGCATGACGGATACCATCGTGCACCGCGGTCCGGATGATGAAGGCATTCACGCGCGCAGCAACGTGGGCCTGGGTATGCGCAGGCTCAGCATCATCGATCTCCGAGGCGGCGCCCAACCCATCTACAACGAAGATCGCAGCGTGGCCGTGGTGTTCAACGGCGAGATCTACAACTTTCTCGAACTGCGGAAAGAGTTGGAGGGTCGAGGTCACGAATTTCGCACGCACTCTGATACTGAGGTGATCGTTCATCTTTATGAAGAGATGGGCGCTGATTGCGTTACAAAATTACGCGGCATGTTTGCCATCGCTCTGTATGACGAGAAACGCGATGCGTTGCTGCTGGCTCGTGACCGCTTAGGGAAAAAGCCGCTCTTTTACGCGCAGCACGCGGGGAAGCTTTTTTTCGGCTCTGAGATCAAAGCCATGCTGGCCGCTGCTCCAGAGCTGGCGGAAGTCGATCCCGAGGGAGTTCTGCAGTTTTTTTATTTTGGTTATATTCCCGATCCGCATTCCGCGTTTCGTGACATTCGAAAGCTGCCGCCCGGTCACTTGGCGGAGTACGTCGGCGGAAAGATTCACGTCCGTCAATATTGGGATGTTCCCCGGTATGGCGAGAACGACCCGGGATCGGATGAAGCCTGCCTCGAAGAAATGGAGCGGCGGCTGGCCGAGGCCGTGCGCATGCGGCTGATCAGCGATGTGCCGCTCGGAGCGTTACTCAGCGGCGGAGTGGATTCTTCCATCGTCGTTGCCTTGATGGCGCGCGAAAGTTCGGGCCCGGTGAAAACATTTTCCATCGGCTTCCGCAAAGCCGATTTCACCGAAGCCGACTACGCCCGTTTGGTCGCGCAACGTTTTTCCACCGATCATCATGAGTTGATCGTCGACCCCGACATCAACGAAATTCTCAATCATCTGACCAGCATAATGGAGGAGCCATTCGGCGACTCCTCGATGATTCCCACTTATTGCGTGTCGCAGATGGCGCGAGAGCACGTGACGGTGGCGCTTTCCGGCGACGGCGGCGATGAATTATTCGCGGGATACGACCGCTACCTAGTTAACCTCAGGCGACGCCGCTTCGAGGTAATCCCCAGTTGGGTGGGCCACTTTACCGCAATCACGTGTATCCGCGTTTGCCTTCGGATGTGAAAGGCCGCAAACTGGCGTGGAACATCACGCTGCCAGCGCGCGATCGTTATCTCGACGGCCTGTCGTTTATGCCCGCGCTGCATCGCGAGCGCAGCCTTTTCTCCGATGAATTCGTGGAGCACGCGCAGCGCTGCGCCGATCCCTTGCGTCAATTCAAGCACTACTACGACGAAGCTCCCGCGAGCGACGAGTTAAGCCGGCTGATGTATCTGGACACCAAGACATATCTTGCCGCCGACATTCTTACCAAAGTCGACCGCATGAGCATGGCGACGTCTCTTGAGATGCGCTGTCCAATCCTGGATCATGTTTTTGTCGAGTGGGTGGCGGCTTTGCCAGTGAAATATAAATTTCGCGACGGCACGCGCAAATTCCTCTTCAAGAAACTGGCGGAGCGGCTGGGGGTTCCTGCGCAACTCTTGCACCGGCGCAAGCAAGGGTTTTCTCTTCCCCTTGTGCACTGGATGCGGAACGAATTGAAAGATGGATTGCTACAGATGCTGCGGGAGCCGCGCACAATGCAACGCGGATATTTCGAGCAGGAATCTGTTCAAGTGATTCTCGACGAGCATTTTCGCGGGCGGCGCGATCACTCGGGCGTGCTCTGGATGATGCTCGTGTTCGAACTCTGGCATCGGAACTTTCTGGAGAAATTTGGAAAAGACTCTCTTACTGAGCAGCCTGCGTGTGCGCCCGGGTTGGTCTTCGGCAGATGCGCCGCGCCCGCGACCCTGGGAGAGAACCCGCAGTGACGCCCTCTGCCGGCGCGCGGATGCCTGAGGCAAGAGCTACGCGACGGCCTGCTATATTCCTCATGACCAATACGCTCGAGACGGGCGGGAGCGAACGCCAGTTTGTAACCATGGCGAAGGCGCTGGATCGAGAAATGTTTTCAGTGAGTTTGGGATGCCTGAAACCCGTCGGGCCATTTCTCAGTGAGGTCGAGGGCATCACGCGATTCGCCGCCGGCGGCAGTTTGTTCGGGTTGCAGTCGTGGCGCTCGCGGTTTGCGCTGACGCGGTTCCTACAAGAAAATAAAATCGCGGTGGCGCAGGCGTTTGATTTCTATTCCAACCTCATGCTGATTCCGGCGGCGCGTTGGGCGGGCGTTCCAGTGGTGCTGGGCAGCCATCGCCAGTTGGGCGATCTGCTGACATTCACACAATTCCAGGTGCAGAACGCTGTCTTTCGATTGTGCGATCGAGTGGTGTGCAACTCGCGCGCTGCCGCCGCGCGCTTGCAAAATAAGGGCATCGATGCGCGTAAGCTGACTGTGATCCAGAATGGATTGCCGGGCGAATTGTTCGCAGCGGTTCCGCCGCTTCTTCCGCGCGAGCCGCAGGTCGTGAAGATCGGGATGATTTCGCGCATGAATCATGTCGTCAAACGGCATGAGCTCTTTTTGCGCGTGGCCGCGATATTGGCGCCACGGTTTCCGCAATTGCAATTTGTGCTTGCAGGAGACGGCCCGCTGCGGCCGGCCTTGGAAGAGATTGTGCGGAAGGTGAATTTGCTCGAGCGGGTGATATTTCTCGGCGACCGCCGCGATATTCCAGAGGTCCTCGCGTCGCTCGACATCAGCGTCATGCCGTCATCTTCGGAGAGTCTTTCCAACGTAATTCTGGAGTCGATGGCGGCGAGTGTTCCGGTGGTAGCGGCCGACGTTGGAGGAAATTCTGAAATCATACGGAATCAGACGACCGGGTTGTTGTTCGCTGCAGGGGACGAATCACAATTCGCGGCAGCGCTTGAAAAGCTGATCACGCAGCCGGAGTTGCGGGCGCAAATCGCAGCCCGCGCTCGCCTCCAGGCTCAGGAGGAATATGCCATTCCGCGTGTGAGAGATCGTTACCAGGATCTTTATCACGACCTGCTTATTGAAAAAGGTTGGAAGCTCCCGCACTCGTTCGAACAGCGGCAGCCCGCGGCGGCCGAACGGGAGGTTGGATCGCACTGAAAAAAATCTTGCAAATCGGCAACTGGCCTCCACCGTTATGCGGCTGGGCGATGGGCCTGGTGGCGCTGCGCCGCGAACTCGAAAGCCGGGGCTGGGATTGTCCAGTGATGAACCTGAACGAGAACCGGCGCGTGCTGAGTCCTGAGTACATCGATGTGCAGAGCGGCTGGGATTACTTGCGCAAGGTCTGGAGCCACGTCTGGCGCGGTTACGCCGTGCAGATTCGCGTGAATGCGGAGTCGAAGAAAGGATATCTGCTGGCGCTTATCGCCATGCTGTTGGCCCGCGTGGGCGGGCGCCCCGCACTGCTGACTTACTGTGGAGGCCACCGGCAAACATTGTTTCCCGCGGCGCAAGGTTCGTTTCGCTGGCTCGCCTTTGCCCTGCTGTTCCGCGTCCCCACCCGCATCTATTGCGACAGCGAAGCGGTAAAGCAGGTTCTGCTCAGCACTCGCATCGATGCCGCTAAGGTGATGCCGGTTCCGTTGTTCTCCTCTGAGAACGTGCGTTTCGCCGAGCCCGATCTTCCGAGCGCGGCGCAGGAATTCATCTCGCAGCGCGATGGGGTGTTTTTTTTGTACGTCTGCTATCGCAAGGAGTACATGCTCGACTTTCTTGCCGGCGCGATGCGGCGATTCCAGGTTAAATATCCGCGGATCGGTTTTCTGCTGGTAGGAACCAGCGATCGTGAATTGGAATTGCTCACGCAATTTGTTCGCAACCAAGGTCTGGCTGATTCTGTTTATATTGCCGGCGCAGTGTCTCACGATGTATTTCTCTCGATGCTCACGCGGTCGCTGGCTTGTATTCGAAGTCCGCTGACCGATGGGGTATCTTCTTCCGTGCTGGAGGCTCTTGCCCTGCGGGTTCCGGTGCTGGCGGTCGACAATGGCACGCGGCCGCCCGGGGTTGAGTTGTGGCGTGCGGAGGATCCTGAATCTCTGCAGAGGTTGATGGATGAGGCAGTCAACCAGCGCGCAGCTATGGTGGCGCGCATGCCCGGCTTTTCCGCTGAAGATAACACTCGCAAACTCGCTGATGACGTAGAGGCTGCGTGCGGCGCCGAATCGCATGCCAAAGCGCCCACGAGCGAATCCGGCGTAGTGGCAGGTTCTTGAGCAGTCACCGAATGCGGCGCGTTGGCCAGTTCCTATGGTTCGTTCAGAAGGCGTGCGCGGAATCGATCATAGAGCGCATTCCCCAGCAGGCTTCGAGCGGTAGCTCGCACGGATTGCACGAGGCGTATCCTGGGCAATGCTTCCCCGGTGCAGATTCGCTGAAACGCAGAATCGGCAAAGTCACGCACGATAGCGACTCGTCCCAACGCGAAGGGATTGGTTGAAGGAGAGTTGGCGCGAACTTTACTTGTAGCCACGGAACGGTATCCAGCCGCTTTCGCGACGGCTAGCGCGTTCGCATCATAACGGCCGCCGGGACAGGAAAAATGTTCCACTCTGCGACCGATCATGTCCTCAAGTTGTTTTCCGGCATCGATAATTTCATAGTCCAGTCGCCTCTTATCCAGGCTGTTCAAATACGGATGGGTCATGGAGTGGCAGCCGATCTCGAATCCCAAAGAACTTAGTTCGCGCACTTGCTGCGCCGATAAGTAACCGCGCCCGCCGATGAAGCCCGCCGTGATATAAAACGTTGCATTGAATTCGTTCGCCTTGAGAATCGGCGCCGCAGTGAGCAGATCGGTTTCGCTGCCATCATCAAAGGTGATGGCGACTGATTTTCCTGCCGGGTAATGAAGCGCTTCGCTCACCGAAAGGCCGCACCATCCGTTTTGCCGCAGCCAGTGCATCTGAGAATGAAAGACGCCGTGCGGAAGAATGTAGCGCACGTATCCCGCATCGGATCGGCATAGCGGCCGCCCGGGCAACTCGAGTTCGTGGTACATCAGGAATACGATGTTCGGTTGCGTTATCAAAAGATCCTGCGCAGTTGGGATTTCAGCGAGGCGGGGAGGTGGATGTGCAAGTGGTCGAGCATCTTCTTGCCACTTTTTGCCAGCAGCCGCATCCGCGAGGAGCGGGCATTTACGCGGTCAAACTGATCGAGCAGCGACTGCGGTAGGACGCCGGAGGAGGGCAGCCGCAGATTCTCTTTGCGAGCTGCATAATTTCCCGCTCCTAATGCGGAGATGATTGCGTCGTTTCCGTTCGAATCGCAGTCGATCTCGATGAAAAAATTGCGAAACTGTTTTTTCCAATGCAGGTCGAGTCCGTAGAACGCATGCATCGCCGGCGCTCGCTGTTTCAGTCGCTGCAGTAAGGCGAACGTACCAGGCCGCGGCGCGTACTGACCGTCGTATTTGGAATTCCAGGTTTCAATTCCCTGCGGCAGAGAGGAAAATCCTTCGATCCATTCGAAAAAGTCATTCTTGGGATGCGCAATCACTGAGATGGCCGCCTGCGCATCAATGTGCCGAATTACTTCCTGTGGGTTCGTTCCATTAAAAAGCTGGGTTGCGTGATAGCCGAGGATGTGCATATCCCGGTCGCAACGGTACTCAAGACCCGGCACCATGCGGAGCGTCGCATCAGACAGCGATTCGCATTCCGCAATGTAACGCCGCACGGATTCCTGATCGAAATATTCGGCGTGATCGGTCATGCACACGAATGCACAATTCTCGGCAAGAAGAATCTCGCGGAGTTCGCTAAGCGTGAACTCACCATCCGAGTAGGTGCTGTGAATGTGCATCACGCCTTTCAGCATGGCTTCTAGTGCGCACCTGCATTCCAGAGACGGGTCAGAAGATTGATCCAGTCGCCGAGTTCGGGGAGCGGATCACTCCATTGAAACAAATCGTGGTAAGTGCCCGGAACAGGAGCTAGCACCTCCAGCAAAGTTCTCACGCGGCCTGGATACGGATCTGGATAGCCCGCAGGCGGTCCTTGCCAAACTTCTACCAGATGACGAGCATCGCCGAGCAGCCAGCGGCAGCGGACGCCAAGGCGATATCCAACAGTGGGTTCAAAGTCCCCGTGCTCCACCATGCGCGCCAACAGCGCGGGAAAATCCGCGCCAGCGTGGCACGCGAGCGCGAGGGAATGCCAGAAGCGTCCATTTACCTCCATGAAGACCGGCGGCGATCCTGCGTGCTTCCGATATTCCACCATCGCAACTCCATGCCAGCGCAGCGCTGATAAAATCTTCAAAGAGTATTGCCGAATCTCGGGGTCAGGCTCAATGCTGATGCGCACCGCACTTCCCGAGCCGGTAGGATGCGCATCGCGAATGCGGCGATGTGCAAACTCAGCTCGCACTTCTCCGTGATGGAGAAGCGCGAAGTATCCGGTTCCCTCTCCCGCAACGTACTCTTGCACCAATACAGCGGACGAGCGCGCTCGGATGTCTTCATAAGCCGCTTCGAACTGCGTTCGATTGCTGGCGTAGCGAGGGCGGCCCCCAGTGCGGATCTTGCCCGCGATCGTGAGTTCTTCCGAGGCGCGCGGTTTCAACACAACAGGATAACCGATGGAGCGAGCCAAGTCTCTCGCCTGTTCCGGGCTTATGATGGTTGCAGTTTGAGGAACGCGGACACCCAGCGAAGCGGCCAGACGCGTGGTCTCTTCTTTATCGAAGGCGCGAAGCAAATCTGTGTGATCGGGCAAGACCAGGCGTGCTCCAGCAGAAATGAGGGAATCACGGTAGCTCGATACCGGCAAGGTCGTAGCCTCGGTCATGGGAAGAAGCAGAGTTCCTGGATGCTTGCGCACGAAGCCGGAAATGGCGCCGATGAAATCCTCCACCCGCCCCTGAGGAGCGGGATAACGGAAGCAGCCAGAACTGGCGCGCGACCAGCCTGCTTTCGACCACGGTGCGGCTTCGCCGGCATAGACGGTGTGGCCCGCACGGGCCAGAGAGCGCACGCTGGCGACAGCCTGGTTTTGATTTCCATCCAGCACCAGAACATTCATGGTTGCCCGGGCATGCCCGCTTGCGGCGGCTGCCTGCGCGCTTCATCTCGGCGCAAGCTGAGCGTGCTACTTTGCGCGTCGGGGGATGCCGCCTCCACAACTCGGACTAACACATCCGAAAAATGCGAGGCGATCTTCGACCAGTCGTATTGCGCAGCAAGTTTGGCCGCCGCGTGCTCGTACTGATGGCGAAGCTCGGCGTCTCTTAAGAGGGTGAGGATTGCTTCCCCGAACCCAGCGGCGTCATCCGCCAGGACGAGATCGCGGCCGCTCCGCACGTCCAGACCTTCAGCCCCGATCGAAGTGGAGATGACCGCTTTCCCCATGGCCATCGCTTCAAATATCTTCAGCCGAGTCCCTCCGCCGATGCGCAAGGGCACAACCACTAGGGTGGCATCACGCAGATATTCGGCGACCGAAGGCACAGTGCCCGTAACGTGAACATGTTCAGAAGCTAACTGCTTCACACGTGAATGCGGGTTGCGGCCGACGATTTGAAAAAGTGCAGAAGAGAATTCGCCGAGAACTGCGGGAAAAATGTCCTTGCAAAAATAAGTCACTGCGTCCAGGTTTGGCTCCCAATCCATCGAACCGGTGAAGACGAGGCGCGGCGGATTGGCTGCGGATGGCGGCGCCGCCGCATACTTCTGAAGATCGACTCCGGTCGGAACCACGGAAATCGAACAGCTGGGAGCTATACGCAACATTTCGCGACGGTCGTTTTCAGAGACTGCGATGACATGGTGAAATTTGGCTAGTGCGCGCTGCTCATAACCAGCCATCTTGGCGGCTTCGATACGATACGCGACGCGCTTGGCAGGATTCGATTCGGTCGCGGCCATGCGCCGCCAAAGTGCGGTTTCCAGATTGTGCTGGAAAAGCACCGTGGGGGTGTTTAAGACATCTGGAAAATTCGAGGACGCCGAAAGAAAGTCGCAGATCGTCACGTCGAATCGTTTTGCGCTGAGACTGGACGTGAGCGCCCGCTGGACCAGAGGATGAGTGAACTTGCTCACCGCGAATGGCGCCGCGTGAAACAATCGCCGAAGGTAGTCGAAAGCCTGCGCGAGTGCGTTGCCATCGAGAGTGGCCGTCCAAATGATTTGTGCCTGCGGAAATTCGTGCCGAAGTTCGGCTTCGTAATCAACGTCTCTTTTCCCTCCGTAGTAAGAGAGCAGGGTGACTTCATTGTTGCGGTCAAGGTGGCGGAGAATGTTGTAGGAGCGGATCTTGCCGCCAGTATCTACCGGCAGCAATTTGCCCGCCTTGACCCAGAGGACTCGCACATCGCTACCAGCAAATACCTTGGTAGTTGCTGACGTCAGGGCGCCGATTTTTCTCCAAATTTACCAGGTCCACCACGACGTGATCGGGGCGCAGTTGCGCTTGCAGCACATGCCGGGCGATTCCGCGAGTGCCGATCACCACGACGTCTGCATTGCGAAGAATCTCTCCGAGATCGCTTTCGAGCAGCGAGCCGATATGCGGAATCGTGCCTTCAATGTAATCGCGATTGGAGCCGATCAGCCGGCCCAGCGATACATTTTCGTCCCAAATCTTTAAGTTATAGCCTTCTCCGAGCAAATGTTTGACCAGTTGCACCTGCGGACTCTCGCGCAGATCGTCCGTTGCCGCTTTAAAGCTCAATCCGAGAATTGCCACATTTTTTTTGCCGCTCTCAAGCACAATTTCGATGGCACGGCGCAGGTGTTCGTCGTTGCTGGGCATAATCGATTCGAAGAGTGGTAATTTCAGATCGAGTTCTTTGGCCCGATAGCTGAGGGCACGCACGTCCTTCGGCAGGCAGGAACCGCCGAAGGCGAAGCCCGGCTTCAGATAGCGGGCTGAAATATTTAGTTTATCGTCCGCGGTGAAGATCTCGGTGACATCCTCGGCGTCTACATTGAGCGCTTTGGCTAGCGTGCCTACCTCGTTCGCGAAAGCCACTTTCAAAGCGTGCCATGTGTTGCAGATATACTTCACCATCTCCGCCGAACGAAAAGTCGTCTCGAAGATTCGGCCCGGAGCCCAGGCATAGAGTTCGCGCAGGCCAGCGGCGTGGGCAGCATCGACGGCGCCAATAATGGTCATGGCCGGCTGCATAAAATCGGCGACGGCCGTGCCCTCCCGCATGAACTCCGGATTGACGCAGACACCAAAATCTTTTCCCAGGCGCTTGCCGCTGGCTTCTTCAAGAGCTGGTATGACTATGTTTTCGGCGGTGCCCGGCAGCACCGTGCTGCGGAGAACCACAAGATGAAAGGTGGACTTACGCTTCAAGACCTGGCCAATTTCGCGGCACACGGGTTCGACATGGCCGAGATCGAGCTTCCCGCTTCGGAGGCTGGGAGTTCCGACGCAGAGAAAAGATATTTCGGTCTGCATGACGGCGGCGAAAGAATCCGTGGTTGCAGACAAGAGTGAAGCCTGGTGCGCCTCTTCAACCAGTGCGTTCATGCCCAGCTCCACGATGGGGCTGCGACCTGCATTCAGCAGTTCCACCTTGGAAGCGTTCAGGTCGACGCCGGTGACGGAATGCCCTTTGGCCGCCAGGCAAGCGGCAGTTACCGAGCCTACATATCCTAACCCGAAGACACTGACTGCTTTGCTCATTTTGTCGTGCTCATTCTTTGCAAGAGTCCTTCTCAGGTTCCCACCCGAAAGAATATTACGGGGACCCCGGCCCGACAAGTTTTGGCGCAACCATCAATAATATATGACGACGCTCCACCCGCACTTTTCATCATGGATTTGCATTGCACGAAGGTAATTCAGGTAAGGTGATTGAGGGTGTGCTCAAGAGCGACATCAAGGAGCATCGCATGAACAAGCTCTCGCCGAATCCGATCTCGCCACGCCGAAGGTCACGACCGGCCCGATCGCCGGCTCGCGCAAAATCTATTCGCGCGCCCGACGCGGCGCCCGATCTGAAAGTGCCGCTGCGCGAGATTGCGCTCGACGCCTCGTTCCGGCGAGCCGCCGGTGCCGGTCTACGATCCATCCGGCGCCCTATACCGACCCCGACGCCACGATCGACGTGGAGAAGGGCCTGGCGCGCGCGCGCGCCGAATGGGTGAAGGAGCGCGGCGGCGTCGAGGACTATGACGGCCGGCCGATCCAGCCGGTCGACAACGGCAATGTCACCGGCAAGCATCTCGCCCGCAATTTCCCCAACATGCCGAGCCCGCTGCGCGCGCTCGCCGGCAAGCCCGTCACCCAACTGGAATGGGCGCGCGCGGCGTCATCACCAAGGAAATGATCTACGTCGCCGAGCGCGAGAATCTCGGCCGCAAGAAGATGCTCGAACGCGCGCAGGCCGCGCATGACGACGGCGAAAGCTTCGGCGCCTCGGTGCCGCTCTTCATCACGCCGGAATTCGTGCGCGACGAAGTCGCGCGCGGCCGCGCCATCATTCCCTCCAACATCAATCACGCCGAGCTCGAGCCGATGATCATCGGCCGGAACTTCCTCACCAAGATCAACGCCAATATCGGCAACTCCGCCGTCACCTCCTCGGTGGAGGAGGAAGTGGAGAAGATGGTGTGGGCGATCCGCTGGGGCGCCGACACGGTGATGGACCTCTCCACCGGCCGCAACATCCACAACACCCGCGAATGGATCATCCGCAATTCGCCGGTGCCGATCGGCACCGTGCCGATCTACCAGGCGCTGGAGAAGGTCAATGGCGACCCGGTCAAGCTCGACTGGGAGTGCTACAAGGACACGCTGATCGAGCAGTGCGAGCAGGGCGTCGATTATTTCACCATCCATGCCGGCGTGCGGCTCGGCTACATCCATCTCACCGCCAACCGCGTCACCGGCATCGTCTCGCGCGGCGGCTCGATCATGGCCAAGTGGTGCCTGGCGCATCACAAGGAAAGCTTCCTCTACGAGCGCTTCGACGAGATCTGCGACCTGATGCGCAAATACGATGTCTCGTTCTCGCTCGGCGACGGCCTGCGCCCCGGCTCGATCCGCGACGCCAACGACCGCGCGCAATTCGCCGAGCTGGAGACCCTCGGCGAGCTTACCAAAGTCGCCTGGACCAAGGGCTGCCAGGTGATGATCGAAGGCCCCGGCCACGTGCCGCTGCACAAGATCAAGATCAATGTCGACAAGCAGCTCAAGGAATGCGGCGAGGCGCCGTTCG
>CAWAFZ010000019.1:0-14076 GCA_963781635.1 uncultured Acidobacteriaceae bacterium
CTGAAACCTTCGATGGGTACACATTCCACCGTAAGCCGCTGGCCGCTAGCGCGGCGTATGGGCGGTAGAGACAACTTCAAAGCAAATATGCAGCTAGATCGACTCCGGTCCGTTGAGGAACGGATTAACCACCTCGATTTCATCCAACTTCTGCCCGGTTTGAAAATCCTCGGTTAGCAAGTAGCGGCAAGAGGAGGTTTGGGCTGCCGCGGCGATCAAGGCGTCCCAATAGGAGAGCTGGTAGCGATCCTGGAACTTCCATCCGCGCTCGAGCAGGGCAGCGTCGGTTATTACGGGATTCCACGCCAGCAGATCCCTAACTTCGGCACGGGCCTCGTTACGGGCTGCGGGTCGGATCCGAGTTGCATTCACATAGAACTCGCCGAGCACCTGAAAGCTGATGCGGCCCCGGCGGCTTCGCCACAGTTCGTCGCGCCAATTCTGAGCGGCGTGTTGCTTCTCAGCGGCGGCTTCGTCCAGGGCGTAAAGGAATACGTTGGTATCCACGAAAACGAGAGCATCGGCGCTGTGAGAAGTGAATCGTCGCGAATCAGCGAAGGTTGGAGCGGCCATGCGACTCCTCGCGCGTCAGGTAGCGACCGTTGCTACGAAGAAAGGGCTTGCGTCTTAGAGCGCGTCGCTTGGCCTTCTCATAGACGTCCTGGGTCGCCATGCGCTCTTTAAGGAGTTCCCCCAGCAGGCGGGAGACGCTGGTGTCACGCTTGGCTGCCTCGATGCGAGCCCATTGGGCGACATCTTCTTCGAGGGTCACGGTTACGTTGCGGAGGCGGTTAGACACGAAATCAGTGTAACACGATATTCATGTACATGCAGAACACATGTTTGACCAACTTCGGGCCGAGGCCGACAACGATTCCAAAATCATGGCTAAGCCAGTGTACTTTTCGAGTTGCTTGGAGTTTTCCAAAAGGTTGATCACGCACGTGGATCGATCACCGAGGTTGGGGGAGTGGACTCGCGGAATGAGGCAGAAGATTAACCACAAAAGAGGTGAATCAGGAATGACGAGGCCAAATGGTTACGAAGGCTTCCGCCGCAAGCCGATGACGATTGCTCGTTCCTTAGTGCGATGTTAGGCTCCGAGCAGTGACATCCGCTTATGCCCATTCTGTTAAGTCGAGCTCGGCCGCGAGCGGCGGTGGTTGGTGGCGGCCGGCGGTAGAAGTGTGGGTGCGATTCCTCCTGGCCCTGGTTGGATTAGGCTTGGCCTTCGGAGCGGCTTTGTTTTCGACGGCCTCGCGCGAGGCGGGCAATCTTCTCTCTTCGGTGATTCTCGCGTCCGTTGCACTCTTGCTTGCGGCCTGGGTGGGTTTGGTCACGGTACCCTATCTGGCGAGGCGCGCGGCGGTGGAACGCTTTCGCCAGAGCTTCGACTACGAAGTCACAAGAGTGGGCGTCGTTTACGTGCTGGTCACGCTGGTGATCGGCATCGCGGCGCTGAACACCGGCAATAACCTGCTCTATATCGTGGTGGCCGCCATGCTGGCAGCGATGCTGGTATCAGGAGTCGTTTCAGCACAAGTGTTGCGCGGGCTGGAGCTCGAGGTACGACTACCAGAGCACGTTTTTGCCGGGCGGCCGGTCGCAGGAAGAATTATTCTGCGCAATTCACGGCGGCTGCTGCCCTCGTTTTCCATTCGTGTAGTTCCAGCCCGCTCGGGAAAAAAGATGGGCGGCAAGCGTTGGCGCTGGGAACCTACCACCTTTGCGTTTCCCTCGAACCGTGCGCCCGGGGATCAGTGGTTCCGCGTGCGCGACTGGCGCGTGATGAGAGTCAACGGAAATGCGACGGCGCCGGGAATCTTCGAGGGGATGGTTCACTTTCCATATCTGCCGCCGCGGGCAACTCTAACAGCGGATTTGGATCTTCGCTTCCACCGGCGCGGGCGCTATTGCGAATCGAGTTTCGGCGTGGCGACGGGCTTTCCCTTTGCTTTTCTTACGAAAAGACGGAATGTCGCGCTGCAGCGGGAAATCTTAGTCTATCCTCCCGTCGAGCCGCCGAACGAGGCGTTCGACATTCTTCCTGTGATTCGGGGGGAGTGGGAGAGCTTTGTGCGCGGCCGCGGCTCCGACCTGCGCCGCATTCGCGAATACATGCCGGAAGATTCGGCGCGGCATGTAGATTGGAAAGCCACGGCCAAGTCCAGGTCTCTGAAAGTGCGCGAGTTCAATCGCGAGGATCAGCGCAAACTCCGCATTGTCTTCGACAATCCTCCGGCTGGGCTGATTTCGGATGAGGCATACGAACGGGCAGTGAATCTGGCGGCCTCGCTGGCGTGGCATTACTCGTCGCAAGAGGCTGAAGTTTCATTTGTGTTGAGTGAGGGTAGCCGAAGCGAGGATATTCACGAGTTCCTGGCACGACTGGCGGTGATCGAGCCGCGGCCTCAACCGAGACTGGAGCGGCAGGATGGTCCCGAGCGAGACATTCTGCAAGAAGTAAATCTGGGCAACAACGGCGAATACAGCATTGTGCTGACGGCGCGGCCGCGCGCAAGCGTGCCTGCAACTTGGCATGATTCGGCCTACTTTGTGTTCCTCGTGTGCTTGCTTCCCATAATGGCGTTCCGCCATCAAATTTAGGTCGCCCTACACTTTTGGTCTTCCCCTGCATCTGATTTCGGCATATACTCGCGCCCCGGTACAGCTTTTGGACTGCGAAAACTCAGAGTTCGAGGGAGGACCAAAATGCGTATCTGTGATTTGATCAAGCAACAGGAGATCCACCAGGCGGAAATGGGCCACACCGTGCTCGAAACCGTACGCACCATGGTGCAGCACAATATTGGCGCCGTGCCTGTGCTGAACAACGGCAAACTGGTAGGAATTTTCTCTGAACGCGATCTGATGAAACGAGTCGTAGCCGAGGGCCTCGATCCTCGCAGCACCTGCCTGGCGGAGGTCATGACCGACGACCCGATCTCCGTCAGCACCGACGAGGAAGTCGCAAGCTGCATGACATTGATGCGGCGCAATGGCTTCCGGCACCTGCCGGTCTGCATTGAAGGGCAGTTGGTAGGAATCGTCTCGCTGCGCGACATCCTGCTGCACGACTTGGACGAGAAGGATGACGAAGTCCGCATGATGCGCGCCTACATCCACTCCGTCCCGGACGCATAAAGCAGTAGCGAGTACCTGGTACCGAGTACCCAGTAAAATTACGACCAGCGGCCTAGCTCTCGCTAGGTACTGGGTACTCGGTCCTGCCTTATAGCCCAAAAGTAACGTTACCATCGATTACCTGGGTGCATTGAACCCTTGGGACAAAAGGATTAACTTCTCTAATAACGGTGACTGTTCTATCTCGCGTCAGCAGCGAGGTGCTCTCTAGAGGTAGAACTTTTCTCAGCCGAGGGAATAGTTTCGATGAGCGACAAAATGACCACCGTTTTTTACGCTCTCTGGCTGACGCAGCCGTTTTTGCAAGCCGCGATCGCCGTACTGATGGTCCGCCGCGGCCAACACCGCCAATTCCGATTCTTCTTCGCTTACGTGGTCACTCAGATCCTGGCATTTGCGTTGATCTTTCCCGTTCGCCACAACTATTCCGTGTTCTTTTATCTTTCCTGGATCAGCACTGCTATTAGCGTGTTTTTGGGCTTCAAGGTGATCCACGAAGCATTTCTGGACGTCTTCCGGCCTTTCCACACGTTGCGCGATTTGGGCACAGTTCTGTTTCGCTGGGCAGGTCTGGTGATGCTGCTGGTTGCCGGAGTGGTGTCGCTTTCCACCAACTCGTCGCAGACCTTACCCTGGGTGCAGGCTATTCTTACCGCGCAGCGTTGCGTGCGCATTATGCAGGTCGGGATGGTGCTTTTCCTGCTTTTCTTTGCTCACTACCTGGGAGTCAGCCGTAGGCAACAGAGCTTTGGCATCGCCTTGGGCTTTGGAACCTTCGCCGCGGTTGAACTAGCAGTGATTGCCTCCTGGGTTGGTCAGCACTTGGGCTCGGTTCCAATCAACCTTCTCGATATGGCGGTATACAACTGCACCTTGCTGATCTGGCTGGGTTACACTCTGGCGAAGATGCCGGCAAGCCACTCCGGAACGAACACCTTACGTCCGCAGCGCTGGGAGCAAAGCCTCACCGACATTCATCACCCTGTGCCCGCCGATTCCCTGATTCCGATGTTCGAGGGTATGGTGGATCGGGCTCTTTCGCGAACCCAAGCAAGCACGGCTCAGCCCGAAACTGCGGGCACCGGTGCTTCAAATTCCTCAGCTCTTGTTAGCGGCATGGCTCTTACTGGCTTCTCGGCGCGGGCCGGATCGAAGAAATAAGCCCGAACGGGCACAGTTCATCGCGGGCGCTTTGGTTCATTCCCGGTCAAAATTCCGGATTTCGTAACACGAAGCTTTCCCTGATCGTCAAAAGGTACAATGCCCCGCAACGCTGCAGGTGCAAGTTTGTGAAATCGTCGTAAGTGATTGATTATAAGTCGCGTACGCGCAAGCTTCGCTGAAAGGTTGCGGAGCGGGGTTCCGGGTTAAGAAAGCGGGCCTCGGCCCCAATGCGCCGCTGCCGGCTGGCCGGGCTTGACCTGTGCTTTATAATTCTCCACCGCGCCTGCGACAACGTTTCTTGCTGTCTAAGTCGCGGCAGGAGAAAACCCATGAAGAACGTTGTCAGGACTTCGATCCTGATGTTTGGACTAGTGGGCACATTTGTAACGGCCGCCGTTCCGCAGGTTCCCGCCCCGGACGGGGGTCCAATTCCACTGTGCCCACCTCAACAGCAGCTGAATGAAAAATGCATCATCATTCCGGCTGCGCCAATGGTGAAATAGCAGTTAACCGGATGACTATTGTGGCCGCAAGGTCACGAAAGTAACCGCTAGTAACTTGTAACTTGGGCCGAACACAGGGCTCGCTATCTTAGGGCTGACGGATCTTCATACATAAACCGTCAGCCCCGTTTTTTCCCTGAATTTTTAAATTTTTTTCATTCCTCGCGAAGCGAGGAACCCGGCTTTCCTGGACGTCAAGAAGAACCAGCGTTCGTCGCTACACCCCGAATGAGCCGAGATGAAGCAGACCGATGTTAAGAAGATCTCTGTAGTACGGAATGCAAGGCGCGCTGCAACTCGTCAGCTTCGTCGATCGGAGGGTGGCACGCGGAACCGGAACATAGAACCGCGAACGACTTGCCGGAGGCCAATTGCGGCAGATTTGGGATGGTGGCCGCAAGCAGGCGCGGCAAATTTTCCGCCACGGCCTGACTCGCCTTCAGTCGCAGCATGCTCTTGTTGAAAAAGAACGGTGCGGCTGCGGTTCTGGCTAGAAGGTTGGCAGACTCGTCCGATTCGGTTTCTTCGATCACGACAATCTGAACTGGACTCTCCAGAAGATGGACGACGGCGATCCCATAGGTCGCGGCAAAAATTCCATACTGCTCAGCCGTGCCTGCAAAAGCTTCCAATGTTTCTTCCGCCTTATCGCGATACGCCGCATCGCCGGTGTAGTGGTGCAGCCGCAGCAGCGCAATCGCCGCCATAGGATTGCCCGCCGGCGTGGGCGAATCCTGCAACGGCTTGCGGCGCGTCGAGAGCACGCCGAGGCTCCTGCCATCCGCAGGCGGTTCCGCGTCGAAGAATCCTCCCGAGACCGCATCGAAGAACTTGGCGATCATCGTATCGACGATCGCCTGCGCAAACTTGAAATAGCAAAGCGCGGCCGTAGCTTCATAGGCGTCAAGGCAGGCCAGAGCAGTGGCGGCATAGTCCTCGAGCATCCCAGGTACTTCGCGATGCTCAGCCTTAGGATCGGAGTATGCAACGACATGCAGCAGTTGGGGATGTGTGGCCGCTGGCGACTCGCCCGCAGAATTGGGTCCATCGACATGCTGGTTCCATGCCTCAGCCAGAATGCGGTCCAGCGACCGCAAAGCAAAGTGCCGAGCCTCGTCTAGCCCAAGCACCCGCGCCGCTTCCAGATACGCGCTCACGCACATGCTGTTCCAACCGACATACACCGTCTTGTCGACGTAAGGCGTGGGCCGCTGCAATCGCGCGGCATACATTTTTTTCTTCGCCGATGCGAGCAACTCCTGCACGCGCTCAATGCTGAGGGTCATTCTTTTTGCGATCTCTTCCACCGGGGCGCGGACATAAAGCACGTTCTTCGCCGGATTGTGATGCATCTCGCCCACTTCGTTGATGTCGTAACGCAGCGCCGCAATTTTCGCTTCTTCTTCCGTCAGCACGGCGCGGGTCTCTTGCAGAGTCCAGGTGAAATAGTCGCCATCGTCGTCCATAGAAATATCGGCATCCTGCGAAGCGTAAAATCCGCCACACTCTCGATCGCTCAACCATTCGTCCATCCAGCGGATAATGTCGCGCGCCACACCGGCGAAAAATTCCGAGCCCGTCACCTGATAGGCGTGTACATAATTCTTGAGCAGTTCGGAATTGTCGTAGCACATCTTCTCGAAGTGGGGCACTATCCAGCGTTCGTCCACGGAATAACGGTGAAAACCGCCAGCGAGCTGGTCGTACACTCCCCCGTTCGCCATGTGCTCGAGAGTAGTGACGATCACATTGCGAAGTTCATCGTCTCCGGGAAGATCAGGATCTGGGTGCCCCATTTCTCGCGCGTCCTTGGTACGAGAAATGGGAATTCTCACTCTCGCATACTGTTCGATCAACAAATCTAGCGCCGACGGATGTGGGAATTTCGGCGCCTGCCCAAAGCCGCCATTCCGCGCGTCAAACATGCCGATAGCAGACTTCTGAATCGCGGCAATGATTGCTGCGGAAACGCGACCGCTGCGCCCGGCAGACGACTCCGCCTGCGCGATCGCGCGCTCAACCATCTGCGCCTGCTCCACCACATCGCCGTTTTTTTCTTTGTACGCATTCGCAATGCTGAGCAGCACGCGTTTGAAGCTGGGACGCCCGTAGCCGTCGGTCGGCGGAAAATACGTGCCGCCATAAAACGGCTTGCCATCGGGAGTGAGAAAAGCAGTAAGCGGCCACCCTCCCTGCCCGCTGACCGCGCTAACCGCAGCCTGATACCGGCTATCGATATCAGGGCGCTCGTCGCGATCCACTTTCACCGCAATGAAGTGTTCGTTCACGATGGCGGCAACTTCAGCATCGTCGTAAGACTCGCGGTCCATCACATGGCACCAGTGGCACCACACCGCGCCGATGTCGAGCAGCATCGGCTTGTTCTCGCGCCGCGCAGAAGCAAACGCTTCCTCACCCCACTCGAGCCACTGAATAGGCTGATGCATCGCGGAGCGCAAGTAAGCCGAAGATGCACGGGAAAGGGAGTTGAGGGTCGTGGTGGTCATGGAGTCAGTCTAATCGTTCTGCTATTCCAAGGTAACTGGTGTTGAAGGAAGCTCCTCGCCATAATGTCTTCGTGAAGCTAAGCGTAAACGCAGCGGCTTCACTGATGCTTTCCATACTGAACCGATTCAACCAGATTAGCGGTTTGATAAGCGGGTCGAAATCGAGCTTCTGTGGTCCTGACTTCTTCTCTCCGATTTCAAACCAGTTCCTTCGCGATCTTGCAGTACAAATCAATCGCCTCGGCCAGTTGTTTTTTCTCGATGAACTCGCCGTCGGTGTGGGCCACGTGAATCGATCCCGGCCCGACCAGCAACGGTTCACCCCACTTCGTCAGAGACGGGATATCGGTGGTGAATGCGGCGATCATTGTCGGCAAGCCCGCCACGGTGCGCAGGCGTAAGAAAGGCAGCTCCAGCGGAAATTTCACTTTCACTTGATTGCCAGCAGTTTCGAGAATCTGCCGCCGCAAACCTTGCGTTGGACCTACGAGACGATAGAGCAAATCCGCATGAGCGTGATCGGGGATCACGTTCGGAGCGCGCCCTCCTTCTATCAATCCAATGTTCAGCGTGCACGGACCAATTTCCGGATCGGAGGGCAGCGGCATCGCGCGCAAACGCGCGAGAGCTGCAATCAACTTGTCGATCGCAGAGTCGCCGAGTTCAGGATAAGCCGAATGCGCCATGCGGCCGGAAGCGGTCACTTCCGCGCGCAGCGTCCCCTTCGAGGCCAGCGCGATGCGGTTCTCGGTGGGTTCGCCGTTGACTAAATACTTGCAACGCTGCTCAAGATTGCTCACAGCGTATTCGTTTGCGACTTTCGCGCCCAGGCTGTCGCGCTCTTCTCCCACCAGAAACAGCAATCCGACATACATTCCTTCCCCGCGCAGGCGTTCTGAAGCTGCAAATTGTGCTGCGATAATGCCCTTGGCATCGCACGAGCCGCGGCCATAAATCCGTTCCGTATCTTCGGATGAAGCAATGAATGGAGGCACAGTATCCATGTGCGTGGAAAAAACGATTTCAGGATGCGATTGCTCCGGTGATGTCGCGTAGACGTTGAAGCGGTCGCCTTCCACCGGAATGCGCCGGGACTGGTAGCCGATTCGGCAAAGCTCTCCATAGAGATAGTTGCCGACGGCAGCCTCGTTGCCGGAGATGGATTCGATGTCGACGAGTTGACGAGTGAGCGTGATAGCGTCCATGGCAGCAGGATACAGACTAAGCCGTTTTTGTAACGCTAAATGCCCGATCATGTGGCCTGCCGATCCGTGTAATCTGATTCACGTGACCGCACACAATTCGACCATCAAATCGCTCTTTCTCGAAGGTTCCGCGGGGCGCCTCGAAGCGTTGCTGAATGCTGGCGCGGGGAGCGCGTCTTATGCGGCGGTGGTTTGTCACCCTCATCCACTGTTCGGTGGGACGCTGCACAACAAAGTTGTTTTCCATACCATGAAGGCGCTGAACAGTTTTGGGTTTCCCGTGCTGCGCTTCAACTTCCGCGGCGCAGGACTGAGCCATGGCGAGCACGATAACGGCAACGGAGAACTTGACGACGTGCGCGCCGCGCTCAACTGGATGGATGGTGAGCTTCATCTGCCGCTGATTCTCTCCGGTTTCTCTTTTGGCGCCGCCGTAGGGATGCGAGCCGCCTGTTCGGATGCGCGGGTGAAGGCGCTGATTGGATTGGGAACGCCCGTGGTTCCTGTGGTGAGTGAGACGGATGCGCCGCGCGCCTACACGTTCGAATTTCTGAACGATTGTCTCAAACCAAAATTGTTTGTCAGCGGCGCGCGCGATCCCTTCGGTCCGCGAGCGGAGCTGGAGGCTATGGTGCAAGCCCTTCCACAGCCGAAGAAACTGATTTTAATTGAAGGTGCGGATCATTTTTTTGAAGGCCGGCTGCGCGAGTTGCGGGAGACGATTGAAGCCTGGGTGAAAGAAGCTCTCAGCCCCGAGCCGCCAGCTATTAGCTAGGTGCGTTCGCTCCAACCTTTCTTTATAAGCTGAACTGGTTAGTCTTAGTTTTTCTTAGGGTGGACAGCGTATGCCTGAAGGCTCGTCTATATAATCCTGCGATGACCGTCGAGGCAGATCGCGAAACGCGATTCCGGCAGATGCGCGGCACTGCTCGAGAGATATTTCGCCACGCGCTGGATGAGTCTTCGATTGCCAGTGCCTTTCTGCGGCACGTGCATTGCGAGCGCGGTGTTGTGCGCATCTGCGAAGACCTTTACGATTTGCAGGCGTATTCGAGCGTGCGAGTGATTTCCATCGGCAAGGCCGGGCATACGATGGCGCAAGCCCTGGCGCAGCAACTAGGCGAGGCATCGTTGGATGGCATTGTGGCCTGCCCAGTTGATCCGCCGAGTCAGGTGCGCGGCTTCCGTTATTTTGGCGGCGGGCACCCCATGCCCAATGCCGAATCCGTGCATGCGGCCAACGCCATCCGAAAGATGCTGGGCTCACAGAATGCGGCCTCGCTGATCATTTTTATGCTCAGCGGCGGAGGTTCCTCCATCGTCGAAAAGCCCATCGATGATGAAATCTCGCTGGACGATTTGATCGGGACCTATCGGGCTCTAGTGCATTCCGGCGCGCCCATCGCTGAAATCAACGCGATCCGGAAACATCTTTCGGCAGTGAAGGGCGGACGGCTGGCACAGGCGGCGTTTCCGGCGCAACAAGTTTCGCTGCTGGTTTCCGATGTGCCGGACAAAACTCCCGACGCTCTTGCTTCCGGTCCTACGATGCCCGACTCCACTTCCGTGGAAGATTGTTATCGCATAGCGGAAAAGCATGCCTTGTTGCCACAGCTTCCCCATTCCACTCGCGAGCTTTTTGAGCGGCACGCGCTCGAGGAGACGCCGAAGTCTGACGATCCCGTGTTCCATCGTTCGCGCTGGTGGACGATTCTCTCGAACCAGACAGCGGTTGAGCAGGCCGGCACTGCCGCAGAACGAGCGGGTTTCGCGGTGCATGTGGATAACTCATGCGATGACTGGGACTACGCGCCTGCCGCGGATTATTTGTTGCAGAAGTTGCGAGAGCTTAGAAAACAATGCGAGCGCGTGTGCCTGATTTCCGGCGGTGAGGTTACGGTGAAAGTGACGAACGGCGGGGTGGGCGGCCGCAACCAGCAATTTGCTCTGGCGTGCGCTGAGAAGATTGCGGGAGAGAATATTACCGTGCTCAGCGCTGGCACTGACGGCGTGGATGGAAATAGCCCGGCCACGGGAGCGGTAGTAGATGGCGCTACCATCAAGCGCGCGCTGGCTGCCGGACTTGGTGTCCGCGCTGCGCTGGAGAAGTTCGACGCTTATCCATTTTTTCGCGCGCTAGGCGATGCCATTGAGACCGGGCCCACGGGGAACAACGTGCGCGACCTGCGGATTTTGCTGGCTTACTAGGTGCTGGCAGCCGGGCTCAGCAGCCGAGGCGGCTGTCGCCACATACTTTCCCAAATGATATTGAAGAGCTCCTCACGCAGCCTCGCCTTTTACCTGAACTCCGGCCCACTTTTCAAGCAACGTCAGAGTAGCGGCGTAGTCGAGATCCTGGTGGCCATCTTCGGTAGCCATCTCGTAAATTTCCTCTACAGTTTCGAGCGCGGGCAACTTCACGCGCGCTTCTTTTGCGGCGGCCAGCGCGAGGCGGATGTCTTTGTGCATCAGGCGCAAGGGAAAATTCGGTGTGAAGTCGCGGCGCAGCACGAACGGCGCTTTGTATTCGACAACGCCAGAGCGGATCATGGTTGAGTCGATCAGAGCCAGCAGTTGCTGTGGATCCACGCCGAGTTTTGTGGCCAGCGTAAGCGCTTCGGCAAAGCCCTCGAAGATGAGTGCGATTTGCAGATTCATGACCAACTTGGTGGCCTGGCCTTTGCCGTTTTGGCCCATGCGAAAAACTTTCTTGCCCATGGCGGCGAACAGCGGACCGAGCCGGTCGATGCTCGCATCTTCTCCGCCGACCATGAAAATCAGCGTCGCATTCGCCGCACCGATCTTCGATCCGGTCATGGGAGCATCCACATAGCTTGCGCCACGGGCGCGGACGCGCTCGGCAAACTGCACTGTGGCAGAAGGAGAGATAGTGCTCGAGTCGGCGATAATCGAGCCTTCGGCCAGCGACTGCTCCACGCCTTCGGGACCGAACAGCACCTTCTCCACCGCAGCCGTATCGGATACGCATAGCCAGACGACTTCGGCGCCCTGCGCCGCTGCGGCCGGAGTGGGCGCCATGCCCGCGCCCTCGACTAATTTGCCGGGAGTGCGATTCCACACCGTTACTTCGTGGCCGGCCTTGACCAGATTCGTGGCCATGGAGTGGCCCATGATTCCCAAACCTAAGAAAGCGACTCGCATTTCTGAACTTCTCCTCTGATAGCAGAACCTTTCGGATTAGATATGAGCCACAGGATCAAGGTCAAGCAAGTCAGGTGGGCCGGGGATGAAATTGTTACGTCGCACTCGTTCCGAGAAGCCCTCTCTCAAACACCGAAGCCGCGGTATGCAGAAATCTTCACATTCGACAGCCGATCAACTGTCGGGTTATAGTTCCGGGTGATCGGCTCAATCGAACCGATTTTTCGGATAGTTCAACTTCTTCGTCCAGATCTTTCTGTCCAGCCCTGCATATTTATCTCTGCTTACGAAGAAAAAAGGAAGCCTACTATGAAGCACAAGTTGCCCGGTTTCTGCTGCGATCCTCTAGTGATCATGTTGACTTTTGCCACTGCGCTGGCCTTCGTGTCCCCTGCGAGGGCGCAATCAAGTCTGGCGAGAATCAGCGTAGACACCTTCACCAATAAGGATAGCGATCATAGAACCGAAGTCGAGCCAGACACTTTTGCTTGGGGCAACACCATCGTGAGCGCATTTCACGTAGGTCGCCGGCCGGGATCGATCGGATGGGGCAGCGCCGACGTCGGCTTCTCGACTTCAATCGACGGCGGCGTCACCTGGAAATATGGCAGCCTTCCGGACCTCACGGTGAACTATCAAGGCGGAACCTACGGCGCGGCAGCCGATCCTTCGGTGGCCTACGATGCCAAGCACGGCCAGTGGCTGATCTCGACGCTTCCCCTGGTGGGACTGAGCGGCGGCGCTCAGTATATCGGCGACGTCGCGGTAAGCCGTTCGTCCGACGGATTGACATGGGGAAATCCCATCAATATTGATAAGACTCATCTCGACGACAAGAATTGGACCGTGTGCGACAACACGACGACGAGTCCTTATTACGGAAACTGCTACACGGAGTGGGATCAGGCCTACGGAAGCGGCGACGTGTTAATGAGCGTGTCGAGCGACGGCGGACAGACCTGGAGCAAAGGCTTAGCCTCCTCCGATCACGCGGGCGGCTTGGGCGGTGAGCCGCTGGTGCAGCCAAATGGCACGGTGATCGTGCCTTTTCAGGGCGGTGGCATCGACGTTTTCAGTTCCACGAATGGCGGCGCAAGCTGGGCCACGAGCCAGGTTATTGCGAGCATCGATAGCCACCTCGACGCAGGTGGAATCCGAAATCCCAATCTACCTTCGGCCAGCATCGATGGTGCGGGCAAAGTGTTCGTGGTTTGGTCCGACTGCCGCTTCCGCAAGAGCTGCGCTTCGAACGACATCGTGATGAGCTCATCCTCGGATGGCAAGACTTGGAGCGCGGTGACACGCGTTCCCATCGATCCTACGACCAGTACGATCGATCATTTTTGCCTGGAATCGGTATCGATCCCACGACTTCAGGCAGCACCGCTCATTTGACGATCGTCTACTACTACTATCCGGTCTCGAATTGCACGGCGAAGACCTGCCAGTTGGACGTGGGCTTCGTGACGTCTTCCGACGGTGGCGCAACCTGGACCGCGGGTGCGCAAATCGCTGGGCCGATGCGATTATCGTGGCTGCCGGTCTCCGATGACGGCCCGATGGTCGCCGATTACATTGGAGTTTCGTACGTGAACGGCAATCCCTTCGGAGTATTTGCTGCGGCGCAGGCGCCTAGCGGCACTACGCTGAAGGAATCCATGTACACGACGAAAGCTCCGCTCCTGGCGGCAGGCAGCGCTCCGAACTTCAGCGGCGCTGCGGATAAGCCAGTGGCCGGCGTGAAATCGGATCACGAAATGCACTTCTACTTATGACGACGAAGGAAAGAGGGAGATCCCGCGCTCGCGCTGGATTACCAAAAATTCTACTTCGGGCCAGTAGACTAGTTCGTTCTCTACATAGAAGCCGCCCGCATTTTCTGTTGGCGGCTTTCATGTAATGGTTCTAATCTTATGGTCGCGGCAGAATCGAAATTGTCACGCCGGGAACGCTTGAAGGACGCCCGTTCTGAACTTGACTGCACTAAAATAGAGCCTGCACCCGACAGCTTTCATCTAATAACTCAGAGCATTGGATGATTAAAGCCACGCTTCACAGTCCGGCCCTGCGCAAGCGCGCATCGCAGTTCGGGCGACTGGTGCGCCACTCGGCTGTGACTCCACTGTGCGGCCAGACCCATAAACCCCGGCTGGTTTCAAACGGCGAACTCGGCGTTACATTCATCGGTCACTCCAGTTTTTTCCTGCAAATTGGCGGCAAAAGCGTAATGATCGACCCTAACTTCGCGCGCTGGCTTTTCGTGCTGAAGCGCCTGCGGCGGCCCGGGCTTCGCGTGCGCGATTTGCCCGCCATCGACCTGGTGCTGGTCACCCACGCGCATTTCGATCATCTGCACCGGCCGTCGCTACGCGCCATCGTGCAAAATAATTT
>CAWAFZ010000020.1:0-283749 GCA_963781635.1 uncultured Acidobacteriaceae bacterium
CGGGGTGCTGTCCACACCACCGGCGGCCGCAGCATCATCAGCGTTCGCCGCGACCGCCCGAGCTCCAGGGTTCGCCCGAACCCAATTTAGCTAAAACAGAATCGGCCCCGAACCGAATTTAGCTAAAACGGAATCGGCCCGAACCGAATTTAGCTAAAACGGAATCGGCGACGGCGGCCAGCAGGCGGCGCCAGCGGGTCGCTCTGATCGCGGGTCGGTCTGGTGGCGGAGCGCGTCGCTCGGCTCCGCCTCCGCGCGCGCGCGAGGAATTGGCGCAATAAAGGTTAACGGGGGCCCTTTACTGCTCATATTTCAGCACCATGCTTTGGCGAGCACCCCGTAGCGAACCGCGCGGCGCGGCCGGCGGCCGCAGCAGCAACAGCAGCATCAGCGATGTCGCCGTGTGGCGGCGAGTGTCGTGTTCGTCGCACGCTGCCGCGCGGTGGCCCTCGTCGCCGGCGCGCGGCGCCGATCCTCGGCGCCCCCAGCATCGCCCGTTCGCCACCAACAAACGATCGCCACCAACAAACGATCGACGTCGGCCGCCGCGCGGCGGCCGCCCACCGCCGCACAGAGCGCCGCACAGGCGCGTCGCGCAGCTCGCGCACCCCGCAGGTCGATCTCGCATGCCCATCGCTCTCCACGGCCTCGCGCTCGGCAAAGCGGCGATGCCATAAGCCCCCTCAACGCAGTTGTTGCACCGGGTGCTGTCAGATCACGCCGGCCGCAGCACCATCAGCGTTCTCCGCGACCGCCCGAGCTCCAGCGTTCGCCCCAAACCGAATTTAGCTAAAACGGAATGGGCCCCAAACCGAATTTAGCTAAAACGGAATGGGCCCCGAACCGAATTTAGCTAAAACGGAATCGGCGACGGCGGCCAGCAGGCGGCGCCAGCGGTCGCTCTGATCGCGGGTCGGTCTGCTGGCGGAGCGCGTCGCTCGGCTCCGCCTCGCGCGCGCGCGCGCGAGGAAATCGGCGCAATAAAGGTTAACGGGGGCCCTTTGCTACTGATCTTTCAGCACCATGCTTTGGCGAGCACCCCGTAGCTGAACGCGCGGCGCGGCCGGCGGCCAAGCAGCAACAGCAGCATCAGCGATGTCGCCGTGTGGCGGCGAGTGTCGTGTTGGTCGCACGCTGCCGCGCGGTGGCCCGTCGTCGCCGGCGCGCGGCGCCGATCCTCGGCGCCCCCAGCATCGCCCGTTCGCCACCAACAAACGATCGCCACCAACAAACGATCGACGTCGGCCGCCGCGCGGCGGCCGCCCACCGCCGCACAGAGCGCCGCACAGGCGCGTCGCGCAGCTCGCGCACCCCGCAGGTCGATCTCGCATGCCCATCGCTCTCCACGGCCTCGCGCTCGGCAAAGCGAGCGATGCCATAAGCCCCCTCAACGCAGTTGTTGAACCGGGGTGCTGTCGCACACCACCGGCGGCCGCAGCATCATCAGCGTTCGCCGCGACCGCCCGAGCTCCAGCGTTCGCCCCGAACCGAATTTAGCTAAAACGGAATCGCCCCGAACCCGATTGAGCTAAAACGGAATGGCCCGAACCGAATTTAGCTAAAACGAAATCGGTGACGGCGGCCAGCAGGCGGCGCCAGCGGGTCGCTCTGATCGCGGGTCGGTCTGCTGGCGGAGCGCGTCGTCGGCTCCGCCTCTCGCGCGCGCGCGAGGAATCGGCGCAATAAAGGTTAACGGGGGCCCTTTACTGCTGATCTTTCAGCACCATGCTTTGGCGAGCACCCCGTAGCTGAACCGCGCGGCGCGGCCGGCGGCCGCAGCAGCAACAGCAGCATCAGCGATGTCGCCGTGTGGCGGCGAGTGTCGTGTTGGTCGCACGCTGCCGCGCGGTGGCCCGTCGTCGCCGGCGCGCGGCGCCGATCCTCGGCGCCCCCAGCATCGCCCGTTCGCCACCAACAAACGATCGCCACCAACAAACGATCGACGTCGGCCGCCGCGCGGCGGCCGCCCACCGCCGCACAGAGCGCCGCACAGGCGCGTCGCGCAGCTCGCGCACCCCGCAGGTCGATCTCGCATGCCCATCGCTCTCCACGGCCTCGCGCTCGGCAAAGCGAGCGATGCCATAAGCCCCCTCAACGCAGTTGTTGAACCGGGGTGCTGTCGCACACCACCGGCGGCCGCAGCATCATCAGCGTTCGCCGCGACCGCCCGAGCTCCAGCGTTCGCCCCCGAACCCAATTTAGCTAAAACGGGATCGGCCCCAAACCCAATTTAGCTAAAACGGGATCCGGCCCTGAACCGAATTAAGCTAAAACGGAATCGGCGACGGCGGCCAGCAGGCGGCGCCAGCGGGTCGCTCGATCGCGGGTCGGCCTGCTGGCGGAGCGCGTCGCTCGGCTCCGCCTCGCGCGCGCGCGCGAGGAATCGGCGCAATAAAGGTTAACGGGGGCCTTTTACTGCTGATCTTTCAGCACCATGCTTTGGCGAGCACCCCGTAGCTGAACCGCGCGGCGCGGCCGGCGGCCGCAGCAGCAACAGCAGCATCAGCGATGTCGCCGTGTGGCGCGAGTGTCGTGTTGGTCGCACGCTGCCGCGCGGTGGCCCGTCGTCGCCGGCGCATGGCGCCGATCCTCGGCGCCCAGCATCGACCGTCGCCACCAAAAAGATCGCCACCAACAAACGATCGACGTCGGCCCCCGCGCGGCGGCCGCCCACCGCACAGAGCGCCGCACAGGCGCTCGCGCAGCTCGCGCACCCCGCAGGTCGATCTCGCATGCCCATCGCTCTCCACGGCCTCGCGCTCGGCAAAGCGAGCGATGCCATAAGCCCCCTCAACGAGTTGTTGAACCGGGGTGCTGTCGCACACCACCGGCGGCCGCAGCACATCAGCGTTCGCCGCGACCGCCCGAGCTCCAGCGTTCGCCCCGAACCGAATTTAGCTAAACGGAATCGGCCGAACTGAATTTAGCTAAAACGGAATCGGCCCGGAATCGAATTGGCTAAAACGGAATCGGCGACGGCGGCCAGCAGGCGGCGCCAGCGGGTCGCTCTGATCGCGGGTCGGTCTGCTGGCGGAGCGCGTCGCTCGGCTCCGCCTCGCGCGCGCGCGCGAGGAATCGGCGCAATAAAGGTTAACGGGGGCCATTTACCGCTGATCTTTCAGCACCATGCTTTGGCGAGCACCCCGTAGCTGAACCGCGCGGCGCGGCCGGCGGCCGCAGCAGCAACAGCAGCATCAGCGATGTCGCCGTGTGGCGGCGAGTGTCGTGTTGGTCGCACGCTGCCGCGCGGGGCCCGTCGTCGCCGGCGCGCGGCGCCGATCCTCGGCGCCCCCAGCATCGCCCGTCGCCACCAACAAACGATCGCCACCAACAAACGATCGACGTCGGCCGCCGCGCGGCGGCCGCCCACCGCCGCACAGAGCGCCGCACAGGCGCGTCGCGCAGCTCGCGCACCCCGCAGGTCGATCTCGCATGCCCATCGCTCTCCACGGCCTCGCGCTCGGCAAAGCGAGCGATGCCATAAGCCCCCTCAACGCAGTTGTTGAACCGGGGTGCTGTCGCACACCACCGGCGGCCGCAGCATCACAGCGTTCGCCGCGACCGCCCGAGCTCCAGCGTTCGCCCCGAACCGAATTTAGCTAAAACGGAATGGGCCCCGAACCGAATTTAGCTGAAAACGGAATTGGCCCCGAACCGAATTTAGCTAAAACGGAATCGGCGACGGCGGCCAGCAGGCGGCGCCAGCGGGTCGCTCTGATCGCGGGTCGGTCTGCTGGCGGAGCGCGTCGCTCGGCTCCGCCTCGCGCGCGCGCGCGACGAAATCGCGCAATAAAGGTTAACGGGGGCCCTTTACTGCTGATCTTTCAGCACCATGCTTTGGCGAGCACCCCGTAGCTGAACCGCGCGGCGCGGCCGGCGGCCGCAGCAGCAACAGCAGCATCAGCGATGTCGCCGTGTGGCGGCGAGTGTCGTGTTGGTCGCACGCTGCCGCGCGGTGGCCCGTCGTCGCCGGCGCGCGGCGCCGATCCTCGGCGCCCCCAGCATCGCCCGTTCGCCACCAACAAACGATCGCCACCAACAAACGATCGACGTCGGCCGCCGCGCGGCGGCCGCCCACCGCCGCACAGAGCGCCGCACAGGCGCGTCGCGCAGCTCGCGCACCCCGCAGGTCGATCTCGCATGCCCATCGCTCTCCACGGCCTCGCGCTCGGCAAAGCGAGCGATGCCATAAGCCCCCTCAACGCAGTTGTTGAACCGGGGTGCTGTCGCACACCACCGGCGGCCGCAGCATCATCAGCGTTCGCCGCGACCGCCCGAGCTCCAGCGTTCGCCCCGAACCGAATTTAGCTAAAACGGAATCGGCCCCGAACCAAATTTAGCTAAAAACGAAATCGGCCCGAACCGAATTTAGCTAAAACGAAATTGGCGACGGCGGCCAGCAGGCGGCGCCAGCGGGTCGCTCTGATCGCGGGTCGGTCTGCTGGCGGAGCGCGTCGCTCGGCTCCGCCTCGCGCGCGCGCGCGAGGAATCGGCGCAATAAAGGTTAACGGGGGCAATTTACTGCTGATCTTTCAGCACCATGCTTTGGCGAGCACCCCGTAGCTGAACCGCGCGGCGCGGCCGGCGGCCGCAGCAGCAACAGCAGCATCAGCGATGTCGCCGTGTGGCGGCGAGTGTCGTGTTGGTCGCACGCTGCCGCGCGGTGGCCCGTCGTCGCCGGGCGCGGCGCCGATCCTCGGCGCCCCCAGCATCGCCCGTTCGCCACCAACAAACGATCGCCACCAACAAACGATCGACGTCGGCCGCCGCGCGGCGGCCGCCCACCGCCGCACAGAGCGCCGCACAGGCGCGTCGCGCAGCTCGCGCACCCCGCAGGTCGATCTCGCATGCCCATCGCTCTCCACGGCCTCGCGCTCGGCAAAGCGAGCGATGCCATAAGCCCCCTCAACGCAGTTGTTGGAACCGGGGTGCTGTCGCACACCACCGGCGGCCGCAGCATCATCAGCGTTCGCCGCGACCGCCCGAGCTCCAGCGTTCGCCCCAACCGAATTAAGCTAAAACGGAATCGGCCCCGAACCGAATTTAGCTAAAACGGAATCGGCCCCGAACCGAATTTAGCTAAAACGGAATCGGCGACGGCGGCCAGCAGGCGGCGCCAGCGGGTCGCTCTGATCGCGGGTCGGTCTGCTGGCGGAGCGCGTCGCTCGGCTCCGCCTCGCGCGCGCGCGCGAGGAATCGGCGCAATAAAGGTTAACGGGGGCCCTTTACTGCTGATCTTTCAGCACCATGCTTTGGCGAGCACCCCGTAGCTGAACCGCGCGGCGCGGCCGGCGGCCGCAGCAGCAACAGCAGCATCAGCGATGTCGCTGGGTGGCGGCGAGTGTCGTGTTGGTCGCACGCTGCCGCGCGGTGGGCCCGTCGTCGCCGGCGCGCGGCGCCGATCCTCGGCGCCCCCAGCATCGCCCGTTCGCCACCAACAAACGATCGCCACCAACAAACCATCGACGTCGGCCGCCGGCGGCGGCCGCCCACCGCCACACACAGCGCCGCACAAGCTGCTCGCGCAGGTCGAGCACCCCGCAGGTCGATCTCGCATGCCCGTCGCTGTCCACGGGCTCGCGCGTCGGCTAAGCGAGCGATGCCATAAGCCCCCTCACCGCAGTTGTTGAAACCGGGTGGCTGTCGCACGCCACCGGTGGCCGCAGCATCATCAGCGCCGCCGCGCCCGCCCGAGCATCAGCGTTCGCCCCGAACCGAATTTAGCTGAAACGGAATCGGCCCGAACCGGATTTAGCTGAACGGGATTAGGCCCGAACCGAATTTAGCTACAAAACGGTAATCGGCGACGGCGGCCAGCAGGCGGCGCCAGCGGGTCGCTGATCGCGGGTCGGTCTGCTGGCGGAGCGCGTCGCTCGGCTCCGCCTCGCGCGCGCGCGCGGAGGAATTGGCGCAATAAAGGTTAACGGGAGACCGAGCGCGAGCTCGAGCGGCCGCCATGCCCAGCAACAGCAGCATCAGCGATGTCGCTGGGTGGCGGCGAGTGTCGTGTTGGTCGCACCGCTGCCGCGCGGTGGGCCCGTCGTCGCCGGCGCGCGGCGCCGATCCTCGGCGCCCCCAGCATCGCCCGTTCGCCACCAACAAACGATCGCCACCAACAAACCATCGACGTCGGCCGCCGCGCGGCGGCCGCCCATCGCCACACACAGCGCCGCACAAGCGCTCGCGCAGGTCGAGCACCCCGCAGGTCGATCTCGCATGCCCGTCGCTCTCCACGGCCTCGCCGTCCGCTAAGCGAGCGATGCCATAAGCCCCCTCACCGCAGTTGTTGAACCGGGGGGCTGTCGCACACCACCGGCGGCCGCAGCGTCATCAGCGTTCGCCGCGACCGCCCGAGCTCCAGCGTTCGCCCCGACCCGAATTTAGCTAAAACGGAATGGACCCCGAACCGAATCTAGCTAAAACGGAAATTGGCCCCGAACCGAATTTAGCTAAAACGGAATTGGCAACAGCGGCCAGCAGGCGGCGCCAGCGGGTCGCTCTGATCGCGGGTCGGTCGTGCTGGCGGAGCGCGTTCGCTCGGCTCCGCCTCGCGCGCGCGAGCGAGAAATCGGCGCGCAATAAAGGTTAACGGGGACGGCGCGGCCGGCGGCCGCAGCAGCAACAGCAGCATCAGCGATGTCGCCGTGTGGCGGCGAGTGTCGTGTTGGTCGCACGCTGCCGCGCGGTGGCCCGTCGTCGCCGGCGCGCGGCGCCGATCCTCGGCGCCCCCAGCATCGCCCGTTCGCCACCAACAAACGATCGCCACCAACAAACGATCGACGTCGGCCGCCGCGCGGCGGCCGCCCACCGCCGCACAGAGCGCCGCACAGGCGCGTCGCGCAGCTCGCGCACCCCGCAGGTCGATCTCGCATGCCCATCGCTCTCCACGGCCTCGCGCTCGGCAAAGCGAGCGATGCCATAAGCCCCCTCAACGCAGTTGTTGAACCGGGGTGCTGTCGCACACCACCGGCGGCCGCAGCATCATCAGCGTTCGCCGCGACCGCCCGAGCTCCAGCGTTCGCCCCGCAACCGAATTTGGCGAAAACGGAATCGGCCCCGAACCGAATTTAGCTAAAACGGAATCGGCCCCGAACCGAATTTAGCTAAAACGAAATCGGCGACGGCGGCCAGCAGGCGGCGCCAGCGGGTCGCTCTGATCGCGGGTCGGTCTGCTGGCGGAGCGCGTCGCTCGGCTCCGCCTCGCGCGCGCGCGCGAGAGGAATCGGCGCAATAAAGGTTAACGGGGACGCGCGGCGCGGCCGGCGGCCGCAGCCGCAACAGCAGCATCAGCGATGTCGCCGTGTGGCGGCGAGTGTCGTGTTGGTCGCACGCTGCCGCGCGGTGGCCCGTCGTCGCCGGCGCGCGGCGCCGATCCTCGGCGCCCCCAGCATCGCCCGTTCGCCACCAACAAACGATCGCCACCAACAAACGATCGACGTCGGCCGCCGCGCGGCGGCCGCCCACCGCCGCACAGAGCGCCGCACAGGCGCGTCGCGCAGCTCGCGCACCCCGCAGGTCGATCTCGCATGCCCATCGCTCTCCACGGCCTCGCGCTCGGCAAAGCGAGCGATGCCATAAGCCCCCTCAACGCAGTTGTTGAACCGGGGTGCTGTCGCACACCACCGGCGGCCGCAGCATCATCAGCGTTCGCCGCGACCGCCCGAGCTCCAGCGTTCGCCCCCAACCGAATTTCGCAAAACGGAATCGGCCCCGAACCGAATTTAGCTAAAACGGAATTGGCCCCGAACCGAATTTAGCTAAAACGGAATCGGCGACGGCGGCCAGCAGGCGGCGCCAGCGGGTCGCTCTGATCGCGGGTCGGTCTGCTGGCGGAGCGCGTCGCTCGGCTCCGCCTCGCGCGCGCGCGCGAGGAATCGGCGCAATAAAGGTTAACGGGGGCCCTTTACTGCTGATCTTTCAGCACCATGCTTTGGCGAGCACCCCGTAGCTGAACCGCGCGGCGCGGCCGGCGGCCGCAGCCGCAACAGCAGCATCAGCGATGTCGCCGTGTGGCGGCGAGTGTCGTGTTGGTCGCACGCTGCCGCGCGGTGGCCCGTCGTCGCCGGCGCGCGGCGCCGATCCTCGGCGCCCCCAGCATCGCCCGTTCGCCACCAACAAACGATCGCCACCAACAAACGATCGACGTCGGCCGCCGCGCGGCGGCCGCCCACCGCCGCACAGAGCGCCGCACAGGCGCGTCGCGCAGCTCGCGCACCCCGCAGGTCGATCTCGCATGCCCATCGCTCTCCACGGCCTCGCGCTCGGCAAAGCGAGCGATGCCATAAGCCCCCTCAACGCAGTTGTTGAACCGGGGTGCTGTCGCACACCACCGGCGGCCGCAGCATCATCAGCGTTCGCCGCGACCGCCCGAGCTCCAGCGTTCGCCCCCAACCGAATTTCGCGAAAACGGAATCGGCCCCGAACCGAATTTAGCTAAAACGGAATCGGCCCCGAACCGAATTTAGCTAAAACGGAATCGGCGACGGCGGCCAGCAGGCGGCGCCAGCGGGTCGCTCTGATCGCGGGTCGGTCTGCTGGCGGAGCGCGTCGCTCGGCTCCGCCTCGCGCGCGCGCGCGAGGAATCGGCGCAATAAAGGTTAACGGGGGCCCTTTACTGCTGATCTTTCAGCACCATGCTTTGGCGAGCACCCCGTAGCTGAACCGCGCGGCGCGGCCGGCGGCCGCAGCCGCAACAGCAGCATCAGCGATGTCGCCGTGTGGCGGCGAGTGTCGTGTTGGTCGCACGCTGCCGCGCGGTGGCCCGTCGTCGCCGGCGCGCGGCGCCGATCCTCGGCGCCCCCAGCATCGCCCGTTCGCCACCAACAAACGATCGCCACCAACAAACGATCGACGTCGGCCGCCGCGCGGCGGCCGCCCACCGCCGCACAGAGCGCCGCACAGGCGCGTCGCGCAGCTCGCGCACCCCGCAGGTCGATCTCGCATGCCCATCGCTCTCCACGGCCTCGCGCTCGGCAAAGCGAGCGATGCCATAAGCCCCCTCAACGCAGTTGTTGAACCGGGGTGCTGTCGCACACCACCGGCGGCCGCAGCATCATCAGCGTTCGCCGCGACCGCCCGAGCTCCAGCGTTCGCCCCCAACCGAATTTCGCGAAAACGGAATCGGCCCCGAACCGAATTTAGCTAAAACGGAATCGGCCCCGAACCGAATTTAGCTAAAACGGAATCGGCGACGGCGGCCAGCAGGCGGCGCCAGCGGGTCGCTCTGATCGCGGGTCGGTCTGCTGGCGGAGCGCGTCGCTCGGCTCCGCCTCGCGCGCGCGCGCGAGGAAATCGGCGCAATAAAGGTTAACGGGGGCCCTTTACTGCTGATCTTTCAGCACCATGCTTTGGCGAGCACCCCGTAGCTGAACCGCGCGGCGCGGCCGGCGGCCGCAGCCGCAACAGCAGCATCAGCGATGTCGCCGTGTGGCGGCGAGTGTCGTGTTGGTCGCACGCTGCCGCGCGGTGGCCCGTCGTCGCCGGCGCGCGGCGCCGATCCTCGGCGCCCCCAGCATCGCCCGTTCGCCACCAACAAACGATCGCCACCAACAAACGATCGACGTCGGCCGCCGCGCGGCGGCCGCCCACCGCCGCACAGAGCGCCGCACAGGCGCGTCGCGCAGCTCGCGCACCCCGCAGGTCGATCTCGCATGCCCATCGCTCTCCACGGCCTCGCGCTCGGCAAAGCGAGCGATGCCATAAGCCCCCTCAACGCAGTTGTTGAACCGGGGTGCTGTCGCACACCACCGGCGGCCGCAGCATCATCAGCGTTCGCCGCGACCGCCCGAGCTCCAGCGTTCGCCCCCAACCGAATTTCGCGAAAACGGAATCGGCCCCGAACCGAATTTAGCTAAAACGGAATCGGCCCCGAACCGAATTTAGCTAAAACGGAATCGGCGACGGCGGCCAGCAGGCGGCGCCAGCGGGTCGCTCTGATCGCGGGTCGGTCTGCTGGCGGAGCGCGTCGCTCGGCTCCGCCTCGCGCGCGCGCGCGAGGAATCGGCGCAATAAAGGTTAACGGGGGCCCTTTACTGCTGATCTTTCAGCACCATGCTTTGGCGAGCACCCCGTAGCTGAACCGCGCGGCGCGGCCGGCGGCCGCAGCCGCAACAGCAGCATCAGCGATGTCGCCGTGTGGCGGCGAGTGTCGTGTTGGTCGCACGCTGCCGCGCGGTGGCCCGTCGTCGCCGGCGCGCGGCGCCGATCCTCGGCGCCCCCAGCATCGCCCGTTCGCCACCAACAAACGATCGCCACCAACAAACGATCGACGTCGGCCGCCGCGCGGCGGCCGCCCACCGCCGCACAGAGCGCCGCACAGGCGCGTCGCGCAGCTCGCGCACCCCGCAGGTCGATCTCGCATGCCCATCGCTCTCCACGGCCTCGCGCTCGGCAAAGCGAGCGATGCCATAAGCCCCCTCAACGCAGTTGTTGAACCGGGGTGCTGTCGCACACCACCGGCGGCCGCAGCATCATCAGCGTTCGCCGCGACCGCCCGAGCTCCAGCGTTCGCCCCCAACCGAATTTCGCGAAAACGGAATCGGCCCCGAACCGAATTTAGCTAAAACGGAATCGGCCCCGAACCGAATTTAGCTAAAACGGAATCGGCGACGGCGGCCAGCAGGCGGCGCCAGCGGGTCGCTCTGATCGCGGGTCGGTCTGCTGGCGGAGCGCGTCGCTCGGCTCCGCCTCGCGCGCGCGCGCGAGGAATCGGCGCAATAAAGGTTAACGGGGTGCCCTTTACTGCTGATCTTTCAGCACCATGCTTTGGCGAGCACCCCGTAGCTGAACCGCGCGGCGCGGCCGGCGGCCGCAGCGCAACAGCAGCATCAGCGATGTCGCCGTGTGGCGGCGAGTGTCGTGTTGGTCGCACGCTGCCGCGCGGTGGCCCGTCGTCGCCGGCGCGCGGCGCCGATCCTCGGCGCCCCCAGCATCGCCCGTTCGCCACCAACAAACGATCGCCACCAACAAACGATCGACGTCGGCCGCCGCGCGGCGGCCGCCCACCGCCGCACAGAGCGCCGCACAGGCGCGTCGCGCAGCTCGCGCACCCCGCAGGTCGATCTCGCATGCCCATCGCTCTCCACGGCCTCGCGCTCGGCAAAGCGAGCGATGCCATAAGCCCCCTCAACGCAGTTGTTGAACCGGGGTGCTGTCGCACACCACCGGCGGCCGCAGCATCATCAGCGTTCGCCGCGACCGCCCGAGCTCCAGCGTTCGCCCCCAACCGAATTTAGCTAAAACGGAATCGGCCCCGAACCGAATTTAGCTAAAACGGAATCGGCCCCGAACCGAATTTAGCTAAAACGGAATGGGCGACGGCGGCCAGCAGGCGGCGCCAGCGGGTCGCTCTGATCGCGGGTCGGTCTGCTGGCGGAGCGCGTCGCTCGGCTCCGCCTCGCGCGCGCGCGCGCGGAAATCGGCGCAATAAAGGTTAACGGGGCGCGAGCGGGTTAACGCGGGCCCTGGCGTCTCGGCGATGTTGCGAATGACCACAGCGCCACCTTATGGCATGGGCGGTGTGGCGCGAGTTAGATTTCAAGGGGCGGGAATAGTGGTCCGGTGCGCTAGAGTAATGGCGCCAGCAAACCAAAGGCAACGCGCGCGTTGATGCCAGTGCTGGCGAAGACTTGTCATCGGCCAACATCTGACAGTCGACATTACCGGATTCTTCCTCTGTCTATCCATTCCTGCAAATCATGGGTTCCATAAAATACCGTGCGACTTATCTTCGTGCTCGCGGGGCCTTTCCCTTTCGTGCGCCAGCGTTGCAGCGTCCGCAGGCTGCGGCCGAGCATTTTAGCAACGCGACGCTCGCCGAGAAGTTGTCGGTCGTCGATAACGATCTCGTCGCCAGCAGCGGCCGTCGCCGGAGTGCTCGCTTGAGGATTGGCAATTGTCCGCGCGCGATATCGTGGCCGGCTGTCAGCTTCCTCGTCCTCGGCTTTCGTCGTCACGTATCCAATGGTTTGTGCCACCGGCCGCGGCGTCGACGCATCGGAGATCGTGGATGAGTTGTTCTCGATCGTAACCGGGGCATGCTCGTCGGATTTCCGTTCGGCCGCGATATCGCCAATCGCGGCCGAAGACGCGAGTTTGGCGGCAGCCGTTTCGGCCTCGCGCCGCACTCCATATGCAAGCACGGCGGCGGGGTCTCTGATCCCGGCCGAGTTTAGCGCCCCCAACATGTACTTGATGAATTCGGCTAACGGGGGGCGCAAGGTTCGCCGGGTGGGGAGCACCAAGGGCACTAAGGCGTGCGCGGAGAAGCGGTTCCCATTTACATGATAGGCTGTCTGGAACAGCGCGATGATGTGGGCCAGGGTGACGCCTTCCGGTATCAACGCGGCCAGCGTCGGGTCGCCATTAGCGACGGTGTGTCCATAAGCATGATAGAACCTCCTGAGCGCAACAAATGCGGCGCATTGCGACGCAAAAGGCGCAAGGTTGTTGTCAGGAAATCCGCGTCGCCACGGAGGTTCGACCTACTGACGCGCCCGATAGGGCCGCGGGATCGGTCGGCAACTCACTACGGGGATCCAACCCGGCATATCCCGGTTCATTTGATCCACCAACCAACGGTCATCTTGACCTGATGGAGCGGGGGGCAAAGATTTTCGAGGAACTGGTGGTCGCCATCTTGCGCAACTCGGAGAAGACTCCGATGTTCAGCGTCGCCGAGCGTCTGGAAATGCTTCGTGAGCTTACCAGGCATTTGAAAAATGTCCGCATCGATACTTTTGACGGATTGATGGTGGAGTATGCGAAGTCCTCAGGTGCCATCTGCATTCTGCGGGGTATACGGGCGATCAGCGATTACGAGTATGAGTTGCAGATGGCGCTGATGAATCGCAAGCTCGAGCCTACGCTCGAAACCGTTTTTATGATGCCCGCCGATAAATACTCGTACGTTAGTTCGCGTCTGGTGCGGGAAGTGGCTCAGGCCGGCGGTCCGGTGAAAGGGCTGGTCCCTGAAATAGTCGAACAAAAATTGCGCGTAAAACTTGAGCCTGCCTATAGGTTCCACGACGAACCTCGAGAGGCCGAAGTACGCGTCCCGGCAGGCAGGGACAAAGAAAAAAAGAGGAAGAAGAAATTATGACTACCGCAACCACGGAAGCACTGCGCCTTACCGACCGAATCAATCGCATTGAACCTTCGGCCACAATGGCGGTCGTGGCCGAGGCAGATAAGTTGCGGGCGCAGGGGATTGACGTGGTGGATTTCGGCGCCGGCGAGCCGCACTTCGCCACGCCGCAGCATATCAAGGATGCAGCTATTGCGGCCATCCAGGGAAATTTTACAAAATACACGGCCGTCGCCGGCACTCCTGAGTTGCGCGATGCCATCGTCCACCGGCATGCGGTCGACTTCGATTCCGATTACCGGCGCGAAGAGGCCATCGCTTCGACCGGCGGCAAGAACGCACTCTTCAATGCCATTCAGGTTCTGGTGGATCATGGCGACGAAGTGATCCTGCCCGTGCCTTACTGGGTTTCGTTCAAAGACATTGTGCGCTACGCCGGCGGCGAGTGCATCCTGTTGCATTCCGACGAAGCGCAGAGCTTCCGCGTAACGGCAGAGATGGTTGTGAGTTTGATTACGCCGCGCACAAAAGTCATCATTCTGAATTCGCCATCGAATCCCTCCGGTACGGTGATGAGTGCGGAGGATCTTACGGAGGTTGTTCGCCTCGCGCACCGGCGTGGCATATGGGTTCTTTCCGATGAGTGCTATGTCTATCTGAATTACACCGGCAAGAATTTCTCCGTGGGATCGTTACGCGAAAATAAAGAGCGGGTGGTCGTGCTGGGATCGCTCTCGAAGACTTATGCCATGACGGGTTGGCGGCTGGGCTACGCGCTGGGTCCGGCTGCAGTCATCAGCGCGATGGCGAAGCTGCAGAGTCAGTCCACGTCGAATCCTACATCAATTGTGCAGAAGGCCGCGGTTGCTGCCTTGAAAGGGCCGCAGCAGTGCGTCGAAGAGATGCGGCGCGAATATATCGAACTCCGCGACCACGTGGTCAAGGGCTTGCGCTCGATTCCTGGCTTGACCTGCACTCTGCCTGAGGGCGCATTTTATGCTTACCCAAACATCTCGGCTGTTCTGGGACGCGGCAATGTTCGCTCGGCAGCGGATGTGGCCGGAAGGTTGCTCAGGGAAGCCCACGTGGCAACCGTGCCGGGAGAAGGATTCGGCACCGGCGATCACATTCGCGTCTCGTACGCAACCTCGAAGGCGGAGTTGGATCGCGGTCTCGAACGCATGCACAAGTTCTTTGCGGCGCTGTAGTGTTGCCTGGCAACGTATTGTGAATTTAGGCCGTCCTTTGCGAACGGCCTTTTTCTTGCAAATCATCAAGTATCTATGAGCGATCTCTATCCAATGTTGATGTTACCTGCTTTCGATCCTCGCCCGTGGGGAACGCTGGACTTATCGCCGATCTACTCCAATCGCAAGTTCGAAGAAAAGATCGGGGAAGCCTGGCTCACCGGCGACGATTGCAAGGTCGCAAACGGGCCGCTCACTGGGCAGACCTTATCGCAAGTCAGCAAGAGCTATCAGCGCGGTCTTGTCGGCGATGCGGCGCGGGATGCTCAACGTTTTCCCTTACTCTCGAAATTTCTTTTTCCCCACGAAAAGCTTTCTGTACAGGTTCACCCGGATGACGCGCAGGCGCTCAAGGTGGGTGAACCTTGGGGTAAGACGGAGTGCTGGTACGTGGCACATGCCAAGCCGGGGGCGCAAATTGGTTTGGGACTCAAGCCGGGTGTTAGTGTGACGCAGTTAGAAACTGCGATCGCCGAGAAGCGCGCCGAGGAATTATTGAACTGGCTGAACGTGTATACCGGAGACATGATTTATGTAGCGGGGGGAACCGTGCACACGCTGGGGCCGGGTTCCGTGATCGTCGAAACTCAGCAGCAATCGGATACGACTTATCGCCTGTATGATTACGGACGGCCACGCGAGTTGCATCTTAAAGCCGGCCTGGCGGCGGTAAAGACGAATGCAGCGTCGGGTAAAGTAGTGCGGCCCGCTCCCACGCAAATTGACCGCAGCAGGAACCGGCAATCTTTGCTTGTGGCCGCTCCGTACTTTGTAGTGGACATGTTTGAGATGAAGGACGTACAGGAATTCAGCACGCGAGATGATTCCGGCAAGAGCTCTGCCCAAATTTTCGTGGTGGTCGAGGGTTGTGGCGTAGTGGAATCGGAGAGTGCGGAACCGGTCACCATGGCGAAAGGTGATGCCGTGGTTGTCCCGGCCGTGGTGGAAAGGTTCGCGGTGCGTCCGCAGTGGAACCTGGAGGTTTTAAGCGCACGCGTTCCCGGGATGCCGTTTCCTGAACCCGAAACCCGAATGTAGTCGCGTAGAATCGAGACTTGGCTAAGAACTCAAACTTTTATCCCGTAGTCCTTGGCGGAGGCCGCGGTACGCGCTTTTGGCCTCTGAGCCGGAAGAAACGCGCCAAGCAGTTGCTGGCCCTCGACGGCAAAGAGACCATGATTCAGCAGACTGTGAATCGACTGCTGCCGCTGGCCTCTCCGCAAAGATTTTGGATCATTAGCAATACTGATCTTCGTCCAGCGATTCTGAAACAGCTGCCTAAGCTGGCGAAGCAGCAAATTCTCGCCGAGCCAGTGGGGCGAAACACCGCGCCTGCGATCGGCCTCGCGGCGTTCCTGCTTCTGCGCGAGAATCCCGATGCAGTCATAGGAATGTTTCCCTCGGACCATGTCATCGCTGATGAAAAGAAATATTGCTCCACCATCGAGCGCGGAGTGCAGTTGGCGGCAGCAGGCAATAACATTGTGGTTCTCGGCATTCGCCCGAATCGCGCGGAAACCGGATATGGTTACATAGAGGCTGGCTCCGTCTACGACGGTGAGTCTCTTCGCGTTCGCCGCTTTACCGAGAAACCCGACGCGGAGAAGGCCGCTGCATTTGTAGCCGCGGGGAATTACTTCTGGAATAGTGGAATGTTCTTGTGGAGCGCCCGCACGCTAGCCGACGCTCTGCATGAGCATCTTCCCAAGACCGCGGTCTTGCTGGAAAAGATCGCTGCCGCTTTCGGCACTCGCAACTTTGCGGCAACTTTCCGCAAGCTATATTCCAAGTGCGAAAACATCAGCATTGACTATGCTGTGCTCGAACCACGCTCGGCGAAGGGGGAACAGGCGAGCCAACTCTTTTGCCTCCCCGCGGATTTTGGCTGGAATGATTTGGGTTCGTGGACTGCGCTGCATGAGCATCACACGGCCAAGAGCAACCCGCCGGAAGGCAATCTGATGGCTGGCGCAGGTGTTTTTGTTTTGAATGCTCACGGCAACTATGTGCACGCTCCCGGCAAATTCGTTGCTGCGATTGGAGTGAGTGATCTGGTTGTGGTCGAGACCGAAGACGCCTTGCTGATCACGACTCGTCAGCACGCGCAAGACGTAGGAAAAGTTGTGAAATATTTGGACGAGAAGAAGCTTCATCGGCTGGTGTGACTGCCGACGATTTAACCTACCTTTATCGACTATGGCTCAAGAAATTAAATTCGGAACCGACGGCTGGCGCGGAATCATCGCCGATGATTTCACCTTCGACAACGTGCGTCGAGTCGCGGGCGCGATTGCTTCGTACGTGATGAAGTATGAGAACCCAGGGCATGGAGTAATCGTAGGTTATGACACGCGCTTTGCCTCGCAACCTGCAGCGCAAGTGGCGGCTGAGGTAATTGCTGCCGCGGGTATTCCGGTGAAGCTTTCTAACGACTACACGCCCACTCCGGCTGTCTCCTATGCCGTGAAGACTCAGAGCGCGGCTGGCGGAGTGATGATCACTTCCAGCCATAATCCGTGGAATTGGAATGGCGTAAAGCTCAAAGGGAAGTTTGGCGGCTCTGCGACCCCCGCGATCATGAAACGAGTGGAAGAAGAGCTACGCGTGGGGGCAATGCCACGCGGGGAGAAGGCGAAAATCGAAGAAGTTGACCTTAAGAAACCTTACGTAGACGCCGTCTGTCGCTTTGCCGACCTCGATCTCATCGGCAAAACCAAGTTCAAGTTTGCGGTCGACTCCATGTACGGCTCCGGCCGCGGAATTCTTGCCGGAATTTTTCAAGAGCGCGGCGTTGCCCATGTCGCGATCCGGCAGGAAGTTCACCCGCTCTTTCCAGGCATCAATCCCGAGCCCATCGAGCCGCACATTTCTCTGCTGCAGCAAACCGTGCTGCGCGAGAAGTGCGACGCGGGTTTAGCTACAGATGGCGATGCCGACCGCATCGGCGCGGTTGCAGAGGACGGCAGCTTCGTCGATTCACACAAGATTTTCTGTGTGCTGCTGCGCTGGCTGCTGGTGCGCAAGAAGTGGACGGGCGACGTAGTTCGCGCTTTCAATACCACCCGCATGCTCGATCGCATCTGCGCCAAGCATGGCCGCAAACTCTACGAAACCAAGATTGGCTTTAAATACATTGCGGATTTGATGATGGAGCGCGACATACTGATCGGCGGGGAAGAATCTGGCGGTATCGGCTACTCGCGTTTTCTGCCGGAACGTGATGGCGTGCTGAATTGTCTTTTGCTGGCGAATGTGATGGCGGAAGAAAGCAAGCCGCTCGGACAATTGGTAGCGGATTTGCAGAATGAATTTGGTCCACACTTCTACGGCCGGCGCGATCTGCACATCCCGGACGCGATGAAATCCAGTGCTATTGAGCGCGCTCGCGCCGACAGCACACAGAGTCTAGGAACCTATCGCGTGCTGAAGAAAGAGGATCTCGACGGCATCAAGTTTTTTCTCGACGCGCCCACCAATGGAAACGGAGCGGAGGCGTGGATACTGTTTCGAGCGTCAGGAACGGAACCACTGTTGCGCCTCTATGCGGAAGCCGCGTCTCCGGGGTTGGTCAGCGAAATCCTATCTGAGGCTGAGAATTTCGTTAGAAATGGCTGACAACTGCGACCGTCAGTCTCCTCGAAACTCCACATTGGACGCGATGTTGGTGCGATACTTGTAAGCGAGCATGACATTTGCTGAAAACCCACCCTCGAGCTCGAGCGACTCGCCTGAAGCGCGCCGATACAACCGTATCCGCCGCTGGTTGGGGATTGCCGATTTTGTAATCGGCTCCGCTTTTCTGATTGTCTTGCTGGTCACGGGTTGGACCGCTTGGCTGCGCGACCTGGCTTTGCGGCGGGGATTTCAAAACTACACCCTCTCTGTCTTTCTTTATCTGCTCTTCCTGTTGCTGATCAGTAAGCTTCTCGGGCTGAGCCTTGACTACTACGGCTTTCGGCTCGAGCGGAAGTTCAACCTCTCCACGCAAAAAGTTCGTGCGTGGCTGTGGGATGAAGCTAAGGGCTTTCTGGTCGGCCTTGTCTTGGCGGGAATTGTCGTAGAAGCGTTGTATTTCATGATTCGCCAATATCCGCAACATTGGTGGCTGATCACGTGGGCGCTGTTCATGGGGCTGTTCATATTATTGGCCCAACTCGCTCCGGTGGTACTTTTTCCCATCTTCTACAAATTCGAGCCGTTGGAGAATGAAGATCTGCGGCGGCGGCTGGTTCAACTGAGCGAGCAGGCCGGGACGCGAGTACGCGGAGTTTATCGCTGGAAGCTTTCGGAAAAAAGCAAAAAAGCTAACGCAGCGCTCACCGGGTTGGGCCGCACGCGCAGGATCATTCTTGCCGACACACTGCTGGACAATTACGCGCCCGAAGAAATCGAAGCGGTGCTAGCTCACGAGCTCGGCCACCACGTGCACCGGCACATTCTCAAGAGCATTATGGTGCAAGCTGGCATTACTCTGCTGGGTTTCGGGGTGGCAAACCAAGTGCTGCACTATGCCGTCGATCGTCACCTGTTTGAAGAACTTTCTGACTTCGGCAATCTGCCTTTGCTCGCGCTTACCGCGACTGCGCTTTCCCTACTGCTGATGCCCGCTCTCAATGCCTACTCGCGTTTCAACGAGCGGCAGGCCGACCGCTATGCTTTCGAATCCATTGCGAGTGTAGAGCCGTTTATTTCTTCAATGAACAAGCTGGCGCAACAAAACCTGGCCGAGCGCACCCCGTCGAAGTGGGTCGAAATGATTTTTCATTCTCACCCTGCCATTTCGAAGCGCGTGGCTGCGGCCGAGGCTTGGGGCCGTGCACAGCACGCGGGAACGCTGGGCTAACGTCCTGCGAATTTTTCATTTAAAAATCAGCGCTTCCGCAGTATTTCGACCACTCGCAGCAGATCCTCTTCCGTGTCGACGCCTACCGAATCGAGAGGCGTCTCGCCCACGTAAATAGGAATGCCGTTCTCCAGAAAGCGCAACTGTTCCAGCTGCTCGCTTTTTTCCAGCGTCGATTCTGGCTGACTCACAAAGAAGTCGAGCGCCGACTTGCGGTAGGCGTACAAGCCGAGATGTTTGAAATACTGCGGCTTGTTGCCGTCACGATCGAAGGGAATCGACGCACGAGAAAAGTAAAGAGCGCGGCCCCCGGTCTCGGTGACGACCTTCACAGCGCCGGGGTTATCGATCTCATGAGGCGCGCATGGAGTCTTTACGGTTCCGACTAATACCGTAGGATCTTTCATAACCGCAAGCAGGGTCGCGATGTGCTGTGGGCGAGTGAGCGGTTCGTCCCCCTGCACGTTAACGTAAACATCAGCAGCCACTGTGTTCGAGACCTCCTGCACACGCTCGGTTCCACTGCGATGAGCGGCTGAAGTCATTTGGGCGTTCCAGCCGTGTCGACGGCAAACCTCCAGGATTTCTTCCGAATCGGTCGCAATAATTACTTCAGAAAGAAGTGACGAGGCGCAGACCGCTTCGTATACCCAGCCGATCAAGGGCTTGCCTGCGAGCTCGCGCAACATTTTGCGGGAAAGACGCGTGGAGGCCAGGCGAGCGGGAATGATCGCAATGTTCTTCATAAGAGAGTGACTAGTTTCCGATTTCCCGCGGAAACTAGCAAGCGATAGGATGGCAAGGGCTCTCGATTACTGTATCGTGTGCAGTAACTGATTTTCATCTCTGAGAGTAGTATCCGGAACAGTAGGAGCGTTTCATGCGTTTCATCGACCGCGAAGGAGTCGCTCGGCGGCTCACCTACGAAGTGTGCATTCCGATCGTGCGCCGAGCGATGATCGCGTTTTCTAAGGGCGAAACGAGACAACTCTTACGCTCAATCATCCCGCTCTCTGAAGGGCGATTGTTCGGTATCATGCCCGGTGCGATGGGCGCGGATGCGCCTTTCGGGGCAAAGTTAATCAGCGTGTTCCCAGGGAACTTCGCTCGTGGAATCCAATCACACCAGGGACTGGTCATCCTGTTCGACCCGATCACCGGTGCACCGGTTTGCGTGGTTCATGCTGGCGAGATCACAGCCATTCGCACCGCAGCGGCCAGCGCCGTTGCTACTGACATATTGGCACGCACAGATGCCCGGCGCCTGGCTCTGCTCGGGTATGGCGAACAGGCTGGAACACACGCGCGCGCCATCAGCAAGGTCCGTCAACTTGAATCGGTTGTAGTTTGGGGACGCTCGCCAGAACGCGCGCAGAACTTTGCCAATCGGATGCAAGCAGAGCTGAACTTGCCGTTCATTACGGCTGCCGCGGTCAAAGAGGCAGTTGCGGAGGCCGACATAATCTGTACTATCACTGCGGCGACTGAGCCGATCTTGAAGGGTGAGTGGGTGCGGAGGGGCACGCACCTGAACTTGGTTGGCTCAGGGGTTGCGGGACCCGCGGAAGTAGACAACGACCTCGTCGCCAAATCGCGTTTCATCGCCGACAGTCGCGAAGGCGTCTTGCAGCAGGGCGCCGAGTTTCTTCGAGCTAAAAATGCGGGCGTGGTTGGCGATGAACATATTGTTGCTGAGATTGGCCAGGTATTGGCAGGCGAAGTAGAAGGACGGCGCTCGGCAGAAGAGATCACGGTCTATAAATCCCTCGGACATATCGTCCAGGATTTGGCGAGCGCGTGGGCGCTCTATTCCGAGAGCGACGGTCCGTCGTAGCATCGATTTCGGAAACTAGCTTTACATCTTCGGCTCTAGCTCTTGGGAGGGTAGGCACGTGCATAAGGTGACCACACAGATCTTTCGTCGAAGTAGTTGGATAAGCGTAGTTGTTGCTATGACTCTTTACGCCTGCTTGGCACGTGCGCAACAACCGCAAGTTGTTTTGAACCGTAGCGAAAGCACGATCGCCATCGATGCCTACGCCCCCAATATTGTCCGCATTACCCTTAGCCTTCTGAAAGACTCAGCTCTTGCCACGCCCGGCTTCGGGTTTGTCGCGACACCTTCAGCGAACGGTTGGACACTCCAAGAAAACGACAAAGGTGACGTCTATCGTTCGTCGCGCATGGTGGTAACAGTTGCCAAGAACGTTACCGGCAATCTTCTGCCCACACAAATCGATATCGCTAAATTTTTCAATGGGTCGACCCCGCCCGCGCATATTACGATCAGCACGCCCGAAGGCAAAACTCTTCTGGATATGACCGGCTGGTCGTTGTCGTTGCCCAATCACAAAGACGGCAATGCAAATGCTTTGAATGAAAGGCGTCCTTCGGATCCTATGTTCTATCAGGTCGGAGCCACTTTCGTGTCTCCCGACGATGAGCACTACTACGGCCTGGGTCAGAATCAAGAAGGTTTTCTTGACCATCGTGGACACAAAGTAGAGTGTTGGCATAACTACACTGCGACGGGCGGACCCAGCGTGTGCGTACCTTTCTTAGTCACTAATTACGGTTACGGAATCATCTGGGATAATCCCTCGAAGACAACCCTCGAACCGGGTTTCAATGAACAGACACGGTGGGTATCTGAAGTAGGCGACCGAGTTTCATTTTTTGTGATCACAGGCGCGAATACCGATGAGATTTACTCCGGGTACCGCCAGCTTACTGGGCCTACTCCATTACTACCGAAAGCTGCTTACGGTTACATCCAATGCAAGCAGCGGTATTCGACACAGGACGAGGTGTTAGCGGTTGCCAAGGGATACCGCGAGCGGCATCTGCCCGCCGATATTTTAGTAGTGGACTGGTTCTATTACTCCAAGATGGGAGAGCTGGATTTTGTTCCAGACAAATGGCCTGACCCGGCAGCAATGAACCGGCAGCTTCACGCCATGGGCTTTCAGACCATGATCAGTGTCTGGCCGCGGTTCACGAAAGGTTCTCGCTTCTATGATTTCCTGGCTCAGAAAAAGTGGTTCCTGCATCTGGCAGACGACACGCCTATCGATGGGCTACCGTATGACCGGGCGGGTTCCGACATAGATACAACCAACCCGGACGCGGCGCGCTGGTACTGGGAAATCATTCGCGACAACATCATCAGCAAAGGCTTTGATTCAATCTGGGCAGACGAGACTGAGCCCGATCTGCCGCCCAACGGCGGCTATTTTCAGGTCGGTCCCGGTACTCAGTATTTCAACATCTATCCCTTGCTGCACACGGCCGCGATCTATGACGGTTTCAGGCGCGACGTGAATCATCGTGCGCTCATCCTTTCGCGCGACGCTTATCTTGGCGCGCAGCGCAATGGGACCATGTTCTGGTCTTCCGACATTTCTCCCACCTGGGATACACTGAAACGCCAGGTTCCAACTGGCCTTGATTTCACCGCGTCCGGCCTTGCCCATTGGACGCAAGACATTGGAGGCTGGCAATATTTGCCGGCTGAGCATCACCCAGCCCATCCGCTGCTCCTCGATCCCTCTGACGCTCGAGACAATGTCGGAGGTTACGATGACTACCCGGAACTCTACGTTCGCTGGTTTGAGTATGCAGCTTTTCTGCCTGTGTTTCGGGCGCATGGCAGTCGCAGATACAACGAAGTGTGGTCTTATGGAAAACAGGCGGAACCAATACTAGAAAAGTATCTCAAGTTGCGTTACGAGCTCTTGCCGTATATCTATTCGCTGGGACACAAGACTTACCAGACTGGTGCTCCGTTCATGCGCGCTCTGTTCATGGATTTTCCCAAGGATCCGAAGGTGGCTGATTTGGGCGATGAGTATATGTTCGGTCCTGCATTTCTTGTCGCGCCGGTAACCGAGCAAGGCGCCACCAGCAGGCTGGTTTATCTTCCGGCGGGCACAGACTGGTATAACTACTGGACGAATGAGCGTGTGCAAGGAGGACAGACGATTAAGGTTGCAGCCAATATCGATACCGTGCCGCTGTTCGTTCGCGCCGGTTCGATTGTGCCGCGGGGCGCGCCCATCGAAAGCACGAGTCAAGTGCAAGAGATCGCCAAAGTGCGAGTGTATGCCGGCGCGAACAGCGACTTTACTCTCTATTCGGATGACGGAACGACTTACGCTTACGAGAAGGGCGACAGTAGCCTGACTCGTCTGCACTGGGATGATGCGGCACAGAAACTGAGTCACGAAGGAGTTGCAGCGTGGAAGAGTCCCGACGAGCAGATTCTTGAGATTATCGGTCCCTAAATCTCGCTCTTCGCGCAACTGAATAGCATTTCCTCTTTTCCATCACGCGGCATCATCGTTGCACCCTCTTCAATGGACCATTTACAATAACCGGGCGCGCTATCAATGCGTTGAATGATGCCATGCCTTGTGGATACGGCCGCGCTGCAGATGCCCCATATTGGCTTCCTCTTTGCAATACAATGCACTTGCAGGAAACTCGCAGTATTCATCTCGGGGCGGATTGCAAGTCCCGCATAACAGTGGCGGCGTAGCTCAGGTGGCTAGAGCGACGGTCTCATAATCCGTAGGTCGTTGGTTCGAGTCCAACCGCCGCCACCATAAAATCAGTAACTTGCGGAGCGTTAGTTCACGAACTGGGGAACGGCTGGGGAACCTGACCTAACAGAACCCGCCGTTCCGATAGACTGCTCGAATTTCTCCATTGCATCTAGCACGTCTCTCGGCGGAGCCTGAATGTAATGCGTACGGGTGACCGGAGAGCCGGGTTTGTGACGGAGAATGCGCTGCACGAGCAGCTCCGACACGTTCAAACCGTATAGGGTGGTAGCAAGACCGCGCCTGAAAGCGTGATAACCGCGCCATGTTAGGGCCGCCTTTGCCAGCGTGGGCCGAATTACTCGGTTTACGAGATTCCCGAGATCGATCGGTGTTCCGATCGAACTGGTGAACATCCACTGATCGTGATAATGCAACTGAACCGAGGCGACGTACGCGTCCAGAAGACTCCGCAGCCGCGCGATCACAGGTACAGGCTTTCGGCGAGCAGCGGTCTTCGTTTCGCCGACCGTGTCCTTCCAAACGCTCCGGCGAACATAGAGCAGTCCAGAGGCAGAGTCGTAGTCACTCCACCTTAGACCTCTTAATTCGCGTATATGCTGCAATTGCGCACAACGTCCGAGCCGGGTCGGGCAGGGTTCTAATAATCTGCTCGATCTCGTCTGGTGTGTAAGCATACATTTCGCTTTCCTGTGAATTGATCCTCGGTAGGCCGACCTCCATCACTGGATTTCGATCTATGAGCCCCAGCGCCACTGCCCGCGTAAAGATACCGCTCAGCAAGGCCTTGGCTCGCTGAACGGTGCGTTTGGACAGCGCTGGGTTATTGTGCACGATCCCCACCAGCACGTTTTCGACGTGGACTGGACGAACATCCCGGACGCGCACTGTACCGATTCGTGGCGCCAGGCGCTCACACCAGACCTGTCGATAGTTCCTGCTCGTGCTTACTGCCAAGTTCTCTTCAGTCCATGGTAGATATCGGGTTTCCACGAACGTTCGAACGTCTACGCTTGCGTCTAAGTCAAACCCTAGTGTGTTGAGCTTGGCCATGAACTCCGTGAACAAAGGCCAAACCTGGCGCTTTTGCGGGTAGTCATGGACGCTCGCGATTTTCTGACTGCGGTTCACTTTCTCGATGGTCCCATCCGGCTGGCGTTCCAGCTCTCTGAATCTAACGTGCCAACCTGAGCCTTTCCTGTAGAGGTGTCCTTTTTGAGTTTTCGTTTGAGCCATTGTTAATTTGTCTCCTTTCGGTTTGGCCCAAACCCGGTGCGTGACGGAGTATACTCCGACGGGCAATCCTGCGCTTTTGCCCCGGTCATCTCGTCTTTGCCGCTCTTCCTTCGTTCCAGCCATGCCTGCAATGCTGGGGAATTCCAGTCGAATCGAATCGTCCGCCCAAATCTCAGGTGCGGAATTGGGTCGCGAGTATAGGTCGAGCGGACGTTTCGCCGGACCCACTGCTCCGAAGTGCCCAGCTTCTGCGAGATGTCACGGAAATCGAGGAACGTTGACACGACTGAACTGTTGTTTTCTGGCGACGGTCCCTCGGCAAGCGTGCGAACGGCTGTCTTCATAAATCTCCGTGTCCCTACTCTCTCCGGCTCAGCCATAGAGCGTGCAGTCAGTGGTTCGGTCACCCTCATCACCTCGCGGCTCTGCCCGCATTCAACAATCCGTGCACATTTCGCGGCGTGACAGTCCCGAGCTCCGACTCGGATTCAGTTTTGGGCGGGCTTCCCTCAGTCGCTCAGAAGATCCCCTCCAGGGTGGGCGTGAAGCTTCACACGGAGGACCACGTTGCCCTATCAGATCGGAGGTGACCCACAGTATCGGGCTCCGCACACTTCGGACAGATTTGCTTACTAAGCCACACTTGAAAGAGTTGTTCTTCCTTTCGGCGTTCCTCGTGGTCGCGGCGAGCCTTTGCTCCCATCTTCTAATTGTGCTCGGCCCGCGCCAACGAAAGCTTTCAGCCGATTCTGTCTTCCTTGAAGCAAGGGCGAACCCGGACATGCGGGAACTATAGCGCAGATTTTCTGGAACAGGTCGGAAACAAGGCGGGATTATCTAGAGAAGTTTAAGTTCCGAGGGGGAAATGCTTCATTCAGTTCATTAGCTACATCGATGGCAATTTGGTTAAGATCGTCCGCAGAAGGCCAATCCCCGTTTCCAGAGATGATATAGTGCTCGACCTTTTGTTTCAGGTGAGCACACAGATGAGGATCTCGATCCGGCATTCCGTTTATTTTTTTTCTGAGGCACTCGTCGTCACATTCAAAATCGCGCCGGTACGTAGCCCAACGTGCAGCTTCCAACAAAGTCGCCATGGCTCTCCAATGGGGCTTCCCCGTTGACCGGAGAATATAGGCGTGCAGGAAAAACAGTAGATAGTCGCCCGTAGTGGGAAGCCTATCGGAGCTCAGCTTTATCACGACCTTCCTCAAGCCCCCCAGAAAATCGGCATACTCGCGCATCTTCTCGGGCAGCTCTAAGTCTTCACAGGAGCTTGCGCAATTATGGGCCAGTTCATTATTAAAGTCATTTATTACCCTTACTACCGCGTGAATTTTGGATTGCTTTGCGCGGATTCTCTTCGCGAACGTTTTTAGGTCATTGCGACGCAACTCGAGAGTATCGATGGGCACATCCAAAGCCAAAAATGCAAGACGCGTCAGGAGAAATGGGTTGCCCCCGAAAATGAGACTAAGCCAGTGTTGCTCTGCTTCTGGTTTTTCGTTTATGTAAGAAAAGAAATCCTTTTTCCAAACCTCGTTGAAAGTCGCATTGCGGTAGGGTTTTTCGACCGCCGTCGCCATTTTCATATCACTCCAATTATCGCGGGTCTAGTTTTGCAGTTTCTCCGCGTTGACGCAAACACAACGAACCATCCGAGTAAATTCGTAGTCGCTCTGGGTAGTGTCTTATTTTCCGTGTTGACGGAGGATGCGGGAAACACAGCACCTCGCTCTGCAGATTCGACGTGTCGACACGCCGTACATACTCTGTCTGAGCCGATAAGGCGATTCTGGTTATTAACATAGTACGTTCTTCATTTCGATATCTCGCCGCAGCACTCTTCAAGTACTGTTCATCCATCCCATCTGGCTACCGGATAGTAGGTCCTTCCATTCGGAAGTCAACCTGCCGAGTAAAGGCAAGTTTTCGCTTCCGCCCTATTTTTGACAGCCCGTTCTATTCTGCTGGAAAGCACCCGCGAAGGGGGCAGTTCTTACTGGAGCTGATGGGAAACCCTTCGACACGCAAAGGCTTTTGAAGATTGTTAAAGCTCCTTGCGAGGCACGAAATAATCGATTCGAATGAAAGGCAACAAGCATTCCGCTGAGTCGCTCCCGCGAATTGCCCAGGAGCAATATGCCCGACTCATGGCACAGGGCGCAAAGCAAGTCGATGCTCTGAAGATCTGCAAGATCAGCAAGAACACTGCCGGTAGATGGAATAAGGAGCCAGCAGTGAAAGCACGCATCAACTATCTAGTGAATCAGACACTCAAGGACCAGCGGACCGAGTGCAGGAAGGAATATCGCAAGATAACCATCGATCGCAACGACATCATCATGGGCATGGCCGACCTGGCACAAAATCCCCTCACCCGAGACAGCGCAAGAGTTACGGCATGGTCCAAGCTGGCCGACATTTTTTGTCTCGTTCCCAGATCACTAGAGGACGTGAAGGAGTTCTATGGCTGGACGGAAGAAGAGCTCGACGAGTATCGACGCACTGAGGGTGAATTTGTCCCGGAGCGGTTTAAGCCCTACTTTGGAACTCGCGAAATGGACGCGCACGGAGCGAATCCGAGCTTCAAGAAAAAGAAGCGAGGATGAGATCAAAGACGAAACAGAATGGGTAAAGCTGGCCACCTACAACGCCGCGACTTGGACACGCGGCCATACCGCGACCTATAACGAGCACTGGGCGGATGAAGGCCGTCCCAGCCCCACCGAAGCCTTTCCGCCAGAGCGCTACTTCTTGTACGTGTTCGCCATGATGGATGCCTATCGCATTACGTGGTGGGAGAAATCCCGCGATCTGATGCTCTCGTGGGCCTCTGTGGCCTATCTGACGCTCGAAGCCATGAAGGTAGCTTACCGCGGAATCCTCTTCCAGACGCAGAAAGACAAGAAGGTCATCCAGCTCGTTGACTACGCGAAGCAACTCTACGGGAATTCGGACCCGCGGATTAAGATAGCCTTTCCGCTGGCGAAGCCGCTCAATCAGCAGGCCGACCACGAACTGAACTTCGCGAACGGTTCCTACATTATCGGCATCCCTGGAGGCGCGGACCAGATTCGCTCTTACCACCCGTGGGGTTATCTTAACGACGAGTCCAGCTTCCAACCCGACGCCGGCGAGTGCTACAACGAGGCACTAGCTGCGGCGAAGGGCAAGATCATTTTTAATTCGTCAGCCGGCCCCGGCTGGTACGCTGACGCGAGGAACGACATTGTCCGTAATGAAGAAGAGTAAACTCCCGCCGGTTTACGGGAAGGAGGAACGGGAGGAAATCGAGGCTTTCAAGGGAACGTTAGCCGAACGCCCGCCGCAGTCTCGCCTTGATCTTTTCCGCGGCTATCAGGTGCGTCTCACCAAGGGCGGAATCCCGGTCAACCGCCTGCACTACTCGGTGATGCCCTCCCGAGATCCCGAAATCAATCCCGGCTGGAAGGACTCGGAGCGCCGCACCTACACCTCCCAAGCCTCATGGGACAGGGAACAGGAAATTGTCGATGAGGCTGGCGGCGGTGAACTGGTCTTTGCCGATGTGCTCATCACCTACTGGAAGAAGATCGTGATTGAGGACCCGCGCTGGCAGCCTGATGTTGACTGGAGGGTGGAAGGGTGCTTCGACCACGGCAAGACCAATCCCACCGCCTTGCTGCGCGCCTACCATGGGTTTGACGGAACGATCTACTTCGCCGGCGAGTACTATCAGCCTGGCAAAGAGGTTTGGCAGCACGCGCCGGTAATCCGCAAGATGAAGGACTTTGACCGGATCGAGACCGTGTATGCCGATCCGACGATCTTCAACGTGACCTCGCAGCAGTCGCAGCGGCTTGGGGAAGCGGTGCAGCGGGCAAAGTCCATCGGCGAACTCTACTACGAGCAGAACATTGAGAACTTTGTGCCATTCGGCGGTGATCGCTCCGATGTCAGCTTCGCCCAACGCCTACACGCCCATTGGGCCGACCTGGAGCACCGCGAGCCCACGGTAAAGATCGTCTGCCGGCACTACACCGAAACGCCACAATTCGGGCTGCATAACTGGGACTGTCCAAACCTGTTGTGGGAATTGATGAGGTCGCGACGCGCGAAGCTGACGGCGCAGCAGCTCCTGACGCGCAACTTCTCAGAAGCCATTATTGATAAAGACAACCATGCGCGCGACGCCATGAAGTACGAATTGATGTCGCACCCCGAGCCGAGCTATAAGCCATTCGAACGGCGCGTGAACGAGCGCATCCAGCAGATGCAGCAAATAGACCCAACGACGGCGGTAGCGAACTATCACAGGATCGTGGCGGAAGCGCGGGCGGAGGAAGATGACGAACCGCAATACTACGGGGGAAATGCGCGCCGGCGGATAGCCATGATGCAGCGTCGGCGCCGCGGCCGCTGACTGCACACGGTACCAGATGGGGCGGTTCCGAAAGTTCGTTCTCCATCAGTAATCATGCGCCTTCTGCGTTTCGCTTGGGTCCCTTTGGGGCCTTTTTAGGTTGGGCGCGAAACAGCCCCATCGAGGGATGCGGAAGCGCCTCCCAGAACTTACTCCCGCAGCTTGGGTCGCCCAGCCTTCGTAGAGTCTCTTCGCCAGCAGTAAGAAGCTACGTAAACGGGAGGCTTCGAAAGCGTGGGATGGGGCACTTCTTGCTCATCGCCAAACAGCGAACAGGGTCATCTAACCGCCGCATCAAGTGTGGACAACGATTTTGAAACGTTTTATATTACGAGCGGCATTTGATATCGAGGCTGAGGTGACACTCCATGAGGTCTGCATTCCTTCAACTCGCATTTCTCATACTCGCCGTTGCCACGATTTCTTCTGCGCAGGACTCGCATTTCTCACCCAAGGGACCAGCAGATTCCCGTGCCGGAATGCCTGACGATGAAGGGACTGTGGGAGGGCGGCTCGAAACCGTGTAGCCAGACAGAACATGAGGCGTGGCTTGCCGATATCACGCACTGGAGGATGGAACGTCGTATTCGTGTCGGCTACGACGGCGCTAGGTACGATTTGCCCGCCTTGAAATGGACGCAGTCGAGTTTCATGCAGCCCCAGATGATGGTGCAGGATCGGTACTTCTATGATCCCGTCGCGGGCAAGTACACCGTAGACCGGTACCTCGACGACCTTGAGAAGCGCTACGGCGGTATCGATGCGGTTCTGATCTGGCCAACCTACCCGAACATGGGAATCGACAATCGGAATCAGCACGACATGATTCGCAGCATGCCCGGAGGCGTTGCCGGCGTAAGGCAAATGATCGCCGACTTCCATCGCCGCGGCGTGCGCGTGTTGTTTCCGATGATGATGTGGGACCAGGGAACACGGGATCCGGGCATGCCTTGGCCAGATGCGATCGCCAGCCTGATGGCGGAAGTCGGCGCCGATGGCATCAACGGCGACACGCAGGACGGCGTTCCCCTTGGCATTCTCGCTGGCCGCGGACAAGACTGGCCATCCACTCGCTTTTGAGCCCGAGGGAAGCCCGTCCGACGAAGCCTTGGCGTGGAACGTGATGACGTGGGGCCAGTACCAATTTCCTTTCACTCCTCTCGTCGACAAATACAAGTGGCTTGAAACGCGGCACATGGTGAACATCTCGCACCGCTGGAACCGCGACAAAACCGACGATCTGCAGTTCGCTTTTTTCAACGGAGTTGGCTGGGAAAGTTGGGAGAACATCTGGGGCATCTGGAACGGAATCACGCCGCGCGACGCAGAAGCCACTCGACGCGTCGCCACGATCGAACGCGGAGTCGCGCCGTTCCTGGTTAGCAAAGACTGGGAACCGATGTCGCCCATGCTCCGCTATGGCGTGTATGCCAGCCGCTGGCCGCTGGGAGGAGAAACAGTTTGGACGATCGTGAACCGAAACGAATACGACGTCGAAGGCGACCAGATCGAGGTTGCAGCTAAAGACAATCTTCGTTACTTCGATCTTTACCACGGAGTAGAACTCAAGCCTCAAGCTCAGGCCGGGTGGCAGAACAGTACTTGCTTTTTCGATCGAAGCCAAAGGGTATGGCGCCGTCCTGGCGACCAACACCGCACCCGACCAGAAGGTGCTGGCCTTGATGTCCAAAATGAAAGAGCTGACGGCAACGCCGCTGGCCGAGTTACTCGCACGAATGGAAAGTCCTGCCCCAGCAGATCGTTCCGATCGCAAGCGACGAAGAGCTGCAAGCAGCGCGCCTGCGGGCATGGTCAAGATCCCGGAGGCGGATTTTCTTTTCAAGGTTTCCGGAATCGAGATTGAGGGGTTCAACGATATCGGCGTCGACGTCCAGTATCCGTGGGAAGACTCTCCGCGGCGCTTTCACGAGCACCCCATGCACGTCACTTCTTTCTATATCGATAAGTACCCGGTCACGAATGCTGAATTCAAGAAGTTCCTGGACTCCACCCACTATCACCCCAAAGACGACCTGAATTTTCTCCGCGATTGGAAGGATGGAAGCTATCCCGACGGGATGGGAAAACAAACCGGTGACTTGGGTCTCGCAGGAAGACGCGCGGGCCTACGCGAGTTGGGCTGGAAAACGCCTGCCCCATGAGTGGGAGTGGCAGTACGCAGCCCAAGGCACGGACGGCCGCCTCTATCCTTGGGGCAACGAGTGGGATGACGGCGCTGTGCCGGTGCCTGACAAATCGCGCACCATGCGAGGTCCAGATGCGGTCGACGCACATCCGAAGGGAGCCAGTCCATTCGGCGTGATGGACATGGTAGGAAATGTTTGGCAATGGACGGAGGAGTTTGTTGACGAGCACACACGCGGCGGCATTCTCCGCGGCGGCAGTTACTATCAGCCGCAGGGCTCGATCTGGTACTTCCCCCAGGCCTACAAACTGAACGAGCACGGCAAGCTGCTGCTGATGTCCCCCAGCATGGACCGCTCCGGGGGAGTCGGATTCCGTTGCGTAGTAGACTCGCAATGATCTGGTGCGGCTAGCTATCTGAAGCGACGAACATCGACTCCGCCGTGCTTCGACGCGGCAAGTCATGACGGCACCTGTGACAATGCGACAAATCGCTGAGCGTGCCGGTGTCTCGATCGGCACGGTGTCGCACGTAATCAATGAAACCGCGACAGTGCGGCCGAAGCTGCGAGAGCGTGTGATCGAGGCAATTCGCAGCATGGGCTATCAGCCGAGTGCCTTAGCGCAGGGGCTCCGGAAAAACCGAACCAACATGCTCGGAATGGTGATTCCGGACATCACGAACCCGTTCTTTCCCGGGCGTGGTTCGGGGCGTGGAGGACGTGGCCTACAAGCGCTCCTTCCGCGTGATCCTCTGCAACGCGGACAACGATCCTTCCAAGGAAGAGTCGTACGTTCGCGAATTGCGCTCCTATCAGATTGCTGGCCTGCTGATCATTCCGGCGGCGGGTCGCGGACATCGCGGCTCACCTCCGAGCCTACGCGTCGGCTCGGTCCCCGTGGTTTGCATTGACCGCGTCCCGGATGGCTGGAAGGGTGACGCCGTCCTGGTGGCCAATGCGGAAGGTGCTTATCTGGCAACGCGCCATTTGATTCAGATGGGCCATAAACGTTTAGCCGTGATCGCTGGGCCGCTCAAGCTGACCAACGCGGCAGAGCGCTTGAAAGGTTTTACGCGAGCGTTAAACGAAGCCCGTATAGAGATTGAGCCGGAATTTGTGCAGGAAGCGCGCTTCGATACAGCCAGCGGCTACCAGGCAGCTCTTCGTCTCCTTCGGATGCTCCCGCGCCCGACTGCTATCTTCGCCTGCAACGATCTGATGGCTTTTGGTGTGTTGCAGGCGGCTCGTGAACTTGGCCTGCGATGTCCGGAAGACTTGTCGATTGCCGGTTTTGATAGTCTTGAGTTCACCAAGTTCACAGATCCTTCTCTGACCTCTGTTTACCAGCCGGGATATCAGTTGGGTGCCACCGCTGCCCGGCTTCTGCTGCAGAGGGTCGACGGGATGCGGTCTGCGCCGAAAAAGGTCCTTCTCCCGACGGAACTGAAAAAGCGCAACTCTGTTGGACCGCCTCCTGCCGCTGTTCGCGGACGGCTCCGGGCGCGACGAGCGAGTGCAGAGCAAAAGTGCCCGCGCGCAAATAGCGCAAGGCTTCGAGAATTTCCGCGCAAGTTGTTTTTTAAGGTTGACAAGTGCGAACGGGCGGGAGTAAATTTGCTTCAGTTTTTAGTTTGAAACGTTTCAAATATACGGGCATGCTCACAGTCGATTGTGGCGCCTGCACCGTCCCAGGAGACACAGTATGCGAACCCCCTTGTCGCGGTTCATGATTCTGCTTTCCAGCTTTGTTCGTCTTAACGCTGGCTTCGTTCGCTCAGTTCTCTCAGCGCGGCAGCATCAGCGGCGTGGTCACCGAAGCGTCTGGGGCAGTCGTATCCAAAGCCACGGTGACGCTGCTCGACTTGGGTCGAAATCAAACTTCTACCGCCATCACTGATGCGAGCGGGCACTATGAGTTTTCCCAGCTCTTGCCCGGAGATTACCAGGTCTCAGTCGAACTCACGGGATTCAAGAAATCAGTCTCGGCGCCATCTGGCCGTGTCGCCCCAATCCGAAGTCCGATGCGACGTTCAACTACAGTTGGCCTCGGTCTCGGAGCGGTCACCGTAACCGGTTCTTCCGCGCCCCTGCTCCAAACTGAATCTGCTGATCTCGATCAGAACATCAGTCAGGAGCAAATTGCGAGTGTCCCGATGAACGGCCGCAACTGGACATCGCTGACCGAGTTAACACCCGGAGTCGCCACGTCGCCGCGCAACAACATCAATCTGGGCGGTACCTTCGAAGTCGGAGCGTCGTACACATCCGGCGAGGTGCGGATTACACTGCGGGCGGCAACGCGGAGGGTTCCCGCGACAACGGATACTATGTCAATGGCGTGAACGCGAATGAGAATTATGAAAGCGGCAGCCAGCTTCCAGCCATCTGCGGAAGCCATCGGCGAAGTGAAAGTCGGGATTGCGGATTTTTCTGCCGAGTACGGTCGCGATTTTACCAACCTCAACGCAACCACCAAGGCAGGGACCAACACGTTTCCACGGCGAAGTCTACGATTTCTTTGAAAACGATGCTTTGAATGCGCTGGTTCCTATCAACCGGGCGCAGGGGCTATTTACCAAGAGCGCATTTCGTTTTAATCAGTTCGGCGGCGGCCTGGGCGGCCCGGTTTACATCCCGAAGATTCTCAACCTGAAAGACCGCGCTTTTTTCTTCGTCAATTACGAGCGCAATCCGCATTCCCTCGCCGGACGGGAATAACCTGGCCATCGTTCCCTCCGACGCGCAGCGGGCGGGAGACTTTGGAGACGACTGCACCGGCCCGATCAATGCCGGCACCTTCGACTACGGTCACAGACGCCACGTATGGACAGTGTTCCAACCCGGCGGGGCAGCTTTACAACCCATATACTGGCAATGCCATACCCTTCAATAACCTGGTCACTGCCGGGCTTTTCAATCCGGCGACGGCGAGGCGCAAGTCACAGGCATCGATCAACCTTTTCCCCATGCCAACACTGACGCCGACCCTGGCTAATTCCGGTGCCAATTACCAGTTCCCGTCGAGGCAGGAAGTCGACCCCTATCACTGGGACAGCCGCTTCGATTTCCGCATCTCCGCGAAAGATAGCGTGTTTGTCGCCTGGTCCCAGTACAGCGGCATACCCGAACAACAGCGGTGGCCTGGTCCCGAACCTGAGTACTTCGAATGTAAGCGACAAATCCCACATGGTGACGATCGATGAAGCTCACGTTTTCAACTTCGACATTTGACCAACGAGTTCATATTTGCCATAGGGAGTCCGGCGCTTTGCATGACGTTGAGCCCGTCGGAAATCGCCTATCGTCAATGGCTCCGTCCAATCCGTTTAACTCGATCTTCCAGAATACGGGGACGGCCAGCGGCGGCAACACGGGCATCCTCGGCTTGAATATCTTCAACTACGGCCGCTTTTTACGCCAGCCGACCGTGGGTTATCGACGAATACTTTCTCGCTTCCAACAACTCGCGGCAAGTTCTCCGACAACCTGAACTTGGATTCGCGGCCGTCACACTATGACGTTCGGGTTTACTTACCTCCGCAAAGGGGAAGAGGACTTCGACAACGTCCGCTATGTGGCCTTATGGCTGCGCGCCTGCTCCGGGCGCATACTGCGGCAACGGTCCGCAGCTGTTCACATCGAACCAGCGGGGTCGGCGGCGACGCTTTTGCCGAAGTCTGAATGGGATTGCCTTCGGCCATCCATCAGCGCGATCAGCTATTCCACTCTGGTGGTCCGTTTGCCCCGGAACCGAATGTGGTCATCCCTTACTACGGCGGCTACTTCAATGACAAGTTTAAGGTGACGCAGAAGCTGACGGTCTCCTACGGACTCCGCTACGAATCTGCCGCATGCCAATCTTCGCCACCAACAAAACTTGCTGTTCGGCATCTACGAGCCGTCAACAGATACCTCTCCATACCCGGAATCGCGCCCGGCTTGCTCGCAGCAATATGCCTCGGCTCCAAAGCACGACTTCGCTCCCCGACTCAGCCTGGCGATGCAGCTGCGACCCCACAGCTGGTGCGTGCGCGCGGGATATGGCCTTTACTACAACTCGGGCGCGAGCCAGATATCGAATGCTCTTGACCGGGGCTCTTTACGGCGGAGTGCCCGGCGGCTTCGTCGGGCGATGAAATCGACAATACAACCCCGCAAAGCGCCAGCCTCTCTCAAGTCTTTCAGCCATCGCCGCAAGTGCCCCTCGGAACCTTCCCGGTCTCTACCGGCCCGGGGCAGGGCTATTACGGAGACGGCGCTGTTCAAACCGTCTTTTTACGCTGACCAACAACAATCTTTTCCCACGCCTTATATCCATCGTTACCTGCTTGATATCCAGCAGGAAGTCTCTCACAATTCTGTGGTCACTGTCTCTTACATCGGGGCGGAAGGGAGAGATGGCTGGTACTTTTATGACCTTAACGCTGCACCCTATCAGACGGGATGGACTTCCATTACCGCCTATAACAACGCCCGACCCTACAATTCCGGCAGGTTTGGCGACATTTACGTCCAGAGGGCCGGCCTGAATAGCAACTACAACGCGGGCATCGTGAAGTTCCAGCACCAGATGACCCGGGGTCTGCAGATCCTGACGCACTACACCTACTCAAAGACCCTCGGGGATCGAGGCATCAACGGACAAGGCACGCAAGACACAGGATATAACTATCCGCAAAGCATCATCAGGTCATACGGCGAAGAAACCTACTCCCACCGGCATCGCTTCTTGTTCCAGACCACTTATGAACCCAAGTACGCGCAGCATCTGCCAGGATACTTACGGCCGGCTCTCGGCGACTGGCATATCTCGGCAATCGCGACCTTTGAATCGGGCAATGCTCTGACTGCTTATAACGGAGCGGGCAATCAGGCGAACGATTTTGCCGCCTTACAACGGACTGGGAAACCTCGATATGGTGGCGAATCCCAATTTCTCCCACGGCAAGCGCAGTTTTGCGGAGTATTTCAACACCAGCGCATTCGTCGTGCCGCCAAACAACGTTCAAGGCACCGCGTCCCCGGGTGTCATTCGGGGACCCGGGCAGAACAATTGGGACATCTCGTTCGGGAAAAATATTGCTTTCCACGAACGTCTTCACGCCGAGCTTCGCGCGGACATGTACAACGCCTTCAATCACACACAGTGGAATGCGCGTCAGTACACAGTTGAACGGCTACACGGGCCCGTTCGGACAAGTTACGGGTAGCCGCGAGGGACGCATCATCCAACTTGCGCGCGAAAATTGCATGTTCTAGACACGCCGTGGCGTGCCCCGATGGTACTGCCTGAGGACGGCTGTGCTCGCATGCGAACGTGATTCGAACCGGGAGGGTCATGTATCAACCAGAGGCGTACGGAATTGCGCTGTTGTTCATGATCATCAGCATGCTGTGCTGGGGATCGTGGGCCAACACCATGAAACTCACTGCAGGATATGCCTTCCAGCTTTTTTACTGGGACTACGTGATCGGCATTGTTCTGGGCAGCCTGGTTTGGGGTTTGACGCTGGGGAATTGGGGTGGGGGCGATCTCTCTTTTCTCAGCAATATCAGCCAGGCCGACTCCCGGCATATGCTTTTCGCTATTGCCGGCGGGGCTGTGTTCAATGTGGCTAACCTGCTTTTGGTTGCAGCCATTGACATCGCTGGCCTGGCTGTCGCCTTTCCGATTGGAATCGGCCTGGCACTGGTCGTGGGCGTTCTCTTGAACTACGCAATCTCTCCCAAGGGCCATCCCGGACTGCTCTTCGGGGGCATGGCGCTCGTGGTTCTGGCGATTATTTTCGACGCGCTCGCGTATCGGCGGCGAGAGAGCGAGCGACGTTCGGTCAGTGTGCGTGGAATCTGGATTAGCATTGCTTGCGGCGTGCTCATGGGAATTTTTTATCCGCTGGTGACCAAGGCTGTTACGGGAGAGCATTCCTTGGGGCCATACTCCGTAGCCTTTTTCTTTGCTTTGGGAGTGGTCCTTTGCGCAATCCCGGTGAACTACCTGTTCATGAAAAAGCCTCTCACCGGCACGCCCCCGGTCAACATGTCTCAATACTTCCAGGCGAGACCGGCATGGCACTTCTGGGGCGTCGTGGGCGGACTCATCTGGTGTACGGGAACCGTGTTCAACTTCGTTGCATCCCACGCACAAATAATCGGTCCGGCGGTCTCCTATGCAATCGGCCAAGGTGCGACGATGGTATCGGCCGTCTGGGGCGTCTTCATCTGGAAAGAATTTGCCAGCGCTCCGCCGGCTTCTCGCAAACTGATTCCCGCCATGTTCATCTTCTTTCTGCTTGGGCTGGGATCGATCGCGATCGCACCCATGGTGAAGTAGTCGAAATCGAATTGTTATGCAGAAGCCCATCGTTGTCGTTGGCAGCATCAATCTCGACTTAGTAGTGGGAGCTGATCGTATTCCCCAGGTTGGTGAAACGATCATTGGCAATAGCTTTAGCACTTTTTACGGCGGAAAGGGCGCAAATCAGGCAGTCGCAGCAGCGAAACTCGGGTACCCCGTTTCGATGGTGGGGAACGTTGGGAGCGACGCCTTCGGAACGCAGTTGCGCAATGGTTTGAAAGACGCCGGCGTGGACACAGCTTACGTGAACACCGTAGAAGGGCCATCTGGCGTTGCGTTGATCACGACCGGACGACGAGGTGAGAACAATATCGTGGTCGTGCCGGGCGCGAATGGCCAACTCACGCCGAAACTGCTGGAAAAAGCGGCAACGATTCTGGAACGCGCTGGATTTCTTTTAGCGCAGCTTGAGATTCCCTTAGAGACGGTTGAATATCTGGCCCAGTTCGCCGAGCGGCATAATATTCCGCTAATGCTCGACCCGGCTCCGGCGCGCGAGCTTCCAACGGCCCTGCTTCGCAGGGTCACCTGGATTACGCCGAACGAAACTGAAACCCAGGAACTGCTTAAGACCCGCATTGAGAATGGCGACCAGGGCAACAATGCAGCTGCAGATCGCCTCCTGGATCGCGGTGTCAAGAACGTCTTGTTGAAGTTGGGATCGCGCGGTTGCCTCATTGCTCAGGGGACTTTAGCGAAAGAGCACATCCCCGCGTTTCCCGTGGATGCTGTGGACACGACTGCCGCCGGGGACGCATTCAATGCGGGGTTTGCAGTGGGGTTGATGCGTGGCTTCACCGTTGCACGCGCCGCCATTTTTGGTTCTGCTGCCGCTGCGATTTCGGTCACGCGGCCTGGAGCGCAGCCTTCGATGCCGACATTGGCCGAAGTGCAGTCTTTCTTAACCGAACGTTTGGGACCGGAAGCGCCCTCATTTCCAGGCGAGGCCAGCGTTTAAGGCAAGATGGGCGGAAAAAATAAACCACGAGGATAAGCAAAGCCTATGCAACGAGGACTGTCCAAGGTCAGCCGCTTAGTGTTTGGCGCGTTCCTCCTGGCCACCATCGCCTTCGCCCAGGACCTGCAGATCGTCAAGCCGGAAACGGTCGGCCTGTCTTCGGAGCGACTGGAGAGGATCGGTGCCACCGTTCAGCGCAGCATCGATGACAAACGGATTGCCGGCGCGGTGACGCTTGTGGTCCGGCGCGGCCAGGTAGCTTGGTTCAAGGCACAAGGCATGGCGGATCGGGAGGCCGGAAAGGCGATGCGCCTCGACACCATGTTTCGCATCTGCTCGATGACAAAACCAATCACGAGCGTGGCCGTAATGATGCTGTACGAGGAAGGACATTTCCTACTCAACGACCCTGTCTCCAAGTACTTGCCCGAATTCAAGGACGCCAGAGTATTCGTCCAGCCCGCAACCGGAGAGCCTTATTCGATTCCTGCGACCCGGGAGATCACGATTCGAGATCTTCTTAGGCACACCTCAGGGCTGACCTACCAGTGGAATACTGTGCTCGGCCCTCTGTATAAGAACGCGAATATAGCCAGCGGCCTGCTGCCCTACGACGGCACTATTGAAGATAGCGTGAAACGATTGGCTGGCGTGCCCTTGCTTTTCAATCCCGGCGACCGTTGGGAATACAGCCTGGGTACGGATGTGCTAGGGCGATTGGTTGAAGTGATTTCCGGTATGCCCCTGGACCAATTCTTTCGTGATCGCATTTTTGTGCCGCTGGGCATGAAGGATACTTTTTTTTACCCGCCTGACGATAAGCTGGATCGGTTGGCCGCCGTCTACACCTACTACCCTGACAAGGGTCTCAATCGCTTTCCCGAAACGCCCATCACGGAGGGATCATTTTCCTACTCGGCGGACTATCCTTACCGGGGGCCGAAGAAGCTGTTCTCCGGAGGCGCCGGGCTGGTTTCCACGGCCCAAGACTACCTGCGCTTCTGCCAAGTGATGCTGGACGGAGGCAAGGTGGGAAATATTCAGCTCTTGAGCCGCGCGTCGGTGGAATTGATGACCCATGATCAGCTTGGCAAGATCAGTTCCGATCAGAGCTTCGGACTGGGTTTCGGAATTGACGGAATCAAAACTCCACTCGCCGAAGTCGGATCAGCCGGAGAATACAAGTGGGGAGGGTTTTACTACACCGCATTTTCCATTGATCCCAAGGAACAGCTGATCGTGATATTCATGGCACAACTTCACCCGACTGGCAACCTCAACATCGACCGGCAGGTGGATTCACTGGCACACACAGCGCTCACCCAATGAGGGTCGGGAGCATGCGCACGGGCTCAATATGAACGTTCTGATCACTGGAGGCACCGGCAGTATCGGATCGCGACTGGTGGTTCCGCTCGTAAGGCGCGGTGACCGGGTTGTGGTTTTCGACGTCCGGTCCATGCCTCACTTACGGACCCCGGAGTTTTCCGAGGTGACAATCGTGAAGGGCAATTTGGCTGACCGCTATGCAGTTACCCAAGCGGTCCGGTCCTCGAAAATCGACAGCATCTTTCATCTGGGTGCGCTCCTTTCCTCCGCGGCGGAAACGCATCCCCATGAGGCATGGCAAGCCAACATGGATGGCATGGTAAACGTGCTGGAAGCGGCAAGACTGGGAGGCGCCGGCAAGGTAGTCTTCTCTAGTTCCGTTGCAGCCTTCGGCAAACACCTTTCTTCGCCGGTCACGATTGATTCACCTCAATGGCCGGTCAGCTTATACGGAGTCACCAAAGTCGCCGGCGAGCGTTTGGGGGTCTACTACGGCGTGCGCTTCGGACTCGATTTCCGTTCAATCCGTATCCCCGCCGTGATCGCCCCGCACGGAGCTGCGGGAGGGACGAGTGCCTATTGCTCGGCAGTCTTCGAACAATCCGTGCGGATCGGCAATTACAACTTCTACGTTCGTCCTTCCACACGCGCCCCGATGCTCTACATTGACGACGCGGTGCGCGCTTTACTCGACCTGCATGAAGCCTCAAATCGAGCTTTAACAAGACGTGTTTACAATGTTGCAGGCATCGCCCCGTCTGCACAAGAATTAGCGAAGGCGATTCAGAAGCGTCTTCCCCAAATATGCATCACCTATACTCCCGATCCGCTCCGCACATCCATTGTCGAGAGCTGGCCTTGGACAATCGATGATTCCGAAGCTCGGAAGGACTGGAATTGGAAACCAATGTGGGATCTCGAGATGATAACCAACGAGGTAATCGCGCTACTAACAAAAGACCCCCAAATTCAAACGCCGAGGTCCACACGACGATCACGGAAAAAGCCAGTTACTACGACCATATAGCCCGGTCAAACCTACGCTTTTAATCAGCGTGTTTAAGCGCCGCAGTTGCGTCCGTTTAAAAGAGCGTACGTGGTGGAACGCACCACGAGGAATTGTCTCATAGACAATGGAGTTCTCATGAAAACAGTGATTGGAAAACTGGGCGTAATCGCTTGCGCGCTGGCATTACTTACCAGCCTTTTTTTTGCCCAGACTCAGGCGGGCGAATCTTCTTCTCAATTGAAAGTCGTCTTCCAGAATCGCCTTGCCTCGTTCGGTCATAGAAACTGGATCGTAGTCGCAGACTCAGCCTTCCCCGTCTATGCCGCACCCGGAATCGAAACGATTGTCGTCAACGATGAGCTGCCATCGGTCCTGAAATATGTGGCCACCGCCATTTCTTCGTCACGCCATGTACGAGCTACCGTCTTTTTTCTGGACCAAGAACTTCAGTTTATCGATGAGCGCGACTACCCGGGAGCGTCAGAGTTGCGTGAGCAAATCATGGCACCTTTTTCGAAGGACCATGTTTCCAGCATTCCGCACACCGAAGTGATGAGCAAAATTGACGAGGCGGGGAAGACATTCCGAGTCTTGTTCATCAAGACCCCAGAAACGATCCCGTACACCTCAGTTTACATGCGTTTGGATTGTGGCTATATGAGCGACGAAGTGGAGCGGAAGATCAGAACTGCGATGGCAGCTGCCAGCAACCGGCAGCCGAAATAGCCACCGGCTCCCGACAAACCCGCTGGGAGAATCCAATGGGTCGCAGGAAAGTTGTCATGCGTCGTTTTTTGAAGAATTGGTTTTTATGCCTCTCGCTGGCAGGAGTCGTAAGCCTGCAACTATACGCCGTGCCCCTGGCCGAGCCTGCAGGGGGTCAGCAAAGGGAGAGCACTTCTCTGTTACCGCAGCGCTGGTGGGAATCTGCTTCCGCAATGCGCACGGTTTCACTAAAGGATGACACCGTATTCCCCCAGCTCCTTCTTGAACCCGCGAAAGCCGAAGCCCAGATCAAGGCCATCAAAGAGCAAGGTTTCACTGGCTTGAACATTTTTGCTCCGGCAGATGGAGGAAAGAGCTACAACGGTCTTGATGCACGTGATCACTATCGCATTGAGCCGAAGTACGGCACCATGGATGACTTCCGGAGGGTGATACAGATTGCCCATCGTCTCAGGATGGCCGTGATCATCTTTGAAAATCTGGGCTACAGCGCTGTCGATGCCCCTTCGTTTCTCAAAGCCTGCGACGATGTCCGCGAAAGCCGGCCGAGTCGAGAATCCAGGTGGTTCTTCTGGAGCGATCGCCCGGATGCTCCGCCGCCGGCCTCGGGCGATACCTTCTTTATGGTTCGCCCGACCTGGTTACTGAACTACCAGCCGGATAAGGTCGAACACTGGGCTTACAGCGAGCGCGCGAAGCACTACTACTGGACTCGCTGGCCGGGTAAAGACGCTCAAGGAAAAACTACCGAACTTCCCCAATACAACTGGAACAGTGTGGAGTGGCAGGAGGAGGCGGAGAAAATCTCCCGCTTCTGGTTGGACACGGGCATAGACGGTATCGTCATGGACGCGGTCAATTGGTACGTCGGTTATACCTGGGAGAAAGGGCATCAACGCATCACTGACGTGATCAACAGTTATGGCAACAAATACAGCCAGCCCGAAGGCGGCGGCGCTTTTCACGAAGACCCAGTGGCATGGATCACCGAGGGAGGATGGAACTCCGTCCAGGATTACGGTCTGGGCATCTGGTGGGAAAAACCCTATCAAGTCCTCCAGAATGCCATCGAGGCAAGCGATCCGCGTCCGATTGAAGAATCCCTGCGCAACTATCACGACCGCGTGGTCGCGGCGGGTGGGACTTTGAACATGACTCTGGTCGCCGTCAAGGATCATCCAGAAAAACAGCGCCTTGCCGCAGCCATTGTTGCTACCACCGGGCAGTTGATTTCGGAATGGAGCCACAAGGACGACAAGTTGGCGTCGGACCCCGAGATTCAGTGGCTGCTGAAGACAAAGGCCGCACATCCCGCTCTTCACCAGATGGGGCGACGCCGCAAGCTGCCCACCAACGATGATTCCAAGTACTACGCCTTCATACGAACCGCGCCGGATGGCACCGAACGAGTGCTGATAGTGGCGAATTTCTGGGTCACGGCCCAAGAAGTACGAATCGACACCAGCGGACTGCATGCGCGAACTCTGACTGATCTGCGAAGCGGCGAGAAAGTATCTCTCGACAACAGAGTCCAGTTCAATCTGCCCGCTTTTGGGTATCGGTTGTTTGAAGTCCAATAACGCGAGGTCAGAGGATGAGAGCGCAGACAACGTCCCTGCAACAAAGGAACAAATCGAACTGCGACCGGAAACGGATCCTTGCGGCCCCCCTGGTCGCATGCGGAACGATATTTTACCGAGGCTGTGCAGTTAAATCCTCAAGATCCGCTAGCGACCGCGATCTTAGGGCGGATCGACGAGATATTTGCCATCGATGCTGAGGCCCGCAGCCGAGGGCTGAGCCTTAGATCGCAGCGCCGCGGCCTCCCGCGAAGCTGACCGGGTTTCCCATCACTCCCTGGAATCACCGGGCGGCGCCTGGCAGACAAAATTTGCGGCATCATCAGTGCTTCCCTTTGCTGTCCACCTCGCCTGTTTCGGGTACGGGCAGAGCGGGCGGGTGCGATCTATGACGCCATCGGTAAGATGAAACGCAATGATCTCCTCGGGCGCAATGCCCTTTTCGACCCATTGCTCCAGCGCACCGAGCATATCGAAGATACTAGGGCCGGGACCGCCGCTGCAGTGCTGCATCCCCGGGACCATGAACAGACGATAGAAATCTCCGATTCGCTTTGATCTGTCCTCTCCACCATGGCCCATGAAGGCCTCAACGCTGTGATAGTAGTCGATGCTGTTCAGAGGCGGGATGTCAGGATCACTCCAGCCGTGATATTGGATCAGTTTCCCGCCTCTCGCCCTGAAAGGCCGGAGGTCCGGGTCCACCGCATTCGAGATAGCCGCAAGCTTCCCGTCCACAAAGTCCACGTCACTATCAAAATCCACGCCGGCACGCATCGGCTTGTCGAAGTCGAATGTACGGAAGTCCCAGTTCGGGTCCTCAAAGGCGATGTACTTGAGATAGGGGATGCCTAACGTAAAATGTAAACTCTTTCCCGGCTCGCTACCGGTGACCCAAGCCGCCCAGCCGCCTGGGCCATCCTCACCACCGGGCAGCAGTCCAGGATAGACCTGATTCCCCTCCGAGTCCCGCGGACCGGCATATAGCTTTTTGACTGCCTCTACCTGGGCAGCCGTAAGGCAAGTAGGCGCATCGCCGTCGTGGCAGAGCAGTGTTGCTGAGGCAATCCTGTTCACAATCGTTTTTAGTGCATTGATTTGCATAACGATAATCGCAACTCTTGTGTCACGTCAGTAGCGAACTGGATAGTTGCCGTAATATCCCCATAACGCTCATTGAAACCCCGTTCGCAGGCTCTTGGTGAAACTGCCATCTTTAAGGACAGTGCTGTCTGCGAGAATCTCGTCTAGCTGCTGGTTGATTCACAGACAAACCGCTTCAGGGCTCGGATCGAGATCGGCTGATCGATAGTTCCCCTGCGGCAGGCCGCTTCGCATGGCGCACCACAAATGCGGCCGCAGAGAGACGCTAAAGGATTGGGCCCGCGGGCAATCAGGTAGGCATGTTCATAGTCGCCCGCAGCAATGGCTCGCACATAGCCACGGGCGTCGGTATGAACTGGACACGCGTACTGGCACTTGATCTGTTCGCGCCAGTACTCGTGATCCGCTACCCGGACTTTGTAGCGCGGTTCGTCCACGGCTCTCGCCTCGGATATGCCAACCGCCAACCTTACGCGCAGAAACGGAAACCAGCTGTGACCAAAGTCACGGTCAGACGCATTTGAGCCGCTCAGCCTCTTCACTCAACGCGTTGCTGGTGTGGACATGGCTTCCAGCTTCGGTTAGTGAGCCTTCTCCATCGCAATCGCTCGGGGGAACAGGATGTTGTTCTCCAAGTGGACGTGCTGACGGAGGTCGGCTTCAAGGTCTGCTAGGGCTTTGTACAAAGTCTGGAAGCTGATGCAGGCATCGCCCGGGGGCGTATAACCCGCGCTGACCTTACGCATCAAGCGCAATGCTTCGCCTGCGGAGTCGTGCTCGTGCATCATCATCGTCACCGGGTTCTGCACGCTGCCGAAAGGCGGCGGCAACACCGGTTCCTTCTGGATGACCGACTCTTCCATCCTTACTATGTAGGGGAACAGGACCCTTTCTTCCTTCATCATATGCATCGTCAATTCCTGCTCCAGCCCCTGAAAACCGACTCGAACCTGCAGCAGTTCCGGATGGTTTTTCCCGTGCACGGAGCAGACCTTGTCGAACAACGGACTGAGGCGAGCCATCTCCTCGCGCGTGTACTTGTGATGAGTACTGATGATGTGCGCAACCAGGTCAGCCAGCATCTCCGTTGTCCAGTTACGGTCCTGTTGGACGGCACGTGCAGACTGCTCGGCTATTTCGAGCGAGTCCAGCACCTCGTCCATTGGGAGATTCGCCGTGCGGCACGCTTCTTCGAGGGATTTGTTGCCGCCGCAGCAGTAGTCGATGCCCACCTTTTCAAACAATCGGGTCGCAGCGGGATTTTCTAGGGCCACTTCCCGAACGGTTTTCTCAGCGGTAATGCTCATTACATCCTCCTCGTGGTCCGGCTCCACGCCTCATGGCCACGCTTCATCTTCCGAAGGTAGCCGCGTAAAGCGGCCGTGCCGATGACTTTTGTCACGGCGATCACACAAAGCCTGGGGAGGGTTAACCATCATCAACATGAACAAACGGAAAACACGGGGCGGACGCGGCCAGGCGGAGGACCGGATTGCCGCTCTGCTAATTCTCAGACTGCAGTTCGGCTTCCAGGGCTTTCAAGTTGCAGACAATCACGCTACGGCCGTCGATCTTGATCATTCCCTCCGCTTGTAGCCGGGAGAGGTTGCGGGATACAAGCTCGCGCACTGTGCCGATTTGCGATGCCAATTCCTGGTTGCTGACTGGCATGGCGATTTCCACGCCTTCGGGAGTGCGTTTGCCTTCCTTCTGGGCAAGACGTAAGAGCAAGGAAGCCAAACGGTGACGCACTGTGGTGAACGAAAGTTCTTCGATGATGCCCACTAACTGGCGCAGACGCCCGCCAATCACCTGCAAAACTTTCAAAGCGACGTGCGGATGCTGCAGACAGAGAGACTGAAAATCCTGACGGCTGAAGAAGAGGAGCGTGCTATCGCTGACTGCCTGGGCAGAGGCTGGATAGTTCCCGCCATCGAAGACAGGTAGTTCAGCAATTGAGCTGCCGGGCCCGTCGATCGAAAGCACTTGCTCGCGCCCACTAGCCGAACTCTTGAAGATGCGCACATTGCCCGACTGAACAACATACAGGCCGGCGCAAGGATCGCCTTCGCCGAAGATCAGTTCGCCAGCAGCGTATTTGCGCTGCAGAAGGTGCGAAGTCAGGAACGCGAATTCCTGTTCCGACAAACCGGAAAAGATAGATACACCTTTCAGTACAGCGAGCGAGGCAGATTCCTGCTCTGTCGGCATGCGTCGATTTTACGCGATAACGTTCAAAAGCTCGTGCCTGCGATTTCTCTTCTATGGAAAAGAGGACAACAGGGAGGTATTAAGTGCTATCACTGTGCCCCTGGCATTGGGTGATGTTGTTCGCTCGCATTCGGCACGAGTTGCAGATAGACCTGCTTCGGCAGATTCGTGTTCCACTGGCCAGTAACCTTCGCGTAGCCAACCATGCCAAGAAACAGAATCGCGATTCCCGCGGCCATGCACCAGGCCGGAATTGCGCGGCGCTTTTGCTCACCAGCGAGTATGCTCATGGTCAGAGCGTCCTTTGCGGGGCAGATGGCCACACACTCCAAACATCCGGTGCACTCGGCGGAGCGGATTTGCAGCAGCTTGTCGACCGGCAATGCCGAGGGACATGCCTTAGCGCACAGAGCGCAATCAATGCAAGTGCTTGAATTACGCGTAATGCGCGTCGGACTGAGCAGGGAGACCAGTCCGAGAAACCCTCCGTACGGGCAAAGATAACGGCACCAAAAGTTCTGTGCGAAAATCGAGGCAATCACCAGCCCGAAAATCACCCATGCTGCCGTGCCGCTGAGGTAACGGAAGAAGTTGAGCATGCGCACGTCGACGATGAGCGCATAGGGGCTATTGAGAAATTCGGCAATGGACGCAGCTGACATGCCGATCACTGCGTACGCGAAAAAGCCCAGCACGAGGTACTTCAGCGAGCGTAAAGGGATGTCGGCCCAGCGGGGCAACTGGAAAGTTCGACCAAAGATGGAACGACCCAACTTCCACAGGTATTCAGAAACGGTTCCCACCGGACATATCCAGCTGCAAAACGACTTGCGGAAGACGAACGAAATGACCAGGAATGACGTGAAAAGGAAGAAACCAGCCGCGTGCACAGGTGGTACTTGCCCAGAAACCAGAAAGTACTTCAACTGCATTAGGTCTTCAATGGGCAGCCAGCCTTCGACTCCGGCGGGTCGCGAAACTTCGAATGCTTGGCCACCGCTTTCTGCCCAGCACACCCAAAGATAAAACTGCCACCCGATCCACAGGTTTAGAGCCGCGAAGAGAAGCTGTACGGCGACGCGCAACCGCTGCGAGTGGTCTCGATTGTCTCGCCGCACGAGCTTTTTGCGCGCGGGCTTCGTGTGTCTTCCACTCTGCGTTGACAGTTGGGGAGCGGTGTCGACAGCTGCTCGCACGCACTAGTCTCTCCGCACGTCGTTTCCAATCGTGGGATTCTGTGGAGCGATTGTATGAACCGGTGCGATTGGTGACTCCGATGGAAGTCATGAGCGCGATGCGCGCGGTTCGCGAACCAAGCGCCGCAAGGACGTTGCGAACGCCGCCGTAATCGACCGTCTCAGCTCCCACCTTGCCGGCCCCGTCCGAGCCGAGTGTGAACACGATGGCATGGATACCGTCTACTGCGGCGGTCAGCGTTTCCGGGCGGGTTACATCTCCGGAGATCACTTCTACTTGAGCAGGAAATTGGCGGGCTTTAGACGGCGTTCGCACCATCGCGCGGACGACATACCTCTGCCGGACTGCCTCTTCCATGACTAAATGTCCGATGCTGCCCGTTGCGCCAACGACCAGCACTGTCTTTCGGGACTCGCTCATCTTCGCTCCTTACGACTTTTTCGATTCGGAAAGGGTGATCTCATCTACGGCCCGCAGCCCATTGAGTGTGCGGGGATAACCAATGAAAGGCAGCAACTGCGTAAGAACGTCAATCAGCTTCGCTCGGCTGTTGCCTACGTGAAGGTTCGCGGCGACATGACCTCTGACCTGCGGATCACATCCGCCGAGGGATACCAGCATGCTGAAGGTGAGCAGTTCGCGAGTGGGCACATCGATCCCTGAACGCGTGAGGTGATCGCCGAAGCAGTTAGCGGAAAGGAACCGCTGAATGTGCTTCTGGTCGTCAGGCGCCGATGCATACAGCTTCTCGACAACACTGTCGCCGATGATCTGCTTCTGCATCGCAAGGCCCTTTTCGGTGCGGTCTTCCGGCGTGGTCGTAGACTGGGCCGGAAGTGGAAACTCGACTCCGTTTTCCTTCAGGACTTCATTGGTTGCGAGAAGAAAGTCGAAGACTTTGGCCATCCCAACGTAGGGGACGGCCTGGTACACGATTTCCTTGATTTCGACCGGCGTAACGCCAATGGTGAGCGCCGGTTTAATCATCACTCGATATTCATGGAGGGCCTGCGACGCGATCATCGATGCGAGCTGCACCATCAGGCGCGTTCGGACATCGAGACTGCCGTGACTCAGCACTTCATCAAAGGCGAAATTGTCGAAGACTTCAATTAGTTCCGGGTCTGTCACCGCCCGCGTGGAGACGTGACCGGGAAACAGCTCGTCGTGATTCTTCTGCGCTCTTTCGTTTGGTGCCATATCGAGGCCCTCTGAATTCCGAAACAAGAAAATTGTCAACTGAAGCTATCAGGCGATCTCGCTCATTGAGGGGTTTGAGCGTAATGGCGATATTTCGCTAGTTAAGGTCCCGCCAGGCTTTGCACTTTTGCTCTTGGCGATCAACGCAAATCAAGACGTGATCTTTGTCACTGACAGGACGTGCTCATTCGTGTGAAATATGAAAACATTCCGTCTCGCCGAAGAGCAGGTCCCACGACGGTGAGCACATCCCCTGAGGCGAGAGGAACGTCGGCTCCTGCTTCCGTCCATGAAGGAGGTCTGCTACGACGGGCAACTCCACACGTAATTATTTTCTCAGCGTTGTCGCGGCTATTGTCGCAACTCTGACTGTTCTGACTCTGTTGATCGCGGGCCGCCCTGAAATTAGGGTAACTTGAGCGCAGACAAAGGGGAGGGACGACCATGATTATTGACGGTGAGTGGGTAATGAAGTCTGCGCGCATCGGTGCATTGCTCGGTGGTGTAGCCGGGTTTTTCTATGGAACCTACATGATGGTGACCAGCCACGCTCTCAGTTGGACAGATGTACCAGACGCCATTGAGACGGTTGTCGTTGTGCTTATAAGCGCGGCCATGATAAGTAGCCTTTCTATTGCTACTGGTTGGGTGGCCGGACTGCTCTTAGCTGTTGTTGCATCCCCCTTTCGCTCATTCGCTGCACCTTCCGGCCCAAGAAAGCGAGTTGTGTGATTACAAAACCCAAAGGTTACGCTCCGAGGGTGAATGACGTTGTTCTTTTTGAAGATAGCGATCACAGGCTCATTGTGGTTCACGTGGATGACAGCAGAAGGACGGCTGCTCTGACAACGATTACGGGACCGGTCATTCTTTACGAAAATGTGCCGTGGGCGAAGCTCTCTTACGCTGACGCGAAGTCCGCCTCTTAGGGGTGGTTCAGAAAAGTTCTCGCCAAGTGCCCCACAGAAGTTCAGGGATTGGTTGAACGGGGGCATTCAGGCGGAGATTCCGGCGATAGGCAGCGGGCGGCGACTTCCGGCGGCACTGGGTTGTAGAAGAATCCCGAGGCCCACTCGAATCCAGTAATACGAGACACTTGGGGCAGGATTTCTATATGCCAATGGAAATCCTCCTCGATTGTGTTCCAGTAGTTCCCCCTCGGACGCAGAAACGGTCGGTCGTGCAGAGATAGGTTGTAGGGCGGCCCACCTACTTCGTGATCCAACTTCTGCAACACATCACGTAGGATCAGAGCCAAATTCTTGCCTTGAGTTGCTCCGATTCGGCTGAATGCGCTGCTGTGAAACTTCGGGAAAACGGCACATCTCAAAGGGAAAGCGTGACGCGAACGGAGCAAACGCCACAAAATCCTCATTTTCGGCAATCAGTCGCTTCCGACTCTTTAACTCTTGTTGGAGCACGTCGCAGTATATGCAGCGTTCCTTTAAGGCAAAGTAGTCACGAGCAATCATGAGTTTCGTCTTAACCGCACGTGGCGTTATCGGGAGTGCGATCAACTGCGAGATGGAATGACTAATAGTGTGGGCCCCGGCTCCCTCACCGTGATTCTTGAAGATCAGCACGTAGCGCACACGCTTATCCCCCTCAAGATCGAGGATGCGAGCTATGTAGGCTCTGATCACATCAGAGATTTCCGCGATTTCTAGCTCATGCAGGCTGCGGTCGTGCCGCGATGTCTCCACAATGATTTCGTGCGCCCCTACACCGTTCATCAGGTCGTGCAGACATTTCAGCCCGTCGTGCCAATTCGCCTTCTATCCGCAGCCGCGGTCGGGAATTTGGCACCACTCTTACTGACCACCCCGGCCCGTTGGGCGAAGATGTGCGATTTCGGATGGCGAAGACTTCCGGGGGCGTTGCGGCTTCATTGCTCTCGCAGAATGGGCAGAAGCTCGTGTCCCTTGCGAATTTCTTGAAATGAAAATCCGTCGGCTGCAACCCGTCGCCATCCGCCACGATCACCCAGCGGTCAGTGAAGATGTCCTTGCGCATTTGGGACATAGGACCCTTCCTGTCAGGACTCGAAAACACTCAGAATAGCCGGGCACGCTATTCTTGCTTTTGGAACCCGTGGCTCAGTAAAAGGTCGGGATTGGCCTTGATTTCGGGGGGCACCTTAGCGATCTTCCAGGGGCTCTTAACTGCCTCCTGTTTGGGCCGAGCTTCGCCGTACCGACTCCAAACCGTTTGCTTCAGGAGAACGCCATCCGACATCAGGCGGTAGATGACTTCGCGTGATTTTCCCAGATTCGTACTGCGGCGAACATAATCCGCGACGGGTTTGCCATGAACAGAGAGTTTAGTCATAAATGCGGCTGGTTACGCCGCGGGCGGGAACGATTCATCGTTCTCATCAGAGCCAAACGAGTCGCGCAGAAAACAGTCGATCCCTCGTCGCAGTGCCTCAATAAATTCAGGATCGGTCACCTCGGGATCATCCCCACCCACCCTTCGGTACTCAATACGACAGCGGCGCAGTTCAGCAAGAACCGCCTGAGCCAGCCCCTCGCAATTGAAAAGAGACTGGCAATGCGCGCACTTCAACCGGCCCAGCGCCTGTTCCGTTTCTGATTGTGAGACAAGAATGGAGCGATAATCTATGACTTCTGGGGATTGTGGGGGAGTCGGCGCGGGCTTTGTCTCAGGCCTCAATTCTCCTGCAGCCTCCCGGATTCGCCGCTCGCAGGTTGCCCATTCTTCTTCCGTACATTCTGGCTTGCGGCAGTCGAATTCGCACAATCCGACCGACGCTGGCACGTCCTGGGCGATCTGATTTTTCATCCATTGCCAAAACTTTTTGTGAAGTGTTTGGATTGTTCCGAGGCGCATCAACACAACCCCCGCCCTGTTTCAAAGCCAGGACCCCAAGGAGGCAGATTATGTGCTCGATTACTCAGGAAAGCAAGATATTTCACTGGTCAAGCGTGATCCTTGATTGGAGGATTTCGGGAGTCAAATTTCAAGACTGTGGCGGGGCCACGAAGGGCTTTCCAAGGCTGCCAACTTGTAGCGAGGAGAGCCATCGAACAGCCCTCCTCAATCTACTGCTAATCGGATCGGTTTCAACTGAGGTTCTAAACTGTCGCTATCAGGCCATAGCACTCAAATTCACGGACTGGCCGGGGGCATCAGCGTGTGCAGGAGAGCGGCGGCTCTCTATTCGGTCATGAAGTGTTTCTCGAACAATCGCCTTGACCTCTCTGCCCCTTCCTCGGTCAGCCTCACCGATTTCGCTTTCGTCGCTGGATCGTGAATGTAGCCGTTCTGGTGCAATCGGTTTAGGACATCCCAGTCGTGGCTCTTCCACGCCCGCAGCCCGTACTTGTCCTTGAACGTGGTCAGGTAAAGCAGGGCCAGGGTCATTTCGTCCACCTTCTCATTGTTGATCGCCATGATGTACTCCTGCGGCGCTCGCGCATTGGTCCTTGCGTCGTATCGCCGTCTGCCGTACTCCCAAAGGCTGCGGCACGGGAGGCCGTCGCCATGGGCAAAAAGAAAGTCCAGCCGAATTATCGTCGCAGAACGCTCCGACTGCCAGACCTCGATCACTCCAAGCTGGCAGTGCTCAACAGTCTAGGCTCACCCGCCTCGCGCCGTGTCTACGAATACGCTCTTGATCAGTTCATCGCATGGTACTGCTCGGAACCTCGGCTCGTTCAATCGAATCGTGGTTACCCGCTATCGCATGTACCTGGAATCGCGTGGGCTGGCGGCGAACACCATCAACCAGCAACTGGCTGCGGTCCGGAGAATAGCCAATGAAGCCGCCGATGCGGGCCTGCTGAGTCCAGAACTGGCGGCTGGGATCAGCCGCGTGAAAGGCGTCAAGCAACTGGGCTTCCGGGTCGGGAACTGGCTCAGTGCGGACGAGTGCTCGATGGTTCTCAGCCGGGCGTGCGGTACGACCCTGCGAGCGAAGCGTGATTACGCGATGCTGGCTGTACTGTTTGGCTGTGGCCTGAGGAGATCGGAACTTGTTGGCCTGGACGTGAACGACGTTCAAGTACGGCAAGGCCACTGGGCCGTCGTGGACCTGATCGGAAAGGGTGGGCACATCCGTACTGTGCCGATCCCGGACTGGGTCAAGACAGCTGTAGACGGCTGGACAACAGCGGCGGCGATCAAGGACGGAAGATATTCCGCGCCGTGGCCAGAGACAAAATTTGGGGCGATGGCATCTCGCAGAATGTTGTCTGGTATGTCGTCAAAGGCTGTTGCGAAAGGGCTGGGCTACAGCACATCGCGCCGCACGACTTGCGCCGGACCTGCGCGAAGCTTTGCCACACCAACGGCGGGGAGATCGAGCAGATTCAGTTTCTGCTCGGCCATGCGTCGGTGCAGACCACGGAACGCTACCTCGGGTGCAAGCAGAACCTGGGACACCCAGTGAACGATCTGTTCCGTCTGGGATACATAGCCGTTGCGTCTCAAGTAGGTTTCTGCCGCGAAGCAGAGGCCAGAACGGCGAAAACGAATGGCAGGCAGCAAGATAAAATGTCAGTCAATGAAAGCAGTGGCGATCAAGAAGCGACAGACGAGAGAGCGGGCAGCAGCCTTCACGGAAATGGGCACGCTTCGGTGTGACAGTTGCGGAGAGGAGTTCGTAATCTTTCATGACCCCACATTGGTGGACAAGAACGCAGCGGAAGCAACAGGCACACTGGCTGGAGAGAGTTCTTGCCGAGGAACACGAGCGGGAACGGAAGCATCCAGATCGCGTCCAACTGCCTGACTAGCTTCCGGGGAATTTGAGCGCTATCGCCTGTTAACAGCAGTTGACTTCCGGTTTGCCCGTCACTCGCCAGGTGCGAAATCCTCACAACATCTCGCGACAGATGAGGATCTGACGACAAGCTCACTCCTCAAGTACGGCGCCTCCAAAAATCGGACGCCCGCCCAGGGAGGTGTAGAAGGCATAGGCCGCTATCGCGGCCATGAAAAGGATTGCCGCAAGACTGATGCCCGCGTACCACGCCGAACCCTGAGTCGTTAGAGGATAGTGCCCGAGTACATAATAGAAGACGAAATTAGTAACTAGAGTCAGCAGGCCGAAGCGGATCAGACAAACCACTGCCAGACCAAAAAAAATCAGACCACCCGCTACAGCATAGGGAGCGAACTGGGATTGCGCTGTGGAGAAGACCGTGAACAAAATAACCCATACGACCGCTGCCGCCAACTGCTTGCGCAGCAAGGCCCGGAGAAGAACCAGGACAAACAGAGCCGCAAGCCAGAAAATAGGCGCACCCATCATGATTTGCGAAATGTCGGCAATCATCGTACGCGCACCCAGAAATTGCCAATCGGGACCCCTGCCTGGCTGGGCCGGAGGATAGCCGAGCCAGACGGGAACAAACCACAGCAGGCTTCCAAGAACGGTCGTGGACGAACACAGAAGACAACCGACGAGAACATCACGCCCCACTAGTGGATCCCTAACGTCTCCCCGCAGCAAGCGACTCCAGGAGACGAGTGTGGCGGGCCACCGGCGACGCACGTAGGGTTCAAGGGCAATGTAGAGAAGCCACGTGAAGCCGGACCAACCGCACCCCCAGACCAAGAATTCGATGAAAAGCGTGAGCTCGGCAAAACTCGGGACGTGATGCGCGCCGAAAAACCATGCCACCGCCCAAGCTATAAACACAAAGGCCGCCACATGGAATGCCCCCCGGCGATCACCGCGGCCAAGGCGCAGGTTCCTTCGGGCGAGGATTGCGCTACTCACGAGCACGGCAAGAAACAGGATGATGAAAATCACGAGAAATACCCGTTCGCCGGTAGTTTCATGATATGGCTCCATCCGACTGGGGCGGGTCCAAGGTCCAATCAACTCGAAATAAACGGGCTTGCCCCGGTATGCGGCCGCCTCGATCCGCATGGGGATATTGGGTCGCTCTGCCAGCGAACCCGTCCACGCCGCGCGGGAGTCGCTATAAATAGGAGGAGTCCACGCCGGTTCTGTTGGCGGCCATTTGGAAAGATCAAGTCCCGCGGCGGAGAACAGCCGCGCCCAATCCGGCGCTGACGTCGTAGCGCCCGGCTTCTCAATCTGCGGAGGAACAGCGATCAACTGTGTGAGGCGACCGCGTGGATTGAGCTGGACCAGCGTCATCCCGGCCACGTCGAGCGGGGGGTCGTTCGTCCAGACCGATCCCATTATGGGTGCATCCGCGAAGATGTTTCCAGCCGCAAGCGGACGGGGGCTGCCACGATACCAAAACACGAACGCCCCGGTTTCGAGGTTGTCCCATCGCGTCTTTGACCTGTCGTGTCCCGCGATATAACGTAGAAAGTCTTTCCCCGCAAAAAAACCCATCGCAGTGTCCACCGGCGGCTCGGCATACCCCAGGCTTTGAAGAACATCCCGCGCGTGCTCGGCCAGTGCTTCCGGAGGTTTTTCCAAAGGCACCCGCTGGTAGAGCTCGGTTTGCGCACTCAACAGAATCACGGCCGTGATTGACACAATGACTACTGCCAGAGCAACCCAAGCCACCGCGGGACGCAGACCCTCAGTTTCCCCCGAAGCGGCGACCATTTCCGGCGACGGTGTTTCCCCTGCCGCCAGCGCAGCCGCGAGCGGGTCGCCTCCCGGAAACGCGGCAGCGACCAGCCGTACCGATGCGGGGCGCTTCACCGGATCTTTTTCCAGACAGCGCAGGATGGCTTTTTCTACGACCGGATCAATGTCCTTGACCACGGACGAGGGGGTGCGAGGAGAAGACTCCAGATGCGCGCGCCGCCATTCGACGGGAGTGGTTGCCTGATAGGGCAGGCGTCCGGTGAAGAGTTCGTATAAGACGAGCCCCAGCGAGTAAACATCGGTGCGGACGCTGGCTTCGCCCTTGCCAATCTGCTCTGGAGCCATGTAAGCGGGCGTACCGGCAGTTTCGCTGCGGCCAGTTGCATCTTCGTTACTCAGGGCCAGCCCGAAGTCCGTAATGCGCACTCGTCCGCGTCCATCGAGCATGATGTTGGCGGGCTTCAGATCACGGTGCAGCAGTCCGCAATCATGCGCGGCGGCAAGGCCAGCACAGATTTGGTGCGCGGTCTCCAGAGCCTTGTCTGCCGGCAAGCGGCCGATGCGGCGCAACAACGACGCAAGATCCTCGCCATCGATGTACTCCATGGTGAGAAAGTGCTGGCCATCGACCTCGCCGATGTCGTAGACGCGGCAGACATTCGGATGCGAGACCTGGCGGGCGTTCCGCACTTCAGCATGAAAACCGGCTAGAGCTGCCGCATCATTCTGGAGCGAGGCCGGAAGAAACTTCAGAGCTACAACATTGCCGAGCTTAAGATCTTCTGCGCGATAGACTTCACCCATGCCGCCGCGGCCCAGCAATGCCACGATCCGGTAGCGTTCGGCGAGAACGGTGCCCGGCGAGAATCCTCTACCTGCCGGCGGGCGCGAACTCGGTGGAGCTAACTTAGGCACAACCGCATTTCTATCCAGCTCCAGAGTCGGGGTATCGACAATGGAAACGGCACGCCCGCATGAAGGACAGAAACGGACGGTGTCGGAAGATAGAGCCCCGCAGCCGGAGCAGGTGACCATGCGGACGGATTGTACCGCACCGCGTGCCAACTGAGCCTGATTGACGGCCTGCTGTTTCCGACCGATCACTTGGCGAATAGTCGGCAACCCTTCCCCTACCGGATTACGGAAAGTTTGCCCGTTATTCGGGAGCAATGCAAGAGTAGAACCAATGTTCCTGCGAGAGCGGCCAGCCGCAGGAGAGCATGCTCAAGGGGCCTCGAAGTCGAGCGCGTAGACTTCCTGTGTTCCCACGTCACGCAGCATTAAAGGAGCGCCGTCCGGGGTCAGGCCGCTCCACGGATAAAACGAAAATACCACCCGCCGGAAGTCCTTCAGTCCCGTTACCCGCTCTAGTTTCCGATCTGCGATGCGCAAACGGGAGATCGCAGGGTCCAGGCCCGATCCGGAATCGAAATAGAGATACTTGCCGTCGCGCGTCCAACTCATAGCGCCGACATCGGTTTTCGCCAGTTCCACCCATTTCCGGTTCGCGAAGTCGAAGCGCATTAACCTCAACCGGTCGGCAGCGGTCGCGGCGAGGAAGCGTCCCTCCGGCGAAAGTGCCGGAGTAATCAAGTTTTCTGAACCGGGAAGCACTGAGACCTTCCCAGTTTGGATATCCAGCATTTCGATGTCGGTCTGGTTGTTGCTGCTGTTCTTGCTTTGGCTTTTCTGAAAGACGATCGACTTGCCGTCTGGCGTCCAGTTAGGAAACAACACATCAAAATCCGCGCCGACATAGAGTTCTTGCGGCGCGCCTCCTTCGGCTGCGGCCACGTAAATTCCACTGTTCTTGCCGGGTTCAAACCCAGTAAACAGAATCTTTTGCCCGTCCGGAGACCATACCGGTCCAAACGGGAAGAATGGGGGACGCGTCAGCTGCATCTTGTCGCTTCCGTCGATCCGGCTGCGCCAGATGATATGTTCCGGATACGTGATATATGCCACCCAGTGGCCGTCCCGCGAAAAGCTCACGTTACTGGCCGAGACTCCCCCTAGATATGGCACAAACTCGCCCGATTTAGTCTCGAAGCGCTCCAATTCGCCGCGAGGCTGCTCGCCGATCGCGAAGATTCGTTTGCCATCGAGGCTCGGCTGCGGCGTTAGGAAGCTCAACGGGCCTGATGTCAGTTGCACCGGGGCGTAATTCGCCTTATGGAAAAAATCTTTCTTCTCCCGGATAGCCCACAGGTCAGTTCTTCCGTTAAGGAAGCTCTGAAACACGAAATACTTCCCGTCTGGAGTCCAGTTGCCGTTGTAGCCGTTTGCGGGCTCGCGCCAGTTGTGCAACAGGCGATGCATGGGGCTACCGTCGGCCGCGACTTCCCAGATCTCGCGGCCACTCAGGCCACCCGTTGTTGTGGTGCTGAGGGTAAACCGCAGGGCGCGGCCATCCGGCGACCAGCGCAGCCAGTAAGCAAAAGCTGGCAGGCTTGCGAACTTGTGCGCGGCATTAGTCTCGGGGTTGACGACCTGGAGATCGCTTCCGTGTGCAAGCAGCAGATCGCCATTCGGCGTCCAGACTCCGTCTGTGGCAACCAGATTGCCCAACCGGCGCGGCGATCCTCCCAGAATCGGCAACGCCCACAAGGGCTGGTCCATTTGGATGCCGGTGAATGTACCGATGAGAAGTTCCGATTTGTCCGCCGAAATATTGTCAAGGGCAACATTTTGAAACGGTGTGGCAATCGGAATCGTTTCCCCACCGCTAGCGGAAACCTGCGCCACCACGAAGCGGCCGCCCACGGATTCCTGAACAAAAAGGCGCGGCCCGTCCGTAAGCACAATCGAACCGACTTGGCCGTGGAATTCTTTCGGCAGGCCGTCGTGAGTAATTTGGGTTGACCCTGTGATCCGCGGTGGTGGCAGGCTGGGACGAAGCCACCAGGCAAACAGGGCCGCTACCAGCAAGGCCGCCCCACCGACCGCAATCGTTCGCCACGGCTCTTTCCTTTGCGCTCGCGGCAGCGCCGCCTCGACCGGTTTTGTCTCCGGGTCGGCCGACACTGCGCCGGCACGACCCGCTTCTACCTCTCGCCGCAGCCGCTTCAAATCCACGCCCACTTCCGAAGCGCTTTGATAACGAAGCTTGCGATCTTTTTCGAGTGCCTTGTTCGTGATCTGTTCCAGCTCCACCGGAAGATCCGGATTCAATCGCAACAGCGAAGTTGGCCGTCTGTGCAGGATCGCATCAAACACCATCGCCGAAGTGTTCCCGGAGAACGCCGGCAAGCCGGTCGCCATTTCGTAAAGGACTGCCCCAAACGAGAACAGATCGGTGCGCGCGTCCAGTTCATCGCCAGCCGCCTGTTCCGGCGACATATACGCGATCGTTCCCACCGCCGTCCCCGGACTGGTTAGGTGCATTTCGCTTAACACTGTTGGCGCCACACCAAGCGACGCCGGTGAACTGAGCAGCCCGGGCGTTACCTTCGCCAAGCCGAAATCCAGGATTTTCGCGTGCCCATGCCCGGTCACGAAGATGTTCGCCGGTTTGACATCGCGATGAATGATTCCTTTCCGATGCGCAGCATCCAACCCTTCCGCAATTCCCACCCCGAGCGACAGCAATTCCTCTGTCGGTAAAGCCCGGCCTAGGATCCGATCGCGCAATGTCTTTCCCTCCAACAGCTCCATCACGATGAAGTACCGGCCATCCTGTTGCCCAATTTCGTGGATGGTGCATATGTTGGGGTGATTCAGCGCCGAAGCCGCCCGCGCCTCGCGCTGAAAACGTTCGAGTGCCGCCGCGTCGGAACTCAACTCAGGAGGAAGAAACTTTAAGGCCACACGCCGGCCCAGAGTGACATCCTCTGCCTCATACACCACACCCATGCCCCCACTGCCCACTTTCTGCAGCACACGGTAGTGCGAGATGGTCTGTCCGAGCATTGGGAAGATGCCTGGCCTTCGGGCCGCTTCATCTTAGAGACACGGCAGCGGCCCGTCAACGAATGATGCTCTGGCACGGGTTCGCGCGCGGACACTCTCTTTGTGAAGGGAACCGTGGAAGTGGTGAGAAAACTCCCGGTTGGTCGGCAAGCCTTACCTTGGGATTACTTCAGGCTTGCCCGTCACTCGCCCGGTGGAAGTCCAAAATTTTGACACGGCAAGAGCCAGCCAGTGAGCCTGGCCCGCGCGGTGATTGATTGCGGACACCTTGAGGCCAACCAGCGCTCCGAGGCTCGCGCTGTCCAGATGTTTTAAATCACCAAGATCGATGATGATGCCCCCGCCAAGAGGAATGAGAGGCCTCACCCGTTCTTTTAGCTCCCCCGCGGTGCCACAGACCAACTCGCCACGACACTTAACTGTCGTCACTTGTTGCCCGTTTTCGTCTTTATCTTTCGACTTCTCAAGTTCACAGTGGAAGGAACCATCTCGTGCCATAGCTCCACCGTCTCCTTTAGCGAGAGTGATGAGCGCCTGACCGACTTAGAAACTCGCGACCTGCTGCCGGCCTTGTTGTTCCGTCATGTTGGGTAGTGAACGTTCTCGATCTTCGTTCGTTCTCCAAGCCGTTTCCGAAATTCTATGCTATGAAACCTCGTTTTCCATTGATTGTCGCAACCAGGCCATAGCGCTCATTGAGGGGTTTTGAGTGCCATGGCGATTTATCACCAACCACCGATGGTTCCGCAGAGGCGACGAACAGGGATTTGGCGCAACGTCTGCGTGTTGAGTTGGGGCAGGCTATCCCTTGACACAGATCGATCCCGGGCGTTATCCCGCGAGCAACTGTGGACAAGCAGGCATTGCAGCCGATTCGGGATGAAGATAGCTTCACGGCTGCGAAAGCTGGTTTCGAGATACACACATGGGGCAGAAGGCGGCGACCTTGCGGTGCTGCCTGGGCTCGCCATTAGCCGGCAGAGATTACCCCGAATTATCAGGCGCGCCAGTGGTCGGAGTTGGGGCTTTCGGCTATTTCAGCGTGTGGAGATAGAGGATGATGTCGTCGATGCTCTCGTCGCTCAGGTTTCCTTCGAAAGGAGGCATGATGCCGCTTCGCCCCGTCAGTATCGTGGAGCGAACAACATCGTCCGTGGCGGATCTCCCGCTGGGAAGGAACTTGCCGTCGAAAATGCCATGCAGGTCAGGCGGAACATTTCCCGTGTCGAGCCTTCGCCGGCCGTGGCAGCCGTTGCAGTGCATTTCGAATAAATGATTCCCGCGGGCGATGGCTTTTGCACGGCGGCTTTCTGAGTAGGAACAGCCGGACGACCCCGGCAACAAGAGGCCGAGGACGCACAGGCAGATGTACCATGGTTTGCGGGTTAAGGTCTTGCAGGTTGAACGAAACATCTGCCTCCAACCCGTGATCGCGCTCATTTACTTATTGACGTCGGCACGGTTCAGGTTTTGCTTGCACCTGCAACTCCCTTATCGTGGCCTCCACCAGGCAATCGATGGCGGTTGCAATGGGAGGTGACAACTCGCAGGACCAATCAGTGCTCCCTGGCTGCACGCCCAGCAGCACTACCTCCGGTTGCCGCTCGGCGAGCATTCGTAACGCGACCAGCAGATCAGAAACTCCCAATTGGTGGACGCTGCTGTTGCCGGGTAAGGAATTTAGCTCCTCGCCTGACATCCGGACAAGCGTGCCCGGAGGCTCATCAACATCAATTGCATCAATCACAATCAGGCGAGCGCAATCCCAGACACAAGGAAGCAACTCCAGGCCCAGCGTTCCACCCTCCACGAGCGATACATCAGCGGGCACTCTGGGGTCCGAGCGCAACCGGTCGATGATCCGTGCTCCCGCACCGTCATCGCCGTGGAGTATGTTGCCCAGCCCCAGCACCACCGTCTTGGCACATTCGGCGCTCATTTATTTCTGCGGCAGAATCGCATCTTCTTCCAGCTCGTGCCGGGGGATGAATTTGTATCCGGTGAAGATGCTTTCGATAAGCCCGTTGCGTTCTTCCCACGAAACCAGAACTGCACTGTAGACGTGATGAATCACGAAGGCGAGAAACGCAAACATGACGCAGAAGTGCACCAGCCGCAAACGCTGGATGTCGATCACGCCCGGTATCCAGCGGAACAGCCATCCCAGCAACCAGGAACCGCGGACCCAGGTATATAGCGTGAGGCCGGTGATGATCTCGATGAGCATGAAGGTGAACATCAATAGATAGGTGACCGCGGCCAGCGCATTGTGACCCACGTGATGCACAAGGTCTTTTCTGAGAAAACTGTAGTAGGCCACCATGTTCCACATGCCGCGCCATTGCCGTTTCTTGATCGGCCAGAACGATCGCCAGCTCGACCAGTCATTTCCCACGAAGAACCAGTACATGCGCAGCAGAAATGCGCTGATAAACACCGACGCGGCCACCAAATGGATGAACCGCATCCTTGCCATCAGAAACTGAGTGCTGCTCTTAGCCACAATGAACGGATCGTGCATGTAGTACCCGGTGAAGGCCAGCACGCCAATGGACAGAACGATGAACCAGTGCGAAACCCGCACCGGCAATTCCCAGACATAAGTACGTACGGGCAATGTGGTAGAGTACGGCCGATGCGCCTCGCTCCATGCATGTTGTCCTGGTGCTAATGAGCCCATTGCAGGCCTCCTTTCCCTGTGGCGTGCGGCCCGGCCTTAACTCACCTTGACTGGCGTGTACGTTCTCCCCCGCGCATCCACCAAGTGCACCGCGCATGCCAGGCACGGATCAAACGAATGCACCGTCCGCAAAATTTCCACCGGACGCTCCGGATCCGCGACCGGCGTCTTTAACAAGGCTGCCTCGTATGCGCCGCGCTGACCTTTGCTATCCCGCGGCCCGGCATTCCACGTCGTCGGTACCACGCACTGGTAGTTCTTGATCTTCTTATCCTCAATCTCAACCCAGTGCCCCAGCGATCCCCGTGGTGCCTCGTGGAATCCCCAGCCCTGCGCCTGTTTCGGCCAGGTATCCGGGTCCCACTTTTCGCCGTTGTGAACCCGCAGGTCGCCGTGCCCGAGCTTGTCGCCCAATTCGGCGACCCACTTGGTCACCTGGCCCGCCATCACCTTCGCTTCGATCGCGCGCGCGGCGATGCGTCCCAGGGTCGAGAACAAAGCCGTGGCCGGAGCGTTTAATTTCGCCAGCACTGCATCCACGACTGGCTTTACGTCCGGATGGCCCGAGGCATAGGCAACGAGCATGCGCGACAGCGGACCAACTTCCATCGGATGGTCCTGATACCGCGGCGCCTTCAGCCACGAATACTTCTGATCCACATTCAGATGTTCGAATGGAGGCTTCGGCCCTGTGTACTTCGGGTTGGTCTCGCCCTGATACGGATTCTTGCCGTTCTGGTCGCCGTCCCCATACTCATACCAAGAGTGCGTGACGTACTCCGACACATTCGCGGGGTCGACCGGATGCACCTTCGACAGATCGTGATCGAAAATTGCTCCGCGCTGCAGGTAGAACCGCGCCGGATCTTTCAGACCGCCTTGCGGGTAGTCGCCATAAGAGAGGAAGTTCCCCAAGCCTTCGCCGTACCCGAACCAATCGCGGTAGAAAGCGGCGACCGCCAGCACATCCGGCACGTAGACCTGATCTACAAACGCCTGCGCCTTCGCTGCCAGCTCAGTCAGGAGTGTGATCCGCTCGGGATTGATCGTCGCGCCCGGCTCATCCGGATCCATCGAAGTCGACATGCCGCCGACGAGATAAGTCTGCAGGTGCGGGTTCTTCCCGCCGAGTACCGCGTGAATGCGGATGTAATCCTTTTGGAATTCCAGCGCCTCGATGTAGTGGGCCACTGCCAGCAGGTTCGCCTCGGGGGGCAGATGATACGCCGGGTGTCCCCAGTATCCGCTGCTGAACAAGCTCAGCTGCTTGCTCTCCACCAGCGCCTTCACCTTGTCTTGAATCGCCTTGAAATAGTTCTTGCTTGACTTCGGCCAGGGAGAAATGGACTCCGCCAATTGTGAAGTCCTTGCCGGGTCCGCCTTGAGTGCGAGCGTCACGTCCACCCAGTCCAGCGCATGCAGGTGATAGAAGTGAATCACATGGTCCTGCACGTACTGGCTGGAGCCGATGATATTGCGGATGAGATTGGCGTTTTCCGGCACTTCAATGCCGAGCGCGTCCTCGACGGCCCGCACCGAAGTCAGCGCATGCACGGTCGTGCAGACGCCACAAATGCGTTGCGTCCAGACCCACGCCTCGCGTGGATCGCGCCCTTTCAGGATCAGCTCGATCCCGCGAAACATCGTTCCCGAGCTCCAGGCGTCGGTGACCGCGCCGCCGTTCACTTCGGCTTCGATGCGCAGATGGCCTTCAATACGAGTCACTGGATCGACTACGATGCGTGCCATACTCTCCTCCTCTGCCTGCTCTTAAACTCTCTCGGGTGGAGGCGTGGTCCGCATTCTGTCGCGAACCGCGCTCGCGATTCCGTGCACAATGGTGGCTCCCGCCACCGCCGCTGTGATCCCGATTCCAATCTTCCCGGCGCTGACGTCTGCTCCAAACCCGGGCACATTCGGCAGGCGTTCGTAGAACGGTGATTTGGTCTCCCAGAAGTTGTATCCGCCACATCCGACGCAGCCGTGGCCAGCCTTCACCGGCCAGCTGGTGCCATCGTTAAACCGCACCGACGGGCAGTTGAAGGTCGTCTGCGGACCCTTGCAGCCCATCTTGTAGAGGCACCAGCCCCGGCGGTGTCCTTCGTCGCCCCATTCCTGCACGTAGCGGCCAGCATCGTAATGGGCACGCCTTTCGCACTGGTCATGGATGACTCTTCCATAAGCAAAGAGCGGCCGGTTGTACTCATCTACCGCCGGCAGTTCACCAAAAGTGAGGTAGTGGACCAGCACCGCCGCCGTATTCGCCGGATTCTGCGGGCATCCGCCCAGATTGATGACTTTGGCCTCCGGCACGGCCTCGGAAATCCCCACTGCTCCCGTCGGATTCGGCGAGGCAGCCACCAGCCCGCCATACCACGCGCAAGCTCCAGCCGCGATCGTCGCCGCCGCGTTGGTGCAGACTTCCCTGGCGATGGAGATCGCTGTCTTTCCCGCGACCGTGCAGTAAACGCCGTCGTCGGCCAGGGGGATGGCTCCCTCCACCACTGCAAGGTATTTGCCCTTTTCCTCTTTCACAACGCGCTCAAGCGCTGCCTCGGCCTGATGCCCGGCTCCAGCCATGATGATCTCGTGGTACTCCCACGAAAGCAGGTCGAGCACTACCTCCAGCACAGAAGGATGGCTCGAACGCAGGATTGCCTCCGAATTCCCGGCGCAGTCCTGGAACTGCAGCCACACCAGCACTGGTTTCTTGGTTTTCTCCAGCGCGGAAGCGATCTGGGCCACGTAACGCGGGGGAGAGCCAGAGTCACCGTCATGGCCGTGCAGAACTTGAGAAACCGGCGCCGGGTGACGCCTTTTTTCTGCAGAGCTCCATAGAAAGTTTCATTCGGCGGGATCATAGGGTCATCCTTCCTCGGAGTTTGCGGTTCTATTGCACCTGTAGCCGGAACCACTCCCGACGCCATGAATACGAATTGCAATTAAGTACCATTAGTCACTTTAGGAGGCTGTAACCTTGCTCACAGGACAGTGTGATTTTGAGCAAGACAAGTAGCTCATTTCATGGTTTCGGTCATTCGTTCTCTGTTTTTCCGAGGGAGCCTGACCGGAATCAAATTACGAAGAGAAAAGGAAGTGACCGAAAGAAGCGAGGCCGCGCTGCCGGGAAGCCACGCTCGCCCACTTCCGAAATGCACTGCTCTGAAGTCTGCTGCTTCTGAGGCGCGGTTCTGTCAGCGCGAGCAGGTCATTACAATTTCATTACAGTTGGGGTGCCGCACCTGGCGTACCGCCACCTGTCGGCGGGAGTTCTTTCGGATGTGCTATTTTCCCGTCGCGCCGGGATAAGGAGGGTCAGCAACGGCGCGCAGATATGCCACCACCGCCTTGATCTCGGGCATGGTTAGCGTGCCTCGATACGCCGGCGTCTGCGGAGATTTCCCCAAGGCGGGGCCGCCATCCGCGATGATCTTGATCAGATCGGCATCCGATATCGGATTGAGTGTGTTTCCATCCGTGAACATGTGCGGAGCGGGCGGGGCCAGGTTGTCAAAGTTGGAAACTCTCTCCGGTGTCGATTCGGGATCGTGACAGACGGTGCAGTACTTCTCGCTCACCTCTTTGCCCAGCTTCTCCTGGTAGCCCAGCGCAATCTCACGCGAGGTCACAGTCGCCTTTCCTCCGCCTGAGTTGGGTGTCTCTGCGAGAACCTGGTAGCTGCCGGGAATGCCCGCCAGTTGCACCACGACATTGACCTGTCCGCTCGAATCGGAGAGAGCCTCGGGCGGGTTGAATGTGATCCCCGCGCAGCGGAATGACACGAGCGCCCCGGCGACAGGATTTCCGTCAGCGCCATTCACTTGCACCGCGAGGGGTTCGGACAATTTGGACCCCACTCCACCGATCTGCTTTCCGCCGCTGACCTCTACGATCTGTGTTCCATATGCTTTGGGAGTGAGCGACGGATGGGCAGCCGGGTGCCCCGTGCAGCCCGACAGAATCAGAATGAGGACGAGGCCGAGAGCCGCCGTACGTTTCATTTTGCGCCTCCCTTCTGATGCTCCTTCAACGTCACTAGGAAGGCGGTCAGGTCTCGCGCTTCGCCATCCGACAGGTTAGGATTCGGCATCAGCGTGCCCGGATTGAGCGCGTTCGGGTTCATCAGCCACTTGTAGATCCAGACGGGAGTCAAGCGGTCCCCTACGCCCGCGAGCGCAGGGCCTACGTAGCCCTTGTCTTTCTTGTAATCGGCAGTGTGGCACGACTGGCACGCATACTTGGTATAGAACAGTTGCTTGCCTCGAGCAGCGGCATCGGCATTCAAGGCACTCGCCTCCATCGCCTGCGAATCGAATCCAGACGCCTGATAAGCCGATAGTATGTAATCGGAAAGGTTCTTGATCTCGGCATCGCTTAAGTTGAACTTGGGCATTCTGCGAATGAGCATAGGACGCAGGGTGTTGGGATTGTTCATGAAATCCAACAGCCATTTGCGTTGCACCGCGCTTCCCTCAAAGGTCAGATCTGGAGCCATGTCTCCGCCGTTGCCATTGATGGCGTGGCAACTCTGACAGCGCAGGTCTTCCATCAACCGGCCAGCATCGCCGCCCGGATGATACTTCGCATGAGAGGTCGTGCGCACCAGTTCCGGAGGCATGGTCACGGCGCGATCGGTCTGCGCCAGCAACGCAGTCGTCAGACTTTCAACCTGCACGTCGGTGAGACTAAAGGTGGGCATCTTCAGGGCGGGTCCGAAGGCACGCGGATCATGGATCTTGCCCGCGATATAGTCGGGCAGCGTTTCCGGCATGCCGCGAATGAAGCCCACCTGGAAAAGCGGTTTGCTGCCGATACGCGAAAGATCGGGAGCAAAACTTTCTGGCGGGTTCACTCCGTTGACGCGGTGACAAGCGGTGCAACCATAGTCGGCGACGAGTTTCTTTCCGCGCGCAATGCTGGGTGCATCGGAATCAGGCAGATGAACGTTGGCCAAGAAGTCATCGTCCTTCTTGCTCAACAGAAAGCTCGACAACAAGGCCACCTGTTTCTCGTCGTATCGGTAACGCGGCATGCGCGTCTTCGGATCGTATCCCTGAGGAGCCTGCAGCCACCGGCGAAGCCAGTTGGGGTTCACCTTGTTGCCCACGCGGGTCAACTCCGGCGCGAGGTCTCCGCCGACCAGATTTCCCGCGGCGTTTTGGATGGCGTGGCACGAGGAGCAAAACAAGGTGCCATACAAGCTCGGCCCGGCCTGCGACGCTTCGTCGCCTGATGGCGGAGCTGCGTTCTTGAACTCTTTCGTGGAATTTTCCGAAGCCGTGCTCTGCGCCACCAAGAAGGACGCAATGTCGGCGGCTTCCTGGTCGCTGAACCGGTAGTTCGGCATCGTGGCCGAGGCGGCGTACGCTTGCGGGTTCTTGATCCAGGCAAAAATCCACTCGCGCGTCGTCTTTTCCGCGACGTGTTCCAGCGAGGGCGGCTCATCCACCGGAACGACCAGCGTTCCATCGGGCTGGGTGATGGCATGACAGTGAGCGCAGCCGTAGCGCGCCAGCAAGAGGCGGCCCTGGTTGAGGCGGGGCGTTCCTCTCAGCACATCCATGTGGCACTGGCCGCAGGAGGACTCCGTGTATCGGGCCGGCAGAATCGGCTGCTCCCACGCCTTCGTGCTGTAGTGCGCCTCTTGCACGGTGGTGGCTGCTCCTTGCCCGTGATGGCAAATCACACACCCGAATTCCGTGAGCGAATGCGGCATCGGGGGATGCGGGCGGTACGGCTCCTTGCGCACATCCGACAAGCTGGGTTCCTGCAGGGCCACGTGGCAAGTTGAGCAGCGATCGACCACGTGCTGCTCGGGAATCCATATCTGGTTGATACCACTTTTGAAGCGGTGCTCGAGACGAGCCGCATCCGGACGGTTGCGGATCATCTGCACATAGAGCCGTTGATAGTGGCGCCACTGGCTGAAGAGATCTTGGGTGGGTGCAATTGAGGAGACCACCGCCAACAGGACACTCACCGAGGCAAAGCGGCGCGGCGCTGTGCCCACGAAAAACCGGGCCACGCGGCCGAATTGATTTTTCAGACTCACTCAGCCCCTCCAGGGCCAGACCCACGCCCAGCTCGGGCCGCGGAACAGCGTGCCCACGGAGGTCAGGACGACAGCCTCCATCAGGAACAGCGTCATGATCCAAAACGAAAGCGGCCTGGAGCTCAGCCAGCTTCGGAAGCTTCGGGCCGGCTGTGAGGTCGACTCCGTTGCGAGCAGCAGAAGAATCGTAACCACTAACGCCGGAAGCAGTGCATCCCAGGCATGCACACGCACCAGCAGCACACTCAGGGCGAGGATTAGAACGGTCGCAATGACCATTCGGATCGGTTTGCTGCGAAACCACCGCTTCGCATCGTAAGTGGTGACGTTATCGAAGAACGGAGAAAACGGAATGAAGAACAGGCCGCTCACGATGAGCCCCGGAAGAATGATCCCCGCCACGAAGGGTGGGAAGTAGTGCAGCAACTCCTGGAGACCGGTGAAGTACCAGGGCGCTTTCGCAGGATTGGGGGTGTACAGAGGATTCGCAAGTTCTTCGAGAGGCGCCTTCCACAGCAATCCCATCACAAACAGGACAACCGTCAGCGCTTCGATGCCGATAACTTCGCGAAACAGTAATTCGCGGTAGGAGAGAGTCCTTTCCTCTTCCAGACGTATGGGCGCGTCGGCCATCGCCAGCGGACTGTGTTCGGGCACGATCGGGATTCCGTTTTTGCTCAAGTTGTACATTCCACCGTCTTCATGCAGCCGCCAGAGATGCACTGCGATCAGCACGATGGCCAGGAGCGGAAGCATCATCGTGTGTAAAACGTAAAACCGCAGTAACGCGTTCGCATTCACGGTGTGGCCAGCGAGCAGGTAGAAGCGTAGGTGGGAGCCCACGAAGGGAATCGAAGAAATGATGTTCGCTCCGACCGTGGTGCCCCAGTACGACAGCTGATCCCAGGGCAGCAGATAGCCCGTGTAACTCAACAGCAGCGTAGCCAGCAGCAGAAAGACGCCAATGATCCAGTTCAGTTCGCGTGGTGTTTTGTAGCCCTTGCGATAAAACACCTTGGCCATATGCATGAAGACGAGCAAAACCATGGCATGTGCCGACCAGCGATGCAGACTGCGCAACGTGTATCCGGAGGAGACCACGAACTCCAGGTCCTTCATGTCGGCATAGCCCTGTGGAATTGACGGATGGTAGTACAGCATCAGTAACAGCCCGGTGGTGACCTGAATAGTGAAACAGCCCAGGGTCAGAGCACCGAGGTACCAGGTGACGCGGAACCCTAGCTGAGATTCAAGCACCCGGGCCGACATCATGCGCTGAAAGTCTTCGCGCCAGCGAACAATCGCGTGCAAGGGGTTGTGGAGTCCGGTGCTGCCGTCAGGGATACCGAGTGGGCTAGCCATGCGCTTCCACCCGGACATACTCGGAACGCGGGGACAGGGTCGTTGATCGGTCGACGATGAGATACCCATCGTCACCGAGCCACATTTTCAGCCACGGCAAAGGTGCGGGAGCTGGGCCGGCGATGGTAGTTCCGTCGCGCCGAAACGTGCTGCCGTGGCAAGGACAGGCGATAACGCCCGCATCCGCCTTCCAGATTGTAAGGCACCCGAGGTGGGTGCACACCGCACTCAACGCGTAGAAACCTTCCTGGTCTCGCACCACGAAAATGCCGAAGCGGGGGTCGAGCGTAACCGAGCCAATGGTGTAACGCTCGGGCCGGCCCACGCTGACGATCGGCGAGGGTTCGTAAAGCACGTTCGGTGAGAGATAACGGAATCCGAACACGCACGCGCCCAACCCGGCCACGCCCAGCGAGGTTGCGCCGACCTTAACAAAGCGGCGGCGATCGAGAGCGGCGCCGTCCCGATCTTCGGAATTCTTGTTGTGGTCCTCGGTCATGAGGTCCTCAAAGTCATAAGACCAGATGGTCGGTCAGAAGTGAACGCTCCCGCAGTGAGGGAAATCACATAGGCGTGTAACCTGCGGACGAGGGGACGTCATTGTGCATCCTCTCAGGCATGCTTGCCCGGTTCGTCATGCCGGGACGTTTACCGCGATGAGTAGCACGACCAGGATCTCGAGAGAGTAGGCTCGGTGCAGTGCTAAAACGCAGTGTCGATCCTGAAGGCGAGATTTTGCTGGGTTGGCGAAGCACTCATTGACCTGGACGGGCCCATCACGGAGACGCCCGCTCTGGCAGCCAGCCGGGCCAGAAGTCGGCATCTGGGAAGTTTGTGGCAGAAAAATGGAAACTGCCAGATTCTTGCCCAATTCGCCCAATTTGAAGGTGAGGGAGCCAATGGGCGACAGGTCGACAAGGGGTCGACAGTCGCTCGTTGGTTGCTCCGGCGAGCTGGCCAAGACTGCCCAAAATCCCCTTCGACGCCAGCTTTGCAAGTACCTGAATCCAGGGGATCGCCGGACCTGCGTCTCGGTTGCCCTAAAACAGGTGTTTTTGAGGAAGTACGCATTCCGACTGACGGCCGATCAGCCATCATCCTTTCAATCGACTTAAACATCTGTGCTCTGAAGCAGCGGGGGTGCGCCACTTGTGTGCCTCTGTTGCGAGCCAAGGAGGAAACTCTATGGCTCGCAAAGTCGGCCAGATCATCGCACGAGGCGACCGCAGATGGCTCATCCGGGTCTATCTCGGCCGCGACCACGAAACCAACAAACGTAACTACCACAACCGAACAATTCACAGTCCAATGCGCGAAGCGCAGGCCTACCGTACAAGGAAACTGAAATTGGGCAAGCTCACGTAAGATGGAACCGCAATAATTGGGGAACCTCGTTGCGAGTAATTGAGTTGGAACGCTCTCGCAGTATCAAGATCGCGCCACTGGATTCCGCCCAGGTTCCGCACAAATTGTGCAAGTCGTTGGGAACTGGTACAGCGCGGTTTGTTAAGAAGCCAAAACCGGATCCCGCCTTGGTTCAGCCAGCTTCGCAACGCTGGCGGGTTGCAGGCGATCCCTCAGCAACTGCTCTCCGCGTGCGAACAGCTCCTCCTTGGAGATCTTGCCGGCATCGACATCGGCCAAGATCGATCTTTGGGCGGCGTAGTCTTTGTTTAGTATGCCCGCTTTGCTCTGCAGCATCCGCCACGCTTTACGGCGCTCGACCGAGAACAGTACGAGCTGCCGCGAGATCGCCCGATAGTCGACGTCTCCTTTCGCGCCCTGGACTTTGATATAGACGCCGAAGTCGGGGACGTAGGAGCGGTGCTCCGGAAGCAGGTAGCGGCGATACACGACATCCTGCTGCGTAATGCGGACGAGCATGTTCTCCAGCGGGATAAGGTTGTCCGCCTCGTCCTTCTTGATCTTCTTGAAGTGGTTGCGGAATCTGGCCTCGGTAAGGCACCAGTGGGCGACGGTATAGCGCGAAACCTCCTCCGTGCCCTTCGCCTTTGACTCGTACCAGTCTTTATCGGGCGAGGGATTGCCTTTGAGGTCGAGCGTTTCCGCATAGGTTTCGCCGAGCCTTGGATTGAAGACGAACTCCGGCGCGCCCCGCGAGTCGCGCACGCGCTGCGCCTGGGTGAGTGCCATGTCGTCGCCCACGCCGTGCTCCGGCTGGCAAGTCGAAAAGCACTGCAAGAATGCGGTTCCGCGATACTCGAGGCCATCGAGAATCGCCCGCAAAAACTTGGGAGGGTTCGCAAGTGAGACCTGCGCCACGAACGGAGATCCATGCCCCGCCAGGAAGGTCTCGGCAACGGTCTTCTTTTCGGTGATCTTTCCCTCGGTCGCCGCTCCGAATACATTCATGTCATTGCCACCCAGCATGGGCGTGGAATCGGAGTTTTGTCCTCCGGTGTTCGAGTACAGCTGGGTGTCAAGCATGACTACCTTCACGTTGGGACGATTCTGGAGAATCACCTTCGACGTGTTCTGATAGCCGATGTCGCCCATGCCGCCATCGCCGCCAACCGCCCATACCTTGGGCAGCTCAAGGACCTCGCGATCGGTCATGAGCGTGTCGCTGAAGTGGGTGAGCTCGTAGTACTCACGCGGCGTGATGACATCCTTTTCGCGGCCCAGGAGCGCATCGGCAAGCCGCTCGGGGATGACGGAGCGGCGGCCGTGATCGACGATGAAGCTCTCGCCCACCAGCCAGCCGACGGTGACACCGTCCTGGAAGAGCGAGTTCATCCAGGGATAAGGATGTGGGTTGTTCGGTGGAGTCGAGCCGTAGACCGTGTTGCAGCCCGTATGCGCAGTCATCGCCATCACGCACATGCCGTTCGGAAGCCGGCCGTCAATCGCCTGGAGTTGCTTGTGGTTGAAGGCCTCCTGCTGCATGACGCTGGTGAGCGCGTCCACGATTGCCTGGTCGGAGATAGGGCCGTTCTCAGCCATTCGCGCCTTGGTGTCACGGTCGTTCTCGCCACCCAGTCCCATGATCAAATGAGCCACGGCTTGCCGCAGCAGGTCGTACTCTTCCGGGTTTCTCTCTTTGAGCGCAGCCAGCTTCTCCACTCCCGCCTTGTCGAGCTCGTCTGCTTTCGCTTGCAGCCGGTCGGCCTTGGCGTGGTAGAGCGGCCTCATGTAGGCTTCGGTGACGGCCGCGATCGCGCGCAGCACACTCTTCTCGCCGCAGCCTGCGCAGGCGCCATCGCCGCAGACCATGGCGTCGTAGTTGTGCCGGACCATCAGCATGTTGCGCAGCGTAGCGGTCTTGGAATCCTGCGGCCGCTCATCATTGTAGAGGCCCAGGTATTTCTCCGGCGTATCCGGCAGAAGATTCACGAAGCCGGTACCCGTCTCGTGGTCGGCGTTGACCTCCTCGGTTTCCTCGACCATCTTCAGGGCCTCGTGCTCGCCGCATGCGGTCACGCAGGCAGAGCAGCCTTTACATAAGTCGGAGACGAAGATCGAGAAGATCCCGCCGGCGCCGGGCTTCTTTCTCTCCGGAGTCGAGAAGATGGCATTCACCTTCTGGTAGGCCATGGGCACTTTGTCGATGATGGCGAAGAGCTGGCGCTTAGCCTCTTCCGAGAAACCATCCACTTCGGCCGTAATCTGGCGGAGGATTTGAGGCAATGGTGCTCCTGAATTCCTGGCTACCGCATCGGACATCATCTGACGCGCGCGCTTCTCGATCTTGGGGAGGGATTGCAACATCTTTCCGCGCTCGCCCGGATCGGTAACGTATCGCGTGACCGCAGTGTGCAGAATCGTCTCTAGGTCTTGCGCACAGTTGGGCAGGGCGGTATCGGGGCAGGCCACGATGCACTCCATGCACTGGGTGCAGTTTTCGGGGATGAAGAGCGGCGTGATGAGACGCGCGACATACTTCGACGCCGTATCGCCGCTGGCAGCGGCCATGACGCCTACCGAAGCCAGAGCAGACGACGGCTGGTTGTATCCATAGCCAGAGCGGAATTCGGCATCGAAGGTTGCGATTCGAGTGACCGGAGTGCGCTCTGCCTGGCCGGCGGGCGCAGGGAAGGAGCGGCATCCGAAATGGCATCCGTTGCCGTTATCGTCGGTGACCGTGGGCTGAAGCGCCACACCGCGCAACGAGGAGTGATCCTTGGCTTCGAGCTTGCCCACGCGGATTTCCTGGACGCGTTCGAAGCCCTGGGTCATCACTTTCATGTTCGACTTGACGACGGCTTCACCGAGCTGACCAAACTTCTTAACGTATTGCTTGTGAACCACGTTGCGGAACTGCTCCTGGGTTATGCCGAATTTGCCAAGTAGCGGCGAGACCGCGAAGAATGCGCCCAGGAAAGCGTTCCCCTGCATGCGAAGTTGAAGGTCGGTGCGATCGGTCGCAGCGCTCGCGATTTGGAAACCCGGCAAGGAGAACACGCGGATGTTCTTGTCGATAACCTGCTTGCGGGCCCATAAAGGCAACCGCTCCCAAGCCGCTTCGCCCGTCTCTTCGCATTCCCACACCAGGCTGCCGCCGTCGGCCATGCCGGCCAGCGGATTGGTGTGGGTGAATGCCTTCGGGTCGCAACAAAGCACGACGGTCACATGACGAAGATCGCAATTGACGCGGATTCTTTCCGGGGCCGCGACTAGGAAGTACGCGGTGGGAGCGCCTTTCTTCTCGGAGCCGTACTTGGGATTCGCGCTGACGTGAATGATTTCTTTGGGATTGCCCAACTCGTCGACAATCTTGTCGCGCTCGTAGAGCAGGTCGTTCAAATCGCCCATGATGGCGCCCAGGTTCTTGCCCGTCGTGATTGCGCCCCAGCCACCAATCGAGTGGAAGCGAACGGCAACCGCGCCTTCGGGCAGAAGCGACGGCGTTTCGTCGGACTTCACCTCATAGGGATGATCGACTCCGAGCACAATAAACGAGGTTCCGTCAGCGGCCAGCTTGCCGTCGGTGCGGGCGCGCACACCCGCGGCAAATTCGTACGCGCCGAAGACCTGCTCCGGCCGGAAATCCCGCGAACCCAGGCCATAGATGCCTGAGAAAAGACGGGGCATCTGCTCGGCTGTGATGGCAGGCAGCCCGCTGGTCGCGGGACGCTCCACGGTCCGCAATGCCTTATTGAGCGCAGTCCGGATGTCGCGGCCCATCGGATTGTCGCCCGCCATCGCCTCATCGGTACGCTCCAGTACGATGACATTTTTCTTGCCGGCGAGCGCCTTGATCACCGCGGCTTCGGGAAAGGGGCGAATCACGTTGAGGTGGATGGAGCCAACCTTCGCACCTCTGCGTTGGCGAAGATAATCCACCGCGGCTTCGATGTTCTCTGCCGCCGAGCCCAGCGACACGAACACGGTGTCCGCGTCGTCGGTCTTATAGGCGGTGAGCATGCCGTAATAGCGGCCGGTCAGCTTTCCGAAATCCGCGTAGGCCTCTTCGAGGAACCGCGCGATCGGTTCGGTGAAGTGGTTGCGGCGCGCGGCAACGCCCTGCATGTAGTTCTCTTGATTCTGCACCGGCCCGAGCAGCGCCGGGTTGGTGAGATCGATCATGCGCGGCACCCGGCGGCGCTTCGGACCGAACAGGATGCGCTGGCCCTCGGTGGGACTGTCGATGATGTCGTCCGGAGCCCCGAGGAACAGACGGATCAGTTCCGACTCGTGCTTGTAGAAAGTTCGCTCCAGATGGGATGTAAGAAAGCCATCCTGGCAGTTCATGCCCGGCGTGAGGCTGAGTTCGGTCACGCGCCGCAGGATGAGCGCCTGGTCGGCGGTTTGCTGAGCATCTTTGCCGAAAAGAATGATCCACCCGGTGTCGAGCGCGCCGTAGACATCGTCGTGGCCGCAGTGAACGTTAAGCGCGTGCTTGGTCAGCGCCCGCGCGACGACCTCCAACACCATCGTCGAGCACTTGCCCGGCGCATGATAATACTGCTCGACGCCGTACAGGATTCCCTGGCCGGAGGTGAAATTCACTACCCGTTTGCCACAGACTGAGTGCGCGATGGCTCCGCCCTGCGCCGCATGCTCGCCCTCGGCTTCCACAGCCAGGGAACTGCCGCCGAAAACATTCAGGCGACCTTCGGCGTAGGACTGTTGATAGAGTTCACCTAATTCGGTGGAAGGTGTGATGGGGTAGAAGACGCCGGCATCGGCAATACGTGTTTCCGTATGATAGGAGACGAGCTGATTACCGTTTGCGGTGACTCGTATGCCAGGGTAGCGAGGTGCGGTAGTCATAATTTCCTCCGCTAGCGTGGACTTTCCGGTGAGGTGTCAATAAAAATGCCTTTACGACCGATATTCCAGTCGTGAGCGCCGAACGCAATCATTTTCACCCTTGCGGCTCACACTTGTCAGTGATCTATGCCACATCAGGCAGTGCGGGCGGATTAGCCGCGGGATCTGACCGGGTTTCCGGTCCGTTTTGCTGCCGAACCTGTCTTCGGCACGTTCCCTGCGGTTACACTGGCCAGTGGGTTTTCAGCGTCTCCCTCCTGGGACGAATAGAGAAAGTCTTCGATTTCGTCGATTCGTTCGCTGGCGTCATGGTAGCCAATCTCAATAAGGTCTCGCGTGTAGCTGGGCGTGAATAGCAGGTAACTCATCAGATCGGCACAGGAAGCCGCGTCTCGTCCCAAACTGGATACAAAGTAATGGATCAGAGTCGGCATGTTTCGCTGGTGCTGCTCCGCCAGATCTGACAAGTTGACCGAAGGCGAGATGATGAAGGTCCCCAATGGCCTTATCTTTTCATGTCCTTCAGTACCAAGCTGATTGATGTGGCCATCGGCGAGCAACTGATTCAAATGTTCAAGGTGCTCGATGTCAGTTGCGAGATGGTCCAGAAACATAACGTTCAAGAGAACCCCCAACACTTGCGCGAGCGAAGGGTTTCTCTCATCCGTGGCTTCCTCTTGACTTTCTTTATTTCCGCAGCGGACGCCGATCGCGAAAACCTTCTCCGCCCCCAGGCGGATCACCGGGCTGAGCGGCTGTTGCAGGCGCAAACAACCATCACCGAAGAAGGCGGAACCACGCGGGGTTTTGAGCTTTACCGGCTGGAAAACCATAGGAATAGCCGAGGACGCGCAAACGTGGTCGACCGTAATCTTCGTCGCCACCGTCACCACTCGGATCCGCTTCCACATCGGATGGCCCTTCTTTCCCTGAATGAAAAGATAGCTTTTCCCCGAGTTGTAGTTGGTCGCGGAAATCGCGAGAGCGTAGAGGTCCCCGCGCTTGATGTTTTCCTGGATCCGGTCGCAGTCGAGGTGCCGATTGAGAAAATGGCGTAGGGGAGTGGCATCTAACAACGATCGGGCATTGCCTCCCCCCAGAATCGCTCCGAAGGAGAGATCGAGTATCCAGGTCAGGGAATTCTGCGCCTGGGATAAGAGGCCGCAATGAAAGATCTCGGAAGGTTTGAGAGTCGCCCAAGCCTCTGCAATACGCTGGGTTACAAGAGCAAAATCGCGGCAACCCGTGGCCAGCGCCGCACCATTAATCGCTCCCGCGGAAGCGCCTCCTATGATTGGAAAAGGATTGCCCTCGGTTCGGGCGCGTTTCAGTTCGCCAATGCGCTTGAGAACACCCGCTTGATAAGCGCCGCGAGCACCGCCACCCGTCATGACCAGACCGACCGCGTTTTCCATCGTCCTCCCTCGCCAGGCCCGCTTTGGGAACATCCAGTTTAGTCACCGTTTCCCGTGGGCCGCACTCACGTCACCGGGGTCCCGCTGCCTAGCTTCATAGCGACGTCACGCAACCAAGTCCGTGGAATGCAGCGATGACAAGGGCCTTCCCAACCTCCATGAGACCTGTTCCCGACCACGATTCATTTGACCGCCAATACTATTCAACCTCACGGGGCTCCCCCTTGGCTGTGACGAGACTCACGACGCCGCATGAAAGAAATCCGGGGTTCTGGCCTGGCCTACCTTCTCCCTCTGGCCAAGATTGTGGGCGAGTGACGGGCAAACCGGAAGCTGGGAATGGAATCAGCTAGCCCCAGGACAAGCGATTCGCGCTGTAGAAAACTCCCGATACGGCACGACTGACATTCCATCAGTCAGCTTTGATCAATACTTATCGTGCGACTCCGGCAGGTGCGAAAACGTGCCTGATGGTGTTTAGTATCTCGTGCGGACCAAACGCCTCGTCACTGCCTCGCGATACTGCGATCCAGAGCGATGCTTGGGGGGACACGCCGCCCGGTCGTGTCTCGCTGATTTGGAAATTCCTTCGTCAGTCCCAGATAGTGGCTCTCCTCATGATGTCCACCGAACAAACCAGCTTTGGCCCGCGGACCAGCAGCGAACTGATCCCGAATCAGTGGCCCGACAGCGAAAAAAAAGCCGTACGCGTAGCCAAATCAGCGGCTTGATAAGCGAGTGCGTTTTCGTTTCCCCGTGTCTGTTCCGTCTCCGTCTGGAGCAGGGGTTTCGCGAGGCGAGCAACCTCACAGGGTAAGCTTCCCTCGTTTCCACTCGTCGAAGCAGCTTAGAAAGTCCGCTTGCCCTACCGGGGTCAGGTTCATACACCCAAACGTACGCTCTCAAGTAACGTACCCTTCCGGGTAACGAAGTGATGCTCTGACGTGTGCGGAATCAAGAATACAAGCCGCCTTCCATCGGCGGCTTTTCTTTGCTTCACGCGGAAGGTGGGAGCGGTAACTATTGAAACCAGGCCATTTCACTCAAGTGCCGGGCGCAAGGCCATGATGAGTGTAACGGCGATTTTTCAACAACAGCCAGCCGGAAATCCCGCCAACGCTGCGGCTTTCATTTGATTTGCCTATTACATCCCACAGCGCAATTTTCCAATAGATCACGCCATCTGTGAGAGCTTTCATCTTGACCTCAGGCCTGCATGGCGGGATAATGCTCCCGGCTCTCGCTGCCGCCAAATTTCCCGCCCCCAACGGCAGCCGATCCGGCCATTTTTCACAATACTCAGAATGCGAGAACACCCCGATGAATCGTATCTGCTTCATCTTCATCTGTCTCTTTCTGTGTCTGGCCACATTTACCGCTCACCCAGCGCACGCCCAAGAGATCGTCCTCTACAACTTCCAAGGAAGCCCAGACGGGGCCAATCCGCAGGGGAAGCTCACTCCACATAAGGGCAGCTTCTACGGAGTAACCACTGCCGGTGGAACGGGCGGGTTAGGAACCGTCTTCGAGCTCACGCCAAACGGTGTCGGCGGCTGGAATGAGAACGTACTTTACAGCTTTTGTTCTCTGCCAAGCTGCGCCGACGGGTCCACCCCGACTTATGCGTATGTAATCTTCGACAGGCTGGGAAACATGTATGGCACAACTTGGGCAGGCGGCGGGTATAACTATGGAGTCGTTTGGGAGCTCAGCCCATCGGGATCAGACTGGACAGAAACCGTTCTGTATAACTTTCAAAACGGCAACGGAGTCAGTGGTTTGGTCATGGACTCGTCTGGCAAGATTTTTGGCTGTACTTACGACGGCCCGGGTGCAAGTTCCGTCTTCAGCTAGCCCGTCGGAAGGGCGGCTGGACCGAGCGAGTAATCTACAAGATCGATGAAACGTACGCGGGGCTGGCTATCGACGCTGCCGGAAATCTGTTCGGGAGCACATTAGGTTATGTATTTGAAGTATCACCGAATGGCAGCGGTGGTTGGAATGGGTCAATTATTTACAACTTTGAAGCTACCGAAACCGGGGAGTTTGAGGTTCCAACTCTCGATAGTGCTGGGAATCTTTACGGCACTACTGAATCTGGCGGTCAGAACGATGTGGGCGCTGTTTGGGAGCTTGCTCCCGCCAGCGGCACGAAGAAAGGAACTTGGACAGAAAGGGTCCTCTACTCTTTCAAGAACTCCCAAAAAGATGGCGACTTCCCTTATGGCGGGGTTGTGCTCGATAAGGCCGGGAACATTTACGGCACTACCCTCGGTGAAGGCATGTACGGCGGTGGTGCGGTCTTCGAACTGATAGCCCCCATGGGTACGAGCAAAGTTTACCCGGAGAAGATTCTGTGGAACTTCGACCCCACAAGCGGCTATACCGCGTATGACAGCCTGATTCTGGACAACTCAGGCAACCTCTATGGCACGACTTACCAGGGCGGCTCGAACTCAGTAGGCGTTGTGTTCGAAGTGAATCCGTCTGCAGCAGCGACCACGACTATGCTGTCGTCTTCGCCGAATCCGTCCACGGAGGGCGAAGCAGTGACATTTACCGCTTAGTCACTCCCGCGCCGCCAGACGGAGAAACCATAGGCTTCACGGAGGGCACGATGCCTGAAATCGTGCTAGGGACGGGATCCTTGAGCGGCGGCATGGCAACGCTCGCTTTCATACTTGGATTTGCCCCTGGGCCATCCAAAGATCACGGCCCGAGTATGGCGGTGACCTGGCCTTCGGAGGCAGCACGTCCAATACCGTGAAGCAGGTGGTAGATAAGTAAGAGCTCTGGCTTCCTCAGAATTGCCGCTCGATCTCCGGCGGCTCTTTCTTTTGCGTCGCGCGGAAGGTGGGAGTGAGGTAACTGGAGAAATCAGGCGATAGCACTCAAGTGGCCCGGCGCAGGCCATGATGAGTGCTATGGCGATTTCACAACAGTTTGCGGAATTGGCTGATCGCAGACGCTAGACCTTCTTGAGCCAAGGTTGGCCGACTCTCACGCGACCGTCGTCATCCCACTTGTCCACTGCATCGTCTTCGTTCGTTCAACTGTGCCGATCTCCCCGGTAGGCATTCCGAAGTTGCCCAAACTCTCGACACGATCTCCCGCATTCAATTCCGTTCACTCATCATGGCCTTGCGCTGGGCACTTGAGTGTAACCGCCTGGTTACGTAAACCATCCACTTAAGCCGCAGCAGCACTCGGGGCTATCGGAGCCTATTCGCGAGTCCTTGGTCCCATGATGAGGGTGCCTTGCTGGCACTTCCCCCTGTCGCTGGTTGGCAGAACGCACGATCTGATGCGGCCGCGCACACGAATCCAGAGCAACAAAGGGGAAGTTCTGCCGCGCCACACTCCTGTCCTTGGACCGAGCAACTACCACCCGTGTCGGAAAAATTCTCTAAGCAGGAACCGATGCCAGAGAGGCCATCGGGGATCTTGAACGAACAGGTTGTTGACGCGTCAATCACCCTGTTCTGAGGCGGAAGACAGCCACCAACAGTTGTCGGGATTGCTATCTGCCCAACGGGACAATCGGTGAGGTCTTGACCAATCCCACATTGGTTGGGTGCGCCATTCTTTATCCCGCCCCAGCAGTACCCGGACAATGTGTATTGAGGCGTACCCATCGTACCCGTGCCACTGAGGGAGACCGTCTGCGGGCTACCAGCCGCGTTGTCGGTAAACGAGACTGTGCCGCTCACGCTGCCTGTAGTGTTAGGCGTGAGAGTCACATTGATAGTGCAGTTTGCTCCGGCCGCGAGAGTTGAGCCACAGTTATTGGTCTCTGCAAAGTTCGCGCTTGCCGCGATACTCGCAATAGTCAGCGTAGCCGTGCCGGAGTTGGTCAGCGTGACGGGCAGGGGTTGGCTGGCTGTGCCTACAACCTCTTCGCCAAATGTCAAGCCATTCGTCGAGAAAGAGACGCTTGGTGATGAGAGAGAGACGCTTGGTGATCCGCCTCCACAACCGCAGAGCAGACATAATCCGGAGAGGGTAAGCACAACCCGCAGAAGATTTTTCATGCTGCCTCCTTCAGGCCGCATGTTCTGCCGCATACGACCTTGTGCTTGCAAGAACCCCAGGGATGGAAGTACGGGCCGAAATGGCTTCGAAAGCCAGAGCCCACGAAGAGGCTCCCCCACAGCGTGCCCGAAACAATGCGCCTAAAAAGAGCCATTGTCAAGGCGCATGAATCTGCTCACGGCCCGCTTGCGGCCTTGCCCGCGCGGAGCGGCTTAACGAATCGGCAACTGTTGAAACATCGCCATTTCACTCATCAAGGTTAATGAGTGCGCTGTTTTCCGTAGAACCTTAGAGAACTCGTCACCAATTCGTCACCAAAACTAGGCTGTTTTGAGGGCGTTTGGGACGTGGAAGAATCGGAAAGCAAGGGAGCTAAAGGGTTTTAGGTTTAGTACCTCAAAATTGACACGGTAGAGGTCGGGAGTTCGAGTTCACACTAGTTGCCGATTGAGAGGCTCCTGGCACGACTCGCAGGTCCTCAGCCCGACTGTAAGTGCTTTACTACGAGTGAGGACGGCGAGAAGGATTCATTTGCTAAACCGTCGTGCGGGCTGATACTTGTGCCGACGGAGCGAATCGCTCCTTCTCCGCCAGTTGTTCGTAGATAGGCACTTAACCGTTCCTGCTGAACTTCAACGGTACTCACGTCGCTAGAACGGACAGGAGTCAAAAGGAGGAGGCATCGAGTGCGGACGCAATAAGGAAAGACCTAAATCTAAGCCCCTGATAGAATCTAGACAGGCCGCAAACTCAGGCCTCGTCACCCGGGGAACCAAGTGGGGAACGTAGGTACGTCGTAGAACGAATCGACGTGTTCTGAGGCAACGCGACTTGAACCGAAGTTATTGATGCTGCATCGAAACGCTCTAGCTTGCACCGGGCCTGAGCGCTCTCATAATCCGTAGGTCGTTGGTTCGAGTCCAACCGCCGCCACCAAATTCAAATAATAGTAAGCAGGGGACTTACTGGATTACGACAGGTTTGACTTCAGCCTCGTGGGTTGGCAACGGTATAGCACTGGTATGGCATTTTCTTAGACTAAGCTGCGGGGGGAGGCGTCATCCTCCTCCCCACCCTGTCTCTGGATCGGGCTCCTCAGTTGGTTGTGAAGCTTCACATGATCCTTCCCTAACCAATCAGATGGAACCTCCGCCGAACAGGTGTGCAGAGGAGCCTCGCGGCTCCGGATCGAGTTCGCGGAGGAATCGACCTGCTGGCCAGCATTGGACAGACGATGGGAAAAGGGCTTTCGCTCATTCCCTTTAACGAGGTTGCCGGATGTCTTATGCAAGTTGTTTTTTCTCTGGGAAAGGTTGCGTCGAAGAGGCCGCGGGTGGACGCCGCGGTGGCGATGATTCCCGGTCTTGCGGCCATGTCGAGACTGTCCAATAATTTTGAGTTGGACGCCCTTAAGGATTGCCCCGGCGGCCCTTCGCAGTACTATGCCGTCACTGGAGTCTTTCGTGCGGACGAGATCGGTTGGAAATTCTGGAAGGTGTTTTGCGATTTCGGACCACGAGTGGCACAAGCGGCAGACAGTTTGATCTTCAAGGATGCAAACGGAGTACCTTGCAGCAACGACTTAGTAGTGGACACAACGTCGATGACAGAATACGGTTTCCTTTTGGCTCTTGATGTCAATTCGGTTTGCACGTTCGGAGAGAACGAACACGTCTACCACACGATTTATTTTCGGCAGCCTAAAACAATTCAATTCATACGTCAAAGCTTGCAAATAACCTAACCAGTTGACCCAGATTTCAGATTAGAGTCAGGTGCTACCTGGGTCTGCATAAGTTTCTCCTGGTTGGTTTCGCCGCGACTAACTTCGCTGCAGAGCGCCAAGTAAGCACGACGGTATTCCTCAAGGTTGTGCCAGTTATGCCAAATTCGAATATGTTCTTTCAGGGTCTCGGTCAACGTCTTCGTCCTGGGATCACTGGAACCCGCATTCGGATCCACGACCCTGCTACCGAAAAGACTGTCATCCAAGATCGACTCTGGGGAATACTCCTCTATCGCAGCCAGGGCGATCAGTACAGGCTCGGGGATGTAGACGTTGCCGAGCACCAGGGCTTTGAATTCATCGTTCGACATCTCGACTGGGGCGGTGGCGCTTATATCGATGCGGTCCGCTGAGATCTTGACCGACCAGGCCCCGCACTGACCACTCTGTCCGGCTTCGAGAAGATCTCTTACCTCGTGCGCGCTCTTGGCGAGAAGTCGAGAGATGTCTTCTTGTTCCGGAAGATGCACTGGACGGTCAAGCCGGGGCAGGGGGGAATTCAGGCGCTTGCGCAGCCAGCGTTCGCCCGAGGACATGGCTTTACCCCGGAGCAGGGCTCTTTGCCGCATGGCCAGATAGCGCACGCGATTTTGGAATCTCCGGGCGGTACGAGGAGTGTTTTTTGCTCCGCCGGTCATCACCAGCGGATGCCAAATCGCAAGTGCATTGGTGAACGGCTCGTCGTCTCGAACAATCCGTTGCGGCAAGCGCCGCATTGAGTTCGCGATCAAGCTGACCGTGCCTACCAGTAAGAGATAGAAAGGCCAACCCATCGTAAACAGGTCGGAGCTGTACTCCGAAATCGTCGCTGGATGCGAAGGCGCCGATTGACCGTAAGGGAATATGCCTGCATTGGGCTGAGCTTCGAGTTTCTCGGCAGGCTTGGCCTGGCTGGCACTGGTGGTGCCACTGGATGCGCCGGCTGCCGGCGACGCGGTTACGGAGAAACTCTTGGGCGCGGAGGTTGAAGTGCCAGCGCTTGCGGCACCCCCTCCTGGCTGCGGTTGGAGCGCAGTCGATCCGGTTCCAAGGAAGTCGTACACCAAACCGCGAACGGTCGGACGAATCAAGGTCCACGATCCAAACAATACAAGTGCGGCAAGCGTTGCTGCCATCACTGGCTGCGCGCCAGCATAAATGCGCCTTGACCTTTCAATTATCGCCTGTACGCGCTGCTCGTTTGGGTTAAGGTCTTTCTTGATTTCTTCGTCGCTGCGAAACAAGAGACGGCGTTGCAACGGGGTTGGTTCCGGAACAGAGACTTCAATCTGTATCAGCTTATCGAGGTAAAGATGGGCAAAAGCGCGTCGCTTGGCACACGACTCAACGTTCGCACTTATCTGAGCCGCACTCGTTACGCCCGAAAATTGAGGTTGTTCTTTACTCTCGTCTGCCTCTCGAGCTTCTTGCAGCGCGCGTTTAATATCCTCCGAAGTGAGCCCCATGGCCTCCCAACTGATCGTGTCCACGACCCGAGCGAAGCTGAGTCCGACGCAATGCTCCACAATATCCCGCGCCATCCCAAGCACGATAAAGCAATCTCCACTGGAGGCCAGAAAATTAACGCCTTCCAAAACCTCGCGGATTTTTTCCGGACGGCAGCGGTCTAAGTCGTCGATCAGGATCAACATTCGCTGATTCTTGCCCAGCGATCGAGTAACGTCACTGAACTCGGAGGCGAAGCGCTGCCGAAAACTGGTCTGGGCGTCGAGATCCTTGATCTTTGTTCCGCCGGAAACCGAGGCGAGCAAGCTGGCCGGGTTGGTGCCAAAGGCGGTCAGGCCGCTCGAAACCACCTTGTAAATTGCGCCGCCGACAGTTAAGGCCGTGAAAAGTTTCCTGCCCAATAACGCATTGGCTGCGTCTTTCGCATCGCTGGCGGAGGGAGTCGTTGGTGTCGATGCGATTTTCAAGTTCACGAAAAAAAGCCCGGCTTTGCAGACGAGGAAGACTGCTCCTGCGAAGAGGGCAAGCTGAAACCATGATCGTTGTAAGCGCCTCCAGACAAGCCGGCCGCGAAAAGCCAATCCCGATACCTGCCAGAGCGGCGGCACGGCCTGGGTTTTCACCGCCTGCAGCAGAGCGGCCAGCATCTGATCTTCCTTCTGATGATGCCAAGCGTTAAACCAGACAGGGTGGGCGCCCCAGGACTCCAGATTGCTTTTGAGCAAGTTCATGAGTGAAGTCTTTCCGCTGCCCCAGCGCCCGTTGATGGCTACAGCCAAAGGTGGCTTGGTTTTTTCGTTGCGCAGGAAGAAAGCCAAGCCCGCGGCAATCGTGCTCAATCCGAGAGCGTCGGGATCGCCCGGCTCCAGGGGTTTGTCAGCGATTGCCTGGTTGCCGATGGTCGAGGCGTCGGCCTCGCGAGGGCCGGCCGAGGTCGTTTTCTGCTGAGCTTCTTCTTTGTCCAGTTGCGGGGGCGTTTTATCCGCACCTTCTGCGACATCGACCGGAAATAGGAGCGGAGTGGCAAGTACGCCGCAGATCAGCAGGGCGAGCAGATACCAGGGTGGCACGAAACGAACATATTGTTCGGAAGTTTTCGGTGCGGTCCACTTCCCCAGACGCAGCAACCTTCCCGCGGCGGAGGTCAGAGGGCGCCAACTTGCGCCGCCATCCACCGTGTTCAGCAGAACTCCATTGTCTCCGGCGACCCAGCCGGTCTTGCCATCGCTGCGGAAGTGAACCGACTTCAGCACCTCGCCCTCGAACGACTTGAGCACAGTCCAAGTTTGTGCGTCGTCGGTGGTGTGGAGGACTTGAGTCGTGACCGCGTCGTTGGGAGCCTGGGAGTTCGGGCTCGCCGTAGTGACGTAGTTGATCGCCCACCCCGGCACGTTGCCGGCAAAGCCCGCGAACGATAGGGATGTGATGTCGCCGTTCGGCTTTGAGGGGCGCAGCTCAGCCATTTCAGTAGTGCCCCTGCTGTTGTACGTGAATACGAAGAAATCTCCGGAGGTGGAGTTCCACTGCACCGCATCCAGGACTGCCCTCCAGCACCGCCCCGTCACGGACTTGAGCCGGTAGGAACCGAGATCATTCTCGAATATGAGTTGCTTGTCGGCTGCGTCGAGCGTTAGGGAAGTTTCGGAATGAGACGGTGGTTGCCGCCGCCAGATTAATCCGCTGTCTTGCGGACGGTAAACATCAGCGCCGCTCGTGTAAACTTCGCCCAAGGCAGTTCGAGAGTCTGCGATACCCCACAAATCCGGTGGCTTTAGCGAAAGTTCAGAGCTTCGTGTGTAAGGTTTAGCCGCCGTTCCTTGCGGCGCTGCGACCGCTGTGTTGTTGGACGGTGTGTTAGCCGGCGAGGCCGCAGTCGGCGGAGAGTCCTCCCCGATGCCGAGCAAGCCGACTACCCAGGGCTGAGCCGAGTTACTGGAGCCGAACTGGAGTTGCCCCTGAAATTTCCCTATGCTCGTTGGGGCGAATGTGAGGGGCACGATGCATTCAGTGCCTGGGCCGAGCAACTGATCCGAGCAGGAATCTTTTTGCGCCCGATCGATTTGGAAAATCGAGGGAGATAACGTCACTCGGCTGAGCGAAACCGACTTCTGGTCCAGATTCTTGACGTGAACGGATGCGCGCGCCGGTGCATACTTTGGACTGTCGTAGGCGCTGCCGAAGTCGACTACTTTAGGAAAGACGTCGAGTGCGGCATTCGTTGTCGACGAAGAAGAGGACTGGGCGTTCGTAAACCCCCTAGGGCTCGCGTTCGGCGCTGGCGACTTTGTAACTCCGCTTTTGCTCGGCAGCGCTTCCTGAGTTTGAACGGGCGTGGTTTGCGCGGTTGACTGCTGAGCTTGCTGCGGAACGGCACTTTGCAGCGAAGCTGCGTACAAGGACGGCACAAGAGAGAGTCGTGAGGTCGCGGGAGTACCCGCCTTAGTTGCCCCGCAGGGTTGGGCATCGGCAGGAGCGCGAAATTCTTGTGTTACTGGCTCATAAGTAAGCTGAGTCCAGATCTTTCCTCGATCAGCGCTGAAAGCCAGCAGACCGGCATCTCCGGCAATCCAAAGACAGGCTCCGTCTGGCGTGTTCAGCACGGCGTTGATGTTCCCGTTTATCTGCGGCAGGCCCGCATCCACATTCCATTCCATGGGACGCAACCACCATTGCGCCCGCAGAATGGCATAAGGCTGGTGCCAAGTGTAAGGGAGAGCATACTGGAAAATTGCCAGCGCGGTGGCGATCACAAATAGGATGGCCGTCCACACCGTGAGCCGCTTCCGCGACAGGCTCCCGAGTTGGAATCTTGCGGCGACCCACTGCAACGGCAGAATCGCCAAACGAGCTATTGTTCGGGCAATCTCCGTGAGGATTAATCTGAGGGCGAGGCGATCTTCGACAAGATCTTCAGTAGAAGAACTCTTGGGCTTTCTAGATGCTCTTTGCATAGGGCCTCTTAACGCAGCTGCGGGGGGAAGCAGGGCGCAGGCCTCATAGCGCAGAAACGATCACGCGATGCACATCTGCAATTTCGGAGGTATGCTAGCACAACTTTTGAGCCTGAGCATGAAATTCAGCGCAGAAAGAATTTCATTTAGGCGATCAAGGTTTGCCGAAACATGCAAGTCTTCAAGTCTTTGGGTTAAGTTGCAATTGCTGAAGCGCGCTGATCGATCTTGTAATTATCGAGGCTAGATGAACCTAGGGATCGCCGATAACCTTTTCTACCCTCAGCGGTTCATCCGGTTTTGTTCGGATTTCGTAACAGACTGACTAGTCCGTTCTAAAGCGTGCATTCGAAGGCAAGCTGGTGCCGCAAGATCCCAACGCTGAGCCTGCATCGGTGCTGCTGGAGCGCATCCGCGCCAAGCGCGTAATGAAGTCGCAACCTTCCAAGAGCAACCTGAAATCGAGAAAATCCAGAATCGACGCGGTGGAGGTCGTATGAGCACTGCACCCACAACCCAGACTGGATACGTCAACCGAAACGGGCAGGTCACGATCCGCAATACGGATTTGGCAGGTAATGACCATCTGCAATACACGTATCAGCTGGCCTGCTCGCATTGTGGTCACAATTACGGTTCAAACGGATCAGACATTTTCGAGCGGAAGTGTCCGAAACGTGAGTGTCAGGGCGGCAAGGCCGGTCTGGCTCTGACAGCGGAACTGATCTAAGCGAGGAACATCAGAGGCACGATATGGCCGATTTTGTGGTAGGGATGCTCGTCGAAAACGCTGGCGCTCCGAAATGGGGGCCCGGCAAGATTGTGCACGTCAGCGCAGACAATCTCTACATCATCTTCCGTGACCTCGAAGAGGATATGGCGAGAATTTTCCAGGCAGATGCTTCTGTCCTGGGTGCGGCCCAACAGCAGTCCGACCCTATCCTGGATAATCTTCCGCCGTTGAAAGAGAAAAATGGGCGTTGGGTACTCCCCGCTAAACGACTGACGCTAGAGTCGGTAATGCGACGGTTCTTGCACGAGTTCCCAGCCGGGTTCGCGGACCCCGGCTACATGGAAGCAGAGAGGGACTACAAGCTCGCAGCTCATCTGAAATTCCAAGAACTGTTGGGACTTCCTGGAGTAAGAAAACTACTAGCCAAACGAGATTTCAAAACCCTGGCCGAGAAAGCGCTGAAGGCGGTGGGCAGACTCAATCTGCTTTCTCCCCACGAGAGTGCGGCTTTTCATGACGCCATGCAAGAGCGAGCAGCTTAGGTCGCCTAGAATTTGGCGAGTTTCCCCAGTGGAGGACGCGCCCTCACCAGACGCAGTTTCCGGAAAGTTAACGATCAGTGAGAGGCCAGGCTGCTCGATCTTGGTCAACGCGAATTCCAGTTCCCCGCTGGCAAGTTCCGGGACAGAATATAGGGAAGTACTCAACACGCACCGACGTTGCGAGCGACAACATTGGCGCTACTCGTGTTCGAGGACAGCGAGGTAGAAGGAGACTCTCATTCTGGTCTCTTGCTGGGGACCAGGTTACATCGAGGTTCCCACTTGCAATTGTGCCGCGTCTGCCTAGAATCGACTGCGCTGCCATTCGACTCAGGAAACATCCGACCTGAGCCAATCCTTGAGTTCGAAACACACAGGCGGTCAAATGGTCAGTGCAATAGAAGATAAGGAGACACATGGCCACTACAACGGCCCCCATCCAGCTGCAAAAGTCTGTGCAGGAGTTCGTGAGCCGACCCAGAAGACTACTGATTGGCGGCGAATGGGTCGAAGCTCGGTCAGGCAAGACATTCTCAACCTACAATCCCGCAACAGGCGAGGTGTTAGCGCAGGTGGCGGAGGGCGATCGCGCTGACATTAACGAGGCCGTGGCCGCAGCACGAAAGGCATTTGAAGGCGGGCCGTGGCCCGACACGCCCCCGGCAGAGCGCGGGCGTCTTCTGTGGAAGCTCTCCGATCTGGTCGAGCAGCATCACGAGGAACTTGCCGAACTTGAGACGTTGGATAATGGCAAGCCGCTGTTTTTCTCGCGCATCGTCGACATCCCGACCGTGGTCAACGTATTCCGTTACATGGCAGGTTGGGCCACGAAAGTTGAGGGCACAACCATTCCGCTCTCTGCCCCCCATGCCCGGTACTTCGCTTATACACTGCGCGAACCGGTTGGTGTTGTTGGGCAAATCATCCCGTGGAATTTCCCACTCATCATGGCCGCCTGGAAACTTGCGCCTGCGCTCGCCGTGGGCTGCACTTGTGTACTTAAGCCTGCTGAGCAAACTCCGCTCACCGCCCTGCGGCTGGGGGAACTGATTCAGGAGGCGGGCTTCCCGGATGGAGTAGTGAACATAGTGGCAGGCTTCGGGGAAACGGCCGGAGCTGCGCTGGCTGCGCATCCTGACGTGGACAAGATTGCTTTCACCGGTTCAACCGAGGTTGGCAGACTTATCGCAAATGCCGCTACGGGAAATCTGAAAAAAGTCTCGCTCGAACTTGGCGGCAAATCCCCCAACGTGATTTTTGCGGACGCTGATTTGAATGCGGCCATTCCCGGGAGCGCCAACGCCATATTCTTCAATCAGGGACAAATCTGCACAGCCGGTTCGCGCCTCTTCGTGCACAAAAGCATCTTCGACCAAGTCATCGATGGGGTTGCCGGTGAGACGAAGAAATTCCAGGTCGGCCCCGGCATGAACGAATCCACGAATCTGGGGCCGATAGTTTCGGAAGAGCAACTTAGTCGGGTTTGCGGCTATCTTGATTCGGGCGCGAAAGAGGGTGCCAAGGCCGTAGTAGGCGGCCACCGCATTGGCGATACGGGTTACTTCGTCGAGCCGACTGTCCTCGTCGACGTGAAGCCCCACATGAAGGTAGTTCGAGAGGAAATCTTCGGCCCTGTCGTCACTGCCATTCCCTTCAGCGAGCCGGAAGAAGTCGTCGCCTTCGCCAATGACACGATCTATGGGCTGGCGTCCGGGGTCTGGACCCGCGACATCAGCAAGGCGCACCGCATGGCTGCCAAGCTTCGTGCCGGCACAGTATGGATTAACTGCTACAACGTCTTCGACCCAGCCTTACCTTTCGGTGGTTACAAGCAATCTGGGTGGGGCCGCGAAATGGGCCATGCGGTTCTGGAGCTATACACCGAAAGTAAATCGGTCTGCGCCCAGCTTTAGAATCTTTACGTTCTGCATTTACACGAAGGAGCGTCTAACTCGCGCACATATTCTTGCAGGGCACCGTTCGCGATGAATTGCTATGAGACCGGGGGTCGAATTGCTCGCTTCTTATTGGACGATCTCGGCCGGCGTTCCTCACAGCGCCTGCGAATATAGTCCGTTCGATTTCAAAGATCGCGTGGAATCGGCTTCTCGAGCGGGGTTCAAAGGTTTCGGCATCTGGCACGCGGATCTGGAACATATCCTCAAAAAGTATTGCCTCAGGGAGATGAAGCAGATCCTCGACGACAACGGTATGCGACACGTCGAGTTGGAGTTCCTCACCGATTGGTTTCTGGAAGGCGAACGCAAGAAATCTTCGGACATCCGAAAACGAAAGCTGTTCGAAGCCGCCGAAGCGTTGAGTGCCCATCACCTCAAGATCGGCGATTTCTTTCAGGAGCAATGCTCTTTGCCTCGTCTCATCGACGCATTCGTTATTCTTTGCGCGGAGGCGGGGCAGCACGGCACAAAAATAGGATTCGAGCTCATGCCGTTCGCCATGATCCGAACTCTGGAAGAGTCGATAGCGATGGTGAAGGGCGCAGGATCATCCAACGGCGGGATCATCTTCGATCTGTGGCACGTAGTGAAGCTTGGAATCCCCTATGAAGAGGTAGGCCGTGTTCCGATGGAATACGTGGTCGGCGTGGAGTTGAACGATGGCACTGGTCACGCTCCGTGGAGCCTGCACGAGGATACAATCAATCATCGGCGGCTCTGTGGCGAGGGCGAGTTCGATGTCCGCGGCTTCGTTCAAGGCCTGCAGAAAGCGGGCTATGCGGGTCCGTGGGGGATTGAAGTGCTGTCTGCGGAACTGCGCATGCTGCCGCTCGAAGAGTTAACCACGCGCGCGTTTCGCACGACCATGGCGCAGTTTGGGTAGATTCTCTTACACTCATGTTAAGGCTTTTCGCAGTTCTTCTCGGAGTTCTGATTTTCCAGGGATTCATCCCCTCCACTGCGCGAGAAACAAAGTCTCCGTCATCTTCAGCAGCAAACGTTAAAGACGCACAGATCGTAAACGCCGACCACCAACCAGAAAACTGGCTTACCTACGGCCGAACCTATAGCGAGCAACGCTTCAGCCCGCTGCAGGCTATCAACGATAAAAATGCGGGACGGTTGGGCTTGGCGTGGTACTTGGATCTCGACACCAAGCGCGGGCAGGAAGCTACTCCCATCGTGGTCGATGGCATCATGTATTTTTCCACTGCATGGAGCAAGGTGTTTGCGGTGAACGCGGCCACGGGCGCTCGCCTCTGGTCCTACGATCCGGAAGTGCCGCGGCAGTGGGGCGCGAACGCATGCTGCGATGTGGTGAATCGTGGTGTCGCAGTTTGGCAAGGGAAGGTTTTCATCGGGACTCTCGATGGCCATTTGATCGCGTTGGATGCTGCAACCGGCAAACCGGTTTGGTCGCGGCTTACCATCGACCCGCACTGGCGCTACACCATCACGGGTGCACCGCGCATTGTGAAGGGCAAAGTAATTATCGGTAATGGCGGCGCTGAGTTCGGCGTGCGCGGTTACGTTACAGCCTACGACGCGCAGACGGGTCAACTGGTGTGGCGCTTTTATACCGTGCCCGGCGATCCTTCGAAACCCTTCGAGCAGGCGATTCTCGCAAAGGCCGCCAAAACCTGGACCGGCGAATGGTGGAAGATCGGCGGCGGCGGCACAGTTTGGGACGCCATCGTCTACGACCCGGAGCTTGATCTCCTATACATTGGCGTCGGCAACGGCGGACCGTGGAACGAAAAGTATCGTAGTCCGAAGGGCGGCGACAATCTTTTCACTTGCTCCATCGTTGCCCTCAAGCCTGATACAGGCAAGTACGTCTGGCATTATCAGGAAAACGCGGCCGACGATTGGGACTTCGATTCAGCCGAGCAGATGATTCTGGCCGACATCCCCATTGAAAGTAAGCAACGGAAAGTACTGCTGCACGCTCCGAAAAATGGCTTCTTCTACGTCATCGACCGCGAGAACGGTACGCTGATTTCGGCGAAGCCCTACACTTTTATCAACTGGGCCGCCGGCATTGACGTGAAAACCGGGCGCCCGATGGAAAGTTCCACTGCTAGATATCCCAGCGTCGATTCACCACCGCTAGTTCCGGGGCCTTTGGGGGCGCACAGTTGGCAACCGATGTCCTATAGTCCTCTGACCGGATTGACCTACATTCCAGTCAATGAAGTCGGATTCAATTTCAAATCGCAGAAAGATTTCGAGTTCAAGAATCTGGCGTTGAATTTCGGCATCGACATGGTGGCCGCAGGAATGCCGCAGGACGCCAAGATCAAGAAATCTATTCTCGACAGCGTAAAAGGAAAACTAGTCGCGTGGGATCCGGTGCAGCAGAAACAGGCGTGGGCGGTCGAGCGGCCGGGACCATGGAATGGTGGAACGCTAGCCACGGCTGGAAACTTGGTTTTCGAAGGTACAGCCGCCGGACGCTTTGAAGCCTATCGCGCCGATACCGGCGAGAAGGTTTGGTCCTTTGACGCGCAAACCGGCGTGATGGCGGGTCCCGTGACTTACACCGTGAATGGCGAGCAGTACATCGCTGTGCTTGCGGGCTGGGGTGGAGTTTTCCCGCTGGTCGCAGGCGAAGTTTCGTTTAAGTCAGGTCGCGTGCGCAATGTCAGCCGGATGTTGGCTTTCAAAGTGGATGGCAGGGCAAGTCTTCCTCCGTTGCCCACCTTCGAAGAACCCGCTTTGAACCCGCCGCTGTCAACCGCGAGCCTAACGGCCATACAGCATGGAGAAGCCGTCTACCAGCGTTTTTGCTCTGGATGCCACGGCGATGTCGCCGTCAGCGGTGGACTGCTGCCGGATCTTCGCTACTCCACTGCCTTGGAGGATGATCGCTGGTTCAAGATTGTTCGCGGCGGCGCATACCAATCGCTTGGCATGGTGGCGTTTGGCAAGGAAGTATCCCAGCAAGATACCGCAGACATTCGTGCATATGTCATCTTCCGCGCGAATCAGAGCATGAATGAGCGGAAGGCCGCTGGAACAAAAGCGGCCGGGGAAGCGGAGAAAGGCAAACCCTGAGAAGCGCTCACTGCGGATTCGCGATCTGCATTCGTCCCCGCATCGGATAGGTTTTCGGCGCCGGCATTGGGTGTCCGTAACCCTTTTCCTTCGTAATGTCTGCCATGGGTATTTTATCCCGTATGGAGCGCGGGCCTATGAAGAAAAACCAGGAAGCGGTACCAGGCGAACCATCGGGAGTTCCGCTGACGGTAAATCCTCCGTTGGTTAGGTCGTTGATAACATATTCCGCTGGAATGGGTACAAGCCTCTGCGCACCCCCTACGTCCTTGCCACGATAGTAGAGTTCGTTCCGTGATGGGACAAACCATGCCGGTAAGTTCGGCGTGCGAACGATACCCGATTCTCCTACTTCAAACCAAAGCACTTTCTTTTTCGCCGGAGGGAAAGGCGCCCCGGGGTCCCCAAAAATGATCTGCACCCAGCCAATGTAGCCCGAAGGCAAAACAAATACGTTGTGCCAAGGCTTCGCCCACGTCGGTAGAGCAGTCATCGCGACCAGCAGCGCGATTTTGCAAGCATCTCGCACGGTTACAAAGCCTGCGCTTAAGAATAATAGAAAGCACCTGGTCTTTCCACGCAGGGCTCGCACCGACCAGGGCGCCCCCCCTTACACATTCGCGCGAGCCCTACTTCTTATCCTGGCGCGCCAACTCGCGCTCGATGATTCTGCGCGCCTGCACGCCGCCGGCATCGATTTTGAAATTGAGCAGCTCGCGGTCTGGGCGGCGCAGAATATTTTCCTGTTGTGCTTCGAGGATCTCCGTGTCTTCGGCGAACACTGCCGCTTGTCCGTCGCGAATACGGAACGTCAGGCCCCGGTCCTCCGTCTGAAAATTGCGGACCATCCCCCAGTGATACCAGGTGGAAACTTCGCTCTCCGGGGTCATCAGGTTCACAACAATTCCGGTCACGCCTTTGGAGCGGTCGCCATTCTCTGCGCCGGTTCCTGCCAGCGCCACTCCCACGTCGATCATAACGTTCGCGGGCAAGGTGAAATTGCAAATCTGCCAGCGGTCGCACTTCGCAAACGATCGCAGATTCGCCGCCCAGAACGGCGGTGGATCGATGTTGTGCATCCAGCGCGTTACGCATACTGAGCTTGCGTCGGAAGTGACCTTGATCGGAGCCTCCAGAATTTCGTGTTGGCCGATGCTGGAGGGATGCACAAAGGTCTCGTGCGAAAGGTCCATCAAGTTGTCCACGAGGAGTTGGAAGCTGCATTTGAGGTGGTATGTACTGCCTTCGAAAACCCAGTCCGGGTCCGAGCACCAGGAAAGATTTGGAATTCGTTTTTCGTCGGCCACTTCAGGATCGCCGATCCAAACCCAGATGAAGCGGTGTTTCTCGGCCACGGGATAAGTACGTAACCTAGCCTCGGGGTGAATACCTTCCTGGCCGGGCATCCAAACGCACTGGCCACCCGGAGCGAAGCGCAGCCCATGATACTTGCAAACCAGGTGGTCGCCTTGCAAAAAGCCCTTGGACAGAGGCAGCAGCCGGTGGGGGCAGCAATCTTCGAAGGCCGATAGCGCACCGCTGGTCTGACGATAGAGAACGATGGGTTCACCACAAACGATGCGTCCGAAGGGTGAGCGTTTGATCTCGTGATCCCAGGCCAGCGCGTACCAGTAGTTTTGCAGGAACATGGTTGCCCTCAAGGGGCTATAGCCGCATTTCTACGGGTGCTGAGCGGCACGGCCGATGCCGTGCTAAATACGAGTCCCCGTCGTTGAGACCGGTTCCCTGTTTCCAATCCGGGATGTTCGGACTCAGTGCGACTCCCGCTTCGCGGCTGCCGCTCGGAGCGCCATCATACTCCCGACCGAATCCGCTTGAAAAAAGGGCACTTCAAAGTAACCCGAGAAGGGCACGGAAAAGTAACCAAATATCGAGCAACATACCATCTTGTAAGTCGGCTTCGGAGTGAATTACAGTGATGCGGCTTCGTTGCTCTCGTGGACCGCGGCGAGATGTAAGGCCATCGAACAAAGTCGTTCGATCGTGCGCCGTTCGTGGAGGTCGTCATGTACCGCAGTGATGTGGTTGGAAGTCTTTTGCGTCCCGCATATCTAAAGGACGCTCGGGATAGCTTCGCGGCCGGAAATCTCACGGACGCCGCCTTCAAGAAAGTGGAAGACCGCGCGGTCGACGAGTGTATCGACCTGCAAATTATCGCCGGAATGGAAGTAATTACCGACGGCGAAGTTCGCCGTTACGCTTTTTACGGACACTTAATCGATGCCGTCGAAGGCTTCGACAAATACGGCGGCTGGGCCATTCCTTTCCGCGACGAAAAAGGCGAACAGTTGGTTTTGCCCCGCCCGGTGGTCGTTTCTAAGCTGCGCCGCAAGCGGCCTCTCTGCGCTGAGGAATTTACCTACGTCCGTGCGCGCACGAAACACCCGGCCAAAACCACTATGATCAGCGCGCAACAGGCTGCGGCCTACTACGACAAGAGCAAATCAACCGCGGCCTATGCGACCGTCGACGCCTATCTCGCCGATCTCGTCGACATTCTGCGCGATGAAGTGAGCGAGTTGATTCGTCTGGGATGCACTTACATCCAAATCGATTCGCCGCAATACACGGCGCTACTCGATCCGGATCTGCGGGAGGGCTATCGACAGCGCGGCAACGATCCCGACCGGCTGCTCGATTTGTCCATTGAGATGGACAATGCGGTAATCGGTGATCATCCCGGCGTCACCTTCGGCCTGCATCTTTGCCGCGGAAACAATCAGAGCAAGTTCTATGCCGCTGGCGATTATGGCCCGATTACGAAAATCTTTCGCGATACGAAGTTCCAGAGATTCCTGCTGGAGTACGACGACGAACGCTCCGGCGGTTTCGAGCCGCTACGCCAAGTGCCGGCGGATCGCACCGTTGTGCTCGGTCTGGTGAGTTCGAAGAAACCCGACCTGGAAAGCAAGGACGAACTTAAGCGGCGGATCGAAGCCGCCTCTGCCTTTGTCGAATTGGAACGGCTTGCCCTTAGCCCGCAGTGTGGTTTCGCTTCGACCATGGAAGGCAACGCAGTCACGCGTGCCGACCAGGAGGCAAAGCTGCGTCTGGTGGCAGAAACGGCGCAGGAGGTTTGGGGTCGGTCTGTTCCAGTGCCCCACAGAGCTTGACGAAAAACGGCCGAACGGTAACCGAGTTACGCACTATCGAACCTATGTTCCCTCGAAAGACAGGAGATCTCATGAAAGCACGTCGGCTGTTTGCCTGCTTGTGTGCTCTGTTCGTGGCTTTGGCGTCGATTCAGCATGCCCGAGCCCAGGCCACGGTGAGCTATGCCTTGCTGAACGGAACCGTGATGGATGCGGGCGGGCGGCCTGTCGCTAAGGCCACGATCACAGTCCGTTCGCTGGAGACCAACCAGACTCTTACTGCTACATCCGACGATGCCGGGTTCTACGCGGTGCCCAGTCTGCCGCCAGGGCGTTACGAACTTACCGTGACCTCCGCAGGCTTCGGGAAATACACCCGAACGGGCGTGGAATTATCTGTCGGCCAGACCGCCAATGTGAACGTGACCCTCAAGGTCGCGGCGGTCAATGAGACGGTTACCGTGACCACCGAAGCTCCGGTCGTGGAGACAACCCGGACCGAGATCAGCCAGGTGATTCAGGCCCAACAGATTCAAGATCTGCCTATCAGCGGGCGCCTCTTTACCGACTTTGCGCTATTAACTCCCAGCGTTGCCAAGAGCCGGACCGCTTTGGGGAGCACGTTTACAGAATTCGAGGTGACGCAAATCTCTTTTGGCGGCATGCGCTCGTTTAGCAACGAAATCACCGTGGATGGCGCCGACTTCGTCAATTCTGTCAGCGGCGTGCAGCGCGCCACGCCGCCGCAGGATTCCGTGCAGGAATTTCGCGTGGTCAATAATAGTTTTGGCGCCGAATATGGCCGAGCCCTCGGCGGCATCGTTAACATCGTCACCCGGTCCGGGGCGAATGATTTCCACGGTTCGGTTTACGACTACTTGCAGAACAGCGCCACCGATTCGCGCTCGCTTCTGCAGCCGGCGCCACTGCCCTACGCGCTGCGGCAAAATCAATACGGTGGCACTCTCGGTGGTCCAATCCGCAAGGATCGGACGTTCTTCTTCCTGAACTACGAGGGCCGGAGGAGCGGCCAATCTCCCACTTATGCGCCCGATCTCTATAGCAACATTGCCAACATCGATCAGGCGAAGTCTTACCTGGGATTGTCGCCCGAAGGCTGCAACCTTCCTCCCGCGCAATGCACCGGCTCACCGTTCTCGTATCTCAAGGGAGTTCTGAAGACTGTCAATAACGATTACGCCTTTGCCAAACTCGATCACCAGATCAACACCAACAACCGCGTAGCTCTCCGCTACGTGGTGGAGGACGCTCGCGACTTGGGAGAACTGATCGGCAACACCGAAGATGGCGGAGGCATTGGTTCACCCAGTGGCGCGCGCAATCTCTTCATTCGTGATCAATCTCTGGTCGGCACACTCAACTCGGTGCTGAAACCTAACTTGGTAAATACCGTATTGGGACAATACTCAAGGCGGCACTACAATTTCCCCGGAGCCACCGGCGAACCTGATCTGAGCGTGGTGAACGATCTGGAATTCGGACACAACTTCGGCACCTACGATGCAATCTACGAGAGTCGCGTACAAGGCTCCGATTCGGTCGCCTGGGTTAAGGGGAATCATGTCGCGAAATTCGGCTTCGACGGAAATTATGTCTGGAGCTACAACAACTATCCGGGGTTTACGCCTGAACGCATATTGCTTCCTAATCTCGATTGCATGTACGCATTCGCCGATGCCATCAGCCTCTTGACGACGGGCACTTATGGGGCAGTTCCCGGGGCCGCGAACTGTCCGCTCCCGCCCGCTGCGGATGGTGTAGCCTTCCTGTACTGGGGCGTTGCGGTTCCGCGCACTGGTTTCGTGAATGGGTATCAGCCCTTGCCAGCAACCGGCGGAGGCTTCGGCAGTGGCTGGCCGAATGCATTTCCGACAAGTCAATACTCTAACTATGCTTATAGCTTGAACCACGGCTACTGGGGAATCTTTGCCGAGGATCAGTGGCGAGTCACTCCCCACCTGACTTTGAATTACGGATTGCGGTGGGATGTTGAAACCGGCTTAGGCAACACGATCAACCAGGACTACCGCGCTTTCCAACCCCGAATCGGATTCGCCTATTCTCCCGACGCCAAGACCGTGATTCGCGCAGGCTCCGGAATATTCTTTGATCGCAATAACCTTACATTCTTCTTCACCACCGGAAACCAGAAGGCGCTTCCCGGATATTTCTGCAATCCTCCGGGCGCGGACCCCAGTTGCGCCGCAAATGGATTTTCTCAAGGCGTGGTAGTTCCAATGATCCAGAACAAAGCGGCCAGCGGAGGCTGGCAACTATCCGCAGAGCCAGGCTACCCGGGCACGCCGTCCCTTCCGTGCGCAGTCTTCGGTATACCGAGTACGGTTTGCAACACCGCTCCCGGCGGGACTGTAAGCGTAGCAGCCCTGACGGCCCTCGGCATCCTGGCCGATGGCCCAAAAGCGTACAATCCAGTTACTCTAACCGGCCCTTGCACCGCCAATGCCGTAACGGGTGCGCTGAGCGGGGCCTGCGGAGTTGGCGCCGGTGGCATCCAGCGCAACGCCCGCCTTCCTTATGCCGAACAAGCCAGCATCGAGATCGATCGCCAGATCGGCGGAGGACTTACCCTGCAGTTGGGATATCTCTTTGTCGCGGCACACAAGCTTGTCCGGGGCAATAACATAAACGTCCCTTGCCCTTATGGCACGGCCAAGGCTTCGAATCCTTATTACGCTCAGGGGTTACTCGACCCCAGCGGCTCGCTAACTCCGTGCAGCGGAACACCCATCCTTGGGCCCCTAGGTTTGGGTCCGTTCTTCAACTGGCTGGGACCTGCGAGCCCCATTCCACCCGCTTTCGCTCCGCCCAACCCTAAACTTCCGGTGAACCCCAGCGGATTGGAATTCGGTGTGCCCTCGGCCGGTACGCCTCCCACTCTAAGCGGCGGCCTTTTGGATTACAACAACGACGTAGTTAACGCCGCCTACAACGGCCTGACTGTTACAGCGGTTGAGCGCCTCGGCAAGTTGTTCAACCTCACCGCCAATTACACCTATTCTCACACCATCGACAACGGCAATTTCACAACCTTCATCAATCTACCGCCGAACCAATTCGACTACGCTTCGGAAAGGGGCAACTCCAACCAGGACGTTCGCCACCACTTAGTCATGAACTTCACCGCGGATGCGCCTCACGACACTTTTGCCCGGAACTTTGAATTCAGCAGCATTATCACGCTGCAGTCCGGCCGCCCCTTTACGCTGTTCGCCGGCGAGAACGTTCTGGGCGACGTGGCCGGCCTGAGCACGGATCGCGTCGGCGGCTTGGGCGGGGTTTGCACCAACGTTTCGAACTGCGACACAATGATCGGCCGCAACACCTACGTTGGCGATCCTCTGTATTCTTTCGATCTGCGTTTGTCGAGGTATTTCCAGCTTCGTGAGCACATGAGGCTCGACTTGACGGTAGATGCATTCAACGTGTTCAACCGCCAGAACGTAGACGAAGTGAATTACATCTACGGCTCGCCCGCTTTCTGCGGAGCTGTTCCGAAGCACTATCGAGACGCAACCACGCTGGCCATCCAGCAAGGCGCTGCGTCAGTATCCTGCGCTTCTGAGCAGGCGGCCGCTGCGCCGCCGGCCTGGCTTGCGTTGGGGCTTTTGCCAGTATCGGTTCCGAATTTTCCGAATTCCACGTTCGGCGAGCCGAGAACCATGCTCAACCCCCGCCAGTTCCAGTTCTCGGCGAAGTTTTCGTTTTGAGGGGGGCGTGCGGCGACGCTGGAGGTTCGAGCTTAGGCGGCCAGCGTCGCTGTTGTTTCCACTGCAAGCATGTTCTACTGCAAGCATAGTCCGCGGGGATGCCGAAGCACTTGCGCGGAAACTACAGGAGGCAATCTAATGCGTTACTTCGCTGGCTGGATGACGTTGGTCTTGGCAAGCATGACAATGGCTGCGGCGCAGGAAGCAAAACCTGAAGTCAAGCATGATGCGGCGGCGCAGACGTCTCCCGCATCCGGCAAGGAAATGTTTCTGAGTTACTGTGCCTCTTGCCACGGGAAGGACGCAAAAGGCGATGGTCCGGCTGCAGCCGCGCTTAAAGAACGTCCCGCAGATCTGACAGTTTTGGCCAAGCTGAATGGCGGTAAGTATCCCATGAATAAGGTAACCAGTGTTTTGCGCGGGCAAACCAATCTAGTACCCCACGGTGATCAGGAAATGCCAGTGTGGGGCCGGGTGTTCTGGACTCTGAGCGGGGGCAGCGAGGGAATCGTGACCCAACGCATCGCAAATCTGAATCGGTATATCGAGTCGCTGCAGGTGAAGTGAGACCCGTGTGAGAGAAAATTATTCTTGTCATTCCGATCCGGGCGTCGAGCCCGGTGAGGAATCTGTTGCACTTCGCGGCATGGATGCTGCCCCCGGTTGATGTGCTAGCCCTCCCACTTCCAATTCTGGAAACGCCGCCTCAGTTCTGCCTTCAGCAGCTTCCCGGTGGACGTATGTGGCAGTTCCTCCACAAAGACAAATGCGTCAGGCAACTGCCACTTCGCGAACTTCGGCGACAGAAACTCTCGCAGCGCGGGCGCAGATAACCGCGATCCTTCGTCTGCCACGATCACAGCCACGGGCCGCTCCTGCCACTTCGGATGCGCAACCGCGATCACCGCTGCCTCGCGAATTTCCGGATGCGCGAGCAGAGCCTTTTCCAGGTCGAGAGAACTGATCCACTCTCCGCCCGACTTAATCAGGTCCTTGGTCCGGTCGACGATTCGCAAATAGCCTTCATCATTTATGGTTCCAACATCACTGGTGCGGAACCATCCGTCCGGGGTCCATTTGTCATTTTCCTCCGGCAGGTTGTAGTAGCTGGAGGCGACCCAGGGGCCGCGCAATTGCACTTCTCCCATCGTTTCTCCATCCCATGGAACTTCGCCTTCCTCATTAACGACCCTGCTTTCCACGAACGGAACCGAAATTCCGGCCTGCGCCTTAATTTCACACTTTTCTTCCTCGGACCAGTTCTTCATGTGCGCTTTGAGTTGACTCGTGGTCGCCTGCGGACTGCTCTCGGTCAGGCCCCACCCCTGTTCGAGGTTCCATCCATGCCTTCGCAGTCTTTGTATTAGCGCAAGCGACGGCGCCGCCCCGCCCACCAGAACTCGCATCGGTGGCAGCTTCCACCTGCCCGGATTCTGGTCCAGGCACTCGAGAATGCTGTGCCACACCGTCGGCACGGCCCCTGCAACGCTGACATTTTCCTTTTCACAAAGGTCCAGCAGGCTCTCCGCTTTGAGGTGCGGACCCGGCAGAACCTGCTTCGCTCCCACCAGCGTTGCCGCGTACGACAGTCCCCAGCCATTCACATGAAACATGGAAACAATCGGCAATACGGTGTCGGCGTTACAGATGGCGAAGTTGTCCACGGTGGTAATCAGAAACGAGTGCAGCATCACGGATCGGTGCGTATAAACAACTCCCTTCGGAACTCCAGTCGTGCCGGACGTGTAGCACATGCACGCGGCTTCGTTCTCGTCGAGATCGGGATAACGGAAATTACCGGACGCCGTGCTCAGGAAATCTTCATAGTCTTCAACTCCCGGCTCACTGCTTCGGCCCGACCAACCGACTACGATCACGCGCTCAAATTGGACTGAACTCTTAATCTTCTCGAACAAAGGTAGAAGAATGTCGTCAACGATCAGGAAGCGATCCTGCGCGTGATTGGCGATGTAGGCGATCTCTGACGGCGCCAGCCGCAGGTTCAGCGTGTGCAACACGCCGCCGGAGATTGGTATCCCGAAGTAAGCTTCGAGATGCGCGTAATGGTTCCACATCAGAGTCGCCACGCGATCGCCCCGCCGCAGCCCCGCCCTTTGCAGCGCTTCCGCCAGAGCGCGCGATCGCCGGTACAACTCCGCATAGGAGTAACGGTGCAGTGTATGGTCAGGCCGCCGCGAAACGATCTCAGCTTTCGAAAAGAACTTGCCCGCCCGCTCCAGGCTGTGGGAGAGCGTTAGCGGATAATGCATCATCGTTCCTTGCATGGGGATCCTTAATTTAGGTAAAAGAGGACACGCGCTGCGGCCGTCACCTGCGAAATCCTAGAATATGCGACTGGTGATTTTCTACCAAATTTAAGGATACAAAGAGATGTTCTAACGGGAGGATTCGCGCAGCGCTGCTCTGGACTAACTTGACGCCTGCTTCATCGCCCTATCACGAACGTGGGATACCGCGCCGATTTGCGAGAGGAATCGATAGCTGTCATGCACCGACCACACCTCGATGCACTCGCCGCCGGAGAAGAGATTAATCTGCATCCCGGAAGCTGAAACCGTCTTCCCCGTAGCTGCAATTCCAAGGAACTCGCCGCGATGGGTTCCCTGGAACGTGAACCGATGAGCGACCTTTTCGCCCTGAGCCATAATGTCCTCAATCTCAATCCCCAAGTCGGGGAAGCCTTTCAGAAGACCGGCATAATGCTCTCGTAGCCCCCGGACGCCGGGCCGGATGCGACTCGAATAGCCATGGTGAATGACCGATTCGCTATACAGCGCGAGGTATCCGTCGACGTCTCTTACTCTCAAGCGCCGCGCGGCATGCTGCAATGCGTCGATGTTTTCTTGCGGAGGCATCTTTTCAGGTCAGCACAGAGGGATGCACTAATCAATATCGGCAGCGGCGATGCCGACGTGAGCCGCGATTCTTTTCCGGAAGGAATTGAATGCGCGACCAGTTCAGGCAGCGCCGTGACCTTGTCGGTTTCGGTGAATGAAGAGAGGCTTTGGGCTAGGCCACTACCGCCTATCTAGTTGAGGCTAAAGAGTTCTCGACCAGCAAAGCGATGCCTTGTCCGCCTCCGATGCAGGCCGAGGCCACACCGTAACGCCCGCCCGAGCGCTTCAGCTCTCGCGCCAGCGTGATCGCCAGCCGCACTCCCGTGGCTCCGAGCGGATGCCCGATCGCGATTGCTCCTCCATTGACATTGAGCTTGTTGCGGTCCAAGCCAAGTTCACGCTGACAGGCGAGAACCTGCGCGCCGAACGCCTCGTTGATTTCGAAGCGATCCATTTTTCCTAGACTCAATCCAGCCGCGTCCAACACCGTTCGAATCGCCGGTACCGGCCCAATGCCCATAATCTCTGGGCGCACGCCCACCACGGCCCCGGCCACCACTCTGGCTAACGGTTCTCTCTTGTGTTGCTTCAAATATTTGCCAGAAGCAACCAAAGTGGCCGCCGCCCCGTCCACGATTCCTGAACTGTTGCCCCCAGTCTGCACTCCTCCGAACGCTGGTTTCAGCTTGGAAAGAACTTCTAAAGGCGAGGGCCGAATGTGAGTATCCTGGCTCAATTTCTCCACCCCGCGTGGTAGCCTGATTCCCCGCGGTGAATACCCGGAAAGCTCGAAGACCTCACTCGTCAGCGCTGCAATTTCGCCGCTCAGAAAGCAGATCTTTTGCGCCTCAATTGCGCGCTCGAAGCTTTCGGCGGCAAATTGGTCGACATCTTCGCGAGTAATCCTGTACTGCTTCGCCAGCTTCTCGGCCGTTCCACCCATGGTTTCATTCGGACACGGGTCGAGGAGAGCCTCCCACAAGAAATCCTTGAACTCCACCTCGCCCATGCGAAATCCCCCGCGATGTGTGTAGGCGGCGATGGGATTGCGTGACATCGACTCGGTTCCGACCACCAGCGCCAAGTCGGCTTTTCCAAGCTTGATATTGTCCCCGGCTTGAAGAATCGCCTCGATGCCAGTACCGCAAACGCGTTGCACCAGATGAGCCGGCACCTCGACTGGCACACTCGAGTAAAGCCCGATGTGCCTGGGCAGCACGTAAGCATCGAAGGAGGCCTGGGCCATGTTTCCGGCTACTACAATGTCAACGTCGGCGGGCGGCACACTGCTCTTCTTAAACACCTCTCGAGCCGCTTTGATCCCCAAGTCGGTGGGAGATACCAGTCCAAGAGCCGTGTTGTACTCCACAAACGGAGTGCGTACGCCATCGAGCAAGAAGACATCGTCGTAGCGCGAAACGAGTGCTTTATCCCGGAGACTCATAGCAAAGCTTTGCTGTCCCGGACTTCCGGGCCAGCGACGGTGAGGCGCGGCAAATGCGAATTCAAGCGGGCGCCCGCGACTATCGTTCCTACGGGATTACCGGGCGCGTCCGGCTTTTGCGTGTGCGCCGCCGGCACACCATAGCGGGCCCGATGTCGGCTTCCCCATGCCGACATGAGCTTCAAAATCGGCTTCAGGCTTTCTCCATGGCGCGTCAACGAATACTCTACCCGCGGGGGCACCTCGGCATACACTTTCCTGTGCACGATTCCATCGCTCTCCAATTCTCTTAAGTGCTGCGTTAGCATCTTCTTTGTTAACCCAGGTATGAGCCTTTGCAGTTCGCAGAACCGCCGGGTTCGGCCTTCGAGATGAAATAGCAGCGTCGGTTTCCACTTCCCGCCAATGATGGAAGCCGTCAACTTTACAGGGCAATTGGAGTGATCCACTGTGTGGTCTCCCGCAGGTATTAGGTTACCGAAACGTGCCTACTAGCCAAAAAGATACTTTTGCCTAGAATTAACCCTCGGTCCCCAAAGGATACCGCAATCGTAATCGAGTGAAAAGGGTTTGTATCGAGAGATTGAACACGATTCCGACTGGGCTGATTTCAACGCGAGGAAACACAATGGGCGACAAAAAGCCGGTGTTGATCTACGGCGCCAATGGTTTTTCTGGCCGCTTGATAGCGGAATTTCTGCGCGAATATAACGTGCCCTTCATTGCCGCGGGCCGCAACCGCGCGCGTCTCGAAGACGTCATGAAGCACGTACCGGGAATCGAATCCGCCGACTACGAGATCGTCGAGACAAAGGGTTCGGTCAACGATCTTACTCAGCTCTTCGCGGGCGCCAAGGTGATCTGCAATACGGCCGGCCCTTTCATTTACAACGGCCCCGCGGTGATCGAAGCAGCTTTAAATGCAGACTGCCACTATCTGGATATTGGCGGCGAACAAGCTTGGATCCGTACCGTGGCTGAGAAATGGGGATGTAAGTTTGCACAGCGCGATTTGCTCGCCGCTCCTGCTACCGCTTTCATGTCGGCGGTCAGCGACTCCGCCATTCGATTATGCCTTGAGAACAATCCTGGCATCGATACTCTCGAAGTGCTGACGATGTTCAAGGGCAATCCAACCTTCGGATCAACCCAGACCATCTTTGCCGTCATTCAAACCGAAGCTTATTATCTGGAACAGAACGCTTACAAACCCTGGCCGCGCGCCACTCGCTATGACGTGGTCGTGCCCGGAAGCATCCAAACTCAGCTGGCCCTGGCCTGGGGAGGGTTCCCCCATCCCGTCTGGTACAAGAATCATCCACAAGTCGCCAACCTGCGCGCCTTTGGCGGTCTGCTCGACCGGCACATTATGGAAGGCGTCGCGGCAACAGAGAAATTATTCGAAGAGCAGATTCGCCCGCTGCCCGCGGCCGAGCAGGAACGCAAGCTCGCGGAAATGGCGAATGCGGTCACGGGCAGCACACCGCCGCGAGAAAACCCGCGTGAGCATCGAACCATCGATGTAATCGCCGGTCGTGGAAGCACAAGCTCCGTGCAGTGTGTCGTATTTGGGACGTGTTGCTATCGCCAGACAGCCCTCATTCAGGCATTCGCGGCCTGCAACCTGGTGCGCTGCGCTCCGCACAAGGTGGGATTTGCGTCGGCAGCAGAAGCCTTCGGTCATCGCGAAATCCTGGGTGTTTTGGAGACACACGGTCTCTCGAAAGCAAAGCTCTCGTATTAGTTGATTGTCTTATTGACTTAACCTTACCAACTACGCCTTCACGCAACCATGCGAGCCATCGACTATTTCGATAAGAGCGCTGATCTCGACCCCAACCGGATCGCGATCCGCGAGAGCGACGCTCGTTATTCCTACGCTGAAACGCGAGCCTTCAGCGAGCGCATCGCCCGCGGGATGCGGCTCGGTGGCGTTGAACGGGAACAGCGCGCGGCTATCTACTCCCACAATGATCCGGCCGTCCTGTTCTGCATGTTGGGCATCCTGCGCGCCGGCGCCGCTTGGGTTCCGATTAACTTTCGCAATGCCACCGACGCCAACGTGGAATTCTTGAACTACTCCGAAACGGCATGGCTTTTTTATCACAGCCGTTTTCGGGAGCAGGTAGAAGAGATTCGCAAACGCGTCCCCTCGCTACAGCATCTGATTTGCATCGACGGTCCGGACAACGAGAATCCCTCGCTCGCGACCTTCATGGAATCGGAAGGAGCATCCAAAGAAGACGATAAACATATCGACTCGATCGATGCCGAAGGCAATGATCCTTTCGGTAATCTCAGCCAGATCATGGGCCTCGTTCCCACCGGCGGGACTACCGGCCCGGCTCGCGGTGTCCGCGTCACGAACCTGGCCTGGGGCACGATGACCGAGATGGCCATCCACTACTGGAAAGGCGAGGTCGCCGATCCAGTCTGCCTCTGCACCGCCCCGCTCTCGCACGCCGCCGGTGTCGTTGCCTTCACCATGCTCGCGCTAGGCGGGACCAACATCGTCTTGCCCGGATTCGACGCTGCGCAAGTGTCGCGGGCGATTGAACAACATCGCGTGACCCACCTCTTTCTTCCGCCTACTGCGTTCTACGCCTTGCTCGCTCATCCCGACGTGAATAAGTTCGATTACTCCAGTCTGTGCGTTTTTCTTCTGGCGGGTTCACCCGTGTCGCCCGACAAACTTAAGAAAGGTGTGGAAGTCTTCGGTCCTTGCTTGTGCCAATCGTTCGGACAAACCGAGGCGCCCATGCTCCTCACTTTTCTCGACGCAAAAACTGTAGCCGCGGCCGCAGCCGGAGATCATCCCGAGCGTCTGCGCAGTTGCGGCCAGCCCACCTCGGCGGTTCGTCTCGCTATCATGAACGATACTGGCCACATCCTCCCTCCTCACCAGGTCGGAGAAATCGTAGCCCGTGGCACACTGGTCACGGCCGGCTACCATAACCTGCCGCAAGCCACGGCTGAAATCCGCAAGCATGGTTGGCATCACACCGGCGACGTCGGATACATGGACGATTATGGATATGTCTATATCGTCGACCGTAAGAAAGACATGATTATCAGTGGAGGCTTTAACGTCTACTGTGTCGAGGTTGAAGCCGGCGTCATGGCCTTGCCCCAGGTTCAGGAGTGCGCCGTCATCGGTGTGCCCGATGATAAGTGGGGAGAGGCTGTCAAAGCTCTCGTCGTTCTAAGGAACGGCGAATCGCTCACGGAAAGCCAGGTCATCGCTCATTGCAAGGCAAAATTGGGTGGCGTGAAGTCTCCCAAGTCCGTGGACTTCGTGCCGGAAATTCCGAAGACTCCGGCCGGGAAATTCGACCGCAAAGCGATGCGCAAACCGTATTGGGCAACTGCGGACCGCGAGGTCCACTGACAGGGCAGGAGGCATTTTCATTCTTACGACGTTGAAAGTCCCAAAGACGGGCGGGATTCCCACGACCAAAGCTAGCGTGTTGCGCTGGCTCAAGAGCGAAGGAGATCCAATAAAGGTCGGTGAAGCGGTCGTGGAGTTGGAAACGGAAAAGGTGAGCTACGAGCTGGAGTCTCCGATAGCCGGCGTTTTGCTCAAAATTGTCGCCCGCGAAAATGTCCAAGTGCCGGTAGGCGGGCCTTTATGTCACATCGGCCAGCCGGGCGACCTAATCCCTGCGTAACAGGAGTGATGCCATGCCGAATCAAACCACTCTCGGGAAAGACCGTTTGATCTGGATCTACGCGCAGATGACGCGGATTCGCGAATTCGAAGAGCGCGTGAAGCGCACTTTCCTAGAACATCCCGGAGCCATGCGCGGGCACACTCATCTTGCCGACGGTGCTGAAGCCTCAATTGTGGGGGCGCTCGCGACGCGCAACGCTACCGACTGGGCGATGCCCACCTATCGGTGTCACGCACATCCGCTCGTGCTTGGCTCCTCGCCCAGAAAAATGATGGCCGAACTCTATGGCCGCAAAGACGGGCTGTGCAAGGGTTTCGGCGGCTCCATGCATCTCGCCGATCCCGAACGCTACTTTCCCGGCACATCGGCAATGGTCGGTCAAAGTATCGCCCATGCCGCGGGCGCGGCTTTAACGGCTCAGGTCAAGAATACCGGACAGATCGTCTACTGCTTCTTCGGAGACGGAGCCAGCAAGCAAGGCGCATTCTTCGAAACCCTCAACATGGCAGCGGTGTGGAAACTGCCCATCGTATTCATCCTCGAGAACAACGAATACCAGGCTTATACCCATGTCAGCCTCGAAGATGCCAATGCGCAAGCCGGCGATCCACTTTCCCAGAAGGCGGCGGCGTTCAGCATTCCCGGCACGACCGTAGATGGCACCGATCCTATTCTTGTTTACGAGGTAGTAGCCAAGGCTGCGGAACGAGCCCGTGCCGGACAAGGCCCCAGCCTTGTCGAATCGAAATTCTACCGCCTCAGCGCCCACGGCAACGCCATCACTGTGCCCCCCGCGCCTACGCAGTTTCCCGAACATGAGGCCATTGGCGTCTACGGAAACAAAGAGGAATACCGGGCAGCAAAAGAGAAGGACCCCATTTCGCGCTTCCGCGCCCACCTGTTGAGCAAGAGCATCCTCAACGAGGAAGAAGTCCGCAAGCTGGACGACAACGCGCGCGCAGAAATGGACGATGCCGTTCAGTTTGCGCTCGCCAGCCCGCATCCTGAGCTCGAAGAAGCCACCAACTACGTCTATGCCTAGGAGAACCCATGGCCAAAGTAATGATGTACGGGGAAGCGATGGCGACGGCCATCATCGAAGAAATGCAGCGCGATGCGGACGTAGTTTTCTATGGTCAGAACATGGCCATGACCGACCGCGATCCCATGCTGAAAATGTTCGGCAGAAACCGCGTTCGTCTTGCGCCGATTTCCGAGACGGCCGAAATCGGCATCGCCGTGGGTGCCGCGATCACGGGATTGCGGCCCATCGTCGAACTCTGGATGAGCGAATTCATGCTCGTAGCCATGGACCAGGTCCTGAACGAGGCTCCCCGCCTGCGCTACATGTCAGGAGGACAGGTGAAGGTTCCGCTCGTGCTCAAAGCCGGTTACGGATTCGCTGCCGGCTGGGCCGGACAACACTCCAACTGCATTTATCACACCATGATGGGCATCCCCGGTCTTAAAGTAGCGCTTCCCTCCACGCCAGCTGACGCGAAAGGACTCATGGCGGCGGCCATCCGTGACGACAACCCCGTCGTGTACCTTCACCACTACATGTTGACGCTCGACACGGGCGAGGTGCCCGAAGGCGAATTTGTTGTGCCCTTCGGCGTCGCCGATATCAAGCGCGCCGGCAATGATGTAACCATCATCGCCACCGGGTGGATGGTCAAGAAATCCCTCGCCGCCGCCGAGCAACTTGAGCACGACGGGATCAGCGCTGAAGTAATCGATCCGCGAACCCTAGCGCCACTCGACACCGACACCATTATTAAGTCGGTAAAGAAGACGGGAAGGCTCGTGTTAGTGGATCAGGCTCCACGGCATTCCTCGGCCGCTTCTGTGATAGCCGCCGAGGTCGCGGAAAAGGGTTTCGAGCATTTACGCGCGCCGATCACCCTGGTGACTGCTCTCGACGCATCGGTACCTTACAGCGAGCCGCTCGAAAGCTACCTGCTACCGAATGAAGAGAAAATCGCGCACGCCGCGCGGTCGTTGGTGGCCGAGCGCGCCCTGCGCGTGTAGCAGGAGAGCTTCTAGAATGGATAATGTCGTGGCGTTGTCTGGATCGTGATCCAGCGCAGTTCGGTGAACTCGTTTACTGCGGCCTTCCCTCCAAAACGTCCGTAGCCGCTGGCCTTCACGCCTCCGAAGGGCATTTGCGCTTCGTCATGTACGGTCGGCCCATTCACGTGGCACATGCCTGAGTCGATGCGCTTTGCAACCTCCACGGCGCGGGCAATATCGCGCCCGAAGACCGCAGATGAGAGTCCGTACTCGGTATCGTTGGCCAGCATAATTGCTTCTTCCACAGTTTCAAAACGAGTGATCGAAACCGAGGGTCCGAAAGACTCTTCGCGAAAGATTTGCATTTCGGGAGTGACGTGGTCGACGATCACAGCCGGCATGATCGTGCCCTGCGATTCACCGCTTAGAAGAACTTTCGCGCCTCGAGATACCGCGTCTTTCACCAGTCCTCGCACTCGCTCTACCGCAGGCATGCCGACAACCGCACCGATCACGACCTCACCTTTTCGCGGATCGCCGCACGGCAAAACTTTCACTTTGGCGACGAATTTCTGCGCGAACGCATCCGCTACTTTTTCATCAACGATGATGCGTTCGGTCGACATACAGATCTGCCCTTGGTTCATGAACGCTCCGAAAGCAGCGGCGTCGACCGCGGCGTCAAGATCGGCATCGTCAAGAATGATGAGCGGAGCTTTGCCTCCCAGCTCCAGAAGTATCGGCTTGAGATGTTTGGCCGCCGTGACGGCAAGAATTTTCCCCACGCGTGTGGACCCCGTAAAATTCACGCGCCGTATGGCTCGGTGGGCGATAAGCGTTTCCACAATCGTCGAAGCGCTGGGGACATCGTGAGTCAAGACATTGACCACCCCGTGATCCAGCCCAGCTTCGCGCAAGACCGTCCCAATCAGGCGGTGCGTCGCCGGACAAACTTCCGACGCTTTCAAGATCACTGTGTTTCCGCAGGCCAACGGCACCGCAATGGCGCGCACACCTAGAATCACCGGCGCATTCCATGGTGCGATTCCAAGAACGACGCCTACCGGTTGCCGGATGGAAAATGCGAGGCTTCCGGGAATCTCCGAAGGAATCACTTCGCCTGAAACTTGCGTGGTCATTGATGCCGCTTCGCGCAGCATCTGGGCCGCGAGATATACGTTGAAACCAGCCCAGCCGGCCGTAGACCCGATCTCATCCATCATGACCGAAATAAAATCCGCCGTGCGGGTTTCGAGCAAGTCCGCGGCGCGCAAGAGTTTTTTGCGCCGTTCGTGAGGGCCCAGAGCGGACCATGCTGGAAAAGCTTCAGCCGCGGCTTCCGCGGCGGCGATGGCATCGTCAGCCCCGGCGGCGGCGGCGCGCGTCGCGACTTCACCCGAAATCGGATTTTGCCGCACGAAGGTTGCCCCACTGGTTGCCGCCTCGTCATGACCACCGATAAGAAGCTGCACTTCAGTCATGGTCGTATCCTTTTCTTGGTTTTCCTGTCGATTCCCTCTTCTCTATCCATCTCTTGAAGAACTTCAGGTGCAATGCGAATGAGTCACTGCTTGGCACAACTCGATGGATCGCGGATTACAGCAAGACTTCTTTGATCTGCTTGTGAGTAACGTCGTGGCGCGTCCACATCTCGCCCCAAGGGTCGCGGGCGATGAAGTCTCGCTTGATCGAAGAAACATACGGCCGATGCAAATGATTCGGCTGAGTTCCCCGATATGGCGGGCGATAGGCCGCGACACGCTTCATGATCCGCATTCTTCGTTCCGTCTTGAACTCCAGAGACTTTATGCAAGGCTGGAGTCAGTGTCAAGACGCCCATGGTAGGCTCACCTCCACGGATTAATTTGCTATCAAAGTCATCCCCGTCTTGCGTCAAATAACGGAGTCTCTCTGCTGCGCTCTCTCGGACAGGAACGATGCCAATATAGTGCAACTACTCGGAGCCGACCTGCCAAGAAAAACTTGACTCGGGTCGAATTATTCTATTGTGTCCATCTAATTAGTCGAGTTTATGGCGTTATCTTCAATTTCGACTCCCCTCCTCGCTTTCCCGGGTTCTGGCGGATTGCCTTTTGGCTTGCGCGCGACCGCCCTCGTTTTCGAAGACCTCAAGTTCCGAGCATTGCTCGAAAGAATTCGCTTGTTAGGCCCAAGTTCTGCAAACGTGCTGGTTACTCGTGTGGACCGGGTTATCAATTGCACGGGTCCGGAGTCCGATTGCCGTCGGATCAAAAGCCCGCTATTGAGCGACCTCATGCGCCAGAAACTCGTGCGCCCTGATCCATTGTTCCTGGGCCTCGACGCTTCCGCAGAGGGCGCGCTCATTGACGCCTTCGGCGATGCCTCGGATTTTCTCTACACCCTCGGCCCAGCGCGAAAAGGAAGTCTGTGGGAGACGACTGCGGTTCCAGAAATTCGTCGGCAGGTGGCGGAACTTGCCGAGCACTTGCTCGCCACCTTCGCCCGCATCGAGTCCGCTAGGCTGCAAGAAACGTTGCAGACGGTGCCGGCCATGGCGCAACACTCTGCGGTCCAGCACATCAGGGTGCCGAGGTCTGCATTAGCTCACGAAGCAGGTCGCTCAATAGCGACCAGTGACGTGGCATGACCACCTTGCAGTGAGTTATTTGATGGTAGTTTAATAACCGTTGCGAGATCGGAGAGCTAGGGAGAGCGATATGTATTTCGAGCAATTTTTCCTGGGCTGTATGGCTCACGCCTCTTACATGTTGGCGTCGGAGGGTGAAGCGATAGTGGTCGATCCCCAGCGCGATGTAGATATCTACCTGCGAGCCGCCGAGCAACATGGCGTAAGCATCCGGCATATTTTCGAAACTCACCTGCACGCCGACTTCGTTTCCGGACACAAGGAATTGGCTGCGCGCACCGGAGCGAGAATCTATCTTGGTCCCCACACCGAAGCCACGCTGCCACACCTCGAGGTTTACGATGGTTTCGAGTTGCGCGTAGGAAAAGTGCGCATCAAAGTTCTGGAGACGCCGGGCCACACTCTTGAAAGCATTTGCCTCGTGGTCACGGACGAAGAGAAGTCCTCGAATCCTTGGGCGGTCCTGACCGGTGATACTTTATTTCTTGGCGACGTGGGGCGTCCCGACCTCTCCACAACCCATACTCCCGAAATGCTGGCGGGGATGCTCTACGAGAGCTTGCATAACAAGCTGCTCACGTTACCGGACGATGTCATCGTGTACCCTGCGCACGGAGCGGGCTCGCTTTGCGGACGCAACATGCGCGCCGAGCGCTCCTCCACCATGGGCACCGAGCGCCTCACCAACTACGCCTTGCAGATCGGGAATAAGAAACAATTTATCCAGCAACTGACCACCAACTTGCCCTCGCGTCCCGACTATTTTCCCCTCGATGCGCAGATCAATCGCGCGGGCGCTCCGGCACTGTCAGAGCTGCCGCAACTGGCGCCGGTTTCCGCGCACGAACTGCAAGGCTTGATGGGTGTCGGAGTCATCGCTCTCGATGTTCGCCCCGGCGATCAATTTGCTTCCGGGCACGTGCCGGGCTCGATCAATATTTCGCTGGGCGGACAGTTTGCCACCTGGGCCGGCACTGTTCTGGGATTATCCGCGAGGCCGGTACTGATCACTTCATCGCCGGAACAATTGTCTGAAGCCAGGACGCGGCTGGCGAGAGTTGGCATTGATGACGCACGCGGATACCTGCAAGATGGCATCGAGGGCTGGGTTCGAGCAGGCTTAGATCTGGCTGAACTTCCACAAATTGCTGCGCAACAATTGAATGAACATTGGCACGCATTTCATGTGCTAGATGTGCGCCGGACACCGGAATGGGAAGCCGGGCACATTGGGTCGGCGAATTCTCATCCTCTTGATCGCCTTCAGACCTCCCTTCCGCAAGTCGATCGCAATGCGCCCATCGCCGTGCTTTGTAAGGGAGGCTACCGCAGCATGATCGCCTGCAGCCTGCTGCGAAAAGAGGGCTTTAAGAATGTCACGAATGTAATCGGCGGCTTCGACGCCTGGGAAAAGTCTGGACTGCCATCGGTCAGCGAGAAACTTGCCCCGTTTAAGACCGACTCGGAATGTCGATGACTTAAGTTCCTCTCTCAACGTCAAGTTGCCCAGATTGATAATGTGCGGCGCGTGGGATCGTGACATAATTGCCGGATTAGACAATCTTTCGGTACTCTCTCCGCCAGCATCTTCCTTCTCTTAAGCCGCAGCATTTATCCTCATAGAGCCGGTAGCAATGCCGAGTCTAGTAGAGGAGTTTATCTATGCAACTTCATCGAGCAGCGGTGGCTGCTGCCGTCCTCACACTTGCAGCAACATGCGCTGCGCAGAATTACCACGTTGCCGAGCACTGGAAAGTCGGCGGACAGGGTGGCTGGGATTACCTCCTCAGCGACGATGGGGCCCACCGCCTCTACATCGCTCACAACTCGCGAGTCGAGGTGGTCGATAGCGCCAGCGGTAAATCTGTTGGTGCAATCACGGGTTTGAAGAGCACCCATGGGATCGCGCTCAATCCTGATGGGAAGACGGGCTACATCAGCGATGGCGCGGGAAACGCAATTGTTGTGTTCAATCGCGCAGACCTTTCAGTACAGGCGACAGTCACGGCCGGCACGAACCCCGATGGCATAACGTTCGAGCCGGCGACGAAAACAGTGTGGGCGTTCAACGGACGCAGCCAGAATGTTTCTGTGATGGACGCAGGCTCGAATACCATCGTGGCCACCGTCGCGTTGCCCGGTAAGCCTGAGTTCCCCCAGGTCGACGAACATGGAGGCGTGTTCGTGAACATTGAAGACAAGAATGAAATCGTTAAACTTGACGCGGCCGGACGCAAAGCCGTCGCTACGTGGCCGCTGCCCGGCTGCGAATCGCCTTCCGGCATGGCCATCGACAATGAAAAACATCGTCTCTTCTCCGTTTGCGACGGAGGAAAGATGGTGGTTGTGGATTATTCGACCGGAAAAGTCTTGGGCTTAGCCTCCATTGGCGATTCGCCCGATGCCGCCAGCTTCGATCCCAAACACGGGCTGGCGTTTTCTTCCAACGGGGGCGACGGTACACTCACGATTGTCGAAGCGAATAAGGCTGGCTTCCCTGTACTGCGGACCGTGAAGACGGTAAAGGGAGCTCGGACCATGGCTCTCGACGCTTCGACTGGGCGCGTTTATCTGGTGACGGCTCAATTCGGAGAGACACCGGCACCAACCGCGGCCACGCCCCATCCGCGGCGAAGTGTCGTTCCCGATACTTTCGAGATCATCGTTGTAGAACGATGAGTGCGAAATCGGATGGCACTTAAACTTGTGCATACATGTTAACCGGAGTTGAAAATTAGAAAAGCCTGCGATCTCAAATCGCAGGCTTTTTGTGCAGAGCGCTGCCCCGATGCCTCGGAGTATTTTCGCTACTCGGAACTGACCGGCCCTGCGCCATATCCGTCAGGCATCGATCTCAACCGCTCACCTGCGAGTATGTGGACCGCCGGAGAAACTCTCCTTGGCCGGGACGGCCTAGAAACTTACCTTCCTCGATCACTACGCGTCCTCGCGAGAGAACCACCTCCGGCATGCCCGTAACCTCTATGCCTTCGAACATCGAATAGTCCACGCGCATATGGTGAGTCTTGGCGCTGATCGTATGTTTGCGCCGGGGATCGAAGATCACGAGATCGGCATCGCTGCCTACAGCGATTGTTCCCTTTCGAGGGTACAAGCCAAAGAGCTTTGCCGGGGTGGTTGACACCAACTCGACAAATCGATTCACGCTGAAACGACCTTGAGCAACACCGCCGGAGTAAATCAGGCTCATGCGGTGCTCAACGCCGGGACCACCGTTAGGGATTTTCGTGAAGTCACCACGCCCCAGCTCTTTTTGCTCTTTGAAACAGAAAGGACAGTGATCGGTCGACACCACTTGCAGTTGATCGCGCTGCAGGCCGTTCCAGAGTTTTTCCTGATGCCACTTTTCCCTTAGCGGTGGAGTGAATACAAACTTCGCGCCTTCGAAGTCTGGAACATCGAAGTTTTCAATCGACAGATACAAATACTGCGGACAGGTTTCCGCATACACCGGAAGCCCGCGGTCGCGCGCCTCTCGAACTTTCTCGAGCGCTTCATGGCAACTCAAATGAACGATGTAGATGGGAGCTCCCGCCATCTCCGCAAGTGCGATGGCGCGCGATACTGCCTCGGCTTCGGCGGTCGTCGGCCGCGTGAGCGCGTGATACTTAGGCGCTGTCTTTCCTTCCGCCAACGCCTGCTGCACGATCACATCGATCGCGCTGCCGTTTTCGGCGTGCATGCAGATCAGGCCGCCGTTCTTCGCCGTGGTCTGCAGAGCGCGGAAGATGCTCGCGTCATCGAGCATGAAGACACCGGGATAGGCCATGAAAAGTTTGAAACTGGTCACGCCCTCGCCCACCAGCGCGTTCATCTCCTGCAGTTGACCACTGCCGATGTCAGTCACGATGCAGTGAAAGGCGTAATCGCAAACCGCCTTGCTCGCGGCTTTGCCCATCCAGGTATCGAAAGCCTGGCGCAGTGCCTGACCTTTATATTGAATCGCGAAGTCGATGAGGGTAGTCGTGCCGCCGAAAGCGGCCGCTCGCGTGCCGGTTTCAAAGTCGTCGGCGCTGGTAGTTCCGCCGAAGGGCATATCCAGGTGCGTGTGCACATCGATGCCGCCGGGGAAAACATATTTCGCTCTGGCCTCCAGCACTTTCTTCGCATTCTCGCGAGGAAGATCCTTGCCGATGGCCACGATCTTTCCGTCGCTTATGGCCACGTCGGCTACGTACGTATCTGTCGCCGTCACCACCGATCCGTTGCCAATGATGGTGTCAAAGCCCATTAAGTCCTCCACGGGAATCGTTCAGTCTTTGCCAAAACGCCTATGTGGAGACAGCCGCCCTCGGCTGTCTATCGAGCGAAGCTCGATTCTTCTCGGATCAGAGCCGGCGAACCGCGCGGCGGTCCTCCACTCATCGCTAAGATGAAGATGAAAGGGAATTCTATGCTAAACTGCCGCACTCCACCTTCATAATTCCGGGGTAACGAAAGGGGCCAGCAATGCAGTTTGGCATCACCATCAAGCCAGACATTTCGGTGGAGCGCATCGTCGCCCTAACCCGCCAGGCGGAAGCGGCCGGCATGCAGTACGGCTGGCTCTTCGACTCTCACGTTTTGTGGATGGACCCCTACCCGTTGCTCACGTTGATGGCGGCGAACACGAAGAAGATGCGGCTCGGCACGCTGGTGACCAACCCCGCAGTGCGCGATCTCACCGTGACCTCAAGCTTGTTCGCAACTATGAATCTGATCTCCGGCGGCAGGATGGAGCTCGGCATTGGGCGCGGTGACAGCTCGAGACGGGTTCTCGGCAAGAAGCCGGTGAGCTGGTCGCAACTGGAAACTGCGGTAAAGATCTTCCGCGACCTCACCAGTGGCAAGGAAATTGAACACGACGGTCAGCCCACGCGCCTGAGCTGGGCCAGGGTTTCGCCGCGAGTGTGGATCGCGGGCTACGGCCCCAAAGTACTGCACATGGCGGGACGGGTTGCCGACGGAATCATTCTGCAGTTCGCCGATCCTGAGTTGATCTCCTGGTGCCTGGGCTTCGTGAAAGTGGGAGCTCGCGCGGCGGGGCGCGACATGCGCGACATCGAGGTCATGTCCGCGGCGCCGGTTTGGGTCTCCGATGATTTGGCTGCGGCCCGCGAACGCGTGCGCTGGTTCCCGGCGCTGGTTTCGAACCACGTGATGGATCTCATCCGGCAATACAAGCCGGAAGATTTGCCTCCGGCTCTAACCTCTTACGTGCGCGACCGCGGAGATTACGACTACCAGCACCACTGCGTGGTAGAAAGCGACAACAAGAATTTCGTCTCCGACGAAGTGGTGGATCGCTTCTGCCTGGTAGGTCCGGCCAAGGCTCATCAGGAGAAGCTGCGCAAACTAGCCAGCATCGGCGTCACGCAATTCAATTTGTACCTGATGTGCGGCGACGAAGAACAATCGCTCGACACCTACAAGAAAGAAGTCCTGCCCGGCCTGCTTTGAAAGGGCGCGGCTTAAGCCGCGCCGCAAGCCCTTGTGATTCTTTTAACGTTTGTCATTTCTCACCGGGCCGAAGGCCCGGTGAGAAACCTGCTGTTGACTTTGCTTAAGCATCGAACCGCCGCCGTGGCACATTTTGACACCGAAACTGCCAATATATCGCCAATCTGAGACAAGCCAGGAGCTGAGTAAACTTTTACAAATCTCTAAATTATTGAAGGGATTGGGATTTCACTTCCTGCGCATCCAACCTTGCTATAGGCCCTTGAATTGCGCAGTTGACACCCAAGGTAAACTGGCTTGTCTACTGATGTAGGTCGGAAACCAATGGCTACCGTTTCAGCATCACCGCGTGCAAGTGAGATATCCCGAGAACTGTCGACCCTCCAAAAAGACAAGCACATCGAAGCTGTGTATTCGCAATGGCTGGACAATGTTTACGTGGTCTGGGTTGGAATAAGCGAGGATAATCCCGAAGCGCGCCAAGCCGCCTATCGGCTTGAAGATGAAGTATCCGAGAATTTCCCGCAGGTATTATTCGACTTTCACGTCATCGCCCTGCCCCCAGGCAAGAGCGTGCGGGATTACGTTTCACATGCGCAAGTAATATTCCAGCGCAGTGCATAGTGCCGACTACTCGCGAACATCTTGCAAGAGCGCGTCAGAACCTGGCCTTTGCTAAATCATTCGATCTAAAAACCACGCCATACATCGACTGGGTAGTGACGGCATACTTTTATGCCGCACTCCATCTCGTCGACGCCCTGCTTGTCGAAAAGGACGGAGTGCCCGGCGAGACCCATGAAATCCGCAAAGAGTACGTAAAAACCAAACCTTATCTCCGGGCAATAAGAGATCAGTACAGGGCGCTAAAAGATCACAGCGAGGATGCCCGCTATCGACTGATCACCATGACCAGTCACAAAATTGAGAACACCATCATTCCCTTATACGAAGCGATCGAGCAACACATCCTTCCGCAGTTTCCAAAAACTCCTGCAGCTTAGTCATTCATTGTCCGTTGATCGAGACCTTAGTCATGCGCGGATTAGTGGTGCTGGGCCTTTGCTCGGTAGTGGGTCCAGTTTGAGCCCGCAGGCATAGTCGAAGTATATTTACCGCCATGCCAGTCCTGAAAACATGGCGTGGCGGCAAGGAGCGCTTTTCATACGAAGGTTCCGTTAGGACCCAAACCATCATTCGGTACGGCGAACAGTTCAGATGGACGGCGACAATCACTGGTGCTGATTATGACCGACTGCTGCGCCGATTTTCGAAAAAATGCGTTCCGGTGGGTACGTCAAAGGATAAACCGACACCCGGAAGCGTGGGTGAATGGGTAAAGGCCAACATCAATCGAAGCGGGTTGATGTCTTATATTGGATCGATCCTGATCGCCGAGGGGTACGCAACGAAGCCAAGGCCTGGCTGGATCGATATCAAGAAATTTCCAAACTGACCCACCGCCCTGTAAAATTGCGGTCGCCAGCCGCTTAAGTTCTCCTGCGCTTCCGGGCCTTCTACGTATTCAGGTGTGTTCATATGGGAATATTCATTGCCTATCTACTAGGTATTCTGACAGCCATAAAGTCCAAAGACCGCAAGGGAGATCGTGAGTGTGGGGCATCCGATACCGACAAAAATCAATCCCTTCCAAGCGGCCCAATCTCCGTAATATGCCTTCCACGCACGTATTCCAATCAGGAGCAAGCCGAAAACGAAAAGAAAAACCGACGCGATGCAATATCGTTTTGGGTTGGTATCGGTAGTCTCGCTGTTCTTTCTGTTTACGCGGGCGTCACTATCTTGATATGGTGCACGATGGAAGGCCAATCGAAACTTCTGCGGCAACAACTGGAAGGAACCGAAGCTGCGGTAATGAAGGTAGAGACTGGGTTCAACCTGAGTGACGAGGACCGAAATGTCACTTTGTCGTTGACGAATGTCGGGCGCGTCGTAGCCAGGGACATCGCCGTCAATCTCCAAATTACGAGAAGGTCCCTTCCGGACGAACGCATTCTTGAGGTACTTCCACCATGGACAATTATCGTTCACGAACTTGGCCCAACCGACCCAAGAACTGGCGAATTGCATTCCCTCGACATCACATCTCAACAGCTTCGGGACATAATGGACACTACCGAAACCGTGAGAATCGACGGCGAACTTAGCTATAACAATGGCTTCCGGATTCAGACCTACACACTCTGTCGCAGCATCCTGATGGGGGACTTTAAGAATAAATCCGGAAAGTATACCGGCAATTTCGCGGAGATGTTCCCATGCGCCGAATTTCAATCCAGACTGCGTAGCAGGCTGCAAGAAAAGAGCGCACGAGAGAGCAAGAATTAGCCCGTCACGGCAACCAAAAGCAGCGCAAGGAAACTCCGTGTCCAACTAGGCCATTTGCTTTTTTCCACAACCCGGCTGTGACACATAACCTTGCCTGCGCCAGCCGAATCGCGCGATCATGACCTATGCGGACGCAACGGACGCCCGCGGTTTCACTCCGAATCCGCTCTTTGACAAGCGCTAAGCCACTGATTGCAGAGATTTTACCGGCAAGTTCTTTGCTAGTAATATTTTAGGCGAATAAGTCCGGATCACGGAGCCGCCAAGTAATTGATTCAAGGGATTTTATGGAATTCGGTCCGCAAAATTTTTTCTTCGGATCAGGTCAGGTGCGAAGGTAAACTTCGGCACTCGGAAGTGCAGAGAACAGCCGGATCTACGAAGACGCCTTCGGCGAATAAACAGGTGGACGCCGGACCCTCATCATTATGTAATACGCGGCGAACGAGACGGCGAAGCCCACGAACCAGGAATAATCGTAAAGAACGCGCACGGAGGGCGCCACCAAACCAACCAGCGCGGATCCTGCTCCGAGCGCGAGCGCAAATACGGCGCGCCAGTTGAATCCTGCGGAGTATTCATAGATTCCGCCGCGAAGATAGAGATCATCCACTTGCAGCACGCGCCTTCGAATGACGAAGTAGTCGCAGATCATAATGCCTGCAACCGGACCTAGAAACGCCGCATAACCGCCGAGCCAGCCCAGGATGAACGTGTTGTAGTCGGCCAGCAATTTCCAGGGCATCAGCGCGATTCCCATCAGGCAGGTAATCACGCCGCCGGTGCGGAAGCTGATTTTGCGCGGCCACAGATTCGAAAAGTCGTTGGCCGGAGAAACTACGTTGGCTCCTATATTTACGTTGAGAGTCGCCAGCAGAATGGCAATCAGCGAGATCACCACGGCCACGGGAGAATGAAAGCGGCTGAGCAGTTGCACCGGGTCGGAGATGGCCGTGCCGTAAATCACAACGGTGGCCGAAGTGACGGCGATGCCAATGAAAGCGTAGAGAGTCATGGTCGTCGGCAAGGCCAGCGCCTGGCCGATGATCTGCTCCCGCTGATTGCGCGCGAAACGAGTGAAGTCTGGAATGTTCAGTGAGACCGTGGCCCAGAATCCGACGGTTCCATTCAGAGCCGGAATCAGGAACTTCAGAAAGTCTGGGAAGCTCTTGAAGCGCGAAGGCGCAGCCAGCATGGGACCGAAGCCGCCCGCTCCATGGTAAGCCCATGCCAAGAGCAGCAAGCCAACGGCCAGCAAAATCGGCGCGCTAATGCCTTGCAGAAGCCGGATGGATTCGATCCCCATGAGAATCACGGCAAGGTTGATCAGCCAGAAGATAAGAAAGCAAACCGCCGTTGCGTAGGGAAAGTTCTTCCATCCCGGTGCGAGCGTGGCGAGCAGAGTACTGATCGCTTCGCCGCCGATCCAGGTCTGGATGCCGAACCATCCGCACGCCACCAGAGCGCGCAGCACCGCGGCAATGTTTGCGCCCAGCACACCAAAAGACGCGCGGGCCAACACCGGAAACGGCACGCCATACTTGGCTCCGGGATGCGAATTCAGCAGCATCGGCATCAGCACGATCACGTTGCCGAGGAAGATCGTCAGCACCGCCTCCTTCCAGTTCATCCCGCCCTGTATCAAACTCGCCGCCAGCATGTAGGTGAGAATGTTCACCGACATCGAAATCCACAGCGCGGCGAAGTTGTAAGTGCCCCAATGCCTACGATCGGCTGACGCGGGCGCGAGGTCAGGATTGTAAAGAGGACTGGATTCGATTCGAGAAAGATTTTCGTGGGCGTAGGCAGTCATAAGACATTGAGTAATTGAGGAATTTAGTAATTGGGGAATTGAACAACGGCACACATTTCCCGGCCAAAACAATTACTCAATTACCAAATTTTCCAATTACTCAATTTTCAGTTACTCAATCCCTGCTCTGGGTGGTAATCGGGCCGTAGCTCTCTGGCCGGCGATCGCGGAAGAACTGCCAGACTTTGCGGACCTCCGCGATCATGTCGAGATCAAGATCGGCTACGACCACCTCATCTTTATCGCGGCTGGCCTGAGCGATAATCTCGCCGCGCGGATTGCAGAAATAACTCTTGCCGTAAAACTCCCCGATGCTCCATGGCTTTTCGATTCCAACACGGTTGATGGCGCCGACGAAATAACCGTTCGCCACAGCGTGAGCGGGCTGCTCCAACTCCCAGAGATATTCCGAGAGGCCGGCGACCGTGGCCGAGGGATTGAAGACTATCTCAGCGCCATTCAAACCCAGAATGCGCGCGCCTTCCGGAAAGTGGCGGTCGTAGCAAATGTAGACGCCGACTCGCGCATACTTTGTCTCGAATACGGGATACCCGAGATCGCCGGGAGTGAAATAGAACTTCTCCCAAAATCCGGGATGGCAGTGGGGCAGATGATGCTTGCGATACTTGCCCAGGTAGCGGCCGTCGGCATCAATCACCGCGGCGGTGTTGAAGTAGACTCCGGGCATCTGCTCCTCGTAAACCGGAACCACCATCACCATGCGGTACTTCGCCGCCAGCTTTTGCATCATGCGCACCGTCGGACCATCGGGCACGCGCTCTGTGAGTTCATACCAGCGAGCATTCTGTTCGGCGCAGAAATAAGGTCCATAGAAAAGTTCCTGCAGGCAGAGAATCTGCGCTTTCTTTTTCGCCGCTTGTGCGATCAACTTCAGGTGCTTGTCGATCATGGCTTTTCTGATCTGGGAGAGCGGGCGCTCCGTGCTGAGCGCATTACTGGCTTGAATCAACGCACAACGAACATTTCGAGGCATGGCGAGACCTCCGAGGAAGGAAAACTATAGCAGAAAAGGCCAAGCGGCTTGATGGATCTAGCAAGAGCAACTGAACTAGAATCCGACGCGAGTTTAAGAGGTTTGGGGCGAACACGCGTCGCTGATCTGACGAAAGTAATTCGTCCGCTTTCATTAACAGTCTTGATCAAAGGCATCGACTCTAAGCTTTCTCGCGTAGTGCAGAAACGAGACCGTTGTGGGATCGTGCCAAACTGGCACCGTGAGCGGCAAAAACAGCCCGCACGAAAGGGTCTATTCATGGACAACCATATTCAGCCGGGATAAAGTTTGAAAGTCCTCGCGAATCGGTGCGTTGCCTTCGACATGATTGTCCTATCTGGTCCCCGCGGAAACATGGGTCTAATAGCTCTGTGCCAGCCTGGATGCAAAGGCTTACCGTCGTGCATGGGCCCAATTGGAGTTGAACCGTGATTGGATCTTCGGAACGAGTGTCCGTCTTCTTGGTCGCTGAGAATCGCCTTTTGCGAGAGTCTCTGACCAGAATACTCGACAAGAAAAATGAAATCGCTGTGGTGGGAGCATATCCATTTTCTGCTGGGCTGGCGGATGAGATCGTGAGCGCCGCCCCGCGGGTGCTGCTGTTTGATTCGTTTAGCGCGGATGTTCCGCATCTGCAATTTATTCGACAGGTGCGGCGCTGTGTGCCGAAGATCAAGGTGGTAATGATCGGGATGGATGAGGAGCCGCAGAATTTTCTGCAAGCCGTGCGCGAGGGAGTAGCGGGTTATGTTCTGGAAGATGCTCCTTCGATGGAAATAATCGCTGCGGTGCAGGCGGTGGTGAAGGGGCAAGCGGTGTGCCCGGTGGAGTTGTGCAGTTGTCTATTCCAGCAGGTGGCCGGGAGTTGGAATCAGATGCCCACTTTTAAAGTAAAGTGCAACCTCGGCCTGACCAATCGCGAGCAGCAACTGGTTTTCCTTCTGGGCAGGGGGATGACCAATAAAGAAATAGCGTCGCAACTGCAATTAGCGGAGCAGACGGTGCGCAATCACGTGCACCACATGCTGCGCAAGCTGGGTGCGACCGACCGTTTAGCAGTAGTGGAAATGTGCCGCACTGAAGGCTTGCCAGTATAACTCGTTTTCTTCTCTCGTAAGTCTGTCGCATGTTTCTGTTCCCGCAATGAACCCGCTTCCCCTTTTTCTCCTGCCTTGGGAACACGTCGCCGCCCTTTAAGTACAAGCTCGGTACTATCGCTGGAACGATACCGGTCACTCACACAGAGTCCCGGTACCACTTGCGTACCGTTCTCACGACTAACTATCGCGGACAGAATTGATCCTTCTGCTTAATCTTCTTCTCCGCGATACTGATTCATTCCATCTGGTTCGCGGAGTGTCTGTATGGCGAAAATTCGAGTCCTGATCGCTAACCATCCTCGCCTGATGAGGGATCTCGTGCTGGCCACGATCTCGGATCAGCCCGACATGGAACTGGCCGGAGAAGTGGCGGGGGATGACGATATTGTGAATGCGATGGTTGCGTGCAGGCCGGATTTCATCATCATCTTTGCGGAGAAGCTCGACGAACGGCCTGCTATCTGCAGCGAGCTTCTGGCGCACAATCCGCAAGCCAGAATTCTCGCCTTAGCCCCGGAGCGCAACCTGGGGGAGTTTTTTTGGGCGGTCACGGATATTAAGTCGATGCGGGTGGAAAGCTCGGAAGAGGGAATCTTGAACGCGCTACGTGGGAAGCCGCATTGCAGCGAAAGCAGCACAGTGGTCCACTGAAGCGTTTTCAGGACGGCATAAAGGCAGTAAGTCTGGACAAGTGACTGAAACTAATATTTTTATCCCATAACACTCTTGTAAGAGAGGTGGCGAAGCTGCAGGCGAGGCTAGGCGTATGGAATTAATCGCGGCAATCCCGGAGTCGTTTCGTTACGGATTCGCCACCGAGTTCGCACAGCCGAACTGGTATGCCGTTTACACCTGGGCGCACCATGAACGGCGCGTCGCGGAAATGATGGCGCAAAGGAAAATTCGCGGCTTCCTGCCGGTCTACCGCTCGCTGCGGCGCTGGAAGGATCGCCGCAAGGAGATTGAGATGGCGCTATTTCCCAGCTACGTTTTCGTGCACCTCGCGTTGCGAGATCGCGTGCGCGTGCTGGAGATTCCCGGCGTCGTCGACATGGTTGGCGCTCGGGGAAAGCCTACGCCGCTGGCCGACCACGAGATGGAATTGTTTCAGCGCGGCATGGACGGTTGCGTGAAGATACATCCCCACCCCTTTCTGCAAGTTGGGCGAAAGGTGCGCGTATGCTGCGGGTCTATGGCCGGTTTGGAAGGAATCCTAATCCGGCGCAAGGATGGGCCGCGGCTGGTGGTATCCATCGAAATTCTACGGCGTGCGGTGGCCGTCGAGATCGATGAATCAGACATTGAACCTTGCTGGTAGGCAAAGTCGAGAACCTCGCTGACTGGGTAGTCCTCCTCTAGCACAAAAATCAAAGTGGCACAGAGAACAGGGGCATACAGCGTCTATCTTGGCTGCGGGGCGATTCTACTCGCGTGTTTGTCTGTTCCCGTTTCCGCGCAAGACGTAGATAACTCGAGTTCTTCGCAATCGCAAACGCTCTCGTCACTCTCGGCCGACGACATCATTGCGGCCTTGCGGCAAGATCCCAAACTGCTCCAGCAAGTTAAAGATGACGTAGTGCGGAAAGCTCAGGAACAGGGAAGAACGATCGATCCCGACGATCTCACCGACGAATCCTTGTTTCAGATGATTCGAGACGATCGCGGCGTTCGCATACTGGCGGCGCGCGCAGTGCAGAAGCAGAGTTCGAGCGATCTGGACAATAGGGATGGGGACGATACCGACAATCGCGGCAGCCGCCCGCGCCGCCGTGTCTCCGGCCCGGACGACAACAATCTCGACAGCAGCGATGGCAATAATCCCGACAATCGAGAGTGGAATAGCGGCAACCCGCGCGACTCCTCGAATGGTCAGAATCGGGAATCCATGAATCCCGCCCTCGCGGATCAGCAAACCCGGGTACCCATCAATGGCAAATATGAAGATCAGGAACCGGTCAATGCCCAGCGGCAGTTCCCGCAGCAACAAGGGTGGCCGGAGAACCGGCTTCCGCTTCGAGATCAAAATCAGCCCGCCACCAGCAGTCTGAAAAATCCTTACCCGGGCCTGCCCTCGGCCAAGGATTTGTATCGCCAGTTCCCGAGCCAAAACGCGAGGCTGCAACGCTTTGGGGCCAGCATCTTTACCCATGGTACCGGCAATACCGATCTTCTTCCGATCGATCTGCCGGCGGGCCCGGACTACATTCTGGGGCCGGGCGACGGACTCTTCATCAACCTTTGGGGCAGCGTTTCGCAAAGATTCAAGGTGAGCGTCGACCGCGGGGGGCAGATCGCTTTGCCGGAAGCGGGAGGAGTGATGGTCGCGGGCGAAACCGTGGCCGCAGCCCAGCAACTGATCCAGAAAGCGTTGAGCGGACAGTTCAAAAACGCCCGCATCGATATCTCTCTTACTCGGCTGAGAACTGTGCGGGTTTACGTGGTGGGCGATGTAGCGGAGCCGGGCGCTTACGACCTCAGCTCACTTTCAACGTCGCTAAACGCGCTGTTCGCCGCCGGGGGGCCAACGCCCCAGGGATCGCTGCGAGTCATGCGGCACTTTCGTGGCAATCAACTAGTGCGGGAGATCGATCTCTATGACCTGATCCTGAAGGGCATGCTGGTCGATCTGGATCGTCTTCAACCGGGAGACAGCATCCTGGTGCCGCCCAGCGGATCGCAGATCACGATTTCCGGGATGGTGAAGCGTCCGGCAATCTACGAATTGCGCAACGAGAAGGGATTGGCCGAAGTGCTCGATCTTGCCGGCGGAGTGCTGGTTTCGGCGGCTTTGCGGCAAATCAAAGTGGAGCGCATCGAAGCCCACGAAAAGCGCGTCATGCTCAGTGTGAACATTCCTGACGATGCTGACTCGAATCCTGCGGTCCTTCGCCAGGCTTTGGGGGATTTTCCGGTGCAGGATGGCGATCGAGTGACAGTTTCTCCAATTCTTCCCTACAGCGACAGCACGATTTATCTTGAAGGTCACGTCTTTCGTCCGGGGAAATATTCTTATCACGCGGGAATGGAGATTGCAGAAGTTCTGCGCTCCTATCAGGATCTTCTTCCCGAGCCAGCCGAGCACGCGGAGATTATCCGGCTGACCCCACCCGACTATCGACCCAAAGTAATCGACTTTAAGCTGGGCGAAGTGCTGGGCGGAGAAGATCCGATTGTCCTCGAACCCTTTGACACCATCCGCATCTTCGGGCGCTACGAAATCGATGCGCCCAAAGTGTCGATCTATGGCGAGGTTCTCAGACCGGGCGAGTATCCGTTGAGCGACGGAATGACGGCATCGGGCCTGGTCCGCATGGCCGGCGGCTTCAAGCGCAGCGCGGTTACCAACGAAGCCGACATTACCAGCTATGTCGTGCAGAATGGCGAGCAGGTTCGGATTCAACATGCCACGCTGGCGATCGCCAAAGCTCTGGCCGGGGACAGCGAAGCCGATTTTTGGCTGAAGGCTAACGATGTCCTCACCATTCGTCAGCTCTCGGGGTGGAAAGATGTCGGGACTTCGATGATCGTCAAAGGCGAGGTCCTCTATCCCGGCACCTACGGAATCGAAGAAGGGGAAAGGCTTAGCACTTTGCTGAAGCGGGCGGGCGGATTCCGTCCGATGGCCTATCCCGAGGGTGCGGTGCTCGAGCGGGTGCAGGTGCGTCAGATTGCGGAGAAGAGCAGGTTGCAGCTGATTCAGCAAGTGGAGATGGCGGGGCAGAACACCAAATCTCCGATCGGCGCTTCGGCCACGGATCAAGCGGCGCTGCTGGCCAGCGTCAGCCAGCAGCAGGAGCAGCTCCTCGCGACTTTGCGAAAACAGCCAGCCAGCGGACGACTGGTTATCAGCATCTCGGATCGCATCGAGAAGTGGGAGAACACGGTGAACGACATTGAGTTGCGCTCCGGGGATATGCTCACCATTCCGAAAAGGCCCAACTTCGTGGTCGTGACCGGACAGGTATACAACTCAGCCGCATTGACGTATCTGCCGGGCATGAGCGCGCGTAGCTACCTTCGCCAGGCGGGCGGTCCCACCGAAATGGCGAACAAGAAGGACATCTACATCATCCGCGCCAATGGCTCCATCGTTGGGCGTGGAGGAAATCGATCGCTGTGGGAAGGCAATACCTTGAGCACGACGTTGCGCCGCGGCGACACGATCGTGGTTCCGGAGAAGGCGCTGGGCGGCAGCCAGACCTGGAAGAACGTGATCGACAGCGTGCAGGTGGTCTCGTCGCTTGCTATAGCAGCCCGAGTCGCGGTTAGTTTCTAAGCCAGTTTCTTTCTCCAGTGTGGCGGATACGAGACAAGAAGATCGTTTGGCTGGTGGGATTGACTCTGGCTTCGGTTACGAGCTGGGCACAAGCGCAGCCGGCGGAGAATCAAATGCAAACCGAGTCGTCCGAAGCGCCAGAAAAAATTACCTCACACGCTATGTCCCCAGCTTCTTCACACTTCATCCTCGAGAAGAAACTTGTGCCTGACGTCCTCGCGGATCAGAAAGCTTTGTGGACCAGGCCTTTCCAACCCAAAGCAACCGACATCAACTGGTTCGTCCCCCTTGCCGCGACTACTTCCCTGATGATCGGCAGTGACAACTCGATTGAAGCCAAGTTGCCTACCGGCACAAGTTTTATTAAGCGCAGCCAGACCTTCTCGAACGTCGGTGTAGCCTGGTTGGTAGCAACTGGCGGAGGCATTTATCTGTGGGGTGGTCTGGAGCACGACACCCATGCGCGGGAGACTGGCATCCTCAGCGCAGAAGCGGTGCTCGATAGTCTGGCCGTGGACTCCGCTATGCAATTATTCACGGGCCGGCAAAGGCCCGGCCAAGGCAATGGGAAGGGGCGGTTTTGGCAGGGTGGAAATTCCTTTCCCTCGGAACATGCCGCAGTCGCCTGGTCGGTGGCCAGCGTGTTGGCTCACGAGTATCCCGGGCCGATGACGGAATTCCTGGCCTATGGCGCGGCCTCCGCAATCAGCGTGGCCCGGGTGACCGGACGCGATCATTTTGCCTCCGATGTCCTGGTCGGGAGTGTGCTCGGCTGGTATCTGGGCCGCGAGGCTTACCGCACTCATCATGATCCGCAACGAGGAGGGCCGGGGTGGGACACCTCCTCGTATGATGGCGAGGGCCGCGAAAACTCGCCAGCAAACATGGGCTCGCCTTACGTTCCGCTGCAGAGTTGGGTCTATCCGGCAATTGAGCGTCTGGCAGCTCTTGGGTATGTGCAGACCGCGTTTCTTGGCATTCGTCCGTGGACGCGCATGGAATGCGCGCGCTTGCTGCAGGAGGCTGGGGAGAGGATCAACGATGAGAGTCCAGAGAATAACAACCATAAAAATAAGGATGACGGGAATCAGAATGAAGCCAGCCGATTGCACGCCGTGCTGCTTGAGGAATTTGCCGACGAGAGCAGCCGATGGAAAGGCTCAGCCAACCTGGGCGCCAGCTTGGATTCGGTCTATGCGGGCTTCACTGCAATCTCTGGAACGCCACTGCGAGACGGATACCACTTCGGGCAGACCATCATTAATAACTACGGCCGTCCCTACGGCGAGGGCTTTAACGCCACCGATGGCTCTACCAGCCATGCCGTCGCCGGGCCGCTTTCGATCGCGGTGCAGGGCGAATACCAACATGCGCCTGCGGTGCTATCGGATGCGCCCAGCATCCTCGCAGCTACCGCCGCAGCCGATGGAACTCTGCCGCTAGCCAACGGTACGGCGACGGTCAATCGCCTGCGTTTGCTCGAAAGCTCGATCGCTCTCACCTTCAACAATATTGAACTCTCCTTCGGCCAGCAAAGCCTCTGGTTAGGTCCAAGCCAGTCAGGACCGTTCCTGTTCAGCAATAATGCCGAACCGGTGACCATGCTTCGGATCGACGCGGTCGCACCCTACCGAATTCCTCTGCTTTCTTATGTGCTGGGACCCGTGCGCTCACAATTCTTTCTGGGACGCTTGTCCGGACACCACTGGGAGGAGTCGCCCACGCTGTACGGTCCGAACCTCACCTCGCAACCTTTCGTTCACGGCAGCAGCATCAGCTTCCATCCCACTACAAATCTGGAATTCGGCTTCGGCTTTACGGCTCAGTTCGGCGGCGAAGGCAATCCCTTTACCTGGAGAAATTTCGTGCGAACATTTTATTCGCACCGCGCCAATGCTTTGAACAATCCCGCCAAGCGCCTCTCGGAGTTCAACTTCAACTATCGCGTTCCCGGCCTGCGCGACTGGTTGGAGGTGTATGTCGACTCCATGGTGATCGACGAATACACGCCGATCGGCTCGACCCGGCCTGCCATCAATCCGGGACTGTACCTGCCACGCCTGCCCAGGCTGCACAAGATGGATTTCCGCCTCGAAGGAATAACTACCGATCTGAACTGGCCATCGCATTTCGGTCCGGGAGCAGTGTATTACGATGTTCGCTACCGCTCCGGCTACACCAACGATGGCAACATCATCGGAAGTTGGATCGGACGGCAAGGCTGGGGCGAACAAAGTTGGCTGACTTACTGGTTTTCTCCGCGCACGTTTATCCAAGCCGAATACCGGCAGGCGAGCGTGGACAAACAGTTCCTGGACGGAGGCCACCAGCAGGATTTCACCCTGCGCGGCGCTGTGATGCTGTCCCGAGAATGGGGCGTTTCCGGTTTTGTGCAGCAGGAAAACCACCGCTACCCGGCTTTATTTCCCACGGCCAAATCGGATCTTGCGGCCACTTTGCAGTTGACCTTCTTTCCGCAGTGGAAAACCAGACAAAATCGTCCCGCGGACTGAACACATCCGTTTCTGTTGATTCCAAATTCTGTTCGTGATGCCGACCTCGAAAGCTCCGTTCAAGCCGCAAGGCGCGGCCCTGCCGCAATATCGTCCCAGCCTGTCGGCGGGAGAAGACGTTCCATCTGCGTATCAGCTTATAGTGCGGACCGAGAGACTGCGAACGCTCTGGAATTACCGCCGCGTCATTGCGCTGACTACGCTGGCGGCTTGTTTGCTCTCGTGTTTGGTCAGCATCTTGATTCCAGCCTCCTACACCGCGACCACGCAGTTGATGCCGCCGGATTCCGAGTCCTCTTCCGGTATCGCCATGGTTGCCGCTTTAGCAAAAGCGGGTGGCGGCGTGGGATCGCTGGCGGGAGACGTGCTCGGCCTCAAAAGCACCGGATCTCTCTTTGTGGGGATGCTGCGCAGCGAGAGTTCGCAACTCATGCTGGTCGAGCGCTTCGATCTGAAAAAAGTATATGGCGCGAAACTCACGCAAGATGCGCGAGCCCAACTGGATGAACGGACCGTGATCTCGGAAGACCGCAAGAGCGGCATTATCACCATCAGCGTCACCGATGTCTCGCCGCCGCGAGCGGCGGCTTTGGCCAACGCCTATGTGGACCAGCTGAATACACTTGTGACCGACTCTTCCATCTCCTCCGCTCACCGCGAACGTGTGTTTCTGGAAGACCGGCTAAAGGTGGCCAAGCAAGAACTTGACCAGGCCTCGAGCGAGCTGGCGCAGTTCTCCAGCCAGAACAGCACGCTCGACATGCAGCAGATGGGCAAGGCCATGCTCGACGCCACCGGCAACGTGGCCGCGCAGTTGATCGCCGCCGAATCCGAGTTGCAAGGGCTGCGCCAGATGTATACCGACGACAACGCGCGGGTGCAGTCCATGAGCGGGCGGGTGGCGGAGTTGCGCAAGCAGTTGGCGCGCATGCAGGGGGGGCAGGGCAATGCCACGGCGCGCGCTGGATTGAACTCACCGGGGGCGTCGCATCCTGGCCAGCCGAACGACACGCCCTATCCCAGCCTCCGGAGCCTGCCCATTCTGGGGGTCAAGTACGCCGATTATTTCCGCCGCGCAAAGATCCAGGAAACGGTTTATGAGTTGCTGACCGAGCAATACGAACTGGCCAAGATCCAGGAGGTGAAGGAGACTCCCAGCGTGAAAGTGCTCGACCGGGCGCGTGTTCCGGAGAGAAAGTCGTTTCCTCCGCGAATGCTGATTGTGGTTCTCGGCACATTTTTTGCCTTCTCGGCATGCCTGGCTGGTGTCGCGGGACTGTCGAGCTGGCAGGCTACCGACCCGCAGGATCCGCGCAAACTCTTCGCCCGGGAAGTGGCCGGAGAGGTCTTCGCCACAGTGAACGTGCAGCAGGCGCGGTCCTCGCGCAATGGTCACCATGTTCCTCCAAAATCTGGCTCAGCCGGCTCCAGTCTGGATCTTCCGGAGCAGCCTTGACAGCTTTGCCCACCCTTTTTCAACGGGACAAGATGACCTTGGGCGCCAAGGTCGCCAGAAACGTGACCTACAGCACGGTACGGCTGTTTCTTCTAGCACCTCTGCCTTTTATCTTGATCCCGTATTTCCTGAAGAAGCTCGGACCTTCCGGATATGGAACCTGGGCGGTTTTGCTGGCTATCAGCAGTTTAACTTCACTGGCCGATGTCGGGTTGGTGACCACTCTGAGCAAACACGTGGCCGAGTTCTACGCACACAAAGATTTCCGCGCCCTTAATCGGCTTATTAACACCGGCTTCGTCCTCTACCTGTCGATTGCAATTCTGGGAGCGGGCAGCCTATGGCTGAGCGAGCCCTTCGTTCTTTCCACGTTGTTTCGCGGCAGCACTCTGCCGCTCGACCAATTGCAGGTGCTCTGGCATAGCCTGATTCTTTTGATGGTCGCTAACATCCTTACGCTGTTGCTCTTCTCCGTGGTGGTGGGCCTGCAGCGCATGGACGTGAGCGCCTGCCTCGCGTCGGCGAACGTTCTCGCCAGCGCCGGTTTGAGCGTCGTCTTTCTCCACTGGAATTGGGGACTACGCGGCATCCTGTATGCCTACCTCATAGCCGCCTGGATTACTTTCTTTGCCTATATTTACGCGCTCGACCGGCTATTGCCTGAAATAAGATTCGAGCCTGCCACCTGCCGCTGGTCGGTCGCCAAAGAAATTCTCAGCTTTAGCCTGAAGACTTATGTCACGCAGATGGCCGTGGTGATTCACAATCAGATCGAGAAGATCTATCTTGCCCACTTCGTCGGAGTGGTCGAGGTGGGTTGGTACGATATCTCGAGCGATCTTGCGCTTAAATTGCGCAGCATTCCCGGCCTCATGCTCTCGCCCATGATGCCGGCGGCCTCCGAACTGGATGCCCTCGGGGATCACGGACGACTCCGGCATTTTTACCAGCGGGCTCACAAATACCTTGCCTTTGCCGCCGTACCGATGGTCGTGTTTGTAGTGTTCTCTGCCCAAAGTTTTGTGAGGCTGTGGCTGGGCCCGGGGTTGATGGTGATTGCGGCGCCCTTGAGCGTGTTGCTGGCGGTGAACATCCTCAACCTGGCCACCGGTCCCGGTCTTTTGACTTTGGTGGGGAAGGGAATCTTAAAGCCTGGGTTGTACAGCGCCATCGCTGGCATCGTGTTGAACTGTCCATTGAGCCTGGTGCTGATCTGGGCCTTCGGTTTTCAAGGGGCGGTCATCGGCACATCGATATCGATCACGGCCGCGTCTGTATTTTTCTTGTATCTCTTCGAGCGGGAGACTCGCGGGGCGTTTCCAGGCGTGATGAGAAACTATCTGAAAGCGCTGGGATGTTCGCTCGCGATAGTCCTGGGGCTGTGGCTGGTCACGCGATCTCATCCGAACTCCTGGAGCCTGCTGGCCATCCGCGGCGTGAGTTTTGGGGTCGCCTATCTGGGCCTGCTGCTGGGAGTGCGGTTTTTCGACGCCGTCGATCTGTCGATTGCCGGAACTTTTTTTCCTGTTCCGGCCGCAGCCAAACGGCTCATCGCGTGGCGGGAAGGCCCATTCACGGTCTTGAATTGGGCGACGCGCTACTTCCCGATTCTGCGAGCCTTGAAGCAGCATATGGCTCAGCAGCACTCGGATCAGCCCGGCTCGCTGCTTGAGGTGGGTGCCGGGCCGGTCGGCATTGGAAGGTTTTACCGCGCTCCATTTGTCGGCTGCGATCTCGGCGCGTCATGGCGGCCGATCGCTCCCATGGTGCCGGTCATGGCGACCGCGACCCAACTGCCCTTCAAGAACCGGTCTTTCGATGCCGTGATCCTCTCTGACGTTCTCGAACATATTCCCCCGAAAGACCGCGCAGCAGTCATCGAGGAGTCGTTACGAGTAACGCGCGGGGTCGCCATCTTCGGCTTTCCTTCCGGCGGCGAGGCCCAGGAAGCGGACCGTCAGCTCGCCCAGGTCTATGACCGCGGGCGAAGAGAACGGCCCAGTTGGCTGCAGGAACATTTGCAGTACTCCTATCCCACGGAGGCGCTCTTTGCCGAGCTCGACGGAGAGTGGGCGGTCAGCAATTTCGGGAACGCAAGCGCCGGCTTCCATTTTTGGACGATGCGCAAGGAAATGCTCCGCCCGTGGGCTTATCTGTTCATCATTTTGTTGGCCTTCGTGCCGCGCTGGATGGAACACTTTCTGCGGCATGCCGATCGCGAACCCTACTACCGCAAAATCGTAGTGCTCCGGCGCAGAGCGGCTGCGAAAGCGAGTGTGGAACAGAGCGCCGATGAAGAGCAGGCCGAGGCCGCTGTTTGCCAGTAGCGAGAATTCCCCTCCCATGAGATATGCATTGGTCACTCCCACAATCTGCCGGCCGTCTCTGGTGCGGCTGTGCGAGAGCATCGACAGCCAGGAGCGAGCTGAGTGGGAGCACTTGCTGGTAGTCGATTTGCCCCAGGGGAAGATGACGGAGGCGCAGCGGAAAATCCTGGCCTCGATCCCGCTGCGATCCAACCGGTCGATCTTTTATTGCGACCGCAACCACAACAATTACGGACACACTTGCCGGCATCAGGTGTGGGAGCAGGTGCAGGCGGAATACATCTTCTACATCGATGACGACGATTATCTCGCTGACCCTTCGGTCCTCGAGACCTTGAATTCGGTCAGAGAGCCGTGGGCTGTGTTTCCGGTGCTAAGGCACGGAGTAGAGTTCTTTCATCTCCCCCCCGGCAAAACCAGCACCGGAACCGGCATGTTCATTCACAGAAAAGAGATTGGCCGATGGCCCGACTCGAACGCCTACGACACGGATGGCTCGTTTGTGGAAACCCTGGCCCTCAATTACTCCTGCCAGGTCGTGAATTCCAGGCCGCTGGTAGCCTTGCCTACGAGTAGCTGTGGCGTCTCGAATGCCGAGACATTTTCCGGTCGCTTGCGGGCGAAGGGAATCGCGTACTGGATTTACATGTGGAAGCGTCTCTTGCCGGCCAATAAATCGCGGGCGGGGACATCGATCGGCGTCATGTAAGGAACGCTTGTGAGCGACTCGAACCAGGTTTTGGAGATACAGGGCACAGCGTCTTGCTCAGATGCTTCCGGTGCCGACGAGTATTTTCCGTGCGCCGGTATGGCGCATCCCGATTTCGGTGCTCCGTCCCGCGAAACCGTATGCGCCGTGATCGTCACCCACAACCCCGATGCCGGTTTTTTTTCCCGCGTTGAAAGAGTTCGGCCGCAAGTAGCCCGGATCGTGATTGTTGACAACGGTTCCACGGAGCCGGCTCTCGCGCAAATCCGGCAATTCGAGAATCAGAACCATCTGCATTTAATTTCGAACCCGGCGAATCAGGGAATTGCACATGCTCTCAATCAGGGCGCGCAATGGGCTGCGAGCAAAGGGCACCGCTGGATTCTGACCCTCGATCAGGACACGGTCGTCGCTTCCGGCATGGTGAATGCTCTGGCGGAGATATATCAGGCAGCGCCCGACAAAAAACGGCTCGCAGTGATCGGATCGAATTACACGTATCGGGAGAACGGAAAGTTGGCCGCCGGACAAAATTACCAAGCTGGCCTCGCGGCGGGCGAAGTGAAGGCGGTGATCACATCGGGAAGCCTGATTCCTCTCTCGGTGCTCGAAGAACTTGGCGGCTTCAGGGAGGTATTCTTTCTGGACTGCGTGGACGTGGACTATTGCCTCCGCGCCCGCTCCCGCGGCTTCTGCGTTCTCCGGACCTTGGCGCCGCTCATGCAACATTCCGTCGGCAATCTAACTGAGCATCGCTTGTTTGGGAAACATTTCACGACCACCAATCACAATCCCTGGCGGAGATACTTGCAGGTACGCAACACCGTCATCCTGGCTCGTGAGTACCTTGGCCGCGATCCCGCTCTGGTTCTTTCGGCGCTTGGTTCGCGCAGCCAGGCGATATTGCGCGTCTGCCTGTTCGAGAGCCAACGTTTGCGCAAGCTCTCCTATTCGTTGCTTGGGGCGGTCGACGGCGTACTGGGAAAGATGAATCGCTTTGGCTGATTATTCTGAAGATATCCCTTTCCGGCAGCTTGAGGTTGTTGGCAAAGCTGACCTTCAGGGCTTCATCAAAGCGGGCTCTTGCGCCCTGCTGTTTCTTTCTATGACGCTGCCCACAGTCCCCAAGCTCATGATGCTGAAGTCCAGTCTTTTCGCGTTGTTGCTGGCCGCGACTGGGCTGGATATTCTAGCGGGCAGAAGCGCCAGGCTGGATTTTCGAATTGCGCTGTGGACCCTGGCCTTGACCGCGACCAGCTTTCTATTCGTCCTGAAGGGCATTCTGGCGGGCAATCCCGGAGCGGCGCAGTCGGTCACGGTGTACATCCTCTGGCCGATTACCTTCACGCTTTGGATAGCGGGATTGTCCGAAGACCACATTCTTTGCGCCCTGCACCGCACTGCGATCAGCGCAACTTTATTCGTTAGTTTGTACGGTTGCTTCTATCTGCTGACGCAGTTGGAGATCGTTCCCGACATTGGGCTGGTGTCGGCACTTTCCCTGGGTTGGGATGCGCAGGCCTTCGGCGCCCATGAGGGATATACGCAGATGGCGATCGCGGGCATGAACTCTCTTCCTTTCCTCGTGCCCTACGTGATGGCCAGCGCGACGATCGAATCTCTGTGGACGGGTCCTGAGGTTTCTTGGAAACTCAGTCTGTGGGCGGCTTGCGCTTTGGGCTGGCTTATGATTCTCGCCGCCGGGAGGCGGGCTCTATTCCTCGTCGTGTTGGTAACTCCGCCGCTGATCTTTCTGGCGAGTCTATTCCTGCCTCCGGGCGAGAGGCGCGCGGGGAAGCGGCGCGTAATGAAGTTCACCGCCGTGCTCACGTTCGCCGTCGCTGTGATCTTTGTCGGCCTGGCTTTGATTTATGAAGTTGATCGGCATGCGCTCTGGGAGCAATTCATCAGCGGCTTTGATTTGAGCGCGCAGACTCCCGACGGAGATGCCGTCGAACGGCGCCAGCAATTGATCGCCCTGTCGCGAGGCTGGCTCGACCGTCCTTTATTCGGCGCCGGTCTGGGGGCGAGCGTACTGGGATCGATCCGCTCAGAAACCACGCCCTGGGCTTATGAACTTTACTACCTGGCTCTCTTGTATCAAACCGGCCTGGTGGGGTTTCTGGCTTATGCCGCCGGTGTGATGTGGATCTTTTGGCGCGGCCTCGCCATCATCCGCGAAGGCGGCCGCGAAGCGCAATTGATGATCCCCATGCTGGTCGGATTCTCAGGCCTGTTGATCGCCAGCGCCACCAACCCTTATCTGGGAAAGTTTGACGAGATGTGGACGCTATTCCTCCCGCTTGCGGTCATTAACCGAAGGCTGTTGCGGGCATGAAGGCAGTGATCCTCGCCGGCGGCCTGGGCACACGAATCAGCGAAGAAAGCCATCTGCGTCCGAAGCCCATGATCGAAATTGGAGGCCGGCCGATTCTCTGGCACCTGATGAAGATTTACTCCGCCAGCGGCGTGCACGACTTTGTGATCTGCTGCGGCTACATGGGCTACATGATCAAAAGCTACTTCGCGAATTATTTCCTGCATGTCTCCGACGTAACCTTTGACATCGCGAACAATCGCATGGAAGTGCTGCAGAATGGCGCGGAGCCGTGGCGGGTAACGCTGGTCGACACGGGCAACGAAACCATGACCGGAGGCCGGCTGAAGCGGGTGCGCCAGTATCTGGACGAAGAAGATTTTTTCTTCACCTACGGCGACGGCCTGGCCAATATCAATCTGCAATGCCTGCTCGAATTTCACCGGCAACAGAAAGTGCTGGCGACGGTCACCTCGGTGCAGCCCCCGGGCCGCTTCGGAGCGCTGGTGACGAATGGCAGCAAGGTTCTGAGTTTTAAAGAAAAACCCGAGGGCGGCGGCGCGATCAACGGCGGCTTCTTCGTGCTATCTCCTGCAGTGATCGACTACATCGAAGGCGAACGCACGGTTTGGGAAGGCGAACCTCTCGAGCGTCTGGCCAGCGAGGGCCAGCTGGCAGCGTATACCCACTCTGGTTTCTGGCATCCCATGGATACCTTGCGGGATAAAAATCAGCTCGAGGCGCTGTGGAACTCGGGCCAGGCTCCGTGGAAGGTCTGGCATTGACCTCGAAAACTCTCGCCCGCAGAGAACCAGCTGCGCTCTCCGCTCAAGGGAACTTGGACCGGGAGGTAAATCGGCCTTCCACCCGAGAACAAGAGCTCCCGAATCCGGGCACGCGCATCGAGCCGCTCAAATTTCCCGGCATGTTCAAAATCATCCTGCAGCCGCAGCCGGACGAACGTGGATACTTCCTTCGCGTCTTCGATAAAGCCATCTTCGAGGCTCATGGCTTGTGTGCGGAGTGGGCTCAAGAGAATCAGTCCTACTCGTTGCCGAACGTGGTGCGGGGACTGCACTTTCAAAGGCCGCCCTACGCCGAGGTCAAGCTGGTGCGGGTGCTGGTGGGATCGATGGTTGATTTCTTCGTCGATCTTCGGCGCAGCTCGCCCACCTACGGGCAATGGGATTCGATTGAATTGACTGCAGAAAGCCACACCGCCGTGTACATTCCCCGGGGCCTGGCTCACGGTTTTTGCGCTTCCGGTGTCGACGCCGTGGTCGACTACAAAATCGATTTGCCTTATGTGCCAGCGGCTGCGGGCGGATTGCTCTGGAGCGATCCGGAGCTGAACCTCCCCTGGCCGGTCGAAAACCCAATCGTCTCCGAGCGGGACCGCGGCTGGCCGGGTTTGCGGGACTTCGTCAGCCCATTCGAGTGAGCGGGGCCGCGCTTTCCATCCAAACTTCGGATCACCCGCGATGATTTTGCGAGGACGCCAATGAAAGTGCTTCTGACCGGCCATAAAGGCTATATCGGAGCGGTGGGCGCGGCGTTGCTGCGCGCCGCCGGCCATGAAGTCATCGGCCTCGACGTCGACCTGTTTGCGGGCTGCGATTTTGCCGAACCGGCCGGGCAAATTCCGGAGATAAAGAAAGATATCCGCGATGTCACCCGGAACGATCTGTTGGGCTTCGATGCCGTGGTGCACCTGGCCGCTCTGTCGAACGACCTGCTGGGCGATCTCGATCCCGACCTCACCTACGAGATCAACCATCGCGCCTCGGTTTGGCTGGCAGAGGTGGCCAAGGCCGCGGGCGTAGGGCGCTTCGTGCTGTCTTCTTCCTGTAGCACCTACGGCGCCGCGGGCGACGCCTTCCACGACGAAACGGCTTCGCTCCACCCGGTGACTCCTTATGCCGAGTCGAAGGTCTGGGCAGAACGCGATATCGGGCTGCTGGCCAATAGCAAATTCAGCCCAACATTTATGCGTAACGCCACCGCCTACGGCGCTTCTCCCCGGCTGCGCCTGGATATCGTTTTAAACGACCTCGTGGCCTCGGCGTCGGCCACCGGCCGGGTCCACATCAAGAGCGATGGCACGCCCTGGCGTCCGATCATTCACATCCGGGACATCATGGCGGCGGCGCTGGCGGCTCTCGAAGCCCCGCGGGAAGCCATCCATAACCAGATCTTCAACGTGGGCCTGACGGAGGAGAACTATCGCATCCGCGATCTGGCCGAAATAGTCCAGGGGATCGTCCCCGGCTGCCGGGTCGAGTACGCTGCCGATGGCGGCCCCGACCCGCGCTGCTACCGCATCAATTGCGACAAGATTCGCCGGCTGCTGCGCGGCTTCCGCCCGCAGTGGACCGCCCGCAAAGGCGCTCAGGAACTCTACGACGCCTATCGCGCCGCAGGTCTGGGCGCCGATGATATCGAGGGCGGCCGCTATGTCCGCATCCGCCACGTACGGCGCTTGCTCGAGGCCGGGCAACTGGACGGGCGGCTGCGTTGGCTGCCAAAAGCCGCCTCGGCAGCCTGCACAGCTTGATCGGGATCAGATAGCACTCGCGAAAAAAGTCGCAAGCCATAAAAAAGAAAGACTAATACTGAAGAGGCTCGATGTATGTCGTCCAGCGATACCCAAACCACCATGTTGCAGGCCCCAGGAACCTATTTCGCTGCTCCCGAAAGCGTAGCCTCGGGCATTCTTGCTTTTGCCTGCCGCTCCTGCGGCAAACGGAATTTAGAGTCCATACTGTGCCTGGGGCGAATGCCTCTGGCCAACGCGTATTTGTATCCGGAAGAGGCGCAAGGGCAGGCACAACTTTATCCCCTCGATGTGGCCTTTTGCCATGATTGTTCGCTGGTGCAAATCACGGAAACGGTTGCTCCTGATGTTCTCTTCGGCGACTACCTTTATTTCTCTTCTTATTCGGAAACGGTGGTGAACAACGCGCGCGAAATCAGCCAGAGAATGATCGCCTCGCGGCGCCTGGAGGGCACGAGTCTGGTAGCGGAAGTTGCCAGCAATGACGGCTACCTTCTGCAGTTTTATCGGCAGGCTGGAATTCCGGTGTTGGGCATCGAGCCTGCAGCCAATGTGGCCGAGGTGGCGATTCGCGAGCGAGGCGTGCCCACGCTCTGCGAATTTTTTGGCGCGGCGCTGGCGCAGAGGCTGCGCCATAAAGGCCAGCAAGTGGACGTGCTGCACGGCAACAACGTTCTGGCCCACGTGGCCGACTTGAATGGCGTAGCCGATGGAATCCGGCTGTTGCTAAAAGACAACGGAATCGCGGTGCTCGAAGTTCCCTACGTAAAAGAGATGATCGACCGCTGCGAGTTTGACACCATTTACCACGAGCACCTGTGCTACTTCTCGCTGACCGCGCTCGATCTCCTGTTCCAGCGCCACGGGCTAGTAGTCGCCGACGTGGAGCTTCTGGAAATTCATGGCGGCTCGCTGCGTCTGTTCGTGTCCCCGGCGGCGGCGGTCTCCAGCCGGCCGCGAGTGGAGACCATGCTGCGGCAGGAAAGAGACTGGGGCGTCTCCACTGCCGAGTTCTATCGCGGCTTTGCCCGCAAGGTTGAACTGTTGAAGACATCCCTGCTCGCGATTCTGCGGAAGCTGAAAGCCGAGGGTAAGAGCATTGCCGCCTACGGCGCCGCCGCCAAGGGCACCGTGCTGCTGAACTACTGCGGCATTGGCCCCGAGATCCTCGACTTCGTCGCCGATCGCAGTCCGCATAAGCAGGGACGGCTCATGCCCGGAGTGCGCATTCCGATCGCAGCTCCGGAGAAGATACTGGCGGCGATGCCGGATTATGTGCTGTTGCTAGCCTGGAATCTGGCGGAAGAGATCATGCACCAGCAAGCCGAGTACCGGCAGAGAGAGGGAAAATTCATCCTTCCGTTGCCCGAGCCCGTCACGTGTTGACAAATGGTTCAAGCGCGCGAATCCACTTGCGGGTCTCTTTCAATTGTCGATCATGCCGAAAGTGTTAATCACCGGGGCGAGTGGATTTATCGGCCGCCACGCTTTGCCGTTGTTGCTCGAAAGAGGTTACGACGTCCACGCCGTTTCCCGGCGGCCTACGGCGGTGGAGTTGCCGGGCGTCTTCTGGCACGACTGCGACTTGCTCGCGCCGGGCTCTTGCAGAGCGCTCATCGGAAGCCTGCGGCCAGACTCCTTGCTTCACCTCGCCTGGTATGCGGTGCCGGGTGAATTTTGGGAGGCTCGCGCGAATCTCGATTGGCTCTGCGCCAGCCTTGAAATGTTACGTGAATTCACCGACAGTGGAGGCCGGCGCCTGGTTGCCGCCGGCACCTGCGCCGAATACGACTGCTCCGTCGGGCAATGCATCGAGGCAACCACAAGCCTCCGGCCCACGACTTTGTATGGAACTTCCAAGCATGCTCTCGAAGAGATGATTCGTTTCTGGTCTCGGAATACTCAGCTAAGCTCGGCTTGGGGACGCATCTTTTATTTATACGGACCACATGAGCATCCCTCTCGCCTGGTGGCCTACGTGGTGCAATCGCTTTTGCAAGGCGAGTCGGCTCTCTGCTCCGAGGGCACGCAGGTGCGGGATTTCCTGCATGTCGAAGACGCCGCCGCTGCTTTCGTGGCGCTGCTCGATAGCGATGTCGAGGGAGCGGTCAATATCGCATCCGGGATTCCGGTTACTGTGAGAATCCTGCTTGAGCAGATTGCTGAACAAATCGGGCGCCCGGAGCTACTCCGCTTGGGCGCACGTGACGCCAGCCGGGAAGCGCCCCGGATTTGGGCCAGCACTCAGAGATTGAAAGAGGAACTACACTGGTCGCCCCATTACGATCTCACTCATGGCATCGCTCAAACCATCGCATGGTGGCGCAAGCATCAGGAAGTTCCGCAACAAGTTCCGCAGCCCTCCGCTTGGTGCGAGACGCATTCATGAAATTCCCGCAGAGTGTGCGCATCGGCTATGCGCCCTGCAACAACTCGCTGGCGGCGCCGGGAGACCGGCGGAGATTCTGTTGCTACGCGGCGAAACGCAATCTTCGTTTTGAGATTGCGCGGCCCGAGCAGGCCTACGATCTGGTAGTACTGACCCAGCCAGCGGATATCAGTCTCTGGAGCCGGTATCCGCAGGAGCGCGGCAAGCTCATCTTCGATTTCGTCGATTCGTACCTAGCCATTCCCAGGCACGATCCGAAGAGCCTCTTGCGGGGCATAGCCAAGTATGCAAGCCGCCAAAACCGGAGGCTGTTGCTGAATTACAAGCGGGGTCTCGAGGCCATGTGCCGCCGCGCCGATGCCGTTATCTGCAGCACCGAAAGTCAGAGAGAGCAGATTCTTCCGTTATGTCCCAACGTTCATCGCATTCTGGATTTCCACACGAGCGTCGTGCGCGCCACCAAGTCGGACTACGCCGCCGAAGAGGTCTTTCATTTCGTCTGGGAAGGGCAGCCGGGCAATCTCCGGCACCTGCTCGAGATCAAAGGCGCTTTGCAGGATCTCGCGCGCATGCGGCCCTTCCGGATCCATGCCATCACCGATCTCGAATACGGCCGCTTCCTCGGCGGCCGCTGGATTCGGCGCAGCACGGTGGAAGAGGCGCGGCGAATCTCGCCGCAGATTTATCTTTACGCGTGGAACGAGCGGACCTTCTCGAGCATTGCGCGCAGTTGCGATTTAGCCCTGATCCCGATTCCGCTCGACGATCCTCTGGCCGCCGGAAAGCCCGAGAATCGCCTTCTGCTGTTCTGGAGGATGGGCATACCGGTAGTCGCGTCGGCAACGGCGGCGCACGTCGCGGCCATGTATGAGACTGGAGTGAGCATGGCCTGCACCACGCAGCCGCAATGGCTCGAGGCGCTGCAATATTACACATCGAACGAGCCGGCCCGAAGGCATGCAGGTCGGCGGGGGATGGCTTTCGCGGCCGAGCGGCATAGCGAGAAACATACGCTGGAACTGTGGGATCAAGTGTTCGATTCGGTTCTCAGCCAAGAGCCGGACAACACTCGGATATCCGACTCCTTATCTCAGGTCGGCGCTTCATCTGCGGACGGCACTTCGAGCGCACGCTTTTAATTGAAGCGCGCAAACCTAGAACTCCCAAACTTGACTCCAGTTGCCCTATGCAGAAGCGATCGTGCGCACTATGCCACTGCGTCACCGTTTCATCCCGACTCCGAATTCCCAGAGCTGGTGCATGCCGAAATTCGCGCGAGCGGCAAATCGAACCCCGCCTATCGCGCGGTTCGAGAGACGCTGGCTCTGCTCGGATTAGATAAAGATAATTTCGGCACGCCGCAGTGGAATCCGCTACGCACTTATATCCGGCGCGGCGACAAAGTTGTGCTGAAGCCCAATCTCGTATTGCACGAATTTGGTCCGCAGAAAAACGCCAGTTGCCTGACTACGCATGGTTCCGTCATCCGCGCGGTGCTTGATTATGTGTATCTCGCGGCCGGTCCTGAAGGCCGCATCACCATCGCGGACGCTCCCCTGCAGGGTGCCGATTTCAGCCGCGTAATGGCTGACGCCGGCCTTCCAGAGATCCAGCAATATTATCGAGACGCGCTGCACTCTGAAATCGAAGTGCTCGATCTGCGCCAGTTCCACGCGGTGATCGACGAAGATTCTTCGCTGATCCGGCACGTCGAGCGGCTAAGCGGCGATCCCCGCGAATACTGCGAAATCGATTTAGGCGAGGCCAGCCGGCTGCATGAAGTCGACGCCGCCCATCCCCGCTACGTTGTCGGAGATTATGACGCTGCTGCGACCAACTTGAGGCATCGCTGCCCGCGACACTCTTATGTCGTAAGCCGGAGCGTGCTCGAGGCCGATGCGGTGATCTGCCTGCCCAAGCTAAAGACACACAGCAAGACCGGTTTGACCGTTTGCCTGAAGAACATGGTCGGAATCATCGGCTCCAAAGACTGCCTGCCCCACCATCGTCAGGGTAAAAGCGATCAAAAAGGAGACGAGTTTGCCGCCGACTATCCGGTGCGCTGGTGGCTGAGCGCGCGAGCCCACGACCGGCTGCAAGGCCGCTTGCCGGTACCGGCATGGAGGTTTCTACGTGGCATGGCCAAGATCTTTCTGGGCGCGGGAACTCCGCACAACGGAAACGGGCAACGTTCGAGCTTCTATCCTTCGGGCGGCTGGCATGGCAACGATACGATCTGGCGCACGGTCGATGACCTGAACCGAATTTTGTTCTTCTACGATCTGCATCGGGAAGAAATGCAGACGCAGCCTCAGCGGAAATATTTCGCCATCGTCGATGGGATCATCTCGATGGAAGGTAATGGACCGCTCCGCGGTACGCCGAAGTCCGCAGGCGTAGTGATGGCGGGCGATGATCCGCTGGTCGTCGATATTGCCGCCGCTACCCTGATGGGCTTCGACTGGCGGCGCATCCGGATGCTCGATGGCATCGCCCGCTCGAGCCCTTCGTGCCGGTACGCTGCTTCCATAGGAGACGCAGAGGGCATTCGATTGCTTTCGAATATTCCGGCGTGGAGATCATTAGAAGGTCTCATCGAAAACGCGCTTGCCTTCCATCCCCCGAGTGGATGGCGCGAGTTTGTGGAAATGCAGCATGTGGAGTGAAGACATCTACGCCGCTTTACCGGCCGCACTGCAGAATGTTGCCGTCTCTCTGCAGGGGGCGCGGCTGCAGGCAGTGCGCTACCGCAGCGCGTCGTTCCGGGGGACGGCGCGGGTCCTCGAGCGCAATGAACAGCTCTCGCTCGCGGCCCTGAGAGAACTTCAGTTCGCGGCGTTCCGCAAGTTGGTGGAACATTGTTTTACCCACTCTCCCTTTTATCGTCGACTGTGGCTCTCGCGGGAGTTGCACCCTGATGACATTCGGAGTTTTGGCGATATTAGGCGAATCCCTATCGTCAGCAAGCAGGACTTGCGTGCTCACACCGATGAATTTTTCACAGAGAAAACCCCACGGGGCATGACGACCGTCCACACCAGCGGCACTAGCGGCTCGCCGCTGACCGTGCGCTTCTCCCCTGAAGACATTGGACGCCGTTATGCTTTTCTCGAACGCTGCCGGCGCTGGGCGGGAGTGCGTATTGGACAAAGACGAGCCACCTTTACCGGGCGCAACCTGCTCGGCGAGGGGCAGTCGCGAACGCCTTTCTGGCGCTATAACTGGCCGGGGAAGCAGCTGCTTTTTTCCTCCTATCACCTAGCGCCGACGAATCTTTCGGCCTACGTGGAGGCTCTCGAAAGCTTCCAGCCTGAAATCATCGACGGATATCCCTCTTCGATTCACGCCGTGGCCTATCACATTCTGCGTTCCGGCAGGGTTCATGACATCCACCCCCAAGCGATCTTGGTCTCGGCCGAGACCGTTCTCGCGCATCAGCGCCAGACGATTGAGACCGCTTTTCAGGCCAAGCTCTACGATCAGTACGCCTCCTCGGAAGGTGCGCCCTTTATCAGCGAATGCCGCAACGGCCGGATGCACGTTCATCTGGATTCCGGCCTTATCGAAATTCTCGACGCCGAAGGCCAACCCGCGGCACCCGGACAAGCGGGAGAAATGGTGGTGAGCAGTTTCACCACCAGCGTGGTTCCACTCTTGCGTTTTGCCATCGGAGATACCGCCATCGCCTCCAAAGAAAAAGAAACAGAGGCGTGCCCTTGCGGCCTGCCCTTTCCGACGATCGAAGCCATCGTCGGGCGCGTAGACGACATATTGTGCACTCCCGACCGGGGGCCGGTCGGACGCCTCGATACCGTCTTCAAAGGTCTCCCCAACAGCATCGTCGAAGCCCAGATCGTGCAGACTTCAGCGTACGCCATAATTTTGCGCCTGGTTCCGGATCGATCCCGCTACCGCCCGGAACACGCCCGCCAGTTGGTGCGGCAGATGCGGAGCAAACTGGGGCAAGTTGTCGCGATCGAGATCGAAGAGGTCAGCGAAATTCCCCGGTCGGCGAATGGAAAGATGCGATCGGTCATCAACCTCTGCGCTTCGAATCTTGGCGCACCGGCGTTGCCGGTCACAACTCCAGCCGGAGAGATCGCAAAACTGATTTCTGGGGATCGTCATGAGCAGGAAAGCCTGCGATGAGGCCATCGCAGATCAGTATTGTCCGAATCATCTGCCGTCTGAACGTGGGCGGTCCAGCCATTCAGGCCATTCTCATGACGGAAGCGTTTCGCGCCCGAGGTTATGACGCGATGTTGGTAACGGGCGAAGTCGCGGCAGGAGAATCGACGATGGAATACCTTGCGGCGGCGCACCAAGTCGACACACTCGGCATTCCGGCCCTGGCTCGTGGCATTTCCTGCTGGAAGGATCTCCTCAGCCTGGGGCAACTGATTCGCGTCTTGCGCCGGCAGAAACCGGCGATCGTGCACACGCATACCGCGAAGGCCGGGGCTCTCGGGCGCCTGGCGGCTATCGTGGCCAGCACGCCCATCCGTGTTCATACCTTTCACGGGCACATTTTCAAGGGGTACTTCTCGCCGCTGGTGACCCGCGTTTTTCTGATAATCGAGCGTGTCCTGGCGAGTCAGACCGACTGCATCATTGCCATCAGCGAATCGCAACGACGGGAGTTGACCGAAACCTACCGGATTGCGCCCCCCCACAAAGTCGTGGTTGTTCCGCTTGGGGTCGATCTGGCTCCATTCCTCAAGGCTAAGTCTCCGCATGGAGAGCTGCGCGCCGCTCTGCAATGCCAGCCCTCAACTCCTGTGGTGGGATGGGTGGGGCGCTTCACTGCCATCAAAGCTCCGGAATTGTTTCTGCACTGTGTTCCGCTGGTGACCAATATCTTTCCAGCGGCGCGCTTCGTGATGGTGGGGGGAGGTGAATTGAGGGCTGAGTGCGAACAACATATCGCGCGCGAGGGGCTCGAAAACTATGTGTCGTTACTTGGGTGGCGGCGCAGCCTGCCGCAGATATATGCCGACCTGGATTTGGTCGTTTGCACCTCGATTAGTGAAGGCACCCCCGTCGCGCTGCTCGAGGCCATGGCTTCGGGCAAGGCAATCGTAAGCACAGACGTCGGAGGCGTACGCGACCTGATGATTGGCGCTCCAGTTCCCTTTGAGGGAATGGAAGTGTTCCAAAATGGAATTTTAGTGGGGCGTGATGCCAAGCTCCTGGCCGGCGCCCTCCGGTTTCTTCTGGAGAACCCTGAGCAGCGCCAGGCCATGGGTCAAGCCGGACGCGAGTTTGTGCGGGAGAGGTTCTCCCAGCATCGTCTGGCCGATGATCTGGAACACCTTTACGTTTCTTTGGCGCGCTCGAAGGGTTTGTTGCCCCATGACCCCGCCGCGGGGCGCATCGCGCGTCCAGCGTCCTTGTTTGCCTCATTTGCCCCTTCTCACACGAAGAATTTCGAGAATTTGCCGAAGTGAATCGCTTGAACCGCCGATGGACTGATTGTCCTTCGGGACGCGACGGCATCGTTTTGTCGTCCTCTTTGAAGACACCAGAGTGCTGTTTCGACGAAAAGGAGTTGTTCACCCATGCATGCATTAATTACAGGGGGCGCTGGTTTCATCGGCTCCCACCTCGCCGAAAAACTGCTCAGCGAGGGAACGGAAGTCACCGTGATTGACGATCTCTCGACGGGATCGAACAGCAACATCAACCATCTGAAACGCGACCGCCGCTTCCGCTATGTGGTCGATTCGGTAATGGACCGGGCGGTGCTGGCGGAGCTGGTCGACGATTGCGATATCGTCTTCCATCTGGCGGCTGCGGTCGGAGTGCAGTTGATCGTGCACTCCCCGGTGCGCGCCATGCACACCAACATTCGCGGGACCGAACTGGTGCTCGAAGCCGCCGCGAAGAAAAAGAAAGAAGGTAGTCATCACTTCGACCTCGGAGGTCTACGGGAAATCTACCCGCATTCCCTTCCGCGAGGACGACGACCTGCTGATCGGCCCCCCGGTTTATGGGCGGTGGAGTTATGCCTGCTCGAAGGCCATCGATGAGTTTCTGGCTTTGTCCTATCACCGCGAGCGCGCCTTGCCGGTGGTGATTGTGCGCCTGTTCAACACGGTTGGTCCCCGGCAGATAGGCACCTATGGAATGGTATTGCCACGCTTTGTGCACGCCGCCATTGCCGGCAACCCGATTGAGATTTACGGCGACGGCACGCAGTCCCGCTGCTTCGGTTGGGTTGGGGATGTCGTATCGGCCCTGGTGAAACTCGGCAACAGCGACCGAGCCAATGGCAATGTCTTTAACATCGGCTCCGACGAAGAGGTGACGATTAATGAATTGTCCGACGTGGTGAGAGACGTTACCCACTCTCGCTCTGCCGTAGTGCACCGCTCCTACAAAGATGTGTTTGGAGAAGAGTTCGAGGATATGGCACGACGCGTGCCAGACCTGACTCGAATTCGCGAACTCATTGGCTACGAGCCGACCAAAAATCTTCGCGAGATTGTGGAAGCCGTTGCCGAGCATCTGGGCGGTGCTCGTACCCACGAGATTCAAATTGCAAAAGCAATGTCGGCGGGCTGACCGGAAGCAAGAAAATCGGAATGCAGCTTGCAGAAGATAAACACAAAATAACCAACACAAAATGGCAACCCGAATCCTAGCTTCACAAGTGCCTGTCCTGTCGCTGGTGGCGGAATTTGGTTCGGCCTTCGTGCTAACGGTGGCCGCAGTGGCGGCTGCGATCAAGGTTTGCGCAAAACGAGGATGGGTAGCCAAGCCTAAGCCGGACCGCTGGCATAACGGAACGCCGGCCAAGTTTGGCGGCGTCTCGATCTGGGTCGTTGTGCTCAGCCTCTCTGTTTTCGTCATCCCGGCTTCGAATCGGGCGGCGTGGGTAATGTTAGGCGGCGCTTCCCTGATGTTCGCGCTGGGATTGATTGACGACTTGTTTCAGCTCCGGCCAGGATCCAAGTTGCTGGCCCAGTGCAGTGTCGCCGCCCTGAGCATAGCTTTTGGCCTGAGGTTGTCGATACCTAGCCATCCCATTCTGGGCATCTTTGTTTCTTTGGGTTGGATCGTAGGCTTGACCAACGCTTTCAACCTGCTCGACAACATGGACGGATTGGCCGCCGGAGTCGCCTTGTTTACCACGGGTTATTGGGCTGTGCTCTACCTGACCGGTGGTGTGCCGGACTATGCTTCGATTTTATTGATTGTCGCCGGTTCGAGCGCCGGATTTCTGGTTTTCAATTTCGCTCCCGCGCGAATCTTCATGGGTGACAGTGGCAGCCTTTTTTTGGGGTTCCTCCTGGCCTCGGCTGCGCTGCCCCACTTCCGGAGTGTATCCGGGGTGCAAGGTCTGGTCTTAACTCCCGTGATCGTGCTCTCGATTCCGATCCTCGATACGTTTTTTGTTTCTGTGACGCGCCGCCTGCGAGGTCAGCCCGTCTCCGTGGGTGGCACCGACCACAGCTCGCACCGTCTGGTGCGAATGGGCCTGCCCGAGCGGAACGCTGTCCTGTTGCTTTATGCCGCTACGGTTGCGTCGGGGGCGGTGGCTATCGGAGCGCGACACCTTGCTTATCCGGAAGCCCTAGGCTTGATGTTGCTGTGGCTGTTTTTTCTGGTGCTGTTTGGCGTTCACCTGTTTCACACCGAGCCCACCTACCACGCCGGGAATGAACATATTTATCCATTGCTGCAGGGCCTGCTGCAGCATGACAGCCTGGCATTTCTACTCGATCCCGCAGTCTTGTCGCTCTCTTATTATTTCGCCTACCTTCTCCGCTTCGAAAGCGCGGTTCCGCGGACGGACTTTGTTGTCTTCTTGCGCTCCTGGCCGATCGTGTTGCTGGCCAAGTGTGGAGTGATGTGGGGCTGCGGCATCTATCGCCACTCCTGGTGGCGCGGAGCCGCGGGAGATGCTTACCGGCTTGCCGTAACCAGCGCCATCGGTGAAGCAGTAACGGTCTTGATCGTGATCGCAATGTACGGGCCCTCGGGATATTCGCGCATCGTCTTCCTGGTCGACTTCGTGATCTCCTGGTTACTCTTGATGGTTCTTCGCCGGTCTTTTTATGTTTTCCGCGAATTCATTCGTTATTGGGGAACTTCCAGCTCTCAGTCCTCCCGCCGCGTGTTTGTGCTGGGCACCTCCGAGAATACCGAGGTCGTACTCCGCTTCCTCGAAAGCCGCAAAATCAAATGCGCTGGGTTGATCGATACCAACGGGGGCAGCGATCTTCGCCGGCATGTGTTCGGCATGGAGGTCATCGGACAAGTGCAGGATCTGCCGCGACTTGCCGCAACCCATCGCATTTCCGAGTTGATATTGCCCGAGAACGAGTCGATGCTCTGTACCGAGGCTGAATTCGTGGAGCGGTGCAGCCGCGATCGCCTGCAAGTCGTCAAGCTGGGGCTGCATCAACTCCTTCCCATGCCACCTGACCGAAACGCTTCTTGGGCGGCGCCAGGGTTGTTGCCGCCTAGCCCGTAGGAATGAATTCCGAGAGCCCGTTGGCATCTCAAGAAGATTCAACGAAACCGTTTGCGGTTGCGAAGCGACTAACACAAGGCGAAGCCGTAATAAGTGCCTCTCATCTCTCAAAAACGAAGAAAAACGAGTTTCTTTCGTCGTGCTGTCAGGAGCAGCTGCGCCGGCGAAGCCGAAGCTGGCAGCGCCTGTACTTCCGCGCTGGCTTCTGTGGAGTGCCTCATCTGCTCCAGTGCATCTTCGTTCGCTTTCAGCAAACTCGCCGATGATTATTTTCGATGTCCTTGCGGATTTGTATTCATCTGGCCGCGCCCGGCTGAGCAATACCTGCAGGAACGCTACCGGCAACATGGCGAAGAATACTGGTCGGATACGAGGATGGTGAAGTTCACTTTTTCTCCCAGCAAGTCGCGCCGCGAGATTCGTTTCCTACGCCGCTTTTCCTCGGGCGGAAAGCTGCTCGACATAGGCTGTTCGACTGGATCATTCGTCCGCGCGGCTTTGGACGCAGGATTCGACGCCGAAGGAGTTGACATCTCTTCTCCCGCAATCGCTTGTGGGAGAAAATTCGGCCTCCCACTGCGGTGCCTGGACGTTCTGATCGATCCTCTGGCAGACAATTATGACATTGTCACTATGTGGGCTACGCTGGAGCACTTGCCCGACCCCATGCGTCACTTAAGGACAGCGCGAGAATTGCTCAAGCCTGGTGGCCTGCTGCTGGTTTCGGTTCCAAATTTCTCTGGCGCAACCCAAAAACTGATCGGTAAGTGGGACCGATACGTAGGCGCGGGTCACCTCAACTATTTCACCTCTCGCGTCCTGCGCCAAACCCTGGATGCTTGCGGCGTGAGCTATCGCGCTGCCACTACCTATGGATTCAATCCCATCGTGATCGCCAAAGACTTCTGCAATCGCGGCCAACGAGAGCGGGCGGTTTCCGATTTATGTGGCGACATCGATGTCACCCTGCGGGTCAAGGAATCTCCGCTGATCTACGTTCAGCGAATGGTAGAAGGGGTATTGAATCTGGCTTCCCTGGGAGATGTGGTGGCGATGTGTGCTGCTAGAGAATGACTTTCCGCGCATGATTAGTCTGCCTCAACCGGGTCTGGCCTGCGCTGTGCCGGTAGAGTCACAAAGATCGTAGTTCCCGCCGCTCCTGACTGAATCTCAAACTTCCCCTGCAGTTGCCGAACTCGCTCCTGCATGCCTTGCACGCCGACCCCCACCCGGGCCGGCATTTTCTTTTTGGAGTCAAATTGCGAAATGCCCTTGCCCGCATCGCGAATCTCGACTCTTACATTGCGGCGACGGTAACCCACCTCAATGGTGGCGCTCTCGCTTCCCGAATGTCGATGAATATTCGTGAGAGATTCCTGCACGATGCGGAAGATGGCGGTTTCAATTTCCTGGGAGAGACGAGGCAATTTCGGATCAAGCTCCAACTCCACACGAATCTTGCTTCTCTCGGCAAAACCCTCCACGTACCAGCGCAGAGCCGAAGCCAGTCCCGCCTCATCCAGCAAGGGAGGGTGCAGCAGATGCGACATGGTGCGCAGCTGATTCGAAAGATCATCGACCAGTTCTACGCTGCCGCTCGCCATCTTATTTAATCCCGGGTCTTGGTTCTGCAGTTCCTGCTCGAGCGCGAACAAGTTCATCTTCAGAGCTACCAATATCTGCCCCGCGCTGTCGTGCAAATCGCGCGCCAGCCGGCGCCTCTCTTCGTCCTGCGCCTGCAACAGGCGGGTGTTGAGCGCGCGCAGCTTATCTTCCGCCTCCTGCAGTTCCGCTGTGCGTTCCTGCACTCTCGCCTCCAGTTGATTGCGTGCCATGACCTGCTCGGTCACGTCGGCGGCATGCACCAGAATGCCCTCCACATTCCCTTTCACATTCTTCAAGGCCTGGTAGCTGAAGGTGGTGTAGACCACATCCTCTTTCTCTTTGCCGTAGCGCTTGAGGCGAAGCTCCCGCTCGCTGGCCAGGAAGGGTTGGCCAGTTTCGAAAACCTGATTCAACAGGTGAAGGATGCCTTGTTCTTTAACTTCAGGAAAGGCTTCTGCCACTGTCTTGCCTACGATCTGATCTGCGCTCTCGCGTCCCACCAGCTCCAGATAGGCGGAATTCACAAAAGTGAAGCGATGCTCTGGACCGGCCAGTAAAGCCATTCCAGCTGGCGCGAGGATGAACGAGTCGCGCAAGCGGCTGCGTTCGAGATCGGCTTCGGCGCGCAACAACCTTTCTACTTCCGCCGCCTCGGCTCGAACCCGTGCCAGCCTCAGGTGGGCCCCAACTCGCGCCAGAAGCTCACGCGCCGTGAAAGGCTTTACCAGATAGTCATCGGCGCCAGCGTGCAAACCTTCGACTCGTGACTCCTCGCCAGCTCGTGCCGAAAGCAAGATCACCGGTATGGCCTTTGTGTTGCGATCGTCTTTCAAAGTTCGCAACACTCCGAATCCATCCAAGCCGGGCATCATCACATCGGCGATCACTAAATCTGCGTGCAGCTCCCGCGTCGCTTCAACCGCTGCAATTCCGTTAGAGACGGCGTGGACGCGGTAGCGTTCCCCCAATAATCTGCGCAGATAGTCACGCATATCTGCGTTGTCGTCTGCGAGGACGATCAACTCTCCACCGAGATCAAGTTCGGTCGCGGCGGCGAGTGGATTCGCGCCCGAACTCGCATTCGCTGCGGTGGGCTGCCCCGGGGTTTCCGGCAACCAGCGCAGTGCTTCTTCAACGTAGCTATCGATTCGTGTCGCGCTTGAGGCGAGAGTGCGTGCCGCCTCGACCCGCTCTGGCGGAAGATGATCCTTGCCCGTCGGGATGGTCACAGTGAACGTGCTGCCTGTGCCCTCTTTGCTGGCGACCGTGATCGTTCCTTGATGGAACTTCACGAGTTCCTGCACCAGAGCCAGTCCGATACCCGTGCCTTCGTGGGTGCGGCCGTGCGCGCCTTCTACGCGATGAAAGCGTTCAAACAGGTGGGGCAACTCGGCTTCGGGGATTCCAATCCCGGTATCGCTGATCTGCAATTGCACTGACTCCCCGGCGGAGCGCATGCTGACGGAAATTGCACCCTCAAATGTAAACTTGAAAGCGTTGGAGAGCAGGTTAAGGACAATTTTCTCCCACATTTCGCGGTCAACGTAGATCAGCTCCGGTCCTGTAGGACAATCAACATTGAACTGTAATCCGGCCCGCTGCATGGCGGAGCGAAACGAGCTGGCCAGTTCGGCGGTAAAGCTGTAAATGTCCGTTGGCTGGTAAATGGCTTCCACTCGGCCCGCTTCAATCCGCGAAAAATCCAGCAGGGAGTTCACCAGCTTCAACAAGCGCAGGGCATTGCGATGAATCACTGTTAGTTGTTCTCGGTCTCCTGCGGCCAATCGCTCGTTGGAGCCGGCCAGCGTGTCTTCCAACGGGCCCAAGATTAAGGTCAACGGAGTGCGAAACTCGTGGCTCACGTTGCTAAAGAATGCGGTCTTGGCGCGATCCAGTTCGGCCAGCGCTTCTACGCGTTTCTGCTGATCTTCATAGGCGCGGGCATCGGCGATTGCGGCAGCAAGATTCCGAGCCACCAAACCAAAGAACGCTTGATACTTTTCGTCAAACTCGCGTCGCGGGCTGATTCCGGCGATCAGAACGCCAGTCGCCTGATTTTCCCCCGCCGCAGCGATCGGCAGGATCACAGCGCTCTTGGCTTTTACCGGCCACGGTCCACCCGGAAGATTGTTCAAGGATTCGGATAAACAGCTCACCACTAGCGCATCGCCCTGGGACAGGACCTGGTGCAGCGGCCAAGGAGCGGTCTCATCTTTTTGTATGCGGAGAGGCGCCACCTGCGAACCTGGCTCAAGATTCATGGAGGCTGCCAGAGTTGCGCTCGAACCGTCTTCTTCGAGGAGATAAATGAGGCCGAATGGAATATCAAGCGAGTGCTTCTCGAGAGTTGTCGCAGCCAGGCGGCAGGCTTCTACACCTCCCCTGGATTCTGTTTTCGCGGCTCCTAATTCTTGCAGAGCCATCAGGCGGCGTTCTCCCAGGATTTTGTCGGTGGTCTCCGTGACCGCTGTGAAAATACCTGCCACTTCTCCCGATTCATCGCGAATTGGACTATAGGAAAAAGTGAAATAACACTCTTCCACATATCCATTTCGATCCAATAACAGAAGCTGGTCCTCCGACCACGTGGCGCGGCCCTTTTGCAAAACTCCTTCCAGCATAGGGCCGACCACATCCCATATCTCCGGCCAACATTCCGCCCCAGCTTGCCCCATCGCTTTGGGATGTTTTGTAGTCCCCAGGATGGTTCTGTAGGCGTCGTTATACAACATGAACAACTCTGGTCCCCACCAGATGAGAATGGGAAAGCGTGATTCAAGACAGATGCTTACCGCAGTGCACAAGCTTTGAGGCCACAAAGAAACTGGTCCCAAGGGATGGGAGTTCCAGTCCAAGCTCCGCATCAGAGCGCCCATCTCGCCACCTGCGGCAAAGCAGTTGATCGTGGGAGCTGCCGCGCCGACGAATCGTGATGGATCTGATGTGGAAAGCCCTGGTGCGGCCGCAGCCTCCCGGCTTCTGGTGGCGGGAATCAGATCATAACGGGGGACATCAGATCTCACGCGAAGTTATCCTACTGGAAAATGAAGTTTAGAGATGAACTTGCCCATGAGCAGGATCTCAGGCCTTTCACTGGTAGCCCATACAGCCTTTACCCTAGAAAAGCCCGAGAGTTTCGGGAGTCGTCCGCGTGAGCCTGCCGATCTTCTCGATCAGTGGCGGGAGAGCGGCTAAGACTGTGGGGGAAATCGTCTCGCCTTCATCAAAGCATTGGCCGCCAATGCGGACGTAGTATGCCTGAGGGAATCTATTGTATAAGCCAGCGGTCCAAGCCAGCAGCGCTGCGGGAGTCAGGAAATGAGAAAAGCCGGTGAACTCGGCCTGCCCAGAATTTTCGCTGTGCTTAATTTCCTCGCAGCGCAGTTTTCCGGGCGGGCAGTCGCGAGCAGCGTCAATGAAGATCACGAGCTGAAAATGACTGGCGTGTTCGGCGAGTTCGGGCGTGAGCTGCTGCCGGGAGATTATTTCGACATCCGAACTCTGAAAACGAGTTGAGAGTTCATGAGCCGCGTAGCTGCCGAAGCCGTCGTCGGATCGAAGAGGATTGCCGTAGCCGATAATGAGCGCGCGCGCCACATTCAAATCCTGGTCGAGCAAGTCCTGGTCAAGGCCTGCGCACCTCATCCACGACCTCGCCCCGCGAAGAGAGCAATTGGATGTGCAGAGCCATGTCTCCGGCGGCATGAGTGGAGCAACTGAGGCAGGGATCGTAACTTCGAATCACCGCTTCCACGCGGTTCAACATGCCCTGGGTTAAACGGTCGGCTGCCACAAAGTGTTTCGCCACCTGCAAGATGCTGCGATTCATGGCCAGGTTGTTATGGCCAGTGGCGATAACCAGGTTCGCCCACACGATGAGACCCTGTTCATTGATTTTGTAGTGATGGAATAATGTTCCGCGCGGCGCCTCGCAAGCGCCCACACCCTCCAGGCAGTTCGGCTTGGCGAAAGAGCGCACGTGTTTGGAGAGAATTTCCGGATCGTTGAGCACTTGCTCCAAACGCTCTACACAATACATGGCCTCAATCAATCGAGCGTAGTGGTAGTGGAATGAACTTAAAACGGCGGTGCGCTGGAGCTCATGAAATTCTGCCAGCTCCTGGTCAGCCCGGGTAGTGCCGCAACGAACGGCCACGTTCAGGCGCGCCAGAGGACCCACGCGGTAGATGCCATCGGTGTAACCCTTGGGTTTGTAGTAGGTCGATTTCAAATAGCTCCAGGACTCCACCTTTTCACCGATGTAGTCAGCATAGCGCGCCGGATCGAGAGCAGACGCGACCGTATGTCCGGAGGCGTCCACGATAGTGACGCCGCCGTCGTAGAAAGTGAGGCCGCCATCCGGTTTTATGATGGCCATAAACAGCGTGGGAAAGTTGCCGAAGGCGGCGATTTCTTCGCGGAATTTTTCGCGTATGCTCTTTGAACCAATCCAGAGTGTGCTCAACGATTTTTAAGGCCTCAGGAATATCGGCGAGAATGGCGTCACGATGCTGCTGAGTTAAAGGCTCACTCACGCCGCCGGGCACCACCCAAGCGGGATGAATGCGCTTTCCGCCCAGCCGTTCGATGATCTGCTGGCCGAACTGGCGCAGGCGAATGCCGTTGCGGGCGATTTCGGGATTTTTTTCAGCTACGCCGAATAGGTGACGTTTCTCAGGATCGGCATCCATGCCGAGCACCAGGTCGGGCGAAGACAAATGAAAGAAGCTGAGAGCGTGCGACTGCAGAACCTGAGCCAGCCCAAAGATGCGCCGAAGTTTTTCGGCCGTCGGAGGTATGCGCACCGCCAGTAGTTGATCGCAAGCCTTGGCCGAAGCGATGAGATGGCTTACCGGACAGATGCCACAGATTCGGGCCATCAGAGACGGCATCTCGTAAAACGGACGACCTTCGCAGAACTTTTCGAAGCCGCGGAATTGTGTGACGTGAAAGCGCGCGTCTTCGACTCGCCCCTGATCATCGAGATGCAACGTGATCTTGGAATGACCCTCGATGCGGGTTACGGGGTCGATCAGGATCGTCTTACTCTTCGTCGTGACCGTTGTTGTGGTCTTGGCATCCAAGTCTGGCAAGCTAGGCTCCGAATCTCGTTTTCGTGGTGAGTTGGGGATTGCGGCCTTCGAGCAATTCGCTAAGCACGAAGAAAATGGTATCGGCCGAAGGAGGACAACCAGGAACGAAGACGTCGACGGGCACGACTTCGTGCACGGGACGGACTCGCGCCAGCAGCTTCGGAACAACCTCGGTGGGCACGCCAGAACCGATGCTCACGTTCTCGCAATAAGCGCGGTCGGTGACGGCTTTCACCCCGAAAGAATTCCGCATCCCAGGAACATTCGCGGTTACGGCGCAGTCGCCGAGCGACACCAGAGTTTTGGTTCGTTCCCTTACCAATAGAATTTTGTGCAGATCTTCCGCGCTGCTCACCGAACCCTCGACGAGAGTAATATCGACACCTTCCGGAAAAATCTTGGCGTCGACCAGCGGGCTGTAGACGAGGTCAGCTTTTTGCACGACAGCGAAAAGGCGCTCGTCGATGTCGAGAAACGACATGTGGCAACCCGAGCAGCCGTCGAGCCATACCGTCGCCAGACGCAGCTTGCTCACTCATTCTCCTCTCGCCGCATCAGGGTCAGATAGGGGAGAAATTGGCGCCGCTTGAGCATCTCCGCCACGGAACTGCCTTTTTCAAAAAGAGCTCCGGTAGGACACACATGCACGCATTTCCCGCAACTGGTGCAGGATTCCGACGATCCCCAGGGCTGATTGAGATCGGTAATGACTTGCGCCTGAATGCCTCGCCCCATCACATCCCAGGTATGCGCGCCTTCGATCTCGTCGCAGACGCGCACGCAACGCGTGCAAAGAATGCAGCGGTTGTGATCGACCACGAAGCGATCGTGCGAGGCATCGACTTCCAGCTTGGGATAGCGATAGGGATAGCGCACGTGCGTGATGTCGAGCTTCTGCGCCAGGGACTGCAATTCGCAATGGCCGTTCGAGACGCACACCGAGCAGATGTGGTTTCGTTCGGTGAAGAGCAGCTCGAGAATAGCGCGGCGATATTTCTGCAAACGCTCGGAGTTGGTAGTAACCTGCATGCCCTCTTCCACCGGAGTCACACAGGCGGGCAGCAATTTCGATGACCCTTTTATCTCGACCAGGCACAAACGGCAGGCGCCGACTTCGGATAGTCCCTTCAACTCACAAAGAGTTGGAAGGAAAATACCGTTCTGCCGAGCCACGTCAAGAATGGTCTCATCCTGGCGCGCGCTGACGTCGCGGTCGTCGATCTTGAGCGTCTTGATATTGCTGGCTGGGCTCATCGGCTTGCTTCCTGACCTTCGGGTTGGTGGTCATCGGCTTGACGAACTTCTTCCGATTGACGGGCCGTACAAACGCCCGCCGGGCACTGGCCGTTCACGATGTGCGCTTTGTATTCTTCGGAAAAGTATTTTAGGGTGCTCAGCACCGGATTCGGAGCTGAGATCCCCAAGCCGCACAAGCTGGTGTGCTTCAGCAGGTCGCAAAGATCTTCGATCAGGACAATATCCTGCTGGGCTGCCTCTAAGCGCGTAATCTTGCCCAGCAATTCATTCATTTGATACGTGCCCACGCGGCAGGGAATACATTTGCCGCAGGACTCAGTCATGCAGAAATCCATGAAGTATTTGGCCACATCGACCATGCACGAAGTTTCGTCCATCACGATCATTCCGCCAGACCCCATGATCGAGCCGACTTGCGCCAGAGATTCGTAGTCGACCGGCATATCAAGAAATTGCGCCGGTATGCAACCGCCGGAAGGTCCACCGGTCTGCGCCGCCTTGAAATCCTTGCCGTCCGGAATGCCGCCGCCGATTTCGAAAATGATTTCGCGTAAGCTGATCCCCATCGGCACTTCGACGAGGCCGGTATTGGCCACGCGTCCCGCCAGCGCGAATACTTTGGTGCCTTTGCTCTTCTCGCTGCCGATCTTGGAGTACCACTCTCCGCCGTTGCGGATGATGGGTGGAATGTTGGCGTAAGTCTCGACGTTGTTGATGAGCGTGGGCTCGCCAAACAGGCCTTCCTGCGCGGGATAAGGTGGGCGCGGCCGTGGTGTTCCGCGCTTGCCTTCGACCGACGCGATCAGAGCAGTTTCTTCTCCGCACACAAACGCTCCCGCTCCCAGCCGAATATCAATGCCGAAGCTGAAGCGCGTGCCGCAGATGTTGTGCCCGAGCAGGCCGAGCCGTTCCGCCTGCCGGATCGCGGTGCGCAAGCGCTTGATGGCCAGCGGGTACTCCGCCCGCACATAGATGTAGCCCTCGGATGCGCCCACAGCGTATGCGGCAATCAGCATGCCTTCAAGCACGCGATGGGGATCGCTCTCGAGCACGCTGCGATCCATGAAGGCGCCGGGGTCGCCTTCATCGGCATTGCAGATGGCATATTTCACTTTCTTCGAGGCGGCTTTGGCTACTGTGCTCCACTTCAGACCAGTCGGATAGCCCGCGCCTCCGCGGCCTCGCAACCCGCTCTTCACCACCTCTTCGATCACTTGCGCCGGAGTCATTTCAGTGATGACCTGCATCATGGCGCTGTAACCGTTTGCGGCGATGTAATCCTCGATTCTTTCTGGATCGACCACGCCCGAATTTTCCAGCACGATTTTTTTCTGCCGCTGAAAGAATGGAATGTCGGTTTTGCAGACCAGCCGGCTGACCGCATCGCTTTCGATGCTGGCGACGATCTCAGCGGCGTCGTTGGCGGTGACACCTTTGTACAGAATGCCACGGTCACTTGAAACCAGCGGACCCTGTGCGCACAGCCCCATGCAGCCTACACCTTTGCTCTTGCAGCCCTGCTCCAGGCCCTGCTTTTGGATTTCCCGATCGATTGCGTCCTTCACTTCCTGGCTTTGGCAGGAGATACAACCGGCCGCGACACACACGCTAATCGAGTGCGCGAATTTCTTCTGCTCTTCGCGTTCTTTTTCCGCAATCTGTTCCAGCTCTTCAGGGCTCATGCGGAGATCCATTTCGCGACATGCGCGCGCAGATCTTGCGACGATACCTTGCCGGCAACTTGGTTGTCGTAAACCACGGCAGGAGCGAGGCCGCAGGACCCCAGGCAGCGGGCGGTCAGCAGAGAAACGCCGCCGTCTTTCGTAGTCTCGCCCGGGGCGATGCCGTACTCTTTCGCCATGGTCGAAAGCAGGTGAGCCGCGCCTTTTATGTAACAGGCGGTTCCCATGCAAATCACGCAAGCGTGCCGTCCCGCCGGCTTCAGGGTAAAAAACTGATAAAAGGTCGCGACTCCGTACGCCCGGCTCATCGGAATGTGCAGGGAGGTAGCTACATAGCGCAGCGCGCCCTCATCCAGGAAGCCGAAAGTCTCCTGAACGGTGTGCAGGGTTTCGATGAGCGAGCGGGAGTGGTGGCCCAACCGCCGCATGGTGGCATCTACGATGCGCCAGCGCTTGTCTTGCGCATCGGGCGGTACGGGTTTGGCATAGTCGAGGCCGGTCGCAGTTGGCATGTCAGTGGCTCGAGCAGATCCAGAGTAAAACGCGTTGGTCGTGGTTTTCTTACTGCACAGTATAAGACGGAAAAGTATCGCGAGACGTGATGGCGGTCACGTCGAACCGTAAAAGATTCCCTTTTGGGACAATCTTATCCTTTCCCACGCTGCAACCCAGGCTCATTACGCCCATGAAAAGATGCCGTCACCTTGAATGGTGATCTGCATCATTGCGGGATTTTCAATTCAGGCCTGAAATGAAGTCGTCAGTCATCAGACCATTCCGATGCTTGCGACGGAATCAGCAACGAGAGTCGAGTTTGCGGCCATCCCCAGAAGCCGCGTCTACCAGGAAGTTGCCCGGCAACTCGAACGGCGAATCACTCACGACCTGAAACCCGGCGATCTGCTGCCTCCCGAACGCGAACTCGTGCAGATGCTGGGCGTGAGCCGGGGATCGGTGCGCGACGCCATCCGCAGCTTACAAGTGATGGGCCTGCTCGAGCCGCGACAGGGCATCGGCACGGTCGTGAAAGACCCCGGCGCTTCGCCGGCGAATCCCCTCGCGGCTGCAGTTCTGCATCAGCAAAGAACGGTGGTAGAGCTTCTCGACGTCCGCAAGATGCTTGAGCCGCCGCTGGCCGGTCGCGCCGCGTTGCACGCCACGCCCGTTGAACTCGCTGAGATGGAGGATATCCTGCTCCGTCAGGCCGAGAAGATCAACCATGGCGAACTTACCGTCGATGAAGATTCGCAGTTCCACTACGCCATTGCTTTAGCGGCCGATAACAACGTGGTCCTTGGAGTAGTGGACATTCTGATGGATGAGTTGCGGGAAACCCGTGAGCGTGCTTTACAGGTGGAAGGGCGGCCGCAAAAATCGCTGGCCGGCCACCGCAACGTTCTCACCTGCCTGAAGCAAAGGGATGTCTCAGGCGCTGAAGCAGCCATGCTGAAGCATCTGCAGGAAATCGAGAACCTTGTATTGCCGAAGATGGTATTGCCGAAGATCGTATCGCCAAAGCTTTAAGAAAATGGAGGTTGCCAAATGGGTCAGCTATTCGCAGTTGAGGTTATTTACCGAGGGGTCTTTCAGAAGACCCTGGCCAAGAACATTACGCGGGACATTGTTCTGGCCGCGCACAACGAAGGCAAACTGGGCATTTCCTTTGGGCGTTATGGAGACGCCCCGGAACGTAACGGTATTCCAGCCAAGAGTTTCGCAATCGTCGCTAGCGACGAAGAGACACTCGAAGCCGGAATGGCCCAATACGAGCCCAAGCAAGTCGATCTAACCGTAGTGCTCGACGACACGCTGTGTAAGGGCGCAGAGTCATGGGCGTGGTACGGCCTGAAACCCGTTCACTACGCTCTCAAGCCGGGACACACACTCATCGTCGTCTCTTTGGAAGGCCCATCCGCTCTGTTGAAGAACATTCACCGCCGTGAACAGCCTTACAAGTTGGGAGTGGTGAAAGGCGTAACCAGCTTTTCCGGAATGTGGGTGTTCAAAGATGATCACACCGATGTCCGCATCCTGGGCGCCATTGCCAAGGCTTTACCGGAAGTGTTCAGCCTGCAGTCGGTGGGACAGTTCATTAACGAGAAGCTAAAGAGCTCCCTGAAAGTCACGTCTGCCCGAACCGCGTTTGATCGCTTCACGACCATTGAGGTGAAAGCGGGCGAAGGTAATCCGGAAGAGCTTTTCAAGTTCGACCTGCCGCGCTGGGAAGACATGCGCTCCGGCGTTTCCATTAAGGGTCAGCCCCAAGGCGGGCCTTATGCCGATCCAGTCTCTGGAAAAGTCGGAGGCTTCCGTCCGGCTCGCAACGAGCTGTTCAAAAAGTACTCCACGCGCACCGAGCGGCCGGTCATTAACTTCTCGACCTGCACCAAGTGCACGCTGTGCTGGCTCAACTGTCCGGATGCGTCTTTCGACGTCACTCCGGATGGGCATTACGACGCCAATCTCGAAGCCTGCTGCGGTTGCGGCATCTGTGAAGAGGTTTGCCCGGTCAAGGACTGCGTGCACATGGTGAACGAGTCCGAGTTCCACGGTAACGACAGCCAGTGGGTCGCGTTCCAGAAAGATCAGGACGCTTATCTGAAATGGCTCGAAAGCACCATCAAGAAAGCCGAGCCCATCGAGAAGCGGACGAAAGGATTCCGTTATCGCGGCCAGTACCAGGAACAGATTCCGGAGGCGCTGGAAGTCGCTAAGAAGGGCTAAAACCCCGCGAGCGCAAAAAAACTGAGGATCGAAGTCGAAGTCGAAGACAAGGAGATTCACATGGCGACATTGACATTACCGGTTGAAGAAAAAAAGAAAAGCATCGAGCAGGAAGCCCTGATTACCGGCGCCGAAGCCATTGCGATTGCCTGCAAGCTGGCCAACGTCGACGTAGTCACGGCCTACCCAATCCGGCCTTATGACACGGTGATGCAGTACATCAGCCAGCTGGTCGCAGATGGCGAAATGGACTGCGAATACATCGTGGCGGAAGGTGAGCATTCCCAATTTGAAATCGTCAAGCATGCGTCGGTTTGCGGCGCGCGCGTATTCTGCGGTTCGAGTGGCGTGGGCTGGATGTACGCCATGGAGGCGCTGACCGTGAGTCCGGCTCTGCGCGTTCCCATGGTTTGCATGGTCGGCAACCGCGCGCTCGACGATCCCGGCGCCTTCGGCGTAGAGCACAACGACGCTCTCGCGGTCCGTGACCTGGGCTGGATGTTGACCTGGGTCGATAGTGCGCAAGAAGCGCTGGACACGGCCTTGATCGCGTATCGTGTGGCGGAAGATCGCCGCATCTTCGTCCCTCTGGCTATCAGTTGCGACGGCGCGTTTCTCACTCACTCGCAAGCCTTGGTAAAGATTCCATCGGCGGAGCAGGTAAAGAAATTCCTGCCGGCCTATAACCGCGGCGATCTGCTGCTTCATCCCGACAACGTAATTTCGGTGGCCCCACAGGCCAATGAAGATTGGGTCATGGAGATTCGTCGGCAAAACTACGCCGTTACCGAAATCGCTTGCGACGTGATTCGCGAAGTCTACGAGGAATTCGAGACTACGTTCGGACGCAAGTACGGCAATCCGTTCTTCGAAGAATATATGACCGAAGATGCGGATATCGTGCTGCTGGGCATGGGAACGATGTCCACGCCGGTGAAGGTTGCGGTGCGGAAGCTGCGCGCAGAAGGTAAGAAAGTTGGCTTCGTTCGCCTGCGCTGGTTCCGTCCGTTTGCCGGGCCGGAGATTGCCAAGTGCCTGGAGCGTTTCAAGGCAATTGGCGTCATCGACCGGGATTTCTCGTTCGGTTCGCCGGATCTCAGCGGTGTAGTCGCCACGGAGCTTCGCTCAGCGATGTATACCGGATCAGCGACGCGGCCGCCTGTGCTCGATTTCATCTGCGGGCTGGGTGGACGTGAAGTGACGGTGCCGGATGTGGAGCAGATGGCGGAAATCGTATTTGAATCCGCCAAAGGGATTGTGCAACCCCTGACGCAATGGATTGGGCTGCGGGGATAACGCCCGCCAACGCGTGGCGCTATTCATAGCCGGAAAGGACAAATAATCATGAGCACATTTGTTGACGAAAAACCGACGCAAGAGCTGGAAGCCTTCAAAGGAGTAAAGAAGGTTCCACACGAGGAGTACTACACGTCCGGCCACCGCACCTGCCAGGGCTGCGAGTCTGCGCAAATCATGAAATTGATGGCGAAGGCTGCAGGACCCAGAACCATCGTTCTGGGCAGCACTGGTTGCATGTACGTGGCCAACACCTCTTACTATGCCACGCCCTGGGGCGTGCCCTGGATGCATACGCAACTGGGCAGCTCAGGCTCGAGCGCACTGGGAGCGGCTGCTGCATTCCGCGTTCAGATGCGCAAGGGCGTAATGAAGGATGAGCCGATCAACGTCATTGCCTTCTGCGGCGACGGCGGCGGCGCGGACATGGGCCTGGGCGCAATCTCAGCCACCATGTGCCATCCCGATTACAACTTGCTGATCCTGATGTACGACAACGAGAGCTACGCCAATACCGACATCCAGATTTCCGGGACGTCGCCCTATGGTGTCAATACCTCGTTCAGCACGCCGGGAAAAGTAAAGCGGATCATGAATCACCGCTGGAAAAAGAACATGGCGCCGCTCATGCTCGTTGGCCACCCCACAGTGAAGTACGTAGGAACGATTTCCACCTCGTACCCGCTGCAGGCGATGAACAGCGTTCGCAAGGCGCTTTCCATCGGCGGCCCAACCTTTATTCATTGCCTGAATCCTTGCCCCAAAGGCTGGGACTTCGATCCGGTGCTTTCTTTTGAGCTGGGCGAACTGGCCGTGAATACGGGCATTTGGCCCCTTTACGAGGTCGAAAACGGCAAGCTGAGGTTATACGGCAAGACCAAGGATATTGCCAGCGGCAGATTCAAACGGCTGCCCGTGCGCGATTATCTGCTCAAGCAGGGAAGGTTTGCGCATTTCATCGAGGAAGATATCGATTACTTCCAGAGCAAGATCGATGATATGTGGAACAAATGGCTGGTGCCGGGAATCATCCCGCTCCAGAAAGACATCGACGAAGCCCAGTAATCAAACCCGCCCCGTAAAACGGGCGGGTTTTTCATTTTCCCCGGACATTTCCAGCAGGGAGTACTGAACGAGAAGAGAAGACCGATTCTGAGAATTCCCCAGGAGTGTGCCTATGGCCACGAATGTGAACCCCTTAGTAAGTACAGAACCCAAGATCGTCAACCGCTGGATTCAGATGTGCGCCTGCATAATCGCGATGATGGCGATCGCCAATCTGCAATATGCCTGGACGCTTTTCACCAAACCTTTAACCTCAAACCTGCACGCGACTTTGGCCGCAGTGCAGATCGCTTTTGCCGCATTCATCTTCTGTGAAACCTGGCTGGTCCCTTTCGAAGGCTATTTGATCGATCGTCTCGGACCGCGGCTGGTCATCGGCATCGGTGGCTTGCTGGTGGGCGCGGGCTGGATCGGTTCCGGCTACGCCACTACCACCACCGGACTCTACATCTGGTACGCGGTTGGCGGAGTTGGCGCTGGCGCCGTGTATGGCGGCTGCACCGGCAACGTGCTGAAGTGGTTTCCCGACCACCGCGGACTGTGCGCGGGCATCGTATCTGGCGCCTATGGCATCGGCACCGCGGTCACCGTCGCTCCTATCGAAAAAATGATCCATGCTTCCGGCTATCAGCATGCGTTCATTGTTTGGGGTTTCATCCAGGGTATCATCGTGACTGCTGCGGCGATGTTTATCGTGGCGCCACCGAAAGGTTGGCTGCCCAAAGCCTGGAAGCCTGTCGCCCGAGTCCATCAAGCGAAGGCGGACATGACTTGGACGCAGATGGTAAGGGAGCCATCCTTTTACCTGATCTACGTCATGATGACTTTGGTCGCGTTCGGCGGCCTGGTCGTCACTTCGCAACTCAAAGAGATTGCCGGTTTCTATAAGGTGGACAAGGTCATCGTTGCTTGGGGCTTGTCTGCGGCAATTTTGGCGATCCAGCTGAACCGCATCGTAAATGGCGTCACTCGTCCTTTGTGGGGTTGGATCTCCGATCACATCGGCCGCGAGAACGCTATGTTCACCGCTTTCCTGATCGAAGGGATTGCGGTGTATGCGTGGCTGCAAACGGCCAGTCGTCCTGTAATGTTCGTCCTGTTGTCGAGCCTGGTGTTTTTCGCCTGGGGTGAGATTTTCTCGCTGTTCCCCTCGCTCACAGCGGACTTGTATGGCAGGACGTGGGCCACCACGAACTACGGCATCGTCTACACCGCAAAAGGCACGGCTGCTATCTTTGCCGCTCCCGTGGCTGCGTGGGTGATGCTCAGAACGGGTTCCTGGATCCCGGTGTTCTACGTCATGATCGCCTGCGACATCACCGCCGCGTTCATGGCATTGCTGTGGCTGAAGCCAGTAGCCAAGCGGGCCGTCGCCAAGGCCGAGGGAGTTGCGCTGCCAGAGGCATTAAGGCGAACCGAGACGGTTGTCAAGACCGAGAGGGAGAAGGAAAAAATCGCATCGTAGACAAATGACGCACGAGTTATCGTCGTCTAGCTCGTTGGTTTTCGTTTCTCTTCTTGCGGAGTGACTACCGATACCTCAGTTCGTTGACCACCGGAAGAAAAAGTCGGCCCCTCGCGGGCTCGGGTAGGTTGTGCGGTCTCAGTCTACGCAACCTACCCTCCATTATCTCCGCATCCGCCAGGCGCGCACTTCGGCGGCCAGTCCCCGCGCTGCAACAAATCGAGCTTTAGTCTTTAATTACCGTCGTAATTATCGACATATTCCCACCGTGTGTTAGATATCGATGTGGGCCATTGTTCCGCACTTAAGTTTTTCTTAAGGCACTCTGCGTGAATCCTTTCAAGCCCGCGTTGGAAGTGATTTGTGCCGGGTAAAGATCGTTCGGCTGAACGCTGCGAACACGATCATAGACGCTGCCAGCGAAGCAGCTGTTGGGCTCGGCCCAGGGTGGTTGATATAAATCCTGCCCTCCCTGAAGCAGTTGCCATAATCTCGCGCTGCAGTTCTCGAAAAGTAATGTAGGAGAACCATGTCCAAAAAAATCCTTGTGGTTGACGACTCCCGAACGGCCCTGATGATGGAGCGCGAGATTCTGGAAAAGCGCACCAGCTACCAATGTGTGACCGCGAGCGACGGCCGGGAAGCGGTGGAGAAGGCGCAACAGGAGCGTCCCGACCTTGTCTTGATGGATGTAGTAATGCCCAACATGAACGGCTTCGAGGCCTGCAAGATGATGCGCCAGCAGCCCAGCACGCGCGAGATTCCGATCGTTTTGGTCACTACACGCGGAGAGGAATCTTACATGGAGGCCGGCTTCCAGAGCGGATGCAATGACTACATCACCAAGCCGGTGAATGGCGCCGAGTTGGTTGCGCTGGTACAGAGCTACCTCGGCGAATAGCGGCGCAGTGATCGGAATTGCAATTCGGGTAAGACACCTTCATGAGAACTGAAAAGAGTAATGTACGCGGAGCGAAGTCGAACGGAATCGACGCGACGAACGACCTGCGCCTGGAAGCAGCCCGTAGGCGGCTGGCCGAAAGCTGTCACCAAGAGGACGCCCTCGAGGGCCTGCGCGAGATCGTGGCGAATTTTCTCGGCTCCGAAGAATTCGGATTATTCACTGTGGATCGCACACAAGGAGTATTCCGGGCCGCCTGGTCGTTTGGAATCGAACTCGATCACTACGACCTCATGCTGGCGCTGGGCGATACGGGAGTTCAACGTGTCATGCGAGGCGAGCCTCACGTGGAAGGTGCGCGCCGCGACGGCCACGCTCTCTCGGCTAAAGTAAAGGCGTTTATTCCCATTCGGGAGGCCGGACAAACTATCGCCATCCTTGCCATTCTGCGCTTGCTTCCCCAGAAAATCGCCTTCGACAGGTCCGACCTCGATCTGTTCAAGCTTCTCTCGGAAGAAGCGGGAAAACCGATCTTCGGCGCAAGCTCTCACTCCAAGTCTGCCGCCGAGGGCTCAGGAGCAACAGCATGAGAGAGGCTCCCCCGAAATTCAATCCGGCGGTTCTACCCACGGAGTTCATGAAAAGCTTCCAGCCCGCGGACTCCAAAGAGACGCGCCACTTCCTTTATCCAGGGCAGGTTTTCGTAACGCGCAATCCCATCACTATTTCCACCATACTCGGCTCCTGCGCCGCCATCTGCCTATGGGACAAGCACCGAAGAGCCGGAGGCATGAATCACTACCTTTTGCCCGAGGGAATGGATGAAGGCCCCAACCGTCTGCGCTACGGCAACGTGGCGAACCCCGAATTATTGAAACAGGTTCTGGCCCTGGGGTGTGAAATCCGGAATTTGCAGGCCAAGATTTTTGGGGGCTCCAGCGCCTTTGCCGTTGACCTGTCGCAATCGCTAGGCGCCAAAAACGTTGCATTGGCCGAAAGTTTTCTGCGCTCCGCGGGCATTCCAGTTTTAGAGAGAGAAGTTTCCGGCAAGCATGGCAGGAGATTGGTATTTCAAATCTCCGATGGCTCAACCTCGACCAAAAATTTCGAGCAGCTATAGAAGGAGGGAGGAACAAAGTGGATCTAACGGACTTCGACCATAATGCCGTATTCGCCTCGTTTCTCGCCGAGTCGGAGGAAGGCCTCGAGATGATGGAGCAGGCGTTGCTCCAGATGGAATCGAATCCCTCCGAGCCCGAACTGCTGCACAACATCTTCCGCGTGGCTCATAGCCTCAAGGGCAACGCAGCGTCCTTGGAACTGAACGAATTGGCCGGCTTTGCGCATGTGGTAGAGGATCTGCTGGAAGTGTTCCGCGGACAGATGGTAGTCCCCAGCCCAGAGTTAATTTCGTTGCTGCTGAAGGCCGTGGATGAACTCCGTGAAATGGTCGCAAGCGCGTCCGCTGGACCGCAGAGCCTTACGGTCGAACAACAAGAGCTCAGAAAAAAGATCGCGGTAGAAGTGGAAAAACGGTCGAAAAGAGTTGTTACCACAGGCGTGGTTTCAGCAGACTCCGCGGTAGCCGTTAAGCCCGACGCGCTACCAGCGAATCACCGCACATTGCGCGCAGACGTCGGCAAACTCGACCATATGTTGAATCTGACCGGAGAAATCGTGATTGCGCAAGGCCGTCTGCGCCGCCTGATCGAGCGCCTCGATACTGAACCAGGGCGCGAGATCCTTGAAATGCATCGCGAGGCCGAGCGCCTCTACATGGAATTGCAAAACGAAGTGATGAGCATTCGCATGGTTCCGGTCGGGCCGCTGTTTCGGCAATTGATCCGCACGGTGCGCGACCTCGCGAAGAGCCACGGCAAGTTGGCGCGCCTCGAGGTGGTAGGAGGAGATGTTGAGGTCGATACGACGGTGCTTGAGCAGTTAAAAGATCCCCTGCTCCATCTAGTGCGCAATGCCATCGATCACGGTTTGGAAACGCCGGCCGTGCGCCAAAGCCAGGGCAAGAATCCCTGTGGAGTGATTCGCCTGACGGCAGCACACAGCGGCGGCAACATTATCGTGAAGATGCAGGACGACGGAGCTGGTTTCGATCGAAAACGAATTCTCGAAAAAGCCCGGCGTCTCGGACTTTGGTCCGGCAAAGACGAGCTTCGCGACCGGGACGTTTGCGATCTGGTGCTTCAGCCGGGCTTCTCCACAGCGGAATCGGTCACCGATCTTTCCGGACGCGGCGTCGGTCTCGACGTCGTCCGGCGCAACATCGATAGCATTCGCGGCACGGTCGAGATCTCCAGCACGGCCGGCAAAGGCAGCACAGTCACCATCCGCTTGCCTTTGACACTTGCCATCATTGAAGGGTTTCAGGTAAGAGTCGGCGCCGAAACTTTTGTCGTTCCCCTGGAACACGTGACCGAGTGTATGGAATTGCCGGCTCAACCAGAAGGAGATTCGCGAAACCAGGAGACTAGCGGATTCCTCAGTCTGCGCGGTGCGGCATTACCTTACGTCCGTTTGCGCCGTGTCTTCAGCCTCCCTGGGCAGCCGGCGAAGAGAGAAAACATTGTAGTGGTGAAGATCAACGAGTTTCACGCGGGTATCGCTGTGGACGAATTGCTCGGTGGCATGCAGACAGTTGTGAAGCCGCTGGGTCGCGCGCTTCGGTCAGTACCTGGGATTGCGGGTTCTACCGTGCTCGGGGACGGGCGCGTGGGTTTGATCCTCGACGTACCGGGACTCTTGCGTGGAGTCATGCACTCTGCTCTGCAAGCTCAAGCTTAAAGACATCACTTTAGAAATAAGGTTGGAAAAAGTTCGAAACAAGCAAGCATCTGGAAAGGTGAAGCAAGATGAAAAACTGGCAAGATCGAAAAATCGGCACGCGGCTTGGGGTCGTGTTTGGCGCACTCCTGCTGTGTGTAATCGCGGTAAGCGGTCTGGGGCTGAGCTGGCTTGGCCATCTGAACTCCAGCATGTCGACTACGTTGCAGAAGCGTTACAACACGGTCGAGCTGACTCACCAGACGATCGAAAACTCAATCACCAACGCCCGCATCACGCTGCAATTGTTCGAGACCGCTGATCCGGAAGAAGAGAAAAAGCTGAACGCGCAGAACGAAGCCATCAGCCACGAGATCAGCGCGCAAATCGCCGAGATCGAAAAGAGCCTCAGCTCTGCTCAGGAGCGCGAGCAGTTTGAAGTGGTCAGCCAAAACCGGCAGGCGTACATCTCGGCCCGGCAACAAGCCAAAAAATTGCTGGGAGATAAGAAGCGGGATCAGGCACAGGCCGTCTTGAGTGGAGAAGTCATTCCGGCCCTCGATAAATATCGCGCTTCGTGGCAAAAGTTCATCGATATGCAAACCTCCGCGGTGCAACAGAGCATGAAGGAGAGCCAGGAAGTTTACATCTTTGGACGGCGCGTCGCATGGCTGCTGTTAGCCATCACTCTGGTGCTCGGCACCTTCGCCGCGATCAGCGTTACCCGAAGTATCACCATCCCTATCGGGCAGGCCGTCGAGCACGCGCAGCGTATCGCAAGCGGCGATCTCACCCGAAACATTCAGGTGACCAATCATTCCGAGACAGGGCAATTGCAGCAAGCCATGCAAGAGATGAGCAGCCGGCTTTCGGGAATCATTCGCGATGTTCGCGAAGGCTCTGTGGCGGTTGCGTCCGCGGCGCAGCAGGTCTCTTCTTCTTCGCAGAGTCTTTCGCAGGGAACTAGTGAACAGGCTGCATCAGTCGAGGAGATGAGCTCCAGCCTGGAGCAGATGAATGCTTCCATCACTCAGAACGCCGACAACAGCCGTCAAGTGGAACAGGCCGCAGCGAAAGGGGCCGGGGCGGCCGAAGAGAGTGGTGAGGCGGTTCAACAGACGGTCGAAGCCATGAAACAGATTGCCGCCAAGACGTCTGTGATCGAAGAGATCGCATATCAAACCAACCTGCTTGCGCTCAACGCGGCCATCGAGGCGGCGCGCGCTGGCGATCAAGGGCGCGGTTTTGCAGTGGTCGCGGTCGAAGTCCGCAAGCTGGCCGAGCGCAGCCAGGTCGCGGCGCAGGAAATTGGTGGGCTCGCGGCAAAGAGCGTCGGCGTGGCAGAACGCTCCGGTCAATTGCTGGCGGATCTCGTCCCTTCAATCAAGAAAACAGCCGAATTGGTGCAGGATGTGGCTGCCGCGTCGACGGAACAATCCGGCGGTGTAACGCAGATCAATCAAGCCATGGCCCAAGTGGACACGGTCACGCAGCGTAACGCGTCATCGGCAGAAGAACTCTCGAGCACCGCCGAAGAACTCGCAGCACAGTCCGAGCAATTACAACAGTTGATGACCTTCTTTCGCGTGGCCCAGGAAACGAATCGCAATGCAGAGGGCCAGAACCGCGTGATCATGCCCCTCAACCCTACGTTCAAAAACGATTTCGCGCGCCATGCTCCCAGTCAAACGGTCGCCGGCAAAAAGGCAGAAGAAGCTAACTTCGCTCCTTTTTGATCGTCCGTTGCGCGGACTAAGACTGCGAGATAGAGAGGAGCGAAATCATGCAAGTGTCGGGCCAAGTTTCTGAACGCGGGAAGAAACAACTTTCTGCCAGCAAGGTGCAGTACCTCACCTTCTTCACTGCTGGTGGGGAGTATGCCATCAGCATCGTGAAGGTAAGCGAGATCGTCGAGTTTGACGCTGTCACGGTCGTGCCGAACACGCCGGTCTGGATTCACGGCGTCACGAATCTGCGTGGCAGAGTTGTCCCGGTAGTCGATCTGGCGGTAAAGTTCGGATTACCGGCGAGCCGCATTTCCAAGTACTCCTGCATCATCATCACCGAAGTTGTGTTCGAGGGCGAGAGCGTGACCATGGGAGTGCTGGCCGACTCGGTGAGCCAGGTCATCGATTTGTCGGCAGACGAAATCGCAGCGACTCCTCCCTTCGGCACGCGTGTTAAGACCGAATATCTTCTTGGCATGGGAGCAGTTGGTAACAAATTTTGCCTGATTCTTGACATCGACAAGGTGCTCTCTGCGGATGAATTTCTCGCGGTCACGGAATCGGCAGCCGACCAAGGGCCTGCGGTCGAAGCCCCCCAAGAAGTTTTGGAAAAAGACGCGCAGAAAAAAGAAGCGCGCTTCGAGGCGGGAGCATAGACGTGCCCGCGGGAAGCGCTGCCGCATCCAACTCAGCCAAGTCCCGCCCGCGTGAGGTATCTGTGGAGCCGACCCCGCAGCTGGCGGTGAGTCCTGCGCTTTTCCAGAAATTTCAGACACTCATCTACTCCGAAACCGGCATCTGGCTTAGCACTGCGAAGACCGCGCTGCTGTGCGGTCGCCTCTTCCGCCGCCTTCGTTCGCTCGACATCACTTCCCTGGAAAGCTATTACCAGCTTGTCTCCCGGCCCGATCAGCAGGACGAACGCTCCCGGATGATCGATGCCATCACGACCAATGAAACCCGCTTCTTCCGCGAGCCTCGCCAGTTTCAGTTTCTTTTGCAAAACCTTTTTCCGCAGTGGCGGGCACAAGCAGAAGCTCGCTCGCGCGCGAAGAAAATCCGGATCTGGAGTGCGGGATGCTCCTCCGGTGAGGAACCCTACACAATAGCCATGCTGCTGGCCAGGCATCTTCCCGCGGCGGAGGGCTGGGATGTTCGGCTTCTTGCTTCCGACATCTCCAATCGCGTTTTGGAAAAGGCACAACGCGGAATTTATCCCATCGCCAGGGCCGGCGAACTACCCACGGATTTGCTACACAGCTCTATGTTGCGCGGGCTGGCGGAGCGCGAAGGCGAGATGAAAGTGAAGGTCGAAATCCAGCAGATGATCGACTTTCGCAGACTGAATCTGGACCAGGATTATGACCTGATCGATAGCCCATTCGACGCCATTTTCTGCCGCAACGTCCTGATTTATTTCGACGCAGCTTCTAAGCGCAGAGTAGTGGGGCGCCTGGTCCGCCACCTCGCAGCCGACGGCTACTTGTTCGTGGGCCATGCCGAGAACCTGAACAACTTTTCTACACAGCTGCGCAGCCTGGAGCCGACCATCTACGCGAAAACTGGCGAAAAGGAAGTCCGGTGACAAAAAACGTGATGAACAAGAATAATGAGGACGGCAAGCGCATTGTCATAAAAAATGACTTGCACGTGCTGGTTGTGGACGACTCGGCAATGGTCCGCCAGGTGATGCAGGCCATCCTCGGGACCGACCGAAGAATTGTCGTGAAGGCCGCCGCGGATCCACTGATTGCATGGGGAAAAATGCAACGGGAAACTTTCGACGTCGTTATCACCGACCTCGAAATGCCCCGCATGAACGGCCTGCCCTTCATCCAAAAAATCATGACCGAGATGCCTACGCCGGTTGTGGTTTGCTCCGGCCTGGCAGCGGGCGGCACAGAACTGGCGCTGCGTGCGCTCGAACAAGGGGCCGTCGAAGTAATCACGAAGCCCAAGGTCGGAGTGCGCGAGTTCCTGCACGAATCGGCGGTGACTCTTCTGGATGCAGTGTGGAGCGCCTCGCAGGCCAAGATCAGACGAACGGTGGCGAAGTTAGAGATTATTCCTCGCCTTACGGCGGACGCTGTGCTGTCCCGTATCAGCACGCCACATCCCAGAGAAACTCCCAACAGAGTTATTGCTGTAGGTGCTTCGACTGGTGGAACCGAAGCGCTGCGAGTTTTTCTCGCCGCGCTGCCCACCGACTGTCCACCGGTGGTGATTGTGCAGCATATGCCTGAAGGTTTTACCAAGGCTTTCGGGGAACGCTTGAATCGCGAGTGCGGCATCGATGTGCAAGAGGCCCGTGATGGCGACCGGTTGCAAACCGGCAAGGCCCTGATCGCGCCGGGCAACCGGCATATGCTTGTCCATCGCAATGGGGAAGAACTGTCTGTTCAGATCATCGACGGGCCGCTGGTCTCGCGCCATCGTCCCAGCGTGGACGTACTGTTTCGGTCGATGGCTATCTGCGTCGGCTCTAAAGCGGTTGGCATCATCATGACAGGCATGGGCGATGACGGCGCCGAGGGCTTGCTGGAGATGAAGCAAGCGGGCGCCACGACGATCGCACAAGACGAAGCCAGTTGCATCGTGTTCGGCATGCCCAAAGAAGCGATTTCTCGCGGGGCCGTGAGTGTGGTTGCGCCTTTAGAGCATATCGCCGCCGTAGCCCTGAACCAGGCCGGCAAGGGAGCGGCGGGATAAGAGAGACCTTTTAAACGCCTGACCGGCCTACTGGCGCCAACCCAGGAATTCGTCGCGTCCTCCGAAAATCTCGTGCAGCAGACCCACGATCCGCTGCTTTAGGCTTAGGGGTTGAGCTTGGTGCGTTTCGGTGGCTTCGTTTTTTTCTTCAACTTTTGGATCAAGAGCGGGTGCGGCGCCAGTAGCCATGAGTAATTCCTCTTTCGTAGATATCGATTCCTTTTCGGACTGATCGCTGGCGCGCAAGACTAGATCGCGCCAGTTTTTAGCAAAAGGGAGGTCGGAAGATTCCTAACTGAGCATCGATTTTAAGGATTTTAGAATCCGGATACAGATCACCGATGGCATAGCACCCCCGGGCTTCGGAGAGCCAAGAGGTTGGAATTCGATGGCTAAGCGGCCCTCGACTATCTGACGAAGCGGCGAAAGAAACTGTCGCTCTTCCACTCTGGTCGGTGCTTGGCGTCGGCGACTCGTAACGCCAAGGTCTCCAGGATTGCATTGAATTGGGCAGCGCCCGCCAGGTCGACGGGCTGGCTTACATCATCCGAAGGCGCGTGGTAGCGCTCGGCATACCAGGCCTTGAAAATCTTCTCCTCCGGCCCACCGGGAATGTAACCGAACTTGAAGGCCAGCCCCGGAATACCTCTCTTGATAAAACTGTACTGATCGCTACGAATGAAGCGATTGTGCTCGGGTTCTTTATCGGCTTGTACTTGCACATTGGCTTGCTTGGCTATTGCGCGAATGTCATCGCCAAGTGTAGATTCTGCCAGCCCCTGCACTTCCAGATACTTCAGTGGAAACAGCGGCAGGTACATATCCATGTTGAGGTCAGCGACAATTGCGCCTGAGACAGTCGGATGCGCGGCAAAATATTGCGAGCCCAACTCACCTTTCTCTTCTCCCGTAACTGCAAGGAAGAGAATTGACCGCTTCGGCTTCGCTCCGGAATCTTTCAGGACGCGGGCGATCTCGATGAGCGACGCGTCCCCTGACGCATCATCCATGGCGCCGTTGTAGATACGATCACCATTCACCGGTTCCCCGATTCCTAAATGGTCGAGATGCGCGCTGATTACGACATATTCTCTCTTGAGCACCATATCGCTTCCCGGCAGGACCCCGACGACGTTCTCGGACTTCACCTCCGACTGAGTTATCCCCACCCGCGCACGGATCTTCACCGCCAGCGGGAAATGCGGCAGAGGCTTGCCTGCGTTGACGGCTGCAAGAACTTCCTGAAAGCTGTGGCCGCTGGCGGTAAAGAGCATCTCGGCCTGCACTGGATTAAAAGTAATAACAACTGGCAGCGGCGGTGGCACATCCTGGTCAGGATCGCTTAATTCCATTCTCGGCTGGAACCGCGAGGCGGCAATCCGCGACCAGGGAACCTCGGCGCTCTTGGGATTCGGAATGGAGATGGTGCCGATCGCTCCCGCCTTCAGAAGTGCTCGAGCACGTTCTTCCCGCGAGCCATAGTGGGCTTTGATTGGGCCGGAGATCTCCGCGGGTCCGCCAGTGATAAAAACCACAATCTTGCCCTTTACATCCTGGCCCGCCAGATCGTCGTAATTCAACTCCGGCACGGTAAGACCGTAGCCGACAAACACAGTAGCAGCTTCCACATTCTCTGCTGCGCGCGAATTAACGTTGAGGATGGCATCGCCACCCAGCTCCACCGGCTGCGCTTTTCCGTCGCGCAGCAGCTCGAGAGAACTGTGATCTTCATCGATCCGCATCACGTGAAAGCCCATTGGCTGACGATAGCCGTCGCTGCCCGCCGGCTGCAGACCCGCGGCGCGGAATTGCTCGGCCATATAGTCAGCGGCCTTTTCGAAGCCGCGGCTCCCGGTATCGCGACCTTCAAGGCTGTCATCGGCGAGAAACTGAACGTGCGTCCACCAGCGTTGGCCGAGCGCATTCCAATCGGGACTTTGTGCCAACGCGGTGCCGGCAAACGTGCCGGCGAAAAGGATGAGCCCAAGGCATACCAGCAGCGGCTTAAGTCGGCGCATCCAAAACCTCCATCCTGGGCAGGGATTGATTTTCGCACGACGGGACGCGAAGACGTTCATCCGGTTTTGTTTGATCGAGTTTGTGAACCTCTCGCTGACCGTGCAGATAGTGATCCGCAGACTCCCTCACTGCGGGAATCCCTGAAAAACCGCACGTGCAAACCCTTAGCCCGTTGGTGGCATGCCATGGCACGAGCGAGCCATTTACGTATCGGGGGTGTAGGTCTAATCTCGTTCTTGAGCAGCACTTGGGGGAGGGCTGATCAACGAACGTCCCACGACTCAAACGAGTCTGGGGCGTTTTGTTTTGCGCGCAAAACGCTCTCGCTATTGGAGCTGGCAACCGCCGAAATCTGCATGGACCGATTGGTCAGTCGCTCACCTGACCTAAGCGCCAGGTAACTAGTGGCCGGTGACTAAAGATCACCCTAGTCTTAGGTAACTCTCAAAAAGCCGTTCGGGTCGTTGACAGGGGGAACCCAGTTTGCTAACCTTTCCCCTGTCATTCACAAAACCTCTGGCCTAGCTAAGTTCTGCAAGCGGTAGCAATTGCAGGCTTAAGAGTCAGTGCTTGGCAAGGCCACGGTTCCGGTGAGCTTCGGGGCGCGTGATTAGAAGTCTCCATTCCCAAGATGGGAAGCGCAGCCCGGGCATCAGGCGTCCGATCAGGCTTTCTGCAACCTCAGAACCTTGCCTGGAGTTCCGGCCCTGATCTTAAGCAGCAGATTCACGCGGAGAAAGAAGGCACTTGCAGAAGCGCTTTTACATCTTATTCGTAGCTCGCGGGGACGACGGGCAGCTACGAAAAATCTCTATTCCAGTCCATTATCTTTATGTATTTGTAGTCGGCGCGGCTATTGGATTTCTAAGCTTGACCGGCATCGCCAGCTCTTATGCCCGGATGCTCCTGAAGGTTTCCCGTTATAACGAGCTTCGGACGGAGAAAGAACAGCTCAAGGATCGTTATTCTCGCCTGGAGGAAGTCGCCAAAGAGCGGGACGTGCAGGTCGCATCGCTCGGTTCGATCGCCAGTGAGGTTTCCGCTCTTTACGGTCTGAAGTCGCAGCCTACCCTGGTCACCGCTTCGCAGCAGCAGATTCGCGACGCTGATGTCGCGTCTTCCCTGGATCAGCTCGGCGCTCTACGCACGTCTGCATTAACCGGCGCCGCATCGGTGGGAATTAGCCTCGGCATGACTCGCAACGCGACCACTGCCGACTGGTACCGCGCCAACTCCGCTCCCAATTTGTGGCCGGTTGAAGGCCAGGTCACGGGCAGTTTCGGCGAGCGCATCGACCCGTTCAACGGTGAAGGCGCATTTCACAGCGGTGTTGATATCAGTAGCAATTACGGCCGTGCCGTAATCGCGCCGGCTGATGGCGTAGTCACCTTCGCCGACTTTCTCGGCGGCTACGGCAAGGCCATCATGATGGATCACGGCCATGGCATCTCCACTCGCTACGGTCATCTGTCCGGCTTCGCCGTAACGTCCGGACAACACGTCCACCGCGGCGATACCATCGGCTACGTCGGCCTCAGCGGACGGTCTACTGGGCCGCATCTTCACTACGAAGTCCGTATCAACGATACCCCGGTGAATCCCTACAAATACCTCCGCATTACGGTCGCGCACAGCGGCGGCTTCCAGGCTGGCGGGTAGGAACAAGTAGCCAGTACCCATTTGCCAGACCTTGCGAACCGTGAATTTCGCGCCCGTCTTTCCGTAATTTGCGATTTCCTGGCGATCTTCGCGACAAGAAATCTTGCATCCACCCCGCCGCGACTCCCGGCAGCCCCTTGCACTCTTTCCCACCCTAAGCTACGTTCATGAAGAAAAGTTTTTGGTTCGACCTTCTCAGCCCAAGCAACAAGCTTTTGCTGAGAACTGAGAACTGAGAACTGAGAACTGCTAATGACGAGCTTCTTCCACTCCGTGCGTGAAGATATCGCGGCTGTCTTCGAGTCTGACCCAGCTGCTCGTTCCTACCTCGAAGTGCTCACGTGCTATCCCGGTCTGCACGCGGTGTGGGCGCATCACTTGAGCCACTGGCTCTGGCGTCACAGCATGAGATTCCCCGCAAGATTCATCTCTCAGGTAACGCGTCTGCTCACGGGAGTCGAGATTCACCCCGGCGCCGAAATAGGCCGCCGCCTTTTCATCGACCACGGCATGGGCACGGTGATCGGCGAGACCGCCATCGTCGGCAACGACGTCACCCTCTATCAGGGAGTAACCCTGGGAGGCACTGGCAAGGAAAAAGGCAAGCGCCATCCCACCATCGGCAATAACATCTCGATCGGTTCGGGAGCGAAGATCCTGGGCAACATCACCATTGGAGACAACTGCCGCGTAGGCGCGGGCTCGGTGGTGCTGCGCAGCGTGCCGGCCAATTCCACGATTGTGGGCGTTCCCGGACACATCGTGCTGCGCGACGGCAAGCGCGTCGTAATCACCGACCCCAAGGACATCCGCGACCCACTCTCCGACGTGATTATCAAGCTGGCGCAGGAGGTTCACGAGCTGCGTGCAAGGCTTCAGCAACACACGCACGAATCCCTCGGAGCAGAACCTTTCCTTGGGATGGACGAAGAGGCGGGCCCGAATATCAGTCCGCAAGAATTGTTTCAGGACGACTACCAGATTTGAATAGACAATTGTGCTGGCGCAGCTCGCAGTCAAGGGGCCGCCACGGGGTCTTCCAGCAGCCAAAGCAGCTAGACTCTACCACGGTTATGCCTCTTCTGGCCGACGTTTCGGCCCGCTTCCTTATTCACTGCTAGGCTACCTCACTGCCGCAACCCCATCCAGCTCTCCGAAACCACCAGCGAGTTGCCGGGATTGTGCGGGTCATACTTCACCGACGTGGGGAGCCCCAGGCGGCAGGAATGCAGGTTGATCCACTGCCGCAGGTAGGTAACGTCTTGCGAGCACTCGTACGAGACGCCCGCGACGTCATATTTATAAATGAGCAGCACGGCGGCGTGATGACCGTTACTAGGAGGCATCTCCTGCACATCGATGACGGTGCCGTCGGTGATGCGTCCGATGTTGTCGAGCCAGGTGCGGCGTTCACGCTCCAGTTCGGCTGGACCTTTGGGTTTGCGCCGCAAGAGCGCGTAAGTGCCGGCGGCCACCGCCCCGCCCACGATCACGAGCGAATAGAGACTAACGGAATCCATAAACTGAAATGGCAAAGAGTGCGAACTGTTATTGCAGCCGCTTAACGGTGGACTGCGTTTTCGTTATCAGAATATGACGGAAGACGCGTCAGCGGAAGTGCGTGTGACGGTTACTGAGGTGCCAACCTGTGGAAATCCTTACTCGGAAAGGGGCCTGTCCGAAGGTCGCTCGTCCGGGCCCTTGGTTATTGCTTACAAACAAACTCCCGAGCCAAGTCGCCGAAACCGCCCTCCGACACCTGGCCGAACTGATCATCGTGGCGAGCTTTCTTGCTGACCACCAGTTTGCCGCTGTGATCACGGGAGTAGAACCACTCCGAGGTCGTGACAACGCCAGGTACGGCGCTGCCACTCGCGCAGTTGAAGCGAACTCGCGCGCGCAACTCCACAAATGGTCCGCCTTGCGGCAGTTTCGTGGGCTCCTTAAACTCGACCCGAATCCAAGCAGTCCGTTGGCTGTTCTTCTGGGTGGTGACCGAACTGACCAAGACTCTATCGCCGCCGGCGGTAGCGCCTACTTGCCGCCATTCTCCCGCAGCCCGCGCCACTAGCCCAACCAAAAGAAACGGGGCCAGCACCACGGCCACCGCGACGAATAGACCCTTCTTCCGGGGAGATGGAGAGACTGCCATAAGCACGCCGCACACACTTTGGTCGAAAAACGGATTTCTGTCAACTCGGGGAGGCTGGGGAAAACAGATTTGCTCTACCCTGTGACCCTCGGTGACCTCTGTGGCGAAGGTTTTGGCCGGACGCGACGAAGATTCATCTGATATGGTTGTCAGCGGCAGGAGATCTAATGGAGACTCTCCGTTACGCGAACTTTTCGTCACCTGTCGGACCGCTATTTATTGCGGCTTCCGCGCGAGGACTAGTTGCGTTGGAGTTCGACGCAAGATTGCCAGGGCAGCAATCCATCCGCCCCAACCCCCGCGATCTTCGCGAAGAACGCAAAGGATTCGCGTTCGAAGAATGCGCGAACAATCTGCAGCCCTGTGTGCGCGAACTGCAAGAATATTTTGCCGGCCAGCGCCGCGAATTTACTTTTCCGCTGGATCTTCGGGGCACTGATTTCCAGTTGGCCTGCTGGCGCGCTCTGCTGGCAATCCCTTATGGCGAGACGCGCAGCTACGCCGATATTGCACTGGCGGTGGGCAAGCCCAACGCATTTCGCGCCGTGGGCATGGCCAACAATCGCAACCCTATCGCGATCGTAGTCCCCTGCCATCGCGTGATTGCGTCCAACGGCTCACTGTGCGGCTATGGCGGCGGCCTCGAAGTGAAGCGGAAGCTGCTCGAACTCGAAGGGGCACTGACAGGAACTCTGGCTGCGTAGTATCGTGAGGCCACATTCGAGTCAGTGTAAGGATTCGTGTAGAGATTCGTGATTCGTATAAGGGCACGTTCAGTGCCGCAGTTGGCGATGTTTGAATCGCGCCTTTAGGCGTTGTGTTTCGAACCCTGCAATCAGGCCAATTTGACCGCCTCCAGCGCCAATCCATCCACTCTCCGCAAAGCCGGCCTCTTCTATCTCGTCTTCGTGATGTTCTCCTACACCACCGGCGGACCTTTCGGTCTCGAAGACATGGTTACGACTTCCGGACCGGGCATGACTCTGATCTACCTGCTCGCGCTGCCATTCTTCTGGTGCATTCCGGTCTCGCTGGTGTCGGCCGAACTCACCACCGCGATGCCAGTCGAAGGCGGCTTCTACCGCTGGACGCGCGCCGCCTTCGGCGACTTCTGGGGATTCCTCGCAGGCTGGTGGAACTGGTCGGCATCATTTCTTCTAGGCGGAGCCTACGCCGTCCTCTTTACCGATTATCTGGTCTATTACTTTCCTGGAATCACCGGATGGAAGCACTATCTCGTTTCTTTGGCGCTGATCGCGGTCATTACGTGGATCAACGTGCGTGGAATTCAGACGGTCGGCCAGGTCGCGACGGCGCTGGAGATTTTCATCTTCGTGCCAGTGGCAACGATGATTGTGATGGCTCTGATGCACTGGAATCACAACCCGTTTGTTCCGTTGATCCCCCCGCATCAGCCGACTTTCAGGATTTTCGGCGTTGGATTGGCCCTGGGACTGTGGCTGTACTCAGGATATGAGCAACTCTCCACGGTCGCCGAAGAAGTCGAGAACCCGCAACGAGCCTACCCGCGAGCGCTGGCGCTCGTGGTACCGCTATCGATTGCAGCGTACTTTCTCCCCACGCTCGCTGGGTTGGCCTCGGCGGGCCATTGGGAGCAGTGGCATACCGGATTTTTCTCCGACGCGGCAAAGATGATCGGCGGCCCGTGGCTGGGTACGTGGATGACACTGGCTGCGATGGTCGGGAACGTTGCTCTGCTCAACAGCACGGTGCTGACTACGACGCGCATGCCTTTTGCCATGGCGGAAGACGGATACCTTTCAGCGGCGCTTACCGACAAGCATTCGCGCTACGGTACGCCTTGGCTGGCCATAGTCGTATCGGCGGCGATCTACGCAATGCTGGCATGGCAGAGTCTGGCACAACTAATCTCGGTTTACATCTGGCTGCGATCGGCCACGACGGTGCTGACGGTATTGTCGGCATGGAAGCTTCGGCGCACTAGACCTGAGATGCCGCGCGCATTTCTGATTCCGGGCGGACGAATAGGATTGTTGTATGTCGTCGGTGCGCCCGTAGTAATGGCATGCGTGGCGCTACTCGGAAGCGACAGGTTCGCTTTGATCGGCGGGGCGATTGCAATAGTGCTGGGGCCGGTGGTTTACGGATTCATTCGCGTCAGTTCCCGTTCGATATAATTATGGTGTGCACGTTCTCGTTTATCTGGCGAGGGCTACGCGGGCGTCGCTGGGTCGGCTGCGGAGGCGGCGCGCTCTTAAACGTCTGCGACAGTTAAGCCGTCCTTTTCCTCCTGGTTACAAATTCGATCGGGAAGAAATTTATGATCGGTTCGCCAAGTCGCATCCGGACTGGTGAAATTTCATCTGACCCAATCCAGAAACTTGTACCACACCCCCGCGAATGGCAAGAACCACGGCTTTCCGTTGTACATTCCCAAGGGCGCACCAGGAAACGGAATGCCAACGAAGGGATTCTCCGGCTTATCGCCCGCAATCAACTCCGCCATTTTTTGGCCTTGATACGTGGCCATGGCGACGCCATGCCCCGCATAGCCTACCGCGTAGTACATGCCGTCGAGCTGGCCAGCGTGGGGCATGATATCGAAGGCGAAGTCGAGCGTTCCGCCCCAGACGTATTCGACTTTAGCGTCGCGCAGTTGAGGATAGACATCGATCATGCCGCGGCGCAGGATTTCTGCGCTGCGGCGGATCGTCTGATCGTTTTCGGGGAAGAATGCGGCGCGGCCACCGAATAGCATGCGGCGGTCGGGCGTGAGCCGGTAGTAGTAGAGATAATTTTTCGAGTCGTAAATCATGCGGTTACGCGGGCTGAGTTCGTGGGCCAGCGTTTCCGGCAGAACTTCGGTTGTGATAATGAATGACCCGATCGGAATGAGTTTCTTCTGCAGCGCGGGAGTAGCTCTGCCGGTATAGCCGCTGGTGGCGACAAAGACTTCGCGCGCCCACAGCTGGCCCCGTGAGCTTGTAATCCTCCAGCCCGATTCGCCCTGTCGGGATTCGCGTCTGCACTCCTTCGACACGCGTGTGTTCGAAGATTTCCGCGCCGGCTTGCACGCGGCGTAGCCCAGTCCAGCAACATAGCGCGCGGGATTCAGTCCCGCGCTGACTTCATCGACCATGCCGCCGTAGTAAATGTTAGATCCGATTTCAGCCCTCAGCTCATTTCTCTGCACAACGCGGAGCTGATGATTGAATTCGCGCGCGATCACCTCCGCCTGCCGCGCGTAATCGTCGAAATGCTTCTGCTTGCAGGCTACTTCGAGATGGCCGCAACGGGAGAAGTCACAGTCGATAGCTTCTTCGCGGACGATCCGCTCGACGCAATCGACGGTCGCAAGCGAGGCGGCATACATGCGCCGGGTAAGTTCGCGTCCGTACATGGAGATGAGCTGGTTCACGCCGAGCTTCATCCCTGTCAGCACCATGCCGCCATTGCGTGAGCTGGCTCCCCAGCCGACGGTTTCGCTTTCGAGCACGGCGACTTTGGCGCCGCGCTTGGCCAGAGTGCGGGCGGCGGAAAGCCCGGTGAAACCGGCGCCGATAACGGCGACATCCACGCGCGTCGGGTAGCGGACGGTGCTGCTATCTTGGGGAATTCGCGTTGTCGTGAGCCAGTAGTTCTGTTCTTGCATCATTGTGCCAACGCATACGCTAAAAATCGCCGGTAGAGACACAGCAAGTATTGCTCTACAGCACCGCCGTTTCGTGGATCAGCCGGCCTTCGGCGAAGCGCGCCAGAGCTCAGCAACGAAGCATCGATCAAGTCTGTTTTCCCGGTGAGAATCAGATCGCTGAGAATCTTTCCTGTGGCCGGGGCGTGCATCACGCCGTGTCCGCTGAAACCGTTGGCGAGGAAAAATCCCGGCACGTCCGGAGCCTCGCCCAGAATTGGATGATGGTCCGGCGTCATCTCATACAGGCCGGCCCATGCCCGCTTGGGATTCACGGGCAGATTAGCGAAGCAGGGCACGCGGTCGGCGGCGCGGGTCAGGATTTTCTCGACAAAGGCCGGGTCGAAATCCGTTTTGAAGCCGGGCGTTTCTTCGGGATCGTTCCAGGCCAGCGAGAAATCCGCGGGCCTCGGGGCGAAAGTGAAATCCGTTCGACATGTCAACGATCATGGGCGCGGTGTGAGGGAATTCGTCAAAGGGCTCGCTCGGAACCAGCATGCGGCGCAGCGGTTCGACGGGCAAATCCACGCCCGCAAACTTGGCCACGCCCGCCGCCCAGGCGCCAGCACAGTTCACTACTTTGCGCGTGGCGACCGAGCCTCGCGTGGTCTCGACGGAAGCAATCCCGGTTGCGTCGCGCGTGAAACCGGTAACGACGGTGTTCTTCCAAAAAGTAGCGCCGTGATCGGCAGCCCAGGTCATGAATCCATTCATGGCGCTATAGGGATCGACGAAGCCATCGGTGGAGCAGAAACTTCCGCCGACAATGTCGTCGCCGCGCAACTGCGGAAACATGCTGCGGATCTCATCGCCGCTATTAGGCGAACGTTCTTCAATCCCATCTTCACTTGCTGCGCGTAGTTGGTGCGCAGATAGGCCATCTGTTTGTCGTTGGTGGCGCAGAACAGATAGCCTTGCGGCCGGTAATCGCACGGGTAGCCCAGACGCTCCTCGAAGCTGGCATAGAAAGGGATCGAGTAGAGCGACATCTGGATGCTGACCGGAGTGGAAAATTGTGCCCGCACTCCGCCCATGCTCTTCCCCGTGGATCCCTTGCCCTGCGCCGATTCGCGCTCGATGACCAGAACGTTGCGGCATCCGTTCGCCGTGAGGTGATAGGCGATGCTGGAGCCGACGATTCCTCCTCCGACGATGACGACATCCGCAGTCTGCATAAGCTGTTCGAAAGACGACCCAGCATTCTAGCGCACCCGTGCTGAGATCCTTGCAGAGGGTACGCATCGAAAAGAGCTCGTGCTTCCGGAGGGACATGTACTGCCGGGGCGCTCGGTCCCTAAGACTCCGCACTCCACCTCGGTAACTTGCCGCGGTTACTGTCGCCACCTAGTCTGGAGTAGTATGCCCTTGCGCTGCCTCCTATTCTCGTCGAATGAAGAGATGGTTCAGCCGATCTGGCAGGTGCTCGCCGACCTCGGGATCGAGGGAGAGTACTGTAAAAGCGCAGTGGACGCGGTGGAGAGGGTTACCACACAACTGTTCCAAATCGTGATCACCGACTGGGAGGATCAGCCCGAGGCGGCATTCCTGTTGAAGACGGCGCGGGATTTGAAAGCGGCGCAGCGCCCGCTGACTTTGGCAATCGTCAGCGATGATGCCCGGCTGCCGGAGGCGTTGCAGGCAGGGGCCAATTCAGTTCTGGTAAAACCGATTCGCGTCGAACAGGTGCGCGACACGATGAGCACAGCGTGCGAGTTGCTGAAGTCGAAGTTACGCCCCGCAGCCTCTCCCTCCGAACCTCTAGTACAAAGTCCGGCGCCTGGACCTAATCCGGTGGTCGCCGACTCGGCTGCCGCTGCGGCCCCGGCTCGTATAAAGCAAATGCCCGAGCAAACCTTCAGGGCGGGAGAATTCCTGCAGGGAGCGCCTTCGGCGCCCGGAGGCCAGTTCGACACGGACTCAGACATCGAGAAATCGATGCAGCAGGCGACAGCTTCCGAAGTCGAGGCTCTCACTGAACTGGAGCCGACGGCCGCCGCTGTAACGGCCGCCGCTGTAAAGGACGTGCCCTCGCACCCCGCAGCCCCTGCCGAGCGGCTGACTGGCTGGGCTTCTCTGCAGTCTCGACTGGCCAAGTCTCAGCCACCGGCGGCACCCGCAACGGTCGAGGCCCCAGTAAAGAGCGCATTGCTCTCTTACGAAGAGACGGAATCTTATTCCGCGCCGGTACCCGACGAAGATCTGGGAAATAACAAAAAGACATCCCAAAAAGAAGCGGACGCTGAAGCTGCGCTTTTCGCTTACATGTCGGGCGATCCGAAAGAAATCGCACAGCCGGTCGGGAAGCCGCGTCCAAAGCGCGTCGGCACCTTTCTAATGGTGGCTTTAGCCGTCGCCTGCTTCGTCTTGGTGGCGTTGCCCCAAACGCGAGAGAGCTTGTTGAAGCTTTATCGCAGCGCGGCGCATGCAGGAGGAAGTTGGCTGAGTCCAGCCCCGGCTCCGGTGCAGGTGGCGGTAAAGCAGCACGAAAGCTTTGGCCAGGCTGGCGACGAGTACAAGTTGCCAGTCGCGACGAGCATCCCGGATGCTACAACCGATCCCTCCCAGATACGCGTGGTGCCAGTGATCGATCCGACCGCGAAACCGGCCAAGGGAGCGGCCGCCAACGATGGCCAGCCCCAAGTGAGTGTAGTCGACAATAACCCCGTCGATCCTAACCAGAGCGGCCAAAATTCATCCGGTCAAACTCAAAACGAGGCGCAGCAGACTGAAAACGGTGCAGGACAGACTCCGTCTGACTCTGCAGGGAATGCCGCAGCCCCCACCCCCGCCCAAATCGCGATTCATCCAGTGCCGGTTACCTCGACCTTAGCGCGCCCTCCTGCTCCGCCCGTGCAGAACTTTAAGCCGCCAGCAGGCGTTTCCGCGGGAAATAACGCGCCCATCCCATTCGAGCCTGAAGTCGCAGATGGGCTCAATGACTCCCGAAGCCAGCGGAACCAAGCCGGTAGAAGCGGCAATGTCCTCGATTGAGCCGGTGACTTTACCCCAGTCTGCGGCTTTGGGCCTACTGGAGCAAACTGTAGATCCGGTCTACCCGGAGGCGGCGAAAGCCAGTGGTCAGAAGGGTGTGGTAGTGCTGCAGGTGCTGATCGCCCGCGATGGCACGGTTCAGGAAGCCAAGTTTCTGCAGGGATCGTTTGTGTTTGCACGGGCGGCCATCGATGCCGTTAAGCAGTGGCATTTCAAGCCTTATCTCATGAACGGCCGGCCTGTGTCGGTACAAAGCCCGATCACGCTGAACTTCAAACCTCCGGCTTAATCACTGGTACAAATTCCCGCCTCAATCGTCTAAGAATGCGGCGGGTAATTCGGTCGTCATTACCTGCGTGAACTGAACGGGGCAGCCGGCCGACGAGAATTGGCATCTATCGGGATATAATTAAGACAATTAAGTGGGGAACTGACCTCTCTCCAGGAAACGAAGAATTCGATGTCTATGAAAATTAAAGCTACGATTCTGGTTTCGTCTTTTGCCGTGTTGCTGTTCGTCGTCGTCGGTTCTCTGGGAGGCGTGCATGCCTCGTCCGGCGATGGCTCGTACCGGCAGATGCAGGTTTACAGCGAAGTGCTGTCGCGCGTGCAAAGCGAATACGTGGAAGATCCCAATATTCCCAAGGTGACCGACGGCGCTTTGCACGGGCTCGTCGAATCGCTCGACGCGAACTCCAGCTATCTAACGCCCGCCGCCTACAAAGCCTTCAAGGCTCACAAAGCGGAAGCTAAGGGTGAGATCGGCGCCACCGTCTCGAAGCGCTTTGGATACGCCGATGTAGTTTCCGTGCTGCCGGGATCGCCAGCCGACAAAGCCGGAATCGAGTCCACGGATATCTTCGAATCGATAGAAGGCCAAAGCACGCGCGATATGTCACTCCCTGAAATTCGTGCCGCGTTGAGCGGGACCCCAGGCTCGACTGTGAACGTTTCGGTCGTGCGAGCGCGTCGTGCGGAGCCGCAGAAGGTCGTGATCACGCGGGACGTGGTTAGCATTCCGCCCGTCTCAGACAAGATGATTGAAGATGGCATCGGTTATATCAAAGTGGACGCCCTGACCAAAGGCAAATCACAGGAGATTGCGGGGAAGATTAAATCACTCGAAAAATCGGGAGCGAAAAAGCTCGTCCTCGATCTCAGAAACACGTCTGATGGAGACGAGAGCGAAGGCGTCGCTACCGCCAACCTCTTTTTGAATCATGGAACCATCACGTATTTGCAAGGTCAGAAGCATCCTCGAGAAGCCTTCAACGCCGATCCCGCGAAGGCCGTAACGTCCCTTCCTTTAGCGGTTCTGGTAAACAAAGGAACGGCGGGGCCCGCGGAGATCGTGGCCGCGGCAGTCCTCGAAAATGCTCGGGGCGATGTTGTGGGCGACAAAACTTTCGGCGACGGTTCCTTGCAGGAGACGATTGACCTGAAAGATGGCGGGGCTCTCATTCTCTCGGTGGCGAAATACTATTCGCCGAGCGGGAAGGCGATTCAGGAAACCGCAGTAACCCCCAACGTGCTGGTGGCGGACGAAACCGATAACGTGATCTCCGACGACGACGAACAGGAACCCGCCGCTGCGGAACCGGAAGGCAAGCCTAAAAACACACAAGACGATCAGTTGCGCAAGGCAGTCGAAGTGCTGAAGAGCAGGAGCAGCTAGTTCGACTCGCAAAATTCGGTGAATCAGCTTTCTTATCGCGCGCCGTGAGGTGCGCGATTTCTTTGCACTTATACGTGCTCGGCTCAGGCAAATGAAGCTTGTCGCGGCACGACGCACCATTGCAGCTTCCGACCCCGCGGATGCCCTGCTATCCTGAACCTGTCGTGCCATGAAGTCGCTCTATCAAGATCTTCCGCCGGTGGAGATTGCCGGACGGAAGTTGGTGGGCCGTGTGCTCTTCGGCTTGCTGGTGCTGGTTTCCGCCCTGGTAGGCGCGACCGCGGGGCTGCTGCTGGTCTACACCACGAACCTGCCGCAGGTGGAAGCCCTCGAGGCTTATCGTCCAAGCTCGATCACGGAGTTGTATGACGATCAAGGGCGAATCATCGGATCGTTCGCGCTGCAACGCCGCGTCGTGGCGGGTTACGACGATTTTGCCCCGGTGCTTCGCGATGCTCTGGTCTCGATTGAAGACAAGGATTTCTACCGCCATTCCGGAATCAACTTCTGGCGCATCGTAGGCGCGGCATATCGCGACATCGAATCCGGCGGCAGGGTGCAGGGTGCGTCCACTTTGACGATGCAGTTGGCTCGCAACCTCTTTCTCTCTCCTGATCGCTCCTTCCATCGCAAGGTACAGGAGGCGATGCTCGCAATTCAGATTGAGCGCCGTTTTACCAAGCCGCAGATCTTTACGCTCTACGCCAATCAGATTTTTCTAGGCCATGGCGTCTATGGTTTCGAGGCCGCATCGGAGTTCTACTTCAACAAGCCAGCTCGAAAGCTTAGTCTGGAAGAAGCTGCTCTGCTCGCCGGTCTGCCCAAAGGCCCGGGAGTATATTCTCCGATCAACCATCCCGACCGCGCATTGAAGCGCCGCAACCTTGTGATCAACGCAATGCTGGAAGACGGAAAAATAACCACGACTCAGGCCGCCGACGCGCGCACGTTGCCGTTGGTTCTTCATCTGCAAAACGACCCCAACTCGCTGGCGCCATATTTCGTAGAGGAAATTAGACGATATTTGGAGACGAAATACGGCGCCGATCAGGTGCATGAGGGCGGATTGAAAGTTTACACGTCACTGGACGTTGACCTGCAAAAGACCGCGAACCAGGCAGTGCTGGACGGTCTTGCAGCCTACGAGCGCCGTCATGGATGGAAGGGGCACCTGGAGAATGTTTTGGCGGAAGGAAATGCGATCGACAAATATCAGCATCCCGACTGGGACGAAGAACCGCAAGTGAATGGCTACGTTCACGCACTTGTGACCTCCTCCGGCATTGGGATCGCCACAGTGAAATTCGGACGTTACTCTGCCGCTATGGGCCAAGCAGACGTGGCCTGGACACAGGGCAAGATGCAGGACCTGTTGCACACGGGCGACATCTGTTACGTGAAAATATTGGCGTTGTATCCAAACGGCGCGGCGCGCGTAGCGCTTGAGCAGGATTCCGGCGCGCAGGGAGCCCTGGTCACAATCGACAACGCCACTGGCGGAATCAAGGCGCTTGTGGGCGGGAGGAACTTTTACGAATCGAAATTCGATCGTGCGACTCAAGCTCTGCGGCAAGTAGGCTCATCGTTCAAGCCGTATGTTTACACCACGGCGATCGATCTAGGAGCCAGCCCGGATGACACGGTTCTGGATGAGCCGGTAACGTTCGAAACCGCTTCCGGACCGTACTCGCCGCACAATTACGACGAGAAATTCGAAGGGATCATTACTTTGCGGCGCGCTCTCGCGCAATCCCGAAATATTCCGGCGCTCAAACTCGCGAGCAAAGTCGGGATCAAGACGGTGATCGAATACGCGGATCGCTTCGGCATAACCGCCAGGCTGCCGCCTTATCTGCCCGTGGCACTGGGGTCGGCCGAGATCACGCTAATGGAGCAAACTTCTGCTTACAGCGTATTTCCCAACGACGGTGTGCGCGTCACGCCGCGCTACATCACGAAAGTGACCGACTATGAAGGCCGCGTGCTGGAAGAGGATTATCCCGAAGTAAAAGACGTAATCAACGCGCGCACCGCGCGTATTATGACCGCGATGCTGCACGAAGTGGTTCTCCACGGAACCGCCGTGGCTGCGGCGAAGATGCCCTTCCCCATCGGCGGAAAAACCGGCACGACCAACAATTTCACGGACGCGTGGTTCGTGGGCTTCTCGCCGACCATGACTTGCGGTGTTTGGGTGGGATTCGACGAAAAAAGAACGCTGGGAGCCAAGGAAACCGGAGCACACGCGGCCTTGCCGATCTGGATGAACTTCATGAGCGCCGCTATGGCAGGTAAAGATGTGGGGCAATTCCAGCCCCCGCCGGAGGTCGCAGGACCGGTAGCGCAGAAGGTCGATACGCCGGACGTGTCACCCGGCGAAGATGAAACGCACTAGCGTGATGTGATCTATTTTCTATGAAGCCCCTAGTACGATTTGCGCTGCTCGCGCTGGTGCTTGTGGTCGTGGCCCTGGCGTCAGCTGTGACGGCCATGCGTTTTGCCATTCACGGACAGGAAGTTGCGGTCCCGCCATTAGTTGGCCTCACACCGTCGGATGCTGAACATTCCCTGGCTCCGCTCGGGTTGCAGCTCGATGTGGAGCGGCAATACTACAGCCCGCAGATTCCCGAGGGCAAAATCATGTCTCAATTGCCAGTGCCTGGGACCAAAGTTCGGCGCGGCTGGCAGGTGAGAGTCGCGCAAAGCCTGGGCGCGCAGCGGGTAGTGATACCCGATGTAACTAAGGAAAGTGAACGCGCCGCCGAATGGAACATCCGCCGTCGTGGATTGGATGTAACTTCGACCGCCGAAATTCAGTTGCCGCAGATGCCTGCCGATCAGGTGATCGCGCAGAGTCCGCCGGCCAACGCAAGCCAGGTTTCGGCGCCGAAGACCAGCTTGCTAGTTACGGTAGCGGCCGACGCGCCCGCTTATGTGATGCCAAGCTTTGTGGGGCAGCCGCTGGGCACCGTGAGCCGCACGCTTCAGGATGCCGGCTTCAAACTTGGAAACGTGAGCATGGCGCCTCTGGCCAGCACAACCCCGTCGAATACGCAATCGCTTCCCACACTCGTCCCCTCGCCCCCGGCACAGCCTTCGCCCGCCAGTATGATCGTCGTGCAGACTCCGCCCGCGGGGCAGAAAGTCCTCGCTGGGGCCACGGTCAGCTTCGAAGTGCGGTGACATTCTGGCGACGCTAACTTTTCTGTAAGATTGCCGCGAAGAAACCGTCGCAGGGATGAACTCCGGGCAGCGTGCGCAAATAAGGTCCGCTGGTGAGCGAAGAAATATCGGCGCCCATCAATTCGCCTTCGTCTTTAAGGCGCTGCAGTTCCGCGCGGCAGTCAAGCAGGCGAAAACCCGAATCCTCTTGCGGCCCGTCTGCGGCCAGAGCACGTTCGATCACCTCTTCGTTCTCTTCGTTCTCCAAGGAGCATGTCGAATAAATTAAGCGACCGCCTGGAGCGACTCGTTCCATGGCAGATTTCAGGATTGCGATTTGCCGAAGCTGCAGATCGGTAAGATCCGCGGGCGTGAGTCGCCACTTGATCTCAGGATTGCGCGAGAGCGTGCCCGTTCCAGAGCAGGGCACGTCTGCCAGGATACGATCGAACTTCATCGCAAGGGGAAGACCCCGCGCATCGGCTGCGACGATTCGGATCAGACCCAAATTTTTCGCACTTTGATTACGAATATTCAATAATATTTGCAGGAGTCCGGCCCGATGCGGATGAAGTTCGACCGCAACGATCTCAGCTCGCGGATTGTGATCGGCAATGGCTGCAGTTTTTCCTCCCGGCGCGGCGCAGCAATCGAGAACATACGTTCCGTTGCCAACTAAAGCCGCGACCAGCTGCGAAGCTTCGTCTTGAATCGCACACATGCCGGATCGGAAGGCGGCTGTGTTTGCAACATCTCCGCGCAGCACTCGCCGCGCCGAAGCCAGCAAGGCGCCAGGAGCCAGCTCGATTCCTTCTCGGCAAAGTTCGTCCTCAGCCTTCGGAACACGCAAACGGATTGCGGCTACAGGAATCGTCTGGTCTTGTCGGCAAATGTGATACGCCGATCCCATTCCATACGCTTGGACCCAGCGTTCCAGGAGCCATTGCGGATGGGCGCTGCTGGCGGCGAGCGTTTCAGTTGAAGTGGAACTGATCTCGTGTTGTGAATCTTCGCGCACATCCAGCCCGCCGGCGATTTTGCGCAGCACGGCATTTACGAAGGGAGCGGCGGAGTGCTTTCGAGCACGCTTGACCAGTTCCACGCTCTCATTCAGCGCTGCCCGCGGCGGAATTCGTGTGAGCCAGCGAAGCTGGTAAACAGCGAGACGCAATGCGCAAAGAATTTCGAGATCAAGTCTGGAAAGAGGCTGAGCAGAATATTTTGCGATTTCCGCATCCAGCAGCGAGCGCCAGCGCAAAACGCCCATAACCAGTTCCGTCGCCAAGGAATGGTCGGCAGGGTCGAGTCGATCGTAAATTTTGGAATGGAGCAATTCTGAGGCGTAGGCGGAATCGCGCTCAACCCGCAGCAGAATGTCAAACGCCGCGGCGCGGGCAGTGGAAACGGCGGGCCGCAACTTCTTAGTCTTGGATTTCACTATCGCCAGTATGACGGAATCAGAGGCGCGCAAGAAGAGTGAATCCGCCAGTTCAACCCAGCTTCTCTCCCGATTGAACTCGATAGCCGCGCGAGAAGTCGGCGGCCGAGCCTCGCTTCTTGCCTTCCAGTTGAAGTTCCAAGAATCTCCATGGCGGTATGTTCGCCGCACCCGACAAAAACGTGATCGCCTTCCACTCTCAGCTCAGAGATCGGCAGCGACCGTTTGCATGCGGACGCCAGCCATATCTGCATCGTCTTCCCGCGAAACTTTGTATACGCGCCAGGCCAAGGTTGAAAGCCGCGCATGCGATTCAAAATTTCCCCGGCCGTCCGGGAGAAATCGACCAGTCCATCTTCTTTTTTCAAGATGGGAGCAAGCGTACGCCTGCGCATGATCCTGCGGACGCGGTTGAATCTCATCGGCCTGCAGTCCTCGCAGGGTCGCAACCATAAGGTCTGCACCGATCGCCGCCGAGCTTCGGAGACAGCGTCTCCGCCGTATCGCTGGCATCAATCGGCAGTTCCTGCTGAAGAAGGATATCGCCAGTATCTAGGCCGGCATCGATCTTCATCGTAGTAACACCGGTGACGACTTCTCCGCGCGCAATCGCCCACTGAATCGGCGCCGCGCCGCGATATTTCGGCAACAGCGAAGCGTGCAGGTTGATATTGCCGAGTGGCGGAAGGTCGAGCATCCATTGCGGAATGATGCGGCCGTATCCCACCACGATGATGGCATCAGGCGTGAGGCCAGCGAGTTGCGCGCGGAAGATCTTCGTTGTTCCTGATGCCGGGGGGCTGTACGACAGCCAAACCCAATTGCAAAGCGCGATTTTTCACCGGAGATGCAATCACTTCGAGACCGCGTCCTTTGGGCCGGTCCGGTTGCGTGACCACCAGAGGAACCCGGAAACCGGCATCCACGAGGCTGGCGAGCGTAGGTACTGCGAAGGCAGGAGTTCCGCAAAAAACGAGACTGAGCGCGGGAGGCATTCAATAAATTGAAATAATTAGGCGATTTTATAATTGGGAAATCGGAAGAGTTGATGACCCAATTCAATAAATTACTCAATTCTTCTACCACTCTCCGGCCTTCACCAGCTTGCGAATCTTGCGCTTGATTAAGTCGCGTTTCAGCGCGCTGATGTGGCTGATGTAGAGTTTGCCGTTCAGATGATCGGTTTCGTGCTGAAAAGCGCGGGCCAGCAGGTCGTCTCCGGTCTTCTCGAAAAAGTTTCCATTCAAATCCTGAGCGCGGATAGTTACTTCCTTGGCGCGCGAAACATTCTCCCGGAACTCAGGAATGCTCAGGCAACCCTCACTCTGCGAGTGCCGGCCCGCCTTGTGTATTATCTCCGGATTAATCAGGACGATTTTTGCGGTGGGATCTTCTTTGAACGTTATGTCGACCACCGCGATGCGGCGCGAGATCCCAATCTGCGGCGCAGCCAGGCCCACTCCACGGGCGGCGTACATCGACTCGAACATGTCCTCGACCAGCTTCTTTAACTCTTCGTCAAATGCCGTGACTTTGTCGGCGGGCTTCTCGAGGACGGAATTCCCGAACTTTACGATGGGATAAATCATCAGCGACGGATCATCATTTGCAAAATCCTGCTAAGAGATTATCAGTAATTTTTCAATTGCAAGCAGTAGCCCTGGAAGTTGCGCAAAGTTTCTCCCATCGAGTCACCGCCGAACTTCTCCAAAGCGCATCGCGCCAACGTAAGCGCGACCATGGCCTCGGCAGCGACTCCGGCGGCCGGGACTACGCACACGTCGGAACGCTCGTAGGCCGCACTCACCGGTTCACGGGTAGAGAAATCCACCGATCGCAAGCGGGCGCCGCAATGTCGAAATAGGTTTCAAATAGCCGCGCACCCGAATTTCTTCTCCGTTGGAAACGCCGCCTTCGATTCCACCGGCGTTATTGCGAGCTGCGAGTAAAGGCGGTAAACTTCGTCGCTTCGCCGTATCCGATTTCATCGTGCACTGCAGATCCCGGGCGACCCCGCCGCTGCAACGCCACTGCCGATCTCAACCGCCTTGACCGCCTGCAGAGACATCACGGCGCCGGCAAGCAAGGCATCCAGCCGCTCATCCCACTGCGCGTACGTGCCCAGCCCTGGCGGAACGCCGTATGCCACCGCCTCGAAAACTCCTCCTCAGGAATCCCCGGTTCTAAGAATCTTGTCGACTTCGCCTTTCATTTGCTGCTCGATTTCTGGGTCAGCACAATTAAGCAGGATTTCTTCATGATTGTAAAGCGACTCGATCTGCTCCCATGAAACTTGGTGTTTCACGGCCACGCTGCCGACTGCTATCACATGACTCAGTACCTCGATGCCGAGCTCACGCAGGAATATTTTCGCGAGCGCTCCAATCGCCACGCGAGCGGCCGACTCGCGGGCCGACGCGCGCTCCAAGACATAGCGGGCTTCGGAGAAATTGTATTTCAGCGCTCCCGCGAGGTCGGCGTGCCCTGGCCGGGGAGATGCCACCCGTTTGTGCCGTGCAGGATCGCCTTCGCCGACGGGCAGAGCCTCCTGCCAGTTCTTCCAATCCTTATTTTCCAGTTGCACGGAAATCGGCGACCCAATCGTAATTCCGTGATGCACGCCCGAAAGAATGTGAGCCATATCCCGCTCTATCTTCATCCTGCCGCCGCGGCCATAACCTTGCTGTCGTCGCCATAACTCGCGGTCGACAAAGGCTTGATCAACCTTGAGCCCCGCAGGCAAACCCGAAAGAAAAGCGACCAGAGCTTCGCCGTGTGATTCTCCAGCAGTGAAATAGCGTAGCATTTGTGCTCGATTCTACCTGATGCGCCGCGCCTCCCAGTGAACAGAAAGGGAAACCGGACCCAAAATAAAAACCCAAACCGCAAAAAAAACGCCACTTTTTTGCCCTCCCACCGATACAGGAGAGCGAATGGTTGCTACAATAGACGTCGCCATTAATGCATTATTGTTGGGGATTTGTTCAACCGTCCGCGTTACTTCGCAGGATTCTGGCCAAAAACTATCTGATTTAACAAGGAGGTACGTGTGTCCCCCCGCACGGAACCAAGGGAAACAATTTTTACCCGCGGCACCGAAAAGATTCGCTGCGTGCTCGTCCACGATCATGTTCTGTTTCGCCAGGGGTTGCGGCGTTTGCTGGAAGATGCCGACATCGAGGTAGTCGGCGAGGCGGGCAATGCAGCCGAGTGTCTGCGCAAAGTTTATGAGCTTCGGCCCGATGTGCTGGTCGCCGACGCCGGGACTTTCGGTTTGCCTGCTCCCGAAGCTGAGTTGTGCGTAGCACGCGAGTCTGCGCGCACGAAGATTGTATTTTTGAACATGCAGGAGCAGCCCGCCGGCTCCCGCTTCGGCGGAGTGCGCTCTTCGACCGCAGGCTGTGCCGTCCGCCATACTTCGGCCGAGGAACTGGTGAGAATGGTCCGGAACTGCTGCGGCAGCGACGGCATCGATCAGGAATCGCTTTCGCGCCGCGATCCTCAGCGCTATTTGGAAACCCTGGGCTCTCAAGAGCAAGCCCTAACGGCGCGGGAGCAACGAAGTCCTAAAATTGCTGGCCGAGGGCAGGACGGTGCGCGCCGCCGCAAGCATTCTGGGTTTAAGCAGCAAGACCGTCGACGCGCACAAATTTAATCTGATGCGCAAGCTTCGTATCCACAATAAGGCCGAGCTGGTCATGTGGGCGGTTCAGATGAAGGTAGTGAAGGTCCCGGCGAACTTTTAGCGAGTAGAAAAGCGATTTGGCTGGTACAAATCCTCAATTCTTCGCGCCGATCACGCTGCCGCACAGGCGGCTGCAAGTTCCGCAAGACTCGAAACCTGCAGGTCGGGATGTCCCTCCGCCAATTTCACCGCACCGACGCCACTTCGTGCCGAAGGACGGCTAACCCAAACTGTAGCCAGGCCGAGCGCCTGCGCCGGAACAACGTCGTGATAAATGCTCTGGCCCACGTGCAGCACACGGTGTGCCGGAGCACCCACGCGGCTCAACGCGAGTTCAAAAATCTTCAATGACGGTTTGTAGGCTCGCGCCTGCTGCGCCGTAATCACCTGGTCAAACTCCACGCCGAGCTGTGGTCGAGTGGAAGCGAATAGATCGTCATCCACATTGGAAATTACGGCCAGTCGAAAGTGGCTGCCGAGCTGGCGCAGCGCGGTCACCGTGTCAGGCCATGGCTTCCACTCCGGCAGAGAATCCGGCAGCAAACGAACCTCGGCCTCGGTAGGCGTGAAGCCGAGTAGTTTGCCAAACTGCCGCACGACCGATTCGAGAACTTCGCGATACCGGCAATATTCTCCCTGCTCAGCGCTCGCCTCGAACTCACCATAGAGTTGTAGGATCTTAGCGTCCTCAACGCTCTTTCCATGCGCCGCAAGAATTCCGCGCAAGCAGCGAAGAATCCCCTGCTCCCAGTCGATAAGAGTTCCGTAGCAATCGAAGGTAAGAATTTCAAAACGGCTGAAGTCAAGCATGATCCGGAAAGTCCCTAAGGCAATCTAGGATACAAACCCAGGAAGCGTGGGAGCCTCTTCGTCGTGAGATTCGCCGGGGAGTTCCGCCGTGCTTTCCTCCTCGGGAACGGCAGCAGCCTCGGCAATCGACCTGTTGCTCGCGGCATTTACCTTGGGCGCCACAAACTTCGCGCTGTTCAGCAACGGGCGCCCCAACGATGCGTTATAGCTGGTCCACGGGCCTTCCGATTCAGCCTCGCGCTCGAAGTGAGCGCGCATGGCCTCCATCTTCGAGTCGAGATTGTCCATATAGTGCAGCAACAGAGCCTCGGGAAACATGGGCAGCTTCGGCGACCCGAATTCATATTCGCCGTGATGGCTGATGATCAGATGTTCGAGCAGAGTCTTGAGCTCGACGGGGAAGTCCGGTACCAACGCAAGCTTAGCCTGCAGCATTTCCAGTTCGATAATCATGTGCCCAAGAAGCTGCCCGCGCGTGGTGTAGGAAAAAGATCGATTATAGGTAAGCTCGTGAATCTTGCCGATGTCATGAAGAAACACTCCTGTCAACAGCAGGTCACGATTGACCTGGGGATAATTCCTGCAGACCAGATCGCACGATCGCATCAGCGAGACCACATGATCGAGCAGGCCGCCAATATAAGCGTGATGCAGGGTCTTGGCTGCGGGAGCATTGCGATACGCGGCCGCGATCTCCGGATCGGCCATGAAGGCCTGCACCAGCGACTTGAGATGAGCATTCTGAAACGAAGCGATAAAATTCCCCAGCGTCTGCCAGAGTTCGTCGATATCCTTGGTGGTTTTCGGAAGGTAGTCGGAGAATTCAATTTCTGACTCGCCGAGCTTGCGGAGCTTGTGAATCGTCAGCTGAAAACGGTTTTTATACTTATTGACTAAGCCCTTAACCTTGAGGAAGTCATCCTGCTCGAAGGCATTCAGCACTTCGTCGACGTTGTCCCACATCTTGGCATCCAGTTGCCCGCTGCGGTCGCCGAGGATCAGGGCAAGGTAAGGCTCTCCAGTTTTCTTCGGCTTGATTTGTTTGCTGACCACCACGAAGTTGGAGGTGATGATCTTATTTTCCTGGTGGTTGCAATCGCAGATATAAAACTCTTTCATGCGCTGTATCAGTGTAAATCAGAACGGAAGAGGACAGCGGGATATAGTCGACATGTCGAGACGCCCCGCTTCGCTCGACGGGACAGCCGAGGACCTGCCCTGACCTTGTCGAAGGGCGGCCGTCCCCACATTAACCCGGACCCGATGAATCGCAGATCACAGGAGGCCGAGCTTCTTTTTCTTCTTCAACTTCTTGCTGTCCGCTTCCTTGGCAGCTGCGGTCTCAATCGGCTCCGTCTGATTCGGGCTGCGACCGGAATCGACATACCCTTCTTTGATGTAGATAGACGCCTCTTCACGCAGCTTTGTCAGATAGGCGCGCAGCGCGGGCTGCAGCTTCTGATAGTACAAAGCATCCTGGATCTTAGGCTCAATGTCTTTCAACGCCGGAATGCCGGCCTTCTGGTGGTCAGTCACTTTCAGAATGATGTAGCCTTGTTTGGCACGGATCACGTCGGTGATCTCGCCGGACTTCATAGCGAATGTTTTGTCCTCGAGTTCCTTGGCCAGGGCGCCGCGTTTGAAGATGCCAAGGTCGCCGCCCTGGGATGCCGAAGGTCCTTCCGAATATTTCTTCGCGATGTCTTCAAACTTCGCTCCCGCCTTGATTTGCTTCAGCACATCATTTGCTTTCGCCTCAGCCGCAGCGTCTGCTGCCTGTTTAGCAGCGGCATCCTCGGCCTTGGCAGTGTCGCCGTCTGCTGTCGCGGAAGAATCCGCAGAGGTGCCACCAGCCGGCTTATTTGCAGCTTTATCGGCGGCAGCCTTCTGCGGCGCAATCAGGATCTCGCTCAACCGGATCGACTCGGGCTGCTCCATCTCGCTCTTATGCTCTTCGTAGAACTTCTGCTCTTCGTCTTTAGTAATGCTCAGATGGGAGCCGACCTCTTCGCCGATCACCTTTTGCGTGATGATCTGGTTGCGCATGTTCTGCTTGAAATCTTCATAGGAGATGCCCTGCGCTGTGGCCGCCTTTTCAAGCTCTTCCATCGTGTCGAGCTTCATCTCCTTGCGCATCTGGTCGAGGCGTTTGATCAGATCGGTATCGCCAGTGATGTCGAGATCTTTGCCCTTCGCCAGCAGTAGCTGCTGATCGATCAGATCGCGCAGCACATCCTTTTCCTTGTCCGCATAGACCTTGTCGGCGTTGGCGGCATCCTGCTGCTTGACGTCGTCCTTGAGCTGATCTTTGCTGCGCAGGAATTCGGAGCGAGTGATGATCTGGTTGTTCACCCGCGCGATGATTTCTTCCACCACCTGACCGTCGCCAAACGCGGGTAGGCATGCCACACCTGCGCCTACTATCGCAATAAGTATCAAAGCTGGTTTCTTCATAAGGATTGTTTTCTTGTGGGCTGCCACATTGCCTGGGCTTGCGAATACGGGCTCACTTTCGCAATATTCTACTACTTTCGGCGGGGACTGGACTGCTCGTGAACTATTCCCCGCGGACAAAAACCAACGCGGTCATATCGTCGGGAACAACGGGCACACACATGAATTCGCCGACCTTATTTAAAATCGTAGCGCTCAACTCCTTAGGATCCTTCGAAGGGTCGGCGAGAAATCGTTCCTTTACCTGGCCCAAACCGTATTCCAGATCTTCAGCATCATCCGGCTTGCAACTGCCTTCGACCACTCCCCGCGAAACCAAAAGGAGGGCCGCGCCTTTCCCCAAAGCAATGATCGGAGCGTCGCTGGTGGCGTGCGAAAACAAACCCAGCGGCAGCCCGGTAGAAGCAAGTTCGACGACGCCGGTGCTATCGCGCAACAGCCCGGGCGTATGTCCAGCATTGGTGTAGCAGAGAGTCCCGAATTTTTCGTGGTAGCAGCCAATAAACGCCGGGCAGGAGCGAATGCCCTTGGCATCTTCCATAATTCCGCGGTTCATGCTCACGCAAAGCTCGACCATGGCATCGGCCTCGTTGATATCCGGTGCCGAAAACAAATCGACTCCGAGATTGCGGAAAATAGTCTGCGCGGCCGATAAGACGCTCTGATTAGTCTCGCGGCGCCCTGCAACATCGAGCAGGCCAAAGAGAATCCGCTCCGGGCTCACTCGCAGCGAATCGTAGAAATCCCCCGCGACTCGTTTTCCGTAAGTAGCAGCGGCGATCTCCGCACCCTCAATCTTAGGAAATTCGCTCGGAACAGGCTCCACGCCTGGCAGAACCTCAGGAGCGCGGCGGTGGAATAGGGAAAACATCAAGGGCGGAAGCCAAAACCGAAACTAGCACAAGCGCTGGCGGGGAGCAAATCGGGCACATTATTAAGCTCTTAGCCTTTAGCCTTAGCTCTTAGCCAAAAGCAAAAGCGAACTTTAATCACCGTATTTATCGCCGAGATACTTGGCTAGGTCCGACTCGAGTTGCCCGTAGTCGGAATGGATAGTTGTGCGCAAGGCCGCTTCGGTGGAACTTCCCTGGCTGAGAAGCTGCAGAATCCGCTGGATGTCGCCCATGCCGTAGGAATCGTTGATGTACGAAACCGCAGCCAGCGATTCCGCATACGCAAGGTAAGCTTCACCGCCTGAGAAGCGCTGAAAACTGCCCTCCAGAACATTCATCGGGATGTTGCGCTGCGACTTAAAAAGCGCCGCCAGTTGGCGTCCGTCACTTCCCAGCGCCTTCGGTTCCAGTAACTGCGCGATCCCCTCGTGCAGCCATGGCGGGCAGCGCCCAGCGGAAAGCTGATTAATAAAGGAGTGCGCCAGTTCATGTTTCAAAACCCGCGCCAACTCTGGCGTCATCGAACCAAGCCCGCTGATCGGAATGCGCAGCTTGCCGTCGTTAATCGCCCCAGCCCAGGAGGGCGCGCGCGTTACGTCAAAAAAAGCTTGCTCAGTATAGAGCGTGACCAGAATATTGTCGTGCGGAGGCGTGCCCAAATCGCGTGAAAGATCGTTGTAATCCGCTTCCAAGGCGGCCAGAATCTGTCCGCGAAAGTTCTCTGAAGTCTGCTTGCCTTCGTAATGAAGCACAAAGTGGCTGCTCTCGCGCTGCGCGAAATCGCTCTCCGCATTCTGCTCGCGCTGCGCCTTGGCCAGGAATTGCTGCACGGTCGCATCGGGCCGCAACTCTAGCGAATGCTTCCACGAGGCAACAGCTTCCTTCGTGCGATCGGAAGCCTGCTGAGCATAGCCCAGCACCGTATATGCGTCCGGCGAGTTCGGAGCCGCAGCCACCGCTCGCTGCGCGTAAGAAAGCGCCTGCGATGGATTACCTGTACGCACCAGCAGCACAGAGTAGTAGATCAACACCGTCGCGTTTTCAGGCTGAAAGCGCAGAGCGCTGTCGAAATACCGGCGCGCCTGGTCCAGATTTCCATGTTCTGACTCAAACTTCCCGGCAATAAAATCCGCGGTGGCGCTGAGTTCGGCATTGCCTTTACTTTCTAGCTTGGTGAGCGCTTCGGGGTCTACTTTGCCCTCTTTGATAATTGTTTGAGGAAGGTCGCCTTCGTTGGCCAGGCTGTCAATCGGAGTAAACGATGGCAGATCGGCCACACGGCTTCCCCCTCCGGACGAAGCCGCCGGCATCCCGCCAAGTTCGACTCGATCTACCGAGCTCTTTGGAACTGCGTAGCTATCGTCGCCGATGTCGTATTCGTAACGATTGCCGCTCTCATGCACATGATCGGCGAGAATCGTGCGCCCATTCTTCAGATGAATAGTGTCGGCCGCCGCCACGCCCGCCAGCAGCATCATGGATATTGTTACGGAGGTAGTGACACGAAACCGCATTGAAGCGCATTCTAGCAACAGCGGACGCACACACCTACGTGACCAAAGTACCGATTAAATCGCACCGATTTCAGACTTTGCTGCTCTTGAGTTTGGCACTGTTGTGCTGCGTAGCAGCGAGCGCCGATACGCCCTCCACCGACAATCGCGAACCGGGCCCGGCTAAGTCACTCTACCTGCAACTCAATAATGTAGGCCTCGATCCCACGCGAGTTTTTCGTGTGCGAGAAATTTCACTGGACAGACCCGCGATCCATATCACGCTCGAGGACGGCACCATCGCCTTCACCCAGGATGTAATGGGAAAAATTACGGGCGCATTTTTCGAAGGCGATGGAGAAGTGCTGCTCGCCCCGCCCAACGACGTCGAACGAAAGTCGATGAGCCTGTTCACCGGAATGGCTATCCTCGAAGAGCGCTTCAGCACCGCCTACTTCCGTTTCAACGATGACACCGCCGCCCAGTTGCAACCGGGTCTCAGAGCGCCACAGGACGCCGCGGAATTTGTGGCGCGATGGAACGACACTGCGCGCTCTCTGGCCCATGCTGATGCCATGAGGCTGCTCTCCACCTTCAGCAGAATGCTCCCACGCGGTGGCTCGACAACCGGAAATAGTTCGGCCACCACTACCAATGATTCCGCCGATCGCGTGCTGCATGCGCGTCTGCAAGGCAACACTCTCGGCGCTTTCGACATTTTCTTTGACGCAACCGCCGGGGAGCAGGTGGAAGCGGGACAAGCCAGGAACTCACCGGACGGCAACCTCTATTTCAACGTCTGGACTTCCTTTGCGATCGAAGATGCAGGCGCGCGCAAAGCGCTAGCGGAAGACTCCCCTCCAACTCTGCTGGAAGGAACCGGACCTCAAGAAGATCCAGTTCGAGTTCGCAATTACCTGGTCAACGCTCGGGTTAAACCTCCCAAGGAGTTGGATGCGGAAGTGAAGATGCAACTCGAAGTGCTGCGTGGCGGCTCGCGCAGCCTGGTCTTCGAGCTATCGCGCTACCTGCAAATTCAGAGCGTAGAGGCGGAGGGCAAAGCGGTCGAGTTCATTCAAAATCCGGCAGTGGAGGGCACGCAGCTGGCTCGCAGCGGCAACGATCTCGTGGCCGTGGTTCTGCCCGAGCCTGCGCAAAAGGGAAAGAAAATCAACCTTCGCTTCGTCTATGCCGGAGAAGTGCTGGCTGAGGCTGGTCCGGGCCTGCTTTATGTGGGTGCGCGCGGAAACTGGTATCCCAATCGGGGCCTGGTGATGGCAGATTTCGATCTCACCTTTCGCTACCCTCCGGGTTGGACCCTGGTCGCCACCGGCAAGCCTGCAGCCGTATCCACGCAGGATGCCGGCGAAGATCAAGTCTCTCGCTGGGTTTCTGAAAGGCCGATACCGGTTGCAGGATTCGACTTGGGCAAATATGTTCGCGCGGCTACACAAGCCGGCAATGTGATGGTCGAAACGTACGCTACGGCTGGCGTCGAACGCGACTTTCCCAAGGCTTCGCCCCAAGCCGCGCCAACGAACCCAGCGGCACGGCCAGGCATCATGCTCCCCATCCCCGTCATTCCCCTTTCTCCCTCACCGGCGCGCAATGCCATGGATGTCGCCGAGGCGACAGCGCAGTCCATACGCTACTATGCCGAGCATTTCGGTCCATTTCCTTACAGCAAACTCGCTTTGACCCAGTTGCCTGGAAGGGACAGCCAGGGATGGCCAGGCCTGATATTTTTGTCCTCGTACGCTTTCCTCACAGCCGAAGAAAGCGAAACGCTCCATACCAGCGCTTCCCACACCCTCGATCACCAGATCCCAGCCCACGAAGCAGCCCACCAGTGGTGGGGGGACCTGGTCACATGGAGTTCCTATCGCGATCAATGGTTTTCTGAGGGTCTGGCCAATTACTGCTCGCTGATGATGCTGCAAGAAAAGAACCCTGCCGCCTTTCGCCAGATCATGGAAAAGTACAAGCAGGATTTGGTGGAGGCAGATAAAGCCGGCAATCTTCCCAAGGATGCTGGCCCTGTCACTTTGGGAAACCGTTTGCTTTCGTCGAAGTTTCCCGAAGCGTATCGAATCGTTACCTATGGCCGTGGCACTTGGTTGTTTCACATGTTGCGTTCCATGATGCTGGATGCCGCCGCCCAGCAGCGAAACGTATCAATGCCGGGCGGCGAAGAAGAACCTTTCCTGCGATCGTTGCGCAAATTGCGCGAACGCTACCAGGGCAAGACTATAAGTACCAGGCAACTGCTGTCGGTTTTTGCGGAGAATCTGCCGGCATCTTTGCGCTACGAAGGCAAAGCCTCGCTCGACTGGTTTCTTGAAGGATGGGTGAACGGCACTTCTCTTCCCAAGCTCGAATTGCAAGCGGTGAAGTTCGCGCCCAAAGCAAACGAAGTCGTCGTGACGGGGGTGATACGCCAAAAAGACGCACCAGAAGACCTTGTAACCTCAGTTCCTCTCTATGCTGTTATAACCGGCAAAGCGCCCATCCTGCTAGGCCGGGTCTTCGCCGCTGGCGCAGAATCCTCCTTCCGGCTGTCTGCGCCGCTGGGAACCCGCAAACTCTTACTCGATCCGAATGGCACCATCCTCACTCACCCAAAGTAAGGACTCCTCCCAAATTCGGACTCGTTCCCCTACGAGTTCTGAAATGGGCGTTTGTGCTGGGTAAGAAAACCTTAATTCAGGCTTGATCCCGTTCAGTTGAGTGATTGTTTTCATGGAATTGCAGATGGTTAGGAGTGAGAGACCGTATGGTACGAAAGCTGCTGCAGAACCATGCCCTCAAGCTTTAGCAACCGAAATTCATAAGATGGCCGAGGAGAAGATGGTCAACGAAACCATCGGAGTCAGTGGATCAATCGTTTTGCCCAGCGTCGCTTCAGCCGCACTCGTAGAAGCGATACTTGGCGCCACATTTTCTGAATCCACTGCAACAGGCGAGACCATCCTGCTCGTGGAAGATGAAGCCTTTGTACGAGTGGTGACCGCGGAAGTTCTGGAGTCGGCCGGCTACCGAGTCACTCTCGCCGCGACCGCAGCAGAAGCCTGGAAGAGTTTAGAAATGCAAGGTCGGGACTCGGAGTTCGTGGATCTACTGCTGGCCGATGTGCTGCTGCCGGGAAAGAGCGGCTACGAACTCTCCAAAGAATTCGTGGCCATGTGCCCAGGCGGGAAAATTCTCCTAATGACGGGTTGCGCCGAACACTTGGCCTGCTGCAATCGATTCGCCTGCGACCGGGCCGACTTGGCGAAGCCTTTCAGCGCCGAAATGCTCTTGCGAAAAGTGCGTGCGGCGCTGGATCTAAGTTCGTTCGCATGAGGTTTTCGGCCAACCGCGGCGGCCTCAACTCGCGCTCCTTTTGCGGGGTTGCGTAACGTGCAGGATTTCCGGGACGATCCCCGCCAGCGGCACCACTCGATTGAGAATCCCCATTTCCGCACATACCCGCGGCATTCCGTAGACAGCGCAACTCCACGCATCCTGCCCCACCGTAAAGCCGCCTGCTTCGTGAATGGCTTTCATTCCTTGCGCCCCATCGGCTCCCATTCCCGTCATGATGATGCCCATGGCCGATGCTCCAAAGGCTGAGGCGATGGATTGCATCAGGACGTCGATCGAGGGCGTATGTGGCTGATCATGAGGTTGGTCAGAGAGAACGATTACGGTACGCGACTCCGTGGATCGATCCACAGTCATGTGGGCGCCTGCCGGTGCAATGTAGACCATGCCCGGTTGCACTTTCTCACCCCGTGATGCCTCGCGCACCGGGACAACGCATCGCTGGTTTAGCCGGCTCGCAAAAGGCGCGGTAAAGCCGATGGGCATGTGCTGCACCACCAGAATTGGCACTGCAAGTTCTTTGGGAAGTTTGGGAAAAATCTCTTCCAATGCGCTTGGGCCTCCTGTGGAAATTCCAACCGCAACGATAGCCGGGAGACCGGCGTAAGCCTTCTCGGTCGACCGGCAGACAGAGACCGGCGGTCTCCGCAGAAGTTCGCGATCCTCGCGGGCGTGCCGCGCTTCCGCGGCTGCTTTAATCTTCGCCAGCAGATCTTCACGAATATGCAGGATGTCCAGTGAGGCCGGGGACAGATTCTTAGGCACATAGTCGAAGGCCCCGGCCGCAAGCGCATCGAAGGTAATTCCCGCATCCCTCTCTGTCACGGAGCTCACCATAATGACGGGCCGCGGAAACTCAGCCATGATGCGGCGCAGTGTCTGCACGCCATTCAAGACCGGCATCTCCACGTCGAGAGTCACAACTTCAGGATCGAGGGACTTGATCCTTTGCAGAGCTTCGTTTCCGTCGCTCGCCGTGCCCACAACCGAAAGTTCGGCATCGGAGGAGACCATCCGGGAGAGCGCCATTCTCATGAAGGCGCTGTCATCGACAATTAGCACTCGCGTCGGCGGTTTCTTATTTTGATTGCTCACGAGCGGTAAATCGTTTGGACCAGACTGTGTACTTCTTCGAGATACGCCTCCAGTTCGAAGGTAAGGCGCGCCCAGTCAAAGTGTTTTAGTGAGGTTGAATTTCCAGCGAGAAAAGTAAATCCAGCGTCTTCGTACAGCGTCACTTGCCGATCCTCCACATATCCGTAGTTCAGGCCGCTCATGCGGCAAAGCAGATCCGCGATGTGCACCAGCGCAACCAACTCTCGGTGCTGCGATGAATTCTCCGGCGAATGGTGATGAGTCACAGCTTCGGTTAGATCCTGAGCGAGCCCCCAGCGCTCGGCCAACAGGCGTCCGCTCTCGCAGTGCGTGAAGCCCAGCGTTCTTTGTTCCGCTTCGTGCAGCGGGATCGCCTCGGCTTTGGCCAGGTCGAAACTCGCACGAAACTCCTCGGGCAAGACCCACAGGTTCACGATGATTCCCAGGTCGTGCAGCAAACCGGCGAGGTAGGCCTTTCCCGGATCACCCAGTTTGAGTTGCCGCGCCAAGTGGCGGCAAACCAGGGCACAGCCCAGCGAGTGCTCCCAAAAAAACACAGGATCCATGCCGGTTTTGCCCTTTGGCAAGAGATTCAGCACGCTGCACGACATCGCGATATCGCCCACATGATGAAGTCCCAAACTCACCACCGCGGCGCGCAGCGATTCCACTTTTTGCCAGCGCCCAAACAGCGGCGAATTCGCCATGTGCAGGCACTGTGCCGCCAGAGATTCATCCTGCTCCAGGAGACGCGTGATGGTTTGCATGTCGACTTGCTCGACCGGCTGCTGCAATTGCCGAAGCAAGGGTCCCAGCACCGCGGGCACGGTTGGAATCTGGCGCAAATCTTCCAGCCGGTGCAGCAAGACCCGCTTCGTCACCGCAACTGTGGTCACTTCGACGCACCCCCTGCGGCCCTTCCTTGGTTTTTCCGGTAAGCGGTGGTCCCAGGAAGATGTACGAGCTGAAAACCGTCATTTACGCCGTAAAGCGACTCGGCTTGGCCGAGAAAGAGATATCCGTGCGGCAACAGATTACTCAAGAAATGCTGAATGACCCGCCGCTTCGAAGCCAGATCGAAGTAGATCAGCACGTTGCAGCAGAAGATAGCGTCCAGTCCCTTCATGAACGTCATACGGGCATCGTTGGACAAGTTCAGCCGGCTGAAACTGACACCGGCGCGGCCCAAAGAATTCACCTCCAGATCGTCGCCGTGCGGAAGAAAATATTTTGTCCGGTAGCCCGAAGTAAGGTTGCGAGTGCTGTAGTTGTCGTAGACGGCCTCTTTGGCGTGAGCCAGAGAGCGCTCGTTGAGATCCGTGGCCAGAATCTCGATCGTCCAATCTTTAAGCCGATCCTCCTCATCTTCATGCAGAACCATGCGCAGCGTGTAAGGTTCTTCTCCGGTGGAGCAGCCGGCGCTCCACACGCGCAACTCGCGGTTGGCCGAATGCAATGTGGAAAGCCTCGTTCTAGCCTCGACGATCTTCGGAATCACGATCCGGCGCAAGGCTTCCAGCTGCGGAAGATTGCGGAAGAAGCAGGTCTCACCGATGGTGATTTCATTCAGCAAAGCCATCAGCTCCGCTTGCCGCCTCGGACCGCTGGTGAGGTATGCGAAATATTCGTGCAGGGTTCCCACTTGCAGCTCTTTCATTCGGCGCCCACAACGCTCTTCCAGCAGCTTGAGCTTGTTGTCAGGATGAAAGATCCCCGCTGCCCTATAAACCAACTCGCGGATGCCCACGAGATCGGGATCCGGTGGTCCCGCTAAGTTAGGAGCAGCTTGCGGCGAAGACGTAGAAGTCACGCCGCATGCCTTTCAAATCGTCGGCGTAGCCGAAATCTATGCATGCGTCGATCCCCGCACGTCCCACAAATTAAGCCCTCTTAATGAAATCTCTTCGGGTAAGGATGTTGGATGCAAGGGCGCGCCCAGCTAGAGAGCTTATCGGCTATGCTCCTGAATACTTTAAGATCGGAGGGTGAGTGATTCGTATCAGGGTGCCACTTCGGCCGTACCGCAAAAGGGTGCGTTGTGCGTCACGAATTCAGGCGCAGCGTGGATTTATTCCGGCGAGGCCGAGGGCTTGTCCCCAACGGGATCCTCCGCTTTGGCAGGCGCAAGACTGACCGCCGCTGCAACCGATTGCGCGCCCAAAATAACAATATCCACACGCCGATTTTGCGCCCGCCCCTGCGCCGTAGCATTACTCGCGATGGGATGGTACTGCGCATACCCAGCCGCCGATAACCGCTCCGGCGCGAATCGATAACGCATAATAAGGACACGAACCAGTTCGGTCGCCCGTGCCGTCGAGAGTTCCCAGTTGGATTCCAGTTGCGCCGTGTGGATCGGAACATTATCGGTATGGCCTTCAATGCGTAATCGGCAGATGCGTATGGCGAGGATGGAAGCAATGCGATCCAGCGCCGGCAGAGACTCTGGTTTGAGCGCCACCGAACCGCTGTCAAAGAAACCGAATTCCTTCAGGCTTATCACCAGCCCCTCGGTTTCGCGGTGCAAGGAAATTTCGTGCAAGGCAATCTCGTTGTGCAGAGCATCCTGCAACTCTTTCTGCAACGTGGCGAGGTCACTTTCATTGGCAGGATCCGAGTCAGACTCGCCCGGCAATAAATCCTTCGGCGCAGCATTAAGCCCAAGTTGAGCTTTCTGTTTAACCTTCTCGATCGCTTCCACCGCGGCCAAAGGCAAAGGTTCGTTGCGGTCGAGTGGAATCCGCACGGTGTTTGGGGAAAACACTCCCAACTCCTGAAAGGCCACTTGAATCGCAACCGCAAGTTTGCCTACTTTTCGATGGTCCACCTGCGACGAGGCATAAAGCACCACAAAGAAGGCAAATAATAAGGTGATGAAATCGGCATAGGATACCAACCACCGTTCGTGGTTGGTATGGGCCCGCGTGCGCTTGCGTCTGCGGCTCATTCGGCCGCCTCTTCGGTTTGCTCCGCTTGTTCCGTAGCATGGCCCGCAGCATCGTCGGCAGGCTCATCGGCTTCTACCAGAAACCCCAGCAGCTTCGTCTGCAACATGCGCGGGTTCATGCCCTCGAGAATCGACGCCACCCCCTCGAGGGTCATCTCGCGCCTGATCTGCTCTTCGCGAATGCGGATCTTCATCTTGCCCGCGATCGGCAGATAAATAAGATTGGCCGAGCCCACTCCGTAGATTGTCGCCACGAACGCGACAGCGATACCTTTGCCCACTTCATCAATTTTGTCCAGGTGCTGCATCACCTGAATTAATCCCAGCACCGCTCCAATAATCCCCACGGTCGGTGCGAAGCCTCCTGCGGACTCGAATACATGCGGCGCTTGCTCTTCGTACTCCGACTGGTTGTCCAGTTCGAGCTCCATAATCTTGCGCAATTCCTGCGGTTCGGTTCCGTCCACCGCCAGCATCAACGATCGCTGCAGAAACGGGTCTGCAATCTCAGGCAACTCCGCATCGAGCGAGATTATGCCCTCCCGCCGCGCCTTCCTGGCAAACTCCACTAACTGGCGAATTTGCGCTTCCTGTCCTCCCGCCCTATTCACGAAGACGGAACCAAGTTGCCGCACGGCCAGAAAAATAATGGACAAAGGAAATTGCAGTAGTACTGCTCCCAGCGTTCCTCCGAAGACGATCATCGCCGCTGTGGGTTGCAGAATCTGGCGTAGATTCCCACCTTCCAGCAGCAGTCCGGCAAGAATTCCTCCCGCCGCCAAGAGGATCCCGCCGACGCTGGCTTTATCGATTCGCACCCCGGCTCATTTCTCCGGCACACGCCGGCCGGCCACGGCAGGTCGCGACGGCAAGATGTGCGCTGCGGAACTGTCCCACGAACTATCCCAAGTTAAGGACAAACCCTGTAACACCGACCGGCGAAATATGATCAACAGCGCCAATACTTCGTCGGGCGTCTCCTGCACCACGATTTTCTCTCCCGTGATCAGTGTGATCAGTGTGTCAGGAGACTGCTCCACAAACTTGATCAGGTCGGAGTTCACAATCATGGGCTGACGGTTCAGTCGCGTGAGCCGGATCATATTGTTCCCTCCATATATATGTGCTTCTCGCTGCGATCACTCGGCGAGCACACAGGCCTCTAAGTCTAGGTATCGGCGAAGCGCAGTTGAGGCTTGTGTTGCCTGCGAATGCCGCTCCGTTACCAAAGAGCCACAACCTTCGGCGCTTGACTCGGGAACTCGCACTAAAGGGAACGTGTCAACTGCCGATGGACAATCAGTTGTAATTCGGGTTCCGTAAGCAAGAAGTGGGACAGGAACTCCGCAGAGATGTTAGCGCGGAGACGGTTCCAAAGTAGCCGGGACCAACTCAAACAAGGAGCACTACAATGCCTATCGGAGTCCTGAATAACATTCCATCACTTTCAGCAGAAAACGAACTCACTCTCACTGCCAGCGCTTTGGGCAATACACTTCAACAGTTGTCCTCTGGATCGCGCATCAACAGCGGAGCCGATGATCCCGCGGGTCTCTCCATCGCAAATGGATTACAGGCCAACATCAGCGCTCTCACTCAATCCGTCTCCAACGCGAATAACGGCGTGGGTGAATTGCAGTTGGCCGATGGCGCGCTGGCTCAGGTCACAAACCTGCTGAACACCGCCGTCACGCTGGCCACGGAATCGGCCACGGGCACGGTTTCGAACGGACAACGCACCGCCATTCAGGCGCAGTATGCGTCCATCCTTTCGGAAATTAATCAGATCGGCACCGCTACAACTTATAATGGTCAGTCGGTCTTCCAGAGCGGCACCACGCCGAATCTGAATGCCGCCGATAGCGCCAACAGTGCCACCACCGCTCCCATCAATCTGAACACCTCGCTCACGAACGGCAGCGTTACGCTGGTTCAGGCGGGCGGCGTTACCTTTACCTTTACCGCCGGCACCACGACTGGAGCAAACCTGAACGAGGTGACGGGCGGCGGCACGGGCCTCACCGCAGGCAGCGTTCTTAATAGTGGCGCAGTCGTGACCTCGACACGCGCCACCGGGACCACAATCTACACCGCGTTAGCCGCAACCACGGTCGGAGCCCTCGAAACCGCCATCAATGGCGGCGCGACGACCGCGGCCTTTTCGGTCACCGGCACCGACGCAACCCACACCGGATACTCGGCTCAGCTGACCGGTGGCGGAGCCCTGCAGATTAGCGATCTCAACAACAACAACGACCTGGGCGTGGTCGAAACCAACGCAACCACTACCGGCCAGGTAGCCACCACCGGGCAAAACTTTACGGCCGCCACCAATCTTACCGACAGCGCCGTTCTAACCATTACCCGCACCGGCGCCGGCAACAGCGTCACCTATACGACAGGCTCCGGCGGCGCTACCCTCGCCCAGTTGGAAGCTGCCATCAATACGAACACCAATCAAGGCGCGGTGCCGGGCACAAGCGGCATCACTGTAGCCTACGGGGCCGCCGGCGCAACCGCTGGCACGCAATTAACCGCTGCTCTGTCGAATGGGAACCTGGTCCTTACCGATGCCTCCGCCGCTGCGTCGTTTACCGCGGTTGAGACTCTCGGCGTCAATCCCAACGTCGTCACCGGCAACACCGGCGGCCTTGTTGGCGGAAGCACTGTTGGCGCGGGCGATGTCGTTTCCATCTCCAGAGGCGGCAATACCACCACCTACACCGCTGGCTCTGCTGGCTCGACCGTTACTGCTCTGTTAGCTGCCATTAACACCGGCACCTCGAGCACTGGTATCGCCGGCATTACCGTCGGTGGCGCCGCCGCCACGGGCTTAACTGCCAGCCTCACGGGTGGAAACATTCAGGTCGTTGACACTACCAACGCCGGCAACCTGGCTGTCACTGAGTCGGGCACCCCCAATCCCAATTCGCAGGTGACCACCGCCACAGGAGCTGGCCTTGCAACCGGCACCGTAACCGCCATCAACGACGTAGTTGTGCTGACGCGCGGCGGCAAAACCACTACCTACACTGCAGGAGCGGCAGACACGGTGGGCGGACTGTTGGCTGCTATCAATGCCGGCGTCACCACAGGCAACTGGACCGTCGCTGGCAACGATACCGGCAACCACGGCGGCTACACTGCCACCTTCGCGACCACCGGAGTAGGACTGGCTGGGACCAGCGAACTGGAGGTCGTCAATAACGAAGGCGCACCTGTAACCCTCACTCAGACCACCGGCACCGATGTCATCAGCGGGACCACCGCTGCAGTCCTATATCATGCGGTGCCGACTGACGGCACTTACGCCGTAGGTGCTGGCGCGGGTGCCCAGCAGTTGATCCTCCCTGCCAACACCAATCCAACGCTGGGCACGTTTGCCACCAACGCTACCACTACCTCCACCGTGCAGAGCCTGGTGAACGCGATTAACGCCGACACCACCGTCGGCGCGAAAGCGACCGTAGTCGGCGGCCAATTGGTAGTCAGCGATCCTCAGGGCCGCGGCGACCTAACCGTCAGTACCACCGATGCGCTCCTGGGAGCGGTGGTGGCAGGCTCTCCCACGAAATTCACCACCCCCAACAGCACGGGAACGGCAACTACCAACACCAACTCGTTAGTCGGAAGCATCACCGGTCTGACTACGGGCACTCTTTTAACCAATGGAGATGTCACCACCTTCACCGCAGGCGGAAAGGCTTTCACCTTCACTGCCAACACATCGACTCCCGGCCTCGAGACCGTCGGTGATCTCTTGAACGCCATTAACACGCCAGCCAGCGGTACCACCGGAGATCTAGCCGGCCTGGGAGCCTTTCTCAATTCCAGCGGTGCTCTGGTCGTCACCGACCCCAACAACAACGGCAACATCGCTGTGGGAACGACGTCGGGAACGAGTGAAGTTAAACTCGGAACCTTCGCCAACCCAAGCACGAGTGCCTCCACCGTCACCAACATCTTCCTTAGCGATTCGACCGCCATTGGATCGGCGCAGATCGCAGTCACCATCGGCGGATTGGCGACCACAGGAATCACCAACGGCAGCGGCCTCCAGGCTGTTGACCTGGCGACTACGGATTTGACCACCCAGGGTGACGCTCAGTCGGCGCTTATCCTGATCAACTCCGCGATCTCCAACGTAGCCAGCGTACGCGGCACGCTCGGCGCCAGCGTCAACCGGCTCACCGCAGCCAGTAACGTCATTAACAGTCAGGTGCAGAACCTGACCTCAGCCGAAAACACCATCACCGCCGCTGACATTCCGACGGTAGTGGCGTCCCTGACCAAATACTCGATCCTGGAACAGACCGGCATCTCCGCTCTGGCTCAGGCCAACCAACAACAGCAACTAGTATTGAAACTGTTGCAATAAGCCCGTAGCGTGAGCCCAACTCGGAAGGAGGCGGTCGAGCCTGCCTCCTTCCGACTTCAACCTGGGAGGCTCGGCCATGAGCGTGGGTCCCGCACTCAGGATTCCTGCCTCGACAGAGACTCAAGTCGAGCCGGGAGAAGTGTCGGGAGATGCGCGCGCCAACGCCCCTGTGCTTCCCGGATCGGGACAAGATTCCTACGGGAAAGCTGCCGAACAACAAAGCGCTCCGGCGGGCGCGGTCGACCCCCAAGATGAAGTCAAAGTGCAGTTCGAACCCCCGGGCGAGGTCGCGGTCTACCAGTTTGTTACCCAGAATGGCAGCTTGATTGTTCAAGTTCCCAGCGAGCAGATGCTCACGATTGCTCGCGAGATTTCTCAGAGCCTGGCCGAGGAGAGCGCGACCAAGAGCAAGTTGTGATCGCAGGAGGCAAATATTATGGGCGTAAGCTTAAATCCCTCGACCATCCTTTCCGGGCAAGGCATTAACGTAAGCACTGTGGTGCAGCAGATCATCGGCGAGCAGAGCGGTCAACTATCGATTTGGCAAGCGCAGCAAACCTCTTTCGCAACCCAGGATGGATTGCTCGAAGGGGAGGAAAATAATCTCGTCAATCTGCAAACTGCGGTGGCCGCGCTGTCCAGCCCCACCGGTGCTCTTACTGCCCAGGCGGCAAACTCTTCCCAGCAGGGCATCGTCACAGCTACGGCGAACAGCACCGCCGTCTCCGGAACTCACCAGATCGTCGTCACCAGCCTCGCCACCACAGGTTCCCTCTACACCAATGCCTTCGCGGCCGGAGCCACCACATCTTTTCTGGCTTCGGGCACCACGGGCGACATTCAGATACAGGTGGGCGGGGCCAGCGGGAGCACTCACGACATAGCGATCACCCAAGGCACCAATGACACCCTCGCCACTCTTGCCAGCTATATCACCAAACAAAGCTCCGCGAATAACTGGGGAGTGACCGCGACAGTAGTGAGCGATGGCAGCGGTTCGCGTCTATCACTACAGAGCCAGAACTCGGGGGCAGCTGGCGCATTGTCCGTTGCCGCCAACACCAATACCACATTGACCTTCGCCGCGCCGCTGGGTGGCGCCAATGCGGTGCTGAGCATCGATGGCATTCCTTTCAGTAGCGCCACCAACATCGTGAGCGGGGTCATTCAAGGAGTCACACTCACTCTCCAGAGTCAATCTCCGGACACTCAAGTGCAACTCACGGTGGCGCCGGATCAAGGCCAGATCACCAACGCGGTCAACAACTTCATCTCCGCCTACAACACCGTAATCAGCACCATCAACACCCAATACGTGGTCGATCCTACCGGCTCGATTCCCGCGCCTCCTCTCGAAGGCGATATCTCCCTGCGATCGTTGCAATCCAGCCTGCTGACCGATTCCTCCTACGCCATCGGTGGCAACAGCGGGCTCGTGAACCTTGCCGCGTTGGGTATTAACCAGGCCGACGATGGCACGCTGTCTCTGGGACTCACCCCTAGCGGTCAAACTTTTGCCGCGGTCCTTGCCAGCAATCCGGCCGCAGTACAAAACTTCTTTCAAAATGCTGCTGGGACCGGCTTCGCTACCAACTTCAACGCCGACCTCACCAACTTGACCGCTCCCAAGTCTGGGCCTCTTAACGTGGATTTGGCGCAAAACCAGGCGGAAAACGCCGACCTTACCACCACCATTACGAACTTCGAAACCCAGTTGACCACCGAGACTACTGCCTTGACCTCCCAGTACAACAAGGTCAACGCCTCGCTGCAGGCTTATCCTCTGCTCCTGCAGTTGGTGACCGAAACGCTTGGATCGATTGGCGGGTCGGGTAGCTCTTCGAGCACAGTTTCGAGTTCTCCAACTCTCACTTCGGGGCTCTAAAACCATGGACGCAAAAACTTACTATCGCGAGGCCGCAGCAAGGGGCGCAAGCCCAGTGCGCCTCGTCCTCTGTCTTTACGAACAAGCCATCGAAGACCTCCGCCGCGCCGCGCTCGCACTGGACAACGGCAAGATCGAAGCCCGCACCTGCCATATCAATCACGCTCTCCTGGTGATTGCTCAGCTCGAGGGAACTCTCGACATGAATCGCGGCGGTGACGTTGCCCGCAACCTCGCGAAATTCTACGGTGTGGTGCGCCGCGGCCTCATCGAAGCACAGCAGAAACAGTCCGCGCGAATTCTCGAACAGCAAATTGCCCAACTCTCGACGGTGCACGAAGCCTGGATTGAGGTAGAGCGCGCCACCGATACCAGCACGCGCTCCGCGGAGCCCCGTCAAGTGGGTCCGGCCCATTCCTCGCCTTCAACTGCTACCGCTGACTGGAGCGCCTGATGCCTTCACGATCGCAAAATCTGCTGGAAATCAACCGACACCTGCTCTCTTGCCTAGACGCCATGTGCGCCCAAATTGGCCAGTCTGCGGTTGCTAGTCCCGAGCAAATGGCCGCGCTGCTCTCCGAACTGCTCAGCGCCGGCGCCAATCTGCGCGAACGCCCCATTCCTCCTAAGGGCGACGATCCCGAACTCGATCAGGCTATCGAAAACTACCGTGGCAACGTGGAACGCCTGCGCGAAATCCTTCCCGTGATTCACAGTCAACTAATCGCCGAGCGCGCCCGCATCGAGGCCCATCGCGCCCGGGTCAATTCCGCAGCCGCCTGGGCCTCCGCCTCCCGCCAAACTCTGTAGTCGCGGCTGCACTCTCGCTCGAAATCTTGTCATTGCGTCCCCCGAGCGTACCCGTCGTCATTTAACGCACAAGCAAAGCACCCGCCTTGTCATTCCGACGCGCGAGCGAAGCGGACGGGAGAGCCTGCCTTAAAGCGAAGGGAATCTGCTTTCTGCTTGAAGCGCCACAACGCCAGCCGCCGCCTATTTCAGATAGCTGAACAGATTGGTCTGCGAGGTTTGTGCGATGGATGCCAGCGTTGCCTGCAAAGAGGTCTGAGACGTAGTCAGATTCGTGATCACGGCCGGCAAGTTCGCGGCGCCCTCGGTATCTTGCTGCTGCGCCAATTGCGTACTCTCCGTGTCGAGGTAAGTGCTCTGCGAGGTGAGCTGGTTTAGCGCATTGCCGTAAAATACCGCCTGCGCGTTGACGTGGTTCGAAGCGTTCGAGAGTTCGTTGACTGCAGTGCCGATGCTGCTGGTGTTGTTGCTCTGCAAACTAGTGATGAGATCCTGAATGCTCTGAAACAAATCACCGCCCGGCGAGGAAAATATCTGCGAACCCGGCAGGTTGGTTTGCAGGGCAAAGTTATTTCCCAGGCTGATCTGGTTGACTCCCGTGTTGCCCTGATAGAGCACTCCGGATGAGGAGGTCGCATCCAGCACATAAGGAGTAGTTTGGGTCTCGGTTCCACCAAATACATAATTGCCCTGGTAGGTGAGGTTGGCCAGACTAAGCAACTGGCTCTGAATGCCCTGCACCTGCACCACAATCGCCGCGCGATCGGTGGAGTTCACCGTGCCGTTGGCGCCTTCTACGCCCAGGCTGATGGCCTGCTGCAATGAAGTAATCACGGAGTTAAGAGTGGAATCGGCATTCTGAATCTCGCCCTGCACGCTGCCCAGGCTGCGCTGGAACTGATCGGTCTGCGCAATCTGGTCGGCATTTTGCGCCAGTAGCGCGGCTGCGGCGGGATTGTCCGAAGGAACATTGACGCTGCGGCCGCTGGAAATCTGCAGTTCGTCGCTCTGGATTTGCTGCTGCGTGTTTTCGATTGCGGCCAGCAGGTCGGGATTGGGAAGCGGATTTACGCGCATAGTGGTTTATCCAGTCGGGTTAGCCGGTAAGAGTGCCCATGTTGATTGCCGTATACAGCATGTCGTTAATTGTGGTGATGACGTGCGCCGAAGCGCTGTAGGCATTCTGGTACTGCACCAGGTTGGCCGCCTCCTCATCGAGCGAGACTCCTGAAACCGAAGATCGCTGGTCGTTGAGTTGCTGCAATACCAATGCGGAGGCGCTCTGCTCAGCTGATGCACTCGAGGCATCGTTGCCCACGTTGAATACGACCCCGGAGTAATAATCCGCCGGGCTCTGCCCGGCGATGATGCTCTGGCTGCTCAAGGCGTACAAAGCTTGGGCGTTGCCGTTGCTGCCCGAGTTGCCGTCAGAGCTGGCGGCAATCAGCGAGGGGTCAGTGATCGCGACGGAAAGACTCGACGCGGCTCCAATCCCGCCAACCGGCGGAGGAGTGAATAGATTGGTCCCTGCAACTCCGTTGAGATCAAACCCGTTCGCCTGCACCGTATTCACTGCCGTCGCCAGCCCTGCGGCCAAGGTATCGAGTTGGCTCTTAATGCCGGCAATCTGCTGATCGCGAGCCTGCAACGTGCCCCCCAGCTGACCGGAGGTAATTTGGCTCGTGATGTCTTTTCCCTGCGCGGTGATGTCGTGCAAGCCGGAAGGTTCGACCTGGGTCTGCAGTTGAAAGCTCTGCTGCCCGACCACCAGCGGAGAGCCGTTGCCCGTGGTCAGCGTAAGGCTGTTGTCGCTCGGAATGACCGAAACATTTACCAGAGATGACAGCTGGTCAATCGCCAGCTGACGCTGGTCGATGAAGCTTCCCGCGCTTTCGCCCAGGTTCGTAAGATTGCTGATCTGGTTGTTGAGTGTCGCGATCTGCCCGGTGAGCTGGTTGACTTGCCCAACCGTCTGCACCACAGTCAAATCAAGGTTGTTCTGCTGCTGGCTTAGATTGTTGGCGGTGTTATTGAAACTCGTGGCCAGGTTCCCCGCGGCCGTCAGTACGCCCTGCCGCAGTGATAAATCCGAGGGGTTGGTCGCAAGCTGATTGACGCTGCCGAAAAAATTCGAGATCTGCGTCCCAATGTCGCCGCTGCTCGAGGTAAAGCTTACCTGGGTCTGCTGCAGCGCCGCAGCCAGCGTGCTGTACTGCCCTTGCCCCTGACTCTGTTGCTGAATCTGCGCTTCGAGCAGAGGGTCGCGGATGCTTTGAATGCTCTGCAGCGTCACCCCGGTGCCCAGGGTAAGCTGACCAAGCTCTACCGGATCGCTCGTCACCAGCACCGGCACCTGCCGCGAGTATCCCGGAGTATTCACGTTCGCGACATTGTTCGTGGTCGCTGCGATCGCACCCTGATCGGCCGAGAGTCCACTCAAAGCGCTCGCCAGGCTGGCATTCAGGCTCGACATAGGTCAGCTCTTCCCCGCCGCGATCCCATCCCAGCCCCGCACCTGCTTCCAGCCAAAGCACGCAAGCGGACCGTAAATAACGCTGGGGCCAGCGAGCATATTGGCCATAACTCGCAGCTTGCTTTGCAATCGCGAGAGCAGTGCGGCTTGCACTCGCGCCGCCTGCAGAGTGCGAAGTTCGCACTGCCGGCGTTCGTGGGCCAGAACACTCGACGGCCCAACCGTACTGCGCGGCCACGTCGCCGCCAGTTTCGCGACCAGATCAACTTGCTCCCGAGTTCCTCGATGGATGCCCTCAAGGTCAAGGCTAACCAGAGCTTTCTGGCTGCCCAGCAAACTCGCCTCCAACGCGGCCAACAGCCCGAGACGCACGGCCGCTGAGTCCCTCGGCGTTGACGCCGAATTTTTTAGTGAGAGAGAAGTCGCGCCGGTGAATTCAGTCAACATAATTTTTCAGATGGCTCCGCTCACAAAACTCGCACGCAGATTGACCAGAGCGTGCCAAATAAATTTCAGACCGCGATCTCAGCGACTTCAAGCCAGGCTGTCAATGCGATGTTCGGGCAACTCGCCCTCTTCCCCGCCCGGCTCTTCGGCTACTTCCTCCGCGTGGGCTGGTGGCCGGTGGCGTGCTTTGCCGCGCTCGCCTTCTCGCGAAGTCCGTTCCGCAACCGGACCCGATGCCGTTGCGACCGGCTCGATGCGCCCGAGATCTAGATTTGCCGACAGCTCGATTCTGTCCACGGAATCATTCCACAGTCTTCATTTCACGGAGATCTTTCACGAAAGGCAGTCCCCGAATCTGTCTTCTTCCGCCAAGCCCCATCGCCTTACGCCGCGCGCTCGACCACCAAGTGTGTAAACAGCGCCTCCGCCACCTTCTCGGAGCTGGGTTGGTAGTTGCCGCCGAGCACGGCCTGCCGGAGCGCATTGACTTTCTCTTGCCGGATTTCAGGAAGCTGCAAGGCCTGCGCTACCAAACTCTGCACCTGTACGTGCGCGCCCGAAAACTGGGCCTGATCCTCGCCCAGCGGGCTGCTGGCCGCTGTGCCGGCCGCACTCGTGCTGGCCAGCGAACTCTGAGTCGAGCTTCGACTGCTCTCTGGCAGCGGCTGCGTTCCCGGATTGAAATCGATTCTCATGATGGCTTACCTCCCCAAATCCTGCCCTGCAATTCAACTATCGGCAGATAGTTAAAAAACTTTAATGGGCCGGCCTCCCCGTGCATCGATTTTTGGCTTTCTTTGCTTATGTTGTTCTATCGGCGTAACTTATATAAACTTTAGCCAGACGAAGCAGGTTTTCGTACCGCGGGGAGTGCCCCTTCGGGGTTCTCCTTCGCCCCACCCAGATGCTGGCCGATCAGCTTCGCGATGCCCAATCCTCCTCCGGCCGCGATTGCCGACGCCAGTGCCTGCGTGCCCAGATAGTTGTAGTTATCCTCCCCCGCCACCTCCCCTTGCCCCGGCAGATTGGCAAAAGTCTTCTCCATCGATCCCAGCATCTGGCCGATCAATTGAGCCTCAAACTCCCGCGCCGCCTTCTGGCCCTTGCCCAGTGACGGGCTCGCCGCCGGCAGCATCGCCGCCCCAGAAAGAGAAAATTCCCCGGCAATCATGCTCATCAGATAACCTCCAGATCGGCCTCAAGCGCGCCCGCCGCTTTAATCGCCTGCAGAATCGAGACCACGTCGCGCGCCGTCGCTCCGATAGCCTGCAGGCGCGTGACCAACTCCTCCACGCTGGCTCCTTCGTGCAGCTCGACGTTGCGCGCCGGAGTCTCCACCGCTTTGATCTTGGTCTCGGGCAGCACCTCGGTCTGCCCGCCGGCCAGCGGATGAGGCTCCGACGCTGCGTAAATGGTCGTCACCTCGATCGAAAACGTTCCGTGCAGAATCGATACTGCTCCCAGATGTACATCCTTGCCCATCACCACCGTGCCGGTGCGTTCGTTCACCACCACCTTGGCTTTGCGGTGCACCCGGACTTCAAGATTTTCCAGCCGCGCCATCAACGCCGGCATATCCCCCGGCTTCGGATTCGTCATTTGAACTTCCACCCGCCGGCTGTCGACCACGGAGGCCGCCGGCGTCTCCATCTCTTTATTGATCACGCTCGCGACTTCCTCCGCCGTGGTGAAACTGGCCTCATTCAGCAGCAAAGACAAATGTTGCAGCTTGGTCAGATCGAGCGAGCTGTCGCGCTCAATCAATCCTCCATTCGGAATCCGTCCGACCGTGGGATGGTTCACCTGCTTCGAGTTGGCCGACGACCCCACTGAATAACCTCCAACCACCAATGGCCCTTGCGCCGCCGCATACACTTGGCCGTCGGCGGCGTACATCGGAGTCAGCAACAGCAATCCGCCCTCGAGGCTGCGCGCATCTCCTGCGGACGAAACAATCACATCGAGCGGCATCCCCGGCCGCGCAAACGGAGGCAGATTCGCCGTCACAAACACCGCCGCCACGTTCTTCACCTGCACCGTCGATTGCACTACCGACGGCGGAATCTCCACTCCCATGCGCTGCAGAATGCTGGCCAGAGTCTGAATTGTGAAATACGTCTGCTGCTTGTCGCCCGTGCCCTTCAGACCCACCACCAGCCCGTAACCGATCAGCGAGTTGTAGCGAATTCCCTCTACCGTGGACACATCGCGGATCAGCACTGTGTGATTGCTTTCCGCCGAAGTCGTAGAAACCGGAGAAGCTGGAGAAACGACAGAAGTCCTCGAAATCGTAGACGTCGTGGAAGTCGTAGAAACTATTGGGATCGCGCTCTGAGCCGCGGCGCCGGACAGCGGGCACAATGCAATCGCTATCCAGAACCATACAGATCCAGAGTCAGAGCGAAAATTTCTCCCACGCATGCTCTCTCCTAGAAATTAAACACCCGCAATATCCACTTCATGATCGGATTCGGCGCGCGCGTGCTTTCACTGATCACGCCTTTGCCCTTCACCTCCACCTCAAGATTGCCCACCTGATTCGAAGTGACTGTGTTCGTGGCATCCATATCACCCGGGCGAACCAGCCCTCGCAGGACCACAGTCTCGCGCTCCTGGTTCATCACAATCTGCCGCTCCGCCTCGATCACCAGCGTCCCGCTCGGCAACAATGCGACCACTCGCCCCGTGAGCGTGGTGGTCAATGCCGTGGTCGTAGTGGACTGGCCCTTGCCCGTCAAAGCCTGAGCGGAGGTTGGCGAAAACAGCGTGGCAATTCCGGTGGTCTTCAATTTTCCCGGCAATCCGTTGATTCCAGAACTCGCCGAAAAAGCGCGGCTGGTGGCAACATTGCCCGTACTTGTCGACGACAAGTTCTGCGAGATGCTGATGGTCACCAGATCGCCCACCCGCGAAGCCTTGTAATCGGCCACCATGTTGGCCAGCCGTCCGTTATCGACCCACAAACTGCCCGGCGTCGTATCCGATCGAAGCGGCGCGGCACCGTTCAACTTTTGGATATATTCGCTAAGCGCATCACGCTTGGGAGCTGAATCTTTTTTCTTCGGACTCGCCTTCGCGCCGATCACAAGTCCGAAAATTACCGCTGCGAAAATCCACCAGGCCTTCTTCACCCTGCTGCTCACAGCCTCACCTGCAACGTGCCATCACTCATCACTTCGGCCCGCAGCGTGCGCGCAACATTCTTCAACCGCACTCGCACCACTTGGCCCAGTTCTCCAGCTTCCAGGCAGGTCACCGGCAGCACCGCGCGAATTCCGCCCTGATCCCATATAAGCGTTGCGGTCTGGCCAGGCTTGACTAGCAAAGGTTTCCGATTAAGTGGAGCTCCCAATCCGAGCTCGCGCCTGTGCGCCGCGCCTTCTGCCTGCGGTTCTTCTTCATGGGCCCAAACCATGAACGGAACACAAGCTTCGGGCTTCGTGCAGCGCAGCAAGAACTCCCAGCGCTGCAGCACTTGATTCCGATTTGCGCGAACGAGTTCAATCTCGGCTTCTTCCGGGACGCCGCTGGCCGCGGCGCAATCCAGATGCTGCCGCAACTGGACGGCATTGCCATCGGCCTCCTGCCAGAGTGCGGAACTTGCCAGAGATTTCGCGATCTCCCCGCAAGTCTTCATTACTTCAGCGCGCCGCACCACGACCCGTTCGGGAATCTGCATCGTGATCGCTGGCTTCGCGACCGACTGACCGTCAGACTTGTCGCTTGCCAGCGACTCCACCAGAGCGCGCACCTGCTGCCCATCAAACATGCGCGTACTTCCCGCCCGCGGCGCCACCCCAAGACTTACCTGCGCGGCGGCCTCACGCATTCCGCGACAAACCCTTCCTCCCAGCAGGTCCGCAAGTGTGAACGTCCCGTCGGCAACCTCAACGCTGGCTCGCAGCGCAACTTCAGCGCAAGCGGGCAAAGCCGCGCAGCGTCCGAGCGCCAGAACGAAGACAAACATCCCACCGATCCACCCGGCGCCTGCTTTCATGGCAACTTCACCTCGCGACGAAGTACGCTCTTACCGGCCAAGGTTGTTGATGGTCTGCAGCATCTGGTCCGCGGCATTCACTACTCGCGAACTGGCCTCATATGAACGCTGCGCCACGATCATGTTCACGAACTCCGTCACCACGCTCACGTTCGATTGTTCAAGCATGCCCTGCACTACGCTGCCCAAGCCTTCGCTGCCGCCCGGCGGCCCGACAATGGGATCTCCCGACGCGGTAGTCGCCAACAGCAAGTTGCTTCCCGTGCTGTTCAGGCCGCCGGGATTGTTGAACAGCGCCAGTTGTAACGCGCCCACCTGCTGCGCCGCCGTCTGACCCGCCAGCGTGACGCTCACCGTTCCATCGGAGCCCACCGTCACCGAAGTCGCGCCCGTCGGAATCGTGATCGAAGGCTGAATCGGATTGCCATCCTGCGTCACCAGATTCCCCTGACCATCGGTGTGAAAGCTTCCGGCGCGCGTGTAAGCCGTCTGGCCGTCAGGCAGCAGCACCTGAAAAAATCCCTGCCCTTGGATCGTGAGATCCAGAGGATTACCGGTCTGGCTGAAGTCGCCTTGTAACTGAATCACTTCAGAGGCCGCCGATCGCGTTCCCAAGCCCACCTGCAGCCCTGCCACTAACGTGGTTTGCTGCGTCGCCGCCGCGCCCGGCATAATCAAGTTCTGATAAATCAGATCTTCAAACTGCAATCGGCGGCTGCGAAAGCCGGCCGTACTTGAGTTCGCCAGATTGTTGGCGATGTTATCCAGGTTCAGTTCCTGAGCAGTCATGCCGCTGGCGGCGGTATAAAGCGCGCGAATCATAGATTCCTCTCTCTTGTTAAGGAATGTTGATTGGAAAACTTTTCAAAGTAGGATTTAGACCTTCGGCAAATCCTGCACCGCCGTCTGATTCAGTTGGCTGTCGATCGCCGTCAGCGCCCGCGCCATCATCTCCGCGTTGCGCTGCACCGTAATTAACTGCACTACGCCCTCCGTCGGGCTCACGTTCGATCCCTCCAGCATGCCCTGATGCACCGTCGTTCCGGCGGCAATCAGCGCCGACCCCGCGGGCGCCGTATAGGTAGATTCGCCCAAAGCAGTCAGATTTGTAGTTGGAGAAAACTCCGCCAGCTTCAACTTTTCCACCACCGCGCCTTCTACCGAGATGGTCCCGTCAGAGCCAATGGCGACACTTCCGTTCGGCAGAATAATCGGCCCTTGCTCGCCCAGTACGGCATTCCCCTGGCTGGTTACAAGTTTTCCCGTCGACGTCAGATGAAAATTTCCGTTGCGCGTGTAAAGCACATCATTGCCGGATTGCACCTGGAAAAATCCGCTCCCCGCGAGGCCTACATCCAGTGGATTTCCTGTTGCTGCGAGGCTGCCCGGCGTTAAATCCAACCGGCTGCCGCTCAGAGTGCCATAGTCATTGATCGCGGTATTCAACCCATTCGCCCGCACCGATCCGTTCCCAAGAAACAGAGATCGAAAAGTCGTCTGCTGTCCGCGATATCCTGCCGTCGTAAGGTTGGCGATATTGTGAGCCACCAGTTCGAGAGCCTGGCTCTGTGCCGCCAACCCGGTGCATGCTGCGTAGTAACCGCTATCCATGATGTGCACACTCCCTCAAACAGAAGAGCATTCGGCGGTCCGTTTGCGAATATGAGAGCTGCCACTATGTGTTTGAAGAATATGCTGCGCTAGAAAGGAGAATCGAAGACGATTCTAAGATCGAGCCGGGCGCGCAGCAGATTTTGCCGGGCAGCAAGATGCCCACGGCAAAATCTTCCGCGTGAGCGGGCTCGCGTGCAGTGGTGCGAGAGCTCGGATCTGAATTTAGTCTTTGTTTTTCCGCGTATGAGGAGAATATCGGCACGCTCATGCCAGACTTGATGCCGCCGACGCAGCGATCGAATTGGAGCTTGTGGTCAAGAGGGATGGATTATCACCAGGTGCACGAAGCACCAGGTTTATCGAAGCCTCGCGCAGCCGCTCCAGGCGAACCCAGAGATAGTCTCCGCATCTCGCATATCGTACTTCCTGAGCTTTCACTTTCGCAGTGTAATTCCCGATAATATGGACACATTCGTTGCCCTCTTCGATGTGTTCAAATACCACATCGCCCGCCCCTCGCCTTTGCGCCAATGCCCGCAAACTCAGCTGCAGAACGCTCGGGCACACCAGGCATGGAACCGTGTGACATCCCAGCATCTGTTCCACCGCATAGAGGACGGTATAGTCGATGCCTTCGCTGAAGGCAATCACCAGCGTTCCCGTGCTCTCCACAAATTGCACCGGGATCATCTGAAACGTTTCGAGTAACCGCAGCGGGACAGCAGCGAAGCTCCCGGCGCTGAGTGCTTCGGCGCTGTTTCGCAGCACCGGACAAGACCACTGTCGCGCTAAAGCCGCCGTAACCTGCAACTCGGTTGAGAAGCCCAGCTCTTGTAACCACTCGCCGATTTTGCCCTGCCCCGCCGCCCTTTGCGCATCCAATGCGGTGCGCAGCTGGATTGCGGTCAGTTGCTCCCGCGAGAGCAGTAACAGGCCAAGAGGAACCCGATGCGAAAGCACCGCCCCAGACCGTGGGGCTACGCGGACCCGGCGCAGATTTTCGCCGAGAATCTGCTCCAGGCACTCCGGCCGGCAATACCATTTCCCCTGCATGCGCGTGCCCCGCGACCGGCGGCGCAACCGCCGCCATGCGCTGTCGGCATTGGAGCATCCCGAATACGCGCATCGTGGAGCCAGCCTCTCCGCGAGATCGCTCCAGGCTAAACACCGTGAGGCTAGGCCGCGATGAGGCAAGTGCGCTGCCGACGTGACCATCATTGTCCTGGGGGCGGGCCCAGGGCCGTCACATCCGTTACCCGCAAGCCATAATTGATATAAACATCCACAACGTTGGTCGTCGTGTCGAAAGTCAGGTTCCAGACGTGCTCGATGATCATCGCCCGCGATACTCTCCGTCCCGCGTTGCGCATCAGGTATTCGAGCAGGGAGAACTCTTTGGCAGTGAGTTCGATGTGACGGCCGGCGCGTTCGGCGCGGTGTTCGACGCGGTCGAGCTTCAAATCTTCTACCACGAGCACAGACTCCGAAGGCAGGTGGCTGCGTCGCAGCAGCGCCCGGATGCGCGCCGAAAGCTCGCTGAAGGAAAACGGCTTGGGCAAATAATCGTCGGCGCCGGTGTCGAGGCACTGCACCCGGTCTTCGACCCGGCTGCGCTGGGTGAGCACCAGCACCGGCAGACTTGGGCGCCGCAGCCGCAAGTGCCGCAGCACGCTCACCCCGTCGAGCTTCGGCAGGTTCAGGTCGAGGATGACCAGGTCATAATCGAACTCGCTACCCATCGCGCGCGCCTGCTCGCCATCCTCTACGACATCGACCGCATAGTGCTCTTCCAGCAAGCCTTGACGCACAAAACCGGCGAGAGCCACATCATCTTCTGCAATAAGAATTCTCATGGGGGGACCTTAATTACAGATCGATTCTAATTAGAGGAAGCTCAAACGCGGCGGAAAGCGGGTCAGCACGAAAGTGTGTGCTTCCGGGAAAAGGCGTAGTTTCAAAAGCGGATCCAAAAAACGGAAGCGGGAATATTCAGAATCCGAGTGCAGGCTGAAAGGGCACATTCTTCGCGGGCCGGAGCACCTCCAGCGCGCTTCCCGCTAATCACCTATAATTTCCCGCGCAAGCTAGATTCTCCCGAGGGAACAACGCCTATGTGTTTCTCGGCCACGGCGAACTTTGTAGGCAGCGGAGTTCTCGGTGCCGTCGGAGTCGTCACGCTGACCAAGGTCAAGCATCGCCGCGAAGTGCTTTTCGCGGCCCTGCCCTTGCTCTTCGCCATTCATCAGTTCATCGAAGGCTTCGTCTGGCTGGGACTCGACGGCATTCTTTCGCCCGCAGTCACGCACGACATGGGCGCGGCGTTCATGCTCTACGCCCAGGGCTTGCTCCCCTACCTTCTGCCCCTCAGCGTGTTGCTCTTCGAGCCCAACAAGGAGAGTCGCCAACGCATGCTGCCCTTCCTCGTGCTCGGCGCGGCCACCACGCTCTACATACTATGGGCGCTTACGGCATTCCCCACCGAGGTCTACATCCGGGGAAACAGCATCGTCTACATGAATCAAGCGACCAACAATACAGCGGTCGCCGTGCTCTATGTGATCGCAACCTGCGGATCGCTATTTTTCTCGAAGATCAGGATGATGGTATTGTTCGGCGGCGCCAACCTGATAATTCTCCTCGTTGTGATGGAGGTCAAGCGCTACGCCTTCACGTCGCTGTGGTGCGCCTACGCCGCCATCGCCAGCGTGATCATCCTCGCCTACTTCTGGAGCAGCCACTCCGACCGCCCCTTTCGCTACGCGTAAGCCGGGGACGAAATCTTATTTCCTTTGTCATCCTGAAGGCCCGCGCTTTTTGCGGGCCGAAGGACCTCTGCACTCGCTGGCAGCAACAATGCCGCCGGCGAATTGCATAGGTCCTTCGTTAGGACTCTCCGGCTTTCGCCGGGAACTCCGCTGCCTCAGGATGACAGAGTGCGAGATGTTCATCCGTCACAGACGCTCAACCGAGGTAACCGTCATCCTGCACTCGGGGACCCATGCCATGCAGGTACAGAAAACCTACTACGTCTACATCATGACGAACCGCTCCAAGACTCTCTACACCGGCGTTACGAACAGCTTGGTGCGGCGCGTCCGTGAGCACAAACTCCGAACCGGCTCCAGCTTCGCCGCGAAATATAAGCTCGACCGTCTCGTCTACTTCGAACGCTTCGAAGACATCCGCAACGCTATCGAGCGCGAAAAGCAAATTAAGGGTTGGCTACGAATCAAGAAAATCGCCCTGATCGTTTCCCTCAATCCCGAATGGAAAGATCTAAGCGCGGAATGGTACGAGAGGCATCAATTTCAACCGGGAAAGGCCTCTTAGCAAGGTTTTTTCGCGATCGCTACCCTTGTCATCCTGAGGCCCGCGCTTTTGCGGGCCGTAGGACCTCTGTACTGGTTGGCAGCAACAATGCTGCCGGCGAATTGCATAGGTCCTTCGTCGGGAGTCCTCGGCTTCGCCAAGGACTCCGCTTCCTCAGGATGACAGGGGGTGAGGTTCGCTACGCGTAGGGAGCCGGAGTTCGGCGCCTTAGCAGATTCCAGGCTTCGCGGTATGCCTCGTAGCGATAGCGGTCGCGCTCCGGCTTTCGCACCGGACAGATCATGAGGTCATGGCTTCTGGTTTTCAGCACGACGAAGGACGGGAGAACATACCAAACGTTTTCGGGGATTACGTAGGCGGCGAAGAAGTCGACTCTCTTGGTGGTGTAGCGCGCACCCCGACGATTGGGTTTGAAGGCGCAGAGATAGCCGTTTCCGAGCCGATAGCTGGTCGATTTCACCTGCATTCGGAAAAACAGCCGGCGGTATTCGACGCCGATATCGTATGAGGAAGAATCTCCCCAGGGTTTAAGCACCTTGAAACCTTTGCGCAAGGCTTGCGCTATGAACTGCGCTTCCACCCACTCGCCCCGCTCCTTGAAATTTCTGAAGCCTTCGCACTTCGCCATCGACGGTCGCGCCCCTTCGCGCAAAAGAAAAGGCGCGGCCTGTGGGCCGCGCCTTATTTTCTTAAAGATTTATCCTATGATTAGATTATATCACATAGGAGAGCGAGAAGGGACATAGTCTCAGAAAAATTCCTTCAACGATGTCAGCAGTTTGGGCCGGGTATGTGGTCTTTGCCTATTGACAAGTTTTCTTCGTCCGCCGACCTGAGTGGTTTTAGGGGCTCCTCTCGATGGAGGATGGTGGCGTACCTCCGGGCGGGGGTGTACCACACACCTCATTCATTCGCGCGGAGCTAAGCTGGGCCACGCGTTGCCCCACGCGCTGTAGCGACACCGTAACTGCACTGTGCAGGTTCACCGCGCACGGGGACTTCATGCCGTCCTCCTCATTCAGAACCACCTCCGAGGGCACGCCGCGAATCGTGGAAGTGACCGGCGCAAAATGCAGGGACGGAAATTTAGGCAACAGACGGGACGCTTCCAAAAAGCCAAAGCCCCGAGACTGGCTCGGGGCTTCGAGAAACTAGACGACGTCCGCCAAACACCTACTATGATAAACGGCGGGCTCGAATTGTCAAGAATCTTTGGTATCGAGTGACCCGAGGAGGGCAAGGGAGTCGAACCCTAGTGGCTGCAAACCACTCGACATTTGGCAGACGTCGTCCAGTACCCACTGGCAATACCCTCCTAAACGAGTCGTCCACCGTGTAATATTTTACGGGCACTTACTGGGGAAACGAACTGCGTTGGTCGTGAATATTCGGGAACTGTACCGATTCGGGAGAACAAGATAAGGACGGATCGGAGATAGACGTTCCCGTGAACTAGCTCGCATCGCAACCCAGAACTCGGAGGGAGTCTATCGCGCCGGACGAAAGGGCACGATTAACCTCTGGCGATCTGTTCAATATCGCCGAAACAGAAATCGTCGAAACCGAGATCGCCGAAAGAGAGATCCGCGGAACCCCATCGGTCAATCCCTAAGAACCTCGCCATCCGGAGATAATCTACGCAGCGAATACGCCGAACTCTGCGGCGCCAGGATACGTCTATTCCAAACATCGCCCAGGCTGAAGCTCGATGAAGTCCCTGCTGATGCCCGGGCTCTGGCTGCTCGCAGCAGCGCTGCTTCTACATACGGGGCTCATTACCCCCAGCGCGGCGTTGATCAACTTTGCTTTATACGGCGCGTTGCTTGCGGGCTTGCTGATGGCCGGCCGCTTTCACTCGAGCCGCATTTTCGTCGCGTTGCTGGTTCTCTTTCTTGCCGAGCGTGCGCTTAGCTATTTTTCTCCGGCGCACACTCCCGTGGTTGCATCAAGCCACGTCGCCATGGCCACAATCGGACTGCTCCTGCCTTTTAACTTTGTGCTGCTGTCGCTGCACCAGGAAAAAGGATTTACTTTCCCGAGCCTCGCGCCATTCAGCTTGGTGATCTTCATCGAATCGGTGTTCGTAGCCGTCGTGTGTCGTCCCGAACCAGTTGCGCAGCACCCTCTGCATCATGCTCTTGCGCCCGCGCCGCTGTCCTTCGCCACACTGCTAGCCTTCGCCGCCGCAACCATCATCTTGCTGGTGCGTTTCCTACTCTTCCACAAACCCGTCGAGAGTGGATTGCTCTGGGCTCTCGCGGCATGCTTTCTCGCGCTCCATTTCGGAGGCGCTGGACGAATCCCCACAGCCTATTTCGCGACCGCCGCTCTGACGCTGGCAGGTTCGATCGTCGAGACGTCGTATCGGCTCGCCTATTACGATGAACTCACCGCTCTGCCCTCTCGGCGCGCCTTCCATGAGGCACTGCTTCGCCTTACACCGCCGTACTCCATTGCGATGGTCGACATCGACCACTTCAAGCGCTGCAACGACACTTACGGTCACGACACGGGAGATGAAGTGTTGCGCATGGTAGCTTCGCGACTGGCCCGCGTTACCGGCGGAGGACAAGCCTACCGTGTTGGCGGCGAAGAGTTCGCCATCCTATTTCCGGGTAAGACGACGAAGGATGTTCTCGATCCGCTCGAGCAGTTACGGCTGGATATTGCGGCGAGTTCTTTTCGGCTGCGCGGCACGGAGCGTCGCCACGAAGCACGCGGCCCCGACCGCCGCACTCAACGTTCGCAAACTCGCACGCAAACTGGACGCGCGATCCGGAAGCTCGCGCAAGTGAGCGCATCCCAAGTGAGCGCACCCACGGAACTCTCAGTAACCGCCAGCATGGGAGTGGCAACCGTGACTCAGCCCAACTCTTCCGCCGAGGAGGTGATCAAGGCCGCGGATAAAGCTCTCTACCGGGCGAAGAATGCCGGTCGCAATCGCATTGAGACGGCTGGCGCCGCGCGTCGGCGGGCACGGAGCAAGTCTGCCGGCATTGCGTAGGATTGGTATTTCCAGCGACAAGGAACGTACGGCCCAGGACGCCACTATTAGGGCGGGAACATGACGCCCCGGGCTCGAACGTTTTCGCAAGCACCACAGGCCGTGCGGTCAGCCTGCGGGTGAAGGTGGGACTGAGCATCTCCGGCCGCTGCCTGCGCAGGCAGGACACCTCATCCGAATAAAAGCTACGCCTTCAGACCTACCACTGATGTCTACAGGCCTGGCCACATATCCGGTACCGCCGCAGTACGGGCAGTCTTGCGGATCCACTCATCCCCCTCATTGGAGTGAGTGTTTCATTAAATTCGCCTCATGCAAGCGGAAAGTGAAATGTGTTACGAAATCCGAACAAGATTCCAGCGGTCGCGATCAGGTGAGACGCAAAGTCAGCGGTGGGAGAGCGATGCCCTCGACCTCGGCCGTCCACGAATCGCCCGCGTTCGTGAGATGGCCCGCAGTCAGCGTCCCCGAGCTGACGATTTCCCCTGGACTTAGCGGCTCGGAGGGAAAACGCCGCGCGATAGCGGCGCCGAGCTCAGCCAGACACAACGCCGGGCTCTTCAGAGAATTCTTGCCGGAACCCTCTTCGACGAACTCTCCATTCTTCGACATGCGCACTTTGAATTGAGGCAACTGCCCGGCCAGAGTCGCGATGGAGTCGGGGAGCACGGGCACGCGCTCCCCGATGACGAGCGCGGCGTGAAGTCCGAAGGAGGCAACGAAGTCACTGGGCTGAAACTTCCAGTCGGGGTAAGGGCAATCGATGATTTCAAATCCCAGGGCTAGCCACTCGGTGGCTTCGAGAGCGGCCGTGGCGTCAACACTTTGCGCAGCCAGATCTTGCGCAATGATCGGTTGTTTCAATCCGAAAACGATCTCGGGCTCGATCTTCAGCGAGCGTCGATTTGGAAGGGAAAGCGCTGCAGAATTGTTCTCACTATTGTGCACCGTGTCGTTATACATATGAGCCCAAACTAGGGTTTCGAGTTTGAGCACGCGCCACATGGCCTTGTTGGCATAACCAACCTTGCGTCCGACGGAGCGGGCCCCGGCCGCCTCGCGCATTCGCTTGAGCTCGGCCTCGACTTCGTAGGCGGCGTTGAGGTCGAAGCCAGGTCGGGTGGAAGGCGGGATCGGCACCATTTTTCCCGTTTCATAGGCGGACATCAGTTCACTCGATAAAACTTTGGCTTCTCTGTATGCCATGGTTGATATTGCTCCAACGTATCTCGTGGGGGCTTCCCTTTCATGAATATTGTGCAGCGCGAGATTCGAAACTGGCAATGGCTGCGGGAACGGATTGTGCCGAAAGCGAATGCAGCCAACAGATGGTCGAGAATAGTCAACTTACTTTGATTCGGCGCCACTGTGCAGACGCCGGAAATCGCCATATTTGTCATGCACTGGGCTGAGCCCTGAGGGTTGGCTGCGGTTTTCCCGTCCAAAGAAAAAATGACTAATAAAAAACCATTGAGAGTTGTTCCACCGTCTGAGTCGCCTATCACCACTCGCGCCGAGCAGAAGCAAGTCGAAGAACGCCTGGCCATCGGCGCGAACGTGGTCTACGAGACGATTCGCCGCGAAGGCGAAGACGAACTGCAACGCCCTGCCGCTGCATTGGCATGGTCGGGCCTCGCGGCCGGGCTTTCCATGGGCTTTTCATTTATCGCAGAGGGGCTCTTGATGTCCCACTTGCCCGACCAGCCATGGCGGTTGCTGATCGCGCGGGCCGGGTACTGCATAGGATTTCTCATCGTCATCCTGGGACGGCAGCAACTTTTTACGGAAAACACTCTCACGGTGGTATTGCCTCCGTTAGTGCGGAAAGATCTGTCGACGCTGCTAAAGATGCTGCGGCTGTGGGTCGTCGTGTTGAGTGCGAACCTGGTGGGGACTTTTTTGTTCGCCCTGGTGATTGGAAGGGTCAATGTGCTCGATGCTCACACGCAACAATGTTTGGCCGAGATCGGCGCCGCGCATATAGGCGCGTCCTTCGGAATCGTATTAGTGCGGGCTGTCTTCGCCGGCTGGTTGATTGCGCTGATGGTATGGCTGCTTCCGGGCGCTGAATCGGCACGCGTAAGCATCATCATCATCGTGACCTACTTAGTGGGAATCAGCGGCTTTAATCACATCGTCGCCGGTTCGACCACGATGTTCTACTTGATGGTAACGAAGTCCATCTCGATGGGATCATACTTGTTTCAATTTTTTCTCCCTACCTTGGCGGGCAATGTGATCGGTGGTATGTCTTTAGTGGCGGCCTTGGGGCACGCGCAGGTGGTGGGTGGGAAGAGCGATGAATCGGGAAGATAACCTTGCCAACAATCGCGCCCGCAATTTCTCGTGAGAATGGCGGGCGCGATAGATTAGCTGTTAATTATTTCGGCGGGAAGTGATCGAACATCTTGTCGACCGCCTTGTCGAGTTTCTTCTCGTTCTTCTCCGGCTCGCTGGAGAGCGTGTCGTGCGACACACCCCGCCAAATGACTTGCTTGCTGTTAGCGTCATAGAGGTCCACGACTAGCGAGCCGACGGGATAGGTTTCCACCTCGGTAGTGGTTTCTCCGAAGCCGCGCCAGCGCCAGCCTCCCATGCCATTGTAAAAAGTCTCGTACTCCCGCTGGTCATGTTCGCTGCCAACCGCGGCGACGGCGACATCGCCGCCGTTATCTACTCGATGCCAGCCTTTTGCTTGCAGTGCGTGGTCGACGGCTTCCTGGATGCGGCTCTTCCATAGAGGGTCGGTGGTTTGCACTTTCTCCCAATAGTAGCTGTGATATTGCGAGAAGTTGGCGTGATGGTCGTAGTCAGTTTTAACATCCTGCGCCAAAGCTGACCCCGCTAAGGCAAGCAGGGCTATAAATATGGGATAGACAAAACGCACATGTTTCATAGTCTCTCCAAGGTATTCGCGCCTCGCATTGGCGAGGGAAAATGTCCACCGGCCCGTTGCGAAGCGCGGAAGTTTGCACAAATCTTTGTTGAACAGTTACATCGTGCTGATCTTCACGTAGCGCGCAGCATCCTTTAACGACACGAGAAAAACGTATCCTGCAAAAACCAGTCCTGCCGTCCCAATTACATTGCGAACTACTCTTACGGCGCTCATAAACGCTCCTTAGGTCTACTTGGCCTTAAAGTTGGTTGCTCTTGTGCCTCAAAAGGATGCGGGATTTCAGAGAGTGGTGGACTGGCAATAAAAAGGGCCGGGCGTAAGCCCGGCCGTCAAAGATGCTTAACTCCGCGTTTGTCCAAGCTTCGTACTCAGGATCCACAGACTCTTCGCGTCACCTACTTCCGCGGGCCCGAGGGCGCCTGACGCGATTGCAACGCCTGACGCTGCTGCTCGTGCCTTTGCTGCAATTGCTGCGTTTGCTGTTGATGCCTCTGCTCCAGCTGTTGTTTTTGAGCGTCGTTCGCTTTCTTGTCCATCTTTTGGTGTTCCTGGTCCTGCTTCTGCTGCAGCTTTTGACGCTCCTGGTTCTGCTTCGCGATCAACTTATCTTGCTGCTGCTGGTATTTGCGATCTGCCTTGGAGTTTCCTGTATTCGGCGCAGCGCCCCGCCCGATCGGAGGCAGGTCGCCGGGATGGACTGCACTATTTCCGGTCCGCCCCGCAGTCGACCCGCCGCGGGTTTCTGCAGCCCCCCGATTCTCAGCCCGATAAGGTGCTCCCGCTTCTCTGGCGGCAACCACCCCACCTCCGCTGAACTCACCCGGCCTGCCCGTGGCGGCAATCGGCGGCTTGCCATGGTTTGCCGAAGCGCGCAGCTGAGGATTACTCCGAGCCGCTTGCACATGTTGAGTTTGAGCGGCCACGGGCGGAATGTGACGTTCATTCTGCGCCGCTTGCTCTTCCGGACTCGGGCGAGCCTCGATTCCGCCGTTGCCGCCGTTATAGCTCACGCGGCTCACCGTACGGTTTTCGATAGTAGTGTTGTAAACATTGTGTATCTCGGTGACGTTCACATTCATCACTGCGCGGTTATAGAAGAAGTGCCCGCCATCCCACCGGCCGCCTTCAAAGCCCACTCCGAAGTAGCCGAAGCCGTAATTGATGCCGCCATAAAAGCCAATATGAGGTCCCCAGAAACCTTCATGAAAGAAAAAGCCGCCGTCGCCCCATCCCCACCATCCCGGAGTCCACAAGAAACCAACCTCGGGAGCGAGCACCCACGTGCCGGGCACCCAGTAGTAATCGGCATCGTCGTAGTCGTAAGCCCAGTAGCCGGGCGTCCAGAGATAGCCGTCTCCCGGACAAATTGGTTGCTCGTAAACAGGCAGAGCCGGCGGGCCGATAGATACGGCCACGCCGATCTGCGCGAACGATTTTTGCTGGGTTAATACGGAAAAAAGAGCCAAGACAACGAGTACCAACGAAAGCGAACGTAAGGAGAAAATCTTGCGCATAACAACTCCTCTCGCCGGTTATCCCTCGTTTTCCGCTCTTACACTGCCACGGTTACGTGGATCAACTGGCACGCCAACGCACAGCTATTTCACTCTCAAAGGGCCCGAAATGTCTACCTCCGTAAATGTTTACATCCAGGGCTAACGAAGGCGCGTTACGCTTCCGCGCCTTCATTTCGCTTTGCTATGCGACTCGACGGTCTTTACTCGCGCTTCGGTCTCCACTGGCCTCTCCCGTAGAGGAAATATCCTGTGCGCCAGTCCCCGACAAAATGTCTTTGGCGCGCTTAGTCCAGTCCGAACTGTCGCAGTGCACGGAAAGCAGAATGCCGCCCTCCTTCACCCGCCCTTCGTAACGCTTGGCCTCGTATTCCGGAATTCCCATGCCGATCAAAGCTCCCGCAATCCCGCCCACAGCGCCTCCCACTCCCGCGCCCGCCAGCGCCGCCATGATCGGGCCGGCTGCGATAAAGGGTCCGATGCCCGGAATCGCCAGTGCACCGATGCCGGCCAGCCAGCCCAACGCTCCGCCCACTACAGCGCCGGTACCTACGCCCGCGGTTGCCCCCTCAGGAGCTTTGGTGTTTTTTTCATGCGCGAAATCTCTCGACCCGGAGCTCTCGGGAAACAATACCGAAATGTCTTCGCTCCGAAAGCCCGCGATCTTAAGGGCATCGACACCGTTTTCAACGCCAGCATACGCCGGATAAATACCAAAAACTGCAGTGTTCTTTCCCGCCATAAAGTTATTCTCCAATTCAGTGATTATCGAAATTCGATCTACTACCAAGCTAGGTCTCCCACTGAAGATGGGTCTATAGGGTGAAAGCTGGATGCGGGCCACCCGCCCAAAGGTAGGAAGAACTAAATTAGGCCTCCAACTCGGCGCGAACTTCTTGCGCCTCGGCCACCTCAGCAGCGGCGGGATCGATGATCTGCTGGATCTGCTTGAGTGCATCCGACAAGGTCGTAATCACAACGGTCGGACATCCTGCTTTCAGCCGCTCCTGTGCAGCGGTTGCGCCCCCTTCGAAATTCCACAACCCCACAACAATCTCAACATCGGAAATGCTTTTCCTTAATCGCCTGCACAGCAAGCGCGCCTGGTTCACCGAAAAGGGTGGGATAGCTGACAAAATGACGATCCGCGAGGCTTCGGGCGAAAGTTCTGAGGCAACATTCTCGATAGATGCTGTACTGAACTCATGAACGCGGTGGCCGGCTCGGGAGAGCACTTGGGCCAGCATCTTCGTGGCCAATTCATCAGCACCCTCTCGGGCGGGGACGCAGGCGATTTCCGCGGTTGAAGTGCCGGTTATGCGCGGCCGCACTTCGTCGTGCCGATCTGCGTCTGTGCTCCCGGCGAGATCGCTTTCCTCAAAATTTTCGCCCAGCTCCTCGACTAGATCCTTAGTGGTTCTGAATATGAACCGCCTCGTATTGTCGTCTACATCCCCGGTGTTGTAATCCTGTTCCGCCAACTTAAGTGCCGGAATAAGCACAGTTTCGTAGAGTAGCTCCACGGGATGATCTTTGAGATAAGTTTCCGCAATCGTGCGAGCCTCTTCCTGATCCAAAGCCAGCAAGCGTTGATAGAAGTGTTGCTCCGCGGGCAGCACGGGTTCGTCGCCCAGCACAATCTCAAGAAATTTCAGCTGAGGAACATGGCGACCTAGAACCATCAAGCACACGGTGAGGGGAGTCGACAAAACAAGTCCGACGGGCCCCCACAGCATGGCCCAGAAAACCGCAGCTACAAGAATGGCGAGTGACGAAATCCCAGTGTGTGCGCCATAAAGCAGAGGCTCAAGAATATTTGAAACGGTCAATTCCAGAATCACAAACGCGCCGAAGGTCAGGCCGGCGTGCCCCCAGCCAGGAAAAACCGCCAGCGACATGGCGATGGGGAACGCCGCACCGATAAGCGTGCCGATGTAGGGCACAAAGCGCAGTATCGCGCAGAGGACGCCGAATAAACGGGCGTGAGGCACTCCAATAAAGTGGAGAGCTAGCCCGAACAAGAGACCATAACTGGCGTTAACAAGAAACTGCAGCATGAGATAGCGGCTGAGACGTTGAGCAGCATCGTCGAGAGCCTGGGTCATGAGGCTGAGCTGGCCTCGCCCCGCCAGGCGAATCAAGCGATTCCTCAAGTCTTCCCGTTTCACCAGCATGAACAAAGTGAAGATGATGACAATTGCCGCAGTCTCGATTGGCCCAGTAAGCGGACCTAAAAGCTCCCGCAACTCTTCGACGAGACTCGACTGCGGGGCAGTAACCTGTACTGGAAGGGGCCGGGCGGTTGCTTTGTTTTGAGCCCGCGCACGAACATCTCTGGGCATTGCGCTTAACTCTTTGTTCAGCGCCTCCACGGTTGCAGTCGCTTTACTCAGGCTTCCGCCATTTGTGGCATGCAGTGCCTGGATTTTGATGTCTAGATTTTCTTTATAACTGGGCAGCTCCGATAGGATTTCGACCAGCGGCCCAGCTGCTCCCCAGATCACAGTGCCGATGAAAGCGAATGAAAGAATTGTAACCATGAGTACCGCTGGGACACGCCCGAGGCGCAATTTCTCCAGAGCCATCACTAAGGGAGTGAGCAGGAAGCTAAGGATAAGTGCCAGCGCCAAAGGGATGAATACCTGCCGGCCGAGATATAGGGCGGCTATCGCCAGCACACAGGCGATGAGTACCAATGACTGCGAAGAGGACGAAGAATCCTTGGAGCGGATCAAAGCGTGACTCCGGTTCACAAACGCGCTGGAGTGGAAATCACGCGAATCGAAACAGAGAGAGCACGACGAAGAGCGGGGTCCATGGCAGTGTCCTTTCCGCGGGCAGTACGTTAGTGGCCGCGTACGGCCTGCGGGTTGCCGCAAGGAAAAATGCGCTGGCCAAGCGCAACCCGGTCAGTACGCGGTTAATTTCACCTCGTCCAGCCAGACGTTATAAGGCTGTTGCGCGTAGTCCCCATCCATTTGGAATGCCACGTCGATCTCCTCCGACGTCCAGTTGGGCTGATTAGGATAATAAGTGTCCACGTTATATAGCTGATCGCCGACCGTAAGGCTGATGTAGTGCACCTGCTCCCCGACACGCTCGAAATTCCACACCAGGTGAATCCATGTGTTCGCCGGGAAGGGCGTGCAGGGAAACTGCGTCGGCTGCCAGCCCGTAACATCATTCCAGATATCCCACTTCCCTGTGCCTTTAAAATTACATTCCGAGCCCCACACCCAACGCTGACCTCCATAGGTTTGATTGGTGTCGAATTCCAGGGCTTGGGCGGCGTCGGGATTGTCGATGTAAAAATAGAGATCGTAGGTGAAGTGGCTGACGTTGTTACCGCCCGCGGCCGGATTGAAGTAAAGCATGTTGGAATAAGGAGTGGGCCCACCCATGCTGAACTTGGCGGATTTGCCATCCATCGCAGGAGAAGACTGACCCTGCGTCATCGTCGATACGGCCGTGCCCAGGCCCGCGGCGCAGATCTGTCCGGCGCGTCCGGAAGTGGGCGGAAACAATGCCGAACAGGACTGCCAGCCGGGCAAGGTCTGAATGTCGCTGATTGTGGTTTGTTGCTGAGAAGTTACGTTCACGTTGATCAATGTCGCTGACATATATCCGGACTTGTCTTCCGCCATCACTTCTAAAGTGTGCTGTCCCGGTGCCGCGAAGATTTGCGTATTGATTGAATCCGTGAAGGTAAAGTAGACGGCCAGCTGGTCGACGTATACCCGCATAAAAAATATGGGATTCTTTGGAGTAGCCGAAGCCACCACATTGATCGGCGAAGTTACGCTCGCTCCCGAGGTAGGGTTGGAAACGGTCAACGGAAAGTCATTCGATCCTGGAGGCGGGGGATCTTGCGCCGTCGGTGCGGGGAGCGGGCTAGTCGAAGGCGACCAGGTGATCGGCACCGGCGGAGTTGATGGGTATGAGGTCTGAGTCGGAGTCGTCGGAGCCGGTTGCGTGGTCGTGTTACTTATGGAACCGCCACCGCAAGCAAAAAGAAAAAGGCAAGCCGAAACTAGGGTGGACGCGAGAAGCAAACGACGTGAACTCACAACGGTAAAGAACGAACCCATCCAAACAACCTCCAGAGACCCGTGTATGACTCCAGCATCCCGAGCGGCGAAAAACCAAGTCACGATACGCGTGCGTCATAAAATTATGGAAGGGTGCTAGTCCAAGCACAATACCTCCGGAACCTTAAGGAAGCGCCGCGACGCTTTTCCGCGGCTTCGGAGTCAGTACGCAGCGTTGAACTTTTTAACAGTCAATTGTTATCGCAACAGTCCGGGGACGACTTTCGCAGATTTAATCGCTGACAACCATCCGCAACGGCTCCCAATTGCAACTAAGGGTTAATGCTTTCTACATCACGTCAGGGAAACATACACCACAAAATCATTGAGGAGAAAATACGATGTCCAAAGATTCGCTCAAAGAGCTATATGTCGACGAACTAAGAGATCTATTCAGTGCCGAAAATCAATTGACTAAAGCGCTGCCAAAAATGGCAAAAGCGGCAACGTCCGATGAGTTGCGCCAGGGATTTGAGGAACATCTGGAGCAAACCAAAGGCCACGTCGAGCGCCTGCAACAGATTTTCGAGATGCTCGATGAAAAAGCGACCGGTAAGAAATGCCTGGGCATGGAAGGTTTGGTGAAGGAAGGCGCTGAGGTGATGGGCGAAGATTTCGAAGAGGCAGTAATGGATGCTGCACTCATTTCCGCAGCCCAGCGCGTCGAGCACTATGAAATTGCAGGATACGGTACGGTGATTGCCTTCGCCGAGTTGCTTGGCGAACAAGAGCAGGCGTCTCTTCTTAAGGAAACACTCGAAGAAGAGAAGGAGACCGATGAGAAGCTGACCGAGTTGGCACAGGAAATCAACGCTGAAGCCCAAGAAGGCGGCAGCGATGAAGAAGCCGATGCGGATTCACAGGACCAGGAGCAAACCACCGGCAAGCGCAAGTCTCGCCGGGCTGCCTAAAGGAACGTCGGGCAGCTGCATAGTGTGCGGGGAGGTCGACGAACAGGCCTCTCCGTACCATGTTTGTGGTCTGACGCAACCTCTTTTGCCCGTAACATCTCTAAGGAGCGGGAGAAAAATTATGGCTAAGAAAAAGAGTTCCTCAGCAAAGAAAAAATCGGGTCGCAAATACGGACAGGCGGCGAGCAAGTCCGTAGAGAGCGCCATGCGCCGGAAGAAAAAAGGCACGCTGCGTTCAGGCAAGGGCGGCAAGGGAGGCGCCGTCAAGAGCCGCAAGCAGGCGATCGCGATTGGCCTTTCTGAAGCACGCGAAAAAGGCGCCAAGGCTCCGAGGAAGAAAAAGGCTGCTTGACAGCCGAAGGGCTATGCAGCCTTTCGGCCAGATGATTTCTTAACTGCAGATTTCTTGACCCTCTGAATGCGTTGCGAGAGCAGCGTCTTCGCCTTCTCTAATACCGCATGGCGTGCCGGGCTGAGACCACGGCCGGCTCGGTTGATGAAGTAATTCAACATTCGCATTCCTGAAGCCGGGCCCTTGGGAGAAACTCTCTTTGAGGCCAGTGTGCGCGCGATGGTCGCAGCGTCTTTGGTGAAGAGGCCGGCGGGGGGATGTGTAGAGTCAGTCTTAACGCCAGCAACCCAGAGTTTCTTCTTCTTTGATTCGGGCATATGTGCCTCCTGTGTTTTGGGATGAGATTACGATGCGGCTCGTTGGAAAGGTGACGCTTTGAATGTTCTTACCACCTCGCAGCCCCGCAATTGCGTACATCCCTGTATATTCGCGTGGAGAATCTGATGCGTATGGTAATAGTTGTGCCGGGCCCCTGCGTGCTGGGGCATTGGTCTCGAACATTTCTCTGTGTATTTGAAGGAGCCAAGCTAGATGGCCCAACAACCTCAACTCATCGTGTGGCCCGGCCGGCCCTACCCTTTAGGCTCCAGTTGGGACGGCGAAGGGGTTAACTTTGCCCTATATTCGGAACACGCAGAGAAAGTAGAGCTCTGCCTTTTCGACCATACTGGCAAGCGGGAGACGCAACGCGTCACGCTGCCCGAACAGACTGACATGGTCTGGCACGGCTACCTACCGGAAGCACGCCCCGGACAACTTTATGGATACCGCGTATATGGTCCCTACGCGCCGGAGCAGGGCCATCGCTTCAACCCGAACAAGCTTCTTCTGGATCCTTATGGAAAGCAAATCCAAGGCGCGATCAGGTGGAGTGACTCGCACTTCGGGTACAGAGTAGGGCACAAACTGGAAGATCTGTCTTTTGACCGCAGGGACGACGCCGCGGGGATGCCAAAGAATCGGGTGATCGACTCGGCTTTCACTTGGGGGAATGACGCACCGCCCCGCATACCATGGCACGAGACGCTCATCTACGAGCTCCACGTGAAAGGCTTCACCATGTGTCATCCCGATGTCCCCCAGCACTTGCGCGGAACGTATGCCGGCCTCGCGACCGCACCTGTCATCGAATACCTTACACGACTGGGCGTGACCTCAATCGAACTTATGCCAGTTCATAGCTTCGTAGACGACCGTCAGTTAGTCGAACGTGGCCTGCGCAACTATTGGGGCTATAACTCGATCGGCTTTCTGGCGCTGGAGCCGCGTTATCTGGCGACCGATTCCATCAGCGAATTCAAGACCATGGTCAAGACATTTCACTCGGCGGGGTTAGAAGTGATTCTCGACGTGGTATACAACCACACCGCGGAGGGTAATCATCTCGGCCCAACCTTATCGCTAAAGGGGATCGACAACAGCGCTTACTACAGGCTGGTAAATGACAGGCTGCGGTATTACAACGATTACACCGGCACCGGAAATACTTTGAACATGCGGCATCCTCGTGTACTGCAGCTGATTATGGATAGCTTGCGCTATTGGGTGCTGGAAATGCATGTCGACGGCTTTCGCTTTGACCTCGCTGCCACTCTGGCTCGCGAACTGCACGAAGTAGATCGTCTGGGGGCATTCCTCGACATCATCCATCAGGATCCAGTCTTATCGCAGGTGAAGCTAATTGCGGAACCATGGGATCTTGGAGAAGGTGGCTATCAGGTCGGCAATTTTCCTGTCGGTTGGGCGGAATGGAACGATCGCTATCGCGACACCGTTCGTTCGTACTGGAAGGGCGACAACGGAGTTGTCGGAGATCTTGCCTATCGGATCACGGGTTCGAGCGATCTCTATGCGCACAGCGGCCGGCGTCCCTACGCCAGCGTAAATTTTATAACTGCGCACGACGGCTTCACACTGCAGGATCTGGTGAGTTACAACGACAAGCACAACGAAGCTAACGGCGAAAACAATCGCGACGGAAACAACAATAATCGCAGCTGGAACTGCGGAGCCGAAGGTCCCACCGACAATGCCAACATCAACCTGCTACGAGCCAAGCAAAAGCGAAACCTTCTAGCCACTCTACTTTTGTCGCAGGGCGTTCCGATGATTTATGCAGGGGACGCCATGGGCCACACGCAGAACGGGAACAACAACGCCTATTGCCAGGACAATGAAATTAGTTGGCTGAAGTGGGACTTGAAGCCTGAAGACCGTGACTTACTAACTTTCGTGCAGCGCATGATCAATCTGCGCAAGCGGCATCCTGTCTTTCGCCGCCGCCGCTTCTTCCAGGGCCGTCCGATCAAAGGTGAAGCTGTGAAGGATGTGCTTTGGCTTAAGCCCAACGGCAACGAGATGACTGAAGATGAGTGGCGAGATCCTGACATTCATTGCCTTGGCATGTTCCTTTCGGGGCAGGGATTGGGAGAGACTGACGGCCGTGGCCGAAAAGTCAGCGATGAAAACTTTCTCCTGCTACTCAATGCTTATCACGAAGATGTTGCCTTCACGCTCCCGGCATTTAGTCCGGGCGACCGTTGGATCGCATGGATGGACACATCTCGGGAAAATGGTTTGCGCACGACCGACACGGTCGATGGCGGAAAAGCTTATCCACTGCAAGCGCGTTCGATGGTAGTGCTGATGGAGCGCCGTGGCAATGGTGGAAACGGTAAGAGGGAAGAGTCGAATGAAGCGCCGTCATAAAATGCCTTTCGGCGCCGAGTACGAAGATGAGAGCGTTCGTTTTCGACTTTGGGCTCCGGCAGCGCGTCAGGTTGAAGTCTGCCTTGGCGATCACAATCAGTCGCAGCGCATAACTCTGGACCGCTGCGAGGGAGGATGGTTTGAAGTCGCAGCTGGAAAAGTTAAAGCAGGAACACAATATTCGTTTCAGATCGACGGCGGACAGCACGTTCCTGATCCGGCCTCGCGCTTTCAACCGCGCGATGTTCACGGCCCCAGTGAAATTATCGACCCAACGGCTTTCGAGTGGCATGACATCGACTGGCGTGGCCGCCGCTGGGAAGAGGCTGTGCTCTACGAGTTGCATGTTGGTGCGTTTACGCCCGCCGGGACTTTCTTGTCCGCCTGTGAGCGCCTTGATTATTTGACCGAGTTGGGGGTCACAGCGGTGGAATTAATGCCGATCGCAGACTTCCCCGGGCGCCGCAACTGGGGTTACGACGGCGTCTTCCCGTTCGCGCCGGATAATAACTACGGTCGGCCCAACGATCTAAAGGAATTTATTCAACGCGCTCACCGCTGCGGCATCATGGTTCTGCTGGATGTTGTCTACAATCATTTCGGTCCCGAGGGAAATTATCTCAATCTTTACGCCCCGCAATTCTTTACCGAGCGGCACAAGACTCCGTGGGGCAAGGGAATTAACTTCGACGGACACGAAAGCCGCACCGTCCGAGACTTCTTCATTCAGAACGCATTGCACTGGCTGACCGAATATAACTTTGATGGGCTGCGTCTCGACGCAGTACACACGATTATTGACGACTCTAGTCCGCACATACTCGCGGAATTGGTGGAAGTTATTCGGAGTACTGTCGAGGCTGAGCGGCAGATTCATCTAATCCTAGAGAATGATAATAATCAGTCCCGCTATCTTCGGCGCGCAGAATGGTGTGGATCAAAACTCTATACTGCACAGTGGAATGACGATATTCATCACGCCCTGCATGTCCTGATCACGGGAGAGCGGGACGGCTATTACTCCGACTATGCCCAGCAGCCCCTCGAGCAATTAGGGCAATGCATGGTCGAAGGATTTGCTTATCAGGGCGAGAAGTCTCTGCATCGCAACGGCGCGACGCGGGGCGAACCTACGACCGGCTTACCGCTCACTGCGTTTGTTTCCTTCCTGCAGAATCACGATCAAGTGGGAAACCGCGCGTTTGGCGAACGCATCACTGCCGACGCCGAGCCTCAGGCGGTTAGGGCCGCAGTAGCTACATTACTGCTTGCACCATCTCCGCCCTTGCTTTTTATGGGCGAAGAGTTTGGGACGGAAGCACCATTTCCATTTTTTTGTGATTTTGAAAAAGATCTGGCCGTGGCGGTTACGGCGGGGCGCCGAAATGAATTCGCTCGCTTTACCAGGTTCAGGGACCCGGCGTCGCGCGAAGGTATACCCGATCCCAACGCAGTCGCCACCTTCAAGGCCTCAGTGCTTCACTGGAATGAACTCGATGAACCCTCTCATCAGCAATGGTTGCGCTTTTATCGAAACCTCCTTGCACTTAGGCGCGAATACCTTGTTCCCCGGCTCTCAAGAGCATGCAAAATTAAAGCAACCTATGAATTACATGACGGTAGAGGCATAAGAACGCAGTACGACTTTCCGGATGGCTCACGACTGACTCTGTTCGCCAATTTAGGAAAAACGGCAATATCAGCCTGGACTTCACTCTCAACTACTTCCTCCGCGGCTCACATCATTTACGCAAGCGACGGTTCCAATTGCGACACTCTGAGACTCGGGAACATGCCGGCGTGGTCCGTGATCTGGTTACTTGAAGCATGAAGCTTCGGTCTTCCATACCGCTTGCGACTTATCGATTGCAACTCAACCGTGATTTCACTTTCTCGCAAGCAACGGCGATCGTGCCGTATCTCGCTAACCTTGGTATTAGTCATTGTTACATCTCCCCCTGCCTGAAGGCCCGGCCCGGCAGCATGCACGGGTATGACATCGTTGACCACAATTCTTTCAACCCAGAGATCGGCAGTGCCGAAGAGTTCGACCATTTCGTAAAGACGCTTCACGAACATAACATGGGTTTGATTCTCGACATTGTTCCAAATCACATGGGCGTTATGGGTAGCGATAACATCTGGTGGCTGGACGTGCTTGAGAATGGCGAAGCTTCCATTTACGCGAACTTCTTCGACATCGACTGGCATCCGCTGAAGGAGGAACTCGACGGCAAGGTATTAGTGCCTGTTCTACACGATCATTACGGAGCTGTTTTGGAAAGCGGCGAACTGAAGGTCGTGTTCAATTCAGACCGCGGCGAGTTTGATATCTGGTATCGCAACCATCGGCTTCCAATCGATCCGAAAGAGTATCCCCGTATTCTTAAGTCATGCAACGCCGAACCGGCACCTAACCCTGAAGTACAAAACCCGGACCTGCTTGAGTTTCAAAGCTTGATTACCGCGTTCGGACACTTGCCGGGTAGGCAGGAAATCGGCGGCGATCGGGTGGCGGAGCGCAATCGCGACAAGGAGATCCTGAAGCGCAGGCTGGCGGAGCTTTGTTCGCGATCTCCCGAAATTGCCGCGTGTATCGTTCGGGCGGTCGACTCCCTCAACGGAAACCCGGCGCACCCGGCGAGCTTCGAGCAACTGCACGAACTCATCAAGGCACAAGCCTTCCGCCTCGCTAACTGGAGGGTTGCTTCCGATGACATTAACTACCGGCGCTTTTTCGACACCAATGATCTCGCGGGCATTCGCATGGAAAATGAGAATGTCTTTCAAGCGACGCATCGCCTCATTCTGCAACTGATCTCGGAGGGAAAAGTCGATGGCTTGCGCCTTGACCACCCTGACGGATTGTATGATCCAGCGCAGTACTTTGAACGTTTGCGGGATGCTCTAGCAGGGGCGCAGGGTTCCGACGCCACCGGATCAAAATATGTAGTTATCGAGAAAATCCTTACTGGTTCAGAACGACTGCCCTCCGATTGGCCGGTAGACGGAACCACCGGCTACGACTACGCGAACTTGGTGAATGGTTTGTTTGTAGACGTGGCGTCTGCGGGACGCCTCGAGCGCATTTACCGAAGCTTTGTTACTGACGACGAAACATATGCAGAAATCGCCTATCGCTCCCGAAAGCTTATTGTTCAAGTCGCACTCGCCAGCGAATTGAGTGTATTGGCGAACCAACTCGCGCGAATTGCTCTTTCAAAGCGGCAGACTTGTGACTTTACTCTCAATAGCCTGCGCACTGCCCTGACAGAAGTCGTTTCGAGCTTTCCGGTTTACCGTACCTATGTGAGTCCTTTCCAGGTCTCTGATAATGACATGCGTTACATACGCAATGCCATCGATGTAGCTAAGCGGAGAAGCCCGGCTGCTGATACCAGTATCTACGATTTCATCCGCGAAGTACTTCTGACCAGCGTCGCTGAAGGGCAGGATGTAGCTTACCGAAATGCAGTTACCGCCTTCGCAATGAAGTGTCAGCAGTTCACCAGTCCGGTTATGGCCAAGGGTCTCGAAGACACTGCGTTTTATCGCTATAACCGTCTGGTGTCATTGAACGAAGTAGGAGGCGACTTACGTCGGTTTGGAACTACGCCAGATGAGTTCCACGAAGCGAACCTGGAGCGATTGCGTCTGTGGCCCAATACGATGATCGCCACCAGCACGCACGATTCGAAGCGTTCAGAAGATGTGCGTGCCCGCATTAACGCGTTGTCGGAGATATCAGGACAGTGGAGGCTTCGCGTGCGGGACTGGAGGCGCTTCAATCATTCTCACAAGCGCATGGTCAATGATCAACTCTCCCCCTCGGCCAACGATGAATACTTGCTCTATCAGACATTAGTAGGAGCCTGGCCTTTGTTGTCTCTTAATACTGAGAGTGAATGGAATAACTTCGCTGACCGGATGGAGAGCTACATGTTGAAAGCTATCCGGGAAGCGAAAGAGAATACGAGCTGGATCAATCGCAATACAGAGTACGAGGCCGCGGTATCTTCGTTTGTACGAGCGTTGCTCAATCCTGCCCCTGACAATCGCTTTCTAAATGACTTTGTACCCTTCCAAAAAAGAATTGCTCGAATCGGATTGTGGAACAGCCTTTCGCAGACTCTTCTCAAGTTGACTTGCCCGGGTGTCCCGGATATTTACCAAGGAACGGAATCATGGGATCTCAGTTTGGTAGACCCGGATAACCGTCGTTCCGTGGACTATAGCCTGAGGCAGACAATGTTCGAGTGCTTACGCCAATCACGTGACACCGCCGATAGCGAATCCATCGCACACCTGCTCGCCACGCCCGAGGATGGACGCCTAAAACTTCATTTGATCTGGCGAACTCTATGCTTACGTCAGGACGAACCAGAGCTATTCCAACGAGGGGAGTACGTTCCCCTACGAGTGAATGGGACGAAAGCCGAGCATCTAATAGCGTTCTCGAGGAAATCTGAGAGTAAGACTGTTTTAGTGGTTGCCCCGCGGCTTATCGCCAGCTTACTCAACGATAGCGACCTTCCTCCAACAGGCGCGCAAGTCTGGGAGGATACGACAGTCTCACTGCCGCCTGGGATAAGCCAAAATCGATATCGAAGTGCACTTACTGGAGAAACGTCTCTTCTCGAAGCGGAAGTGAATGCGTCGACCCTTCTATCTCAGTTTCCAGTGGCGCTCTTCGTTGGCGAATGAGGCTTTCGCGATTTATTGGGTGCCTCGCAAAGCTGCCTCCTTCCCCCTCCTTCTTTATGTCTTGTGCTTCCGAAGAGTTTGAAATTGGATGTTTAGGTTCGCCGCCAGGGGTAGAAGAGGAAACTGAATTGCGCTGACCAAGAAGGTCGATCCCAGGCAACCAATTTCAACGGATTCGGAAACTAATCGTCATTCTGCGCAAGGGCGGCGATTTGTCTCGACGCTAAGACCCACAGGAGGGAAGCCATGAAAGGCCAAGGATCCGCTGAGAAGGCTCAGCCGTTTCTTAGCGATATCGCCGAGATCCGGCGCCGGGGGCGGCAACACATGGAACTCGGAGCCGTCACCGACGGCTATCGCGCCGACCGCTATGCCGTGATCGACATATTGAATCAGGCTCTAGCCACTGAACTGGTCTGCGTTCTGCGCTACAAGCGGCATTACCACATGGCTTCCGGAATTAACGCCCAGTCAATCGCCGAAGAATTTCTCGAACATGCCGCCGAAGAGCAGCAGCATGCCGACATGATCGCGGAACGAATCAGGCAACTCGACGGTGCTCCGGATTTTAATCCCGAAGGCATGCTCACCCGGAGTCATTCAGAATACGTCGAAGGCGACTCTCTGGTGGACATGCTCAAAGGAGATCTGGTCGCGGAGCGCATCGCCATCGAGTCGTACAACGAGATCATTTGTTACCTGGGCGAGAACGATCCCACCAGCCGGCGCATTATGGAAGAGATCCTGGCAGAGGAAGAAGAGCACGCCGACGATATGAAGACCCTCCTGGAGACGGTCGCTAAAGCAGCGTGAGAGCGAGTTTTGTAGGCGAGGCTCGAAGCTGCCCTTTACCTGGAGTAGGCCCAGGCTTTCCTGGCTGCGCTGCGAGAAGTGGCTGGCAAGTAAATCATCGCTTCGTGGGGAATCTTTCCTATGAACGCTCTTCCGCGTATTCACAGGCTGTACGAGAATGTTGGCGCACAATCAGCACTCCCACGAGGACAGCGCTCACCAGCATGATCACCCTTATATAAAGCCCGGCGTGAAAAGTCTGGTCGCCAGCCGCGGTTCGAAGCAAGCCCGAGGTCGCGCTCACGGTGCAGAGCCCAAAGTAGAATTTTTCCAGCCATCCGCAAGAAATCAACAGCAGCCACAGAAGAATGCCGGAGACGAGAATGAAAACTCCGCATAGAATCCATGTGCCCAGCGGAACCCTGGCTGGCGACCAGATCCCGGCCGCAGTTTTGGGCACAAACATCTGCTGCAGCGCAATCAAGAGAAATACGGCCGAATGCACCAACGCCACCATTGCACGCTTGCGATTCGTGAGGATGGAAAACCCGCCCATGATGACTACACTGTACGAAAATGGCCGGGCGTTAGGCTGTGACGTACGTCACCCTGGAGGGCGCGACCGTTTTGTCTCAAACTGACGGACAAGGAAATTCAGAGCTCTGAGTACAATCGGTTTGGGTGTGTCCTGAGCACTGCTTCCAATCAAGTCTCTAGCACGGCCCCGTTGTCCGATTACCGGAATGCACGGCGCCGAGTTCCGGTGACCGCCGCGTCCAAGCGAGCCGCTAAGTCGTCGAAGCCGGGTGTGGGGCCGTTCCAGCGTAACTCGTCCACGTTGTCGAAGAGCGCAATATCAGTCCGGAGTGTGGCCAGCGTTCGAAACAGCATGGCCTGCTCGCGATCACGGAAAAGCGTGTCGGCAAGGGTACTCGCGCCGGCAACATTCACGTGCCACTCGCGCCAGTCGATGGGAATAGACTCGACGTGGAGAAACTTGGCAAGCACGGCAGCCGACGATTTCGTACCCCAGCCTCGTAACCCCGGATAACCGTCCGCAGTGTCGCCCACCAAAGCCAGATAGTCCGGGATCGACGCCGGAGACACGCCGAATTTCTTGATCACGCCGGCTTCATCCAAGATCACGCGGCTTCGGCGATTCAGTTGGACGATACGCGTCCCGCGCACACATTGCGCAAGGTCCTTGTCCGGCGTGCAGATGATCACCCGTTCGACACGACTATCTCTAGCGGCGGCTGCCGCAGCTGCGGCAAGCGCGTCGTCCGCCTCGAACTCTACCATTGGCCAGACCGAAATGCCCGCCGCCGCTAACACTTCTTCGAGCAGCGGGAATTGTTCCCATAGGTCGGCCTCGATACCTTCGCCGGTTTTATAGCCTGGCCACAAGCCATTGCGGAAGGATTCGATCACGTGATCGGTAGCGACGGCAACATGCGTGGCGCCGTCCTTCATCATGCCCAGTACCGACGCTAGAACGCCTCGGATCGCAGCCACCTCTCGCCCCTCGTGATCCTTGGCGGAAGGCAGAGCGTAGTAGTGCCTGAACAACTCGTATGTGCCATCGACCAAATGAATGTCCAAGCCGCAGCTCCAACAGAACCCTACAGGACTGCTGAGGCCCAATCAACTCCGGCTTAACTGCGGCGCAACAGCCTAGCGCCGTACAGATATAATCGCTCTTATGCATGAGTGTAAAACTCAGCGCCAGCAACCGGCAGCGAGGCTGGCCTGCCGTTGTTGAGGTAGGAAGCGTTTCGATCGCTCGTTATCCGGACGCTACAATTTCTGTGCAGGGAGAGTGTCCATGTTTCCGCGCACACTGTGCTTATTAGCGCTCGCCGCTACCCTAGCCAGCGCCCCAACGGTCGGGACGCTCAACGTACAGATTCAGGAATACGAAGTGCCGACACCAAAGTCGCGGCCACATGATCCGGCGCTGGCCCCTGATGGTTCTCTTTGGTATACGGGGCAGGGAGCAAATAAGCTCGGTCGCCTTGATGTGAAGACCGGAGAGTTTAAAGAGTATGCGTTGAAGACGCCGAATTCCGGTCCGCACGGTCTGGTCGCCGACAGGGACGGGAATATTTGGTTCACTGCGATTTCAGGGGGCTATGTCGGCAAGCTTAATCCAAAGACGAGCGAGATAGCGGAATATCGTCCCGACGACGGCTCGAAGATTGATCCACACACACCAGCCTTCGATCACGACGGCATTTTGTGGTTTACCAACGAAGAAACCAACTATATCGGGCGATTCGACCCGAAAACCGGCCAAATGACTTTGGCCAAGGTCCCTACTCCGCACGCTGTGCCTTACGGTATCGGCTTATATCAACTACAGTATTGGCAGGCGCTGCGCGCGATGGTCGGCGCCGGCTTGCGCACCGAGCACGAAGAGACTATGCGGCCGCTCGTGCGCGGCCCCGAATCCCTGTCAACAACCACGAAAGGACACTGAAAACCATGGTCACCCGAATCGGACACATCGCACTCCGGGTGCCCGACCTCGATGCCGCCGTCGACTTCCAGCGCGAGGTGATCGGCACGATCCAGACCAAGCGCACCGGCAGCGTTTCGTACATGACTTGCAACGAGCGCCACCACGAATTGATCCTGATCCAAGACCCCGTCCGCCGCGGCGACCATCACATCGGCTCCGAGGTCCCCGACCCGCAGGTGCTCGAGTCGATGAAGTCCAGGGTCACAAGCGCCGGCGGCCGGCTGCTCTGCGAGATCTACGAGGGCGAGGAGGGATCGACCGCGCGCTGCTGGTCCAGGCCCCCGGCGGACGCGTCTTCAGCTTTCTGTGGCATGGAACAGACCAGGCGCTCGACCCGGGCGACCGCCCGATCAAGTTCGAGCACGACATTCTCGGTCAAGGTCCGCAACATCGGCGCGTTCGAGCGCTTTCTCAAGATGCCCTCGTGTTCGAGTTCCTCAAGGACCGCATGGGGCTGACTCGCCAGCTGGTGGCACTGCGACCCCGACCACCACGGAATGGCGCTCGTGCTCTACCTCGAAGAACGAGCTCGCCCATTACGCCTACCAATACAACGACCTCAACGAGTTGGGCGCGTCGCCGACCGGCTGAAGGCCCTGCGGAACCGCCAGCTGATCTGGGGTCCCGTACGGCACGGACCCGGTCACAACCAGTCGATGTACCTGCACGACAACGACGGCGCCGTCATCGAACTGAGCTCGGACCTGGCGCTCATGCCGCCCGCCGGTGACTACCAAGCCCGCAGCTGGCCCGTCAGCCCGACGACGCTCAGCCAGTGGGGCGGTGGACCGCCGCCGCTGCGCTTTCTCCTCACCGGCTTTCCCATCGCGCCACCCACCGAGGGCCGGCCTAGCTGGGCGATGAGCCGCGGGGAGAGCCCCGTCCGGTCCGCATGACGCACGCCGATGCCAGGAGCGGTGGCGGACACGCCGGCCGGCTGGGTGCGCTCGTCGGCATCGTCGCGGCGGTCCGGAAGCATGCGGACGCAGGTCCGCGTCATCACCGAGAGATCAGCTCCCATGCCTGCTCGGCGATCTCCATCTCCTCGTCCGTCGGCACCACCAGCACCGCGGTCTCGGCCCAGAACGGCGAGACGTACCGCTCCTCCCGCGACGGAGCCTCGTTCCGCTCCGGATCCACGGCGATCCCGAGGCGCTCCAGTCCCGCCAGCGCCGTGGCCCGGATCGCGGGCGAGTTCTCGCCGACGCCCGCGGTGAACACCACGGCATCCACACGCCCGAGCGCGGCGAAGTACGCCCCCACGTACTTCCGAATCCGATAGCAGTACACGTCGATGGCCAGCCGCGCGCCCTCGTCCCCCTTCTCGGCCGCTGCGAGGATGTCGCGCAGGTCGTTGCTGCCAGCCAGCGCCAGCAAGCCGCTGTGTTTGTTCAACTCCTCATCGACCGAGGGCGCGTCCAACCCCGCGACCCGCGCGAGATAGGCGGGCAGAGCCGGATCCACGTCCCCGCTCCGCGTCCCCATCACCAGCCCCTCCAACGGCGTCAGCCCCATCGACGTGTCGACCGACACCCCGCCGGCGACCGCACACGCACTCGCGCCGTTCCCCAGATGCAGCACGATCACGTTCACGTCCGCAGGATCCTTCGACAGCATCGCCGCGGCCCGCCGAGCCACATAAGCGTGCGAGGTCCCGTGGAACCCGTAGCGCCGCACGTTCAGCTCGGTCCGCCACCGCTCCGGCACCGCGTACGTGTACGCATACTCCGGCAGCGTGTGGTGGAACGCGGTGTCGAACACCGCGACCTGCGGCACCTCGGGAAACGCTGCGAGTGCCGCGTCGATCCCGGTCAGGTTCGGCGGGTTGTGCAACGGAGCCAACGGAGCCAGGGCCTTGATCTCCGCACAAACGGAATCGTCGATCAACACCGGCCCGGAGAACCGCTCCCCGCCGTGCACCACCCGATGCGCCACGGCGGTGATGTCAGCGCTGTCGATCGATGCGAGCACCGAGTCGAGCGCCGCGCGGGGTTGCTGACACTGTCCACTCTCCGATGCGCTCGGCGATCCCGGAGTCAACCGTCGTCTGCTGCTCGACGTCGACGAGGCTGTACTTGAGCGAGGACGACCCGCAGTTGACGACGAGGATGTCAAGCGTTCTGCGCCTGGATCGCCGTGATCGCGACGGTATTCACGATGTCGGCGACGGTCGCGCCGCGGGACAGGTCGTTCACCGGCTTGCGAAGCCCCTGGACACGACGCGACCATTTCGGATACCACCAGCCACGACATCGTGGGCCTAATGCCCGCGCGAGAACGAAGCGGACGTCCTGTGTCATCCATGAAGGGCCGGGGGATGTCAAGGCGGTGGTGGTGCGATGTTGACGTACGGGCGCGTGCGCGCGTGTCGGGAGGACGGTGATGTCCGGGAGCGCTGGGGTTCTGGGGCTTTGCCCCGGATTGGTTGCCTGGTCGCCAGGCGAGCGCGACCGAGTCAAGCGCCGTGTTTCGCGGGCGTGGGTGGTCGGCGCCGGCTTGTGGCGCTTGACGCGGGCGGGTGAGTCTGGCAGGGAGAAGCGTGGTGGTGCTCATGGGGCTCTGGGGGTCGGGCGCCGGTTCGCTGACTGCGTTCCGGCTTGGGAGGAGGCTCCAGTCATCCATCCGGTCGCGCGGGGCGGACCAGAGTGTCGTGCGGTGCTCGGGGGCTCAATCAACCTCACGGCCGTCCAGCTCGGGTTGGAGAAGGAGGCCAGACACAGGAGCGAGCTCGCCGAGCATGACCTCGCGCCCTCGTGCGCGCGAGTCTGGTGTGAGCTGGTGTTGGTCATGCCGCCTCGGCCAGCTCGCCGTCGTGGTCGTCAGTGACAGGCTTGAGGCAGCGGATCTCGCCGTCCCTGAGCCCGTAGTAGCAGAGGGTGAGGATCTGGTGGTCGACCGCGACCTTGGCGTGTTCCGCGCGCGGCGTTTGGCGATCCGCTCGAACATCGCGCGCAGCGGACCGCCGCCAGTGGGGATCTTCTGCGCGGCCTCGGTCAGCGCCCAGCGCAGCGCGGGCTAGCCTTGGCGGGAGATGTGCCCCAGGCGGGCTTTGCCGTCAGAGCTGCGCACTGTCGGCGCGAGCCCCGCCCATGCGCACAGGTGCCGGGCGGTCGGGAAGCGGGTGACATCGCCGATCTCGGCGATGATCAGCATCGCGGTGTAGCGGCCGACACCGGGGAGCTGGCACAGCACGGGCACGCGTTCGTCGGTCTTCGCGCGCGCGTCGATCTCGCGGGTGGTGGCGGTGATTTCGCGGTCGAAGTCACCGATCAGCGAGAGGAGGCTGTCCAGGCGGCGGCGGGATCCCTCGGGCAGCTCGAGGCCGGCGAGGAACTCGCGGCCTGCCTTGCCGAACAGGTCGGTGTGCTCGGGCAGGATGCCCTGGCGGGCCAGCAGCGCGTGCACGCGGTTCTTGACCGCGGTGCGCATCCGGGTCAGCACGGCGCGGTGGCGCAGCAGGTCGCGCAGGTCGCGCAGCTCGGGTGGGGCGATGTACGCCTCGGGCAGAAGCCCGGTGCGCAGCAGGTGCGCGAGCGTCTTGGCGTCGACGGCATCGGTTTTGACCCGCGCGGCGGCGATGGCCTGGGTGCGCAACGGGTGCGCGAGGTGCACGTCGTAGCCGGCCTCCTCCAACAGCTCGGCCAGCCACTCCCAGCCGTAGGTCGCCTCGAGCGCCACGTGCGTGCTTTCCGGCTCGCCGAGCAGCTCGCGGAACGTGTCGCGGTCGTTGACGATCCGCCGCGAGAGCGCAAGCTCGCCGTGCTCGTCGATGATCGCGATCTGCGAGCGCCGGCGGTGCAGGTCGATGCCGACCCAGCGGTTACCGTTGGTCACGGTCGGTCCTCCTCTCGAATTGTCCGGCCGCGCGGCCATCATCCGCGCGGTCTCGAACGATGCAGTTCGGGGCGGAGGGCCGACTTCCTGCCGCCCGGACGGCGCACGCCGCCCGGGCCGCCGGAGCCCGCCCGGCCCTTCATGACATCAACCCCCGAGGCGATAGCGGGTGTCGGCTTGCCGTCAAGCGCTTGCGCTCGGCCCTGCGGGCCGCCGTTCGGGTGACGGCGGCGCCGAGCATCCTCTGGGTGGCGGCGAGGTCGGGCGCGGGGGCCCGACGATCTAGGGATCGTGACCATGCAGTGCTGTTGCAGGGCGCGGTGGCGTGCCGGGTCATACGGGGGTGCGGTCTTGCCAGCAGCGCCACAGGATGCGGCACCAGGCGCGGCCGAGGGTGCGGATGGCGCGCTGGTGGTCGTGTCCGCGCGCGATCGCGCGAGCGTAGTGGTCTGCGGCCCACGGGTGCCAGTGGCGGGTGCTGTCGGCCAGCGTGCAGAACGCGTCGCGTAGGCGCTTGTTGCACGCCCAGCGGAAGCACGCGACCTTGCGCTTGCCGGACTCGAGTGCGACGGCGGCCTGGCCGGCGTCGCCGGCGAGCGCGTCGCGGGTTGGGTAGCGGGCGCGGCAGTCGCCGATCTCGGCGAGCATGATCGCCGCAGTGATCACGCTGCCGGGGCGCTTGAACAGCGAGCGGAAGATCTCGCCGTCGGGGTGATCGCGTACGGCAGTGGCGCTCTGGCGCTCGAGCTGCTTGATCGATGCCGACGATCGGCTCCAGCGCCGCGACCATCGAGAGCACGACCGCGCGGCGGGCCTCGCATTCAAGCTCGCCGGCACGGCCCTCGGGCGCGCGGCGGAGCTTGGCCAACAGCTCGGCGGGTTGCTTGCCGCCGGTGTAGTGCTGGCTGGCGAGGAACCCTTGCATGCGCTTCTCGCCCAGCGATTTGGCGTTGCGCGGGCTGGGGTAGCGCTTGAGGAACGCGAGCGAGATCGGGCTGTCGAGGTCCGTAAACAGTCCGATCGGTCCCGGCCAGAAGCGCTCGAGCTCGGCGCGCAGCTGGTTGCTGAGTGCCGTGCGTGTCTGCACGAGATCCTCGCGCGCGCGGGTCATCGCCCGCAGCGCCTTGGTCTGATCGCTGTCGGGCTCGAGCACCCGGAAGCGATGATGATCAGTGCGCGCCAGCTCGCAGAGCACGAACGCGTCAAAGCGATCGGACTTGCCGCCCGAGACGCGAAACCGAGGCCGCGCCGCCGCGACCTGGTTGGGGTGCAGCGCCAGCAACCGCAGCCCCGCGTCTAGCAGCCGCTCGACCAGCAGCCCGTCCGGCCGCTCGATCGCGACCAGCTCTACCTTCATCCGCACCAGCGTGCGGCACAAGGACCGCAACCCGGCCTCGTCGTGCGCGAAGCTGCCCGCGAACAGCTCCTCGCCCGTCTCGTCCTCGATCAGGACGTCGTGCTTCTCCGACGCCCAATCGACGCCTGCGTAATTGCCCATCGGTACTCCTTCTACGGTCAAGGTCACTTCACAACGCCGCGACCAGGAGGTACCGTTGCGGGTGCTTATTGACTGGCCCTCACAAGGGGGCTACGTCCTGTTGAACCGCTTGCGGCACCTCGCCCCGCCGAGAGGGGCTGGTCTCAAACTGGCCCTCAGCTGGGGCAAGCGCTTGAGGCCCTCTCCCGGCGGCGGTCGAGGCCGACGCGACCACGGCCGCGCCACACCCTAGGATGACCAATAAGCGCTTCGCCGCCGCGCCGGCGTGCGTGGGTGCGCGACCAATCGTAGGAGGACGGCGCAGCGCCGTAGCGCGCTCGCCAGGCGCGCATCGCCTCGCGGCTCCGCTCGCGGGTCCATTGCCGCTCGATCGCCCCGGGACGGCAGCGCTTGCAATAGGCGTACGCGTCGCCCTTGCCGTTGCGCGCGCTGGTCGGCGCGCCGCAGCCCCGGCAGACGCCCCGGTAGCGCGCCTTGACCTGGCGCGCCTTTTCGCCGATCGGATCGTAGAGATAGGCCTTCACGGTGCCGTCTGCGCGCCCGAGCCGGCGAGCGATCTCGGCGATCGTTAGGCCCTCCTGGTCGCGGTAGTGGCGCGCGAGTTGCGCGGCGCGGCGTCGCTCGCTAACGCGGTCTGTCATGAGCATCTGGGTCTTTTGTTACGCTCGGACGGGTCGCAGAGGTAGGCTTTGACTGTCGCGCGAGAGCGACCGAGTCGCGCCGCGATCTAGGCAATCGACAGGCCCTCAGCCTCGCGGAAGTGGCGCGTCAGCGCCAGTTCCGCCGCTTGAGCACGCGGTCTTACCGCGCCGATGGCTGACCCGTGCCCATGCTTCCCAGCTATTGCGAGCAGCAACATCGTCCCCGCTGCTGACTTCGCCGCGGTCCGCACGTACCGCGACTCCGACGATCTCGCCGCGAACACCCCTCCCCTCTGCGGCGACGTGTCGCGGCGCCCGTCGTGCAGCGCTTTCGAACTCGCGTTCGATCAAGAGCTTCCGCCGACGCCAGTACGGAGCCGGCGAACTGCCCTGCCATCGAGACGGAGCACAGGCAGGCTAAGAGGCTTCGGCGAGCGCCGACTAGACTCGGAGCCTGCCGAGCGACGGAGCGTTTCAACGCCTTCACCAGTGCCCGGATGCTGCCTGTGCGAACCTTTTGCACGGCTGAGCGGGTCTGAGGTGTGATGAGCGACTTGTTGGACCGAGAGCGTTTCAGGCGGGATCACCGGTGGGCCCGCGGGCGGATGTCGGACTACCTGGATGGGGAACTCTCCCTGGCGGGGCGCACGCGAATGGAGGGCCACCTCGGCGGGTGCGCCGAGTGTCGGCGGCTGCTCGCCGGTTTGCGCCGGACTCTGGATGGATTGCATCGCTGCCCGACGCGGAGCGAGGGCGTGGACGCGCTCAGAATCGCCGCGTCGGTGCGGGAGCGCCTGAGCGAGCTTGACTGAACCGTTCGGCGGACTGCGAGGGTCAAACCGAGTATGAACAAGCAGATTCACACCAAGAACCAGAAGGACCGTCCGCGGGTCGAGAAGACCGACAGGGAGTGGCGCGCGCAGCTCACTCCGGCTCAGTACGACGTGCTTCGCGGCCACGGAACCGAGCGCGCGTTCACCGGCAAGTACTACGACGAGCAGCGCGACGGAACGTATCGCTGCGCCGCCTGCGGCGCCGAGCTGTTCTCCTCCGAGACGAAGTTCGACTCGGGGACCGGCTGGCCGAGCTTCACCGAGCCGGCGGATCGGGCCAACGTCGAGCTGGTCGACGACTTCAGTTACGGGATGCATCGGATCGAGGTCAACTGCGCTGCGTGTCGCGGCCACCTCGGTCACGTGTTCCCCGACGGCCCCGGCGAGACCGGGGATCGGTTCTGCATCAACTCCTGTTCGCTCGAGCTCGAGGAGCGCTAGAGCCGAACACCGGCGGCGGGCGCCACGTTCGAGTGCCGCCCGCCGGCCAGGCGGTATAACCGCGCGGTGACCGGCGATGACAGCTCCGAGCATGAGCTGATCGCGAGGGCGCGCGCGGGCGACCAGGACGCATTCGCCGAGCTGGTCGTCCTCCACGGCGCCCGCGTCTACGGCGCACTCCGGCGGCGCTTTGGGCTGGATGCCGATGAGGCGGACGAGGTGGCCCAGGAGGTGTTCGTGCGTGCCTGGCGTGGCCTGGCGCGCTTCCAGGAGCGCTCGCAGTTCTCGACTTGGCTGTATCGGATCGCGTTCAACGAGGCTCAGCGGCGGCTCTCGCGCCGCTCACTCGCTCGTGCTGAGCCCGAGCCGGATCGCGAGGACCCGATCGTCTCTGTGCAGGAGTCCCCGGAGCTGGGTCCCGAGGCTCAGACGCTGGATGCTGAGTTCGAGCGGACGCTCCAACGGGCGCTCGACGAGCTGCCGGCCGACTGGCGAGCCGCCGTTGTGCTGCGCGACGTCGAGGGCCTCTCGACCCATGACGCCGCCGAGGTCGTCGGCGTCCGTGAGGCAGCCTTCAAGAGTCGCCTGCATCGCGGGCGGATGCAGCTGCGGGCTCTCCTCGAGCCATACCTTCAGCTCGAGGAGAGCTGACGCGTTTAGCGGACGGTGCTCGCGCAGAACGCGCCGCCGTGCTTCTCGAAATAACGCTGGTGGTACTCCTCGGCGTCGTAGAACCGCGAGGCCGGCACGATCTCGGTCACGATGGGCCGGGCCAGCGAGCTCTGACGCTCATCGCGGGAGGCGAGGGCTAGCCGCTCCTGCTCGGCATCGTGAAAGAAGATCGCCGAGCGGTACTGGCTGCCGAAATCCCACCCCTGTCTGTCGCGGGTGGTGGGATCGTGGATCGACCAGAACGTATCCACCAGTTCGCCGTAGCTCACCACGCCCGGGTCAAACCAGACCTGCACCGCCTCCGCATGGCCGGTCCTGTCCGAGCAGACCTGCTCGTAAGTCGGATCGGCGATCGTTCCGTCGGTGTAACCGACCCGCGTGGCCGCGACCCCTTCGACCTCCCGGAATGCCGCCTCGACACCCCAAAAGCAACCGGCGGCGAAGGTCGCCCGTTGCATGCCCTCAAGTTCACGGTCGAAGTTGTCGGAGCTCCCATCTCTGTAAGTCATCTTCAGGTCCTTTTCATCTCTGTTCACGCGGGATTAGACCCCGCATGACCAGCAAACGATTCAACCTGGTCGCCAGCGCCACGTCGCCGCGGAGGCGGTGTACGAACGCTCGGTGCCTGACGGCTCGGCGTTTCGTCGATGAGGTCGCGAACGAACTGCGACGTGGCCGGGCGTCCCAATCGAGCATCGAGCTGATGGTGCCGCGACGGTCAGCTACAAACACTGAGAGCTCGGCGTCCTCTATCCCGATCGCGGTGTGGCGGAGCTACCCGTGCTCGAGCGCGAGCACGACGTGCTGATCGAGCACGGAGACGCCGAGCCGGCCGAACAGACCGCCGGCTCCGCCGGGGTCAGCCACTCCATCCATGGCCCGCCAACATCACCGAAGTGCTCGAGGTGTTCCATCGCCGTACCCGTGAGGACGATCCGTACAGGTCGCAGGATCCGGACTACCCGCAGGGCCGGCTCGATCAGCTCTAGCGCGGAGCGCAAGCACCCGCCGTGGCGGGGACGAGCCATGCTCGACACCGCTCCACTCGACTCCAGCCAGCACGTAGCCCTCGCCGGTTCGGCACACCGGCGACAACCCGCCACCGCACCCCGGTTTGGGCTGCCACGAGAGCGCTTGCAGCCGGAAAAGCGCAGCGAACGGCGACCCGAGGAAAGGAGGCCCTCTCGGTCCGCGGGCACATTGCACTCGCCGATCAAAGGCGTTCGCCTGGATCCAGAGCTGTGGTCATCCCGCGGTCGGGATGGTTGAAACGACAACTCCCGCCCGGGACGTGCTGCACCGGGCGTCGCTCCCGCGAGAAGTTCGGACTCGACCGGGCAGGTGCACGTGCGCGACGCCGACGCGGTCAAGCCGACTGCAGTCACCGTGCCGCTACAGCGGCGGAATCCATTGCCCTCCGACCCATGTTCCCTTCTCGCTGCTCGGACGCTCTGAGAGCCGAGGTTCGTGTGCGCCGTAAGCCCTCAACTCCGACACGCCATCCGGGCTCGCGCGCACGACGAATGCTCGCGGCAGCCCGTTCAGCTGAAGCCAGTCGCGTAGCTCATAGCTGGCGTCGACCTCCGCGATCCAGACGTCCTCCTGGTGCCACTGGGTTGTGATTCGGTGCGTGGTGGAGCGAAGCTGACCGAGGAAGTCGGCGAACAGCTGACGGACCGTCTCGGTCCCTTCGGCACGACGGCCGTTGGCGACGAGCACGCGCGCGTCCGGCGCCATCAGCGCCATGGCGGCATCGAGGTCAAGCCGGTCGACTGCGTCGAGGAACCGTTCGATCGGCGACTGGCTCACGGCAGCGCATTCTGACGCCGCCGTCGTCGCTCTGCACAAATCGTCCAACCGGCGCAGATCTTCATGGGTCGAGCAAACCAGCTCTATGGCGACGTACAACAAGCCCTGGCGTTGGCACGATCTCGGTTGCGTATCGTCCCGTGAACTTGCGAGTCGGCCAACGACGTGCGGGGCGCGCCCCCGGCCGTCCATCGGTGGCACGTATCTTGCGATCGGCCCTAGCGTTTGCTGCGGCGGGATCGGCCCGCAGAATCGTCGTATGAGGAATGGCGAACCTACCGGGTCACGTGTAACTGTCACGCGTTTCGCTTTCACCGCTGCGCTAGGCGGTTTCTTGTTCGGCTATGACAGCGCGGTGATCAACGGCGCGGTCACGGCGATCGGCGATCACTATCGGGTCAGCGCCAGCGCCCTGGGGTTCACAGTTTCCTCTGCGCTGCTGGGCGCCGCAGTCGGTGCGGTCCTCGCCGGTCGCGTGGCGGATCGGTTTGGACGGTTGAAGGTAATGTGGCTGGCCGCCGTGCTGTTCTTGGTCAGCGCGCTGGGCGCAGGGCTCGTCGACACTCTCGGGTTGTTGGTCGTGTTCCGGGTGATTGGTGGGGTCGGTGTTGGCATGGCCTCAGTGATCGCACCCGCGTATATCGCCGAGATCGCACCGGCCCGAGATTCGCGGTCGACTGGGATCGGTGCAGCAGCTGGCGATCGTGCTGGGCATCTTCGTCGCGCTGCTGGTCGACTACGTGCTCGCGACAGGCGGCGGGGGGCTCCGAACACGAGCTTGCGCTCGGCCTGGCGGCATGGCGATGGATGTTCCTGGCGATGGCGGTGCCGGCGGTGCTCTACGGGGGACTGGCGCTGACGATCCCCGAGTCGCCGCGATACCTGGTCTCGCGGATGCGCCTTGGACGCGGCGAAGGACGTGCTGCGGCGGGTGCTCGGCGGCATCGACGTCGACGCCAAGGTGGAGGAGATCCGGCAGACCCTCAGCAGCGAGCGGCGTCCGAAGCTGGCGGACCTGCGCGGCCCGGCGCTGGGGTTGATGCCGATCGTGTGGGTCGGGATCGGGCTGTCCGTGTTCCAGCAGTTCGTCGGGAATAAACGTCATCTTCTATTACTCGAGCGTTCTCTGGCGGGCGGTGGGCTTCAGCGAGAGCAGCTCATTGGTGATAACCGTGATCACCAGCGTGGTCAACATCGTCACCACGCTGGTCGCGATCTCGCTGATCGACAAGGTCGGACGAAAGCCGCTGCTGCTGATCGGCTCTGCGGGCATGGCGGTGACGCTCGGGGCCATGGCTGTGATCTTCGGGATCGCACCGATGAACGCCCACGGCGAACCCGTCCTCCACGGAGCCGCGGGACCAATCGCTCTGGTCGCCGCGAACACGTTCGTGTTCTTCTTCGGCATGTCGTGGGGACCGGTGGTCTGGGTGATGCTCGGTGAGAAGTTCCCGAATCGGATCCGCGCCGCCGCCCTGTCGGTCGCGGCGTCGGCGCAGTGGCTCGCCAACTGGGCGATCACGACGAGCTTCCCGTCGCTCAAGGGCGCCGGTCTCGGCTTGGCCTACGGGATCTATGCCGGGTTCGCGGTGCTGTCGTTCATCTTCGTGCGCTGGGTGGTCACAGAGACGAACGGCCGTGAACTCGAGGCGATGCCCGAACAGGTCGAGGTTCGGGCGGGCGCGAAAGCCGTGCGCAGTCGTCCGCGGTTCGACGAGGCCTGAGGATCGCGGGTCTCCGTCCAGCCGCTGGCGGGCGTACGCCGGGTCGGGTGCCTTAAATGATGCCCGGCGATACGCGGCTGCCGTCAAAGCCGTCTGTCCCTCGGTCGGCGTGGTCGCGGCTCGCCGCGTGCACCGCCGCCGCAGCTTTGCTGCAACTCGACGGGACGCTGATCACCGTCGCGCTGCCGTCGGTGTCGCATGGTCTGCACTTCAGCACGGGCTCGACCTCGGTCCTCCTCAGCGTGTACTTCGCTACCTACGCTCTGCTCCTGATCCCGGGAGGAGAGCTCGTCGACCGGTTCGGGGCTCGGCGGGTGGCGCTCGTCGGCCTAGCGCTGTTCGCCGTCGGAGCGGCCGCGGGCGCGCTCGCGGGCAGCTTCGTCGAGCTGTTGGTGGCGCGCGTGGTCCAAGGCGCCGGGGCCGGGCTCGTCAGCCCGGCCGCGCTCGCCGGCGCCGTCTCGGGCTTCCCGCCGGAGCGACGCGGCCGCGCGCTCGGCATCTGGGGCGCCAGCGCCGGCATGTCGAACCTCCTCGGCCCGCTGCTCGGCGGCGTCTTGACGGTGGCGCTCGGATGGCGCGCTGTGTGGTGGGCACTCGTGCCGCTGACGATCGCCGCCGGGCTTGCGATCGCCCGGCTCATGCCCGTGTTCGTCCACGCCGACAAGCGCGACCACCCGGCGGTCAACCGGATTGTGCTGTCGGCCACGCTGGTCGCGGGGGTCACGTTCGCGGTCATGATCGGCGCCTTCTACACCGCCGAGCAGTACCTCCAGCGGGTGGCGGGGTTCTCGGCGCTGGGAGCCTCCGGCGCCCTGGTGCTCGTGGCCCTGCTGGTTGGCGCCGCCGCGCCCATGGCAGGGAGGCTCGTCGATCGCCACGGGGAGCAGCTGCCCGCGCTGCTCGGGTTCGGCGCCTCGGCCCTGGGGCTCACCGTCCTCGGGATCCCGGGTATGACGCTCGACGGCGTGGTCACGATCCTGCCGCTGATACCGATCGGTCTGGGACTCGGGATGCTGTTCGTGCCGACCTCGCGGGCCGCACTCAACGCCAGTCCGCTCGCGTCACACGGTCGCACGTCCGCGCTGCTCTCGGTCGGCCGGCTGCTCGGCGCCACCGTTGGCGCCGGGCTGGCCGGTATCGCACTGTCAGGGACGCTGACCGCCTCGACCGTTCACCGAACACTGCTGCTGGGCGCGATGCTGTGCGTCGTCGTGGGCCTTCCCGCCGCGACCCGCCTAAGCGCCCGGGTCGCCCGACGCGCCGAGCAGCCCAGCAGCGCCTGACCGACGGCACGCGCGACAGAGCCCGGATGCGCCGCATACTCGCGGGCTGTCGCGGGACTGCCTCTTGATTGCGCATGGCCGAACTCGCCGTCGCGCAGTGACGCCGCCGCCACCTTCGTGCCCCCGAGGGCTTCCGACGATCGTCGCGCATCGCCCGGGCGGGCGACGCCGGCCCTCTGAGCTGGCCCTGCGCGGTCTGCGGATGGATCGATCCCGAGCAGTCAGCGGGCTGGTGGGTGGCCTCGTGCTCGGCGCGAGCTGCCGCGGCTCGCCGGCGATCGTTCCCGGCTCAGGCCGGAGCCCGGCCTGGGAGGGAATCGCCGGGGAACAGGTCTTCGCCGCCCGTGGCGTTCCAGCCCTGCACCACCCTCGTCTCTCGCTCGTGTCCGAGCACCGAGACAGCGCCGGCGCCGAGCGCGAAGAGGGCACCGGCGCGCGGCTCCAGCTGCAGCCAGCGGGCAGCAATCACGCGCAAGACGTGACCGTGCGCGAATATGAGTACGTGCTTGTCGCCGGCCACGAGCGCCAGCAGGCGGTCCACGCGAGCTCCCACCTGGCCTGGGCGCTCGCCGCCGGGACAGCCATCGCGCCACAGGTCCCAGCCCGGATCGCGCGTGCGAATCTCGGCCGTGGTTGAACCTTCATAATCGCCATAGTCCCATTCGCGCAGCTCATCGCAGAGGACCGCGCGGTCGCCAAAACCGGCCTCCTCACACGTCTCACGCGCGCGGCGCAGCGGGCTGCACAGCACCATCGGGAAGCACCGTTCGGCCAGCTTCGGCCTTAGCCGTCGAGCCTGATCGCGGCCCGCCTCGGTCAGTGCAAGATCCGTCCTGCCCGTGTGTCGACCGGACCGGCTCCAGGCCGTCTCCCCGTGTTGCACCAGCGTGATAGTCACCGCCCACCCCTGGTTGGACTGGCGAGCGAGGCTCGCTCGGCGGGTCCGGCTCGGAGGTCCGCGACCGACGGGTCCAGCTCGTGGAGCGCCAGCAGGCCGGCGCCGAGCACACCCGCTCGAGCGCCGTGTCGCGCGAGGCGGATCCTCGTGTTGCGACCGAGACCCGGGACCACGTAGGAGCGCGCCACCCGTCGCGCGGGCTCGAGGAGTAGCTCCCCTGCTCGTGCGCCGCCGCCGCCGAGCACCACCTCGTCCGGGTCGAAGGTGTTGATCGCGTTGGCGACGCCGATGCCTACATGCTCGGCCCAGGTCTCGAGCGCGCCGATCGCGGCCGGGTCGCCGCCGCGAGCCGCCCGGACGACGTCTGCTCCGAGCACCGACCGGCCGTTGGCGTGGCGCAGGCCCAAGGTAGAGCGGGGCTGGCTGGCTGCCACCTGCGCGGCAAGGCGGTCGAGCGCGGATCCCGCGGCGACACGCTCGAGCGACCCGGGCCGAGGAAACCCCTCGGCCGCGGGGAACCGCGCGCTCAGATCGGCGGCCACCAGCGTGTGACCGAGCTCACCCGCACCGCCTGTGGCGCCCCGATAAATGCGTCCGCCGAGCACGAGGCCGCCGCCGATGCCGGTCCCAACGGTGATCATCACGAGGTTCTTGGCGACCATTCGAAGCTGGTCGTCGTGAGCCTCGGCGAGCGCCGCGACCGTCGCGTCGTTGTCGACGAACACCGGAACCCCGAGCCGCTCCCCTAACACCTGGCGAATGGCGACGTCGACGAGCGGCACGTTGACGGACGAGATCACCCTTCCGGTCTCGAACTCCACCACTGAGGGCACGCCGATTCCAACGGCTTCAAGCTTCCCGCACTTGGTCCTCTCCACAAGCGCGGCCAGCTGATCGAGCAAGCGCGACTGACCGGAGCGGTCGGTGGATTCGGTCGCTGCCGGACCGAGCTCTCCGTCGCGAAGTGACGCCGCCGCCACCTTCGTGCCCCCGAGGTCGATCCCAACGACGGTCACGACACACCTACCCGCCCGGAGCTGGTCGATGCGCAGCCGCGGGCGGGCTGGTTCAAAGCTCGGGGCTCGACGCCCACGCGTTCAGACAGGTGCCTCGCGGCGTCAAGCGCCGGGCGGTACGTGGGATCGCGCAGCAGTGCCTGTCTCACGGCCTCGGCGAGCGTTCCCCTTTCCCCGGGGGGTGATTCCAGCGCCTGCCACGCCGCTTCTCCGCCACCGGCCGAGCGCTCGCGGACTTGCACACCGCCGGCCGCTACGTCCAGCGAGAGCGAGAAGGCCGCATCGCTCGAGACGGTCAGGCCGACGACGCCGGACCCGCTTTGCCTCACCGGATCGATGGCGATCTCGACGCTCCCAGAGGAGTTCGTGCGGGCGGTGCCTCGCAGTCCGGCCCGATTGTCGGGGACCAGTGGGCTCGTCTTCCATTGCAGGCGCGAGGCGAGCCAGCCGGCGAGCAGCATCCCGCTTGCCGAGAAGCCGGTCCGATGGCGGATCGAGACCCTCGTCAACGATTGCAGCGCGGCGAGCCGTGCGGGCGGGTCGAAGCCGGCGGCAAGCCGCTCGCGCCACGGCGTCGTTCGAATCCACGCCATGTCGACGACATAGGTCGAGCGCGCCAGCTCGGCGGCGCGGGCGAGCGCTGCGGCCGGCTCGGGCGTCCGATCGGAGTCCAGCACGACGGCGTCGACCGACCCCCGCAGGGTGTCGATTGCCCGCTCGTGCTGAGGGCACCAGAGCACGGTCGGCAACTCGGGTATCAGCACGGGATCGACGATCGTCCTCAAGCGACGCAGGTGCTTCGGCCCGATGTCGATCTCAACCCGCTCGTGGATCAGTCCGAAGCCGCCGCTCGGCGGCTCCTGGTAGCTCATCACCGCGGTCGCGTCGAGCGTTCGCCGTCGGTCCTCCACCGCGCACAGGATCGTCCGCGAGGAGCTGTGGCGACCCAGATGCCCGAGCTGTTCTGCGAGCACGCCGCGCTGCGCGCAGTCGATGACCACGATCAGGTTGAGGACGCGAGCTGGCGCCAGCGCGCGATTGGCCGCGTGACGTTTGCGCAGCAGGTCGCGAAGCGCGGCATCGATTGCGTCGGGGTTCGTGTCTCGCTCGGACCAGACGTCGTCGCTCATCCGGCCGCCGTCCCGCCAGAGCTCGTCACAACCGCCGCCACCGCCGCCCGTTACCAAGCAGCCGCTGCGCCTGCCGTGGTCCTGCCGACCCAGACTTGTACCGCGGGATCGCCGACTCGGTGTCCTCGTGCCAGGCAGCGAGGATCGGATCGATGATCCCCCACAGCGCCTCGATCTCGTCGTTGCGAGTGAACAATGTCGCGTCGCCGCGCATCGCGTCGAGGATCAGCCGCTCGTAGGCCTCGGGCGACTCCGACAGGAACGAGGTGCCGTACCGGAATTCCATGTTGACCGGACGGATCCGCATCCGCGCGCCGGGGATCTTCGCCCCGAGCGAGAGGGACAGCCCCTCGTCGGGCTGGATCTTGAGAATCAGCTGATTGGGCTGGACCCCGAACGATCCGCTGCTCGGGAAGGCGACGTGCGGCACCGGCTTGAGCGTGACCGCGATCTCGGTCGTCTTGCGGGCCAGCCGCTTGCCGGTCCGCAGGTAGAACGGAACCCCGTCCCAGCGCCAGTTCGATACGTGAACGCGCAGCGCCGCGAACGTCTCGGTGCGCGACTCCGGCGCCACCCCGTCCTCCTCAACGTAGCCTGGGACCGTCTCGCCTCCGATGACCCCTGCGCCGTATTGGGCGCGGACGGCCATCTCGCCGACGTCGGCCTCGGCGGGTGGAGTGATCGCCTCGAGCACCTTCAGTTTCTCGTCGCGCAGCCGGTTGGCCTCAAGCGACGTGGGCGGCTCCATCGTCAACAGCGCAAGCAGCTGCAGCAGGTGGTTCTGAACGAGATCGCGCAGGGCGCCCGCGCCCTCGTAGTACCCGGCGCGGCTGCCGATGCCGCCGTCCTCGGCCGCGGTGATCTGGACGCTGTCGACAAAGTTGCGGTTCCAGATCGGCTCGAACAGCGCGTTGGCAAAGCGCAGCGCGATCAGGTTCTGAACCGTCTCCTTGCCGAGGTAGTGGTCGATCCGAAATACCTGAGACTCGTCGAACACGCTCAGCACCTGCCGGTTCAGCGCGCGGGCCGAAACGAGGTCGTACCCGAACGGCTTTTCGATCACGATCCGCGTATCCGCGTGCTCGAGGCGGTGTAGTCCCGCCGCGGCGAGCTGGCCGGAAATCTGCGCGAAGAACTGCGGGGCCGTCGACAGGTAAAACACCCGATTGAGCTTGACCTGCGCCTGGTCGTCGAACTCGTCGAGCGTGCGACCGAGCTCCGCGTAGACGGCGTCGTCGTCGAACGTTCCCGGCACGTAGCGGAGGTCTGCGATCAGGCCATCGAGCACGTCGGGGTCGGGCTCGCGCCGCGAGAATCGCATGATCGATTCGCGCGCCATCTGGCGAAAGTCCTCGTGCGGGTGATCTGCTCGCGCGACGCCGACGAGCCGGAAGCGTTCGGGGAGGGCACCGTCGTGCGCGAGGTTGTAGAGCGCCGGCAGCAGCTTGCGATGGGCCAGGTCGCCGGTCCCGCCGAACATCACGAGTGTGGTCGGGCGCACCGGTAGGCTCTCGAGCCCCTCGACCAGCGGGTTCCCGCTCGCGAGATCTGAGTCCTCGCGCACGAGCGGCTCGACGATTACGCTCATCGTCGCTAGTTCCCGGCCGCCCGGGTTGCGTGGAACCCGCACGCGACGGTCGACCGACCGCCCGCGCGGCCCGCGCCGCGGTGTCTCAACGCCCCGTGGGACCTCGCGGGTGCGACCGGGCAAACGGGCAAGCGGTTGGACGGGCGGGCGTTCACTGGGAGTTGGATGCGTGTCACGGCCTGCACGAAACCGCAGTTCGCCCGCCGCACAACAATCCGTCGCTACGAGTCGATCTGGCTTCGCGATCGCTAGGCCGCGCGTACGAGAAGTGTGGGACCTAGATCACTGCGTGTTTCACGTGCCATCGCGCTCTCCTATCGCTCACGAGGGTCATCGCCGCAAGCTCCCCCTAGCGGATAGACCCCGGACGGCCTCTGCGACCGGCGCGGCTCAGCCCGATATGGGTCGATCGCTTTTTCCTGTTGTGAGCGACACGCCCGAGGCCGACGCTTCCGCAAACACCCCCTCAAGGAGACGGCATGAAAGCGACGGCGCAGTTACAGGAGCTTGGTCAGAGCCTGTGGCTGGACAACATCACGCGAGAGATGCTCGACTCGGGCCAGCTGCAGCGCTACATCGACGAGTTTTCCATCTCCGGCCTGACGTCCAACCCATCGATCTTTGACAAGGCGATCAAGTCGGGCGCCTACGACGACGAGATCCGCCACAAGGCGGCGGCAGCGGGCGACCGGGAGACGCTGTTCTTCGAGCTAGCGATCGAAGACCTCCGCCGAGCCGCGGATCTGTTCGCGCCGATCCATCAGCGGACGGCCGGGGTCGACGGCTGGGTGTCGCTGGAGGTCTCGCCGCTGCTCGCCTACGACACCGCCCGCAGCATTCGCTCCGCGGCCGACCTGCACGCACGCGCCGGACGAGAAAACGTGTTCATCAAGATCCCGGGGACCGAGCGAGGGCTGGCGGCGATCGAGGAGGCGACCTTCGCCGGAGTGCCAGTCAACATTACGCTGCTGTTCTCACGCGAGCAGTACCTGGCCAGCGCCTATGCGTACATGCGCGGCATCGAGCGCCGGATCGAGGCCGGCCTGGATCCGAATGTTCCCTCGGTCGCGTCGGTGTTCATCTCCCGCTGGGACGCGGCGGTTATCGGTCGTGTGCCCGACCACCTGCGCGGCCGGCTCGGGCTGGCGGTAGGTCTGAAGACCTATCAGGCGTATCGGCGGCTGATGGACTCAAATCGTTGGCAGCGACTCGCGAACGCCGGCGCGCGCACGCAACGGCTGTTGTGGGCCAGCACCAGCACCAAGGACCCCGAATCCCCCGACACGATGTACATCGACGGTCTGCGCGCGCCGCACACGATCAACACGATGCCGGAATCGACGCTGCAGGCCTTCGCGGACCATGGTGAGGTGGGCAAGCCGATCGCGGCCGACGGCGGCGATGCCGAGGCCACGCTGGCCCAGTTCGAATCCGCGGGCATCGACGTCCACGCGCTGGGCCGGACGCTCCAGTCGGACGGAGCACGGAGCTTCGTCAAATCGTGGGAGGACCTGTTGAGCCGGATCGACGACCAGGTCGCGGCGGTGGCGGCGTGACCACCCTGTCCGAGCGCCGATGCTGGCAGGGGCTGAGCCGGCACCACGAGGACGTCAAGGATCTGCATCTGCGGGACCTATTCGCCGCCGACCCGGCGCGGGGCGAGCGGCTGGTGGCGGAGGGCGCCGGCCTTTATCTCGACTACTCCAAGAACCGGATCACGGACGAGACGATCCAGTTGCTGGGGGCGCTGGCCGAGCAGTCCGGGGTGCCGGACCGGATCGAGGCGATGTTCGCCGGCGAGCACATCAACGTCTCCGAGGACCGGGCCGTGCTGCACGTGGCGCTGCGGATGCCGCGCAGCGCATCGCTGATCGTCGACGGGGTCGACGTGGTCAAGCAGGTGCACGAGGTGCTCGACCGGATGGCCGCGTTCTCTGACCGGATCCGCTCCGGCGAGTGGCGGGGGCACACCGGTAAGCCGATCCGCAACGTGGTCAACATCGGCATCGGCGGCTCGGACCTCGGGCCGGTGATGGCCTACGAGGCGCTCTGGTACTACAGCGACCGCGACCGCACGTTCCGTTTCGTCTCGAACGTCGACTCGACCGACATCGTGGAGGCGACCCGCGACCTGAACGCGGACGAGACCCTGTTCATCGTCTCCTCCAAGACATTCACCACGCTCGAGACGATGACCAACGCCCGCTCGGCGCGCGAGTGGGCGCTGGCCGGGCTGGGAGGCGACGAGTCAGCGATCGCCAAGCATTTCGTCGCCGTCTCGACGAACGCCGAAGAGGTCACCGAGTTCGGGATCGACACCGACAACATGTTCGGTTTCTGGGAGTGGGTGGGCGGCCGCTACTCGATGGACTCAGCGATCGGGCTCTCGACCATGCTGGCCATCGGGCCCGAGCGCTTCCGCGAGATGCTGGCCGGCTTCCATGCCGTCGACGAGCATTTCCGCAGCGCGCCGTTCGAGCAGAACCTGCCGATGCTGATGGGTCTGCTGGGCGTCTGGTACGGGGACTTCTTCGGCGCCGAGACCGTGGGCGTGATGCCCTACGAGCAATACCTCAAGCGTTTCCCGGCCTACCTCCAGCAGCTGACCATGGAGTCCAACGGCAAGCACGTAACGCTCGATGGACGCCACGTGGACTATGAGACCGGCGCAATCTATTGGGGCGAGCCGGGGACCAACGGCCAGCACAGCTTCTATCAGCTGATCCACCAGGGCACGAAGCTGATCCCGGTCGACCTGATCGCGTTCGCCAAGACGCTGAACCCGCTGGGCGACCACCACGACCTGCTGATCTCGAACGTGTTCGCCCAAGCCGAGGCGCTCGCCTTCGGTAAGACCCCGGAAGAGGTCCGCGCGGAGGGCACGGCGGAGCACATCGTTCCCCACCGCGTGTTCGAGGGCAACCGCCCGACCAACACCATCCTCGCCGAGGAGCTGACGCCGCACACGCTGGGCAGCCTGGTGGCGCTTTATGAGCACTTGGTGTTCACCCAGGGCGTCGTGTGGCAGATCGACTCCTTCGACCAGTGGGGGGTCGAGCTGGGCAAGGCGCTCGCGGTCCGGATCATTCCCGAGCTCGAGAGCGAGGCCGATCCCGACCTGGGGCACGACAGCTCGACCAACGCGCTGATCCGCCGCTACCGCGCGATGCGCTGACCGATCTGACAACGAAGCAGCGACAGGAGACAATCGAACATGCCGACTGAGACGCCGATGCAGCTGGGAATGGTCGGACTGGGACGGATGGGCGCCGGCATCGTCCGCCGTCTGACCCGCGACGGTCACCGTTGCGTCGGGTACGACGTCAATGCCGACGCGGTCAAGTCACTCGAGGGCGAGGGCATCGGTGGCGCGAGAACGCTCGAGGAGTTCGCGGCCAAGCTCGAGAAGCCGCGCACGGCCTGGGTGATGGTGCCGGCGGGCGAGATCACGTCGAAGACGATCAGTGCGGTCGCCGAGGTGTTCGAGACCGGCGACGTGATCATCGACGGGGGCAACACTCATTACCACGATGACATCCGGCACGCCGCCGAGCTGCGCGAGAAGGGCATCCACCACGTCGACGTGGGGACCAGCGGCGGCGTCTACGGGCTCGAGCGCGGCTTCTGCTTGATGATCGGCGGCGAGGACGACGTGGTCGAACGACTGTATCCGCTGTTCGGCTCGATCGCGCCGGGTGTGTCGGCGGCCGAGCGCACTTCCGGGCGCTCAGGGGATCCGAGTCCGTCCGAGAGCGGGTTTCTCCACTGCGGCCCGAACGGTGCCGGGCACTTCGTGAAGATGGTCCACAACGGGATCGAGTACGGGATCATGGCCGCCTACGCCGAGGGTCTCAACATCCTCCACAGCGCGGACGTCGGAAAGGAGGTGCTCGAGGGCGATGCGGAGACCGCGCCGATGGAGCACCCCGAGTACTACCAGTACGACATCGACACCCGGGAGGTGACCGAGGTGTGGCGGCGGGGAAGCGTGGTGAGCTCCTGGCTGCTCGACCTCACCGCGCAGGCGCTGTTCGAGTCCCCGACGCTCGAGGACTTCTCGGGACGGGTATCGGACTCGGGCGAGGGCCGCTGGACGTCGATCGCCGCAATCGACGAAGGCGTGCCCGCACCGGTGCTGACCACCGCGCTGTACTCCCGACTTGCCTCCCGGGGACTTGACAACTACGCCAACCGGGTCCTGTCCGCCATGCGCTACGGGTTCGGCGGGCACACCGAGAGGGCGCTCGACTGAGGTTCCGCCGTCGGTGGGCTGCGCGCGCTGAGCGTCATGGCCACCTTTCGGCCATGAGGAGCGGCTCCTCGCCCGGGGGGAGCCGCCGCCATCGTGAAGCGGGGGGATCATCGTTGGCCTGGGGACTGACTCAACTGTGCCGTACCTCCTGCGGGCTCCGGCGGCGCGGGGCCTCGACGTACGCTGCCCCCGACGGCTTCCCTGGCCACGGAGCGCGCGACAGGACACCGGCAGCTCGCCGACCAGCGCCGCTTGTCTCCTCGCGTAGCCGCCGACCCCCCGGTCGCAGACCGTGCCTTCGCAGTCAGGCGTGCGGAGCCGGCGCGCATGGCTCCGATCGTGCCGAGCACCGGTGATGCGATCGCAAGGGTGCGACGCAAGCAGCGGCATGATCCCTCCCCCCGATCGGGCGATCGCCGGAGGCTGTTGAACCCGACTGGTCAGCCTCCATAGTCGTAGCTGTGCTCGACTCGACTGGCTGCCACCCCTCCCGCGGTCGTCGAATGGTCATGATCGTCGGTCGCTCGCCCCTCTCCCCCGTGCCTTCGCAGCGGCTTGCCCGGTGTCAAAGCCGGTTCGGTGCCGAACGCAGAACGGCGGTCAGCGCTACGCACCCGACGCGTCACACCCCGATCGAGATGTCCTGCGCCCTCACGGTCATCTCGGGAGATGCTGGGTGCGGGTCCCCCATTTCCGATCCGATCGACTAGCGAACGTGTTCGGGATCCTTTTCTACACACCGATTCTGCTGTGCCTCCCACTGCTGTTGGTCGCCGGAGTCCTGTTCTGTATCCCCGGCGGCTTCATTCTCGTGCTGGGCGGTCTCTACTACGCGTTGGCGTGGTTGTTCACTGGTTTGCTCGGGCTGGCAGTGAGCAGGCGACGGCAGGCTAGGGCCTCGCGGGTGCGGCCGAACGCAAGCTCCGAGAACGTGACACGATCGGCTCGATCGTCATTCGGTTCACGGCCAGCGATCGCGTCGCGGCCGACGGCCTTCGCGTTAGCCGCCGATCCGACCGTCGCGTCGGCGCCGAACTTGGAGCTAAGTCGGCGAGGGTCCTACGAGGCCAAGCACATTGCTGCTCGCGAACGAGGGCACGTCCCGGACAGACAAGATGGCGCGCCGACTGCTTGAGCTCACGGCAATCGCTGAGGCGCTCCCCCAACCGCCCGGCCCGACGTCGTCCTCCGCGACGCAGAACAGGTCTTTCGCACACCCGTCGTCACTCGGCCCGGCGCCGCGGGGATGACCAACTTCTTGCCAAACCTGGCGGTGTTCGCCCCGGTCGATCAGCACTACCTGCTGCAGGCGCGGCAGATGCAGGCCCTGTCGTTTGCTGTGCACATTCCTCTGGTCTGCTTCGGGATCGCATTTCCCGTAATGGTCTTGTTCGCCGAGTGGCTGTATCTACGTTCGGGTGATCAGGTGTACCGCACGCTGGCGCGGCGATGGTCACGGGTGATGCTGACGCTGTTCGCGGTGGGTGTGATCACCGGAACCGTGTTGAGTTTCGAGATGGGGCTGCTGTGGCCGAACTTCACCGGGACGTTCGGGAGCGTATTCGGCCTGGGGTTCGCGATCGAGGGCTTCTCGTTCTTCATCGAGGCGATTTTCATCGGTGTCTACGTGTACGGGTGGGGCCGGCTTTCTGGTCGGGCGCATCTCTTGAGCGGGATACCGATCGTGATCACCGGGTTCACCGGATCGCTGATGGTGATCTCGGTCAACGCCTGGATGAATCACCCGGGCGGATTTCGTCTGCACGGCGGCAGGGTGCTCGACGTCGACCCGTTCAGGGCGCTGTTCGAGAACACCTATCTGTGGCACGAGCTGATCCACATGTACGTCGCGGGGTATATCGTCACCGGCTTCGTCCTCGCCGGCGTGTACGCGTTCGGGCGCCTGCGGGGGCGGTGGGGACGCTACGAGCGGACGGCGCTGGCGATCCCACTGACTGTCGCGGCGCTGGCGTCGATCGTGCAGGGACCGGTTGGTGATTGGGCCGCGCGCGATGTCGCGAAGTCGCAACCGACGAAGCTCGCGGCGCTCGAGGGGTTGCCCAGGACCACCCCCGCCGCGCCCGTGCACCTCCTCGGCTGGTACCACAACGGCCAGGTCAAGTACGGAATCGAGATCCCGCACCTGCTATCGCTGCTGGCGTTTCACAGCTGGAACGCAACCGTGCAAGGCCTCAGCGCCGTGCCCGCCGATCGGCGCCCGCCGGTGAACGTGGTCCGGGTCGCGTTTCAGGCGATGGTCGGGATCGGCACGCTCCTGGGGCTGATTGGCGTGGTGTACCTCGTGGCGTGGATCCGGCGCAAGCGACTTCCCAGGTCAGCCTGGTTCTACCGGGCACTCGTGGTCACCGGCCCGCTGTCGGTGGTCGCGCTGATCGCGGGGTGGGTGGTCACGGAGGTCGGTCGCCAACCCTGGGTCGTATACCACGTGATGCCTACCGACGCGGCGGTCACCGGCGCCCACGGGATCCCCGTCGGCTATGCCGCGCTCGCCGGTGCCTATCTGGTGGTTGGCTGCGGCCTCGCCTGGGTGCTCCGGCGGCTCGCGCGCGCGCCGCTCGACCTCGCACCCGATGCCGGACCGTCACTCGAGGCGGCGTAGGCCTATGCTGCTGAAGGCGCTACCGCTCACGTTCGTGCTCGCCGGGCTCGCCCTCTACACGGCACTCGCCGGGGCCGACTTCGGAGCGGGGTTCTGGCAGCTGTTCGCGGGACGCGGCGAGCGAGCGGGAGGGATCCGCGCGCACGCCCATCGATCGATGGGGCCGGTGTGGGAAGCCAACCACGTGTGGCTGATCTTCGTCCTGACCGTGTTCTGGACCTCCTACCCACGGGCGTTCGGCTCGATCGCCTCCACCCTGGCGGTGCCGCTGTTCATCGCCGCGCTGGGGATCATCCTCCGGGGGGCTGCCTACGCCCTCCGCGCCGGTGCCTCCGGCGCCCGCGAGTCGGGGGTGATCGACACGATCTTCTCGATCTCCTCGGTGCTGACGCCGTTCGCCCTCGGCGCGGCAATGGGGGCGATCGCCACCGGCCGGGTTCCCGTCGGCAACGCCAGCGGGCACCTGTTCTCGAGCTGGTTGAATCCGACCTCGATCTTCATCGGCGTGGTGGCCGTGGCGAACGGCGCGTATTTGGCGGCCGTGTATCTGGCGGCCGACGCGGCCCGGCTTGGCGAGCGTGGCCTCGAGCAAGCGTTCCGGCGCCGAGCGCTGGGCGCCGGGCTGGTGGCCGGCGCGGTTGCGCTTGGCGGCATTGTCGTGGTCAACAGCGACCACCACCGGCTCTTTCACGCGTTGCTGAGCGGCGATGCGCTCGCTGCTGTGATCGTGTCGTTCCTCGCCGGTGTGACAACGCTCGCGCTCGTCTGGAGGCGGCGCTTCGACACGGCGCGATTCGGCGCGGCCGTCGCCGTCGCGTCGATCATCGCCGGCTGGGCACTTGCCCGCTGGCCCACCATCCTCCCGGGTCTCACCATCGACAATGCGGCGGCGGGACACGACACGCTCGTCTGGATCGTCGTAGCGGTAGCGGCGGGCGGCGCGATCACCTTCCCCTCGCTCGGCCTCCTGTTCGGCCTCACGCTCACCGGCCGCTTCCAAGCCGACGAGCGCCCGGCCTTCGGGGGCATCGCGCGACGAGCGACGTTCGGGCCCCGCTGGACCACGCGGGCGGCGGTCTCCTGCTTCATCGCCGGAATTGGGCTCCTCACCTTCGCCGAGGCTGCGTGGGCACACGCCATCGGGGTGGTGTGCCTGCTCGGATTCATCGTCGCGGCCTTCCTGGCGATCGTCCCCCCAGCTCTCGCGGACCAAGCGGAGAACGCTCCTGCCGGCGCGAGTGGCCGCTTCTCCCCGAGTCGATTTCGGCCACCCGGCGCCGGGGGCTCCGGCGGCTTGCGCTAGCGGGCCGACGATGCGGGCCGCCGGGCGAGGGCCACGAGCTTGCCGCTGGCGCCGCAGATCAGCCCGCGCTCGTTGATCGGGCGCCGTCGAGCCGGATCGTTCGGTGTGCGAGGCATCGGGTCGATCGCTTGCGGCGAGGATGAATCTGCGGCGGGGGAGCTAGCCGCCGGCTCGCTTTCGCGTTGTCAGCGTGAAGAGACTGGCTATACGTGGCGATAGCTGGTGCCCACAGGTATGGCAGGCCCACTCGTCCTCGTCGCGGTAGGCGTTGACGTTGGCGGCAGGGCAGCGGCAGCTACGGCCGCGCAGATGCAGCTCAGGGTCCGGCTCGAGGTCCGGTTCCGTCTCGACCTCGTCGGCGAACGATGTCTCGGTAGCGGTCGCGATCGCCATTGCCGTCGCCTTGCGCTTGATCCTTTCTATCGCGCGACGTTCAGGGGCGAGCTCGGTCTTGGCGGCGTGCATGGTTAGCGGAACATGGCGAAGTTCGACGGCGGCACACGCCCAGGGGTGCACCACCGGTGGGCGACCCGGAAGCGTCGCGAGGCGCTCCGACTCTGTGGGCCGGCGCAACGGAGCATTCATTTCAGGTTGTACGCGGGTGCCGGTTGAAGCCCGATCCGCCTTGCCTATCACGTGATCTCGATCGAGCGCACCAGGCGGCGATGCCGCTGCTCGCCGTTTGAGCCGATCGCTCGAGAAGCTACGAGCCAGCGGCGGCGCCGGCCAGCGCTCGCCGGCTGTACGTCAAGCGACGTCCATGAGGCTTTGGAGGAGACCCGGCTGCTTACGACCGTAAGCACGAGCCACGCCGACCGGCCACGAGGACCTCGGCGATGCTGCCGCCCGCGCCTGGCGCTACCCGATGACGTAGATCCGTCGCTTCGCCTGGCGGGGTAGCCGGCCTGCATCACGTTGCCGGCGCCCCGAGATGATCCGATCAGCCCCCCACTGCCGGCGGCTCACTTTGCACGGAGCGATGCAGCTGCCAGGCAATCGGCGATCGGTGCAGTGCACCCAGACAGCCAGCGACCGCGACGAGGTGGAACGGTTGATGCACGTCGCGGAGCCTGATGCTCGACCGCGACCTTTGTCGCCGACGGGCGGCCTGGCCATCCGGATTCGGTGCGGTGGTTTCGGAATATCTGGGCCCCGGGGACGCCCCGCAGCACTGCGCTCATGCTCTCGCTTCTCCGGGGCGCGGCCTGAGTGGCGGGCACGGTGGCACTGTGCCCGGCCCGGGAGGCGGCTCGGCATGGCGAGTTCCACGCTGCACCCGTCCGGGGAGCATCTCACGGGTCAGGAGGCTCCCGACGGCGACCGCGGCCAGGACCGCGACCGCAACCGAATAGACAAGCGCGGTGTTATGCAGGCCGTAGTGCGATGTAGCGATGCCAGCGAGCACGGCCGGAATGCCAGTTGCCAGGTAACTGACGATGTAGATCGCAGTGATTAGGCCCGCCCGATCGTCGGACGTGGCCGCGGCGACCGTGGCGCGGTAGGCCCCCATGAACGCCGGTCCGAAGCCGAGCCCTGCGATCGCCGTGCCGACGAACAGAACGACGGCGGTGCCGGTCTCGATCGAGGCGAACGTCACCAAGGCCCCGAGGATGAGAAGCAGGCAGCCGCCGAGCATCACCACGGACGGATTCTTCCGGGCGAGCAAGGCCGAGGCTGCGGCCCCGAGACCGGTGAGCAGGAATATCAAGATGCCGCCCCAGAGCAAGTTCTTCGAGTGCAGCAGCTGCGCGGCAAGCGACGGTCCCAGCGACAGAAAGAAGCCGGCGAGTGCCCAGATTCCCACAAGGGCGGGCACCGCCGTGGCGAAGGCGCCCCTGGCCGCGCTCGGCACACTGACGTGCGGCCGCAGCGAGCTGACAACCCCGGGGCGCAACGTTCCGGGCTCTGGCATCGCCAGTACGGCGACCACGCCGATGATGAAAGCCCCGAGTAACAGCCACCAAACCAGGTGGGTCGGCGCGGGAGCGTACTGGGCGAGCACGCTCGCGCAGATTGCGCCGAGGGCCTGGCCGCCCGTGGGCGCTGCGCTGGAGACGACCGGTGCCGCACCGCCGTGTGGTCGGAAATCGAGCAGCGCCGCACTGGCCGCTCCGGAGATAAGGCCAACCGCGACACCCTGCAGCGCCCGGGCCGCAAACAGCAGCCCAACTCCGTGGGCGATGAGGAACAAGCCGCATCCGACCGCACCGAAAGCCAGACCCGCCAGCATCACCATCCGACGGCCCCTGTAATCAGACACCGAGCCGAACAACAGCAGCGTGGCCAGCAGGACGACGATGTAGACCGTGAACAACAAGGTGAGCGTTGTCGGGGAAAAGCGGAACTGGTTCTCGTAGACCCGGTAAAGGGGTGATGCCGCGGTGTTCGCGGCAAACGCCAGGAACGCGAATGCGGCCGCCGCCCAAAACGACGCGCGTGGTGACAGAGTTAGTCGCCGTGACGGCTCCTCTTTCGCCACCGTGGCCGGGGCAGACATGGTCGAAACCTTTCGTTTGACGATCGGAAGCCCTCGCGGGGCGCGGGCACATGCCGGGGCCCGCGCCGACAATCAACTCGTTCTGGCTCCCTGGCGGACAAGCGTAGGGCCGAGACTCGCCGGGTTAATAGCTCCTAGCTATGCCTCGATAGCGCCTCGCCATCAGGGAGTCCCGAGCCATCCAACGACGGGCTGCCAGGCGATTACGAACCAGATTTGTGGCCGCTTCGTCAGGCCGCATCGGCATCCGCTTGCCCGCAGTCACCGACGACAACCCTTGACGAGGTACCCGTTCGTCGACCCTCCTGCGCGGTGCCGGATCACCGCGGTGCGTCCGCGGGTGCGCTCGCCGTTTACCGATCACTCCCAAGGTCTAGACGTGGTCAACAGCCCGGCCGCGGTAGCCCCAACCAGCAGCCGATAGGCGGTTCTTACCGAGTGATCGCCGATCCCGCTTGAGCGCGTCGAGGTGCCCGGCAACGTTCGGCAGCACAGAGCGGCGGCTAAGGCTGTGGCCGTCGAAACGTGCCGACGATCGCCGACCTCTGCTGTGACGGGCGGAGTTACGAGTCAGGAGCTCAAAGCTGACGATGACCTGCAGAACCAAACAACGCGGAGACCGGGGATGCGATTCCATCTGGACGGCTGCAGCGACCCATGTCGGATGGAACATCAGGCCGATCGCCAGAGCCGACGAGCGATGACAGCGCTTGGGCACGACGAGGACGCCGACGTCACTTCGGCGCCGGTCCGCCGGGTGAGCGTCACTTACGCCGAGCAATATCGGGCTCATGCCGCGTTCCGTGCGCGCAGGAACGGGATCGGCATCGGGGCCGCGCTGGTCCGTTCGACCTCTGACGAAAGCGAGCATGTGTGGGAGTGCATCGTCACCGACGGCCGCAAATATCACTACATACGCGTCCTCGGCTCGGGGCTCGGACGGTTTCCCGATATCTCCGTTGCAGAGATCGAGTCGGGAATCGAGCGCTTCGCAGGCACGCTGCCGGCACAGAATCGGATCTACAACCTCCTCAACGCTAACCCGCTCCACATCGACCGCAACCGGAACGTGAGCGACTGAGCGCTCGCTCTGGCCTGGTCGAGTCATCAGCATCGGCGCACACACACAGCTCGGCGGCGACGGGAAGTCGTTTCTCGCTCAGTTGAGGCGCGCGAGGTCACGGCGATCTTCGACCAGAGACACGATCAGGGAGTAAATTTCGACGCCTGCTGGCAGGGTTGTGCATCTCGCCGGCGGGAAGGCCGCCGGGTACGCGCAGGTTGGGTGGCATCACTCGCTTCGACCATTCGCAAGCGCCGCATCGACCCTGCAGCGCGGCGTCACC
>CAWAFZ010000021.1:0-129814 GCA_963781635.1 uncultured Acidobacteriaceae bacterium
CACTCGCAAATCGACCGCCAATCCTTTGCTAGGGCGCATCCGCTCGGGAGCCAGTTTAATCGACATCTTGGCTCGTTGACGTGAAATTGACAGTAAGCGACCCTCATGTGCATAGTGGCGCAGATGAAGCCACTGGTTGCGCACCTCGTCCGAATTCCAAAAGACGAGACCCTGCCGCTGCAGCATTGGGCAATTGACGGCCTCCCTCGGCTCAATGGAAAACGGCAGCGGAAATTCTTTCGGACGAAAGATGCAGCGGAGCGCGCGCTTGCTTCGGTCAAAGTGAAGCTCCGCAAAGAAGGCGAAAAGGCGCTCCTTATCACTGACACTCTCCGCATTGAGGCTGTTGATTGCTTCAAACTATTGAAGCCGTACGGCGCTTCGCTCAAGGATGCAGTCCGATTCTACATTGCGCACCATGAGGCCGCGAACAAGTCCTGCACGGTCGAAGCTGCTGTCGATGAATATCTCAAGATCCAGAGGCTGAAGCGGCGAAGCGACCGGCACATTGCGGATCTGAAGTACAGGCTTGGCGTCTTTAAGGAAAGGTTCGGGACAACGCTGGTCAGTTCGCTCTCTGTCCATGATTCGGAGAACTGGCTCCATGGCTTGGGACAATCGCCTAAGAGTCTTAACAACTTTCACATTGCCGTCTCAGCCCTTCTCAGCTTCGCGGTCAAGCGCTCGTACGCGATGGCGAATCCATTCGATGCGATCGATAAAGTGCGTGTTCCGGCCAAGGCCCCGGGGATCCTGTCCCCGGAAGAATGCCAGAACCTCTTAAACGCGGCGGGCGATGATATTTTGCCGCTCGTTTCTATCCAAGCTTTTTGCGGAGTGCGTAGCGCGGAGACGCTGCGGCTCAACTGGGCTGACGTTGATTTGGCGCGGGGCTTTGTCCAAATAGCAGCAGAACAGGCAAAAGGGGCACGGCGGCGATTGGTCGAGATGCCTGCCAATCTTAAGGCATGGCTACTGCCTGACAGCGCCCGGACCGGAAGGCTCTGGCCATGGAGCCCTAAGGAGTATTATCGGCGTCTCGAGGCGACACGGATTAAAGCCCAAATTGCCAAATGGCCCTCAAATGCGCTCCGCCATTCCTACGCGAGCTATCATTTGGCGTACCACCAAAACGCTGCCGCTTTGGCACTGCAGATGGGCCATACGAGCCAGGCCATGATTTTTTCGAATTACAGGGAGGTAGTCACGAGACAGGATGCCGAACGGTATTGGGACATCAAGCCTGCTCGAGCTGCGATAAACGTGATTCCCATGGCTGCGAAGACACGATGAACTCCCCGGCTATTTCCCGACTGGGTATGATTTAACGGCGATCTACGTCCGTCTGGGCACTAATATGGAAATGATCTGCTGTCCGCCAGTATCGATAGAAAAAAGTGAAATTTTCATTTGACAGCATCCGCTAGTTTTTTCTGGGAAATGCCGGGGAATTTACTAGCACATAATAGTGCATGTTGGGTCATAGCGGTGCAGATGGAACTCCTTTTCGGATCCCGGAACATCAAAATCGGGCATGCTACCTTGGCGCATGCAAGCAAAGCAAGCAACAATACATCGGTCCCTCCCTAATAGTACCGCAGAATTGGCTTTAGCACATCCAGGCAAACCTTTTACGAAGCGGGAGTTGTCTAAGTTTCTCGGGATCAGCGAACGATTTATCGAGCTTGAAGTAAATCGGGGACGTCTCCGTGCCGTTAAGCTTTCGACTCGGCTTTTGCGGTTCCGCCCTAGTGACGTTGAGCGCTGGATGGAATCCAACTTAACCGCAGTGGCCGATTCGATTCCAGACGAATACTAAACTTCGATTGAATTTGTGAACGTCTTGGTAAGTCAGGTCAATGTGCTCAAGTCGGATCCCATTATTGTTGCTAACTTTTGCTTAGCAATAGCTATCATGGGCCAGTCGCGGCCCTGGAGCGACCGGTACCTCTTCTCGGTGTTCAACGCCCCTCAACAGCTTTCAATACGATTCAACACCCTTCAACACGATTCAACACTTGAGGAACTAGCAGTGTCGAAACGCGTTGAACAGTTATCCGCAGTTACCTTCCGAACCTCCCTTGAAGGGAGGTCGACGCGCAGCGACGGGAGGGAGCCGAAGGGCGTTAAGCGAAGCGTAAGGGTGCAAGCGTTTACCTGCCCAAGGTGGTTTGACGAGTTAGCATGCTAAACATTGAGGTTAACCGGAGCGCTGACGGGGTGGAGCGGTATTTCGATCGTGAATTAACGGTAAACGACTACTTGATGAAAGAGCCCGGGATATGGGCGGGGCGCGGAGCGGAGCGATTAGGACTGCGTGGTCCGGTACAACGTTCGCAGTTCGTAGCGTTATTGCGAAACGAAAATCCGATGCTGGGTAAACGGCTTACGGCCCGGATGAATACGAGCCGGCAGGAAGACGGGGAGACGGTCAGCAACCGGCAGGTTGGCTATGGGCTGGTATTCGGCGTGCCGAAGTCACTCAGCATCTATCTGGCGATCGCGGGCGATCAGGTGGTTGAGAATATCGCAAGGTCAGCAGTGGATGAAACAATGGGCGCGATGGAATCCGAGATGCAGTGCAAGGTCCGGAAGGGAGGGCTGTACGAGGATCGTAGAACGGGCCAGCTGCTGTATTCTAAGTTCTTTCATCGGGATTCCCGACCGATTAACGGCCTGAGCGATCCACACTGGCATGTCCACTGTTTCCTTCACAACGCAACATTTGATCCGATCGAAGAGCGATGGAAGGCCGGCCAATTCAGAGGGCTGATTGCTGATAAAGGCTATTATCAGGAATATTTTCACACGCTGCTTGCGCAAAGATTGACGGAGTCCGGGTACAGGCTCCGGCGAACGGATAGGGGCTGGCATCAGTGGGAGATGGCCTGTATCACAGACCGAGAGATCGAATTATTTTCTAAGAGACATGAGCTGATCGACACTCTGTCGGAAGAGCGAGGATCAACGCCGGAAGAAGAGAGGCGGATTGCCCGTCAGGAGCGTGATAGCAAGACGACCAAACTTTTCTCCGGCCAGGCGGAGGTTGAGAATTGGCGTCAGCAAATGGGAGCCCAGCGGTGGGACTCGGTGACCTCAGAAGGAGCAAAAGAGGGGCCTCAACTCGAGCTGCCGATCAATCGCGCGAGGTCGCGGTTGAAGCCTACTTCGCCAAGCATTCCTGCCCTCCAAGACCCTTGGGGGAAGGGCTAAACCGCCAAAGCCTCCAAGCCGGTCCGGTCGCGAATGATCAGAGTCGCTCCCTCCAGCCGGATCAATCTCTTTTTCTTCAAGTGACTCAGTAGTCGAGTCACGGTCTCGCGCGATGATCCGATGCGCTGCGCCATTTCTTCGTGGGTCATGGTTGAACGCAGATACAGTTCTTCAGATCGCTGAACTCCGCCCGGAGCGCAAGACAGCAGGAGCCTCGCCAACTTTCCCGAAGAAGAACGCGCCAGCACTAAGTCGTGCATGTCGCGATACGCACTCTGGAACTCGCGACTGAGCCACTGCGCGGCGTGCACGCCAACTTCACTCTGGTTTTGCAGCAGAGCCATCAGGTCGCGGCGGCCGATGAAGTTCAGCTGGCACGGCATCGCGGTTTCGGCTGTCATCTCATAGCTGGTTCCGGAAATGGCAGCGCTTAAGCCTAAGACCTCGCCGGCTTCGGCCTGTTTCAGGATTAACACTTTGCCTTCTTTGGACGTGGTTGAAAGTTTCACCTTTCCCGAGCAAAGGACGAACACCCCACGCGGGGCCTGACCTTCCACGAAGAGCACGGCACCCGGCGGCATGATGGTGTGGTGGCTGGCGGCATCCACTGATCTCAAGACGGTCGACGAAAAGCGGCAGAAAAAACCATCGCGACTTGCCTTGCAGCCCATGCAACTCTCGATGATCTCGAGACCGTAAGGAGTTCTCATTCCTGCCTCCATGGTCGAATTTCGCTCGAAGTCGTCACTTGAATTCCTGCCCTCCTCGAAGCGCGCTTGCACTTGAAGCGAACGCTCCAGCAGAGAAAGGGCGTGAGCCCGCGTCTCTCCGTTGGGGCTGTTGGCAGCGGCGATCACTTCCCACGCGCTTCCGGGATCAGCACGCTTTTCCCATTCCAGTTCGCAGGCAAATAAATAAAGCGGATCGATTTCATCCGGCTGCGGCTCGCTCGATATGTGGGCGAGGGAGGGTTCCCACCCGGAAGCGGCCACAAAGTCCGGTGCAACACTCGTCGTGCTGTCTTGCCGAACGGTGGAATTGTTTCGGAATGCTTGAGGGAACGGCATTGCGGACGTGCCGCGTATCCTCGGCGGAGCAGGAAGCAGGCGAACCAGATTGCTGGACTGATAATTCCTGGCCACTAACACTTTGCACCCCAAGTCTGGAACTCGAAACGGCTATCGACGAGGTACGCGGCTCGTCCGCCCGCCTTAACCAACAGATCACCTGCCGGGAGGATCCGGATATCGCCCTCAGGTTTTTCCGAATGAGAACACCAATGCAATCTTCGTTCCAGAATGGGGTGCGCATCGAAGTTCGCATAACCTATAGAAAGGAATAGCCAGAGACCTCGGTTCCCGAATTTGCTCTGATGGTAGCTGCCGAGGCTTCGGCAATCTGCCAAGCATTCGGCACTTACTTCTAGAACATTCCGCTCTAGGCACTATCTAATCCGGCTTCGGGCCGGAATAGTCGTTCCGCGTAATGCCTAACCGCTGCAGCTTCGACTGCAGCGTACTGCGCTTCAACCCAAGTCGGTGCGCTGCTCCCCCTAGTCCGGAGATTCTTCCTCCCGTCTGTCGCAAGACCCGAATGATGTGCTCTCGTTCCGCAGCCTCTAGCGATTGTTCCGTCGACGGGTGTCCGGGCGAGTCATTACGGAGTTCATCCAGCGGGGCCCGCAGGACCGCGCCATCGGTCAGAATGACGGAGCGCTCAATGAAGTTTTCCAGTTCGCGGACGTTTCCCGGCCAATGCCATCGGATCAATGCATCCATTGTCTCGCTGGGAATTCTCTCGATAACGCGGTTCATCCGGCGCGCGAACTTCTGCACGAAGTAGCGCACCAGTATCGGGATATCCTCGCGCCTTTCCCGCAGCGGGGGGAGCCGAATCGGGAATACATTCAAGCGGTAAAACAAGTCGCTGCGAAAATCCTTTTCGATCACGCTTTTCCCAGGTCCCGGTTGGTAGCCGCGATCAGGCGCAGATCGACCTTAATGGTTCGCGTTCCGCCCAAGCGCTCGAACTCGTGATCTTGTAGAACTCGTAGCAGTTTCGGCTGCACCTCCAGGGGAATCTCCCCTATCTCATCCAGGAAGAGGGTGCCCTTATCGGCGAGTTCTAGGCGGCCGATCTTCTGGCTGACAGCGCCGGTAAACGCGCCTTTTTCATGACCAAACAATTCACTTTCCAGCAGTCCGGTCGGAATAGCCGCGCAGTTCAGTGACACAAACGCCTGTTCACGGCGTCGGCTGGTGCGATGGAGGGCGCGAGCAATCAACCCCTTTCCAGTGCCGGTCTCACCCAGAATCAGCACACTCGCGTCGCTGCTGGAGACGACGGCAACCTGATCCAACACCTGCTGCAGCGTCGAACTTTCGCCGATAATCTCCTCAAAATGAATTTGGGTGCGGGGCTGGCCCTCAAGGTAGCGTTTTTCCTGCAGCAACCGGATCTTGAATTGTTCCACCTCGAGGCCGATCCTTACATTTTCCAGAGCAATCGCCACCAGAGCAGCCACCTGGTTGAGCAGGGTCAAATCATCGGTTTTGAAGGCGTCCGCCCGAGTGCTGGCCAGCACCAGAACCCCCATAGGCCCACTGGGCCGAAGCAGGGGAACACAACAGAGCGACTTGATGCCCTCTGCCATCAAGCTGTCCGCCACCGCCGGGTCGATGCCTTGGAAATCGTCGTGGGTAAGAATCAAAGAGGAGCGCTCTCGTAAGACTTTCGTGCCGGGCCCCTTCGCAGTACTGATGCGCTCACCCGCACGAAGGTCCTTCCCCAGAGGGAAATCCATGGCTTGACGGACCAACTGCCCGCTTTTTTCGTCGCGCACGGAAATCGCGGCGTATTCCTGGCGGAGGGATCGCCGAAGAAAAGCCGAAATCTGGGGAAACACGCGGCGCAGGTCCCAATTCTCGGACAACACACGGCTTACTTCCGACAATACTTGCTGCCTCTTTTTTTCCTTGCGCAACGTTGCCGAAACACCCTGCAGCGATTCCTCGAGTTTCTTTTGCTCCGTGATCTCAACCACTACTCCGCCGATTTGAGTAACTTTGCCGGTCGCGTCCTTGATGGGAATGAAATGCAACTTCCAGTGGCCGGCTTCGGTCCGGGTGGGCAGCATGGAGCTGATTTCGAGGTCCAGGGCGGGTTGCCCAGTTGCGAACACGCGCTCGACCTGCGGCTCAACCAGTTCGGCAAGATCACCCAGCACCTCGCGGACGCTCTTGCCCAAATGCTCTTCTGCGGGAATGCCGTTCATCTCCGCCAGCGTTTGGTTGATCGCGATATAGCGAAAGTCGGCGTCTAAGATGCCAAGGCCCACTTTGGAGGCATTGAAATACGCCGTCAGTAAAGACTCCGATTCGATCAGAGCCTCGGCTGCGCTGAACCAGGCTGCATTGCTTGCTTTTGGCCGACGGGATTCTCCTTGGTGCACGATGCCGTGCAACCCGCCATCGTAAGCGGCAGCGCGACGTGCAATCCATCCCTGGCTAAAGCTCTGAAGTCTATGCGCCTCTTCCCTTTCCTCCCGAAGCAGGCGGTTCCTTTCGATAATGGCGACGGCGTGGCTGAGCGCCGGGTCAGTGCAAAGGGCCATCATCTGCGCCACGCGATGCAGGAACTGTACGTCAGCCGCGCTGAATGCTCCCGGTGATTTGCTCGCCACAGCTAGCGCTCCCAGCTTTTGCTGAAAAATCGTTAGGGGCAGCCCGCAGTAAGCGCGCATCTTTCGTTCACGCAAACTGCGCAGTTCAGAGACGAATCTTTCATCGTTCTGGAGGTCTTCGATCGTAAGGACCGTTTGATCGCGCCATACTGGCCAGACCGCAGAATCTTTTAGCGCGATGTCCTGGCAGTTGCGGGGCCATTCCTTGCCCTCCCAGAGATAGGTTCTTAGGATCTCTCTAAGAGGTTCGCACAGGGCAAACTGGAAGAGATCGAATGGAACAACGGCGCGCAAGCGTGGACCGAGCTCCCGGAACAATTCAGCGGGCTCGGGTCGAAGCGAAACAAATTCCGCGACGGTCAGCAAAACTGCAAAGCGCCGCTCTTCGAGGTCTAAGCGTGGCGCGCTTAAAGGGCACACTGCATCGTAACTCCTGGCAGCCGCCCCCCCTCAAAAGCGCGCCGCAAAGTCCGGCCAATCGAATCATCATTACTAACACAAAATGTCACGAGATAATCAATTCCTTTCGGTGAGATCGGTTTTCGTAACAGACCGTTCCCGACATGGGAGCAGTCCGCACACCGAGTTATGGTCATTAGAGGGCTGAGATAATGGAAAATTCCCGAGCAAGCGTCTTCTTATTAGACAAAAGTACATATGGGCAGGGGCCGAATCTATTGTGCCTTCGGACACATCTCTTTACTTTGGTAAAGGCGACATTAACTAAGGTTTATAAGTTGGAGCGTCGCACCTCGCATCGCATGCTTTGAGCGTCATCGTTTTGAACGAGGAATACCAATCTTCTCCGCCATCCTTACCAACTCCGGCAGTGAATCTGCACCCATCTTCTTCATCAACTGGCTGCGATGGACCTTTACAGTCGCTTCGGTGGTCCCGAGTTCAGCGGCAACTTGTTTATTGAGCAAGCCTGACACTACCAGCGGCAATACTTCGCGCTCGCGGGGTGTCAGAGACTCGAACCGCTGCCGGAGTATTTCGGCCTCGGCCTGACGTCGTCGCCGGCCTCGGTCCCTCTCCAATCCCACCTGTATCGCGTCCAGCAGATCCTGGTCGCGGAAGGGCTTTGTCAGAAACTCAACCGCTCCCGCTTTCATCGCGCGCACCGCCATCGGGATATCGCCATGAGCTGTGATGAAGATCATGGGAATCTCGTTCTTGGCATTTGCCAACTCGCGCTGGAAATCGAGCCCGCTGATCCCTGGCAACCGAATATCAGTAATGAGACAGCTAAGAACATCCGGACGAGTACTGCTCACGAACTCCATTGCCGATCCGAATAGTTCTACGCGCAAACCCACGGATTCCACGAGGCGCTTGATGGCGCGACGGACCGAAGAGTCGTCATCAACCACGAAAACGATTGGAGCCGGCTCTGTCATGGAGCATCGCCAAGTTTCGTCGGTAAAGTGAATTGGAACAGGCCACCCTGGGAAACTGGAACGAGCGACAGGGTCCCACCATGGGACTCGATGATGGAATGGCTGAGCGCTAACCCCATTCCGGTGCCTTCGGCCTTGGTAGTGAAGAATGGTTCGAAGATGCGATTTGCCACCTGCGGCTCGATTCCCGGCCCGGAATCTTGCACTTGTACTAAAACACCCTCCGAGCTTTTTGCTGACCTGATCAGAAGCTTGCGTGGTCGTTGTGTAGAAATACGCATTGCATCAACCGCGTTCATCGCGAGATTAATAAGCACCTGTTGCAACTGCACCGGATCTCCCTGCACCGGTGGAAGATCGGTCGCAAGATCGGTCGACAGGGATACTCGGTTGCGACTCAGTTCGTTGCGCATGAGATTGGTTACCTCTTGAATTACTTGGTTGATATCGAGCGCTATTCGCTGCGGCGGCCGCTTCGTCAACAAGCCACGAATCCGGGAAATGATCTCGCTGGCGCGGGTGCCGTCGTTGACGATTTCTGTAATCGCCGCTCGCAGTTCATCGGAATTCAAAGTCCCACAATCGAGACGGCGCAGGCAGAAGTTGCCATTGGTGATAATCGCAGTCAGGGGTTGGTTGACTTCGTGGGCAATGGTCGCGGCCAGCTCTCCCATCGCTTGTATGCGTGTAACTAAAGCGAGCTTCTCCTGCGCTTCCTGCAAAGCTTCCTCGGCGCGCTTCCGGTCATCGACGCGACGCTCCAAGTCCTCATTGAGGCGCTGGACTTCCCTGTCAAGCTGCCTGTCCACCGACGATGTCACGATGGCGGTCATAAGCACGATCAAGGTCACAGTGACAACTCCAGAGTTGCCAACGGGAGAAATGCTCAAGGCATGGGAAAGGTCCGGAGGCGAGGCAGGAATGAAACTTGCGGCAGCCATCCCGGTGTAATGCATCGCGGAGATAGCGGCTCCCATCACTGTTGCGCTCCCAAGCCTGCGCCCTATGCTCCACCGCGTCTCCTGTCGCAGACCGAATGCCATCAGCAACGCAATTAGGGAAAACAAGATTGCGAGCAGAATGGAACAGGTAACGAGAATCACAGAGTATCGAGCGATGGCAGGTGATCTCATTGCGGCCATCATGATGTAGTGCAGTCCGGCGATGCCGGTGCCCATAATGACGCTGCCGGTCAAGGCTTCGACCACGCCCATCGTCTGGCGGCTCGTCACGTACAAAGCGACTGCGGAGGCGAAGATGGCCACAAGGAGCGCAGCCAGAACCGACGGCCAGTGATACTCGACGGGCACTGGCAACTGGAAGGCCAGCATCCCTTTGAGGTGCATCTCCCAGATGCCGACACCCATCGCAATTGCGCCGCCACTCAACCAAGCTAAGCGAGCCCGGCCGTGTGCGGCGGTTACGCGTCCCGCAAGGTCGAGCGCGGCATAGGATGCGGCAATAGCTATCAATACCGAGCGTGCCACCTCGCTGTAGTTGTAGGAGCCGTGTAGCACCGGGCTGGCAGAGATCATCACGAGGCCACCTGCGAATGCGCATCCCGGCGTTGCAAAAGCCTCGCCGAAAAACTTGTGCGTGGGCAAGAAATGCGCCGTGGAGTTTGCTGTACGAGAAGTCTTAAGAGAATGGGAACGTTATCGTGACGGACAAGAGCGTCCGCCATGTCCAGCGCCAGGACGCGCGGCGTATCGAATTGTAAGCGTGGCGCGCTTAAGGGGGACACTGCACCGCACTCCTTGCGGCGTCTCCCCCTCAAAAGGCGCCGCACCACTCTCGCAGTGACGGAGCATTATAACCACATATCTCAAGGTGACAACGTATTTTTCTGCGCGCATCCGGTTCTCGGAATGGGCGCGGCTGCGCGCGTTCGATTGCGCGCGAGAGCCTTTTTGAAAATCTGTTTGCTTCTGGAAAGCTATAATCTCTTCAATGGCCCGGGGCTGGGAAAGCAAGTCGGTGGAAGCGCAACAGGACGAGGCAGCCGCCAGAACGTCCGCTGGAAAACCTCGTCTGACGCGAGAAGCAGCCGATCGTGAGCGCGAAAAAGAAACCCTCCTTCTGGCCCTGCGGAGCGTGCTGCACCAGCTCGAGCGCAGCCAAGACCAGCGTCATCGCGCCTTGCTCGAAAGCGCCCGCTGCGACCTGCAGCGAAAGATCGACGAACTCGTCGCGTAAAGGTTTGACCATCCGACCAATGCGCCACTCGACCTCGGCCGAAGCCCCTTTTTTGCGAACACACCGCAAACGTTCGCCGTTATCGAGTCCATCGAGACGTGTTCGCCTCCGCTGTCAAGAGTCAGCCAACCCGTCTTTTGCACTCACGTATAATTGAGTTTCCATGAAAGCCTACGTCTACGTCTCGCTCAAGAAGAGTGTCCTCGATCCACAAGGTAAGACCATCCATGGCGCGCTCAAGAAGATGGGCTACAAAGGTCTCGAAGAGGTCCGTCAAGGCAAGTATTTCGAGCTGACGCTCGATGGCGGCCTGAGTAGGGAAGAGGCGCAAACTGAAGTGGAGCGCATTGCGCGCGAAGTGCTCACCAACCCTGTGATTGAAGAGTTTCGCTGCTCCCTCGCAGACTGATTCCCTGGAGTTCCCGCATGTGTGGCATTGTTGGCTACGTCGGCAAGAAGCAAGTGGTTCCCATCATCATTGAGGGCCTGCGGCGGCTTGAATACCGCGGCTATGACTCGGCCGGAATCGCCGTCGCCGGTAACGGGGATAAGCTGCAAGTGCGCCGCGCCGAGGGCAAGCTTCGCAATCTGGAAGAAGTCATCCGCATCAAGCCGCTCGATGGCACCTACGGCATCGGTCACACTCGTTGGGCTACGCACGGCCGTCCCACGGAAGAAAACGCTCATCCTCATCGTGACTGCACCGGCAAGATCGTCGTGGTGCACAACGGTATCGTCGAAAACTATCTCAGCCTCAAGAAAAAGCTGATCGAAGAGGGCCACAAGTTCACCACGGAAACCGATACCGAAGTCATCGCGCACCTGGTGGAAAAACATCTATTCAAAACCAGCAACGGTCACCATCCCACACTCGAAGAAGCCGTTCGCAAGACAGTGAAGGAACTTAGTGGAGTCTTCGCCTTGGGCGTCATTTCCGTCGATGAGCCTAACAAAATCGTAGCCGCGCGCAATGGACCGCCGTTGGTTGTGGGCTTGGGCAACGACGAATACTTCGTTGCTTCAGACGTCCCGGCCATCCTTTATCACACGCGCGACATTTTCTTTCTAGCTGATGGTGATCTCGCCGTAGTCACGGCTGAAGGCGTGCAGCTAACCGATTTCGACGGCAAGCCCATTCAGCGTCAGGTGCAGCATGTGACCTGGGATCCGATCATGGCGGAAAAGGGCGGCTTCAAGCATTTCATGCTCAAGGAAATTTACGAGCAGCCGCGCGCCGTCCGTGATACTACGCTGGGGCGGATCTCGCTCGACACCGGCCACATCTTTCTCGACGAGATGCAACTTGGCGAGGCTGAATTCCGCGCTGCCAAAAAGATCAATATCGTTGCCTGCGGGACTAGTTGGCATGCCGGACAAGCGGGCAAATTCATGATCGAGAGCTTCGCCCGCGTGCCGGTCGAAGTCGATTACGCTAGTGAATGGCGTTATCGCGATCCGATCGTAAGTGAGAACACCATCACGCTGGTGATCTCGCAGTCCGGCGAAACCGCCGACACGATCGCTGCGCAGCGCGAGGCCAAAACTAAAGGCTCGCATACGCTAGCCATCTGCAACGTTGTCGGTTCCATGATCACACGCGAGGCCGCCGGCACCATCTACACCCACGCCGGTCCCGAGATCGGCGTGGCTTCTACGAAAGCCTTCACCTGCCAACTCACCGCTCTCTATCTTTTCGCACTTTATTTGGCGCAGGTGCGCGGCACGATGACCGCCGCAGAGACTAGAACCGCAGCCGAAGAATTAACACTCATCCCCGGCAAGCTCGAAAACATTCTCACCCACGACGAGAAATGTGAAGATTTGGCGAAACGCTTTCAGCGGGCCCAGGATTTTCTCTTCTTAGGTCGCGGCATTCACTACCCAATCGCGCTGGAAGGCGCCCTGAAGCTCAAGGAAATCTCCTACATCCACGCCGAAGGCTATCCGGCTGGCGAGATGAAGCACGGCCCCAACGCCCTGATCGACGAAAATCTTCCCGTGGTAATCGTAGCGACCCGCGACGCCAACAATCCGGACTCGATGCTGCGCTACGAGAAGACGATGTCGAACCTGAAAGAAGTGAAAGCCCGCTCGGGCGTAGTGATCGCGCTAGCCACTGAAGGCGACGAAGAGATTAAAGAAGCCGCCGACCACGTCTTATACGTTCCGCCTGCGCCGGAAGAACTCTCGCCAATTCTAGAAATCGTTCCCCTCCAGTTGCTGGCCTATCACATCGCCGTGCGGCGGGGTTGTGATGTGGATCAGCCGAGAAATTTGGCCAAGTCGGTCACGGTGGAGTAGTGAGACTCCCGGCCTCCGGTTTTCTGCTCTGAGTGCGGAGACACTGCTTTCGTGTCAGGCAAGCTCCGGGCAGTGAAATACCTACCTTTCTCTTTGCGGTTGAATAACCCATGAACGAGCTTTTCATCCCAGACGTCGGCGACGGGCTGGCCGCAGGTATTTATGCGGGGTCCGGGCATTCAATCGAGATTGACTGTGGAAGTCAGCAGGCCCCCGAAAAGAGCTTCGCCGCTCTTAAGAGAGTCTTCCCACGAACTTTCGTTCTTTCCCACTTTCATACTGACCACTACAACGGCCTGTTCCATGCAGATCCCAGCTTCGACATCCGCCACGTCTTCTTTCCGCGGCTCCCTGTCTTTAAGGGAAGGGAAGAGTTCTTAAATTGCCTGCTGGCGATGGCGAATAGGCTTTTCGGGGGGCGTAGCGGGAGTCCGGAGGCCGACCTCATTAGCGAAATTCAGAGAATAAGTCGCAGGCCTTGGCTGGGGAGGGCTTTCATCTGGCGACAAAGTGGATCTCGAGGGAATGCAAATCGACGTGCTATGGCCTCCGCGAACTTTGATCGACGGCGAGGTCTTGAAAGTGATCAGAAATGCGATCAACGATTTCGGAGAAGCGAAGAAGAAGGACAAGGAATTACGGAAGCTGTACGATGCAGTCGAGAAGGCAGAAAAGGCACAGATGTACCTGAGAGAAGAGGAGGGACGCTCGGAGCCGGACAAGGCGGAACAGGTTGATGTCAAACTTCAAATAGGGCATCGCCCGCTGCCTACCCGTGAGCTACCACCGATCGTCGCGCGAGCGAACAAGTCTCTGCGATTAGCGGCCAACCACCTTAGTCTCGCATTCCACGCGGGCAGTCGTCTATTGTTCTTGGGCGACTTGGAACGGAACGAGATAAAACAGGTCGTCGCCGAACTTCAAAGGAGGCACCGGACAAATTTCTTAATAACCATAACTCCGCACCATGGAACGCATTCCCACGCCGATCTACTGAGGCTTCGGAGCATTCTTGCAATTAGTTCGCTCGGGAGTCGCCTCATCCGCTACCTCAGGCCGGAATATAAAACTAAATCGTCGTTTGCGCGTTTGTGCCTCTCAACACACAGGGACGGAAACATCCATGTTGTAGATCCAAGTTAGCCCATCAAGCCCGCTTCCAAATCTGTATGGCAAAAGTCGTCGCCCTTGAAAAGCAACGCCTCGCCCCTCTCCTTCGCCAGCGCATAAGAAAAGCAGTCGCCGAAGTTAAGTCCGGCCCTGTGGCGGCCTTTGCCAAAATCGCGATACGCCTCGCGCGCAATGCGGGCCTGGTTCAACGTGACCGGCTCGATGCCGATTTGGACATCGTGCAATAGCTCATCGAGCCGCCTGCTCAGAACGGGATTCTGGTTGCTGTCGACGACAGCACCTGCCTCGACGTAGCTCACTGCCGACATACGGCAATCCCGAGATTGACTCAAGATCGCGCCAATCTCGGCTGCGTCTTGCTCATCTCTCAAGATTGCGATAATCACCGACGTGTCGATAATCACTTCGGCAAACCCTTCTCGTCGTACAACAACTCGCCATGATCCATCGACTTGTATGGCTCTTTCCACAGAGGAGCGCACTCCCGCCCGATCTGCAGCAAGCGCTCCGCCAGGCTACCCTTCTTCTTGTCGCGCACCCGCTCCAGCCGCTCTTGTACCGCCTTGTCTACGGCAGCCGTCATGCTCTCGCCGGTCAACCGCGCCAGCTCGCGGACGCGACGGTGTGTTTGCTCATTCTTGATGTTCAGGCTCATTCCACCTTCTACCTCGAACTTCTACCATTCTACCATACGCAACAATCTCCCTAAAACAAGTGCCAATGCCGCAATCCCGGCGCCCCACACTGCAAACGCAACATCGACGACCCGCCTCGGCGCCACTCCCACCCGCCGCAGTAGAAACGGCAGAAAGTTCCAGGTCGTAATGTGAACGTAATCCCACGGATCTTGCCCCATGGATTCGTTGTTCAATCCCCACGCGTCCATCTTGCCCAGCGCAAACGCCGCAATGTTCTTACAGCGCAACGCAATCACGAATGTAGGGTGTCCCAGCGTCTCCATCTGGTAGATCTCCAGCGGCAGCCAGAACGCGAGCGAGGCAATCTGAATGATCAAGCTGCTGGCGATAAGCGCGACTCCCAAACGCCAGGTCCATTCGGAGAGAGATTTTGGGTAGGGTTTGGTGATAAGTGTTGGGAAGGGCACGGCTTCAGCCGTGCCATCCAGAGCCGTTGCCTCCACGGGCTTTCGCCCCTGAGGGAGGCTTTTCGCCGTGGTGAGAGTTCGCATCCTTAGCAACAGGGGCACAGCCAGCAGCGCCGCCATCTCGACCGCGGTTGAAACGTAGCGATCGCCCCAGGCAAAATCGCCCGCCCAGTACGTATAGCGCGCGTAGAAGCAGATGTACGCGAACAGGAGCAATAACGAAGCCACGCCGTAGGCGCGAACTTCGGCCGGCATGCACTTCCACAACAAAATCAGCAGCACAATCGCAAGAACGAGCAGCGGATCGAAAAGAAAGATCGACTTCTCCGGCTTAAACAGCGGCCCTAGAAATCCCTCAAGAAACGGCGTAGTCCACGGATAGTTAGCAGGCAGAGTGGGATCCTGCAGACGCTGCTCAGAGGCGAACAGCGAGACATAAGTGTTGGTAAAGGATCCGAAGCGATAGAACTGATAAAGCCTGTCGAGCAGCAGAAATAACGCATATACCGGAGCTGCGACCTTGCAGTAATCCACAAAACGCTCCCCGAGTTCACGGCCACGCACCCCAGCGAAGAACAATGCAAGAAGTAGAAAAAGACTTCCCGCCACTAGATCGAGTCCCGTGGTCAGGCGCGTCAGCAGGTTCAGTCCAAGTACGCCACAACCGATCATTAACTCGCGCCTGCTTCCTGTGCGCAGCCATTCGTATTGAAAAGAAAATCCCGCCAGCGTCAGCAGCATGATGTAGTTGTTCTCCATCATGTTCTGCGTGTAATGCAGGTGGGTGGTGCAAAACAAGAGAGCCAAAACGCCCAGCACCGACTCGCGCTCGCAGAACCGCAACTGGCGAAGGAATCGAAACGCTAACAGCGCCGTAAGCACGTTGACCAAAATGCTGGTGCTGAAGCTCACTACGATGCTCCGCACCGCAGGATCGTCACCATAGCCAGAGAAGACGTGCCAGTGAGAAATCCAGGTGCCCACCAGATCGGCGGGCAGCATCAGCAGGGATTGCCCAATGCCGTACCAGCTATAAAGCCGACCTCCGCGGCCATGCAGGCCAAACTCGGGATATTCACTGGGAAACACCTGCGGCTCTGAAGTCCAAATCCAGTGCGTGGTCTGCAGCCGATGCATAGTGTCGGCCGTTCCCAGTTCTCCCGATTGCACGACAAACGCCAGCAAACCCGCCGCGACGCACAACAGCACCACCGGATCACACAGACAACGGCGCAGACGCAAACTCATCGCTTGGATAATAGCAAGACGGCCTTCGGACGTCAGACCTCTGCATCACACATTAAAGCTTCTAGTCGTCGGGGACCCGAGGTCTGAAGTCTGGGTTAGACTGTATCGGAAATCTCATGCCTCCCTGCTCATCCTGCGGCACCGATGTACCGGCAAGCGGACGCTTCTGCTCGGCCTGCGGAGCGCCGTCTATCAATCCCGACGACGTCGCTACTCTTGACTTCCCAACCGCAACTTCGCCGCTACCACGGCGGCCGGCATCGTCGTCTTCGTCGCGAACTTCAAGTTCCGCAGAATACTTCAGCGAGGGCCGATTCCTTCCCGGACGCTTGCTGGCCGGCCGTTACCGCATCATCGCGTTGCTGGGGAAAGGCGGGATGGGTGAGGTCTACCGCGCCGACGATCTCACTCTCGGCCAGCCCGTAGCTCTAAAATTTCTGCCCGACGAAGCCGCGCGCGATCAGGGATTGCTCGAGCGCTTTAAGAATGAAGTGCGCATCGCGCGGCGCGTCTCTCATCCCAACGTTTGCCGCGTCTATGACGTCGGCGATGTCGATGGCCATACCTTCTTCACGATGGAGTACGTCGATGGCGAAGACCTCGCTTCCCTGCTGCGACGCATCGGCCGCCTGCCTGAAGACAAGGCTCTCGATATTGCCCGCCAACTCTGCGCTGGACTGGCCGCCGCGCATGCCAAGGGAGTTCTGCATCGCGATCTGAAGCCAGCCAACATCATGCTGGATGGGCGTGGGCAGGTTGTGATCACCGATTTCGGATTGGCCGGCGTCGCCGATCAGATCCAGGGCGCCGAGGTGCGCAGCGGAACTCCAGCCTACATGGCTCCGGAGCAACTGGCAGGAAAAGAAGTGAGCACTCGCAGCGACATCTATTCTCTGGGCTTGGTGCTGTACGAAGTGTTCACCGGCAAGCGGCCTTTTTCGGAAAGCTCGAAAACAAAGAAAGATAGCGTCGGCTCCGGCGACCGAACTCTGAGCCGTCCTTCGACGATCGTCAAAGATCTTAATCCGGTAGTGGAGCGCGTCATTCTCCGCTGCCTTGAGACCGAACCTTCGGCGCGTCCGGCAACTGTGCTTAGCGTCGCGGCTGCTTTGCCCGGCGGAGATCCGCTGGCGGCGGCGCTGGCGGCGGGCGAAACTCCTTCGCCGCAGATGGTGGCGGCGTCGGGAGAGACCGTAGGCCTGCGTCCGCGCCTCGCCGTCGCTTGCCTGGCGGCTGTACTTGCAGGGTTGACTTTGGTTTCTTACCTCGCGGTCCGCTACAACGGTCTGGCAAAGATGCAGTTGGAGCTTACACCGGAAGTGCTCACGCAGAAGGGGCGCGAGATCATCTCCCGGCTGGGATATCCAGATCGCCCTGAAGATAGCGCATCCGACATGTACTATCAGGGCGATTTTCAGGAGTACGTGGAGAAGAATGACAAGCCTCGTCCCAACTGGGATACGGTGCTGGCAGCGCGGCCTTCACTGCTTGGCTTCTGGTATCGGCAGAGTCCCGATGACATGATGGCGGCAGGCTTTCGCGATCAGCTCATGAACCCCGGGATCGTCACGCGCGAGGATCCCGCGCAGGTCCTTTCCGGAATGATCAATGTGGAACTCGATTCGCAGGGCCAGCTCACTTATTTCCAGGCGATTCCACCCCAGAAAGAAACGTCGACTGCGCCTCGGGCAAACTTTGACTGGAATGTCGCCTTCGCTGCGGCGGAACTTGATCCCACAAAATTCCAGAAGGCAGAGCCCGTATGGAATTCTCTGGCGGATTCCGACGCGCGCATGGCATGGACCGGCGTCTGGCCAGGGACGACGCGCCCGCTGCGTGTTGAAGCTGCTTCCTGGCATGGCAAGCCGGTCTTCTTCTCACTCATCAGCGATTGGACCAAGCCCGATCGCGTGAAGAGCGAGGAGTCGACCGGAGAGAAAGTGCGACAGGTCCTTGTGACTCTTCTATTCGTGGCCTTGTACTTCGGGGCGGTGCGGTTGGCGCGGGTTAACTATCGGCAGGGGCGCGCCGACCGTGAGGGCGCGTTGCGTCTGGCCGCGGTTATGTTCGCGCTCGAGATTCTGTTGTGGCTGTGCCGCGGGCATATGGTCGCGGGTATAGAGACGCTGGGCCAACTCATCATCGCGGTGAGCACCGCGCTGTTTGTGTCGGGTACGACTTGGATGTTGTATCTCGCTCTCGAGCCCTGGGTGCGGCGGCGCTGGCCGCAGACCATCATTTCGTGGAGCCGGCTCCTCTCTGGGCAGTTGCGCGATCCCCTGGTGGGGCGCGACATTTTGTTCGGCATGATGCTGGGCGTGCTGTGGGTGCTGATTATCGAGATTCGCTATGCTATTTTGGCTCATCTCGGAGTCGCGCCAAACCTCGCCCAAACCGATTACCTCGCCGGAGGACGTGAGGCCTTGGGAGCGTGGCTGATGCAAATTCCTACTTCGATCTTAGGAACTTTGGGTTTCTTCTTCCTGCTTCTTGGACTTAAACTCGTGCTCCGAAAAGATTGGCTGGCCGCCATTGCCTTCGTTGCCATCTACTCGTTGCCCCAGGGCCTCGGTTCCTCGCATGTCTTAGTCGATTTGCCCATGTGGATTCTTGTCTATGCGATCGCGGTGGTGATTGTCTTCCGCTTCGGTTTGATTCCCCTGGCCTGCGCTATCTTCACCGTCAACATGCTTTCGAACGTTCCGTTCACCGTCAACTTCTCGGCTTGGTATATGAGCACCTTTGCTCTCACGCTGCTCAGCGTGGTGGCCCTCGCAGGCTGGGGCTTCTATCAATCGCTCGGAGGAGAGCCGGTTTGGACGCCGGAGATCGAGTGAAGCTGTAGCTGCTACCTTCTGGCTTCCGATTGCGGATCAAGTCCGATTAAAAAAATTCGTATCTAATCTCTTAAATTATTTGCTTTGTTGGTGTTACGCTGGGCCCGATCCGCTGCGAGGCAGCAAAATCCCTGCAATCAATAAGTTGCAGCCAAAATATAGGAAACGTTGGGCTTGGCTCCGAGTATCGATCAAAAATTTCATTCGCGCAGATTGGCATGCCGACTTCGTGCATGATTCCTCCGTGAGCCATGATTGATGATCGAGGGTGTGGACGGCAAGGTCAGATGTCACAGGATTTCTCGAAAGTGTTGTTAGATCTTCCGGACTGCCCCCGCGGCGGGCTTCTTGGTCTTAAGGGTGCGGGAAAGAGTGCGGGGAATCAACAAAATCTCCAGAGGGATGGGACCGGAATCCCACTTCTCGCAAAGGAGGCGAGAAGCGTAAGATGCGTGTGCCTTGGGGTTCAATCAGAACTGGGACGGAAAAGGAGAATTGAATGAAACGGTCAGTGTTGGTAGTTGGAGTGGTGGCGGCGATCATCGCCGCGTGGTCCGTGGGTCGGGTACACGGACAGAACGAAATGAAGAAAGTCGTTTATGTCTCTTCGGATCAGGCGAATTACACGACAAGAGTCAAGGGTGTGTCGATGGCTAAAATCTGGGGCGACGCCGACAAGGGGGCGCACGCGACTTTTACCAAGTTCGATCCGGGACAGGATTCCGGGATGCACACGCACACGAACGATGTCTGGATCGTCGTGTTGAAGGGCGCTTATTTGTACAAGGACGACGCGGGAGAAAAGCGTGTAGCCGCGGGCGACTTCTTACGCGTCCCCGGTGGACACAAACACTGGAGCGGCGGCGACGCGAAAGAGGGAGCGCTGTTCTATGAGGAATCGTCTGGGAAGTTTGATTTGATTCCGGTGAAGTAGACGGCGTGGAGGAAACCGCGGGGAAGCTGCGGGCCGCTGGGCAGTTCGGGAAGGCCCACTTCTCGCAAAGGAGGCGAGAAGTGGGGCGACCGGCACTTTCGTTCTTACGCGGCTGAGCGTAGTGGCGCTGGCGGGATGGGGATTTTATCGAGCTCTCGGTGAAGGACCCTCATGGACGCCGGAGATTGAGTGAGCCTCTCGGTTTTGCCGTGCTGCTCGCCACCGCGGGGAGTACCGCCGCGGGCAGGCGGGTCTTTTCGTAGCCTTTGCGGTGGGCCACTATCCGATAGTCGAATTCCACGCTGGATCCGCCGCCGCCCAATTCCTTCACGTCAAAACTGCCAGCGGTTTCGTGGGTTACAAAAAGACCTTTGCAGTCTCCCTTCGGAGTAAGAAATACGTGATAACCGATGGACACGTTCACGGTTTGAGCAAATCTTGCATCCAGAGAAACTCGGGCAAGACCTTCGCTCAGTCGACCCGAACCATAATCTTCAAACCACACCTCCGGGGCTTCCACCGAGTAAAGCTTGACCATGGTGCCGTCCTGCAAAGGCACCACCGCCGATTTCGTTCCAATGGCTGAAGTATCGCCCAAGGCGTTGGTGAAATAAGTTACCTTGCTGTTGTTGAACTGAGCCTCGATAAAGACGTTGTTAGCGGGAGTGTCGGTGTTGGTTAATTGCAGCGTTTGAATAGTGGAGTCGTTTGTCCCGGAGATAGCGGCTCCCACGCTACCTGCGCTGAAATCGCCGACTAGCGCAGAGATGCCTCCGAAGGAGGAAATGTTCCCGGTCTCAATGATGCTGCCGAAGGAGCCGGCGCCGACGGTGATAATACCGCCGGCGGTGATGTTTCCGGTAACGCTCTCCGCGCCACCCGCATTGATGTTACCTTGCGCCGTGATGTTGCCGGTTGCGTTGATGGTTGGGACAAGAAGCGAGCCCGTGAACTGGGCGATGGTCGCGGAAATGCTATTCGTGGCGTTGATGTTGACGATCTGGCCCGTATCCCCGAGGTCGCCGGTGACCGCCGCTGCAGGCAGGGTCTGGGTGGGGGCGAACGTAAGAACGCCATTGCGGCCGATTAGAAACCCGGTCTCTGCGGGAGTGCCGGTACCAGTTGCGAACAGCAGGTTCAGAGATCCGGAGGGCGTGGCGGTGTCGTTGCCCAGAGGCTCGGCCTGCCAGCGAAAGTGCTGGCTCACCGCAGCCGCGGTTGAACTGTCGAAGGATGAGGACAAGAAATCTAGCGGCCGTGAATTTGCGCCCGCAGTTGACGTAGCCGTGGTGACTGAAGGCAATTGCAGAAGGCCGCGGAAAATTCCACCGCCATTCACATCGAGGGTTGCGGCGGGAGTTGTCTTGCCAATTCCCACCTTGCCGGACAGCTGAAACAATGCGGAGTTTCCCAGCGTCGTGCTGTTAGTCCAAAGAGGAATGAAGTTGGTCGTGCCGGTCCCGCTCACGGTAGCCCCGATTCCTCCATCGGGAGCGGGCGCTGCCGCGGGTTCGTTTGCGTCGCCGGAACTTGTGGCTTGCTGGGCAACCATAGGCGCAACACAAAAGAAAAGCGCAATCGTAGCCATCGAAATACGAATCCGATTCATAAAATCCTCGATCTTTCTTGCTGAATTTGTGCCCAACAACCCCGAGACAGATTCTGTTGAGATGAAAGCATTAGCGCTTCGCATCCGCTGCTGCAGCCGCGAGCTATAGCACCTGAAAACTCACGTTGCTCGTGAGGATTCCCGCCGGCGTGGTCACCTGAACTTTGCCGGAAGTCGCGCCGGTTGGCACGGTAGTCTTAATTTCGGAGCTTGAGGCCACGGTAAAAGCGGACGCAATGCCGTTGAATGTGACGCTGGTCGCTCCGGTCAGATCCGTTCCTAGGATCTCTACTTTCGCTCCTATCTTGCCGGAGGTCGGTAATGTTTCGACAAACGGGCCGAGACCCACAGAAAAGCTGTAGACCGTGCCATCGCCGGGTGAGTTGGCTCCGCCGACGGCGGTTGTCCCGTAGAACTTGCCATTTGTGTCTTGGAACAGGCCCCCGTAAGGTTCGCCACCGTCGGGACAGCCGCTAACGGTGCAAAAAGTGTAGAGCGTGGTGAAAGTGCCGGTTGGGGTTATTTTAAAGATCGTGCCCCAGCCGTTGGTATTAACGCCGCTGGTGGTGTTGCCGCCATACGGGGTCGTGCCGTAGAGGTTCCCATCGGTTGCCTGGATCAGTGCCGGTTGCGAGGGGTTTCCTCCGTTTTGCCCGTCCGCGCAATTGCTTTTGGAGCAGAAGCTGTAGAGCGTCTTAAACTTGAACTTGCCACTGGTAGTGATTTCGAAGATTGTGCCAAAGCCGTTGGCCCCGGCCGAATAGGTGGTGCCGTAGATGTTCCCGTTGCTGGCCTGCACCAGCATCGAAGCGGGGCTTAGACCGTCGGCGCAATTGGTTTGCGCACAGAAGCTGTAGAGGGTGGTCAGCTTGCCGCTTAAGGACATTTTGAATATCGTTCCACCGTTGACCTGATTGCCTCGGTTCGCTCCGCCAGCGGTGGTTACGCCGTAAAGGTCGCCATTGGTGGCTTGGATTAGCCCGGCCACCGGCCCAAAGCCATCGGCGTCGGTAGGTTGGCCCATGCCGCAACTGGGTGCCCCGCAAAAGTTGTACAGCGTGGTCAGGACACCGGCGGGCGTGATCTTGAAGACCGTGCCCGAGCCGTTGACCCCGCCACATTGGGTTGTGCCGTAGAAGTCTCCATTCGTGGCCTGCACCAACCCTGCCGTCGGCAATGGGGCGCAAGCGTCCTGAACCCCAAAACTGTAGAGGGTGGTCAGCGTGCCGCCGGGGGTGACTTTAAAGACTGTGCCAAACGGATTGATCAGACCGCCGTCGGTAGACCCGCCGTATTCCGTCGTCCCGTACAAATCCCCGTTGGTGGTCTGGACCAGGCCCGGCACGGGACCGTAGCCATCGCTGCAGGGGGGACCTCCTTTGCAGAAGCTGTAGAGCGAGGTCAGTGTGCCGCCGGTTGTAATCTCGAAGATGTTGCCATAACCGGAGCCGTCTGTGGCCTGGTTGGTCGTGCCGTACAAGTTCCCATTCGTGGCTTGGATCAGTGGCGCCAAAGAGTAGCTGCCGTTGGTGCCGTCGAAGCTGGCCAAAGTAGTAAAAGTCGTTTGCGCTTGCATCGGTTGGATGGTGATGATTGCCGCTGCGAGAACGGTCGCCACTGCCAGCGCAGTGCGGGCCTTTGCCGGACGCATCCTCGAAATCCGCTTCCAATATCGCAGTGCGTGGTTGCTTTTCATGAGATTTCTCCAGCGAAATGGGCGTGTCGAAAACCCGCAGCGGGATCGACTCCCGCGCTTGGACCCAGCCTCCCAGCGGTATAGAATGGATCGGCGCGACTGAGCCCGGCCGCCTTCCTCCCCGTCGCTCGGGATATTTGCCCAAAGCCGATTAATAGTCTTCAGGCCTGGATAAAGTTTTTCTAAAGCTTTTCTGAATGGACTTATGTCCCTCGAAACAAAGGCCGTTTTCGAGTTTGGCCCATTCCGCTTGAATCCCGCGGAACGTCTGCTTCTGCGGGGCCAAACGCCAGTTCGGCTGTCGCCGAAGGCGTTCGACGCTTTGGTCTTTCTGGTGGAGAACCGTGGGCGCCTGCTGGAAAAGGATGAACTGCTGCGCAAGGTGTGGCCGGACACCTTTGTCGAAGAGTCGAACCTGGCCCAGCATATTTCGATCTTGCGTAAAGCCTTGCAAGATGGCGAAGACGGCCCGCGATTTATCGAAACCGTTCCCAAGAGTGGTTATCGTTTCATCGCCGAGGTTCGGGAACTCCGGGACGCAGATTCGCGGGACGCAATGGCCGGGGTTCGAACGGTTTCAGAAGCTGGGCTTCGGGAAGCGTCCGGAAAGCGTACCGCGTCATTCCATCCGGAATCTGACGATTGCCATCACCGGATTGGCGCTGGTAACGGCCATGATTTTGATCGTGCCACAATGGAGGAAATTGCGCAGTCCCGCGCCGAAGGCGATACAGTCACTGGCAGTGCTGCCGCTGCAAAATCTTTCCGGCGATCCGGCGCAGGAGTATTTCGCCGAAGGTATGACCGAAGCTTTGATAACGGACCTGGCCAAGATTCCCGGAGTGAAAGTTATCTCACGCACTTCGATCATGCAGTACAAAGGCTCACAGAAGCGATTGCCGATAATCGCAGAAGAATTGGGAGTGGATGGGATTGTAGAAGGGTCGGTGCTGCGATCCGGAGATCGCGTGCGGATTACAGCACAGCTGGTGCGCGCCACAACCGATCAGCACATATGGGCGGAATCCTACGAGCGGGATCTGCGCGACTTGGTCGCGCTGCAAGACGAAGTATCGCGCAACATCGCGGGTCAAATCCAGAAGCAGATCGCAGCGCGAGCGCCGCAAGAACTGGCGGCCTCCGCTGCGGTGAGTCCCCAGGCTCGTGAGGATTACCTGAAAGGCCGGTACTTCTGGAATCTGCGTACCGAGGCCGGCTACCGAAAAGCCATCGATTATTTCCAGTCGGCCGTGACCGCCGAGCCGCAATATGCGCAGGCCTACGCCGGACTGGCGGACGCTTACGCACTGCTGGGTTCCTTGCCTGATTCGAAGATCCGCGATACGGCAATGCCGAAAGCGAAAGAGATGGCGTTGACCGCGCTGAAGCTGGACGATTCGCTGGCCGAAGCACACACTTCGCTGGCATTCGTGGAAATGCATTACGAATGGAAGTTGCTGCCGGCCGAGCAGGAATTTAAACGCGCCATCGATCTCAATCCCAACTACTCGACCGCGCACGAGTGGTACGCCATCGATCTGATCGCTCTGGGACAATTGAATGAAGCCGTGGCCGAGGTGAAGCTGGCGCGGCAAACCGACCCGCTTTCGGCCATCATCAATACTGACGTGGCGGAGGTTTTGTATTGGGCGCGCAGGTATGACGAGGCCCTGCTGCAGGCTCGCGCCACTATTGAAATGGATCCCAACTTCGTCCACGCCCACCGCGTACGGGAGCGAATATACGACGAGAAGCATATGTTTCCCGAAGCCATTGCCGAAGGCGAGCGCGCGGTCGCTCTCACGGGCGAAGATACCTGGATGCTATTAGACCTGGCGCGCACGTACGCTCTGGCGGGCAAGAAACCGGAGATGCAAAGCTGTTTGAACCGGGCGGCTAAGATAAGCCCCGGCGGAAGTTTGCCGGACACGGGAGCAACGGCAGAAGTCTTTGTGGCCTTGGGAGATGAGGATCGCGCGTTTAAAGTGATTGAGAATCTTTACCGGCGCCGCGAGGGCGGACTGATCCTTTTGAACGCCGATCCTGGCTTTGATGGGATTAAATCCGATCTCCGCTTTCAGGAATGGCGGCGGCGGGTCGGCCTGCCCCGAATAAACTGAGATCCTGGAATTACGAAGCTGGAGGTGTGATTCGCTGAAATCACGGCCATTGTTTACAATAGACGTTTGCCCATGGATTTGGCTGCCATTCAATCTGCGCTGCGCGAACGGAACATCGATGCGTGGCTTTTCTACGACCATCATCATCGCGACCCCATCGCTTATCGCGTGTTGGGTCTGCCTGCGGGCTTGATGGTGACGCGGCGCTGGTTTTATCTGATACCGGCGCAGGGCGAACCGGTGAAGTTGGTGCACAAGATTGAAGCAGGGCATCTCGATACGCTGCCCGGCAGCAAGCGGCAATATTCGGGATGGCAGGAATTATTCGACAGCCTGAAGGCAATGCTGTCAACGCATCGCGACATTGCGATGCAGTATTCGCCGAATAATATTGTCTTCACGATTTCACTGGTAGATGCGGGAACGGTCGAGTTGCTGCGCGGCCTGGGCAAGAACGTGGTCAGCTCCGCCGACCTGGTGGCTCAGTTCGAAGCAACGTGGAGCGAAGAGCAGATCAAGTCGCACTTTGCGGCGCGCGACAGCGTGGATGCGATTGTTGATGCCGCCTTTCGCGAGATCGGGCGGCGAGCACGGAACGGTGGAACGACCGAACACGAAATCCAGCAGTGGTTCATGGAAGCATTTCAGCGCGAGAATTTGCTGGCGGACGATCCGCCTATTGTTGCGGTCAACGCGAATGCCGGCAATCCACACTATGAGCCGCGCGCCGATCATCCCGTTCCCATTCGAGTGGGCGATTTCGTATTGCTTGATGTCTGGGGAAAAAAGAAAACTCCGGACGCGGTGTACTATGACATCACCTGGGTGGGCTTTCTCGGTCCGTCGCCAACGAACCGGATGCGCGAAGTATTCGAAGTTGTGCGGGACGCACGCGACGCCGGGGTTAAGACAGTGCTCGACGCCGTAAGCGAAGGCCGGCGCATCGCCGGATGGGAAGTGGATCGCGCAACGCGCAGCTACATAAAGAAAAAAGGGTACGCCGATTATTTTATTCACCGCACTGGACATTCCATCGGCACCGACGTCCATTCCAATGGAGCTAACATGGACGATCTGGAAATTCATGACGAGCGCCAGATTCTTCCCAACTCCTGCTTCTCCATCGAGCCTGGTATTTACCTTCCGGAGTTTGGGGTGCGCAGCGAAGTCAACGTGCTGGTGCGGCCAAAGTCGGCGGAGGTCACCGGCAACATACAGCGCGAGATCGTAATTATCTAATGGCAAATTCAACTACAGCAAAAGCCAAGCCCACGGCCGAACCGGCGCAGCCCGCGAGCATGATGACGATCATCGCTCCCGCGGTGGGCTGGCTGATTCCAGGCGCCGGACACATCATTCAGAAACGGTGGATTCGCGGAGCGCTTCTGCTGGTTTCCATCGGCACTTTATTCGTGCTTGGCCTGATGATGCAAGGACACATCTATAAGGCGAATGGTGGCGACATTCTCGACATTCTCGGATTCATCGGCGATCTTGGCGCCGGAGGAATGTATATTGCGACCCTCGCCATGAACTGGGGCCAGGGTGCGATCGCCTTCGCGGTTGCCGATTACGGAACCAAGTTCATGATCGTGGCCGGGCTTCTCAACTTCATCGCGGTGGCGGACGCCTACCACATCGCCATCGGAAAGAAGAAATGAAGCCGCTATTTGCGATGAGTCGCCGGCTATCGTTGTCGATCTCCGTGGGGAAACGATGACTATCCATCTCACTCACTTCAGTGCGGCTTTTGTCTTTGCGCTGTTTGCCTCGATTGTCTTTGGCATTACTCATCGCGAGACCTCGCGCGATATGGTCCGGTACGGGTTGTATTGTTTTGCCATGTTCCTGGGCGGCGTTCTGTTCGCGGGTTGGGCAATGTGGCTGGTACGGAGATAACTTAGAGTCGCCCACAGCTCCTTCGCTTGCTACTTTACTATGGTTGGTTCGCGGCATAACGGAGCCGGGGCCTCCGGCAGGGAAGAATTACGCTGGCCGTCGCCGGGGATTACGGCGTGCGCCACGTTCGACGTTTCGCTGAGAGTCAATCTTGGACTGATTGCCCGGACCAGGTAGTTGTATTTCCCTGCATTTTTCACCCAGTCGTCGGCGCAGCGAGTACCTTCAAATGGGCGTGAATTGATTAATTGAGGAGAGAGGTCTTTGCCTTTGTCTTCGTCGACGCGATAAATGCAATAGCCGACGACCGAATCGTGCCTGGCGTCACCGGCTGCGCTCGCGCGCCACGAGAGAATCGCTCTGTGGCTTGACTGGCCTTGAAGTATGGCTTGTACCGGCGGCGAATTCAGAGTGGGACAGAGTATGCGCGAAGCGGTGGGAGGATCCACAATTGCTTGACCGTGCTTGACCTTCAAAAGATGTGCGCGTAGGACGCTAACCACTCTACAGCCGCTGCAGCCCCTCGGGAAGGTGGCGCCAATGACCAACAGACTCGCGAAGGCGAATACACGAGGATTTGGCCAAGGGCGCTTTGACCTGGCATCCGACCGAGCTTTCCATCGTAATCTCATTCGTGTCTAAGCATTTCCCGATCGCAGAGTTATGGCTCAGCATTCCAGTCTGATTCACGCTGGATCGCTGCACACCAGACTCCCACCCAACTGCTTCTTTAGTAACCAAAGGACTAACCAGAAAATTTTGATTTCATGGTTGAGTGTGCCATTCTACATTTTGGAAGCAGAACGTATTTTCCGAGCGCAACCTGGCGGCAGCCGAACAGCCAATGACACAGTCTGAAGAGCATTCTACAGTGCCGCTGTTCAGCGTTGTCATTCCCGTTTTCAATGACTGGATCTCGCTGGAACAATGTTTGCAATCTCTGGCGCGGCAGAACACTGGGGCAGATTCCGGTTTGAGCTTCGAAGTGATCGTGGTGGACGATGGTAGCTCGGAAGCTGCGCCCGAATTCCTTCGCAACTCGAGTTATCCTTATCGGTTGCAGGTAATCGAGCAGGCGCACGCCGGCATTCCGGCTGCGAGAAATCGGGGCGTCGCGGCTTCCAAAGGCACGGTGTTGCTCTTCGTGGATTCTGACTGCAGACTACGGGAAAATTGTCTGTCAGCGTTGAGCTGTACCATCAACCAGTCCCCCCAGCATGACTGCTTTCAACTGCGACTAGTGGGCGATTGCTCCAACCTGGTCGGCCGGGCCGAAGAGCTGAGGCTGGTCACGCTGCAGAACCATATGCTTCAGCCCGACGGCCGCATTCGATATTTGAACACGTCGGGATTTGCCATTCGGCGGACCAGAGTGGATATCAAGGCAGGAGTCTTTGATCCTCAGGCTCTGCGGGCGGAAGATACGCTGCTGCTAGTGAATCTCATGCAGGCCGGAGACCTTCCTTTGTTCCTTCCCGAGGCCGTCGTCGAACATGTTATCAATTTATCGCTGCTCAGTTGCCTGAAGAAAGACGTGCAATCCGCTTTTCTGGAACGAAGGACTCACCACATTATCGCCGCGAAGAGAATGAGAATTCGAGTGACGCATCGCGAGCGCTTGAAATTGATATCGTCAATGTGGAAGGCTGCGGGACGGCCATCGATTGGACGATGGGCATGGTTTGTGGTTATGGTGCGGCAGGCGTTGCAACGCACACTTTCGTTTGGCTTCCAATATCTCGGCGAACCACGCGCGCAGGCGAATTGATCGGCGCCGGGCCAGATCGGACGAAAAGAAGCTACTCATGCTGCTGTATAATCAGACGAGATTTCTCGATGTACGGCGCCTCCGCATCCACCCTCCTATGCGTTCTTGGATTCAACTTTCGAAATGAGGGGGGATTTTGTCAGATGACAGCGGGCATGCGAGGAGCACTCGCGCTCACGCTGTTGGGTTGCCTCCTGGGAACAACCACGGCTTGCTCGCATTCGGCGGCTAAGGTTTCCAACTCCAATTCCAATTCCTGGAATCGGAAGGCGGCCGCAGCCTACCTTGACTCCCGTGAAAGCTGGTGGATGGAGTGGACCGCCTCGACGCGCGATCACGGCACCTTCTGCATATCGTGTCACACCCAGTTGCCTTATGCGCTGGCGCGGCCTGCGCTGCGCGCAGCGCTTGGGGAGCAGGAGGCAGCCGAGTACGAGCGCCGGCTCATTGAGAATGTGGTGAAGAGAGTGCGGCTGGGAGAGGCCGCGCGACCTTACTATGGGGACAAAGGATACGGTCACAGAGCCGGCGAATCGCGCGGAACCGAGTCGGTTCTGAACGCGCTGGTGCTTGCCAGCCGTGATGCTCAAAGCGGAAGACTCAGCGATGACACGCGAGCAGCTTTCGAGAATATGTGGGTGTTGCAGCAGACGAGCGGCGCGTGGCTTTGGCTGCAGTTCGATCAGGAGCCCTGGGAAGCGGACGATTCCGATTATTACGGTGCCATGCTGGCAGCAATGGCAGTGGGAATCGCGCCGGAGAATTATGCTGCGATGCCGGCGATCCAAGACAATCTCAAGCGTTTGCGCGAATATCTGAACTGGGAGAGCACCAATCAGTCGACTATCAATCGAATTTTCTTGCTCTGGGCTTCCGCTAGGTTGACGGGCCTCATCTCGCCCGAGCAGAAAAAACTCATCATCGATGAAGTTTTGAACAGGCAGCAGCCCGATGGTGGGTGGAGGCTGGCAACCATTTCGTGGAAGTGGAATCGCTGGAGCTTGAAGTCGCTGGTGAACATGTGGTGGCGCGAAGATGGAACGCCCATGAATGGCAACAGCGATGGACTCGCCACCGGCTTGGCCACGCTCGCACTGCAAGAGGCGGGCGTGCCGCGCGACAATGTTCAATTGCAACGCGGGCTGGCCTGGCTTTTGAACAACCAGAATACCGCGGAAGGATTTTGGCCTGCTTCGTCAGTGAACAAGCGCAGGCACATGTCCTCTGACACTGGGCGTTTTATGAGCGATGCCGCCACCGCGTTTGCGGTGCTCTCGCTTACGGAGAGTGAGCGCAGCGCCAATCCTCCCGTGGCGCGAGACCAACGCAGATCCTCGCCGACGAACTAAACTGGAAACTATGAGAGACTGCCGAAAGTTTTATATAGATGGGAAGTGGGTCGAGCCTGTTGAAAGCAACAATTTCGCGGTTATCAATCCCAGTAATGAAGAGCCTCTGGCGACGATCTCGCTGGGTAGCGCCGCGGATGTCGACAAGGCCGTGGCTGCGGCCAAGCGCGCCTTCGAGTCTTATTCCGAAACCAGCGTCGAGGAGCGTCTCGAACTATTGCGCCGGATTATCGACATCTATAAATCAAAGATCGAAGAAATGGCGCAGACCATTTCGCAGGAAATGGGCGCTCCCATTTCGCTGGCGCGAAAGGCCCAGGCCCCGGCAGGACTGGCGCATTTGTTAGAGATCGTAAATGTGCTGGGATACTTCAAGTTCGAAGAGCTCAAGGGTTCGACACTCATGCGGAAAGAGCCCATCGGAGTTTGTGGACTCATCACTCCGTGGAACTGGCCCATGAACCAGATCGTGACCAAGGTGGCGCCGGCGCTGGCGGCGGGCTGCACCATGGTGCTCAAGCCCAGTGAATTTGCTCCGCTCTCCGCTTATTTGTTTGCCGAAATCTTGCATGGAGCGGGCGTGCCAGCAGGGGTTTTCAACCTAGTGAATGGCGATGGGCCCACGGTGGGAGCAGCGATTGCCGCTCATCCCGACGTTGCCATGGTTTCTTTCACTGGCTCTACGCGAGCCGGTGTAGCGGTGGCGAACGCCGCCGCGGCTACGGTGAAGCGGGTCACGCAGGAGCTTGGCGGCAAATCCGCAAACATCATTCTCGACGACGCCGACTTCAGTGCCGCGGTGAAACAGGGTGTGCAGGAATGCTTTCGCAATACGGGACAGTCGTGCAATGCACCGACTCGCATGCTTGTACCTCGGTCCAAAATGAGCGATGCAGTCGCGACAGCAAAGAAAACCAGCGACGCGATCAAGGTTGGCGATCCATTTGCGGAGGACACTGCGATCGGGCCGCTGTCAAGCAAAGCGCAATTTGACAAAGTGCAACGCCTGATCAATAGAGGGATTGAAGAGGGCGCACATCTTGTCGCGGGAGGACTGGGCCGTCCGGATGGAATGACCCGAGGCTACTTCGTAAAGCCGACGGTCTTCGCTGATGTCCGCAACGATATGACCATCGCGCGCGAGGAAATTTTTGGGCCTGTTCTCTGCATCATCCCCTATAAAGACGAGGATGATGCGGTGAGAATCGCGAACGACACTCCTTACGGCTTGGCGAGTTTTGTAACATCGGGGGACAAGGAGCGGGCGCGGAGGGTGGCAAAGCGATTAAGGTCTGGCAACATACATATCAACGGCGCACGCGTCGATTTCGCCGGCTGTTTCGGTGGCTACAAGCAGTCCGGCAACGGACGAGAATGGGGAGAAGCTGGGCTGGAGGAATTTCTTGAACTGAAAGCTATTTTTGGCTACGCCTCCGAGAAATAAAATCACGCAAAGACCCAATGAGGCGCTAACCCTTTCGGCCAGCGACTTTCGTACCCGGCCCTTCGGCTGCGCTCTTCGCCAACTGAACGACCATGGCCTCCGGGCTATGCGACAATTTACCCAGGTCAGTCGGGATCGCGGGCGTTAAACTGTCGAACCGCCAAATCGCGCCTGCAAGAGTTCGACCACCAGAGACGCCTCAAGAGCTATGTGTTCGCTGAACGATCTGATCTTGCTGTCAGGCCCCGAGCTGACCACAGAAGATCGGCGCCTCTTGGCACTCGCATCATGGATGGGCATTGGGGCGAAGAGCGTGTCGATTCCCGCAAGCAGCTTTACTCCGCAAATGCTCGAGGGATTCGAGCCCGGAACATACTCTCTTGCAATTAACGCCGAGACTCTGGTTGACAACCCAGCGATCATGGATGTTGGCTTGCTACGATCGGTCAACGAATGCTCAACAACTCTGCTGGTATACGGATGCTGGGATGCGAAGAAGCATCTTGGCGCGATCTCGCAGCTCACGTCCGGAATAGTTCGCCAAATACGAAGTTTGAACAAAGGAGCAACAGGTTTTTCGTTTCCTGCCGAAGCAATCTCTCTTAGTCGTCACTTTGCTGGTCTCAGTTACTCGGGCGAACCTGGGCAGGTGATCACTGCTTTCGAAATGCGGGATCCCGCGCCCAAAGCGGAAGTAATTATGGCGGCGAACGGCCTTCCAGTATTTTTTCGCATGCGCGGCGGACCTTGCCAGATATTTCTCTTGTCCATGCCCCTGCCGGATCTAACTGCGGCGCTAAAGCCGAAACTCGAACTGCGAGAGCATTATCATCGTTTGATTCCGCTGCTAATTTTCCTGCGCCATAGCTTTAGTGAAGCTTGCTGGCATGGCCCCAAGAGCACTGCGCGTCTGATCATCGACGATCCACTGCTTACGGAGAACTATGGCTTTCTCGACCAGAACGTTCTGAGGAAATCCATGGAGCGTACGCGCTCTGGAACGTCGATCGCTTTTATCCCATGGAACTACTGGCGCACCTCGCGCGAGAATAGCGCGAGGCTGCTGCGCGAGAATTCGAACTTTGCAGTCTGCGTTCATGGCTGCGACCATACCAACAAGGAGTTTGAAATTAAAGACTCGGCGCTTCTGGCCAGGAAGGCGGCGCTGGCGTTGCGCAGGATGGAAATGCAGCGTGAGCGTACGGGCGCGGCCTTCGAACCAGTCATGGTGTTTCCTCAGGGCCGGTTTTCGAGGTCTGCGATTACGGCATTGCGTTCGAATGGTTATCTGGCGGCGGTAAACTCAACCGTCTTTCCCACGGATAGCGAAGCAGACGACTTGAAGGTCGCCGACCTTCTGCAGCCAGCGGTGATGAAGTATGACGGCTTTCCGATTTTTCAGCGACGATATCCGCACCGGTTGTTCGATTTTGCCTTCGATCTTTTTCTCGGTAAACCGGCGCTGGTGGTGGAACATCATGAGTATTTTCGCGACGGCTGTGACACTTGGGAGGAGTTTGTGTCTGCCTTATACAAGTTGGATTCGGGCTTACGTTGGCCTGGTCTAACCGCCCAATTGACGCGCAGTTGCAGAAAGAAAAAACTCTCAAACGATTCGCTTGAGATTCAGTTCTACACCCGCAAATTTCTATTGGAGAATGATTATCCGGATGGAAAGAGCTTTCTGCTCAAAAAATACGAGCCGGATTCCGCTTTGATCCAAAGCGTGTTAGTCGATGGGAAGAGCGTGGAATTCTTCTCCGAGAACGGGTTTCTTGAGCTGCACCTTCAGGCGGATCCGGGGGAGACGCGCAATATCGAAATCGTTGATCGAGACCATTCTCACGATCGGGCCAAAGGTTTTGGAGTATTACACGACGCCCGTGTGCTGCTGCGCCGAGGTCTCTCCGAATTCAGAGACAATACCCTAGCCCGGCACGACGGACTGCTCAAACTTGCAAAGGGAGTGGCCAGGGGATTGAAAGTTACGGGAGACGCATGAGCCAATTTGTTACCAGATGGTTGGGAATCCCCTCTATAAGCGGCCTCGGGACGGTGGGTTCGGCATGAATCTGATTGACGCACTTGAACGACTTAAGCGGCCGATGCCAGATGATGCCCGTCCGTTCAAAGTTTTTCTGGCCTGCGGTTTTACTCCGCTTCATGTGGAGACCTTTCTGGCTGCGCATCTGCGCAATCTTTACTCCGACTGCCGGATTGAAGTGAATTCCGGATTGTTCGGTGACCTGATCGGGAACCTCGAGCGGCTGCGCCCTGAAAACTATGAGGCGCTGGCCGTCGTGATCGAATGGCAAGACCTTGATTCGCGCCTGGGCATGCGAACGCTGGGCGGTTGGCAGATTGAAAAACTCCCGGATATCGTGAACTTCGCGAGCCACAGTCTCGAGCGGCTGAAGCACGCGCTGGAAGATATTTGTTCGGCCCTTCCCACCTGCGTTTGTCAACCCACGCTGCCCCTGCCTCCACTGTTTTATAACGGCACCCGACAGAGCAGTGTTTTCGAGTTGAGTCTGCGCCGGAGACTCGCCTCGTTTGCCGAAGCGATCTCGAACACCCGGCACGCATCGGTGGTGAGTGAAGAGCGTCTGGATGACAATTCACCCCTGAGCAAGAGGTTTGACCTCCGAACCGAAATCACGCAGGGATTTCCTTACAAGATTTCTCACGCGTCTGTAGTGGGAGAACTCCTGGCAGAACTCATCCGCCGGCCTGAATCCAAGAAAGGTTTGATCACCGATCTGGATGATACTTTGTGGGCGGGCATCCTGGGTGAAGTGGGCGTAGAAGGAATTCACTGGCAGCTCGAGGACCATGCGCAACTTCACGGAATTTATCAGCAATTCCTGGCGTCCCTTGCCAGCGCCGGAATCTTAATTGCCGCAGCCAGCAAGAACGATCCTGCCCTGGTGGACCAGGCTTTTAAACGGGATGATCTGCTGCTTTCAAAAGCGAATGTGTTTCCTATCGAAGCGCACTGGAGGCGGAAGTCGGAATCAGTTCTGAACATCCTGAAAAAGTGGAACGTGCTGGCAGACTCAGTAGTATTTGTTGATGACAGCCCAATGGAAGTGGCCGAGGTGAAAAGCGCATTTCCGGAGATGGAATGTCTGGTATTCCCGAAGGACGACTATCCTGCATTCTGGAATTTATTGCTTCACCTGCGGACTATTTTCGCGAAAGCGAATATTTCGGAAGAGGATTCTCTTCGAATGCAAAGTATCCGGGTTTCCGGAACATTCGGCGAAACCGCAGGCGGAGAAGCAAAGTCGCTGGACGACTTTCTGCAAGATGCGGAGGGACGGTTGACCTTCGATGTAAGTAAGCCGAACGGTGATACGCGGGCGTTCGAATTGGTCAACAAGACAAACCAATTTAATCTGAATGGTAGACGTTACGACGAAGCGGCTTGGTCGAGACTTCTCGAAGATCCAGGGACTTGCCTGGTCACTGTTTCTTATGAGGACAAGTTCGGTAAGCTGGGCAGGATCGCGGTATTGATCGGCAGGTTAGAAGGGGAGAAATTTATCGTCGAAAGCTGGGTGATGAGTTGCCGTGCTTTTTCGCGACGGATTGAGTTTCATTGCGTTCAATACCTCTTTGAAAGATTCGCTGCTACTGAAATTGTTTTCGAAGTGCAGGCGACTAGCCGCAATGGTCCACTGATAGAATTTGTGCAGCACTTAGTGGACGGCCCGGTTGAATCGCAGTCTCGGCTATCCAAGTCTTCCTTTCTGAGAAAGGCTCCGAAAATGCCTCATCGTGTGGAGGAAGTATATGCCAGTAAGTGACGCTGACGATCGCTTGATGCGTTGCTTTGCCTCAGTTTTTCCCAGCGCTGCCGGCAGTGACATTCAGACCTCCCAGTTCGAGGGCATTCCCGGCTGGGATTCCCTTCGAGGCGTAATGCTTCTGGCGGTGCTGGACGAAGAATTCGGGCTACAGATGGAGTTGCCGGAGCTGTTGGAGTTGGGAAACTTCGGCTCCGTAAAGCAGCATCTAGCGCAGCGTGGCTTATTAGCGCAGGCAAAAGAATGAGCGAGAACCCGTTCCGAGGATTGGTAAATAGAGTTCTTCAAGTATTTACTATGATCATGCCGGGCGCTCAAGGTTTCCGCGTGGCGTTGCATCGGGCGCGAGGAGTAAACATCGGGAAGAACGTATGGATCAGTTACAACGTGGTTCTCGAAACCGCATATCCCCAGCTGATTACCATCGAGGATGAGGTTTTTATCGGAATTGGAACCATTATTATCGCGCACTTTAAGGAAACGCGGCGAGGTGTACGAATTGGGAAGCAGGCCTTTGTCGGGCCGGGGGTGATCATTCTGCCGGACGTGGAGATTGGCGAAGGCGCTGTGGTGACAGCGGGAAGTGTGGTAACGAGTTCGGTCCCGGCAAAGACCGTTGTGCAAGGCAACCCGGCAGTGGCCATCGCCAGGTGTGGAGTGCCGCTTTTGTTAGACACTACTTTGAAGGAGTTTTCCGCAAAGCTAAGACCGGTTTCCAGAAAATGACCCGGCAGCCCAGCGCCGCTGTACAGGAATGGTCTCGCGTCTTTTGTCAAAGTTCATGTAGCAATCCCGCCATTCGAAAAAACCGCTACCGAAAAGCGGATGGGGCTTTTATGGAAAGCCTCTATTTCTCCGGGATTAGAAGCCGACAGTGATCGTAAAAGTTTCCGCGCTCTGTACTCCGCTGGAGTTGGTGTAAGTGGCGACGAAAATGTTGGTACCGAAGCTCAGCGGGATGTTGTTGATCTGGCGCGAAGTGGACGTATATCCGTTCGGCCCGGTCCAACTCCAAGTTCCAGTTAGGGGTTGCGGTCCTAGGTTCACGGATTGCCCATAGGGGAACACGGAGACGCTGGAAGTCTGTTGCCAGCTTTGGTTATTTACCTGAATGTAGGGAACGATCGGGGTCGGCTGTGTGGCCGTGTTACCCAGGCCCATGCCCAGGAAAACCACGTTGCGATTGAATGGCAGCTTCACGCTAGTTACAGTCTTGCCCGCGTTTAGCGCGAAGGTGTAGCCATAGATGCAGTAGGTTCCAGTTTGAGTTTGTCCGTTAGGAGAAACTCGAGTGGCAGTGCGTGCGACCAAGGCTTCTCCCGGATAGCTCTGCGGAATGGCCCAATCGCTGAGGCTCTGGGTGAAGGTGCTGCTGGATCCGTCGCTGTAGGTCACGACGATGGTCTGATTCAGCTGAGCACCGTTCACCGCAGCTCCCAACAAATAGAGTTGACTGTACTGACCTGCAGTTACAGAAACGGTTTGTCCGGTGACCGCATCCAGGGTATTCGCCGCGCCTAGCGGGAAACTCAAGCTCTGGTACGTTAGCGAACTGCCGAGCAGGCTCGAGTTGTAGGCATAGCCATCGTTGTCGAAACCACCGTTCTTCGGGCTGCTGCCGACGGTTGCGATGCCGTAGACGTTGTAGTAGGTGGAGAGATTGACTACCTGAGTACCGATGGTATAAACGCCGGTGGCAACGGCGCTGTTGTTATATCCTCTGGCCACGGCGATGGCTTCGATGGTCGTGGTGCTGGTTACAGTCAAGGTTGTGCATACCGGCGAAGTGAGCGAAGGAGTAGTTCCGTTAGTAGTGCAATGTATCACCGCGGCCGGTGTTGTATCGGACAAGGTTACAGTTTGCGGAGTGGAATAAGTTCCCGGGGCTGGGCTGAAAGTAGGTGTGGCCGCTGTCGGCAGGGTACTGGAGCCGCCCAATCCGATGGCTAGAAAAATCGCATTACGATTGAACGGCAACCTCACCGAGGCCGCGACTTTGCCCGCGGTCAAGTTGAAAGTGTAGCCATAGAGGCTCACTGGCTGGGATTCAAGACTTCCATTGTAAGCAATGATGTTCGAAGGAGATGAAACGATGGTTTCTCCCGAAAAACCCGAGGAGTGCCACCAGTCACTCATGCTCTGGGTAAAGGTGCTAGTGCTGCCGTCGGTGTAGGTGACGACAATGCTCTGATTATTCTGCGCGCCAAATACTCCGAGCCCGAGTAAGAAGAGCTGAGAGTAAGAGCCTGCAGGCAGCGCTACGGTCTGCGCGACGACCGCATCCAGAGCATTCGCGGGCCCAAGAGTAAAGGTCTGACCCTGATAAGTCACCGTAGTGCCGAGGGTGCTGGAGTTGTACGCGTCGCCGAACCAGTCAAGCCCACCGAACTTCGGCGGATTTCCTACCGTGGCAATGCCAAAGATATTGTAGTAACTGGATAAATTGACCTGTGTCCCGGAGCCACCGGATGTAATGGTGTAGGTTCCGATCGCTAACCCGCTATTGTTGTATCCGGTTGCAACCGCGATTGCCTCGATCGTGGTAGTGGTGGTCACGGAGATCGTCGTGCACACCGGCGAAGTCGCTGTCGGCATGGTTCCGTTGGTGGTGCAATGAATGACAGCTCCCGGAGTCGTGTCAGAGAGGGTCACGGTTTGGGTGGAGCTGTAATTTCCTGGCAATGGATTGAAGCTGGGCGTTGCGGCCGTGGGCAAAATGGTGATGAAGTAAGTCCCACTACCGATGGCGCTGTTGTTGTCGCCGGGTAGCACCGCAATCGCCTGGATAGAAGTGGTGGCACCAACCGGAATCGGCGTGTTGTTATACACCGGAGAATTCGGTGTGGGGGGCGTTCCGTTGGTGGTGTAGTGAATTACCGCGTTCGCAGTCGCGTCCGAAAGTGTGACCGACTGGGCCGAGCCGTAAGCGCCGGGCGCTGGGCTGAAGGTCGGTGTTGCAACTATCGTGGCCGTACCCACGGGACCGTAGGTCGATACTCCGATGCAGGCTTGGTTGCCTACTCCAGACTCGGTGTAGGTATATGCAATCCCGGCGGCGTCATTTTCGAGAACGCCGTTAAAAGCGTATTCGCTGAAACCATCCAGTAGCGCGCCAGAAAAAGTGCCGTTCGAGTTCACGCTGTAGGTTCCGGTGGCAGCTTCGTCGCCCTCGTAGGCGCCGCTTCCGCTGTAAGCCAGCGCGGTGGAAAGATTACCCGCGCCGTCGAAGGTTATATAGTTGAGGCCGAGCAGGCTTACGTTGGAGCACAGAACGGCATAGGTTCCGTTTAGGCTTGCATTGTTAAAAATTTGGCCGGTGGATAAAACCTGGCTTTGCAGGTTGACGGTCGCTTCCGCGGAGCCGTCAGTTTGAATTCCATCCGCTTGGTTGCCCGCTTCGCTGACGCCAACGTTGAAGACATCAGCAGATGTCTGGCCGGAGAGGTCCATGGTGATCGTGACCGTGTTGTTGCTGTTCACGGCATAAGAGCCGGTGACCTGGTTATTGCCGAAAGCACCGTTAATCCCGCCCATCACATCGCCGCTCAACGATCCACCGTTGAAGTTGACTATCCCGGAGAGAAATTCTTCGACACCGCCGGCGGTAGAGGGCCCGGAGACCACGATCCCGTACGCGCCGGAGAGCGCCGTTCCAGTCGATTTCTTGCCCGAGCAGGCATTGACCCCAGTATTGAGGTATTGGATCTCGTTGTTGCCGTTGTCGATGACGCCATAGAACGGCACAGGGTTGCCGCTTAAGGTCACACTACCCTGATAAGTCCCATCCGAATTGACTGTATAAGTTCCAGTGATTGGAGTACCTGTGGTTACGGTCCCATTGATGTACTTGGAGTTCACGCCCGTGATGTTGCCTTGGCCGTCGAAGGTCTCGTAGTTGAGGTCAACGTCATTTCCGACGCAAGACGTTGCATAAGTGCCGTTGAGGCTCGCGGTAGCGAACCCTGCTGTGAGGGTGGTCAGCTGTGACTGCAAGTCGATGAAGGCGGAGGTGCCGTCGGTTTCGATACCGATGGCTTCATGTCCCGATTGGCTGACGCCGACGATGTAGGTCTGTGGCGTGGTCTGGCCTGAGAGATTCAAAGTGATCGCGACCGTTCCGTCTGCATTCAAGCCGTAAGTGCCGGTAACACTGGCTTGGGCGAAGCTGCCTCCCACACCGCCGAAGGTGTTCGTGCCTGCGATCCCGCAGGCGCCGTTGAAGTTCAGCGCGCCGACGAGATATTTTCCGTTCGTGCCTACGTAAGAACCAACCAGCATGCCGTACTCCCCGGAAAGGAGAGCGCCACCCGAACAAGACTGCGCGCTGGCCGAAACAACGGAAAACGCCATGCTGAGAATTAGTATGGCGACAAGTAGGGAGGTTCGCGAGACAAGATTCTTCATAGGTAGATAGTTCTCTCTCAGGGGTAGCAGGTCTGGCTGTGTTTTTGGGGGGGACGGCGAATAAGAACTTGTACAGTAAAGCCAGTAGGCTATGAAGTCAATCACACCTTTGGGCAGATGGCATTGGGACTTTTGCCTATGGCCTTTATTCCAGCGAACTTTCTTGCACGCAATTGGAGATGGCAGAGGCGAGGACGTCGAAGTGCGCCGTCATCATCCCCAAATGATCTCCCGGGACGGTTTTCAACTCAAACTGACCCGCTAAGCTTGACCAGACGGCGATGGGATCGGCGGGAAAATCCGTAGGAATAGCGGCTCGCACGAATTGTATTTTGCCGGGATAAAAGCGGGGCTCATAATTTTCCAGAGCGCGGTAAGAGCTATCGCGGAAGCGCAGTTGCGCCTCTGAGCGCGGCGCCTCAACGATTGTTTCGAATGGGGGGCTCACTCCCAACCAGCGCAGTCTGCGGGCGACTCTTCTCCAGGTTTGCCGCGCCGAAAGCCGGGCACGCTGAGCTCGCGAGAGGCGGCTGCTGTGCGGGTAAGAATCCAGCATCGCTAAGAGAGCGACCCTTTCTCCACTCGCCATCAACTGTTGCGCCATTTCAAGCGTGACCAATCCGCCAAGCGAGAATCCCACGAGCAGGTACGGCCCGTGAGGTTGCAACTCTCGGACCGCTTCGAGAGAGTATCGCGCCATATCTTCGATGCGATGGAAGGGCTCTTCTGCACCGTCAATCCCCTTGGATTGCATGCCGTAGATGGCACGCGGCGTCTGGATGAGCTTTACGATTTGATAAAAGTCCATGACGCTGCCGCCGAGTCCGTGAGCAATAAAAACCGGAGGCTCGGTGCCGGCTTTCAATTGAACCAGCGGTGGAACCCGCGGCGTGGTCGACTGCTCCAGCAGAGTGGCAAGGGCCCGAATGGTGGGCGCATGGTAGATCATTACGGGCGGCAAATCGCGCCCGCCGGCCCGCGCAATTTCATGAAAGAGTTCAAGCGCCAGCGCAGAATCTCCCCCGAGGTCGAAGAAGTTGTCGTCGAGGCCAACCGAGGAAACTTGCAGTACGCGCTGCCAGATGGTGGTCAACACGTCGACCATCGTGGAAGTAGGCATCGGATTCACGCTTGACCTCGGTGCGCCGCGGCGCGATTCAGCGTGAGGTACGAATTTTGTCGAACACTTAGCTTGTCGTGTCGCGTGATCATGAGTGCGCGAATGCCCAGTAAAGCTCTCGAGCTTTGGTATAAAGCGGACCGAAGGGGAGAGTTCTTTCTCCGATTCGAGTCGCAGGAACTACTTTCGAATAGTTGCCGGTCGCGAAAATTTCATCTGCGGATTCGAAATCTGAATATTGGAGAGTCTTCTCGACAACGGTCACTCCGCTTTGCCGAAGGAGGCCGACTACACGCTGACGCGTGATGCCGGCGAGAAAAGTTCCGTTCGCGACCGGCGTGAAAACCACTCCATCTTTTGCCATGAAGATATTGGAGGTCGCGAGCTCCGCTACATTGCCCAGCATGTCGCAAACAATCGCGTTGTCGAAGCCCCGGGCTTTGGCCTCGAAGAGCGAACGCGCGTTATTGGGATAAAGGCATCCAGCTTTGGCATCGACCGGCATGCTTTCAAGTGTGGGCCGGCGAAAAGGAGACAGCGTGATCGAGAAGCCCTTGGGCGGTCGCATCGCGGCTTCATAGATGCAGAGGCACCACTGCGTCGACTCCGGATCATGGGCCTGCACCCAGGGACCTTCTTTCTCCGCCCAATACATTGGCCGGATATAGAGCGCGGCGTCTTTATCGAAGCGGGCGATTCCTTCGCGGGCGAGATTCACCCAGGTTTCGGTTGAAACAGTGGGTTTGAGAAAGAGCTTCCGTGCGGAATCGTTGACTCGGGCGCAGTGCAGATCGAGATCCGGGGTTACGCCTTCGAAGGCTCTGGCCCCATCAAAGACAATCGAGCAAAGCCAGGCGGCGTGCGTGCGCGGTCCCATGACGGGGACATTGCCTTCGTGCCATTTGCCTTCGAAAAATGTCCAGGTTTTGGACCATTCTGTTTGAACGCCCACTCGGCTCCTCGCTCTCTCAGGCGCGAAAAGGATGCCCCCTGTGACCGCGCCACCAGCAAAAAGGGGGAGAAGGAAATGATCAAACTTCGCGGCACTGCCCGGGATCGAACTGAAGCGTGCGCCGCTCGCGATGTACGCTACGTTACGCCACTTTAATTTATGGAGTCAACGGCGCTCCGCTGCTTGTTCCGACGGCCTGGCGGACGCGATTCCTTTATCCATCGAGCGCGTCAACGCGACCGCGAGATGTTCGACGAACGGCTCCAGCAGCATACTCGCGGGATAGACCGGCAGGACCACGATCTCCTGCCCACCCCGGGCCAGTTGATCCCATTTCAACTCTGGCTTGTTAAATATCCGATATTGTTTCGATGGCCGGAAGTCGGTGACGATGCCGGGATAAGGTTTTGGGACATAGGTCCAGCACGCTTTGTCATTGATCTGCCAGATGCGCCCCAGCACCAGCGCGGCCGACCCGGCACTGCTGGGATCACGATTCAACTTGGCCAACAACATTCCTCTCCACACTGGAATTCGGCTACGCAGGATCTCCATCTTCTCTCGCAGGAACTCCGACATACCCTGCGCATCGAGACCCAGGAAACTAGCCGCGTGGAACACCAAGCGTTGGCCTGTATAGGCGGTCTTGCTCCACAGAGTGATAGGAATCTTGGACCAATTCATGGTATCGAACAAAGCGAGCAAAGCAACGCTTTCTCCAGCTGCATCGAGTTGCTGAGCCGCCTCGTAGGCGATCGTTCCCCCACCGCAATAACCGGCAAGAAAGTAGGGACCAAGAGGCTGAACGCGACGTATTTCTTTGACGTACAGCGCAGCCATCACCTCGACAGTTGTGAGAGGCGGAAGACTGCCATCCAAACCCTGAGCCTGTAATCCGTAAACCGGCTGCTCGGTGCCAAGATGACGCGAAAGGTCCCGGTAAATCAGGACGTTGCCGCCAGCTCCGTGAAAGCAAAACAAAGGAGGACGCGATCCTTGAGGCTGGATGGCAACGAGTGGCGACCAACCGGAGGTTGCGGTTTCACCGCGGACTACTCGCGCAAGCTCTTCAATAGTGGGAGTTTCGTAAAGCGTAGCCAGAGGCAATTTGACGTGGAAGATCTTCTCGATCTCGGCAAACATGCGCACCGCCAGGGATGAATCTCCTCCGAGATCGAAAAAGTTCTGGTCCAGACCGACGGATTCCAAACCGAGAAGCTCTTGCCAAATAGCGGCGAGCTGGGTCTCGGTGTTCTCCTGAACTTCGGTCATTCGCAGACTCATCGGCGCAACTCCCCGCGATTCCCCCGTCGCCGTATCTTTTGGTTCCGCCATTCTACAGCTCAAATTGCCACGCTCCTAAACGAAGCTGTCGGTCGTTCTATTATTAACGGAGCACAAGCCAGAGGGAAGTTACCTGAGTTTACTAAATTAAATCAGGCTGCAGACATTGGCGATAGCCTAAGCGTGGTTAGAGATGGCACTCGCGGGTGGGCAGGAGAAGGATGGATAGTCGGGGACGCGATCGGTAGAGCGCGTGCTCCGAGATCCCTCGTCGCGCGAACATGGGATGACTTCAAAAGGATCTGGAGTTTTCAACTTACATAGTAATCTTGAAAACGACGCCGGCGTCGTTGTTGCCACCCAGATTCGTGGTGCCGTAGAGATTGCCTGCTTTGTCGTTGACCAGGTTGCTGAACGAGTACAAACCGTCGGTTCCGCCGGTAAAAACGTAAAGCGACTTGTACGTCCATGTGCCGTTCACGCGCGTCAACTCATAGACCGTGCCGGAGTTGTTGGCGCCATCGCAATGAGTGGTAGCGTAAATCTCTGTGCCCGAGGCGACCAGAATATTGCGAAACGAGCCCGAAATGCCCCATCCTGGTAAGCCGTAAATCACTTCGAATTTCCAGACTCCGGCGTTTTCTTTCAATTCGAAAATGGTGCCGCCGCCACCGTTTGAAGGGCCACCGTCAGTAGCAGCGCCGTAAAAGCCGTTGGCATAGTAGACCAGACCGGCGTACGGAACACCGCCGTCATTACCCAACTCAAAATGATGGAGAATGCTTTCTGTCCAGGCCGTTCCCGAAGGCGTCAGTTGATAAACCGTTCCATACCCGTAGTTGCCTCCGGCGGCGGTTGTGCCGTAGAGATTGCCCGAGTTGTCGAAAGTGACGCCGGCAACTGGATCGGCTCCGTCAGGCGATGGTCCGAAGCTGTATAGCAACTTCTCAGTCCACGCGCCGCCGGTTCCTGCTTCTAACTCGAAAACTGTTCCATTCCCACTCGCGCCGCCGACCGTCGTAGTCCCGTAGAGATTTCCCGCCTTATCGAGGGTCAGGCCGGCCACAGGATTCGCTCCGTCAGTATTCCCGGCAAAACTGTAAAGCACCGTCTCCTGGCCTTTGCTGTTCACCTTAAACACGGTTCCGCCATTGGAGACTCCGCCACCATTGGTCGTGCCATAAACATTGCCTTGTGCGTCGCGTACCAAACGCCCTTGGGGATACGCTCCGTCGGTTCCGCCGGTGAAGGTATGCAATATAGTCTCTTGCCCGGTCGGGCTTAATTTAAATACCACTCCGTAGCCAGAGCTTCCGCCGTTGTCGGTGGTACCGTAAAGATTTCCTGCCTGGTCGATGATGAAACCGGAGAGTGGATTCGCCCCATCGCTACCGCCGGTGAAACTATAAAGTACGCTGAAGGTTTGACCCTGAACTCGAGGCACCGCGAACACGGCTAGCATGGCTGCGAAGATCACACCAATGGCTGTGAAAGAGGTATTCTTGGGGGAACTCATGGCTGGCGTTACTCCTTTGAAATCATGATTCCGGCGCAGATTACTGCTATTACGAGGGACCAAAGCCCATCGTGCCCGAAGTCGTCGCAGTTTCCCACGGGCACCGCACCTTGTCAAGAAGCAAGAGCTTGCACACTACGGGCATCTTGCCCACGCGTGATCGTATGTGTTAGAGCTTTCTCATCACATACTCAGCAGGATATCGGCAATGCGAGCCGCGCTTTTTCCGTCCCACAAAGGGATGGAATGAGGCTTCTTAATATTGCCATTTAAGACGCTCTCTAACTCGTCGCCTAACTTTTCGCGATCTTCCCCGACAAGAACATTCGTACCCGATGTGACTGTGATGGGCCGCTCGGTGTTCGTTCTCAAAGTTAAACAAGGAACGCCCAAGCAGGTAGTCTCTTCCTGAATGCCTCCGGAATCGGTAATCACAACCGCAGCCCGGCTTTGCAAGGCAAGAAATTCGATGTAGGGCAACGGTTCGAGCAGCCGCAAATTCTCAAAGTTTAACTTAAACTCAGAAATACGCTGACGGGTCCGGGGATGGACTGGGAAAATAATTGATAGTGTCTGACTGACGCGACAGAGGCTGTTTAAGATACCTCGCAGATTTTCAAGGTTATCGACATTCGATGGCCGGTGCAGGGTGACCAGTGCGAAGCGTTCCGGGAGTCCATTCCTAGAGGAGGCCTTCGCTACGGGCAAGAGCCTTATCAACGAGTCGATCATCACGTTGCCGACGAGGTGAATGCGTTCTCTTGGCACCCCCTCGCGCAAGAGATTCACATCCCCGTCTTCCGAGGGCGTGAACAGTAAATCTGAGAGTTGATCCGTAACGATCCGATTGATCTCTTCCGGCATGGTGCGGTCGAAAGAGCGCAATCCGGCCTCGACGTGGCCAACTCGAATCCCCATCTTGGAACAAACTAATGCGGCGGCCACGGTGGAGTTTACATCGCCGTAGACTAGAACTATGTTCGGCTTTCGTTCAAGCGCAAGCGGTTCGAAGCGGCGCATGATCTCCGCGGTCTGCCAGGCGTGGCTGCCCGAACCTACTTCCAGGTTGACATCGGGCTCTGGCATCTCTAACTGCGCGAAAAACACGTCCGACATATTCCGGTCGTAGTGCTGGCCGGTGTGAACCAACGTTTGGCGAACGCCACGCTCGCCGAGCACGCGCAGCACTGGCGCCGCTTTAACAAAATTCGGCCGCGCACCAACAACGTGAAGAATGTGATCCATTTGGTGTTGATGCCTGATAAGCCAATCTTCAGGAACGGATGCCGCAGATCCCGATTACTTCCACCATGTCAGGCAACCACGAGTATAGGACAAGTGATAATCTTCCTCGGAACGAGGTTTGAACATGAACGTTCCCATTCGAGCTTTTATCTTTGCAGCCTTCGTGCTGTCTTGGGCATTGACCGCCGTGGGACAGCAGGCCAGCCAATTACCAACTCCGAAGGAAGGCGACTACGTCGCACGCAATTTTCATTTCGAGTCGGGTGAAACGCTGCCTGAGTTGCGTATGCACTATGCAACCTTTGGAACTCCCCATCGCGATGCCAACGGCCGGGTAACGAATGCTGTGGTGCTCTTGCATGGCACCAGCGGTACCGGCGCGCAGTTCCTGGCTCCGCAGTTTGCGGGCGTGCTCTTCGGACCGGGGCAATTGCTCGACATCACGCGCTACTACGTGATTCTGCCGGATAACATTGGGCACGGAAAATCCAGCAAACCCAGCGACGGCATGAGGGCTCATTTTCCGCAATATGACTATAACGACATGGTTGCGGCACAGTACGAAATGCTGGAAAAAGGACTCGGCGTGAATCATCTGCGCTTGATCCTCGGCACTTCAATGGGTTGTATGCACTCCTGGATCTGGGGCGAACTGCATCCTGACTTTATGGACGCCATGATGCCGCTAGCCTGCCAGCCAGTGCCGATCGCGGGGCGAAATCGGGTATGGCGCAAACTGGTTATCGATGGCATTCACGACGATCCCGATTGGAAGAACGGTGACTATACTACCGAGCCCCGGATCGGGCTGGAAATTGCCGCGGAGATGTTCTTCATCGCCGGCGGCGCAGCTTTGCCGATGCAGAAGACGCTACCCACACGCGCGGCAGCCGATCAGGCTGACGACGACTTCGCGAAGCGCTTCATCGCCGCTCACGACGCCAATGATCTGCTTTATGCCGTGAAAGCTTCGTGGAACTACGACCCCTCGCAGCAGCTGGAAAAAATATCGGCGCCGGCGATGTTTGTGAATTCAGCGGACGATTTCATTAATCCTCCGGAACTCGGCATTGCGGAGCGCGAGATTAAACGCGTTAAGAAAGGCAAGTTCGTACTGATTCCAATCTCTCATCAAGGTCACGGCCATGGTACTCATACTTGGGCGGCGGTATGGCAGCAGTATCTGAAGGAGTTACTGGAGGAGTCAACTCCTTAGCTGCGTGCTAAAATCCAGAGGAATTCCAGTCCATACCGAACAATCCTGCCTCTCAATGACAAATTATTCCGGTGGAGACCGCACCATTGATTCTACGATGAATAAAATCCAGCTGCGCCAGGCGCGCATCGGAATCATCGGCCTGGGCTATGTAGGCTTGCCGCTGGCGCTGCTGTTCAGCGACCAGAAATTCCGCGTTACGGGCTTCGATATTGACCAGCGAAAAGTTGATACTCTAGCCCAAGGTAACTCTTACATCTACCGAATCAGCACGGAAGAAATTCGGGCGGCCCGGGCGGAGGGCTTCTCCGCCACCTCCGATTACAAGAATATCGAAGGAATGGATGCGGTGATCATCTGCGTTCCCACGCCCCTCAATCAATACCACGAGCCCGACCTGAGCTTTATCGTCGATACCACGCGCGCCATCGCACCGCATCTGCAGCCCGGACAATTGATTGTTCTCGAGAGTACAACTTATCCCGGGACGACGGAAGAAGTCATGGTGCCGATTCTCGAAAAGGAAAATAAGTTTGGATTGAAGGCGGCGCGGGGTATTTCCCGCGAGAAAGAATTCTTTGTAGCCTTCTCTCCCGAGCGCGAAGACCCCGGCAATACCACCGTGGCCCGCCGCGATATTCCCAAGGTTGTGGGCGGAGTGAATGCGCAGGCCTCAGCGTTGGCAGGGGCCTTGTATGGGACGATTTTTCAACGCACCATTCCTGTCTCATCTCCTGCCGCTGCAGAGATGACCAAGCTGCTGGAAAATATTTACCGCTGCGTAAACATCGCCCTGGTCAACGAACTGAAGTTGCTTTGCCTGCGCATGGGACTGGACATCTGGGAAGTTATCGAGGCCGCCTCCACCAAGCCTTTTGGCTTCCATCCTTTCTATCCCGGACCCGGTTTGGGTGGACACTGCATTCCGGTCGATCCCTTCTACCTCTCGTGGAAGGCTAAGGAATTCGACTTTCGCACTCGCTTTATCGAATTGGCGGGAGAGATCAATACCAACATGCCGTATCACGTGCTCGCCTCTATCGGCGGAGCGTTGAACCAGCATAAGAAATCGCTGAACGGAGCTCGCGTCCTCATTTTGGGCGTGGCTTACAAAAAAGACATCGACGACCTGCGCGAATCTCCCGCCCTGACCATCATCGAACTTCTGCAAAAAGAAGGTGTACAGGTTAGTTATCACGACCCTTATTTCCCATTTATCGGAAAGGGCCGCAAGTACGATTTGCAGATGAAGCGCTCGGAGCTGGAAGACTTGGCGCAATACGATTGCATTGTGATCGTCACTGACCACTCCGACTACGACGCAAAGCGTATCGTCGGCGAAGCCCAGTTGGTAGTAGACACGCGTAATGCGACCAAGGGCATTGATAGTCCCAAGGTCGTGCGCTGCTGAGTGGAGCGTTTTCCAGCTGTTCGGCAGTCTTGGGGCTGCGTCGCTTTGAAAATCGTGCATAATTTGTTCTACGCAATGAACCTCTTCCCTTCCCGACGGCCTTCTTTCTTTTGCGATCATCGACTCTACGACTGGGAAAGGATAGGCTGGTTTCGCCGATGAATGGCGCGGAGAGTCTAATTCGCTCGCTGCTAGCAGGGGGAGTTGACACCTGCTTCACCAACCCCGGCACATCGGAGATTCATCTCGTCGCCGCGCTGGATCATCTGCCGGAAATGCGTTGCGTGCTTGGTCTCTTCGAAGGAGTTTGCACCGGCGCGGCTGACGGTTATGCGCGCATGGCGGAAAAGCCCGCGTGTACGTTGCTCCATCTCGGACCCGGCTTGGCAAATGGCCTGGCAAATTTGCACAATGCCAGCCGCGCGCGCGTGCCCATCGTCAATATTATTGGCCAGCACGCTACGTATCATCTTCAACACGATACGCCGCTGGTCTCCGATATCGAAGGCATTGCGCGGCCTTACTCCAAATGGCTGCGGACTTCGCAGTCTGCAGCCGAAGTGAGCGGCGATGCGGTGGAAGCAATCGCCGCAGCGCGTACTGCGCCGGGGCAGATTGCGACGTTGATCATCCCCGCCGATGTTGCCTGGAGCGACAGCGGAGCGGTCGCCGCGCCGCCCGCTATTCCGCAGACTCCCCTGCCTGCCGCCGACAAGGTCGAGCACGCGGCTACCATGCTTCGCTCGGGTCTGCGCACAGCGATCTTGCTCGCCGGAAATGCGCTGTATGGCGAGGGACTGCTCGCGGCCGGTCGAATCGCGGGTGCCACCGGCGCAAAGCTCATGGCTCCCTATCCTTTCGCCCGGCTGCAGCGAGGCGTCGGAATGCCGAGGGTGGAGAGGGTTCAGTACGTGCTCGAACAAGGAATCGAACAGTTCAAGGAGATTCGCCAGCTGATCCTGGTGGGCGCGCAGGCTCCCATTGCGTACTTTGCGTATCCCGGAAAAAGCAGCGTGTTCACTGCGCCGGAGTGCGAGATTCACACGCTGGCAATCCCCGGCGAAGATTACGTTGGAGCGCTCGATGCGCTGGCCGTGGCCTTGTCGTTGCGCGGAACCGAGGTGACGGCAGAGAAGGCCGATCAGCCTACGCTACCGAGCGGCGGCATCACTTTACCCGGCCTTGCCGCCGCGGTCGGAGCTTTTCTGCCCGAGAACGCAATCGTGGTGGACGAATCGATGACGTCGGGCCGGGGAATGATGGCGGCGACGCGAGGAGCTCCTCCGCATGACTGGCTAGGAAACACCGGAGGCTCGATAGGAATCGCGCTGCCACTTGCAGTAGGCGCGGCGGTCGCATGCCCGAACCGGAAGGTGTTGTGCCTGACCGCCGACGGCAGCGCCATGTACACACTTCAGGCGCTGTGGACGATGGCGCGCGAAGGCCTCAACGTCACCACCGTGGTTTTTGCAAACCACGACTATGCCGTGCTCAAGCGGGAGTTTTCTTACCTGGGAGTGGGTGAACCCGGAAGGCGGGCGCTGGAGATGTTCGAGATCGGGCATCCCAATCTCGACTGGACCTTGCTGGCGAAGGGCATGGGAGTGCCCAGCACGCGTGTGAGTTCTCTAGATGCGTTCGGGAAGGCGTTGCGGGCGGGATTGGAAAACGAGGGGCCGAAACTGATTGAAGTCCCGCTGTAGGGGTAGCGTTGTGACGTGAAACCGTGGCGGCTTAGGGTGATCAGCTTGTAGGAGCGAATTGGTGGAGCTTGGCGAGTTCGCCCTTGATCACTTTTCCGGTCGGGGTCAGCGGCATGGAAGGCACCAACAGAATTTGCGAGGGCCGTTTGTAAGGCGCGAGATGCTGCGCGGCGTGTTGCGCTAACTCCACTTCGGAGGTTGTCGACGCGGCTGAGAGTTGTACGAAAGCAATCACTTCCTCTCCGCCCTGGGTTCCCTCAACCGTTCTACCGATCACCGCGGAGCGCACCACAGCAGGGTGCGTGTTCAATACGGCTTCAACTTCGGTGGGGTAGACATTTTCGCCGAAGCGGATGATTAACTCTTTGCTGCGGCCCACGATAAAGAGATATCCATTTTCGAGACGCGCAAGGTCGCGCGTGTTGAACCATCCGTCAGGATTGACGGCTGCGGCGGTCTCCTCGGGCGCGCGGTAATAACCCTTCATCACATTGGAGCCGCGTACCCACAGTTCGCCGACTTCTCCTTCGGCTACCGGTTTTTGATCCGATGCGACAAGTTGCACTTCCACACCTGGCAAGATTCTCCCCACAGATGTATCGGTGCGACGCTCGCCCACTACGGCTTGCGCGATGTTCGGCGAGCACTCGGTAACGCCGTATCCGTTGTAGAGAGTCATGCCGAATAAACTCTCGATCTGAGTCTTGAGAACGGGCTGCAGCGGAGCTCCGGAGGAAGAAATGATACGCAGCGCCGGAAACTTAACCGTCGTCAATCCTTTCATTTTCGCGTACTCCCCAAGCAACGAGAACATGCCGGGAGCGCCCAGAACCACGGTTAACTTTTCTTTCTCAAACGTGGCCAGCGCAGCGACGGGATCAAAACGCCATGCGAGATATAACGTCGCTCCGCTCAGCAGCGAGCCTAGAAGAACCACCGAAAGGCCGACCGCATGCGACATGGGCAGAACGCCGTAGAGACGGTCCTCCGGAGTCAGCGAGCGGATTTTCGCGGACACCGCGGCGACGAAGAGAAGGTTGCGATGCGAAAGCATCACGCCCTTGGGAAGCCCGGTTGTGCCGGAGGTGTAAATCAGAGCAGCGATGCGCTGCGCGATCTCGGCATCAATTGGCTCGGGTTCGACCTTATCATTCAACGGCCCAATCGCAATTGGCCCCAAGTTGCCGGGCTGCAGAATGACCGCGGCATGCCGCTTGGCATGTTCGCGGGCGTGAGGCGAGACGCTAGTGGTGTAGATCACGCGGCGTGCGCCGCAGTGATCGCGAATCTCATCGAGTTCGCTGGCAGCGAGGCGCGCGTTCACCAGCACCGGCCACGCATCCAGATTGGCCAAAGCCAGAAGAATTGCGACGAAGGCGCGGCAGTTCTCGCAAACGATCATTACCCGGTCGCCGGGGCGTACGCCTGAATCGGCCAACCAGTTTTGCGCATCGGAAACGGCCGATGCCAACCGCCGGTAAGTCCAGGCACCGGATGCTTCGACCAGAGCCAGCCGGTCCGGTGAGCTTTCGGTCCAGGGCTTGATAACGTCGCTGATGCGATCAGGAAGGTTGGCCAAAAGTTCGGCGGGGCTGTCGCAAATTATTTCGGGCATAGCAGCTACGGGCGCGCAGACCGTTTTCGCGGAGCAGGCTGATAAACCGCGGCTAGGGCTGGAATGGACGCGACATCTACCTTCCTCGCCGCCACATACTGCAGCCAATTGCGATAGATGCTTACTGCGGATGGATGCCAAGTATTTTCCAAACCATCGACGAGCGCAGCCTCTGGAAAACTTTCCATGCGTTCTTCGCGTCGGTCGGACAGAACGGAATCGCGAAAATCACCGAGAAGCTTAGCTGCGGACGCGTCGAAATAGCCCTTTGGCATGGAAGGATAGGTTTCGCATTCCTTTTTCAGAAATCTTCTGATATCTCTGCGATATTCTTTCAGCAAAGTCTGAGCACCGTACTCCGGATGCCCCTGGAAGTGCACAAATAGGCTCTGATTTTTCTTCTTGACGAACGCGTCCACCCCGCCTTCGGCGGATTGCGTCAGGATGGTGTACCCGCACGCTGTGAGCTCGTCGGCCCAAACTTCATTCCAGCGCGAATGCGGAAAGCACACATGTTCGCCGGTGCCGCTGGTGAGTGGATGCGCGCTCACCTTGGCAAAATCGAAGACGCCAAACTGCTTGTCACTCAAGGGATGACGGCCGATGCCGTCGCCATGCAGTACCCCGGCGTGCGCAGCCAGGCAGGATAATATCGTCGAGTACGTGTGACTCTCCGCCCAATCGAGCACATTGGCCAACGCGGTCCAATAGGGTTCCTCGCGCAGGTTGGACTGCCGCGGCTCGGTCCCAGTCATGATGACGGAGTCGAAGCGCCGGTTCCAGAGATCATCAAGCCCGAAGTAAAAACTGTTGAGGCGACGTTGCCCGCGATCGGTGCGTGGGATGCCAGTTAACGAGTAAAGCTTTAAGAATACCGGCAGGTCACCCGATGCAATATCTAGAAGATCAAAGAATTGCAGTTCGGTGTCTTCGAGCGCGGCATCCGGCATGTTGTTGATGAGAGCGAGGCTGATGCACTCTGCGCGGCTCTCTTTTGTCGTTGGCGAGTTCACATGCCCTCTCTCGGCCCAGCCGCTCGGAATCGGCCCTTCGATGATCAGTGGCATAGGACTCCCATCCTTTTTGTCATCCCGGTCATTGAGAAGGGATTTAGTTTTTGCCAAAGGGGAAATACTTTCCGCTGCCGGCAAACACCATGGTCCCTCGCTTCGCACGGGATGACAGCGTTTATTGCTTTGAGAGGCATCATTGAGATAACAACTTCACGGCCGCGCCGCATCCAGTGCCTGGGCTAGGTCGGCGACGATGTCGTCGATGTGCTCGATGCCCACGCTCAAGCGCAGCATCTCCGGCGTCACGCCCACCTGACGCTGCTCTTCCGGCGACAACTGGCGGTGCGTGGTGGACGCGGGATGACACGCGAGGGACTTGGCATCGCCCATATTCACCATGCGCTTGAATAATTTCAGCGTGTTGAAACATTTAGTACCGGCCTCAAAGCCACCCTTCACACCGAAGGTCATTAGAGAGCAGCGCTTGGAGCCGAGATAGCACTCGGCCATCGCGTACAGCGGGTTATCGGGAAAACCTGCGTAGTTAATCCACTCGACCATGGGATGGTCGCGCAAAAACTCCGCCACCTTGCGCGCGTTTTCCACGTGGCGCTCGACGCGCAGCGCCAGCGTCTCCACGCCCTGCAGCAGAAGAAAGCCATTGAAAGGCGAGAGCGTCGCGCCGGTATTTCTCTGACAAACGGTGCGGCAGCGGGCGACGTAAGCCGCATCGCCAAAGTGATCGACGTAAACTACACCGTGATACGCAATCTCCGGCACGTTCAACATGTAGAAGCGCTCGGGATATTTACGCCACGGAAATTTTCCGCTGTCCACGATCATTCCGCCAAGCGTGGTGCCGTGCCCGCCCATGAACTTGGTCATGGAATGGACGACGACGTCGGCTCCGTATTCAAACGGCCGCAATAAAATTGGCGTGGCGATGGTGTTATCGACAATCAACGGCACGCCATGTTTATGCGCGACTTTGGCCAACCCCTCGATATCGGCGACATTTCCAGCAGGGTTGCCGACGCTCTCGCAATAGACCGCGCGGGTGTTCTCGTTGATGAGCTTGTCTACATCTTCCGGATGATCGCTGGCTGCAAACTGGGTGCAGATACCGCGCTTCGGGAAAATATGCGCCAGCAAGGTGTAAGTTGCGCCGTAGAGTTGCGGCAAAGAAACAATGTTGTTGCCCTTCTCGGCGATGTTGATGAGCGAGTATTCGATGGCGGCCATTCCCGAGCTGACGCTGAGCGCCTCCACTCCGCCTTCGAGCGCGGCGACGCGCTTCTCCAGAACCGCGTTCGTCGGGTTGCCAATGCGGGTATAGATGTTGCCTTCGACTTCGAGATTGAACAACGCGGCGCCGTGTTCTGCGCTGTCGAACTCGAAGGCAATCGTCTGGTAAATGGGCACGGCGACCGCTTTGGTGGTGGGATCGCCGTCGTAGCCCGCGTGAATGGCGATGGTTTCTCTCTTCATGCGTCGACGGAAGCTCGTGCAGCGATTTCTTGGGGCACGACAAAATTCCGCGAGTTTTGCGCTGAATTCATCATTTCGTGGTGCTGAGCAAGTTCGCGACTGGCGCCGTCGCACGGACCTTGGCTGTGGACTTCTTCACGGCCCGGGTGACGGTGCGAGCGGCGAAGCCCGCGCCAAAAGCAAAGCGCATCACCGGTCCAAAGCTGTTGGCGGCGGCGACTCCGGCGAAGTAAAGGCCAGAAATCGATGACTCGAAATTCGACGAGAGAACAGGTGCACAATTGATTGTCTTGACCTTCGTACGAATTTCGGGGCTGAGGAACTGCAAGCGGTCGATATCAACTTTATAACCGGTAGCGGCGATCACATGCTCGGTCACGATCTCCCGTTCGCTGCCGTCTTCGGCCTGAATCTTGAGATGTACTTGGCCATTCTGTACCTCGGCGCTCTTAGGCGTAAAACCGAGATGCAGCGGAAGTTTGCCCATCACTTTATCGCGAATAAACCATCCGCCCGAAGGGCCCAGCGTTCTGCGCACCGCTTCCACGCGCAACTTCTCCGGCAGGTAATAAAACAGCCCGGGCGCATCGGCAAAGAAACGCGAGCGCATGCCCGGTCCTAACCCCGACTGCGGATGTCGGATCTGCTGCCATGCTGAGCGCGGTTTGCCGGTGGGCTGGCTGTGAAATTTTAGTTCTTTTCGGCTGACCAGTTGCACGTCGGCGCCCGCTTCTTTCAGCAATCCGGCCCAATCCAAAGCGGAGGCGCCACCGCCGATCACAACCACGCTGTGCCCGCGAAAGGGCTCGACTTCGTGATAGCGCGCGCTGTGCGAAAGAAATTCGTTGGACAAGTGCGCCAGGTTTTCAGGCACATATTCAAAGTGTGTGATGCCGACCGCCAGCACGACCGTGCGGGCCTCGAGGGCTTCACCATCCTCCAACTGCAGGCGGAATCCATTCTGAATCCGATCGACGCTAACGACCAGCTTGTCTTCCAGCTCCGGCACCATGCGGTCGCGGAAGGCGAGACCGTATTCGGTAAACGTTTCCAGGCGCACCGGTACGCCGGTGTCGCCATACTCGATGCCGCGCTCGGCGCAAAACTTTCGCAGTGTGAAATCGCTCTCCGGATCGTAAATGTCGGAGGCAAAGCCATCCGACTTCAGCATCATGCCCTTGGGCATGTGAGCCAGCCAACTGTCCATGGGGCGGCCAAAGACACGGAACGGGATACCCTCGCGCCGGAAGTGCGCGGCAATCGACAGCCCATACGGACCTGCACCAACAATCACTGTGTTCAACATAACTTTAAGAAAAGACCTTTCGGGAAGTTCGCGAACGAATGCAAACAAATTGGAAAAATATGGCCAATCGTATCATGCGTTGGGATTTAGGCAATGGAACCAAAGCACGATGCGGGCTGGCATGAAGGTAACCCGAGGACGCTCAGCGTTTATTCAGCAGGCAGACTCCGGTCCAGGGATAGTTTCCGAATTTACCTTTCGGCTCGGGCAGCAACGATAGCAGTTCGGCGGGCGCGCGCTTGAATTGCGCCGCGGTCTTCAACAGACCGTGAACCTCCTTCGGCTCCCAACCATACGGGACAAAGAAATTGGCGCCTTCGGGCGGGCCGAACTTGAAGGCGGCGCCGGCCTCGCTCAGTTGCTTTCCGGTGGTGCCCTGCATCAATCGCAGTTGCCCGGGAGAGGCGAGATCGATGACCCAGCTCCGAAAATGGGGCCTAGCCGCAAGGTCATCGGCCAGTGAGGCGACTTCATTGCTCGAGAAGTAGATCAGCAAGCCTTCACACGCAACTACGACCTTGCTCGCGCGCGAGTCGAGTTCCGAGAAAAGCTCGCGCCGGCCCTGCTCATCCGACAAATCCAGAGCGACCCGCTCCAGCTGGCAGCGAGGCTTCTCGCCCGCCAAAATTTCTTCTTTGTAAGAAACGATTTCTGGCAAGTCAACCTCAACCCACCGCAGGTCTGCGGGCAAATCCATGCGGTAAGGCCGGGCGTCGAGACCCGCCGCCAGATTCAGTACCAGATCGGCTCCGCTCTGAATCGCGTGGGAGAGAAATTGATCGAAAAGATAAGTGCGCGCGACCCACGCCCACTCATGTTTGTTTCCGTCTGCGAGAGTATTGGCGAGATGAAAACCGTGCTCGCCGGCCAGGAGTTCGGCGAGCGGATCGCGAAACAGCGCATCGGCGCGTCGCGTTTCCAGAGCACGAAAATACGCCACCCAGCGGGCAGTATCAGAAACGCCGCGAACCATTCCTTCTGGAATCATTGCGTCTTGAATCTTCAAGGGCAAATCACGGAATACAGAATCTTGCCGTGGCTTCTGGCTAGCCGGCATGGCGGTAAAAGATCTTGCCGATGGCACTGAGGGCGAAAGTGGGGGTGAATGGAATCACGCGATCCAGGACGATTTTCTGTCGATTGCTAAGAGCGGCCACAGGGCGGCGCGGATAAGTCCAGTAAGTCAGCTCGGAGGCGGTGGTACCCCAGCGTTCTTTAAACGTGATGAGCCCGAGATTGGCACTATCGGAGCGCCCCATCTCAAATTCTTCCAATCCTTTTTCTTTCGCTTCCTGGATCGCATTCCAAAACAGAAACGCCATTCCCCCGAATCTGTGAAAGTGGGCATCGCTGCAACCGTATTTGTAGACCATCGAAGATTTGTGCGTCAGCGTGAGGATGCTGGCGACAGGCAGATCGTCCTTGCTCGCAACTCGAATCTTCAGATCCGTGCCAAAGGAATCAATCAACCGGCGAAACCATATGAGCGGTTGCGCCGGCAAGCATTGTCGCTGCCGGGTGACGATCAGTAATTTATAGAACTTCCGAAGCAGAATCTCAGACGTTCCTTCTTCATAGCGTAATCCCTCGCGCTCGGCTCGCCGAATTTTTCTTTGAATGCAATCTTTGTGAAAGCTGCGGAACAACTCCTGCGAACTCTTGCGCAGATCGAGCGTGTGGAAACTGTACCGGAGGTTAGGGCTGAATCCGGTCCGGCTCTCCGGCCGGCCGACAGTGGGCCTGATCTCGAGGTAATTCCAGTGGCCGGAATCCACATACTGCTTCATGTGCGATAACAGCGTGTCCAGTTCAACAGCATTGCTGACCAGCGGTTCGCAATGATCGGCAAAAGGCAGGGATACGAAGCGACGGCCGGTTAACCAGCTTTCCACCCGGCCGAAGACGAGACCATTGGTGAGAGCGGCGTTAGGGGCGCAGCTGGTGACAGCCATAGGCTTGTAGCCGTAGCTTGTCTGTAGCGCTTTGAGCCATTGTGTACTGTGAAAAACCGAAGCGTGAGGATGACTGTTTACGAGGGCATCCCAACGCCGATCGGCTAAGGGATTAATCTCATAGACGCTGGCCGGGAAAGAAGCTGGTTTCTGAGAAATCACAAGTTGGGGCTCTGGCCGGACCCGTGCCGCTGCTGCAGTGTTAATCCTCATCCGGTACCGTGCCGATCGCCAGCGCTCGTATTGATCTGATTCGTCGATGGTCCGGCCCCCTCGATTTGCCCTTTATGGCCAAACTCTCTCTGGAGTCATGTGAAACTTCGACTGAGCTCGGCCCCGACCGGGCTCAAAGTGTAAGACAGCCGGTCATGGTATCGACAGGCGTAGGCCAGACGGGCCCGCTCGCTTCCGGGTCCTTCAATCCGCCAGCCGTCGCCGCTCTTTACAACTCTCATTTCCGCTCGTTGCCGCCACCAACGATCGACCTCACCGGGGAGCGTAATCCAAATTCCTTGTTCTCTTCTTAAATCCGCCAGATGCTGCAGCAGCGATTTGTAAATGGCTCGTTCCCGAATGCCGCGAACGTAATCGGGATGAACGATAAAACTGATCAATCCATGCTTTTCCATGATCAGATCGATCTGTTTCTTCCACAAATCGATGGAATAGTCGTTGAGAATGTTGAACAGGGTGTAATCCTGGGTGGTGGTTACCGGCAACTCAAGAATGCGCCCCACGAAGAACGGCATGACTGTGCAGCACCCTCCGCGTTGCGGATCCAAATGCGCAACGTTAGGCACCGACATGTCGTAGGAGAAGTCTAAGGCGTCGAACCACTGCTGTCTACGGTAAAGAACCGCTGCTCGAAACCCGGTAGCGCCAAATCGCCTTTTATAGGAATTAATTCTGAAAGCGCGGCGCTCGAACTCGTCCTTGTCTCGAAACAGGTGTCCATCGTGATTCAAATCGTGCACCACAACCTCGAAGCCGCGCTGCCGAATGGAAGCCAAGAATTCGTCGGTCACTTCGTAGCGGTGTTCGGGAATGATCTGAAACGATCCTTTGATGCCGTAGGTGTCCTCCATGTCCATCAGGTAAGCGCAGGAGGATACGCCCAGCGAAGTTTCTACATCGTGGGTCATGATGGCGCAACTGGCAGCGCCCTCGGGCCAAAACCAAATGAAGGGAATCCGATCCACGGCCTGCGCCCGAAGCGATAGAAGCATGCTCCGCTCGAACAGTTCATCAACGGTTCGATCCACCGGCCACTTCGGAAAGGGCAGGCGCTCCCAGTCTCGCAGGCGCCACCGTTGCAGATGCTTTCGAACCGATACCGAAAGCAACGGCCGAGCCACATAGTAGGCGCGGGCCAGCAGGTTGTTTTCCGCGGAGCTGGCAACCTCCTGGCAATACGACTCACTGCGGAGATTCTCCACAACTTGATCCAAATCGAAGGGCAAATGTGCGCCGCTTGCATCGATGAAAGTATCGGGAAGCACGTCGGGAAGCGTATCTGCGGGGGAGCGAGCCGGGGTATGGCCGGCACACTTGCCATAACAGGTGGTACCGGCGCCGAAATCGAAATAGCCGTTTTCCTGGGAGAGTGGTCCACTCAAGTTTAGCCGCCCGTAATCTTCCGGGCATCGGTAATACTGCAGCAACGAAGAGTTGATAGGAACTTCTACGGCTTCTCTCTGATTCGCGCGCGATGGCTTTTCCCAGCCTTCCGAAGTACTCTCGCTAAAACCACCGCCCTTGCTGAAGGCTCTCTCGTAGGCCGAGAGCAGATTGTGCACGGAATACTTCCAGGCTAAATCCTGTTCCACGCGCCTGCGCCCGAATTCTCCCATCCTTCTTCTTTCCTCGGGGCGATCGAGCAACCAGAGGATTTTAGCGGCGAAGTCGGCGACCTGGTTTTGGGTATCGGCGTATAGGGCGGCATCCTGCGCGCTGAAGCGGCCTTCGCGCAAATCGAATTGCACGATGGGCTTGCCCAGGGCCATGTACTCCATGATCTTGATCATGGTGGAGATGTCGTTCATCTCGCAGGGCCGATCGGGATTGACGCAGATATCAGCGGTGGAGAGAATTTCCAGCAACTGTTGGTCGGGGACGCGCCCGGTAAAATTCACGATGTCTTCTAGACCCTGGTCGCGCGTCATCTTCCGCAGACCGGCCAAGCCTGGGCCTCCCCCGATACAAGTGAACTGAATGTCGGAACGCCCTGAGTTCTTGAGGTGCAACGCCACATCCAGAAGAATGTCGAGGCCCTCCTGGGTGCTCATGTTTCCCACGTATCCCACGAGGTAGGACTTGCCATACTTTAGACCCGGGTTGGGAGCCACGGCTCGAAAGGTATCCAGGTCGGGTCCGTTGCGGACGATAAAAACGTCCTCTGGAGCAAGACCCCCTCTTTTTACTGCGAGCCCTGCGTAACTCGCGTTGGTCGCCATCACTACGTCGCTGAAGCGGTAGGTGAGCTTTTCGAGCAGAACCTGAGCTTTGTAGAAAAGTCCCTTATTGCCGAACTTTGAGACGTAGAGCTCGGGATTGGCATCGTGGTGATCGAAGATGTACTTGACCCCGAATAGCTTGAAGGGAAGTGCTACCAAAAATATGTCGTCGGGAGGATTGCAGCCTTGAATCACATGGAATCCCCGCCGCAGATAAATCCACCACGCATATAAGAACTGCCAAAACAGCGCCGAGCCGTACTCCCGCAGATAACCAAGGGGGCTGTCGCCCTCCTCACCCATGGGGTGCCGGTAGACGTGGATTCCCTCGATGAGTTCATATCCCCCCTCACATCCCTTGGCTCGGGGAGATAAAGTGGTGACTTCGTATCCCGCCTCGTGCAGAGAGCGAGCCTCCTTGAACACGCGTGTATCAAAAGGGACTGGCTGGTTCTCTACGATGATTAGAACTTTTCTCTTCATTATTCTTGCGCTAATCCTGCGTCTAATGGTTTTCGGGAATCTGTGACGTTGTTGGTTGAGGGGCATCCACAAAACGTTCACGGATGACGCGCTCATAGACTTTCACGATGGCTTCCACAATGCGGTTCTTGTCATAGCGCGGCATGGACAAACGGCCTTCGAAGGGCTTTTCGTCCGACCGATTTAGCGCCCGCTGGAGAGATTGCGCCAGGGACTCCGCATTGGCTGGGCAAATTTCGCAGCCATCAATTCCTTCCATGATTTCGCGGACATCGCCAACCTCGGTCGAAATCACTGGGATGTTGCAGGCCAGGGCTTCCTTCACCGAGGTAGGCGAGCCCTCGGACTCAGAACACAAGATCATCACGTCGGCTGCGCTGTAATACCAGGGCATGTCTTCGTTTGGCTTTCCGCAAACCGTGAGGATTTGAATACCAGGATCGCGAAGGGCCGCCACCGCGGCTTGAGCCAGCTGATAACGTTTGATCTTGCGCTGCGGATCAAAGGGGAAGAGCACCAGCTTTCCCCGCTCGGGAAGTCCCAGGCGAAGGCGAGCTGCAGCGCGATCGTGCGGCCGGAAGACTTCCATGTCGATTCCGCAAGGAATGATGTCCCCGGCGATGCGGGCCGAGATGCCCTTTGACACCACGATGACCGCGTCCGCGAAGGCGCATACTGTTTTGCTGATCAGCGGCTGGACTTGGCCGACAAGAGCGTCGCTGCCGTGAAGCGTGATAACCAGCGGAGTCTTGTAGCGAAACAGCGCCGGAAAACCGGACAACCCATAATGGGCGTGGACCACGTCATACGACCCGCCGCGGGTGCGAGCAAACACGTCGAACAGTGACGTGAAATATTTCATTCGCGACCGGCCGCTATCGATGTGCAAAACGTCGACCTGGTGACCGGCCTTGCGAAGATGTTCCGCCTGCTGCCACACAAATGTGCCCGAGGCGGGATGGGCTTCGTCGGGATACATGTTGGTGACGAAGAGCACTTTCAGCGCGCCACGGACTACGCTTGGGCTGGGCAATGGCGTTAGTCCTCCCGTGGTGCGCGGCATCACGGTTGCGCTTTCATTTACGGCTAGAGTTGATGGAGTAATCATTTGCACGCAAGTATCCGTTAGCTGGAGCGGACTGTCTCTTCCCATACCACGCGACGGCTTGCAGATTGGATGGCATGTTCGTAGATGTCGACCGTCTTATCGACCATCTTCTGCAGTGAGAAGTTCTCCTCGATATGTTTCTTACCGGCCAGGCCCATTCTCCGAGCCTCGTCGGGATGGTCCAGTAAGTAGTTGATTCGGCCGGCCAGCGCCGCGGGATCGCGAGGCGGCACCAAGAAGCCGGTCTCACCGTCTAAAACGAGTTCTCGCGAACCTCCGCAGTCGGTGGCGACTACGGGTTTGGCCAGCGCCATGTATTCCATGATGGAATTCGAAATTCCCTCGGTGAAACTGGCGAGAACGCCGATGGTAAAGCAGTTGACGATCTGCTCGACGTCCTTGCGGCGCCCCAAAAACTGAATCCTGTCGCCGGCGGCGGACGCGAGCGCTTTCATTTCATCCAGCGTGTCGCCATCTCCCACAGTCACAAACGTTGCCTTCGGCCGGCTGCCCACTACCTGCAAAGCGGCTAAAAGAAACGTCCTGAAGTCCTTGTCCGGCCGGAACTCTGCGACCATTCCCACCCGAGCATGTCCATCTCCATTTCCGTTGCACGCATGGTTGAACCGAGCTTCCGGAGACTGGGCTTCGGGAGACTGGACCCGCGTCACATCGAAGCCATTGTAAACGACGAAATCTCTTGCGGAATCGGGCGAAAAGCCCCGGCTTTGCAAACCAGCCACCGAGTTCGCAATGCGAAAATCCGACCATGCCAGCAGCGACCGCTCGATTTTGAGGCGAAGGGATCGGGGTTCGAAGCAATTGCGAATCGATCCGTTGATCAGGGGCACGCCAAACCACTTCGCGATGGGCAGCGCGTAGGCCGAACTCATTGCGCTATTGGTATGAATCACGTCCGGCTTGAAGTCCTGGACCAGACGGTAAAACTCTCGCAGCACTCGCGGATCCCAGCGGCTCTTGCGGAATAGATACGTCATCGGAATCGACAGCGCCTTCACATCCGGCTCGTAAAACTCTCCGCGATCCATACAGACGAGCAGCAACTCCATAGCGTCGCGCTGTTTCAAGCCCTTTAGCAACTCGACGAGTTGTCGTTCTTTGCCGCCGATCCGAAGACTATCAGTGTAGTAGAGGACTCGCATGATCGCGCCGCGCTGAAATAAGAACTGAATTAGAACGAAAGAGTTACGGTTTGAGTTACGGCGGGCACATTCAGGAATAGCACGCCTTTTTTTCTGGCACATACTTCGCCCAGCGGAAGTTCCGTGGATTCTGCTCCGAGGCGTCGCTCAATACGCTTCGGCATAGTCCCGCTGGGGACGATTAGCGTGATTTCCGGGATACCGTACTTATTCGTGTCCAAGGAAGTATCGATCTGCAGCGTGGTCTTGCCGCCATCCGTTCGGACCCGAAGGCTGGTACAGGCTCTGGCCTCGCAATAGGACGCCAGGTCTCCCATGGTCGCGGCCCAGACATTTCCCGCCTCTCGTTGGCGCTGAAGGATGCGCAACACCTCGCAGAATTCCCTCTGAAATACGGTGCGCGGATCGGAGGGATGAAACCACAAATGGTAGGCCGCCCCGTGCTGCATGGCATGGTCGAGAAACAGCTCCGCTTTATCTCGATAATGGTAAAGGTTCGAGGAGCGCAGGTTCATGCTTTCATAAATCTTATAGACTCCAGCAGGCGAACGCTCGGGATAGGAAAGCCGGATCTTCCCGTCCCGGTGCCGTACCGCAATGATGCCGAACTGATGCAACAACTCATGATACGAGTGCCCCATGTGGTTGAAGGGATACACCAGCGACCGCAAGCGGATGCCCAGAGGCTGCATCACCGCGAGACTCTGCTCCATCTCCCGCTTGACCAGTTCCGCGTTGGAGGTTTGCGGCGAGAAGTCGATGTGGCTGAACGAGTGTGAGCCTACTTCATGCTCGACCTTCGCTGCCATAATCTGCTCGAGCAAATCCGGAGCATACCAGAGCGGATCGCGCCGCACGTCGGTGCAGGGATCGTGCTTGTACCAATCACCCTGCCACAAAGGATTGGCCGGCGGGCGCGGCATATCTTCGTGCCCATAGTGGCCGTTGCGGTTACACGAGTCGAGGAAAAGATGGCCTACAGTCGCCCAGGTGATGGGCATGCCAAATTCGTTCAACACATCGAGAATGTAGGGAACATTGTGACGTTCAGTGATGCCCAGGTAATCGCGCTCCTCGGGTGGCAGGCTGCGAAAGGCCCAGTTCAGCTCGAAATCGGCAGAAATCGAAACCGCCGCGCTGCAGGCGTTCCAGAAGGGCGCAATCTCGACGCCGTCGAAAATCTTCTTAGGCGCGGCGATTCCCGGAGCAAAATTTCTTTTCAGGGAAAAGATCGAACGCAGGACCCGCTTCTGTTCAATCTTGATCAAGAAACACTCCGCTGATCGGGTCTGCAGCAGCCGGGCGCGAGTTCGCGCGCTGGAACCGGGAGACGAGCGCGGCACGGCGCTTCAGACTCTTCAGCCATCCCCAGAGGCCGCTCGCCTTCACAATCAGCTCATCGACACTGGCATCGTCACTGATGCAGGTGCGCTTCAGCTGAAACGCCGGCGTCTCCCGAGTATTCGATCCGTTCTCGAGGGTCAGCGCGCAACGATAGCCGCTCGCCTCCACAGCCGCGATTTCGCGAGCGGAGTAGTCTCCGTTGGGATAGGCAAGGGCATAGATGGAAAGTCCAAACTGATTTTCAAGCTGGAGCTTCGACTCCGAAATTTCAACCGCCGCCCGCGCATTGGAACATTGCGGCAGCAATGGGTGGTAGACCGTGTGCGATTGGAAATCCACGACCGGCTTCAGTTCTTCAATCTCGCCCGCCGACAGCGCTTGCCGATCAACATTCTCGGCAGTCTCCGAAAAGCCCAGCCTTGCAAGGGTTTCAAGCCGATCTTCATCGGACACATGCTTCAGCGACTGGCGCAAGCTTTCGTCCATCTCAATCTCATACCAGAAGTGGCGGTTCGTGCCCGCCAGCCCGCTGCACAGAAACGAGGTCGGCCGGATTCCGTACTTCTCGAAGATAGGCTTCAAGGCATAGTTCGATCGGTGCCCGTCATCGAAAGTAACGATCAAGGGCTTCACCGGAAGAGACTTGTTGTGGTCGGCTCGCGCGGCCATGTAGTCGGCCAAAGTGATGAAGTTGTATCTCCGCCGCAGAGCGTTGAAATGACGATCCGCGATCTCCGGTGGAAGCTTGTGGTAGACGAGAATCGTTACCCGGTTTCTGTGCGCCAGTTCGCGGATGAAGTACGGCAGGCCCGACATCCTAAGAAGGAAGAAAGCCACGCCCCTCAGACCGCTCGATTTTGCTTTGATAGACACGGTGTTATCGCGTGACAAGGGCCTCTATGTGGTGGCGTCCGAGAAGCCGAAAACCGAACGAGGCGGCCAGAAAGGCGGTGAAGCCGAGAGCCGTTGGAACCAGGAATCGAATCAGCTTGTCAGCCAGCGATTCTGCCAAGAATCTTCCGCCTATGGTGTGGCCAATGGCGAAGGCACATATGGTGAGACCCATGACAATCGCCATACGCCATCCGAACTTCTTTAACCTTTTCCACCCTAACGGTCCGAAAGCACGATGCAGCAAAGCGGACATGGTCACCGCGGTCATGACCGATGCAAACGAGGACGCGATGGCGAAGCCGTAGATGCCCATGCTGCGACTCAGCAGCCAAATGGTAGTGGCGTATATGCCGAAGAAAAGAATAAGACTGAGCAAGGGCGTCTTGGTATCGAGCCGCGCATAAAACGGGGTCTGCGTAACGCCGATGAGCCGGCCAAAGATGACATAAGGAGTAAGCAGGGCGATGAGAAGCGCAGTATGAGCCGCGTCTGCCCGCAGAAATCGGCCGCGCTCGTACAACAGTACGATCATAGGCTGGCCGGTGAAGATGAGCCAGCACGAAATAGGCAGTGCCAGGAATACGATGAGGCGGATCGCATCCAGAACGCTCTTTTTCATTTCGCCAAACTTCTTCTCGGAGGCGTAGACCGATATCAAGGGCAGTGTACTGGTCACGATACCGCCCAGCAGCACTCCGGAGATGGCTTCCACAATCCGCGTGGCGTAGCGAAGTATGGATAGATTTCCGCCGCCCAGGAGCGAGGCCAGGAAGTTCTCGATGAATACCTTGCTCTCACTGAGGCCATGGCCAAGCAGCGGATGCCGGAACATCTTCAGGATTTCATATACTCTGGGATCTCTCGGCCGCCAGGTCCAAGCGAGACGCAAGCCGTGAGATCTCGCGGTAATGGCCAGGAACAAGAGTTGTACTACGCCCCCGAGAATAAATCCCATGGCGGCGGCGTAGATTCCAAAGCGCTTGTAGTAGATGCTCACCATGGCAATGGCAGGCAGCGTGGTCGTCAGTCTGCCCAAGGCTGGGACAAGGTAGCGGTGCCGTGAAAACAGGAACGATTGCAGGACCGGGGCCATGCCCTGGAAGAATGTCAGCCACAGCAGCACCATGAACAATCGAGTGCCGAGCTGTAAGGCGCTGGGTTGAAAACCCGGAGCCTGAACACGCATCAGTAGGCGGGCAAATAGCGACAACGTGATGACGATTGCGCCCAATATAACGGCAAACGTCGTCATCAGGGTACGGAGCAGCTCGTAGGCTGATTCCTCCCCTTGCTCCTCGGAACAACGAGTGATTGCCGGAATCAGGATTTTCGGAACCTGAAGTTCGAGCGCCGACGTGATCAGCATGGGTATGGCCAGGCTGGCAAAAAGGGCGTCCGTCTCGCGACCCAGGCCAAAACGCGCCAGGATTACGGCATCGAGCACCGCGCCGCTGATAATGCCGAAAGTCCGCCAGAAGGTGTTGATACTGGCGTTTCGGATGAGATACTTGGTGCTCATGCTAATTGGCGGTAATTAGTTGCGTGAACTTGGCAGCAAGCTAGCTGCGTTCGTCCGACCAATACTATTTCTGCTGGGCATCCTCTCGTTCAGCTCTTTGTCCCCACAAGCCGGATCATCATGACCGGTCGTAGCGGCATTGAATCGCACATCCTTTGGCGAAAGCCGTGCGGTAGAGCTTCGAGAACACTCTCAAAGGCGCGCATGGCACCGAGCGGCGGGTCGAAAAAAAATCCCCGCGCGCCAATATAGGCTCGCACCCGGGCAAATCCAACCGAGCGAAATAAACGAGCGGATTCGGTGACCGAATACTCCTTCAGATGCAAGCCGGTCGCCTCGGTATCGAAGTGACGGGAGATGTCGTAGGGTCCGCCGAGCCGGTTGGGAGTTACACAGAGATACCTACCGCCGGGCTTTAACACGCGATAAACTTCCTGCACGTGCCGTAACGCATCATCCGGATGCAGGTGTTCCATCAATTGATTGCTGTACGCGACGTCCACGGTATTGTCGGGGACGTTGATGGAGCTACCATCGGACACCCGCAGTTCAAAATTATCGGGCGGAGTAATAGACTCGGTCAGCTTCGCGGAAACATCGATGGCATAGACTTTCGCGACCATCTTGGCCACAGTTAGCGCCAGGGCGCAGTCTCCGGCGCCGACCTCAAGGAAGCAGTGAGACGGCTTGAGGAATCGCCGCACAAACTGCAACTGCCAGCGGACTACTTTTTCCCGCTGCGCCGGCGTCACCGTACGGAACAAGATCGGATGCAGAGGCACCCGGCAAAGAGTTCTTCGTAGACGGTCAGGTAGAGAGCGGCCCGTTCCTGCGGCATCGACGATCGGAGTTGACCGGCAAGCTCTTTCTCCGCGAGATAATGATTGCGGATTTCTTCCGGTGTTCGCTGCACAGCATTAACATGTCTTTGATGCATAGTTGTGTCCCTCGATGACACGGGGAGGTTTTTCGCCGCCGGCAGCCAGCGCGCCGACGCTCATTCAGTAATTCACGATCTATCAGTTCGAGAGTTGCAGTACCAGTTCCTCGACTTCGGAACCGTCATTCATTTTCGAAAGTACTTTGAACTGATTGTTAGCCCCCAGCGCAAAAATGGTTGCGTGGTTTAGAGCTGCTTCGTCCGTATCGGTATTGCAAACCACCAAGACCCCGTCCGTTGCCAGCTGACGCCGAAGATTAGTCAAAATCCGCGTGAGGGCGTCAACATCAAAATAACTCTTGTTAAGAATATTTGCAGCCCGGATTACGTGAAATGTTCCTTCATTCCACGATTCCGCAAGAATATTGCCTTCGCCGACCGTCACACGGGGATGCCCCACAAGCCCGGGCGTTACCAGATTAACGGCGCGAGTCCTTACGGGCATGCCCAGGACTCGTAGAATTCGTCCGCGGTCGGCTTCGCGATAGCTCTGCTTCCATAGGAATAAAGCGGATTTGATCCAGGCCAGCGAAAAGAAGTGACGGAGAAGGTGCCGTTTTCGAGGTGGATTCGACACCCATTGCCCATCGATTTCAAATAGCAGCGGCCATTTTGTACGGTCAAGAACGGCGTGCCATCGATCGCCAAACGAAACCAAAAGTCCGCCAATGGTCAGATCGATCCCGGTCATGTGGTAATCGACTTGGACTGCCTCTAGCGCCTCTACCCACTCCAGCGTGCTCACCCCGGAGGAAATCGCGACATCCAACACCTGCAGCGGCCGGGCGGCCGGGAGATAATTCATTACTTGCACATTTAGATCGTCGAGCCGGTGAGCGTAAGTCGTCTTGTAGACGCCGTTCTTGAGGCGCAGGCAATCGAAGAAGCTCTTTTCCAGCTCTTGAGAGCCGCGCAGTTCACCCGCGGTAACGAACAGGTCAGCTAAATGAGACATCGCAGGCGTTCCCATGTTGCGTCGAGACGCGCTTCAGAAAATCTTGCATTGAGCATGATCGCGGTCGTTGAAAAATCCCTAAGACCGTACATTCTTCTTAACTCGCTTCTGAATTAACGATGTGCCTTTCATGCTCGCGGTAATTCCGGCGAAGAGAAAGGTCACGGCATTGAGAGTCGGATTGAATCGCAAATCGCCCGACATCGCCTCGATCATGGCAACGGTCAACAAACACACGCTGATGAGCGCCAGGCTTCTCTCGAAGTGCGCCTCGGGATCCAGCGTTTTGCGAATCCGCAAAGACTCTCTGAAAAGATATATAAATAACGCTGCGTACAAGGTGACCCCTGGCACTCCCAAATCCGCAAATAGACCAAGAAAAGTATTGTGATTGCCGTCAGTGAGATCGTTGGTCAGCTGTTTCTCTTTGTCGCCAAAATATTTCACCCAGTTCGAGTTGAAGCTGCCATATCCCACCCCGGTCACAGGGTTTGCCAGTCCCATATTGAATGTTGTCTTGTTGTTAGATAAACGGTAGTCGATGGTGTTTTGCCGTCGCGAAAAAAGCGTTTCTCCTCCATAGGAGAATTTGCTGCCCGCTCCGGCAAAAAACGCCACCACGATAACCGCGATGATGAGCCGCGACTGAGTTCCAAAACTTTTGCCGCCCAGAATAGCGGTGAGGAGCACCACGGCCGCGAAGCTGATCCAGGCCCCCCTGGTCAGGGTGAAGTAGATTCCCATTGTCACCAGCAGTAGCAAGCCGTGCAGCAGAACCCTCGAAACTGTCCGCACGAACGGCATAATCAAACAGGTAACGAGAAAAACCACGACCAACTGTTCGCCCATCGGGTTCGAACCCACCATGGGGCCTCGGGCCCTCCCGAATTGAATGCCAACGTGGGGATCCATGATGTACCTGGGGAAGACGAGCGCGTTAATGCCGAAGTGTTCGAAGCTCGCCGTGAAGGCAAGATAGACACCGACACAAACCATCGCCCTGAGCAGCCAGATAATCTTGGGGGCGCTATAGCGAGTTTTCTTCACGAATAGATAGAGGCCGAACGGGTACACAATTAGATTGAACAGTGTGGTCAGCCACTTAAAATTCTCCAAACCGGAATCTGGATTGGTTATGCAGTATGAAACCGTACACAAAATCGCGAACAGAACCATGCACACTTCGGTTCCAGACCACGAGATCGACCGGAGCCGGCCGGTCAGGATCGCGTTGGCGAAGAGCACCAGGATAAGCAGAAAAAGCAGTTTATCGGGTGTGAAGGTGGCCAACTTAAGCGCGTGATAGTCGAACATTTGAGCGAACAAGAAGGCGGCGATCAGCGCGGGGGGCAGTGCCATCGCCTTCGATCCGCTTGTCTTCGGACTCGGTTGCTCCGGGGCGACACTTGGCTCTATGGGCCTACTTTCGTAGATCGAGTCCTCAGCCCAAGTTGTGGAAGTATTAGCGTTCGCCATAAAGAGTGCGATCTTCTGAATCGCGCAGACCCTCCACGCAAAGCTGGGGAGTGCGCCAACAGAATTCCGAAAGGAAAATTCTACCGAAAGAAGAAAAAATCAGCCGAATAATAAGGGTTGCGGGAGCACCTGAGGTTCTCAGCGGTCAGTCGGTAGGCGATCTGTTCAGGAGGTTTTGATTCGCGGCAGGATCGAGCCTTCGGGCCTCGTCCCCTGCCCAATTAGCAGTGGACGAGGCCGCGAGCACTATCAATTGACCGTGACAACCAGCGCCGTTGGTGGATTGGGAGCGCCGCCCGACGTGCTTCCGCCAATTGCCCCCATATCCCAGGGGACGGTACGGTTGTTGCCGAAATAGTCTGTGGTGAAAACTGAAGCTAGATTGGCTCCCGCACCGGCTGCGGGAGACCCTGACTGCAATGCAAAATTCACATCCGCGTAGGGTGTGCCGGTCGAGACAAACTGCGGGTTGCTGCAGATTCCGTGGGCTTCGGAGCCGCAGGAGGCTGTAGCGTAAAAGTCGTTATAGTCGTGAACGCTGACGATACCCGGCGCGGCCGATAAACCTGAGCCACCGCATGTGCTCCCGATGTTATTTTCCACGATCGAACTATTGGAGGGATTGGTGCCGTTGCCCGCCCCACCCGAGTCGATCTGGATGCAGGCTTCCTGGTTGATTACGCCAACATTGTAGGCGGTGTTGTTATAAAAATTAACTTGATTCCAGGCGGGCGGAGTAACGCCTTGTCCTATGGTTGGCGCCCACCAGTGATACCCAGTATTCGAACCCGCGCCGCTATTGGCGTTCACGCAGATATTGTTCTCGACGGTCATGACCCCGCGTCCAGCGGTGTTGTTCCACGAAGAATACACCGGGATGCATTGATGGCCTGGCGATTCGATGTAATTGTTAGCCACAAGAGCGCCCGATTCAAATAATGGACCTTGACCGTCGCATCCGGGCCCCGGTACCCCATCAGCCGTACAGGTATTATTGCCGCAGTTTGTACAGGGTTTTGAGGTGCGATAAATGTTGCCGATTACCTGCAGGTTCACGTGTCCATCTTTGACATCGGTGCCGTCCCCCTGGCCCCCCCAGGAGGCACAGGATTCGATCACGTTGCCCTGAATCAGATAATTTGCGCCGGTCGGGCAGTTATTCTTACAAGTCAGTCCTGAAGAGGCGTATTCCCCGTCGGTACCTCCATAGCCGGGCGGGTCCGAGGTGCTAGCGCCAACATAAATGCACTCTCCCCAAGTGGCGTGGACGTAGTTGTACTGAATGGTAACGTTATCCGGCCCGCTGAAAGTGGACCCATTTTGGCAAGGGCCATGCTGCCCGGGACCGACAATGATTCCCGGCCCGTAACTTCCCGTGGCCACGCGGGAAACGTCATTGTATTGAAAGATCAAGTCGTGGGTGTAGGTGAGGTCGGCGGACTGGCCTTCAGTATTGTGCACCGTGAAACCCTGAAAAACGAAGTTACCCACGCAGTTGCTGCGGTCATCGGTGCCGGCGAATGGCGTATTGGCGGTGATGGTGAACTTCGCCGCTGTTGCCCAGGCACAGTTCGCAGCTTCGTAGTTACAGGGAGAGGGGTTCACATTCGTCGTCCACGACGGAGACGCGCTATTTGTATTTTTCTGGCTGATGCCATCCAGCGTCAGAACGTTCGACGATTTATCGGTGCGCGCGCCGTAGCCGATTTGTGCCGTCGAACTTCCAGTCGCGGAAAAGTACACGGTGACTGGGCCACCGGCCAAGGCAGCATTGATGGCGCTCCAGGGCGACGGCGACACATTATCCGAAAGGGACTGCCAAGGTTTAGAAGCGCTGCCATTGCGCGTGCCGTTAAAGGCTGGGTCGACGTAAAAAGTGGTCTGACTAAAGCTTACCTGAAGGCCAAATGTTGCAAAAATGGTGACCGAGATCATTCTTGCCAAAATCGCTTTTTTTAACATTGTTCACCTTTTCACTCCTTTTAAATCTGCTCGGCCTGTCTGTGAGAAGGGGGGAGCAGTACAGAGTTCAACTGTAGGAGGGACCCCCGGGAGGCGTCCAGATTCCATTAGGACATGACCCGGGCAGTATATTCCTGTCTCCGAACGTTGTCGTGAAAAGGCTTAAAACCGCGTCATTTCAGGTGTTTTGCCTGGGGTAATGTACCTCCGGTTTGCATGTGCCGTGATGGAAAAAGAGTTGACGGAACAGTAAATTGCAGAAGTCTTTAACTCCGAACTATCGGGTTGAGCGGACCGCCGGGCCCGAGCCGGCGGCAGCGCCGCGCTGCGACGCAGTTTGAACCGGTGCTTCGTCGAGATCGTAGCCTTGCTCGACCAACTGCACTGCCAGGACATCCTGCAGGATGTGTTGCTGCTCTTCGGTCAAATCGGTGCGCCACTTGTTGTTCTCACTCTCCACGTACTGCCTCTTGAGATGGGCTTCGAAACCGGCATCCCAGTCCAGCTCACAATAATTTGCGATCTCGCGGATTTGCTGCACCGGGTTGGCGCAAAACGACTCGTACTTGACTTCCAACACGTTGATGTGAGGATAACTTCGCCTGCACTCGGCCATCTGGTCGAGGTGAGTCTTCCACTCGATGCCGGCTAAAGCCACAAATGAGTATCCATGGCGCTTCCATTCCTGGCGATAGTGCGCCGGCATTTCTCCCGCCCACAGATTTAGACCGTCCCAGCCCGTCCAGAACGGGGTACGCATGCGGGAGTTCGCCACGGCGCGTCCGTCGCGGGTTACATGCACAAACTTTGCATCGGGAAAAAGCGCGTGCAGGTAGCTGATGCGTGGAACGCCCGTGATTTTGATCAGTAGCCGGTTGCGCTTCGCGGTCAGCAATTGGCTGAAGGCTTTTCGTAACGATTTGGTCGTGTAAGGGTCGGCATCCGAAGCAAAGAGATCGCGGCAGGGATTGAAAAAACCTCTGTAGTGCTGGTCCCAAAAGGAATAATTCTCCAGCGGCACGAATCGATGCTTGAGATAAATGTTGACCAGCGGAACATCGATGGCATGCATCAGCCAGCGGTTAAGATAGGGCCGCCGAGGATACTTGCCGCTGAGTAAGGACATCCAGTTCACGTTGGGATGCGTCGAGAGCAGCGTGTGAATGATGGTCGTGCCGCTTCGTCCCAGGCCGTTGATGAAAATCGGACGGTCGATCGGCTTTCCAGCCGGCGCCGGCTTCGAATGTATCGTCGCCGACTTTGTATTGATTCCTAGGGACATTGGATTGCGATCATGACGACTTAAAAACCTTTTACCACAAAGGACACGTGGGAACACAGAGCAAGCTGATTTTTCAACCCTTTGCCGTTCCGTCCTGTCATCAACCAGAACTTAATCAGCGCTGAAGAACCTCTGCTTGCGGGCGCACAGAACCAACCGCCTTTCGCTCAGATGTTTTGCGCCCTGAAGAAAGATAGTTCATTACCTCTTTGACCACGCGTTCCTGCTGGGCGCGCTCCAGGTTGGGATACATGGGCAGGGAAACAATCTCAGCCGCGACTCGTTCTGTGACCGGAAAGTCTCCTGCTTTGTACCTGAGAGCGCTATAGGCTTTCTGCAAGTGCAGCGGAATGGGGTAATGAATGCCGGTGCCGATGTGGGCTCCATCCAGATGGCTACGCAGCGCCTGACGATCCGCAGCCCGAATTACGTAAAGGTGGTACACCGCCCGCGACGACTTGGGCTCAAAAGGAAGCATGACTCCCCCGGCGGAGTGGAACAACTCCGCGTAGGTCGCGGCGTTGCTCTGGCGCTGCCGGTTCCACTTCGCCAGGTGGCGCAGTTTGACGTGCAGCAGTCCCGCCTGGATCGCGTCCAGCCGGCCGTTGTATCCTTCCATGTCATGGTAATATTTCGCGGCCTGGCCGTGATCGCGCAGGATCTTGATGGTGCCCGCAATCGCCGCGTCGTTGGTCGTCACCGCGCCGGCTTCGCCGCAGGCGCCGAGGTTCTTGCCCGGATAAAAACTAAAAGCCGCTGCTTTCCCCATTGAGCCGGCCTTCATCCAGCGATTGTGCTTGCGGGAAAAATATTCAGCTCCATGAGCCTGGCAGGCGTCTTCGATCACGATCAAATGATAGCGCTCGGCCAACTCCAAAATCGGGTCCATATCTGCCATCTGCCCGTAGAGATGCACCGGAATTATCGCCGTGACTGGCCTCCCGCTCCTGCGGCTGATCAGTTGACCCGAGGCGTCTGATTTGCATTGCATCTCGAAGAACTCGCGTAGTTTTTCCGGATCGAGGTTATAAGTGCGCTCGTCGATGTCGACGAACTCAGGCAACGCTCCCGCCTGCGAGATCGCTTCCGTGGTCGCGATAAAAGTGTGCGGGACTGTGATAACGACATCGCCCGGCTTCACCCCGCAGGCCATGAGCGCGAAGCGCAGGGCGTCGGTGCCGTTGCTGACGCCGACCGCATACTTGGTTTCGCAAAATTCAGCAAACGCTTTCTCGAAGTTTTCCACCATGGGACCGCCGATGAATCCGGCGCTGCGTGTCGCCTTGTGAAATACCTCCGTCAACTCCGCTTCGAGTTCGACATGAGGAGTAATCAGATCAAGAAAAGGAATGCTGTTCGAGTTGCCGCTAGAATTGCTCACTGAGAAGCCTCCGCTTTCTGTTCGATAGAACGTAAAAATTTGGCGGGATTGCCCGCCACAATGCTGTTGGCCGGGACATCTCTGGTGACCACGCTGCCGGCGCCGACGATGGCGTTTTCCCCGACCGTGACATTCGAAAGGATGGTCGCGCCCGAACCGACCGAAGCACCCTTCTTGATGACCGTGCGCTCGACCTTCCAGTCGGCCTCGGTTTGCAGATTTCCGTCAGCAGCCGTGGCTCTGGGATAGCTGTCGTTGATGAACATCACGCCGTGACCGATGAAAACGTTGTCTTCGATGCTGACGCCCTCACATATAAAAGTGTGACTCGAAATCTTGCAGCGTTTGCCGATGGAGGCGTTTTTCTGAATCTCGACGAAGGCGCCAATCTTCGATTCGTCGCCGATCTCGCAGCCGTAGAGATTGATGAACTTCGACAGCTTCACATCGCGTCCCAGCTTGACGTCGGGGGCGATGCATACATGAGGATTCATGCAGGAAGGAACTCCCGGTTGTGCAGATTGATTTGAAAAATCGTTCGTTGAAAGAAGAGGCAACGCAGTTCAGTCGGCATTGGCCGTACGCGGCTCCGCTGCTTGCTCCCAAAATGCCGCGTCGACATTCACGCTCTGCACGGGAAATGCTTGCGCTTCCGGTTCGGCCAAGCGCAGTTCGCGATGCAACGTTTCAAGCGCCCGGCTGAGATCCGATTTCTTCATCGAGAAGGAAATGCGCTCCTCAGAAGCATGCTCCGCCGCCAGAACGTTCACGTTCACCTGCTCAAGCACGGAGAGAAGCGCAGCCGTAATTTCTGTCATGCCCAACCGCGTCCCGATCACACTCAGGAGGGAAACATCGTCATCGAGGTGAACGGCGGTAATTCCCTTCACGCCCGCGGCGCCAGTAAGTCCACGCGGCGTGATGCACGTGCCGGTGCGCTCCGGCGCGAAAGTATTGCGAATCCGCAGTGGAATGCCGCATTCGGTCACCGGCGCGAGCGTTTTCGGATGCAGCACCTTGGCTCCGAAATGCGCCATCTCAACGGCCTCCCGGTAGGAGATTTCAGTAATCGTTGCGGCGTCCGGAACTAAATGTGGATCGGCTGTCATCATCCCGTCGACATCGGTCCAGATCGTGACCTCATCCGCTGCGATTGCCGAGGCGAGAATGGTGGCGGAGTAATCGGAGCCTCCCCGTCCTAACGTAGTGAGCACTCCCGCGGCGGTCGCACCAATGTAACCAGTGACCACCGGAATAACAGCACGCCGCAGGAGTGGACGCAGGGCGGTCTCGCACTTTTTCCTCGTCGCTTCCATTTCCGGTTCCGCAGCACCATGGCAGCAGTCGGTCTGAATCAGTTCGGTGGCTGTGATCGCTTCACTCGCCAGGCCGTAGTCCACTAGCACGGCAGCCAGCAGAGGTGCGGAAAGCCGTTCGCCCAGACTTGAGATGGCGTCACGCTGCGCCGGCGTTAGCTCGCCGCGCTGCGTGGTGTTCCGGCAGAGCGCTTCCCCCTCGCTCAGCAAACTGTCGACCTCGCCCGCAATGCGACTTCGCCGAGCGGTGGAGCGGATCAAACTGTCGATCGCGGCATGATGTTGCTGACGCAGGATTTCGAAGATGGCGGCAACGCTGATCGCCGCTCCGGGATCGTGCATTCCTGCAGCAGCCTGGATTCCGGCGTCGATCAGTTTATTGGTCACGCCGCTCATAGCCGAGACCACCACGACGACCTGGCCTTCGTGCCGGGCAGCCCGGATAATTTCGGCCACGCGCGCGATGGCGTAGGCGTCGCCCACCGAGGTTCCGCCAAACTTCAGCACATGCAGCGGCTTGTGCATTTTGTTGGAGACTTGCAGGTTCATTTCAAGTAGTCAGTGACGCCCAAAACCCGCGCTGGAACTCTTGGCGCGAGCATTGAGGGGCACTGTGGTCGAAGCCACCGGCGCAACGGCTTTGCGTTGATACCATGCGCTCTGCTTCTGGCGGTTGCTCACACAATCCTGAACCAAGGCGGGTTCTTCCCAGGGAATGTCGTGATAGGCCGAGCGCAGAAACGGGCTTTCCGGGTCGCGAATCCACTCTTGGGGAAACAGCGCGATGGTGTCATTCTCGGTAACCTTCTCCGTGGCTGCCACAGTAACTTTATTAGCCGCGTCCGGTTCGCACAAAGCGGCGTGTAATGCGGCGGGTAGATCACGGCCCCGCCCGAGGCTGAGATGCCCCACCTGCGTGGCCCGAGGATTAATTTCGATAAGATAGGCATTGCCGGTTTCGGACTCGAGCATGAAATCCAGGCCGTAGAGACCAGACAAGCGCAAGCGCCGAGCCATCACCTCGGCCGCGGCCTGCATCTCCGCGTTCTCGATCAAACGCAGCACGGTGGCGTGTCCCGCCGAACTTGCCTTGTTGATGACCTCGAAGTGAAGGCTCGCGCCTACGCTTCCCTGCCAGCAAAATAATGCGCTGGTCGCCTCGCGTCCGGCGATGAAGGTCTGAATGTTGACCACCGGCCGCTGCCGCATCAAAGAGGGCCAGACCAGGGTCTTGTCCTTGTCGATCAGGGCTCGCTTGGCCGCCCGCGCCAAAAGCGGTGGAGCATGCAGCTTCTCAAAGGCATGTTCCGCCTCGGCCATGGTGTGGACAATCCTTACCCCAAGGCCGCCGGAAGTGCCATCAGCTTTGAGCGCGGCAGGCAGGCCCATTCGGGCGATCCAAGACTCGAGTTCATCGAGGTTGCGTATGACTTGAGTGGCAGGCACGCGCACGCCTTCGTTCCCGGCCAAATCCATAAAGGCGGCCCGAGCGCTCACTGCCGGAAAACTTTGCGGATCGCCGAAGGAGCGTTCGATCAGGCTGCAAAGCGAAGAGTTCCCATGCCGTTTCTCAGCGGCGTACAGGTGTTGGAGATGGCGTGTAGCCAAGTCGTCGCCCGAAACGATCAGATCGGGCTGGCTTCCGGCGATGGCGTGGGCAAACGATCCCCATGGCGACAACCCGTAATACGCATGCGCCTGATGTAAGGCTCGCGTCTTGCGTAGGGGATGCGTCTTCGGACACACTGCATCGACCTCGCAGCCGGCGCGATCGAGAGCCATCACCAGCCGCGCGCTTGGGTACCAGCAGGATGTCGTCGCTAACAAAACCTTAGGCTTCAAGTTTCCGGGACCTTTAGAGCAGCTAGAAAATCCAGCGATACTTCAAGCGTTGCCGGATCATCTAGAGGGGCACCAGTTCACCGCGTTTGCGGATGGAGGCGTTGGCAGCTTCGAGCATCCTCACCACTCGCAGGCCAGCCTCACCGTCGTTCATCGGCTGCTTATCTTTGACGATGCATTCGACGAAGTAGGCCATTTCGCGGGTCAGGGCTTCCACCTGCTCGATCTGCGGCGACCACATGTCGCCGGAGCGGTAGTGCACCAGCAGGTTATAAAGACCCTCGCGGCTCTTGATGTTGACGCCCTTGTCGTAAATCTTGATTTTCTCGTCGACTTCGAGATCGTTCCACACCAGCATCTTCTTCTCGCCGCCGATCAACGTGGTACGTACTTTCACCGGCGAAAGCCAGTTCACGTTGATGTGCGCGATCACTTTGTCGGGAAAATACAGGGTCAGGAAGGCAACGTCTTCATGGCCATTGAGATGGGTCTGCCCGGTGGCGGAGATGGCTTCGGGCGTCTGCTGAATCAAATAGTTGATGATCGATAGATCGTGCGGCGCCAGATCCCAGACCACATTCACGTCGTGCTGAAAGAGTCCCAGATTCACCCGCATCGAATCGTAGTAATAAAGCTTTCCCAGCGCGCCTTCCTGCAGCAGCTGCTTAATCTTCTGCACCGCACCGGTAAACAGGAACGTGTGGTCCACCATGATTTTCAGGTTTTTGCGCGCCGCCAGTTCAATCAGTTCCTCGGCCTGGGCTGCATTGCTGGTAAAGGGCTTTTCGACGAAGACGTGCTTGCCGTTCTGCAGCGCCGCTTTGGCCAGTTCATAGTGGGTCCAGACCGGAGTGACCACGGCGATGGCATCGATCTCGGTCGAAGACATCAGCTCCGCAGCATCGTCGGTCACCCGCACATCCGGATAAGCTTTCGCCACCTTGCGCCGAGCGGCAGGGCTTTTGTCGCATACTGCAACGACATCGGCTTCCTCCAGGCGGTCCAGGTTGCGCACCACATTCGGCCCCCAGTAGCCGTAGCCGATCACTCCAAACTTCACCATGTCGACGCTCCCTTGTTCTTGCGGTAGGTTGGCAATCCGCGGTCTGGCAAAAGTTGTTGTAACCATGTGGAGACCTTCTTCGGATTTTGATTTTGTTGCGAGACCTGAAACTGGGAGAGGAATGGGAAGGGGAAGTGATTTTAGATTACAGATTATGGATTAACAATTACATGCTGCCAATTTGCTGAATCAGTGCGCCCCTTCGCTCAGTGCGCCAGGCGTACGGGCCAGGATTTGATGTCCATCCAGGGCGACCAGGTGCGGGCATAACGCAAGTCGAGGCGAACCATGTCGTCAAAGGCTACGCGGTTGCGGCCGCTGACCTGCCAAAGTCCGGTGATGCCCGGCTTGGCTTCGAGCAAGCGGCGGCGATGCCAGATATCGTAAGCTTCTACCTCATAGGGAACTGGAGGACGCGGCCCGACCAACGACATTTCACCTAGCAATACGTTGAAGAACTGGGGCAGCTCATCCAGGCTGGTTTTCCGCAGGAACGCGCCTACGCGGGTGATGCGGGAATCTTTGGTCAGCTTGTAGACGATCTGGCCGTCTTCCGCCGCGTTGCTTATCGGCTTTGCCGGCGATCAGCTTGTTGAACGTATTCTTTGTGGCTGGCGGCATCATTGTTCACAATCATCGAGCGAAATTTCAGAAACACAAACGGCTTTCCATATTGGCCAATGCGACGCTGCCGGAAGAAAACCGGTCCTTTCGAGGTCGAATTTGATGGCGCAGGCGATCGAGCAGGAAAATCGGCAAGCAGAAACAGGAGCGCCAGCAGGCTGCTCAGCACATCCATCATGCGCTTTGGTCACGCGGAAAGCTTTGCGAGATTCTTCCCGAACGGACAAGTCCGGATACAGGGTCGGATTGCTCGGCCCTTGCTCGCCATCCTGATCCCAATCTTCCGGGAAGACGTGAAACGAGAGGCTGATGCGGTTGAATTCCTCAAAGCTCGAGCGGTTGCGCAGCATCTCTGTAACCCGCGCGATCACGGTGTTCGGAATCGAGCGGCCGTCTTCGACTGCAATTTCGGTGAACATGACTCCGACGACGCAGTCGATCGGCATACCAGCCGGTAATATCGGTATCGCGAGTGGAGGCGGCCAGAGCCGCCAGAATTTTTTCCAGAATTTTCCTGTTCTTCTCCGGTGCCAGCGGTCGCCCATATCCAGCAGCAGCAGGACAAAAGGTTTGCGCGAGCGCTCGCTTCTCTTTCTTTCCAGCGTGATCATCCGCCGAAAAGATTCCGCGTCCAACATGCCGCGATCCGCGGACAAAGAAGCTTCCGCGCGCGGGGTTAAGATTGTGCCGTTACTGCGTCGTGGTGTCACGATTCCCTCCGCCTGGTTCGCCCGATTACTTACGAGCGAACTTGCCAATTTCCAGCCACTTTTTGGGGGGATATTAGGGGGAAATTCAGAACCAGAAACAACTTCGCGGGCGCCGCCTTTACTTCGAGCGGTCGCCCTCCGAGGTATAACGCTGATAGTAGTCGCTGTGCGCCGCATTCGAACTGCTGTTCACCAGCGCGCCCAGCAATTTGGAGCGCTCAATCGCCTCCAGCCCACGCTGCAGTTGCTGTTTCTCGGTGACGCCGCGGCGCGTAACCAGCAGGATTCCATCCGCCATGCGCGACCAGATGCTGGCATCGGCCAGCGGCAGCACCGGCGGCGAATCGATCACAATCCAGTCAAACCACGCTTCCAGCTGCAACATTAAATTCGCCATCTTTCCCGATTGCATCAGCTCCAGGGGATTCTCCGGCGCGCTGCCGGCGGGCAGAATCCAGAAGCCCAGACTTTCCAGGCGGTAGAGGTTAATGTTTTCCGCCTGCCCGGAGAGCCATTCGCAGAGACCGGGAAGCCGGCCTAACCCAAACTTCTCGGCGGCGGTCGGACGCCGCAGATCGCCTTCGAGCAGCAGAGTCTTGTGCTGCTTTCTCCGGGCCAGAGTGCAAGCCAGGTTCGCGGCGACGGTGCTCTTACCCTCCTGCGGAATGGTCGAGGTAATGAGAATTTTTTTCAGCGGACGGCTTTGCCGCATCTGCCGTAACTTGACTGCCAGAAAACGGAATTTTTCCGCTCCCAGGCTCTCCTCCGCTCCGACCGACACCAATCGGCTGCTGGGCGCGATCGATACTGATAAGGAAGGAAACTGTTCGAGGGCAATCGAGGGCAGATCGAGATGATCCATCTCCCGCCGCCCCGACTCGCGCCCTCCTGACTCGCTGCGATCCGCCTCCCGACGCTCGTTGGTGCCACGCTCGATTTGAGGACGGTCGAGCTCCGAAAGATCGACCGCCACACTCTTCATCGCAGCCCGAGTATTCGCAGCACGATCCCCTTGCTCGCGATTCATCTGAGTAAGATCGGTGGCTGCGTTCTGGGCGCGCATTTTGCGCTCCGCCAGCTGCAGCAACTCGGTGGCGTGGGGCAGAGTGGAGGATTCCCCTTCCAACCCTCCGCGTCCATTGGCTTCCGCTTCCGATCTCTGTAAAGCGTCAAAAATGTGGCTCATGCTGGCAGCACGACTTTCGGGGTCACGATTTTTGCATCCATTTTCTTCATGGTTATTGATTTGTCGTTAATTTCCTGTCACGATTTTTATTTATTTTCCCGGCGGTTGAATTGTTCCCATCTTTGTTTCCTGGGACTTTGTTTTCCCGATGATGACATCCCTTCACTGCTCTCTCATCCGCAGAGTTACGCGGCTGGTAAGCTCCTGCTTCTCTTCTTCAGTTTTCTCGGCTTGCAGGCTGGCGTATAACTCAAGCAATTTCCTGGCCACTTTCTGGAGGTCGATTTCGTCGGGTTGGCTGTTTTTTTTGGCGCTGCGGGTGTGCACCCCCAGACGGAAGTCGCTGGCGATAGTATCGATCATCGCAGGAGTTACGCTCAGGGCCTGCTTGGCGTAACCCGCGATCAATCCATTTTCGCAGAGCGTATTAATCAGGCGCGGAATCCCCCGCGAGTGCTGGTGCACGCTGGCGATGGTCTCGATTGGGAATAGAGTTGCCGGATCGGGACTTCCCGCCAAATGCAACCGGCGTTCGATATAGCCCTGGGTTTCGTTCAGGTCGAGCGCCGCAAGATGCGAACGCAATGCGATGCGCTGTTTGAGTTGCCGCAACTCGACCGAATCGAGTTTCTGATCCAGTTCGGGCTGGCCCACCAGGAGGATCTGCAACAATTTTTCGTCTGCAGTCTCGAGGTTCGTGAGCAAACGGATCTCTTCCAGAATGTCAGTCGAGAGATGATGGGCTTCGTCGACCACGAGCACGGTGGTCAGCTTTTTTTCTCCGCGCGCGACCACATAATGAGCCAGCTGCAACAGGAGTTCGCTCTTGCTCTTGCCTGCGGCCGGCAATCCGAGATCGCCGGTTACGTATTGCAGAAACTCAATCGGAGTCAGCAGCCCATTAAAAACGTAGGCGTACTTAACGTCATGGCTGTGGGTCAACAACTGCAGCAGGCAGCGCAGCAGAAGCGTCTTGCCCGTGCCCACCTCCCCCGTCAATACCACGAAGCCCTTGTGCCGCCGTACGCCGTAGTACAGCGCCGCCAGCGCTTCGTTGTGTCTCGCAGTGGGAAACAGGAACGAAGGGTCGGGAGTAATCTCGAAGGGATTGCGCTTCAGGTTGTAATAAGCTTTGTACATGAGGTCTTGCGAGTCCGGAGATCGCCATCAGTTAATTGGCAATCAGCCGAGCTTAGCCGCGCAGGTAACTCACCGCCGAGCCCAGCAAAATCATAATGCAAATAATCGCCGCCGTCGCCCATCCCACCCACAACTGCCGCCGTTCGGCTTGCTGATCCGAGACGATCGAAATAGATGGAATCTCCGAGATGATGGCCACCGGCAATAACTTCTCGAGAGCTTTTTCCTCGTAAACTCTGTCGTCCATCACCTCGTAGGCCCCGGCCACTACGATCCCCAACAGCAGCCCGATGCCCAGTCCAATCCCCCAGAACTTCAGGCGGTTGGGAGAGTCCGGCTTCAGCGGGAGGCTGGGGGGATCGATGATGCGAAAGCGCTCGCCCTGCTGCAGCAGCTCCATGCTTGTGGCCATGGCAGATTCGTTTTTCTTCTTCAAAAGCTCGTCATAATTGGCCTTCGACTGCTCGTAACCGCGGGTCAAATCCGAAAGTTGCTGCTCCCGCACCGGCTCCTGATTCAGCCGGGCCTGGTAGTCCGTCACCTTTTGCTTGAGCTCAGCCACGGAACGTTCACGGTTGGCAATTTCCACGCGGTTGGCCTGAATCTGTCCCTGCAACTGCGCCATCGGGGAGGTAGGATCGGCACTCTCCGGCATCATTGTTGCCGCGCCAGGATCGGCCTGCGGGTTGGCAGCCTTCGCTTTCAGGTCGGCGGCGAGTTTGTCCCGCATTTTTTCCGTCTTGGAAATCTGCTCTTTCAGTTTGCGAACGTCCGGATGGCGGTCCGTGTAACGGGAACTCAGATCGGCCAACTCCGCCCGGAGATGCTCCAACTCCTGGTCGATCGCAGGCAGGCCCATTGTGGTCGAGGCGCTGCTTCCACTCTTCGGCGAACCTGAGAGGGTGCGGTACTGGCTGACCAGCGTTTCCAGGTAGACGCGCTGCTGGGTCGCGGTATTCAAGGCATCCTGTTCGTTCTGCAACTGGTTTTGCATCCCTGCCAGGATTTGCAGATTGCTGCCTACTTGCGTGGGCAACTCGCCCACGTGCTGGCCTTTGAACTCGCGAATCTTGTCTTCCTGGTCGGCGAGGGTCTTGCGAGCCGACTCTAGCTGGCTCACCAGAAATTTAGTGGTGTCTTCGGACTCGCGCTGGCGCACTTCCAGATTCTCGCTGATGAACAGGTTGGTAAGTTCGCTGGTCACGTCCTGTGCCACCTGCGGGCTGCGCGACTGGTAGGAGACATTGAAGGCGCTCACCCGGTTCTCGTTGTCGCGCACCAGTTCGATCACGATGTCTTTGCGCATCTGCTCGACCTTCTCGTCGGGCGTGAGCACGCGGTGCGGATCGAAGTAGAGATTGTGCTGCTCGATGATGTGCAGCAAACGGGTGCGGCTGAGAATCTGCTCCGTAATGCTGCGCAGCCGGTCCTGCAGATCGTCGTTCACGTTGGGCGTAACGTAATCCTTCGGCATGGTCGGCTGCTCCACCAGGATCAGCGTGGTCGAGCGGTAGCGCGCGGGCAGAACCCAGCTGATCCCCCAGATGAGCAGCCAGCCCACCACCAACGGGATCAGAAACTGCATGTGACGGCGGCGGATGATGCCCAGATAATGCTCGAGATCGAAACCGCCCCAACTTGATTCTTCGAGATCTTCAACCATGATTTAAATTTTCCTGACTTCTTCCAAAAATTTCCCTTGATGATTTGGCGAGATTATCTTCCCAAGGCACGCGAGAACTGATAGGAAATCGAAACGAATTCGCGGTTGGTATCGGGATTCGTGGCCAGCACGGCCACTGTGCTGTAGTCTTGGTGCAGCCGCGTGTAACCCAGTTGCACATTAAAATGGTGGCCTACGAACTGCTGCAGCAAAGCCGTTCCCGAAACCGTGTGCCCGTTGCCGCTGGCCAAAGGCGTGTTCACTAAAAGATCGTTCTGAGCATAACTGCCCAGCACTGTGGCATTCAGCGTCGGCATCAGTTGCTGCCGAAGCGAGAGCGTGGCGCTATCCATTTTTACCGCTCCCAGCAGCCCGCCGCCGCCGCCAACCATGTGCAGATAACTGACGGCTGCACTGCTGTGCAGGCCTTGCCAACTCAAACTGCCGCCGGCATCCGGCTTCCAACTTTGCGAGGCCGGCGAGGACGCGCTTCCCGTGGCGGCAAACTGCGGACTGCTATCTGCGTATTGCGGACCGCCAAAGAAGGAAACGGAGAATTTCGAGCTTGGATACCAGGTGTAAAAAGCCAAGGCGGCATGGGTCTCGGTCTCATTAGTTCCTGGCGTGGGGTAGGACAGCAAGCGCTGATACTGATAGATCGCTCCCACATAATGTCGCTTCGCGATGCGCAACGCGTAGAACCCGCTTCCCTCCTGCGACTCGGAGTCGAATAAGCCGCGAACTTTCGTCGGGTCGGGATAGTGCAGATTGGTGAAGTTGCCGCTGGTCCCAATCATGCTGTTGGCGGCGAACTGGTAAGTCAAGCCCACATTGCCGCTGTTGCTGAGCCGGTCGGCCAAAGGCGCGATCACCGACTGGTTGGCCGCCGTCGCGCCGCCGGAAACCACTCCGGCAGCCCCCAGATACGGCTGATTAAAAACGTTTGAAGATTTCTGCAAGCCGTCGCGCGCCGAAAGCGTCACGTGCGGTCTCAGGCGGTAGGTAAGCTCGAACGCCAGGTTTTCGTCCGACTCGTTGTAGGCGCTGACCTTCTGATAGAAAGTAAATCCCGGCGCATAGGCCAAGACCCAGTGCAGCCGCGAGGAAGTCTCATCGAGAGCGATTGTCGGCCATACTGAATAACTCACACTGCTCAGCGGATTGGCGCTCGCTCCGGCCAGCACATTATCGGAGTAGGCGGTGTTAAAGGTCACGCCCCCGCGCAGATAGTTGGCGCGTTCTTCAGCACCCACCACAACCGGATAAGTTCCACCGCTGGTGGGAGGAGGAGTTAGCATTCGAGTCGAGTTCGGGTCGTTGTCGCTATTCGTAGAGTCTGAATTCGGCACATCGCCATTCTGCACACCGCTAACTGCGGGCACCGGAGCGGTGGGCTTCGACTGCGCCCACAGCGGCATCGCGGCCAGCAGCATCAATGCCCACCCCATTGAATCGCGGAATCTCATGTTTTGCAGAATGATTTTGATCTGTTCAGCGAACACGCACCGAACCTTAGGGAACGATAATCGTGTCGCGGGGCTGCAGCTTGACGTTTTGCGCCATGTTCTTGCCCTGGATGACATCTTTGTAATTAAACGGCAGACGCGTCTCTCCATTCGGGCCCTGGCGCAGAACGTAAATAGATTTCTGCTTGGCAAAATCGCGGAAGCCCCCGGCCAGCGCGATGGCGTCGAGCACCGTCGGAGAGTTTGCAATCACATACGCTCCGGGCCGCACCACCTGCCCCAGAATATTGAATTTCTGGCTATTGACCTGCTGCACTATCACCGTGACTTCAGGCTCGGAGATGTAATTCTTCAGCTTGCCGGCAATCTCTTTTTCGAGCGCCGCGGGAGTCTGCCCGGCAGCCTGCACTTCACCCACCAGGGGCAACGAAATTTTGCCGTCGGAACGCACCGGAATGGAGCGCGAGATATCCGGCTCCTTCCACACATTGATGGCGAGCACGTCGTCGTTGCCGATCACAAACGTGTCGTCGTGGGGCTTCGAAGCCGTGCCGGGCGCCTCGGCGTGATCGGCCACCTTCGCAGCCGGATTGGCGGGACCTGCCTCTCCGCCGGGAGGGTTTTGCGCCGCCAGCGAAGCGCACAACAGCACGCAGAGCGCGAACCCCGATAGTCCCAGAGACGATAAACCCAGCACGCTGTCCCGGCCCATCTCTCTCTTACACCATCCCGTGGAGACGATCTCGATCATTGCTTCCTCATCATAACGATAACGCGACGCACCGTGGCGGGCATCGTTTCAACTGGCCTTTCCATCGCCCTTGCCCGGCACCGATAATTCGTCGGAGGGCAGCACAGAAAGAAATGTGTCCGGTGCCCGCATGTGATATTGCTCGATCTTGTATAACAGGGTGCGGTAACTGACGCCCAACAACCGCGCCGCAGCCTTGCGGTTCCAGCCGGTGCGCTTCAGAGCCGCTCCAATGGCGTTCTGTTCCGCCTCCGACTTGATGCCCTGAATCAAGGATTTCAAAGACTCCGGCTGCTTGACGGATTCGCCGACCCCCGGTTCGCTTTGCCCCGGTTCGCTTTGCCCCAGTTCTTTCGCATCCCAGGGCGCAGTGGCCACGGTCACCGTGATCGGAGTCTGGCGGCCATCCTCCGCCGGCTGCATTCGATTCTCTCCCAGATTCAACTCCGAGTCGCCCGCAATCAGATAGCGCTTCGCGAAGGTTTCGAGCTCCTTCAAGTTTCCCGGCCAGGAGTAGCGCTGGCAGGCTTCGAGCACGTACGTTGGCAAAGGCCGAGGCGGCAGGCTGTAGTGTTTAGCCAGCTTGTGCACCAGGTAGGGCAACAAGGTGGCAATCTCGTCCTTGCGCTGGCGCAGCGGCGGCACGTGCACAGTGAAAACGCTGAGGCTGTAATACAGATCCTCGCGCAACTGCTTGCTGGCAACGGCCCGGCTCAGGTTGGTGCTGCTGGCGGCAAAGATTCTGACATCGGCCGGTGCGACTTCGGCGACCGTGGGCCGCCGCAGTTCTCCCGGTAAGCCGTCACCTTTTCCTGCATGCTTCTGTACCGTCTGCCTCTGCGTCGCTAGATTTTGCACTCCCTGATTTTCCAAGACCTCCACCAGCCGCGCCTGCAGCCTTGCCGGCAGTTCGGCGATCTCTTCCAGATAGATCGTGCCCTTTTCCCCGGGGGCGAATCGACCCAAACTCGTTCGCGGAGGCTCCAGCTCAAACCCCGCTTCGTCGCCAAACAGGTCGGCTTCCAGCAGAGACTCCGGCACTTCCGCGCAGTTCACGCGCAGCAGTTTGAAGCCCGAGCGCACCGAAAGCTTATGAATCAGACTGGCGATATTGTACTTTCCGCTTCCCGCCTCGCCCAGAATCAGCACCGGCACGTCGGCCTGGGCCAGCAGTTCCACATGAGAGCGCAGCTTCTGCATGATGGGGCTCGAGCTAGCGAACATGGCGTCGGCGGCGAATTGCTCAAAATGTTCGGCGGAGACTTCCCCATGCCCATTTCCTAAAAGCCCGAGGTGGCGCTGGATTACAAATTCAATTTGCTGTTCGCTGAAGGGACCGGGTAGAACTTCTTTGGCCCCGAGGCGCATCGCCTCCTGCGCTCCCGCGGCATCCCCGGAACTTCCCAATGCAATCACTGGAAGCTCGGGGCGGAGGCGGCGCAGCCAACGCAGAATGTGCAGGCTCTCCGCATCCCCGTGGGGTAACCCCAATAAAAGCAGGTCCGGCGTCACGCCGGATTGTACCCGTTCCATGGCTTCGAGGCCGCTGGCTGCGATCTCCAGATGCCAAGCTTTCGATTCCGCCATTGACGAGAGCAGACGAAGCACAGCAGCTTCTCGGCTCACGGCCAGCAAATGAATAGTTACCATGGTTTGTTGAGAGGTGGAGGAGACTTGATTGCGAATTTTACTTATCGCTGTAATTTGTTGTGAAGATTTCTAACTCAGGGCCACTCTAAGAATTCAGACCCTGCTCAGACCGGCTCTACTTCATAACCTTCGACGCGTACCGCCAGGGAGCGCTGAATCGCATCCACGGAAATCACGAGCGTGCGGTCTCCATTGCGGGAGACGAGAATGCCCTCCAGGCCATCGAGCGCTCCGCTGCGGATCCGAACGCGCTGACCGATTTTCAGGAAAGGATGAGAACTGTAGGGGAGCTTGCCCTCGATCAGGCTGCGGACAGCATCGATCTGCTCCTCTGGAATCGCGGCTCCCTCGCCGCGATCGCCGACCAGTCCAAACACTCCATCGACACGCAGCACGCGCAAACGCTCTGTCCGGTTGGGTGCGAACTTGGCGAATACGTAGCAACTGAACAGCGGCAACTGCACGGACTTCTTGCGGTCGCTCCAGCGCCGCACCTCGGTCACCAGCGGCAGGAAGGCGGTTACGCCTCGCTCCTCCAGTCGCTGCGCCACCATCTTTTCGTGGCGCGGGCGCGTCTGCAAACCGTACCAGTGTTCGGACTCTGCCAGCGGAGATGGACCTGCAGACGACCGCACCATCGCTGATCGCACCATCTTTGATGGCTGCGCCGGATGCCAAATTGCACTGCTTATGCTCATAGCTTCGCCCTCTAAGTCACTTCCGCTGAAGCGACCCCAAATTCATCGCGAGACTAGTTACACGCACAAGATCTCCATCACGAGATCCAAGGGGAGTATGGCCTAGCAGAATCAGGAGGGGGGACTTGGTTTCTGCTATCGTTCGTTTCGTTTCTTCTATTATTGTGCTCTTACTGCGAGTTCCGTTTCTCAGTCAGCCAACTACAAATGGACCTATAATCCACTCTCATTTTCTGGTCTAACTACTCCGGGTCAAACTGCGAACCCTTGTCTATGAATCCCTACTGCGCCTGCCGCAATGGCTTCCGCCTGCGCAGTCACGTAGGAGCACTCAATCAAATAATTAGGGTGCCATCGGGCCTGGGGGGAGAAGAACTGCCGACACTAAAATCGGCGTGCCCTGATGAAATCGATAGTACACGGGATTGCAGACATCTGCAAGAGGTACATCGACCCGACGGGTGGTTACTCTTAGGCTTTGCATAACGATGTACTAGTGAGATGAGATAAAAGGGCTAGAGAAGTTCATCTCCCTCGCCTCTCTGCGATGCTGTTCTTGGCTTGGTTGAAAGCTGCGGGTGAGCATTAAGTCATTTTAAAACATTTAGTTAGCTCAATTCGAACCCGGTTACGCGCCTCAATCGTGCCCTCCTCCCTAAGCTGCCGCCCCTTGCAACTATCACGCAAGACATTGCAACCTGGTGTCAACTTCTTGCAACATATTTTTCTTTACTCCAAAAGTGGACTTGCACCTCCGGCGGTAAAGTCGATAGAATTTGCTTCCGTCTGTGACCCGGTCGGTTTGCGCGCCCTGGGAGGCTCCTCTACATCCAGAGCCAAAAGGATGTTATGCGGGATGATCACTCCAGCCATAGCTCTAGCAACACTCAAGCTAGGCCCCATCAAAACACGAACGGCCAGTGCAGCCTAGATCGTCCAATTCGCGTGCTGGTTGCTGATAGTTCTCCGATTCACACCGAACTGCTCGCCGAGGCTTTAAAGCGCGACCCTGATCTTGAAGTATTCCCTATCGGCTCCGAGTCTCGCGCTCTGCCCGCCGCAGTCGTGGCCCAGGGCGCCGATGTCCTGGTAATAAGCTCCGATCTCGACGATCAGCCTGCTCGTGGCTTCGAAATTCTGCACGAGTTGCGCGCAATCCGTCCGGAGACGCGGGCAGTAGTGCTGGCGAATTTGTCGAAGCACGAAACTGTTTTGAAAGCTTTCCGCGCCGGGGCGCGAGGTGTTTTCAGCAAAGGTGAAGCCGTCGATTTGCTCTGTAAGTGTATTCGCTGCGTACATCAGGGTCAGATCTGGGCCAACAGCGAGCAAATGGTGATTGCTATGGAAGCTCTGGCCAATGCCCCGGCGTTTCGTGCCGTCAACGCCGACGGCGTAAACCTGCTTTCGAAGCGCGAATTAGAGGTGGTTCGTTGCCTGGCCGAGGGCTTAACGAATCGCGAGATCGCTGAGCGCCTGGCCTTGAGTCAACACACCGTCAAGAATTATCTCTTTCGGGTATTCGATAAGCTTGGCGTTTCCAGCCGAATGGAACTGTTGTTTATGACCATGAGCCAGACGCCTCTCGGCCAACCAGCGAGGCCGAGGCGTGCGAAGGGGATTGAGCAGGGCCACTCTCCCGATGAGATGATGATGTTTCACCGCGCCGCCGAGGCAGGTGTTCCAGCAGCGCAGCTGGCTCTTGCACAAATGTATCTGGCGCGCAGTAGCGAACCCGAAGATATCGTGCGCGCTTATATGTGGTATTTGGTGGCCATAGAGCGCGCGGCCCAAGCTCAGGGCCTGATCACCAAGGTCATGACCGTGGAACAAATCGCGCAGGCGCGCCGCGAAGCCGGTGCCTGGCTCACACGGCTGGCGCAGACTCCATCGGCCACGTCGGATCGCCGGTCGAATGCCCGACTCTCGATTTCTGCCAGCGAATCAGGCTGCTAACCAAAATCTCAGCAATGCAGGGCTTTATAGTGCAGGAATTACAGCCTTAACCGGGGTCGAAGCTACGCTCTCTTCGTTACTCGAATTCACTGCCGTCGTCTCGTAATAATATGTTTGCCCGTCCGCGACGCTGGAGTCTGCATAAGAAGTCTGGGGATCCAGAGCGCTATTGATCTTTGTAAAGCTGCCGGAGCTCCCCGTCCGGCGATAAACGTTATAGCCAATAATGTCGGGTGAAGTGCTGGCATCCCAACTGAGATTCACAGTGTGCGCGGGCGCCGCTACTCCGGTGCCGGCGAGGGTCGCAGCAGCCGATGAGTTCGATGCATTGCTTGTGAACACCGCTGTGACGGACGCCGCCCCGCTTGACTGAGGCGTGAACGTCACCGTGAAGTTTGCACTCTGTCCCGCCGGTATCGTGACTGGAATACCGCTGACCGCGAACTCAGAACCTCCCACACTCACAGAAGAAACCGTAACACTTCCGCCGATCGCCGTGAGGGTTCCTGTCTGCGTTCCGCTGGTTCCAACGCTTACATTGCCGACATTGATCGTAGAAGGCGTGACTTGCAGCTGCGCCGCGGCAGACGTACCTCCGGTTCCGGAGAGCGCTACGTTCACTGCGCCGGTGGAACCATCGTTGACGAGCTCCAGATTTCCGGTCACGGCTCCGGCCGCCTGCGGTGCGAACACTACACTGAAAGTAGCGCTTTGGCCGGGCGACAAAGCCAGAGGCGTTGTCAATCCCGAAGTGCTGAACCCGGTGCCTGTGACCGTGGCATCGGTTACGTTAACCGTCGAATTGCTGGTATTACCCAGCGTGACGGTTTGACTCTGGCTGGTGCCGAGCTGCACGTTGCCGAATGCGGCACTCAAAGGTGTGGCCGTGAGCCCGCCCGTCAACGTGTCTTGTGAGCCTTGCGCTGCAGGTTTGCCCGTGCTAAATCCCTGGCAGCCGGTGAGAGCGGCCAAGACGAGCACAACCGCCGCCACGCTCAGAAGAGCACGGGGAAGGGTTACACGCAGTAGGACAGACTCTTTCTCTTTCGCGTCCATGAGCGGATGAACGTGTAGTGTGCCTGTTGTATCAATGCTGTGCTAGGTCCCGAAAGGACATGCTGCTAAGGCGCCGACGGTCTGCGCTTTTTCGTAACCTGAGTCGTAACCTTTTTGACAACCTGGTCCGCGGACCTACGTCATTCTCTGTGCAGGGAACCCTATCACAAATGAGTTGTTGGTATGAATCCAATCACATAATACTTATTTCGAGACGCTCGTTCAGGCGTTTCCTTCCGCCATTCAATCGTGCCGTATACTTCCACGTTGGTCGCAGTAAGCATGCATGTCGCCCTTGAACTCATCTCGTCTTGCCTACATCGACTGGATGCGTGGCCTCGCCTGCGTGCTGATGTTCCAGACGCACTGCTACGATTCCTGGCTCAGTCCGAGCGCGCGCCAGAGCAGATTTTTCATGGGGTCGCAGCTGGGGGGAACCTTCCCTGCTCCTCTGTTTTTATTTCTGGCCGGCATTTCATTCGCTCTGGTAATCGAAAAACTTCGCCGGAAAAATCTGCCGCCCGCGAAAATCGCACGCACCACCCTCCGCCGCGGCGCTGAGATCTTTGCCTTCGGACTCCTCTTTCGCCTGCAGGAATATCTCATCGCCTGGGGCTGGGCTCCGCTGAGCGATCTCTTGCGCGTAGACGTGCTCAATACCATCGGCGTCTCCATGATGTTCATGGGCATTCTTTGCTGGTTGGTGCTCGCAGCGCAGCGCGAAACGCGCACCCCCCTCGCACTCATTCTTTCCGCGGCCGGGACCGCGATGTTGATTTCCCTGCTGACTCCGCCGCTGTGGACCACCTGGCGCCCCCACTGGCTGCCGTGGCCGCTCGAATCTTACATCAACGGAGTCCACAATCTGGGTACGCCGCAGGCCTGGCTCTTTCCCATTTTTCCCTGGACTGCCTTTGCCTTCGCCGGGTTAGCCGCGGGGTTCATTTTGCAAAGCGACTGGGCGCGCAAGCGCGAGTCGCTCATCTTTTTATCAGCTGGCGTGGCGGGACTATTTTTCGTTGAAGCATCGCGCTGGCTCGATGCCCGGCCTCACCAGTTCTATGCGGTCTACGACTATTGGCACACCAGCCCGAACTTCTTTCTGATCCGCGTGGGTATGTTGCTGGTCATTCTGGCGGCGAGCTATGCCTGGTGCCGCTGGGTGAGCTGGGCAAAAGCCCGTGGGGCAGTGGGGCTTCAGCCCTCTGATTCAATTAGGCCAGGCGTCCCTTATGGTTTACTGGGTGCACATCGAATTCGTCTACGGACGCTTTTCTATCCTGCCTAAACACATTCAAAGCATCCGGACCGCGTCTTTGGGATTGTTGACGATCTTTCTCGTTATGCTTCTGCTGGCTTTCTTGCGCACAAAGTTCAAGGGCCGCGGGTTAGAAATTCTCGCGTGGCTTCGCAGTCCAGTCCGCGCCAATTGACGTATGGCGGGGCACCGACGATCTAGCCCAACCGCTTCGCGAACTCCACTACTTCGCGCTCCGCCCAGCGCCCATCGTAAGCCGAATCGCCGTCGCGCTCGCCGATGAATGCGCAATGCCCGCCATCTTCAGTCTCGACATAGGTAATGTTCAGGTTGGAAAGAAGCTTGGCGCGGGTATCCGGCAAGATGCGAATGAAGGGATCATTGGCCGCGTGAATCACCAGCGCGGGACGCGCGATGCGGTCGATCACATGCGCGGCAGCGGCGCGATCGTAATAATCCGCAGCGCCTGTGAAATCGCAATAGTAAGCGGTGATTCGATCGTCGAAATCGCGCAGAGTTCTCACTCCGCGTAGGCGAGAGACATCGAACTTGCCGGGAAAAAGCCGCACCTTGCGGCGATATCGCTGAAATAGTTGCAGCAGAAAATAGTATTCGTAAATCCGGTTGGCAGGCTCATGCAGCGCATCAGCCCCAGCCGCCAGATTAATCGCCGGACAAACCGTCGCCACTCCCCGAAATTCCGCTGGACCTTCGCTTCCCCACTCGCCCGCAAGTTTCAGCACCAGATTCCCGCCCATGGAAAAACCGATCAGCGCGAAACCGGCGATCTTGTCTTGCTTTACCAGATTGCGTGCCACCGCTGCCACATCTGCCGAGCGCCCCGAGTTGTAAAGCGTAGGCGCCCAATGATCCATGCCGCCGCAATTGCGCTGGTTCATTCGCACCACGTTCATGCCCGCAGCCAAACCGTTGCGCGCAATCCCCAGCATGTATTGCGATTCACTCGAACCTTCAAGGCCGTGCACCACAATCAACGTAAGCGCGCTCTGCCGCTCTGCCTGCCAGTGGCAATGGCAGAGCACTGAAATCCCCGGCTCCACTTCAATCAGCCTCTGCTCCGCAGCCGGCAACGCGATTCGACGCGGCAGGAAGAACGCCGCCAGCGTTTGCACGTGCCCGCCGCTCAGCCCTCGCTGCGGGCGGAAAGCCGGACGCACTAACTCCCGCCGGATCTCTTTCGATCCCTCGTTGAAAGATCCGTCCTCGAACCCAACTCTTGCAGTCGAAGTCCTCAGAAGTCACAGCTCCATTTGCGAAGTTCGCGCGAATTGATTCTAATAGGTGCAGTCAGTTTTGTTGGAGTGACCGCCATGCCGATTTTTGAATACATCTGTCAGGAATGCCAGCACGAGTTTGAAGCCCTGGTCTTCGGCCGCGACAAGGCCGCATGTCCCAAATGTCAGAGCAAGAAGCTGAGCCCGCAGCTAAGCGTGTTCGCCGTCTCTGCAAAAGGCTCGGCCAGCGTGTCTCCGTCTCCCACGGGAGCGTGCGGCTCTTGCGGCGATCCCCGCGGTCCCGGCGCCTGCTCGCTCGGAGACATGGATTAAAAACAGTTCAGTGAGAGCGTCTCCGCTCTTGGTTTTGCTTGCCACTGGGAACCGGCAACTGCTCTTTAGTCACCACTCCCTAGTTACTCTCTCATGAGTGACCGTCGTCACTTTGCTTCCCGTGCGTCCCAGCCTACGATTCTGCATCCTCCCTCCACGCTAACTTCGAGACCGAGGAGCCTGGCATGGATCGGCGGCAACAATCGCGCGTCTTCGTTGATCTCCCCGTTCACATCTGGGGCATGGACACTTACTCTCGCCCGTTCACTCAACCGGCCAGCCTGCGCACTATCAGCGGCCGCGGCGCCACGCTGCAGTGCGTCGATGCTCGCCTCAAGCCAGGAGACGTGGTCGACGTTCTTTACGAAGGCGCCAAAGCTCAATTCCGCGTAGTTTGGATCGGCAAGCCCGGCACTGAAATGGCCGGCGAAGTAGGAGTAGAGAATCTTTGCGTCGAGGCCAGCTTCTGGGATATCGATCCGCTACGCTGCGCCGCCGCAGTTGGCCAGGGATAAATCTTCCGCAAAAACGGGGAGGGCGGGGGGAGAGCTGTGACCCGCATCACACGGACCATTCGCAGTATGCGGGGCAAGCGCACAGAACGCAAGCCTAAAGCGCACGCGCAGCGCCGATTTTCGCTTGAATGGCACGAACTTTCACACATACCGCATCAAATCGCGAAAACTCCGCAACTTCTGTCATCGTCTTAAGCTTTCGAATTAATCGCTCCGACTAAGCCCGGGGACCAAGTTTGGCGCACTGATACTATCACTAGCGCTCAGCAAAACAGCGAAGTGCTTACTGCGGAATTCCTTCTAAAAGGTGTTCACCGAATTAACGGCAACCGCAACCAACCCTGTAAACTCACCAGAGATGCAGGTGAAGATTCTAGGTTCGGCCGCCGGAGGCGCATTCCCCCAGTGGAATTGCGCCTGCGCAAACTGCCGCTCTGTACGATCTGGTACATTCCGCGGCAAGGCGCGCTCTCAGACGCAGGTTGCAGTCAGCGAAGATGGCCGCTCTTGGTTTCTTCTGGGCGCGTCTCCTGACCTTCGCGCGCAAATTGAGGCCACACCCGAGTTGCACCCCCGCGAAGGCCTGCGCCAGTCGCCCGTCGCCGGCATAGTTCTCGCCAACGCGGATCTCGATCATGTACTCGGACTGCTATTACTTCGCGAGCTTCAGCCTCTGTGCGTCCACGCCACGGCTTCGGTTCGCCGCATTCTCCGCGAAGACAACTCCATGTTCGCCATGCTCGAGCGCATTCCAAATCAAATTGTGTGGGCCGATTTAAAAGCCCAAGAAGATTTCCCGCTCCGCAATCCCGAGGGCGAAGACTCCGGCCTGCACTTACTGCCATGGTCCTTAAGCGAACACTATCCGGCCTACGTCAACGCAAATCGCCGCGCGCAACTTTTACCAGGAGAAGCTTCTCTAGGGTTCATCATCACCTCTCCTTTAAATACTCGCCTCGCATACATGCCCGCTGTTCCACAACTGGACAACGAACTCCTCCACCAACTCGACACCTGTAATGTTCTGCTCTTCGACGGCACTTTCTGGAGTGACGATGAACTCATCCGCGTGCAAGGCAGCGGACAAACTGCGCTGCAGATGGGCCACGTCCCCGTCGAGGTCGTGTTAAAGAAGTTGGCGGGAGTGCGCCGTCCGCGTAAAATATTTTTGCACGTCAATAACACCAATCCCATGCTTGATGAGGCGGGCCCTCAATATCGCCAGGTGCGGGGTGCGGGCTGGGAAGTTGCGGAGGATGGATGGCAGTTCGATCTGTAGAAACCGAAAACACAGCGCAAGCCGCACCCCTGCTCACGCTCGAAGAGTTGCGTGCGCAACTGCAAGCCACCGGCGAAGAGCGCTACCATCATCAGCATCCTTTTCATCTTCTGATGCACGAAGGCAAGCTCACCCGCGGCCAACTGCAGGCATGGGCTCTTAACCGCTATTACTACCAGAGCATTATTCCAATCAAAGATTCGATTATCCTGTCGCGCGGACCCGACCCTGTCTTCCGCCGCGCCTGGCGTAAGCGCGTAGTCGATCACGATGGCGACGCTACCAGCGAAGGCGGCATCAAGCGTTGGATTAAATTAGCTGAAGCCACGGGACTCGATCCACAGGAAGTTCGCGCCAGCAAAGGCATTCTTCCCGCTACGCGTTTCGCGGTGAACGAATACCTGAACATTGTGCGCAGCCGCAGTTTGCTGGAGGCGGTAGCATCCTCGCTGACAGAGTTGTTTTCTCCCAAGCTGATCACCTTGCGCGTGGACAAGTTGCGCCAGTATTATCCGTGGCTAGCGGGAGGGTTGGATTATTTCGAGGCGAGACTCTACCAGGCTCCAGAGGATTCGCAATTTGCGGTGAACTATGTCTACGACAACGCGAAAACGCGGGCCGAACAGGAATTAGCATTGCAGGCTCTGCGCGATAAATGCGACATTCTCTGGGCCCAACTCGACGCCCTCTACTTCGCCTACGTCGAGCCAGGATGGCCGCCACCCGGGGCGTTCCGCATCGAGGCCAGCTAGCGTGAATCAGAGATCCATCGCGAAATTTGTCATCTTAACCGTAGCGCTGCCGAGCGGGTCCCAACGCTTTGTCATTCCGACCAGAGCGCAGAGAAGTCAAGGAATCTGCTTTCGCGTGCAGCACCACAGCGGCTTCCGTTCATCGACAACGCTGACCTCCAGGAGCCGGCACTGATGCCCCCTCCCGAAGAATCCAGCCAACCCCGCCTGGCACCCGGTTGTCGCTGGGGCGCAGAAAGTAAAACGGCACAGAACAAACCGGAACGTACGGTCCTCTACCCTGAAGGCGCACTCCGCCTGCGCGACACCGGCCTGCAAATATTAGAGCGCTGCGACGGCCAACGCACCTTCGCCCAGATCATTGAAGAGCTGCAAACCCAGTTCAACGCCGCTGATCCTGCCAAGATTCGTGCCGACATCAGCCAGTTCCTGGAGCAACTACGCCACAAACGAATCGTGGATTACTAGCATCGTCATAAGCGGCAGAGATGATTCCCAACCCCCTAGCCCTCATCGCCGAGATCACGCATCGTTGCCCGCTGCACTGCGTCTATTGCTCCAACCCGCTGGAGCTGGCCGCAGTAAGCTCCGAGCTTTCGACAGCAGAGTGGATCGATGTCTTCCAGCAGTCCGGCAAGCTGGGAATGCTGCACGCGCACTTCACCGGAGGCGAGCCGCTGGCGCGTCCCGACTTGACTGAACTCATCGCCGGAGCGCGCGCTGCCGGTCTCTACACCAATCTAATCACCTCGGGGCTCGGGCTGAATGAAACCAGACTGCAGGCTCTGGTCGACCGTGGACTCGATCACATTCAGATAAGCTTTCAGGATTCGCGCGAGGACTCCGCCAACTGGATCGCCGGAGCCAAAGCGCATGCTCATAAAATCGAATTGTCGCGCCTGGTCCGGCGCCACAAGATTGCCTTCACCGTGAATCTGGTGATTCACCGGCAGAACATCGATCACCTCGAAGAGATGATCGCGTTCGTCGAGCAACTCGCGCCGGAGCGCATGGAGATCGCGCACACGCAATATTACGGCTGGGCTCTGCAGAATCGCGCTGCTCTTTTACCCACGCGAGCCCAGCTTGATAAAGCTGTAGAAGTTGTAGCCGCCGCCGACCAGCGGCTCGCCGGACGCATCCGCATCGATTCCGTCGTACCCGATTACTACGCGCGCTATCCCAAAGCCTGCATGGGTGGCTGGGGACGCAGATTGATGCTCATCAATCCCGCGGGCAAAGTGCTTCCCTGCCACGCTGCCGAAGTCATTCCCGGCCTTAAGTTCGAAAATGTGAGAAATCAATCGCTGGAGTTCATCTGGCGGGAGTCTTCCTCGTTCCAGCGTTTTCGCGGCGAAGAGTGGATGCCGGAGCCCTGCCGCAGTTGTGAACGGCGGACCGAAGATTTTGGCGGATGCCGCTGCCAGGCTCTGCTTCTCACGAACGACGCGAATGAAACGGATCCCGCGTGCTCGCTCGCGCCCGCGCATCATATCGTGGAAGCCGCGTTGGCCGAGGCAAACTCTAACGCCGTAATTTCGCAGCCGGTTCCGGCAAACTCATTCGTGCAATTGCAGCAGCTCGCTGGGATTCTATGGAGCTACCGAACGAATCCCGAATAACACTACGACTCGTGCCTACCAGCGCACTCCGATCGTGATGGGACGAAAATCGGTCGTGACGCCGTTGCCGCTGCCATGCATCAGGCGATACTCCGCATAGATCTCGACGCCGCTGGGCATCTTTCGAGTGACGCCCGCTCCAACGTTGTAGCCGAACTGGTTCTGACTGGTGCTGGTGAAGTTGCCGTTGAGGGGAGTACTGAAATTCTGGCAGGCTCCCCACCACTTCCAGAAGGGACTGCAGGGTCCTCCCGGAACAGTAGTGTCGGAATCCAGACTGCCCGCGCGATGGTAGTACCCGGGTCCAAAGAGCACGTATCCACCCCACACCTTAGTCACGGCGAAGTTGATGACCGGGTCGACTGTGACCGCGAAGGCATAGCTTGTATCCCCGGTAGCTTGCGCGAGGTTCAGGGATGAATCGCGCAGCGGTAGGTCGGCGAAGATGAAGTCCGCGCGCAGTCCCAAATATTTATTCGCGTTGCGCGCCACTCCCACCGAACCCACAACACCACCGCCGCGAACAAATGTTTTGGTCGTCCCGCTATCCACATTCGCGCCCGCGCCCACGTTGAAGTTCCAGTTCTTGTAGTCCTTTGGCTTTTTCTTGCTCCGCGAAAGCGATGCCTCATCCGCCGGCTCTTGTCCGCTTTCGGGTTGTTGCGCAGAAGCTGGGGCAGTCGGCGTAGCTGGTTGCTGTGCTGCGGGAGCTGTAGTCGATGGGGTGGTTGCCGGCGTTTGCCCCGAAGGCGTGCTCTGCGTCCAGGCTTGACCTCCCAACAAAACTGTGACAACCAGCAGCGCACTCACCGTCGCGAACTTTCCTGTCATCCGTTCTCCTCCCCTAACCGGGCGTGGTTGGCGGACCGTAGCGCTCGGCATGCAGGGGCGAGAGGCGCCGGCAGTAAAGGCTCCGCTGGTGATTCCTCGCAAGAAGGCATTTGCCTAGCTGTGGCGGGATCGAATCATATTACCAACTTTGATGCCGATCTTGCCTGCCACGCCGCCCCGGTTTCGGAACTCAGATTCATAGCCGCCGACCGCGATGCCCGAAGCGCGTTCCCCCTTCGCGGAGTCCCGACTTCCACGTATGATAAAGTGACTTTCCATTTTGAGAGCACTTTGCAAAAGACTCCGTCAGAACAGAAACCGGAATCGAAACTGGGCATCACTGCGAAGGATCGAGTCCCGCCGCGCAGCATTGCTCTCGTCGGTTTTGGCACCGTAGGCCATGCCGTCGCCAAGATTCTCTGCGAGCGCACTGATGGCCAGCTGCAACTGACCCACATTTGCAATCGCAACTTCGAACGCAAGAAGCAATCGTGGGTTCCAAGCGAAGTGATGTGGACCGATGACTTCCAAACGATCCTTAATTCTGACGCCGAGATCATCGTTGAATTGATCGGCGGCTTATCGCCTGCCGGAGACTTGGTGCGAAACGCACTGAAGGCGGGAAAGTCCGTGGTGACGGCCAACAAGCAACTCATTGCCCGCCACGGCCCCGAGTTGCTGCAATTGGCCGGCACTCACGGCTGCCAGCTTGAGTTTGGCGCGTCTGTTGCTGGCGGCGTTCCCGTCCTTCCCGCGCTACGCACTGGGCTTTGCGGAGACCGGCTGCATGGCGTTGCCGGAATTTTGAACGGCACCTGCAATTACATCCTGAGCCGATTGGAGAGCGATCGGATTCCGTTTAGCGAAGCGCTCGAAGAAGCCCAGGCCCGCGGCTACGCCGAAGCGGATGCCAGCGAAGACCTCGACGGCGGTGATGCCCGCGCGAAACTTTCCATCTTGGCGCTCGCTGGACTCCAGGTCCGCGTCTCGCCGGAGGACATACGCGCGCGCACCATCCGCACCATCGACGCTGTCGATTTCGATTACGCTGCCGATCTGGGCTGCACCATCCGCCAGATTTCGCGCGCCGAACTCAAAGACGCTTCGCTCCTGGCAGACGTTGGTCCCAGCCTGGTTCCCGCCGCCTCCCCTTTCGGGCGCGTGCAGCGTAATTTGAATCTGGTCCTAACTTCCGGAGTGTTCGGCGGCGATATGGCGTTTCTAGGCGCGGGCGCTGGAGGCGATCCCACCGCTGTGGCAGTCGTCTCAGATCTGATGTTTGTCGCGGAAAATCTCGCGGCTGGGCCGCGTCCGCATCGCCAGTTGCAACTCGCCCGCCCGAAGGTCAGCTGCGACTTCGTAACGCCGTGGTATCTGCGTTTTATGGTAAAAGACCAGCCCGGCATTATCGCCGGGCTGGCCGCGATTCTCTCCGCTCACCAACTGAACATTGACGCGGTGCTGCAGAAACCAGGATTCGACAAGAACGCATTGCCGTTTGTCATCACGCTGGAACCCTGCCACGACGGCCAGTTGCACCCAGCTCTTGAGGAAATGGCGAAGCTTCCCTTTGCGCTAAAACCCTGCCTCTGCCTGCCGATCCTGCGCTAGGCAAATAGTTCTGTAATCCTAAGCGCAGGACCTCTGCCCTTGGCTGTTGCCGCAGCGACGCAAGTTCCTACTTCCAGAAGGGATTCCGCAGTCCGGCAGGCCTGAGGGCGCTGTCCGATTGGGTTTCCGTCCCGCTGTCGTCTGAGATTTTCTCATCGGTGAGCCGAGACGACGGTGCTTTGAGTTCTTCGTCGCGGTAGGGTGGTCGGGAAGTGGGAGGACAATCTGAGTTCATCGGGGACCTCCAAGAAATAACGGTACATCCTCATTGGAACACTCTTAATCAACGCCATAGACCGCATAATTTCGATCCTTCGGATCGAAAAATCTGCGTCCCGAATCCTGCAGCCATTCGACTCACCGCAATCGCCGACTGCGCCAGCGATGCGACTTATTTCTTGCTTTCTATCGTTCAGCCCCAATCGCGCCGATCAAGCGAACGAATGTCACTCCCTCAAGGTCACCTTGGACAAGCCGGGCAACCGCACGCACACGGACCAGCTACTACAACCAGCCCTGAGTACTGCGCAGCCCTGGCCCGCTGTGATCCACTTGGACACAAACAATCTGCTACCATGACCGACGGGTGAGGTTACTATATGCCGCAATACGTAATCGAGCGGGAAATCCCGGGCGCAGGAAATTTGTCGGAAGCGGAGCTCCAGGCAGTTGCCAAAAAGTCGGTCGGCGTGCTGAAGGATATGGGGCCGCAAATCAAGTGGCTGCACTCCTACGTCACCGGCGACAAAGTGTATTGTGTCTACCTGGCGCCGGATGAGGAGACAGTTCGCGAACACGCCCGCCGCGGAGGTTTTCCGGCGAATCGCATTTCAGCGGTGCGGAGCATGATCGGTCCTGACACCGCCGGCTAACTTCAAGCAGATCTACCCTTGCGTCCTGGCGGTTGACTCGGCGTCAGCATTCGGATCGCTCAACGCTTTCTGAATCGCTTGCTCGACCGGCGTTTCCCAACCTTCCATCCACGCAGTTAGACCAGCGGCACTGCCCAAAGTACGGCGCGCAAACTCCAGAGCTTTTTCCAGTCTAGGCTGCTCGGCGGGCGTGAGAGGCGCACCCAAACGCTGCCGAAGTGCGGCTGCGGCGCCGGCCAGGTGCAGGGCCTGCTCTGGCTTCGATTGCGCTGCGGCGCTGGCGGCCAGACACTCCAGTACTCTCGCTACTCCGCGCTTGTGGCCGAGGTCCTGAAACTCCCGGAGGCTCTCGCCGTAGAGACGCCTCGCTTCGTCGTTATTGCCCTGGTCGCAGCTTAGGTTGGCCAGATCCGAGAGGGCGCTCGCGATTCCCCAGCCATCCCGCAGTTGTCGAAAGGCGGCTAAGCTTCGTTCGCAATACGCGCGCGCCGCGGCGAAGTCCGCTTTTTCACGGGCGACGTCGCCCAGGCAATTCAGCGTCCAAGCCACGCCGGAGCTGTCTCCCGCTTTACGAAACATGGTCAAACACTCTTCGTAGAGCGAGGAGGCGCGGGCGTGTTCCCCCTGCAGCTTCATAACTCCCGCTAGATTGCTGAGCGTCCTCCCGATGTTTGCGGAATCGCCAAGGTCCTTCCAGATCGCGATACAGCGCTCGAAGAGCAAGGACGCATGGGTGAGTTCGCCACGATCGCGAGCGCATAGACCCAAAGCATTCAAAGCGACGGCCACACCCCGGTTATCGTTCAGCTCGACGCAGGTCTCCAGACTCTCTTCGAACAGTTGCAGGGCGGCCGCGGAGTCGCCCTGCTCGCTGGTCAGAACCGCCGCGGCAAACAGTAGCCGCGCCCGGAGTTTGGGACGGGCCGCCGTTCCCTTCATGGCAAGCAGCCGGGCAATCGCATCGCGGCCTTCCCTAAGATGCTCTCGCGTCTCCCAGAAAGGAAACAGTGCAGCCCCGAGGCGAAGCGCCCATTCCGCGTCTCCCGTCTTGATCAGATAATCCAGCGCTGCGCGGAAGTTATCGTGTTCGACCTCAAAACGACCAAGCCATTCCGGGTGCGTGACCACATCCTCAGCGCCTTCTTCTGCGAGCACCAGGTAATAAGCGGCATGAGCCCGGCGAGTGCCAGCTTCGTCGTTGCTCTCAGCCAGGCGTTCGAGAGCGTATTCCCGAATGGTGGAAAGGGTATAGAAGCGCGCTTCTGCATCGGCCTGCTCCACCTGCAGCGCCAGACTCTTATCCACCATGGACGCCATGCCGTCGAGCACGTCGAGTCCGAGATCGCCTTTGGTGTCGCACACCGCCTCGACGCCTTCAAGAGTACAGCCGCCTGAGAACACGGCGAGGCGACGGAAGAGAGTCTGCTCGGCCACATTGAGCAGGCCGTAACTCCAGTCCACGGTGCTGCGAAGGGTTTGTTGCCGGCTAGGTAGATCGCGCGCGCCGCCGGTCAGAAGGTTCAACCGGCTTTCAAGGCGTGCCAGCATGGCCGACGGCGAAAGCAGCTTGATGCGCGCGGCCGCGAGTTCGAGCGCGAGAGGTAGGCCGTCCAGGCGAGCGCAGATCGCCGCCACCGTGGCTGCATTTTCCTTAGTCAGCCCGAAATCGTGCTTTACCGCCTTGGCCCGCTCCACAAAAAGCGCAACCGCAGGGAGATGTGCAAGCTCTTCCAGCGGCGGAATGGATTTCAGATCCGGCAGCACCAGCGGAGGAACGGGAAATTCATGTTCCCCGTAAACGTGCAGCGGCGCCTGGCTGGTGACCACGGCCTTAAGCCTCGGCCCCTGGGTAAGCAACCGGGCAATCATCGGTGCTGCCGAAACCAGGTGCTCGAAGTTGTCGAGCAGGAGCAGCATCGGATGGTCCAGGGCGCCCACATACTCTTCCAGTCTTTCTTGCGGCGACTGGTTTCCGGCTTCACGCACGCCCACCGCTTGTGCGATCGTAGAAGGAATCAGTCCAGGTTCGCTAACCGCCGACAGAGCCACAAAGCAAATACCGCCTGGAAACTGGCTGGCAATTTCGCCCGCCACATGCAGGGCCAGCCGCGACTTCCCGATACCGCCCGGGCCGGTAAGCGTCACGAGCCGTACATCCGCGCGGCTCAAGAGCTGTCTTAGAGCTTCTTCTTCACGCTCTCGTCCGATGAACGCCGTCCGCTGCACCGGAAGATTATTAGGCCGAGGTTCCGCGTCGCGAGCCGGCACATCGGCCAGGCGGTCACGCACGGCGGCGAGATCGCGAGCCAAGTCTCTCGTAGAGCCATAGCGCTGCTTCGGGTCTTTGGCCAGACAGCGCTCCACGATCCATACAAATGGAGCAGGCGCCTGCAGCATTTTGGCTCCCAGGCGTTCCGGCTCATCACGAAGAATCGCGGCCAGCGTTTCCGCATGAGTCTTTTTTCGAAACGCCGGCGATCCTGTGACCATTTCGTACAAGACCGATCCGAAGGAAAACTGGTCAGAACGAAAATCAACGTCGCCGCCAGTCGCCTGCTCCGGCGACATGTAGCCGACGGTGCCCATGACCGTGCCATGTTCGGTGATCGTAGTGGTCGTGTTGGAGCTATCGGCAGGCTCGAGCCTAAGCAGTTTCGCCAGACCGAAATCGAGTACCTTGGCCGTGCCATCGCCAGAAACCATCAGGTTCTCCGGCTTCAGATCGCGATGAACAATGCCACTCTCGTGCGCCCTGGCCAGACCATCGGCAACCTGTGCCGCGATGGCCACGGACTTGCGAAATGGAATTGGGCCAGAAGCCAGCAGCGCACGCACCGTTTCTCCCTGAACCAGTTCCATCGCGATGTAGTGCGTGCCATTCACTTGCCCGAGTTCATAAATCGTCACGATATTCGGGTGATTCAGCGCGCAAGCCGAGCGAGCTTCGCGATCGAAGCGTGATAAAGCTTCCGAATGAGAACAGAGGCTCGGCGAAAGAGTCTTGATCGCCAGTTCACGTTCGAGGCGGGTGTCCCGGGCGCGGTAAACCTCGCCCATCCCGCCAGCCCCCAATCGCTGGAGAATTTCGTAGCTTCCAAAGCGACTGCCAGGCGACAGCGTGGACCGCTCGCTACCGATCATGGGAGGAGAACTCATGGACCTCTCTGACGCACGTACGGCGTGCCAGGTGGTTGCTCGTCGCCGGGCCTTCAAAATTGAATCTTAGTCGCTGCCACCGCATGCGGCAGCACCCCGTAGATATGAATGAGTTTATAATACCCCAGATTTCACAGGGGACTCATGGATATTCGATCGTTGCAGCGCCCGTTGAAGGACCGCTACCGCCAGGAGCCGTCCAGTTCCAGAATTACTCTTACCGCCCACGGCACTCAAACCGATGCCCCGATCGCCTGTTCGGTTGATCTCGGCCGCGCCATCTACAACGCCCAGGCCCATCAAGGCGTTGGCGGCGCGGGCACCGGCGCCTGCTCCGGAGATTTGTTGCTCGGCGCCTTAGCCGCCTGTGCGCAGATCACTTGCCAAATGGTCGCCGCCGCAATGGGCATCCCGACCGAAAGCATCAAGGTCACAGTCGAGGGCGATCTCGATCTGCAAGGCACGCTCGGGATATCAAAACAGGCCCCGGTGGGCTTCGAGAACATCCGAGTCCTCTTCGACGTTCGCGCCCCAGCGGCAACTCCCGAACAGCTAAGCGCCCTGCAGGCGAAAACCGAACAGTATTGCGTGGTCATGCAAACCTTGCAGCATCCCCCGAAGATCGACAACCAATGGAAGCAGTAGGCGAATAGCCTTGTCTCAGGTCGTTTTGTCTCTTCGGACGACTTTCTCTGCCTCGCCTGCAGTTCGCCGGTTGGTCACAGCTCTGGGAAAATCTGGGGCTGAGATTCTCACTTCCTCGCGGTGTAATCCTGTGCTATCGTACCGGGCCATGAATGAAAGCCTGAACAATCCTTCGCCGCAATTTGGCACGGCGGAGTACCTCGGAAAGCCAGGCAACGACCACTGCCAGTACTGTCACCAGCCAATAGCAGGCAACTATTACCGGATCGACCAGACGATGGCTTGCGGAAGCTGCGCCGAGAAAATGCGCGGCACGCTCACGAGCGATAGCCATGCGGCCTACATCCGGGCACTGGTTTATGGGGTGGCTGCGGCCATTGCAGGCATGATTCTTTACGCGACATTCGAAATTGCGACCGGATTGATCATCGGGTACGTTTCACTAGCCGTGGGCTGGATGGTGGGCAAGGCGATGATGAAAGGATCGAACGGCGTGGGCGGCAGGCGTTACCAGATCGCTGCCGTCTTGCTGACATACGCTGCAGTTTCGATGGCGGCGATTCCGGTCTGGATTCATTACGCCGGCAAACACCGGCAGGAGCAACAACAACAACAAGGTCGGCGACAACAGAGTCAACAACAGTTGGAAGAGGAACAACGGCAACTGGAAGCTGAGTCGGGACGTGCACCTTCTCAGCCAGCGCCTAAACCGGCTCCGCCCCGGATGAGCTTCGGGGCCTGGTTGTGGCGGACTGCCATTCTCGGGTTGGCTTCACCTTTTCTCGAAATTTGGGGACACGGTCCAACTGTAAGCTGGCTGATCGGCCTGGTGATTCTCGCCGTGGGCATGAGAATCGCGGCGAGGTTGACTGCCGGCCGACCGACGGAGATTTACGGGCCTTTCAACGATTCCCCGCAGCCTTCCCATTAAGTCTCGGGTAGAATTGCAGAACGTTCTTTCGAAGCCGTGTCCCCAATCACTCCCGAGCTTATTCGTAATTGCCAACGCTGTTCTCGCCAACTTGCGCCTGGAGCATTGGCGTGCGACCAATGCCATGCCCTCGTACACTCCGAGAAACTCGATCGACTGGCCGTTGAGGCAAAGGCACTCGAAGCCAGGGGAGATCTTCGCCAGGCCCGGGAACGCTGGCTCTTGGGGCTGCCGTTGCTGCCGTCAAACTCGCGGCAGGCCGACTGGATTCAGCAGCATGTACGCGCGCTTGACGGCGTGGTGAGTAAGACGCAGGCTCCGCCGCCGAGCGAGAATCCGTGGGCCAAGAAGCTAGGCCCGGTGGGGCCGATCGCTTTGCTGCTGGCCAAAGGCAAATTTCTGCTCACAGCGCTCTTCAAGCTGAAATTTCTTCTGAGCTTTGCCGCCTTTATCGGACTCTATTGGGCCGCCTTCGGCATGAAGTTCGGCATCGGCTTCGCGGTGCTGATTCTGCTGCACGAGATGGGGCACTTCATCGACATCAAGCGCCGCGGGCTGCCTGCCGAAATGCCTGTGTTCTTGCCCGGCCTGGGCGCTTACGTGCGCTGGCAGGCGCTGGGCGTGCCTCTTGAGACGCGAGCCGCGATCAGCCTCGCGGGGCCGCTGGCGGGCTTGTTCGCGTCGGTAGCCTGCGCCACGCTTTGGTGGCAGACGGGACATCCGCTATGGGCGGCGTTGGCGCGCGTAGGCGCGGTTTTGAATCTCCTGAACCTGATTCCGGTCTGGGTGCTCGACGGTGGCCAAGCTGTTCTGGCTCTGAGCAAAGTGGAGCGACTCGTTTTGCTGACAGCGTGCCTGGCCCTCTGGCTGCTGCTGGGCCAGAACATGTTTTTTCTGGTAGCGCTGGGCGCGGGATATCAAGCCTTCTTTGGAGGAAATCTTCCCGAGCGTCCCAGCGTTGCGATCACGATTTACTTCATCGCGCTTTTGACCACGCTGGGTGTGATGATCAGCTTACTGCCGGCGCATGCATTGGGCACAAGGTAGAAATCCGAAAATGACTCCCAAATAAATCTCTTTTATGCGTTGCATCAGCTTTTTCGATTGGCGAGGGCGCGGTGCTCGCGTTATCCTTCCCAGTTGAAATTCCAGCCATCTCGATCGCCTGCATTATTAGCCATTAGCACTTAGCAGTTGCACTTAGCCAATCCGGCTAATTGCCAATCGCTAACCGCTAAATGCTATTCTTGCTGACCGTCAATTTAGGAGACTGAAAAACATCCATGCCGAACGAACTGCGCAATTTCCTGGCTCTCACTTACGACGAACTCGAAGAACTGAATCTGAACGCAAAGGAGCAGCGCAGGAAGCGGGTTGCCATCCACAAGATTCAGGAGGAGCGGCTGAAGTATTTGACCGATGAAAAGCGGATCAAGGCCATCACGGTCATGTTTAGCGATCTCGAAGGCCGGCTCCACATGCTGGATTACGATAAGAAGTTTCTTATCAAGAGCTGGGACAACCTGACCTTTGACGGCTCTTCGATTCGGGGCTTCACTGCGCAGCGCGAAAGCGATCTGCGACTTGGGATCGACTGGTCGGCGTTCTATTGGGGCCCGGCGGATGTCTTCGGCTCTGGCAAGGTGCTGGTGTTCGGCGAAGTCATCGATAAGGGCGGTACGTCATACACCGCCGACATTCGCGGCGTGCTCAAAGGCTACGCTGCCGATCTGCACAAGAAAAAAGGTTACACGCTGAACGCGGCGAATGAGATTGAAGGTTTCCTGTTCAAAGGCGCCGATGCCGAACGCAGTTACCACGAAACCGGCAAATTTGAATACGTCAATACCGGCGGCTACTATCACTCGCTGCCGGGCGATCCGCTGCGCACTTTTATCGACACAACGGCCGAAGTGCAGCGCGCCATGGGATTCCAGAATGAGAAAGATCATCCTGAGGTCGCGCCTTCGCAATTTGAAATTAACTATGGGTACGGAGAAGTGGTGGCGGCCGCAGACCAGATTCAGCTTTACAAATTGATCTGCCGGCAGGTGGCGACCAACATGGGGCTGACGGCGTCGTTTCTGCCCAAGCCGGTGGTGGGCGTCAACGGCAGCGGCATGCACACCAATGTTTCCATCAGCGAAGAGGGCAAGAATTTATTCTGGGATGCGAAGGGCGAAGAGATGCTCAGCAAGACGGGATGGGCGTTCGTGGATCGCATACTCACTCACGGCAACGATATTTGCCTGCTGTTGAACGCCAGCGTGAATGCCTATCGACGGCTTGATCCGCACTTCGAAGCGCCGAACCAGATCAAAGCGTCGGCGGTGGATCGCGGCTCCATGATTCGCATTCCCATCGGCAATGAGAAGAGTATGCGCGTCGAGGTTCGTTCGGTCGCGCCCGATGCGAATCCTTACCTGGTGATGTATTCGATCTTCAAGACGGGACTCGACGGCGACACGGCGAAGATCAAGAATCTGCGCCAGGCCGAGCGCTATTTGCCCGACAATATCTACGACGCACTGGCGAACTTCCGCAAATCGGAGTGGACGACAGAGATTCTCGGTGAGGACGTGAAAGGGCGTTATGCCGACTTGAAGCAGGCGGCGGCAGATCGCTGCGCGCGCTCGCTCGGAACTTTCGTGAAAGCTCCAGAGGTGCAGTTTCACCATGAGGTCTACAACCAGTTCCTGTGGAATCTGTTTTAGAACTTTCTCTTTCGAAAAACGAAACGCCCCAGCCGCAAAGCTGGGGTGTTTTATCTTACTAGGTGAAGCAGAATCGGTTCCTAGCGCGGCGTTAAGCCCGCGTTTAAGCTGAAGATAGTACCGCCGGAACGGTGGCCTGATCCGCTCACTGTTCCTTGCCCTGCGCCCACACCCCAAAGCGTGCCGTCTTTGGCCTCGATAATCACGACCGGATTCGAGACCGCCGAACTGAAGGGCGTAAGAGTCTGGATCACGGTACCATCCGCCGGCGAAAGCGTGACGATGTCTCCAAAGCCACTGGTGCTCTGGGGGGACCAGAAGTTGTCATCGCTGGCCAGCAGCAACTCGGAGCCGATGCCGGAAGATAGCGGCGAGAAGAGCTGGAAGTTGCTGCCATCCTGTTGCACTTCGTAAGCTCCGGTATCGGTCGATCCGTACACCGTGTAGAAGCCGTACACGTTGCCGTTCGCGCCGAAAGCGAACACATTCGAGGCGAAGCAGAAAAGTCCAGGACACCCGGTTTGGAAGGCCACAGAGTTTAATTGGAAGGCTCCTGTGCCTGCGGTGTAGTTAAAGAGGCCGCCTGCGGAGTAGCCGTAGAAAGTGCCGTCGGCCGCCTCAATCATGCCGCTGGGAAAGCCTCCACCGTTCGCAGCACCGAAGCTGAAAACGACTTCGTACTCCCCAGAGGATGGTGTAACGCGAAAGATCGTGCCACAACCGCCTCCCCGGCAGCCGACGCCAGTCCCTCCCTGCGAGGTCACGCCGTAGAGATTGCCATCCGTTCCCACCAGCAATTGGCCTGCGCTATAGACGCCATCGTGACAGTAGATCCCTGAGGAGCAGAACTTATGCACGACCTGGAAGCCGGAGCCGTCCTTGTTGACTCGGAATAAGACCCCGTAGCCGAGGAAACCTGCGTTGCCGGGGTTGATGCCGCCTTCGGTGGTCAGGCCGTAAAGCTTGCCATCGGGACCTTCGGTGATTGAGTCCGGGACTGAGCCGTTGGCGAAGTTCTTCTTGAGACCTGGAGTGAAAGTATGCAGCAAGGTGAATTTGCCTGCCGGCGTAAGCGAGAATACGGTGCCCCCGAATAGCGAGAGACCGCCTGGCTTATCTCCGGAGTTCGCAGTTGTGCCGTAAAAATTGCCATCTGAACCCTGGATCAGAGAATTTGGACTGGCTCCGTCGGGACAAGGCCCTGCTGTCTTGCCGTTGCAGACAAAGGTGAAGGCGACATCCGCTTGCGAACTGGCGAGGGCAGCGCTTGCCAGCAGCACAAAAAGAGAGGCGAAGAGAACTTTGGTTTTCATCGGGCTAACCTCCTGGAGTGGAGAATCGGCGCAGGGGAGAAGACTTCCGCTTTATATTCGGCACTTGCGAAACAATTGTCATGGAAATGTAAAACATGGTGAGGAATCAACCGCGAGAGAACAATGGGACGGCATCCCTTCTCCCCGCGCTGGTTTTTAGCTCGCACGGGTAGAAGATTTTCATGTATCAGGCGCGGTCGAGAATCTGAGACTAAAAGGCCCAAGCCGTCGGCGGGGGCGTTTTGCTCTTTCTGGTCAGGGTGTGAACTCATAAATGGCGCCATCGTTACCGCTGCCCCCGTGCACCGTGGCACCGTAGAAGTTTCCTTTCGTGTCAGAGACCATGCCGTTGTAGGCAAAGCCGGCCTGTGGCGCGCCGGGAAAACGGTAGACTACTTTTTCCGTCCAGGCACCACCGCTGCCTGGAGTCAGGCGGAAGATCGTGCCGCATCCGCAGGCCGGCGAACCGCCGTCGCTTGTCGTTCCATACAGATTGCCCCTTGCATCCGCAACGAGCGTGCTGATGGGACTGTCTCCGTCACTTCCGCCTTTAAAGCTGTAGAGGACAGATTCCGTCCACGAACCGTTGGCGTTGGTTAACTTGTAAACGGTGCCGACATCGTTCGCCCCGGCGTAGTACGTCGTACCGTACAGGTTGCCATCCTTGCCGAAAGTGACTCCGCCGTATGGGGACGCCCCATCGGGCTGATCATGAAATGAATAAAGCGTTGCAAACTTCCATTGGCTGCCGCTGCGCAAGAGTTCGAATACGTTACCGGAGCCATGCGCTCCGCCGACGGTGTTCACACCATAAAGATTGCCTGCCGCATCCACGAGCAAGCGGCTGGCGCCGCCGCCCAACCCGTCTCTCCCGCCGGTGAATGTATGGATCACCTTCAGACTCCAGCTGGCATGGGCGCCGGGCTTCATTTCATAGACGACACCAAATCCGAGTGCGCCACCGGTGGGAGTGGTTCCGTAGAGATTGCCTTGTTGATCAAACGCAACTGGACTTCCGGGGCCCGATCCATCTTTGCCGCCCGTGTATGCGTGGATGACGCTTTGCGACCAGCTTCCACCGGACTTGGCAACCTTATAAACCACGCCGCAGCCACCTTCGCAGGAGCCACCGCCGCCCGTGACCGCGGTGCCGTAGAGATTGCCTTGAGGGTCAAGAGTCACGCCTTTGTAAGGCTCGCCTCCGTCGGGGCCCCCCGTGAAGTTGTATAGTACGGTGTGGCTCCAACCGCCGGCGGACGGTGACAACTCGAACACTGTGCCACCGCCGAAAGTGCCACCTTGCACCGACGTGCCGTAGAGATTTCCGGCAGCGTCGACTGCTAGTTCCGTGTCGGTATATTCGCCGTCGGCTCCGCCGCCGAAGCTGTAAATCACTTGGGGCGTGCTCGCCGCCCAAGCAGCGCCCATCAACGTCGCCACCATCCCCAAGACAAGCTGTGACTTGATGATCGAATGCCTGATTCGCTCGTTTGCCATCTTTATCCCCTGTTTCGGCCCTATTTGAAAGCTGCTTCGATTCGACTAACGGCTAGAAACTATATCATCGAAATCCGCTCTGGGTACGCGGTTTCACTTGCTGTAGACAAAGCTCAACATCCAGGCAGACTAGCGGGGTCCAATTCGGTGAAACGCGTTTTTCCTCTTGTCTGCTTTCCTCGTGGTGGCCGCAGTCCACGCCAGGGCTCAAGCGATTCTTATAAGACCGGCACTCCTGGCGTCACTGGGGCGGCGAATTCGCGGTTGTGCTAGATTCAAGGGTTTCATGCCTCTCTCTCCTACCATTTCAACTCAGGGCCTCTCACGGCGCTTCGGAGAGCTGCTCGCCGTCGATGGCGTAAACCTGCAAGTCTCTCCCGGACAATTCTTCGGCTTTCTGGGACCGAACGGCGCGGGCAAATCCACCACCATCAAGATGCTGACCGGCTTGCTGGCGCCGAGTTCGGGGCGCATCGAAATTCTCGGGCTCGATCTTGCGAATCATCCCGTTGAAGTGAAGCGGCAGATCGGAGTCGTCCCGGAAGGCATGGCGCTTTTCGGGCGGCTCACTGGGGCTGAGTTCCTTAACTTTGCCGGGCGGATGTATGGACTCGACCGCGAAATCGCAGCTAAGCGCACGGTAGAATTGCTCGCCTTCATGCAACTCGCCGATCAGCCGAAGAAGCTGGTCACGGATTACTCTCACGGCATGCAGAAAAAGCTGGCGTTGGCAGCGGCCGTGATTCACGGTCCGAAGGTATTATTCCTTGATGAGCCATTCGAGGGAGTGGATGCCATTGCGGCCGGAACCCTGAAAGCGATGCTGCAAGGCATGATTGCGCGCGGGGCCACGATTTTTCTCACTTCGCACGTGCTCGAAATTGTCGAGCGCCTGTGCAGCCACGTCGCCATCATTCACCACGGACGGCTGGTGGCGCAGGGTTCGCTCGAAGAGTTGCGCGCCGGGGTCGAAGCGCAAACGCCTGCGGGGTTAGTTGATAATTCAGGCGACGGTTCGGTTAACGGCGCAAGGCTATCCGGAGAAAAGATGACGCTGGAGCAGATTTTCTTGCGCACCGTGGGCGGCTCACGCCCTGCCGACCAGGAGCTTTCGTGGCTCGGTTGAGAATGCCATTCAGCCTGATTGCTCCGATCGGCAGGCGCCTTTTCGTTTACAACGATCGCAGAAAGTCGAGGATACTCTGCTGCTCGCCGGGAGATAGTGTGTGGAACTTTCGCACTACCTCATTCGCCTCCGATCCTCGTGAAGCATGCTGGTTAATCGCGTCGAGTAAGTCTGAAGTCCTGCCATCGTGCAGGAAGAACAATCTCTGCCCAATGCCCCACAGCGGAGCGGTTCTAAATTCGTCTCCCGTGGCCATGCCTTGATTCACTCCGTCCGCGAGGTTGGTGCCCATACGATGCAAGGCAAAATCGGAGAAGGGATGATATTGAACATAACTCATTCCCGTGTTCAGGGATTGAGAAGTGGTCAAGCTTGGGGAGTGGCACAAGGCGCATCCGGCCTTTTCAAAGGCCTGACGTCCGGACGCTGTATTGCTGGTTGAAAGAGCCGGCGTTGCTGGAGCAGAGAGCCGGATGGCATCGACGAAGGCATCCACGTCGGAGCCGCCGGCCTGAGAATGCGTATCTTCCGGAGTAGCGTTGAAGACGCAGCCCTTGATCACGTTGCGTTCGTTCGGCATCACATCGTTGCTGATGCCCATTTCCACGTTGTAGGCTTCACCGGAAAAAATGGTGAGCGATTTGTTCTGAGCTTTCCAGCCGAACTTCATGATGGTGCCGTCGTTGCCGCTCAGGTTAAATCTTCCCGCGATGCCCAGTCGTTGCCTTTGGTAGGCCGTGCTGTTCAGGTTGGCCTGCAACGCGAAATCGGGTGTGTTCTCCACCAATCCCAATCCGAACAGCGGCGTCGGGATTCGAAAAATTACATTGTTCGCTGCCAACTGCGTGGCGAAGTCAGGTTGATGCAGATCGCAGCCCGGGGCATCTGTGCGGCCCGCGATGGTAAATAGATTGTGTACTCCCCCGTCTAGAGTTCCGTCGGGGCCATGCACGAATCTTGCTTCTCTCACTGGACCGCTAGCGGTAATAAACGGCGGAATGATATTCGTCGCTCCCATCTCAGCCGCCGCTGCGATCTGCGGATTGGGCTGCGGAACCTGAGGGCTCGTCGGGCTCGGACTCGTCCCTAGTGTGGCGGGCTGAGAATGGCAGGAGCCGCAACTGGTGCCGTTGAATCCCGGCCCCAGCCCGCCATTGCCTTGGGGGACGTCGGGGACTGGCTCGTCTTCAATGAATTGCGAGATACCGTTGGCAAAGGCAGCCTGCTCCGTCGCGTTCAACGTAGGATAAAATCCTCCCGCTGATGCTGGACCAGACCTTGGCCCTGGATCTTTTGGTCCTTCACTGGCAACACTGGCTGTGATCAAGACAATCGCGAGCGAGAACGTTTTCCACCATTGCATGGGTCTACTCCTTTGACTTCGATTCCACATGTCCACATAGCGCGGACACACTACCGGCATTGACGCCGGAGTCGCTTTGTGACACGGCGCGCGCTCACGAACTCAGCCGACTGGGGTTGGTCCTGAGAACGGGAGGCAAATTAGTTTTGTGCGTTCGCTTGGCCAGAAGGATCATCAAGCGCAGGCCAGAGTTCGAGGGCGCATTTTCAATCCGCAGGCCGGAAGATTAGAAAATTGTTAAAGACAACTTAGTTCCGAAGTAAAGCTCCGTCAAGGGCCGGAAGTGCACAGAGCTTTGTTCGTAAGTACACTAAACGGGGCCAGCAACGGGCCATTTGGCTAGCGTCCACCAGTACAACAAGTGATCGCGATTTATGAGATAGTGCGAGCAGCATTTTCTCCGAGGAACGATCATGGGCCAGACGATTATGGATCAGACCGATAAAGCCGAGGTCGATAACGTCGCAAAACGGAGTGGCCAACTCACGGCCATTGCATGGGTGCGCTGGCGGCTCTTTGTGAACGCACTGCGCTCCACGCGCGGCAAAATGGAATTGGTTTCGCAAATCATCGTAGGCGTGGCCTTCGCTATCGGCGGACTGGGCGGAGCACTCGGCATGGGCATCGCGGCCTACTGGATGATCTCGGCAGCAAGGCCAATGCTGCTCGCGCTGCTGTTCTGGTTCGTGACCATCTTCTGGCAACTTTTTCCAATTATGGCGACGGCCTTCACCAATAATCCGGACTCCAGCGACCTGCTGCGCTTCCCTCTCAGTTACCGCTCATATTTTCTGGTGCGGCTGGCCTATGGCTCATTCGATCCCGCAACCGCTCTCGGCAGCCTGTGGACCTTTGGAATTCTGCTAGGCATAGTTTTTGCCAACACCTCGATGCTGCCCTGGACGCTGCTTGTGCTGCTCACCTTCGCAGCGTTCAATCTGCTCTTCATGCAGATGGTATTCGCATGGGTAGAGCGCTGGCTGGCGCAAAGGCGTACCCGCGAAGTTCTCGGCATTCTTTTTGTTCTGCTCATGCTGAGCTTCCAACTCATCGGGCCGCTCACCGGATATTTCGGCCGGCGCGCGGGGCCGGGGGTACGACGTTTCGTCGAAGTGCTCGCCTCGGTGCAAGGCATTTTTCCGCCAGGCCTCGCTGCCGATGCCATTGCTCAGGGTCTCTATTCGGAATTCCGAATCGCCTTGACTTCGTTCGTCCTGCTGTGCGCTTTTCTTTTGATCATCGGTTACTTCCTGCATATGCGCTTGCGGGCGCAGTACCGCGGCGAAAATCTTAGCGAGGTTGCGGCAGTTTCGCCCCGACCCAGAGATCGCTCGCTGCGCCTGGGCTGGGTACTTCCCGGCTTTGCCGCGCCGGTTGCGGCGGTCTTCGAAAAAGAGATCCGCTATCTCTCGCGCAGCGGACCCATGCTGCTCACTTTGATCATGCCGCTGTTTGTGCTCGTCGTCTTTCGCCTGGGACCTATGAGTGCCGGGCACCACTCGCGAGCCTTTCTGTCGCGCACGCCCGACACGGCGTTTCCCGCGGCCGCCGGCTACACCCTGCTCATGCTCACCAATTTGGTCTACAACAACTTTGGCGGAGACGCCGGCGGCATCCAGTTTTTCTACGCGTCGCCCGTGCGCTTTCGCGAAATTGTGCTGGCGAAAAATCTCACCCACGCCAGCATTCTGGCCGTGGAAACGCTGATCGCGTGGATCGGCGTAAGCTACCTCTATGGCCGCCCCCGGCTCGACGTAGTGATCGCAACGCTGGCCGGCCTGCTCTTCGCCGCGCCGCTGAATTTTTCTGTGGGCAATCTGCTCTCACTCTACTCGCCCAAGAAATTGGATTTCTCCAAATTCGGCCGACAACGCGCAGCACAAGTCACCGTCCTGGTCAGCTTGGGGTTGCAGATCGTGGTCGTGGGCCTGGGCGCAACCATATTCTGGGTCGCTCACTACTACGGAAACTTCTGGATCGCGACGGCGATATTGCTGGCGCTGGCGGGAGTTTCGCTTACGATCTACTTCATGATTCTGAATCGCGTAGATGGCATCGCGCTGCGGCGGCGGGAGACGCTTGTGGCGGAGTTATGCAGAGCGTAAGGTCCGGAGCCACTACCGGCAGTCTTCGCAGTTTTCTTCCATAATCTTCAGAGCGAGCACGAGGTTGGCCTGTGTCCACAGCAGGGGGACGTGATCGTTGGGAACGTATTTGCCGCTCGCCATGTAATAAAGTTCCGGGCAACGGAAGGCAGGTATGTCTTTCTGATTTGCCCCGGTAATCTGTTCTAACGACCGGTTCAGATACTCGGTCTGCTTGGCCCGGTGCTCCGGGTCCGACTTGAACTTCAAGCCGTAAATGCAGGAGATGATCGGATCGAAGATGCACCACTGGGCTTCGAGCCCAACCGCTGGCAAAAGTCGGTTGCGGGCGGATGGATCATCGCTCACGTCCGCTGTACGCTCCGCGGGTGTAAGTTTCTTTTTGTAGTCGGGCGCCCAGTAGGAGTCGCCCAAGTAGCGGCGGACGCCTACCTCACCCTCAAGATGAGTGATCACATCGGTCAGTATCTGGTCGGCGATCCTACCTTCGACAATCTGCAGCGGATAAATAAGAAACAGCAGCGCAGCGTCATATCGGCGCTGTTTAGCAGGATCCGGCTGAACACATTCCGAGGGCAGGATTTCATCGAGCGCGGCTTGTCCGCGTTCGATCAGATCGATCGGGTCCGCGGCGTAAATAGTCCCGACAAAGCTACGAAGGGGGGGGGAATCTCGAAGTTTCCTGAACTCAGTTAATCCCGCCACCACCGCGCCAATGCTGGACGCTTCTATCTTTCGCGCTTCCTCCCAGTGTCCGCTGTCCTCGTCCTGCCAGTAGCGGATGGCCTCGAAGTATTGTGGAAAGAGCGTCAACGTGTTCAGTTCTTTGGCGGTCGGTTCTAGTGCTCCCTCATTCACGAGTTTGCAAAACATCCATAGAAAGTATCCCAGGGCGTCGTTTTGCGCATGCGCCCATTTTTCTTTTAGTTCCTTTAGAGATGGGCCCCAGAACCTTATCTGGGGCCGGTTCATGGGGATGTTGGCGTCAACCTTCCCCTCGATAATCTTGACGAATCGCTTTCGGTATTTGGTGAAATACTTCATCAAAGTGCGGAGATTTCGCACGGCTACATCGCGGCGGCCAGTACGGAAGGCAGCGTGCGCGATATGAACGTTGTCACGCACCCAAACATAGGAGTAGCCGGTATAGCGGCCCTTCCTGCCTAGCGCGGCGGCAGGAAACAGCCCGTTCCTCAAGCCAGCAAAAGCAAGAGTTCCCATCCGTTCGAGGAACGACGAGATCGCCTGAATCTCCGCCAGAGAGTATCCAGGCTTGATCATGTCGCTGAGTTGCCGGTTATGGATGAGAGTCAATGGTGGCTTTCCTCGCAAGGTGTGTAGTGTTCAAACTTCGATTTTAAGGCACATGGCCAGGCCCTGGAGCGGCAGGTGCGACGGCGGGCGGGGCCATCTCGCCTTCTTCGACTTTCCTGACCCGCGACCGAAAATACAGCCACAAAACAACGATGAGAAATATGCCCACAAACCAGATCCCCAGCGCCCAACAAAAAGGAACCAACAGAGTATCCGGTTCAGATTTCTGGCTGCGAACCAGCATATAAAATATCGGTCCAACTACCGATGCGCCAAAGCTGCTGCCGATTCCGGCTGCACTGCCCAGGGAGTAAACGCGCTTTTTGCGCCATCCTTTACAGGCCCACTCGTACTCCGGCAGGAGATTTCCCTGCTCAGAATGGTCGCGAATAAATCTTGCCAGCGCCATGATGCGAACCTGGTACTGATAGGCATATAGGTCGATATAGGCGCAAACAAAGGGAACCAGAAGAAGCAGCCAATGATTGGACCTACTGTCCTTGGTTATCCCAAAGGCGGCTACGCCCAGTGCGGCGGTGACGCCCAGTTTCCATTTCGCGAGATCGTGCTCCTGCTCATTGGTCTTGTTGATTTCTTCCTTTAGAAGGTTGAGAGCCGAGTCCATAGGTCACCTTCCCCCCAATTAGCGCACTGAACTTCGGAAATGCTTCTACTTCTTCTCCGGACTTGCCAGAAACCTATATCCCACGCCGCGGACCGTTAGCAGGTGACGCGGCTGGGCGGGGTCGTCTTCGATGTAGCGGCGCAGGCGCACCATGAAGTTGTCGATGGCGCGAGTGTCGGTGTCTTCGTGAAGGCCCCAGACTTCTTCGAGAATCTGTTTGCGCGAAACGATTTTTCCGTCGTTGCGCACCAGGTGGCGCAGCAACTCCGCTTCCATCACGGTCAGGTGAATCACATTGTTCGCGGTGCGCAGTTCTAGGCCGCCAAAGTCGATGGTCTTGCCGCTGAAAGAAAATATTCCGAAGTCGCTGACTTCGGTTGATTCGGCTCCAGCCTGAACTGTTGAAGATTTCTCCGTCGGCTGCCCGGCCCGCATCCATTGGCTGCGGCGCAGTAATCCCTGCAAGCGCGCCAGCAGAATCGAAAGATCGAAAGGCTTGGGCAAATAATCGTCGGCGCCAGCGGCAAAGCCCTTCAGCACATCTTCGGGTCGGCTGCGCGCGGTCAGCATCAGCACTGGAACATAATTTCGCGCCGCGCGCAGCTCGGAAACCACGCTGAAGCCGTCTTTGCCCGGCAGCATGATGTCGAGGACAATCGCGTCGAAGTTTTCTTTCTTATCGATGAGACGTTCGGTGGCCGCTTCGCCATCTCCGACGACCTCGGCGGAGTAGCCCTCTGCCTGCAGATTGAAGCACAGACCCTGCGCCAGGTGCGCCTCATCTTCGACGACCAGAACGCGGCTCATGCCGTCAACCTTGGCAGTTCGATAGTGATCGTGGTTCCCTTTCCTTCGCCCGCGCTGTCGGCGGAAACTTTGCCGCCGTGTTTTTCGGCGATCGCTTTCACGATGAACAAGCCGAGTCCGGTTCCTTTGACGTGCGCCAGGGAGCGGTGATTCACGCGATAGAAGCGCTTGAAGATGCTCTTCATGTCGTCGGGAGGAATGCCGACACCATAATCGCGCACGCTGAGCACGACGCGCTTGTCGTCGGGCAGAGCAAGGCGCACGCGGACGTCTACGCGCTCGCCGGAATATTTAATGGCGTTGTCTAGCACGTTGAAGACCGCGGTGCGCAAATCTTCGCTGCTGCCCAGCACGCGCAAGCCTGCGCCGTTGCTGGAAGGCTCTTCATAATGCAAAGCTTCGGCCGGCAGATGATGCCGCACGCGCGCCGCTTCCATGCATTCGCACACCAGTTGCCGGAAGTCGACCGTCGATTTTTCTCGTCCCGCTTTCTTGTCGCCGGCGCGGCCGGCGCGCAGCACTTGTTCGACGGTCTCGGTCAGGCGATCAGTGTCGCTGAGCATCAAGCGATAAAACTCCTGCTTCTGCGCCTCCGGCAGCTCGCGACGCTGCAGAGTTTCCAGATGCAAGCGGATGGAAGCGACCGGCGTCTTGAGTTCGTGCGTAACCGCGTTTATGAAGCTATCGTGCTGCTCACTCCGGCGAATCTCGCGCAGCAAGAAAGTTGTGTTCACGATCATGCCGGCGATAATGAGGGCAAAAAAGATGATGCCGAAAAACAGCAGCACGCCCTCGCGCCAGTTGAGGATGATCCATCCAACATTGAGCGCAACCGCCAGCGCCACCAGGCCAATGCCCAGGCAAAGAAAGAAAACGATGGTTCCGCGGCGGCTCGTGATGCGCATGGCTTCAGGGTGATTTTAGCGCGTCTTGAGGGAATTATTACTTCAACACAGAGGTCGCAGAGGCTCACAGGGCAAACATGGGAAACACCGCCTCTGCGTTCCCCGGTGGCTCGTGTGTTATCTCTCTTTACGGACGGCAAAAACCCCGGCTGCAATCGGCCGGGGTTTACGAGAAAGCAAAGTTAGTTCAGTCACCAGCGGCGGCCGCATCAGGCAAAGCCACGGTTACCAGCTTCCCATTTGGAGTGGGCACTATGCCTTTTTCCAGATCCGCCAGCTTCACACGCTTGATGTCCCAGGCGAGACCCAGCTGCTTCAGCGCCCAGATGCCGTACCAGTTCATATCGATCTCATACCAGGTAAAGCCGTGCTGGGCGGCCGTGGGATGCGCGTGATGATTGTTGTGCCATCCTTCACCAAACGTGAGCAATGCAACCCACCAGCTATTAGTGGATAGATCGCGCGTGGTGAAGCGGCGCGTGCCCCATGTGTGCGTGGCCGAATTCACCAGCCAGGTAGCATGCAAGCCGACCACGGTGCGCATGAAGATCCCCCACATCAGAAACGGCAGTCCGCCGATGGCGAAAAGAATAACGCCCAGCACGATCATGGGAACGTAGTGATATTTCGTGATCCAAACGTGAAATTTATCTTTGGCGAGATCGGGAACGTAGCGGGCCAGCGTGGTGGTGTCATGGTGCATGGACTTGCCCATGAGAATCCAGCCCATGTGCGCCCACCATTTGCCATCGATGGGCGAATGCGGGTCGCCATCCTGGTCGGAATATTGATGATGAATGCGGTGCGTGGCCACCCAGAAAATCGGACCGCCCTCAAGCGCTAGGGTGGCGCAGACCGTCAGAAAATATTCCACCCACTTCGGAGTTTTGTAGCCGCGGTGCGTGAGCAGGCGGTGATAGCTCATGCCGATGCCCAGGCTGCCCGAAACCCACCACAAAAACATGGCAACGAACAAAGCCTTCCATGTAAAAAAGAATAGCGCCGCGATGGCGCCCACGTGAAACAGCGCCATAAAGATTGCAGTGACCCAGTTGATTTCCCCGTTTGCAGCTTGCCGTTTTTCCAGGCTTTCCAGTTCCATTTCCAAAATCGGCCCCATTTCCGTGGTCTTGAGTTCGCTACCGCACATTCCTAACTTATCAAGGGAATTGGGGGAACACTGTAATACTTATGTAATAGCGGGAAACCGGACGTTACGGAAGTGCTGGGAAAAATAAAAAGGGGCGCGGCGTCCGGCCGCGCCCTGTCGGAATCGGGCTAACAGCGGGCTTCAGGCGCTCTTGGGCATCTGCTTCATGAACTCTTCCTGAGCTTCTTCGATCTCTTCTGGCGACATGTCGCGTTTGTGGGTTGCGATAGACCATTTGTGGCCGAAGGGATCGACCAGCTTGCCGCAGCGGTCTCCCCAGAACATGTCAGCCACCGGCATCTCGATGGTTGCTCCCGCTCCAATGGCCCGATCAAAGGCAGAATCTACGTCCTCGACGTAGATGTGGAGTCCCATGCCGCTGCCGCCGATCGACTGGGGAGACAGCGATCCAAATTGGGGGAATTCGTCGGCCAGCATGAAAATGGAATCGCCGATAATCAACTCGGCATGCATGACTCTACCGTCCGGACCTTTCATGACGCCTCTTTCCACGGCGCCGAATGCCTGCTTGTAAAACGCGAGGGCGCGGGCCGCGTCGCGAACCGTCATGTAAGGGGTGAGTGTGTGGTAACCCTGTGGAATCGCTTGCACAGCCATGTTTGGCCTCCTCGAAGAATTCTGGCGGCACAAAGTCTACACCAAACGAGGCCAACATTTGTAAAGAGAGCGTTAAACCTATCTCTCGCGGACAGCGATTCTCATGAACGGAAGATAGTTATCGAATTGGCGCTCAGAAGAACTTTGTAACGCCCTCTTCCAGCACCACCACGCGGTCCTTGATCCCCGCCGAACGCGCTTCCTGCTCAAGCAGTTGCAGTGGCTCATCGACTGGCTCGTGGGATAAGCGGAACGTTCCATAGTGCATGGGGACCATCCAGCGGGCGTTCAAATCAAGGAAGGCACGCGTAGCGTCCGCGGGATTGGTGTGAACATTTCGAAAGCTCGCCGGGTTGTATGCGCCAATGGGAAGGAGCGCCAGTTCAGGCGAAAGGCGACGCCCGATCTCGCGAAACCCAGCAAAGTACGCCGTGTCGCCAGCGTGATAGACCGAGTGCTTGCCCGCGTGCAGCACGTATCCGCCGTAGCCCCGATGAGAATCCTTGAGGATGCGCGCGCCCCAATGCCGCGAGGGAACGTGCGTCACGGACAGGCTGCCGTGGCGCGAACTCTTCCACCAGTCAAGCTCGACAATCTCAGAGAAGCCCAGGTCAGAAACCAGATCGGTGACATGACTGGGAATAATGATTGCCGGAGCAGATCCACGAATGCGCAAATTATTTTGCACGATGGCGCGTAGCGACGGCCGGTGCAGATGATCGAAATGCGCGTGGGTGACCAGCACCAGGTCGATGGCGGGCAAATCGCGCACGCGAAGCCCGGGCCGCCGCAGGCGCTTCAGCACGAAAAGCCAGCGCGCGAAGTTAGGGTCGATCATTACGCTTTTGCCGCCAATTTGCAGGAAAAAACTGGAGTGACCGATGAATGTAACGCCGAGTTCGCCGTTTGAAACCAGCCGGGGTTTATGGGTCTGGCCGCACAGTGGAGTCACAGCCGAGTGGCGCACCAGTCGCCCGAACTGCGATGCGCGCTTGCGCAGGGCCGGACTGTGAAGCGTGGCTTTAATCATCCAATGCTCTGAGTTATTAGATGAAAGCTGTCGGGTGCAGGCTCTATTTTAGTGCAGTCAAGTTCAGAACGGGCGTCCTTCAAGCGTTCCCGGCGTGACAATTTCGATTCTGCCGCGACCATAAGATTAGAACCATTACATGAAAGCCGCCAGCAGAAAATGCGGGCGGCTTCTATGTAGAGAACCAGAACTCAGTCTACTGGCCCGAAGTAGAAGTGTTGGTAATCCAGCGCGAGCGCGGGATCTCCCTCTTTCCTTCGTCGTCATAGTAGAAGTGCATTTCGTGATCCGATTTCGCGCCGGCCACTGGCTTATCCGCAGCGCCGCTGAAGTGCGGAGCGCTGCCTGCCGCCGGGAGCGGAGCTTTCGTCGTGTACATGGATTCCTTCAGCGTAGTGCCGCTAGGCGCCTGCGCCGCAGCAAATACTCCGAAGGGATTGCCGTTCACGTACGAAACTCCAATGTAATCGGCGACCATCGGGCCGTCATCGGAAACCGGCAGCCACGATAATCGCATCGGCCCGGCGATTTGCGCACCCGCGGTCCAGGTTGCGCCACCGTCGGAAGACGTCACGAAGCCCACGTCCAACTGGCAGGTCTTCGCCGTGCAATTCGAGACCGGATAGTAGTAGTAGACGATCGTCAAATGAGCGGTGCTGCCTGAAGTCGTGGGATCGATACCGATTCCAGGCAAAAAATGATCGATCGTACTGGTCGTAGGATCGATGGGAACGCGTGTCACCGCGCTCCAAGTCTTGCCATCCGAGGATGAGCTCATCACGATGTCGTTCGAAGCGCAGCTCTTGCGGAAGCGGCAGTCGGACCAAACCACGAACACTTTGCCCGCACCATCGATGCTGGCCGAAGGTAGATTGGGATTTCGGATTCCACCTGCGTCGAGGTGGCTATCGATGCTCGCAATAACCTGGCTCGTGGCCCAGCTTGCGCCGCCATTCGTGGAACTGAAAACGTCGATGCCACCGCCCTGAAAAGGCACGATCACCGTGCCATTTGGCTGCACCAGCGGCTCACCGCCCAAGCCGCCCGCGTGATCGGAGGAGGCTAAGCCTTTGCTCCAGGTCTGTCCGCCGTCGCTCGACACGCTCATTAACACGTCGCCGCTTCCGTAGGCCTGATCCCACTCCGTGTAGCAGTTTCCGTAATAAGGACTCGTCGTCGTGTTGTCGCACACGGTCCAATTCTTGTCGTCGAGATGAGTCTTATCAATATTGATGGGATTTCCCCATGTCAATCCGTCGGACGAACGGCTTACCGCGACGTCGCCGATATACTGAGCGCCGCCGCTCAGTCCCACCAGGGGAAGCGTCGAGATCAGCCACTGGCCGTGCTTGGCATCGTAGGCCACCGAAGGATCGGCTGCCGCGCCGTAGGTTCCGCCTTGATAGTTCACCGTGAGGTCCGGAAGGCTGCCATATTTCCAGGTGACGCCGCCGTCGATTGAAGTCGAGAAGCCGACGTCGGCGCTGCCCCATCCGATCGATCCCGGCCGGCGACCTACGTGAAATGCGCTCACGATGGTGTTGCCCCAAGCAAAAGTGTCTGGCTCGACTTCGGTTCTATGATCGCTATCCTTATTGGTGAAGGTGTCTACGCTGATTCTCGCCAGACTTGATTGCGCCCTCGCAGGGGACACGAAGGCCAGCGCAGTGGCAAAAGTCAACATGATCACTAGAGGATCGCAGCAGAAACCGGGCAACTTGTGCTTCATAGTAGGCTTCCTTTTTTCTTCGTAAGCAGAGATAAATATGCAGGGCTGGACAGAAAGATCTGGACGAAGAAGTTGAACTATCCGAAAAATCGGTTCGATTGAGCCGATCACCCGGAACTATAACCCGACAGTTGATCGGCTGTCGAATGTGAAGATTTCTGCATACCGCGGCTTCGGTGTTTGAGAGAGGGCTTCTCGGAACGAGTGCGACGTAACAATTTCATCCCCGGCCCACCTGACTTGCTTGACCTTGATCCTGTGGCTCATATCTAATCCGAAAGGTTCTGCTATCAGAGGAGAAGTTCAGAAATGCGAGTCGCTTTCTTAGGTTTGGGAATCATGGGCCACTCCATGGCCACGAATCTGGTCAAGGCCGGCCACGAAGTAACGGTGTGGAATCGCACTCCCGGCAAATTAGTCGAGGGCGCGGGCATGGCGCCCACTCCGGCCGCAGCGGCGCAGGGCGCCGAAGTCGTCTGGCTATGCGTATCCGATACGGCTGCGGTGGAGAAGGTGCTGTTCGGTCCCGAAGGCGTGGAGCAGTCGCTGGCCGAAGGCTCGATTATCGCCGACTCGAGCACTATCTCTCCTTCTGCCACAGTGCAGTTTGCCGAGCGCGTCCGCGCCCGTGGCGCAAGCTATGTGGATGCTCCCATGACCGGATCGAAGATCGGTGCGGCGAATGCGACGCTGATTTTCATGGTCGGCGGAGAAGATGCGAGCATCGACCGGCTCGGTCCGCTGTTCGCCGCCATGGGCAAGAAAGTTTTTCGCATGGGCCAAAACGGCAAAGGCCAGGCCACCAAGTTGGTCATGAATCTGCAAATCGCACTCATCTTCGAGGGCTTTGCCGAAGCGCTTACGCTGGCCACAAAACTCGGCGTGGATCCACAGCAACTGCTGGCTCTGATCGACTCAACCATGATCCGCTCTGGCGTTGTCGAATACAAAGCGCCGTTCGTGCTGCGCCGCGACTTCACACCGAATTTTCCCTTGCGCCTGATGCACAAAGACATCCGCCTCGCGCTGGCCGCCGCAAAAGAAGCGCGCGTGAAGTTGCCCGCGCTCGAAACTGTAGAGGAAATTTACGAGATGGCTACCGAAGATGGCCACCAGGATCTCGACTACGCCGCTACTCTGACGTTGCTTGAAAAGTGGGCCGGAGTTCAGGTAAAAGGCGAGGCTGCGTGAGGAGCTCTTCAATATCATTTGGGAAAGTATGTGGCGACAGCCGCCTCGGCTGCTGAGCCCGGCTGCCAGCACCTAGTAAGCCAGCAAAATTCTCAGGTCGCGCACGTTATTCCCCGTGGGCCCGGTCTCAATGGCATCGCCTAGCGCGCGAAAAAATGGATAAGCGTCGAACTTCTCCAGCGCAGCGCGGACACCAAGCCGGCAGCTAGCGCGCGCTCGAGTGTCGTGCCGTCCACGATCGCTCCCGCCGCCGGGCTGTTTCCATCAACGCCGTCAGTGCCGGCGCTGAGCACGGTAATGTTCTCTCCTGAATTTTCTCCGCGCAGGCCAGCGCAAATTGCTGATTGCGGCCGCCCACTCCGCCGTTCGTCACTTTCACCGTAATTTCTCCGCCGGAAATCAGGCAGACGCGCTCGACATTGTTTTCTCAACTCGCGCAACTTCTGCAGCAAGTAGTTCGCGGCTTGCGCGTAGTCCCAATCGTCGCAGGAGTTATCCACATGCACCATGAAACCCGCTCGTTCTGCGGCAATGCCGGCCTGCTCAATCGCTGTCTGGTTCGAGAGCACGGTCCACCAGCGCGAGCGATGAAACGCCGGATCGTCAGACTTCGGCGTTTCTTCCAGCGCGTGGCGATCAAAAAGTTCGCGAGTGGAATGGGGAAACTGTGGCAACAAGTCGTACTTTTCCGCGACGCGATAACAATCTTCGACGGTAGTGGAATCGGGCATGGTTGGCCCGGAAGCAAGAGCGTCGGGAGTGTTGTCAGGAACATCGGACACCAGCAGCGAAACCTGTTGCGCCGGAAACGCCGCTTGCGCCAGCCGTCCGCCCTTCACCGCGGAGAGATGCTTGCGGATCGTATTGATCTCAGCGATGGGCGCGCCGGAATGCACCAGAGCCCGATAGGTGGCAACAGATCGTCCAGTGAAATCTCGTCATCGATAGGCTTCTCCACGATCGACGATCCTCCGCCGCTGAGCAGGAAAATAATCAGGGCGAGGCCGGTTCTGTGAGTCCAGCGCTTGCAGCATGGCGCTCGCCGCCTGAATGGATTCGGCATTCGGCATGGGATGCCCGCCGCGAAAATAGCGGAAACCACGCACCTGCGTCGGCGGCTCAACCGAACTGGCCACGATGCCCTCCAGCGAAGTTCCGACCTGGCTGGCCAGGGCCTCGACCATCGTGTGACCCGCTTTGCCGAGGGAAACCACCAGGACGCTCGAATACGAATGCAGATCGTAAAGATCTTCGCAGACGCGCAACACGCCGCGCTCGCAATGCACATGCCGCGCGAAAGCCCCGTCAATCGAGGCCTCCTCCAGCGCATGGCGAAAGATGTCGCGCGCGTGCTCGCGCATCTGCCGGAAGGTCTCGCGATCGGCGACGGGCATGCAGGAATTATAAAGACGAGCTCTCAGCTATCACGTTGTCCAGCCTTCAGAAAACTTAGTGCCAGTTCCGGCTTTCAACGAAAGGTTGGATGCGATGCGCATCTAGCTAAGAGCTGACGGCTGAGAGCTGATAGCTTCCTTCACCCAGGCTTCAATCGCTTCCCGCAACTCCCGCAGGCGTCCTTCGAAGAAATGATCGGCGCCTTCGATCAGAACCAGCTTCTTCGGCTCCGGCAGCGAAGCGCACAAGGGCTTGCAGCTTGCGCTGCGGACCAAACTGATCGCGAGCTCCACTGACGAAGAACTTCGGCTTCGCGCAACGTTGCAGGAAATCGAACGTATAGATACGAGGCACTTCCGTCTCCTCAGCGACGGGAACCGACGGGCATTCCAACTCCAATCGGCGCGCGCGAACCCGAGCGTCCGGGCAAGCGGCGCGCAATCCAACCGCCGCTCCAAAAGAGAATCCAGCGAACAGCAGGGGCAGATGATACTCGGCGTCGAGCCAGTCGAGCGCGGTGCGAACGTCGTCGACTTCGCCGTTGCCTTGGTCGTGTTCGCCCTGACTCAATCCGGTTCCGCGAAAGTTGAAGCGCAACACGGGAAAGCCAAAGCTGTTCAACGCCTTCATGGTATGGAACACGACTTTGTTGTGCAGCGTCCCACCGAACAGCGGATGCGGATGGCAGACCAGCGCGGCGTGCGTGGCATCCGCCGCGCCGGCGTTGAGCAGCGCCTCCAGGCGTCCGGCAGGGCCTTCGAGAAACAGCGAACGGATGGTCGAGTTCGAGAGCAATCACTTGATTCAGATTACACAAAGAGCCGGTCTGGGTCGAGGTCCGAGGTCCGAGGTCTGAGGTCCGAGTCCGAGGTCCGAAGTCGGTTTACCTTCTGCTATTCTCTCGCTCCATGGATGCCGTAACGCTCACGCGCCAACTCGTGGACATCGAGTCCATCACCGGCAACGAAGCTGCCGTGGGGAATTATCTTTACGGAGAACTTTGCCGTCTCGGCTATCAGACCAAGAAGATGCCGGTTGAAGGGGATCGCTTCAACCTCTATGCGACCTCGGCGGAGCATCCGCATCCCGCGGTGGTGTTCTCCACGCACATGGATACGGTGCCTCCATTCATTCCGTCGTCGGAAGATGCGGGACGCATTTACGGGCGCGGATCATGCGACGCCAAGGGCATCATCGCGGCCCAAATTGCGGCGGCGGAGCGGTTGCGCCAGCAGGGCATTTACGTTGGACTGCTGTTTGTGGTGGGCGAAGAGCGCGACAGCCTGGGCGCGCAAGTGGCGAACGAATACGCCGCGAGCAACGGAGCACGGTTGCCGATTTCTGGTCAACGGCGAGCCCACAGAGAATCGTATTGCGCTCGCCTCGAAAGGCACGTTGCGCGTGGAGGTGACCGCGACCGGACGCATGGCGCATTCGGCTTATCCGGAACTGGGTGAGTCGGCGATTGACAAGCTGATTCCCGCGCTCACGCGTTTGCGCGCGATGCCGTTGCCTTCCGATCCGGAAGTCGGGCCGTGCACGCTGAACATCGGACTGATTGAAGGCGGACGCGCTCCCAACGTGATTCCGGATTATGCGCACGCGGATTTGCTTTACCGGCTGGTCGGCCCGTCGCAAGATTTGCGGAGGCAGATTATCGCAACTGCCGGCGATTCCGTGCAGGTCACGTTTCCGCTGGAGCTTCCCTTCCTTCGACTGCGCACAGTGGACGGATTGCCGACGATGATCGCGGCCTTTACCACCGACATTCCCAAGCTCGACCAACTGGGGAGAGCCGTTGCTGATCGGTCCGGGATCGATTCACGTGGCGCACACTGACGGCGAGTT